>NZ_CP150227.1:2800645-4200968 GCF_037971845.1 Paenibacillus sp. FSL R5-0766
AGTATACAAATAATAGTGCCGGGACAAGGAGAACCGGCCATCCCAAATGTTTTTTACGGAAGAAACGATGCAGCATGGCAAGAAATATGCCAGCGGCAAAAGGCAGAATAATAGCAACATGAAGCAGGCTCAACATTACACCCCCAATGTTTAGTATTTCGATTTCTCTCTCTGTGACATACAGGCACATGATCCTTTGAAGGATATGCTTGCTCTCTATATTCATAACCCAAGTATGTATATACAGAATCGTGTCTATTCTTTGAATGGAAGAAACACGGTGAAGATTTCAGTATAATATTGTATGTACACGTATAATAAAAAAACATACAAGTTCCGATAAATATGAAAACGATTAGGTGACATTCCGTGTACTCTTTGCAGCATAGTTATGTTGAAAAGCAAGATGGTTTCACCGTGTAATGGAGGAAGTAATGTCATTCAAAATTAGAACTGTGCTCACAGTCATCTGTGCTATGTTATCCTTGCTGGTTACCCTGACGATTGGGTCTATTTTTAGCCAAAAGTCATTTGTTGCTGTAGAGACTGAGATTGGTCACTCGCTTACAGGCACGGCCTCACAGGCTTCGGACAAGCTGGATCGTTTCATGTCTGCTCGCGCGGGTGAACTGGACCTGTTGGGCCGAATGGCTTCGTTGGAAGATGGATTCCAACCTGATGAGATTCAGATGCTGCTGGATCAGTTACAAGACAGCTTTCCCTCATTCTCATGGGTTGGATTCATGGACCCGAAGGGAAAAGTATTAGCTGCCACGGATGGTATTTTGCTTGGGGAAAATTTATCAGAGCGACCTGTGTATCAGGAGGGAATCAGGGGTAAATTCATTGGAGATGTGCATAATGCAGTTCTTCTAGCCAAGCTGCTTCCGAATCCAACGGGAGAGCCGTTGCAATTTGTCGATATCAGTTTTCCGCTGAAAGATAGCAAAGGAATGATTCAAGGTGTGCTCGCTGCACATTTAAGCTGGGAGTGGGCGAAGGAAGTTGAGGAATCTGTACTTGCCCCATTGAAAAGGGAAGAAAAGGACATTGAGTTTTTTATCGTGAGCAAAAAGGAACATACCGTGCTGCTCGGTCCGAAGGAATGGGTCGGTAAACCGATGGTATTGCCCGGCATTGAAGAGGCCCAGCGCAACAAAAGCAGTTGGTCCATTGAAAAGTGGCCTGACGGGAATGAATATGTGACAGGGTTTGCCTACAGCCAGGGTCATCTGGATTATCCCGGATTAGGCTGGACCGTAGTCATTCGTCAAGTCAAGTCATCTGCTTTTGCTTCTGTGTTTGACCTGATGTGGTTTAATGTGTGGTCTGGACTTGCCGTTACCGTGCTGTTTGCACTGATTGGCTGGTTTGTCTCACGTCTGATCTCTGCCCCACTTGTGCGTCTTACCAGAGTAGCCAATCGACTGCGTGCAGGGGAAGAGCTTGAGATTCCTGCGATTAAGGGGATTAAGGAGATTGAAGTGTTGTCCCGTTCGCTTCGGGATATGCTGACCTCTCTTATGAATAAAAACTCAGAGCTGGTTGTGATGCAGAATCTGGCGCATTTTGATCAGTTGACTAGACTGCCGAACCGCACTGCCCTAGAAGTGTATCTGGAGGAGTCTCTGGAGACCGAAAGTGAAAATCACACGCTAACTTTTCTCTATCTGGATCTCGATGGATTCAAACGGGTCAACGATACACTTGGACATCAGACGGGAGATGTATTGTTACAGAAAGTGGCTCAGCGACTGTCTGCTCTTGGTCAGGAGAAGGGGATAACGGTCCGATTGGGTGGAGATGAATTCCTCATTGTACTTCAGTCGATTGGAAGTCATCCGAGGGAAGAAGCCATGGCTTATGCAGAAGCCATCATTCAAAGTCTGAACAAGCCGTTTATTATCGATTACGAGCGAATTCGAATTGGATGTAGTATTGGAGGTGCTGAATATCCAACCAACAGCGACAACCCAAGTGAGATTATTCGGATGGCGGACGAAGCTCTATATGAGTCCAAACGTGCAGGCAAGAACAGAATGACATTTTATTCCGAGTTGAAGCAGGATCCTTAGCGTATAATAACATTAGCGGGGTTATCCCAATCATCTTTGTGCGAATATGCGTATAGACAAGGAGGGGTGAAATGTCTGGAAAATATACATCTGTACCTTATGGTTATGAGCCACCTGCGGCCAGCCACAAAGGTACACTGACTTTTTATGACTCGTTTGAACATGTGACTGATGAGCAACTCGAGCGAGCCGCTGCAACGGTGGGTACCCGCTCATTCACACAGCTTGTGCTGTATCCTTTACACGAGAGCACGTTTAAACGAATGAGCAAGGAACCGATACGGGCATATTACAAAAGAGAAGATCGCCTGCATGATTGGCGGCGGGAACATCCAACTTCACGTATACGTGTGGAGGGGCTTGAGGGCAAGAGAAAAAAATATACACCTGTGGATAGCGCGCTGCGGCATATCACTGCGGAATATCCAGCCCCTCACTTTCTGTATTTGACGATAGAGATGGCGAATATGTTTGCTTCATTTGATTCCTTCAAGGATTGGATCAAAGAGTTGCGTCTCATCATTGACGGATCGTCCGAATACCTGCATCCGATGCTGGAGCAAAATCGTCATCGCTGGGAATGGGCGGAATGAAAACATAGACGTATGAAAAAGATCGGCCTGCTGATCGTATTCAAACCCCAAAAAAGTTGTGTTGTCCAAACCGGAATTCCGGTGTACAGCACAACTTTTTTATTTACATTTTCTCTGCCAAGGACGAAGTCAGATCAAGTGATGTTACGGTTTTATTTTTACCTGTTCGTTTGGCGGCATACAGACAGGCATCCACTTCCTCGAACAATTTGTCTTTGGTTAGATTGGGACTGTAGCTTTTGAGACCGATACTCACCGTGATGGAAGCTCCTTCAAGTTCCAGATGCCCCATCAGGGCAATCTTCTGACGAATCTGTTCCACCAAGGCATAGGCCTGCTTGAAAGATTGCTCAAACATCAATAAGGCGAACTCTTCGCCCCCGTACCGTGCTGCAATATCACTTGATGTAATGGTTTCCTGAATGATCAGGGACACTTTCTCCAGAATGATATCTCCAACCCGATGACCATACGTATCATTAATGGATTTGAAGTCATCAATATCGATCAGGGAAAGATGCAGACTCATGCCACTGTTGGCATACTCAAATGCTTTTTCATAATAATCCTTGAATGAGCTTTGATTATAAAGGTTGGTTAAACCGTCTGTTTTGGACTGTTTGGTCATAATGGCATTTCGCACAATAAGGTCCTGCTTGGCAAGCATGCTGGCCTGAAGATCATCGAGCACCTCAACGCCGCTGGTTACGATAACCTGTGCTACATATGTACCTAGGATTAGAAAAGCAGGAATGGATACCATGTCAAATGAAGACAGGTACAACCGGTAAGCCGGGTCGAACAAAACTAGAAAGTAACCAGTCATCTGCATCAGAAAGACAATCCAGACTCTCTTTTTACTGAAGAACAGCACTGAAGCGAAGATGGGCAACAGACAGATTGCTAATATAATCCGAATGTCATAATTGACATGAATAATCGTCCAGGCGATAACCGTGCTGGCTATAGACATGGTGTAAAAGGAATATGAACTGAAGCGCCGATCAACCCAACTTGCGAACAAAATGCATGAACTGCTGACGGTCGTAGGCCAGAACAGGACATTCATCAAGAAATCGGTAGGTGTGCGATCATACTCCAGAACCAGGAAACAGCCAATCTGAATGGCGAAATGTGCGATGATAACAATCCAGTAGGCATGGAGCATTTTTTGAATCCATTTGGAATGTTTGAACTCGTACTCTGTTGGAATGTGGCTATTGTGCGTATGGAAACCTTTCATATATCACCGCTGACTGCATCATAATGGTACGACAGAATTACTCTCGTATATGATGATTATAAATTACAATGAACAAAACGCAAATGATTATATTTTAAGCATGAGAGCTAAGATTACATTGGGCAAAAACGGGCTGGCGAAACCCGATCAAATGAGTACAGCATCATTGTGGAGTATGGAGAAGAATAGGAGGTATCACGGTTAACGGTAACTTGCCTGAGGAATTTGCTCATTCTGGATGCCATGAGATTACACGAACGTAAATGAATGGTATACTAATTGAATATGAACTCGGCAATCAACCCGTGGAATCGGGACGTCGGAGTAGAGGAGGCAGCCACATTGGCAAAAGCAAAAGTAGCAAAAAGACCTACACGGGATGAGTTTGAACTTGAAGAGTTGGGAAACCAACTGGTTGAAGCCTTTCGGGAACGTTCGGAAGTACTGTTGACGGTATGGGGCAAAGAAGATCAGGTGCAAGGAGTTATCGTCAAAATGGACTCCCGTACACGACTCGTGCATGTAGAGTATACCGAAGAAGAGTTCACGGCGAAGGTGCCTTTTCTGGATATCATGCGTGTGCAATCTCCCCGGTACTGAACGAAAAAAACAGCAATCTGAATAATTAGGGCATCCGCCCTGTCAAAGTTGTTCTTCCTGCATAAGATAACCCATACCTGTTGCAGAGGAGGTACGGTCAATGAGCGAAGTATTAGGTGGAGAAACAAGAGGCTACGGATACGGAGGTTTCACTTCTGTAGGTGCCATTCTGGTTCTGTTCATCCTGTTGGTTATCATCTCCAAAGCGTTCTTGGTATAATTGCATATCTCTAAAGAATGAAAGAAGCTCTGCCATCGCGGCAGAGCTTTTTTGATCGTTCAGTCCTTGGCGAATTTTGTAGAAAATCGGTGTAAGTCCTGCTTACGTTATGTTAGAATATAACCATCCCTAGAGAAAGAAAGAGGTGTTTTGATTATGAGCCAAACGTTAACAGAATCTTTAAATGAACAGATGAACTTTGAGTTTTATTCCGCTCATGTATATCTGGCTATGGCAGCTTATTGTTCCAGCAAAAGTCTGGATGGATTTGCGAACTTCTTCATCGTGCAAGCGGAAGAAGAGCGATTCCATGGCATGAAAATATACAAATTCCTGAATGATCGTGGACAACGTGCCACACTTGCGGCTTTGCCAGAACCGAAGAATGAATATGCTTCGATGCTGGATGTATTTGAACATGGTTATGCTCATGAACAGCAAAACACGAAAAAATTCTACAATCTGGCTGACATCGCTCTGAATGAACGTGAACATGCAACGATGTATTTCCTGAAATGGTTCATTGATGAGCAGGTTGAAGAGGAAGCATTGTTTGACAACATTATTCAGAAGCTGCGCCGCATTGAAAAAGACAGCAATGCCTTCTACATGCTGGATGCCGAGTTTGGCAAACGTTCGTTCACAGCTCCTGCTGAATAAATGCACGTAGGGAGTCAAAAAGATTCCAGCGTCAAAACACCATTTACATACAGCATGAGGTAATGATCCTGAATGCAATGGGGCAATCCCCTTGCAAGGGATGATGGTTTGATGCCATATGCTGATTGAAGACAAAGAAGCCTGCACTTGTGCAGGTTTTTTTGCATGCAACGATATTTAATGATTGTATTGATTTACTTGAATTGGAGTAAAGGTCTATCAAAATTCTAAATATGGGTAATAGAGGATATGTCACAATTGATCTATCCTGGCGGGATCTTATTTTGCGCAAATCTATCAAATTCGTATTAAATTTTAGGTTTATCTGACAAAAGTGTAACTCTACCGTAGCCTTTGGAGCGAGAACAGGAGCCACTATCTTTGATAGTATTAGGATTAATCGCCAAGGGATGAAGGTAGAAAAACATGGACACCCGGGGAAATATAACACATAAGGGAGACTTTTAATTATGCTACATATTCGTAAATCTATCATGGTCACACTTGCTATTTTACTAATCATTCCACTATTATTGCCGCAGTCGGTATCTGCCGAATCAGCTGCATCCAAGGATGGAGCAAGCAAAACAAATTCCAAAATCATATACCTGACGTTTGATGATGGGCCAACCGCTCATACGGGTCAGTTACTGGATATTCTGGATCAGTATCATGCGAAGGCAACGTTTTTCATGCTGGGTCCTCGGATGGAGCAATTTCAGAAGGCTACCAAACGAATCGTAGCTGACGGGCATGGATTGGGTCTGCATGGTGTGACTCACGTTCCAGGCAAATTCTATAAATCTGCATATACCGGATTGAAAGAGATGCAACAGGCCAATGCAAGTCTGAACAAGGTTGCCGGAGTTAAAACAAGTCTCGTTCGAACGCCATATGGTAGTAAACCTTATCTCAAACCGGCATTCCGTAATGTACTGCTGGGTCAGGGTGGATTCCATCTATGGGACTGGAATGTCGATTCGGAAGATTGGAAATACAAGAAAGATCACCAGAAAGTCTATAACAGTGTAATGAAGCAGATCCACAATGTGCAAAAGAGCGGAACAACACCTGTTGTGCTTATGCACGACCAGGAAGCAACGCTAAAAGTATTACCGCAAGTATTAAAAACATTGAAGGCAGAAGGGTATCGTTTTGAAGTATTAAGTAAAAAAGTGCAGCCGGTTAACTTCTGGAACGACAAGCGTTAATCTTTAATTTTTCGATTGGCTACAACGAAGGAGGTTCACATCATGAAGAAACAACCATTATGGATCACCATTCCAGTAACGACAGCCGTTTTACTTGCTCTGGCAGGATGTGGTGGACCGGATTCAAATGCAGCATCATCAGAGAATAGTTCTTCACCAACGACAACCGTGGGTGAACAGACCGAGACCGGCAGTGGTGGTGCTGATTTCTCTAATGAAAATGAAACAGGAACCAAAGAGAATACGGACACAACAGATAATGAAGACACATCAGAATCGAAGGCAAATGACAACCAAGTTGCCACTGGTCATTCAGGTGTGAATGATGTGATCAAGCAAGTTCGCAACCAGTTGAAGATGAAGGATGCAGCGTTACCCACTTCATTCACATTGGACAAGGGTACGTCTTTGGGTGTGGCAATACTGTCCAATACTGCGGATGCATTTAAAGTAAATTTCTACGCTACCGCTCAGTCTGTTGCCATTAATGATCAGTCTTTAACTGCATCCGACAGTAAGATACCTGTACTGGCTTCCTTTGAAGTGAAGACCTATAATGACCCGAATCAGTCAGAAATTTTCCCTGAGACGAACCTGAAAGATATTCCAGCAGATATTGCTGTGGATCTGGGACATGGCATCGAAGGCATGAGTGAAGGTGCCGCAGGCAGTCAATATCTGACTTGGCAGGAAGGTAGATGGACGCTGGAAATTCGTTCGGTTTCGGAAGATGAAATGAATAATGCGGGCATAGCGAAGAAAATGGTGGAGTACCTGGAGTCACATACCTTGCCTGTACCCAAAGATAAAGGATATATCAAAGTTGAATATCCAAGTGGTGGAAAGTCTGTTCATGTAACGATCTCATGGCAGGACGGTAACCAAATTCATCAGCTTAAGACCGATCAAGTGCCACTAGAGGCTCTTGGCATGGCTGTATCTGTGAAATAAATCTTGAGTGTTTTACGGATATTCTGCAATGAAAAAGAGATGAGTATGGGATTGTTACGATACACCTAAAAAAAAGCTTGGCCCAGGAAGAAATTGCTGGGCCAAGCTTTTTATTTTGAGCATGTTATCGCAGCTTGTGCAGCCTGATACATGCTTATTTTTGTTTCAATGGGTTAAAGCGGTACTTTCATTTGAACCACCCTTTTTCCTTGGAGCGAGTGATGGCCTCAATGCGATTACTGGCATTTAACTTGTTGAGAATAATGGAGATATAGTTACGTACCGTGCCCGTTGTGATGAACAGATGCCCGGCGATTTCCTTGGTGTTCTTCCCATCTGCCATGAGGCCTAGTACGGCATTCTCCCGTTCTGTCAGAGGGTTTTCTTCTACATAAGCTTCATCTACCAAGTCCGGAGCGAAGATGCGTCTGCCATTCATAACTTGGCGGATCGACTCGGCAAGTTCTTCAATTGGACTGTCTTTGAGCAGGTAACCACGGACACCGCCCTTTAGGGCACGTTCGAAATATCCGGTCCGGGCAAAAGTAGTCAGGATAATGACCTTACAGCTCATTCCTTTGAGTTCTTCTGCGGCTTCAAGGCCGCTTTTCACAGGCATTTCTATATCCATCAGACAGATGTCTGGTGCAAGCTCCTGGACAAGGGCAAGGGCTTCCTGGCCGTTGCTGGCACGTCCGACGACTTCCATATCTTCCTCCAGATTGAGGAGGGAAGACAAGGCGCCGAGCATCATGCGCTGATCTTCCGCGATTACAATTCTAATCATGATTCTGCCTCCTTTATCGGTTTGCGAACGAGTTTCGGAACATGAATAATGATCGCTGTGCCCTGGATGTCTGTTGCAGAGCGAATATCCAGACAACCATTCACAAATTCAAGTCGTTCCTTCATGCCCAAAATTCCTGTTCCGCGCCGATCCTGTTTGCGAGTTCGCTCTATTCCAATACCGTTATCTTGTACGGTTAATACATTATCCGCCAGGGTCTCCTTAATAATGATGGTACAGGCTGTTGCCTGACTGTGTTTGACGACATTGGTGACGGCTTCTTTCAAACACATACCGAGCACATTTTCATTCAATTGTGACGTATCCTGTAACTTCGG
This sequence comes from Paenibacillus sp. FSL R5-0766, assembly GCF_037971845.1. Classification (NCBI taxonomy): domain Bacteria; kingdom Bacillati; phylum Bacillota; class Bacilli; order Caryophanales; family Paenibacillaceae; genus Paenibacillus; species Paenibacillus sp. FSL R5-0766. The sequence goes on from NZ_CP150227.1 coordinate 2,809,324, forward strand.
ATTGCCTTCCAGCACAAATTCAATCGAAGCGGCCTTCAGAATCTGCTCCGCCCGGAACAGTTCATCAACCAATTGTGTACCACGCATGGTGGTGACCATTTCCCGGACTTCCTTCAGAGCTGTACTTGCCGTTTGTCTGAGGTCGTTCAATTCAATCTCGGCCTGATCGGGATTATTGCGGAGCAGCCGTCTCGCCAGATCAGTTTTCAGACCGATCAGAGAGAGCTTCTGTCCAAGTGTATCGTGCAGGTCACGAGCGATACGCTGGCGTTCTTCCATTTTTACGAGATCATCAAGTCGCTTGTTCGCATTCTCCAATTGGCCTTCCAATTGTTCGGTTTTGTTTTTGTTATACGTACTGATTGGGAGCAGGATGGAGGCCATTAAGCTGATGAATACAAACGGGAGTTGGCTCACCAACAGAGAACTCTGATTAATGAAACCGTAATTAATGGTTACGAAACTGGCTCCCAGGTTCACCGAGTAGAGGGTAAAGAAACCGGCTTTATTTTTAATATTCCCAATAAAAAAAGCAAGAAACAATGAGAAATACGCATAATCATAGGCGATCGTCATCGTAATGGATATGGCAATAAGCATTCCAATCCACATGTACACCTGCCAGCCCTTGGTGATGAAGGCGAGCAGGTAACAGACGAAGAAAACGAGGATAATGATGATGCCGGTTACCATCGTCCATAATTTAGAATATTGCGATATAAAATAGAATGGCAGGATGAAAAAGGCGAGCCATACATAAAGGTTCAACCCTGTTTTTTTATAAAAATTTTGCATCCACTTTTGAATGTAATTCTCCTCCTTGCACTTGTACTCAACTTTAGCATGACTGTAGCATGACTATGGCTTGAACACAAGAAAACGAATCCGACAGAGTTAAGGCTTCTCTGTCAGACCCGCTGGATTGGTTACTCGGATAGGCGGTTGAACATACGGCTTGCGGGATAAGCTTTTGAGCTGTCTGAAGCTAATAAACTGTTTGGAATCTTCATCCCACAGACGGAAGCGCAGGGCAACCAGACTGGAACGTAGTGTAATAGTTGTTGCTTTTTGCAAGGGTGGTGTTGCGTTATGTGCTTCTTCCAAGAAATAGTTAGGTACACGTGGGCTCAAGTGATGCACATGGTGAAACCCGATATTACCACTGATCCATTGCAATAATTTTGGCAATTTGTAATAAGAACTGCCTTCAACAGCTGCTTTTACATAACTCCACTCATCTTCATGTTCAAAATACGTCTCTTCGAACTGATGTTGGACGTAGAACAACCAGATCCCAAAGAAACCGGAGAAGAAGAAGATAGGTGCCTGCACCATTACAAAAGCCTGCCATCCGACTAACCAGGACATGAATGCATAGAGCACTACGATCAATACGGTAGTCAGGTGTGTATTGATACGTTCTTTACGTCTAGCACCTTTGCGATTAAAACGGTAAGCCAACAGAAACACGTAAATGGGTCCGATACAAAACAATACAAACGGGTTACGATAAATCCGATAGAAGAGACGTCCCCAAGGAGAAGCTTCTTTATATTCGTCAACCGTCATAACCCAGATATCACCTACACCACGTTTGTCAAGATTACTGCTTGTTGCGTGATGGATAGAATGCTCGTTTTTCCACTGCTGATAGGGTGTAACTGTTAAAACACCAGTAATGGTACCGAGAATATCATTGGCGCGTTTGCTCTTGAAGAATGAACCATGACAGCAGTCATGGAAAATAATAAAGGTCCGTAGTACAAATCCGGATGCCACCAAGGCAATCGGGAAGGTCAGCCAGTAGGAAACCGATAAGCTAAAGTAAGCTGCAGCCCATAACAAGAAGAGCGGGAGCAATGTATTGATTAACTGGCGGATACTTAGTCTGAGATCATTTTTTTCGTAAGGGGTAACTTCTTTTTTTAAGGCCATTTCTTTTGATCTGTTCATAAAATTGTGTCCTCCTTCAATCGTTATAACTGTAATCAGCTACAACTTGGCGTTTCCCGCTAGACTTTCCTGTAGGAAGCGTTTTTATCATTGTAAAACAATCCGAACATGACAGTAAGTCATAAACGTCAGCCTTCTGTAATGATGAATATCAATGACGGACCATGACATTTGTCATGGGTGTATGATGCTCAATAGCTCTGCGAAGACAGAAGAGCAGGTTTACTAATTCCTTTGCACAAATTACGCAACAATTTGTATTATGTATACAAATTTTGTTGGGAGCATGGTAAAATCTATCCTTGAGTGGTTATGACAACTTATGAGACGGGTCGATTAGGTTGATTTCTGATGGATTGGATGGAATGCATAATGAAGAAACGAATTACGGATATCCTATTTATTATGGCAGGTGCATTTCTGTTTGCACTGGCGGTGAACCTGTTTGTCATCCCGAACGATTTGGCTGAAGGCGGCGTCACGGGTATCACGATTATTTTGTATTACCTGTTTGAATGGTCCCCTGGACTGATGAACTTGATCCTGAACGGTATTTTGTTAATTGTGGGATATCGGTTTCTTGATAAAACGACTACGGTATATACAATTATTGCAGTGGTATTCAACTCGTTGTTCCTGCATCTGACGGAGAGTTGGACGATTGCATCGGATGAACTCTGGATCAATACCATTTTTGCCGGATTATTTGCCGGTCTTGGTATTGGCTTGATTGTTAGAGTGGGAGGCACAACGGCGGGAACAGTGATCTTGGCCCGACTTGCCAACAAATATCTGGATTGGAATATCAGTTACGGACTTCTGTTCTTCGATCTGATTGTGGCTTTCTCCTCATACTTCATCATTGGACCACAAGGATTAATGTGTACAATTGTCTTGCTGTTTGTTGGAACCAAAACAATGGAGTTCATTATTGAAGGGCTCAATCCGAAAAAAGCAGTCATGATTATCTCTTCCAAACAGGATGAAATCGCAAAGCAAGTCATTGAGAAGATGGATCGCGGAGTAACCGTCCTGTCCGGTCATGGCTATTACACAAAAAATAAGAAAGAAATTCTATACATTGTGATTAGCAAGCAGGAAGTTTCTATGCTGAAGAAGATTGTACGAGCAGAAGATGAGATTGCTTTTATCACCATTCATGACGTGCGTGATGTTTTCGGTGAAGGATTTATTGAGCTCTCCAAAACTTGATGAATATATGTATATAAGGAAGAAAAAAGTTGCGGTGAATATCACCGCAACTTTTTTTGATAGGTTAATGGTATGCGGTATTAATCTAGTTCCAAAAGAATATTAATAATGTTTTCTTTTTTTGACTGGACAATATTCAACAGTGACACAACAATGTTTTTTACACTTTGTAGGGACATATTTGATTTTGGTAACACAAGTTTTCGTAATTTTTTTGTAAAAACACTTTGGTCTTGGATGATGACATTTATGATGCTTTCTGTACATATTAAAACCTCCCTGATCGTGATAAGGTATTCTATGACCGCGTCACTGTTTCGGAAATGTATAAACGTCTATTATTGTATAATAATTCCTTTATTAGGCTTTTGTGTTACAGGTGAAGATGTGGTTCTTTCTAGTACAAGAGTGCAATGACAAAAAGCTGTACACCGACCAAGCACGATGATATATTGAATTTAATCAATTTGTTAATAAACCTAACTAACTATTAGAGGAGGCGATAACATGGCTGGCACACCGCAGTATATCCGCAATCTGAATGAAAATCTCATCATGGATGCCCTCATAACTCAGGGAACCATGTCGAGAGCGGATATCAGTCGTCAGACCGGACTTAGTAAACCAACGGTGTCTTTGGCGGTCGAACATCTGATTGACCGTAATCTGGTGAGGGAAATGGGGCCAGCTGACAACGCTCAGGGTCGAAAAGCAACCCTCATTCGTTTCAATGAAACGGCTTATTATGTCTGTGGTATAGATATCGGGGCAACACGTATTCGGATTGCGTTATCCGATCTGAATGGAGAGATCATTGCCTATCGAACATATCCCATGGTTGTTCAAGAGGCTTATGAGCGAGCAGAAGCGACGATGTTGGAGCTTCTCCGAAGCCATATGAACGAACTGCTTGAGGAGAATCATCTGAACTGGAGTCAGATTCAGTGCATCGGGTTCGGTATACCAGGCGTAGTGCTACCTGATTCAGGGCGTATCAATCGTATTGTGGATCCGTTAGCGGGTCTGGAAGAAGCTTTCTCTCTAGAGTCGTTGTCAGGAGCGTTTCCCTGTGAAGTAATCCTGGAAAATGATGTGAATCTTGCGGCGCTTGGGGAGTATCGGAGTGGTGCAGCAGCAGGGTATTCCTTGTTTGTTTTTTTCTCCATCGGTACAGGGACGGGTGCTGGCATCATGGTACATGGACAACTGCTTCGAGGTTTAGGAGGCTTAGCTGGAGAGATCGCAGAGATGCTGGTGGATGATGGTCGACGTCTGGAGGAAGTGCTGTCCGCTGATGGTCTGATGCAACTGGCAAAAGATTATCTGGAACAGCATGATGAACTATTATTGGAGGCTGCTCATTCGGGTGCAGATGATCTTCACAGACACCTGACTCCTGAGAAGTTATTTGAAGCTGCACGCAGTGGAGAAGTAGAGGCGGTAGAGATTTTACAACAATACAGCCAGAAGATTGCTTCAGCTCTGCGTCAGATTAGCGTTGTGCTTGCTCCAGATCTCATTGTGCTTGGCGGAGGTGTAGGAGGGAACGGTGATGTGTTATTGCCTTTACTGAGGCAGATCATCTCTGAGCAATTTCCTGTGCAACCACAGTTAATCTGTTCCAAGCTTGGTGAGCAAGCTGTTGTCACTGGCGCGGTTCAGGTAGCCGTACAACAAACGATGCTGAACCTTCAGCAGGCCATGGAATAAGAGATTGGATATACAACATGTGAGGAGGGAAAAGGGATGACAGAATTCGTGAAAAACGTAAGTAATAATTATCAGACCAATCAGAATGGTACGGTTGGAGGTGATCCATCCGGCTGGATTGCAGGTATTGACATTGGAGGCACCAAAACATTAATGCTCTTGTCATCACAACAGGCTGGAAATGAAGTTCATGAACGTATCTTGCCTACGCTTGCCAGTGATCAGCCGGATGAGTTCTTCCGATGGTTATTCGTTGAATTGGAAACATTCTGCCGCGAAGTTGGATGCAGTCTGGATCAACTTAAAGGTGCAGGCTTGGGATTCCCTGGTGTGATTCTGCAAGAGGAGGGGATACTGCGAAATGCTCCCGCTTTTCAGTGGCCTGAGCTAGATATTCGCCCTGTTATTGCGAAGTACTACAGCGGGAATATCATGTTGGATAATGATGTGAATATGGCCGCAATGGGAGAGTATGATCAAGGGGCAGCACAGGGACATCAACACTGTGTAATGGTCACGGTTGGAACAGGCATTGGATCTGCTCTTATCCTGAATGGACAGCTCTATAGCGGCCAGAATGGAGCAGCAGGTGAGATTGGGCATTTCATTGCAGGAGACGAAGGGCTTCATACCGGTTACGTTGCGGATGCGGATTCCTTTGGCGTATTTGAGCAAGTGACTTCAGGTACGGGAATTACCGAACAGGCGAGGCGTTATTTTGCTGCTGGAAAGGGAAGTTCCTTATCCCTGATCATGAGTCTGGCAGGAGGGGAAGCGGAACAGATTGAAGCCAGGCATGTATTCAAAGCAGCGGAGTCGGGTGATCTTGCTGCCCTGGAGATTCTGGAGCTACCCATGCGTTATATGGCGAGAGGTCTGGCGAATATTACGGCTTTACTCAATCCTTCCATTATAGTGATCGGTGGTGGCGTGGCTGCATCCAACCCATCCTATTATCTAAATGAAGTGCGCACACGCCTCCAACGTTACACTGTTCTGCCTACACTTTTAGCTGTAGCTGAACTGGGAAACAAAGCAGGAGCAATCGGGGCATTGGCTGCAATCAAGTCGAGTCTGACACGCACATAAAAATAGAGAATAGGCGAAGCCACTACAGAAATAAAGGATGGAGATCCGGATGAGAAGTAGACATATGAAGGCTTACACAGAGAAAACAAAAGCCGATTCCAATGATGCAAAACGTGTTTTACTCCAATTACAGGGCCTATATCTGTTTATGGGACTTGCCGGGGGGATGTTTAACCCGTACATTAATCCCATATTGGTTGCACAAGGTTTTTCAAGTAAAGAAACCGGATTTATTATGGCGTTTGGCACACTTGTATCTATTATCCTTCAACCTATATGGGGAATTTTGGTAGATAAGTTTAAAAAGACACGATTCGTACTGGTGATCAGCCTGCTTGTTCCTGCATCGTTAGCGTACTTCTACAATATTCAAGTGTACATTATATTAATATTGATTTATACTTTATGCACTATATTCCAAGTGACTCAAATACCCGTTGCTGACTCCTATGCGGTTACAGCTGCGAGAGCCGCGAACACCTCATATGGCATGATCCGACTCTTCGGCAGCATAGGAACGGGAGTTGGGGGATTTGCCGCAGGGATGTATCTCTCCCAGTTTTCCATTCACATGTTATGGCTGCCATTTCTCCTGTTTAACATTCTGAGCGCTATACTGGCAAGTACACTTCCCCGGCAGACGAGCATATCCTCGTCCTCGGTAACCTTCTCCGTAGGTTTGGCAAGATTGCTCCGAAACCGGACATTCCTTCTATTTCTAACAGGTTGTTTCCTGGTTAACCAAACGCTCACTGCGTTTAACTCCTTTTTTGTTATTTCATTTCAGATGGCTGGCGGTTCTGTGACCATGACAGGTACAGCGCTGTTGCTGGCGTCAATTACTAATGTTCCATCCATGTTGGCAGCGGCATTCATACTCCGAAAATGGGGACATGAACGGACGATGCTGCTTGCAGCGGGGGCGTATATGTTACGTTGGGGGATACAATGGTTATGGCCGACACCTGAGGTGATGATTGGTGTCCAGGTGCTGCACGGGTTATCCTTTGGATTCTTCTATATCGCAGCAGTGGAATATGTGGCTTCCGTTACGGGACGGGAAATGCAGGCCACAGGTCAAAGTTTATTTAACATGGTGTTTGCTGGCCTGGGCGGAATTGTTGGTAATATGCTTAACGGATATTTACTCGATTCCGGCGGTCCATCACTGATGTATCTGGCTTGCACGATCAGTGCGGCACTAGGATCAGTGATTCTGTATATCGTCAGCAGGCAGGCCAAAGAACAGAGAAGAGCATACTCATTAGAATAGAGATGGAAGGAGTTGGAGCCTATGAAAGTAAATCTGAAGCGGAATTGGCACACCAAGTTGATGTATTCGTATTTTCCTATTTTTCTGCTTACGATTTCCATTCTGATCTTTCTCTCCTTCCTGATTGTCAACGAACTCTCACGTAACGAAACACAAAAAGCCGACATGATCTCCACCCGCTATATCGTGGATACACTGGAGCGCTCGCTAAGTGACATTGAACTTCGGTTGCTTGAAGACATTGGTGCAAACAAGACATATAGTCGCTTTCTGGAAGCTGGACAGGGACAATTATCGAGTCAGTTCATCTATGATGCGGCAAGTGGACTGGGACGTATGCTGGATCAGCAGGATATGATTCAATCCATTTATCTCTATCGTATGTCCGATTCCCAGATTCTTACGCCCAGAGGCATGATGCGTTTGGAAGATTTCGAAGATCGTGCCTATATTGAGCAAGCTTTGAAAGATCGGGAGAACCTCGGTTGGAATCTGCCACGTGATTATAAGGAACGTTCCTTCGACGTACCTACACAGGTGATTAGCATGAATAAGTGGCTTCCGTTACCGTGGGGCGGTGAAGGACTGCTCGTCATTACCATCCGCATGTATGCAGTGGAACGGCAGATTGATAACATGACCAATGAAAAGTTATCAGTTCTTCAGGTTCGGGATAAGAGCGACAATCTGATCTATACCGCGCATCAAATGGACCCTTCAGCAGGTGAAATCCTTAATCGTGTGACTGCGGACAAACTTGGTCTGATCTTCGAGAGTGGTATTCAATCCGGACAGCTGTATTCATGGGTATCCCTTGTTTCATATGTGTGGATCGGTATTGGTTTATTAACGATTGTTGGTGCGGTGGCGGGACTAATCTACATTACTCGAAGAAATACACGCCCCATCCAGCTGATCATGAATCGAATCCAGGCGTTACAGCCACGTGCCGAGGAGGATGAAGCAACTCCATCCGTCAAAGATGAACTGGCACTCATCGATCGAGCACTGGAACATCTGATTGCTCAAACGGTTGACTATGAGAAACAGCATCATGAAAACTTGCTGATTCATCGCAGACAGTTGCTTGTTGATCTGATGGAAGGAGAGCGAATGGATTCGTTCCGTCAGCGACTTCGCCATCTGCAACCGCTAGAGGAACGATTCATGGAACCGAAGAGTGTTGCCGTCCTCATTGCGGAGATGAATGGTGACGATCTCTCGACCAATCAGAATATTCTGAAGATGGCGCTTATGAACGTAGTGGAAGAACTTGTGCAGAATGAGACCCAGTTCGGAGGTTGGGCTGAATGGTTTGGGAACCGCAGGCTTATTGTAGTGATTGCATCGGATGAGCAGGAAGGACTGGACCGTGAATTACTTATGGATCTGGCTAAGCAGATGCATATGTGGATTGCGGAAAACTTCCGCCTACGGTTTACGTTCGGGATTGGACGAACCGTATCGGGCTGGGAGGAGATTACTCGTTCCTATGCGAGTGCAGATGCGGGTTTGCAGCATAGACTTACCCTTGGTAAAGATGCCATCGTTCTCAGTGAGCAACTGCCGGATCGTATTGAGCTGCAATCGTACAAGTATTTGCAGATGCTTGCAGACTTTGTCCGTGAATTCAGACTAACCGGTGATGGTTGGCGAACGCAGCTGGATCAGATGTTTGTTGCGTTTAACGAAGATCAGATTACAGATAACGATATTCGCATGTTGCTGCAGGCATTAATCCAGATGTTGTCCCGTGAATTCGGGGAGCTGTCTGAGCGGTTGCAAAGCCAATTTGCCGAGGAAATCCTGACTCGTCTTCGTAGTGATATCCAGCAGGTGGAGACACTGGAGGACATTCAAGAGATTTTGCAGGAGTGGCTTAAAGAGGTTTATCGCAATTATGTATCTGTGAATGAAACGAAAAGTCATCGCGCGATGATCAACGAGCTGCGGATATATATTGAAGAGCATTTTGATGATCCGGATCTGTCGCTGAAACATCTGAGTGATCGGTTCCAGATCTCGGGCAAATATGCAAGTTATCTGTTCAAGGAAGAGTTTGAGATGAAGTTTGTTGATTTTCTGGTAAAACTGAGGGTCGAAAAGGCCTGCCGTCTGTTGTCTGCATCCGATATGGCAGTTCAGGATATTGCTCTGCAAGTGGGTTATGCCAATGCCATCTCTTTCGGCAGAGTATTTAAACGGATTATGGGCGTGACACCAGGGGACTATCGCAAGCGGAGTGGAAAACAAGGGGATCAATAACGGAATTGCACGTGTTAGAACATCCGAGTATCGGGTGAAATCCAATAATCTTAGAGATATCAATGAAATCTCCTGTATGAGGCAATAAGGTTTCGTCCCTTATCGTCCTTTGCAGGAGATTTTTTGGCTGTTCAACCACGATCTTAGGCCAGTCTAGCTGGTATATTGTTAAGGAATTTTACGAATGTCCTATACTAGCAGTATGACAATTTATAGATAATAGGGCAGGAGTTGAAGATGGTGTACAAAGGCATGAATCCGAACTTATTCAGGCCATTTCTAAGGCAGGAGCGGCTCAGAACATTCCTGTACGATTTATTTTGGGCGGAATGCACTATGATGAGAAGTATAATGTATTGATTTTGGAACATACGGACACAAGCAACGAACATGTGATGGATCAATTTGCGGGAAATGCCATCGATACGTTGTTTGGTCAAGTGAAGTTTAATCTTCCGCCGAGGAATTAGTGCGTCGAGTCGTTCTACACGTGTTGCTAAACAAGGAGATCACATAAGATGTGGTCTCTTTTTCATTTTTTGAAGAGAAATTCTATGGAAAAAGGATTATTGCAAGATGGGTGATGCCAGATTGGGTATGAGAAATCGACCTTAACACAACATATTATGTTAATATAGTTAACATTAGTGTCGTGAAAATTGTATATTGTCAGGAAATATGTTTATATATCGCGGTATTTAACGTAAAAAAACGTGAATTTACATTTTGAAAATAGTTTATTGTCTAAATATCAGATCATATGTAATGATTAGTGACATTCACAGGTGCAACAAAATGGGATGAACAAAGTGGAGTGGCAATCATGTGAATCCATTCAGAGAGTGTGCGAAAGGGGAAAGGTCAAATGAGATTATTTCAAAGACGTAAGGCAGGCAAGGCAAGTTCAATCCTCGCAGTGGTAACGGCATTCACTCTATTATTATCTGCATGTTCGTCAGGAAGCGAATCAACATCTTCATCTGGAGAGTCGGATTCGGGGGAAAAGACAACTTTGAAAGTAGAAATCTTCGATCGGGGAAATACTCCGGCGGGCTACACCATTTCGGACAGTTATCTGACTCGCTTCATTCAAGAGAAGTTTGGCGATCCAAACAACATCGACGTTCAATTTGTTCCGGTACCACGCTCGGAGGAAGTACAGAAACTTAACGTTCTGATGGCGAGTGGCTCTGAAGTACCTGATATCGTCTTTACCTACGATTCGGGAACATTCAACCGGTATGCAGAGCAAGGAGGTCTGACCGAACTTACGGATCTGATCAATCAAAGTGGTCCTAACCTGAAGAAGTTCCTGGGAGATGAAACGCTGGCCTACGGTCAATACGATGGACAACAGTTCGCGGTTCCGGGTAAACGTCTTGTACTTGGCAAGTACGCATCCTATGTTCGTCAGGACTGGCTGGATGCACTCGGATTGCCTTCCCCTGAGACAGCTGAGGAGCTGCATACAACACTGAAGGCCTTCAAGGAAAAAGATCCGGGTAAAGTCGGTACAGGACTTATTCCGATGGGGATGTCCATTGCCTCGGCTCAATATGAACCACTGATCTGGTCATTCATTGAACCGCTGACGGAAGAACAGAAATATACATTAACGCAGCAACTGGGTTCCAATGACTATCCAACGTTGTTGCCTGGTTTCAAGGACGCTCTGAAATATATGAACACACTTTATAATGAAGGATTAATGAGCAAGGACTTTGGACTCGACAAAGACAAGAAAAAGCTATGGGAAGATGTATCTAACGGGAAAGTTGGATTCTACACAGAGGATGCAGGGGAGATTTATATCTCCGGTACGTACAAAAACCTGCAAACCAATCAACCGGGTGCAGTGATTACACCCATTGATGCATTCAAAAACTCGGAAGGCAAATTCGCCAAACCGGCATATGCACCCAATGCGATGTATGTCATGATCCCGAAATCGAGCAAAAATGCGGAAGCAGCGATGAAGTATCTGGATTGGATGGCTTCGGGCAATAACCTGTTCGATCTGCAATTCGGTGTTGAAAACGAGAACTATGAACTTGTGGATGGGGTACCACTGATCAAAGATGATGCTTCTCCTGAAATCGCAGGCCGTATCTATAATTCCGGTGACATTGCCATCATCGTGAACGGTAAATACGTTGGGGATGACAAGAAAAATGAAGAGGCCTACGTCGTTCAGGTAGAGTCGAAGTATCGGGATGATATGCGCAAGTCGGTAGCGATCTCTAACACGGACACCATTCAACCGGTACGTTTCTCCAAACCGATTGATGCAGAAGCACGTTACGGTAACGGTCTGAAAGACAAGTTCATGGAGTTTTTCGTGAAAACAACCATTTCCAAACCCGCTGATTTTGAAGCCACGTATGACAGCATGATGAAGGACTATATGGCGAGCGGTGGTCAAGCGATCCTGGATGAACGTACAGAAGCTTACAAAGCAATGAAATAAGTAGAGTAGAGATCACATCTAAATGTGTATGACAACAAAGAACAGGGATTTCATTAGGGCGATGGCAACATCGCCTTGATGAAGAATCCTGAATGACATGGGGGGAAGGTTTATGAAAACAAGCATCTATTTCCGCAGAAACTGGCAACTATATGCGTTGCTCCTACTGCCCATGATCTACTTCATTATTTTCAAGTATGGGCCAATGTATGGCGTGCAGATTGCGTTCAAGGATTTTAACTTCTTTCAAGGGATCTCTGGTAGTGAGTGGATTGGTTTGGATGCATTCAGAGAAGTGTTTCAAAATCAGGGGTTCTACACTGCATTACGCAACACGTTAGTGCTAAACATGCTGGATTTACTGGTTTCCTTCCCGGCACCACTTATACTGGCCATCTTATTGTTCGAGCTGAAGAAGGCCTGGTTCAAAAAGTTGGCACAGACTTTACTGTACATTCCTCACTTTATTTCGTGGGTCATTATTGGAGGGATCGTACTTCAGGTATTTGGTACACAATCCGGTTTTATTAACAATATCTTGATGAGCATGGGATTTGATCCATTACCTTTCCTTTCAGACAAAAACTATTGGCTCTTTACGTATCTTGCGGTAGGCGTGTGGCAGAGTGCAGGCTGGGGTACGATTCTGTATCTGGCATCTCTCACGGGCATTAACCGGGAACTCTACGAAGCGGCAGAAGTGGATGGAGCAAGTCGGCTACGCAGAATTTGGCACATCTCCTTGCCAGGCATCAAAACAACGATTGTTACCTTATTGATCATCAATGTCGGCAATATGATCTCCATCGGCTTTGACCGACCATTTATTATCGGAAACGTGGCTGTACGTGAATACTCGGATGTACTTAGCACGTTTGTGTATCGTGTCGGTTTACAGTCTGGTCAGGTTACGCTCGCAACAGCTGTAGGTTTGTTCCAGGCTTTAGTTGGACTTGTCTTCATACTCGGAGCGAATTATACGTCCAAGAAATTAACCGATGAGAGCATTATGTAGTGGATTGAATCACATATGATCTGTAAGGAGTGAGTGAGATGTCTGAAAACACGGCGAATCGAATATTCAACACGGTAAACGTCATTCTTATTGTCATTACGATGGTGCTGTGTCTTGCACCATTCATTCATATTATTGCGATCTCGCTCAGTTCAAACCGGGCGATCGGTTCAGGAGAAGTTTCCTTTTTCCCCAAAGAGTTGTCCTTTGAGGCTTACACCAAAGTATTTGCAGATGGATCAATGATTCGTTCCCTCATCTATACCATTTGGCTGACCGTCCTTAGTACTGTGCTAAGCATGGTGATGACTATCGCAGCAGCGTATCCACTGGCGAAGAGTAATCTAAAAGGGCGCAAGTGGTTCATGCTCGTTATTGTGGTGACGATGTTCTTCAGTGGGGGCATTATCCCAGAGTACATTCTGATCAAAAATCTACATTTACTCGATAGCACATGGGGACTTATTCTGCCTGGATTGATTAGTCCGTTCTACATGATTATCCTCATTACCTTCTTCAGAGGTATTCCTGAAAGTCTGGAAGAAGCAGCAGGCATTGATGGAAGCAGCCACTTCGGAACACTTATGCGCATTATCTTGCCGCTGTCCCTTCCGGTTATGGCGACACTGAGCTTATTCTACGCGGTAGGACGCTGGAATGGTTTCCAGGATGCACTCATGTATATTACCAAGCCTGAGCTATACCCTTTGCAATTAAAATTGTATCAGATGATTCAGCAAAACCAGATTACAGAACTGATGCAGAACGAAGGCATCGGTGCTGTTCAAGTACTGCCTGAGAGTCTGAAAGCAGCCAGCGTTATATTCTCAACGTTACCGATTCTGCTTGTGTACCCGTGGTTGCAGCGGTACTTTATCAGTGGCGTAATGGTAGGTGCTGTAAAAGGTTAATAGAGGTTGTTCAAAAAGTTCACTTTTGATTACGAATGATGCCTAGTGGCATCATCAGCATCGAATATGAAATTTAGCCGAAATGTCCGTTGCTCACGTAGTTGTCCTACGCTCCGCTACTCCATTTCTAGCTTAATTCCATCTTCTTGGTACTGAAAACTGATCTTTTTGAACACGCACCTATAGTCTCGGGAGGTCGCATGACATGACACAACGAATGGTAGAGAAGATGTCGAAAGAGCAAAAGTATCTTATAAATCAGTCCATGTTGATGATGGATAGCTTTTATGACGAGAAAGTGGATCTGATTCGGAGTTTCGAAGAAGAGGATTCATCGCAGCACAGCACACGAGCCAGTGCACATTATGCGCTCGGATTGTTAATTCGAAATGAGCCTGGTGATGTGGAACGCGCGATACGAGTGTTCCACAAGGTGCTCGATGTTCAATATGACGCTCCGGATGAGATCTATCACGGAACCTTCGCGACCCGACCCAATGATGTGCATCCACCAGCGGGTCACTATGCTTGGAAATCTTTTGCGCCAGGCACGGCCTATTTCCTGGAACGCACCTTTGAGAAGGTGTCTGCGCAGTTTATCCATAAACTACAGGAAGAGGGTTCTCTGCTAACAGAGGAAGCAGACCCCAAACAACTGAAAAACCTTTTTTATTCGGCAGTGAATCAGGTTCTGCCACCAGTCTGGATCAGCTATGATCCCAACTGGCGTGAGTTTATCGCTTGTGTCTGTGTGGTTGTAACTGCTGAATTCGCCGATCTACTGCCGGAGACACTCGTGAAACGGATGGATTATGCGATGGAACTGGCTGTTCAAGGATCAATAGAACGCAGGTTATCCGACGTAATCCCGATGAACACCAATATTGAGTTGATGCATATTTTCATCACTCACTACTACGGGCATCGCTTGAACCGAACAGATTGGATTCAGCATTCGGATGAACAGGCGGAAGGGTTAATGAAGGAGTTTGAACAATACAACGGTACATTCGCGGAGTTCAATACGACAACGTATTATGGGGTGGATCTGTCCGTGCTTGGCATGTATCGAAAGTATGGACTCACCGAACGTTTGATCGAAATTGGACACCGGATTGAACATGGGCTGTGGAATAACATTGCGCTATATTACAATGCCAACTTGGAGAATCTCTCCGGCCCATTCTCTCGGGCGTACGACATGGAGATGCGAGAGCATAGTTCGATCGGTGTATTTATCTATCTCTTGCTTGGAGAAGGGTATGAATATCTGGCAGGAATCAACTGTGAATCTGGTCATGATCCCATGATTGCGCTCCTTGGGGTGGATGTGCCCGCTGAAGCCGTGCCGTATTTCAAGGCTCATCAAGAAGATCGGCTTGTGCAGAAACAGTTCGTGGAACTGTGTGAGCGCAATGATCCAACGTCCAATCGGAATTTGTGTACAGCCAAAGCTTGGATCGGTGAGCATCGGATGATCGGGGCCATGTCGGGAAGTGTGAATACGAATGGACAGATGCATCCAGCTACGATCCACTGGCAGACAGAGACGGGGGAGCGTTATTATCTTCGCTTGATCCGCCGTGAGGTAGGCGAGGGGTGGAACAGTCATCTGCGCGGAGTATCGTTCGATGCGGATCTCACACCTGATTCGTTAACCATTGATGTGGAGCTGGATACGGCGGAAGAGATCGATGTTTATTTTGAAATCAGGGGGCCATCCCTTTGTCAGCAGGATATTACACCAGCATTATGGCAGTTCCCTGGACTTGCGTGTGCCGTGAAGGCTGAAGCGCCTGAACCATCTGTGTTAATGTACGTGAATCATGCGGAGATCATCTATCGTTATGTGCCTGGGAAGACGGCAAACAAGATGAGATTTGAATTGACTCTCCGTGAAGACAACGGTTTGAGGAATAAATAGGTATATAAGATGAACTGAACATTTACACGAGAACGAAGAGTGCAGAATCGATCTGAAGAAGCGGAGCGTTCGCCTGAAAGCTTTCTGCAAGAAAGCTGCATCGGAAGCATAAGCTATCACCGGATTTTTCCCTTTGGAGAAGGGGATCAAAAAAATCTGGGGATAACAGCGATCAGAAGATGGTACTGCAATTGGAGTGATCTAGTATAAAGTGTATTGGTTCAACTTATATAGATAGAGATAAATGGAATATGAATGGGCGATAGAATGAGAGACAGGAGGACCAATGATGTATACGGACAAACAGGAATATTCGTTCTCAACATGTTGGAATATCAAACGTCATACGACCGGACAAGGCATGATCGAGGAGATCAAGTCTCTTGGATTCAAACAAGTTGAGCTGAATTATAACGTTACGGAAGAGATGCTGCAGACGATAGAACCGATGATTGAACGGGGCGAGATCGGTGTATCCAGTGTGCATAATACATTCCCGCATGTGGCTGACCCTGATTACGGGACGGATTCCGTCCTGCTTGGATTCGATGATGAGCCGCGCCGCAAACGGGCGATTGAACTGTTACTTCGCTCAGCCGAGTACGCACATCGTTATGGTGCCAAGGCTGTTGTTGTACATCCCGGTGAGGTTCCGTTTGAATACAATATAGATGAAGCGTTGAAAAAGATATACCACGATCAAGGACGGGATTCACCGGCATATCAATCTTTATGGCAAGAGATGCTGAAGAAACGGAAAGATGGCAGCGCACATTACCTGAGCCGGATTCAGGAGAGTCTGGAAGAGGTATGTGACTTGTCTGAGCAGCGGGGATACGGGGTGAATTTTGGTATTGAAACCCGTTCACGCTGTTATCAGATGCCGACTTTGCACGAAGCCGGAACGATTATTGGACAAATGAAGGGCGCGCCGCTTGGTCTCTGGTATGATATTGGTCACGGCATGATGATGGATCGAATGGGGCTGTACGATAATGTACGTGAAGCCAACGCGTTGATTGATCACGTGGTTGGCGTGCATATTCATGAAACCGTAGGGTTGGCAGATCATTGGTGTCCATACATCCATAGTAAAGACATGACCTTTTTTGATTCGTTTTTGGATATTATTGATCGTTCGCCAGTGAAAGTATATGAATTAAAAGCCGCGTGTACACCGGAAGAGATCGATGAAACTCACGGATTAATTACATCTCGTATTGCTGAACGTCATGCTGCGCGTCAGCGCGGATAGGGATTGGTATATTTTCAATCACCACAGATATCTTCGGGCAGTTGTATGTACTTGTCCTGCTAAGCGCATAGATGGGTGAATGATAGGGCAATGGACGAATGTGAAGCGTACTTATCAGCTGATGTCTGACGTTTGACGTCCAATTGGGGTAGAAGATATCGTCTATTTTATGTACTATGCGAAGATATTTAATGGAAAAAAGGATCGGTTTCATCAGCCTGGGGGCTTGGTGAGACCGATCCTTTTTTGATATATATATGATCAGTGTAAAGCTTTCATCCAGATCACATTCAGATAGCGTTTTGGCGTACACTTCGCTCATCAGTTGGCACTTTTTGGAACGCTAACGAACCTGCCACACCCTATTTCAAGTATATGAACCATATTGAAATCGCAACGAATCTGAGACGTCTTAACTCTTCGTTTTTAGCTGGTTTTTGCCCATTTCCACTCGTCTGCTCCCGTTTAGCATTGCTGAGATTCGTTGCTATGAACGTTTTTGTCAAACCCAGCACCACATGCTGCTTTTCTCCGAAGCCCTAAGCGCGGGAGTCCATATGCGAGCGACGGTTGGCACGCTGCTATCCGTGGGTTGGTTACCACATGGTATGCCTTCGTCAAGGAGAGCTGTTACAAGCTAGCCACGCACGTTCAGCCCAATAAAAGCCTAGTGCAAACGAACCTCGTATATTCTCTCCTGAACCTTCCATGAACTCCCGGGCCTAAGGCTCCGGGTTTTCCCTTTTTCCTTTTAAACCATCCGTCTCTTCAAGATGAAAAACAGATCACTGAGCGTTCGGTAGCTCCAACGTTCGGGCGACCGCCCAAATGAACCCGGTCAGTTCCCTGGCTACGGCGGTAACTGCGACATTTTTATGTTTGTTTAATCCATAAACTAAACGGCGGAATTTTCGATGCAGCCTTTCCTGGGCTTTCCATGAAATAAGCTGTATGTCCGCAGGCAGACCTTCCAAACGGCGGGCCAAGTCCCCTTTAATCGCAGGCCGATGACGGTAACTCCATGCCGATTCAATCAAGGTTCGACGCAATCGTCCATTTCCCGCTTTGGTGAGCGAGCCTCGTTGGGTACGGATTCCAGACGAATGCTCGCGTGGAACCAGGCCCAAGTAAGCCATGAGCTGGGCAGGAGAACGGAACCGGGCAAAGGAACCGATCTCCGCAGCAAGCGTGACGGCCGTAAGAAATCCAATGCCACGCAAAGACTGTAAAATTTGAATCAAATCGGCTTTGGAACTGGTCGCCGCCTCTTCAATCAAGGCTTTTTCCAGTCGACCGATGCGTTGCTCGATCTCGTCCATGGCATGAAGGTACTCCGTAAACGCAATCTGCATGGGCACATTCGGGAAGGTCAGTTGTCCAAGCCATACGCGATATTTTTTCGTCCAGCGACGTTTGATATGTTCCGGCGGATGGATCTGGTGGCGCAATAAAAATTTGAGTACGCGTTGACGAGCCCGGTGAGCATCTTCTTTTGCCGATTCGCGTGCCCGAACCAATTCACGAAGCGCCTCATCTTCACGTGCTGGAACGTAAATCGGTGTAAGCTCGCCTGCACGGAACAGACGTGCCAGTTGCTCGGCATCCCGTCGATCTGTTTTCACATGATCGCCGGAGCGTTTCGGAATGAGTGAAGGGGCAATGACGACACAGGCAGCTCCCATCGATTCGATCCAGCGGTAGGTTTCGTAACCTGTAGGACCGGCCTCATAACAAAACGACAGGGTGCTTGCCGGGCCCAGTTCTTTGATGAGTTTGCGTAAGGCAGCAGCCGTATGAGCAATGGTACCGTAATACCGGGGCTTGTCGTGACCCTCGTCAGCAATAGCGACAGAAATTTTTTCTTTGGATACATCTAAACCGATGAATTTTGTGGTAGACTTCATAGGGATAGCTCTCCTTTGCTGTGTAGCTCTGAAATGGTGGTCTTCTTACTGTCCATTTTAACCTACGATGTGCAGCAATATGGAGGGCTATTTTTTTGCGGTTACGTTCATCATAGCTAGAATTTTCCTATTAGTCAAAACAAGGCAATAAGGTGCCTGAGATTCATTAGAGTTCAAGAAGTGAGTTACAACAATTTGGCGAGAGTAGCGTTGATACTATCTATCATCACAGATTAGGTGAGTGAGCGAGTGATTTCTTTTTACTCGTACATCCATCGTTCAAGTTCAGCATAGGCAATCGCAGGATCATCACTGGAATTATCAATATAAGCGACGGATGAAGCAGGGAGGGGCCAGGCTATTTCTTTACGGACGAGAGAAGCTGTGAAGGCATCCCAGTTAGATAACTTCCATTCATCTAGTGGGGATTGTCTCGCTGTGATCCGTTTGTGATACAACGCTTCATTCTCAAGATAAATATAGGTTACACGCACATCCGTATCATCCAGGGTATGTCCGATTCGTGCAAGTTCCTGCTCGATCCAATCCGGGGTACCAATTTCTTTGGTAAATGGCCCCACAACGATCGTATCGATACCTAACTGAACGTTATCCAGAGCGGCGTCCATCGTAATGCGGTACCCAAGATCACGGCACAACCTTTTGTATTCAGGCGAATCTCGGTCGGATGGATCAAGTCCCTGAAGGGTCATGATTGCCTCAGCCGCGGGACGAAGCAGAATATCCATATCAAAGAAAGCCGCTTTATGTTTATGGGAAAGGGCTTTGGCAAGGGTGGTCTTGCCACTTCCGGCCCCGCCGAGAAAGAAAATTAGTTTGCTCATGAATGTAATGCCTCCTTTAATTAGATTCAAAAAATAGGATATGTAATTGAAAAATACACGAGTATATAGATTTATCATTAGAGTTCGTGAATGAAAGGACTTGTTTATTTTAACATAAATAAAGAAGCTTGTTGGCTAGACAGAAAAGGAAGGATAAGGTAAAATCATACCTAGTTGTTCTATGCATAGGTTTCCGATGTATGTGAAAAGCAGAGATTTGAAAGTGTTATTTTTCAAAATCTAAAATTCTTGCTAAATGAATTGAAAAGGAAGGAGTGAGCGCGTTGCAGGTTAACAAACAAATGATTAAGGGCAGTACCGAAACATTGATTCTGACCCTGCTTCAGGAACGACCGTTGTACGGATATGAATTAATCAAGGAACTACATCGTCAATCCGAGGGTGTGTTTAATCTGAAAGAGGGCACGTTATATCCTATTTTGCATGCTATGGAGATTGAAGGTTGGGTAGAGTCGTACTGGATGGAGGTTGAAGGTCGTAAACGGAAATATTATTCGATTCGTGACAAGGGCATGGAGGCCTTACAAAGTAAAAAAGCAGAGTGGAATTTATTCCGTAGAGCTGTGGATCGGGTGCTTGGGGAAGGAGGCCTGACATGACGAATCGACATGAGCGAATTCAGCATTATCTTGATCACATGTGTGTTCAGGTTAAAGCTCGCGAAGTACATAACGACCTACGTGATGAGTTGGGAAACCACATGGAAGAGATGATTTTGGATAAAGAACAAGAAGGTTATACAGAGGAAGAAGCAATTGCATATGCCATTGAACAGATGGGCGATCCTACTGTCGTAGGCAAGAGTATGCACCGGTTGCATCGCCATCGTATGCATTGGGCGCTGTTAACGGGAATTGCCAGTTTGCTAATAATAAGCCTGCTGCTGATGTGGATTTATACGACAAATATTTCAGATGAAAACTATCAGTTGATATATATGAGTCATTTGATGTATACCATTTTTGGTTTAATACTGATGGTGTTTTTGATGTATTTTGATTATCAAAAATGGAAAAAAGCTGCCTGGTGGATCTATATTTTGTTAAGTGGTATGTTGTGGATTAATCCGCTGGTATCACCGTTTGATTACGGTGTACAACGGTTTTGGAGCATATTCGGTTTTACAATTGATCTTACAACGACATCGATGTGGGTGTTGCCTCTCGCCATAGGTGCAATTATGCTGGATAAGTTGAGCACCAAGTGTGATGTAAAATCCGTCTCAACATATATGCTTCTTGTGGCTTTGCCGTCTTATAGCCTATTTCAAGCTTCAGATTGGGTACGATTGTTTCTGTTCGGAACGGCAACGCTAATCATGCTTGCCTGGATTACACGAAAATGGCTCTATACTTTCATCGGAGCTACAATAACCGGAAGTGTTATTATGTTGCAGTTGTTTTTGACAGGTGAATACAAGCGCTTTGAGAGACTCTCTGTCGTTTTGAATCTTCAGAATGATCTGCTGGGGAACTTCGAGTATAACCGTTCAATTATAAGTATCCTTCAGTCCGCCGGATGGTGGGGCAACGGTTTGGACATAACCTTTGGAATTTCCCAAAGGTTTTATATGGACTATCCCGGTGTGATGCTTATTGATGTGTTTGGCTGGTCAGCAGGTATTTTGCTATTGCTTGGAATCGTATGGTTTATTGCCAGTATGTTAAAGACGTTGCCTTGTATTAGGGATGATTTTGGTCGAATGATTATTTTCAGTATTACAATCACGTTCGCTTTGCAAATGTTATATTCTCTTGCGATGACTACCGGGAGGTTCCAATTGTCAGTGTCAACTTTCCTTTTATCGGGCGCGGCATTCATATAATATTAGAATACGCCATGATGGGTTTACTGCTTGGAGTATATCGTCGTAAAGATACCATTTTATTGAGAAGCAAACAGGGAGAGCCGATCACGACCATGTCAAAATAAAATTAAAAGACGCGCGATCGGATGGTACCAGTATATAAAGTTATATAATACGATGTCTAATCAAACTGATGTGCTCGCGCGTCAGAAGGAAACCAGATATGACGCAGGTTCACCCAGCCCTGGCTGTTGAAAGATAGACCACGTACCGAAGGCAGATAAGCGGTTTCTACCGGTTTTTCGGATAAATGGAACAGTAAATTCTGACCAACCAAAAATTGCTCAATGCGGTCTAATTCACGAGTTCGATCCGCAGCGATGGGAGAGGCTACGATGGTTTGCAAGATCTCATAGATCGTTATACGAGTAGAATCTTCCAGATGCTCAGATAACGTAGAGTAGAGATCATACCTTCGCAGTTCTTCGTCCCTGTCCCGAATGAGAGAGAAGAGGATCAGATCAGATTCCAGCCGCAGATTTCCTTTGAACTGCTCCATCGTAGCGGTTCGGACGGTACATGAGAAACCGCACTGCTCCAGTATGGACGCCAGATGTTGGGCATCCCTGCGATATTGTGGGATGGTTGCAATGTGCAGGGAGATGGGAGTAGACGAAGTAAGTCGTTTAGTAATATCACTAAATCCCTCCGGGTCAACCATCCCGGTATTCACCGCACTAAAATCAGTCTCCATGACTTCAGAGTCATCTGCTTGTCCGTCATCTCTATACATTCCAGCAAGGCATGACTGAAGGTGTGCTCTTACTTCCGGATCGTTTAACGGTCCGGTTTTTTGTGTATTACACGTGAGTAATTTATGAACCATCACACCTGCACTAATCTGTGTCCAGTCTGCACCCGCAGACGAAGAAGGATTATGAACAAGATGAAAGAACGGAGTTTCGATATCTTGGCTATCGTCCATTTTTGCCGAGGCACTCCACGGAATTTGCAGGATATCTACCCGGTCCATATGTGCTCTACCCTGAAAATACGATGAAAAGGCTTCAAGTCTGCACAAGTGATCATCCCAGGCAGTGACCTTAAATGGCCCCGTCCCAACAGGTTTTTGCATCCCATGCACATCACCCGAATGCTTCATCTTATGTTCGTTTGTTCCTGGTGAGGGTACAATCGCCGCACGACTTGTTGTCAGGAAGGACAAAAACAATTCATGAGGATTTTTAAGCTGGAAACACACGGTTAAGGAATCGACCGCTTCAATAGATAGAATCTGTTTACTTACATCACGGTACAGTGTCCGGCGATCTGTAGATTGCAGCCGTTCAAACGTATGAACAATATCATGGGCCGTCAACAACTGGCCATCGTGAAATGTAATCCCTTTTCGCAAATAAAAGATCCAGGTCTTTCGGTCTGCACTGACATCCCAGGTATGAGCGAGACATGGGAGAATCTCTCCCTGTTCACCCCGCTGAACCAACCCGTCAAAGACATGGCTGGTAACAAAGGATTCAGCTAATAGATTAATGTACAGCGGATCAAGCGCATGAAGGTGTTGGCGCAGGGGCAACCGAAGCGTATCAATCTGCTCATTATTGGTGCCGGCTTCCGTATGATGTCCTGAATATCCAAGCAACCACTGGTTTAGATGATCCTGCATGATTGTTGAACTGGAGAATGCGCTCACCTGCTCGGCAGCTTCCTGTAACTCCCGGCGATTCATGGCGTGCATCATATATTCTGCGGCGATTTGATCAGCCGAAACAAGCAAAGTCAGTGAAGAACGCCGACCCCGGCCACGCTGGGAAACCCAACGAATCCAATCATGGGCAACCATCTTTTTGACAATCGTTAACGTATTGCGGTGTGTACAATTTAGCAACTCAGCGAGATCGGCGAGTGTAAGTTCATGTTCTGTATGGTGACCGTAATGACGATGCAACAGCAGATATTGCTGATGTAGTTTCAAGTGTTGATTCCCTCCTGGAGGTGAACTCTGACGTATTCCTCTAAAATAAGAAGTTTTGTCGATTTAAATTTCTATTTATATTCCTATTTTATCATCTAGAATATAGCATAGAAAGGTTAATGGAGGTTTTTCCCATGATTGATAAAATAATGGCTTCACCGCAACGCGCTCTAATCACGCTACTGTCTGCATGGGTGCTGGCGATCATTCACCAGTATTTATTCTATGGTAATGAGATTGGCGTATCGTATCCTGTCTTTGTAATTCTCTTTTATGTGTTCATGTATCTGTTTGCACGGGATCGCATGAGGTCTTTCAAGTTCATTGATGCTTTTGTGGCGGCTGTAGTGCTATTGTTGTCGCTAACGTTCCTGTTATACGACAATGAACTGCTGTATATTCTTAATTTTCTGGTTATACCCGGCGTAGTTATCTTACATATGACGTATCTGATGGGCAGAAAACAGAAGCAGTGGTGGGAGATTGGTTTGATTGGTACGGCTATTGACCACATGCTGCCTCAAGCCATACGTCATTGGGGGACTGTTGCTGCCATTGCTGTGAGAGCAGGCGGGCATGGCATGGGCAAATCCCAGAAAACAGTTGTTTTCAAAGTACTCATTGGTCTTGTGGCGTCCTTGCCTATCCTCATTGTAGTCGTTGCATTACTGTCCTCTGCTGACGGGGTCTTTGATCAGTATTTAGCCGGTTTTCCGGAGTGGCTGAATCAATTGGCTTTTACTCCAGGGATACCGAGAATCATCTGGATTGTCATCGCAGGTGTATTGCTGTTCGGTTATGTATGGGGATTTGTACAGCCAATGCAATATGAGGCAGAGAAGAGAGCGAACGCACATTGGAAAAATGGAGCGGCATCCACGGTTGATAAGCGTGATCACACCTATATATTCTCTCCTGTGGGCCCGGCCACTGAAGGTCGGGTTACCAATAAGATTACACCCGAGCCCGAAAGCACTCTAGTTCAGCGGGAACCATTCAGATTGGACCCCATCATTGTGGGGACGATGCTGATTGTCATTAACTGTGTGTACGTTTTGTTTGTACTTGTACAGTTTTCGTATCTGTTTGGTGCAGGTGAGGGGCATCTTCCGGTAGATCTGTCTTACGCAGACTATGCGAGAAGTGGATTCGCGGAGTTAATTCTCGTCACAGGTATTAACTTCTTTATTCTTATTGTTGCTTTGCAGTATACCCGTTCGAGTGGCAAAGTGGGTTCCATCGTGCATCAGGTACTGCTCCTGATTCTGGTCAGTTGTTCAGCAATTATGTTGTATTCCGCGTTTATGCGCCTAAATCTATATGAGCAGGCATATGGCTATACGTACATTCGCTTCCTGGTACACGCATTCATGATCTTCCTCGCACTCCTGTTGCTGATTGCTGGCCTTCGTATACGGTACACATCAATACCGCTGATCCGCTGGTATATCGTGCTGGCGCTCACAGCTTATGTTGCAGTCAACTATGTGGGCATGGATAAACGGATTGCCGAGCTGAACATAGAACGTTATCATCAGACTGGCAATATTGATGCAATCTATCTGGCGAGTCTGTCAGCAGATGCAACTCCGCTACTTCGAGAGTTTGCTCTGAAGGAGTACCCGGATCTCAAGAGGGAAATGCTGGAACGTCAAGCATATCTGGATATGGATACATCAGATCGTTCCTGGCCTTCTTATAACGTGGCAAGACACCGAGCTGAGCTAGAAATGTCCAAATTGAGAACGGAATAGCTGAATAGTCGTTGTTTTCACGTACGGATTTATGCAAAAACAATATGTAAGTGTTATAATATAAAAACTAACCTATAAAGGGGGTGAATCCCTTGTTTGAACTGCAGGAGTTATTACCATATTTATTCTCGATTGGACTCATCTTCACCGTCAGTTATGCCTATATTGCCCATCTTCACTGTGGCATGACCGAGTACTGGGTGGAAGGTGGCGCCGGTGGTGGACTTGAACCTGTACTTCCCGCCTTGTGTTTGGACAGACAGCATAGACAGGAAGACTGGAGTCGCATGATTAGACGAAGAGAAGCGCCCGATGAAGATGAACCAGATTGTCATTCCTCGTTGAACGATTGGTCAACAAATCAACGAGGAGGATATATATGGAACATAAGACTAACAAGGGATTCACTTTTACTTCGGGCAAGGGACGGATCTATGGCCTGATTGCCATTTTGTTTGCAGTCATGCTGCTTGCCGGATGCAGCAACAACGTGTCGGAGATTACTTCGTCGACACCGGGATTTTTTAATCACTATATCGTATTTCCACTGTCGTACCTGATTCAGCACATTGCCACCATATTTAACGGAAGCTACGGGGTCGCGATTATCGTGATTACGCTGGTCATTCGTTTAGCGCTGTTACCCTTGATGATGCGACAAGCCAAGTCCCAGCAGGGAACACGAGTCATTATGAACGCCATGAAACCCGAGATGGATGCGCTCAAGAAAAAATATGAAGGCAAAAATGATCCTGCTGATAAGCAAAAGCTGTCTCAGGAAACGATGGAGCTATACAAGAAACATAAGTTCAATCCGTTGAACATTGGTTGCTTGCCGATGCTCATTCAGTTGCCTATACTTTCAGGTATTTACACAGCCATCCGACTTACACCGGAGTTGTCCTCCCACTCGTTCCTGTGGTTCAAACTGGGAGCGCCGGACTACGTACTCGCTGTGGTGGTTGCGGTCATATATCTGATTCAAGCCAAGGTATCACAAGCCAATATGGCGCCTGAGCAGCGAAAACAGTTCGCCATTATGGGTTATCTCTCCCCATTGATGATGGCATTCTTTTCTCTTACAGCTCCGGCAGCAATGCCGCTCTACTGGACAGTTGGGGGCTCGTTCCTGGTACTACAGACGTTATTGTTCCGTAAAATGTACCCGGTGGAACATCCGCAGGAGCCTGCTACGATTGAGGTGAAAAAGATCAAGTCTGTGCAACATAACAAGTCCAGAAAACACGCCAAGTCACAGTGACTTGAGGCGACATCACAACTACGCTATTTCACCCTATGGAGCAGACACGTCGTCTACTTTATAGGGTGTTTTCGTGAGAGTGGAAACGAGTGATCAAAGAACAATTCTCATCACTCAACAGGTTTTAGTATATAAGGTAAGGGGTTGACATATTTATTGTATAAGGGGTTTTCAGGTCAAGTCCAGTTTGAACATGATGAGGTAGATATATGGAATAAAAACAAATAAAATTTATTCATTGGATTTATTGACAAAATTTGATGCATCCATTACCATTTTGTTTAAGAGTTTTGGGGAGGAGCGAATCTAGTGTAAATGCTTATCAAAATATAACGTATTTTGTGAATTCATACCACGATAAATTTAATTCATTGGATCTGGAGGAAAATTAGTGGATATTATTATCGGGCTTATACTAGGTATAGTGGAAGGACTTACGGAGTTCGCCCCAGTGTCATCTACAGGTCATTTGATTTTGGTGGGACATTTGCTAGGTTTCGAGGGTACTGTGCGTGCTTCGACATTTGAGATTGTAATCCAACTCGGTTCAATCCTGGCTGTGGCTTTTCTGTTCTGGAAACGAATTCTCAGCATCCTCGGTATCCATGTTGGAGAAGATCGGAAAGCGACAAAGTCTACGGAAAAGTTAACACTTATTCATATCATTATTGGTGTTATCCCTTTTGGTGTTGGGGGCGTATTTTTTTACGATTACATAAAAGAGGTTTTGTTCAGTGCTCAAACGGTTGTTGTAACGTTAATCCTTGGCGGGATTCTGATGATTGCAGCCGAAATATTCAAACCAAAAAAGCCGGCTGCAGAAACATTGGATCAAGTCACTTACCGGCAGGCTTTAATCGTAGGTCTGTTCCAGTGCTTTGCACTTGTTCCCGGTTTTTCGAGAATGGGTGCTACGCTATCGGGAGGTTTGCTAGCAGGCATGAGTCACAAAACAGCCTCGGAATTTACGTTTATAATGGCACTTCCTATTATGTTCGGTGCTTCACTGAAGGATTTATACGAGAGCTGGGATTATCTGTCGGTTGATGATCTTCCCTTATTTATTACGGGGTTTGTGACTGCTTTTATTGTAGCCATGATTGCAGTTAAATTTTTCCTGAAGTTGATTAACCGGATTAAACTGATTCCTTTTGCAATCTATCGTTTTGTATTGGCAGCCGCTTTTTGGATCTTTTTGCTAAACTAGAGCATTCTTATTATCTATTACATGTGAATAAATTAACCGTCGCCGGGAGTCTTATCCATGATCAGTGTTTTTATCAACTCACATTGAAAAGGAAAGATTCCCTTTTGCTTTTTTTTTGGAAATAGGTAGTTATCAAGGGAGATTCATCTACTGGGGTGGGAGCGCAAAATATGACAGTATTCATCATAAAGCAAAGCATCATGTTTGTCATACTGTATGGAATCCAATTTTTGATCGGTACGATTGTACTCAAATATCAGTTGCGTGTGAATTACGCTCGTAAAATTGTTCATTTCATGTCTTTTATTACACCAATGGTTATTGAATTGATCGTGAGTTCCAGTACAGGATATACCGGGCCCATTTTTATCGTCGGAATGCTGATGAACTGCGTTATTATGCTCATTTATATTAAGCCAATTCGCGAGAAAAGTGTATTGGTTCAACGCATGTTTGCTTCTTTTGATCGTCCGGAAGATCGTCCTCATACTTTGCTGTGGATGAATACGCAATTAATTGCCGGCTACGTCGTTCTGGCACCCTGCTTTCTGTATTTTCAAAGCATAGGTTATGGTACGCTGGCCTTTATTCCCGTTATCATCAATGGACTAGGAGACGGGCTTGCCGAACCGATCGGTATTCGCTTTGGAAAACATAAATATCGTGTTCATGCCTTATTTTCAAAGAAAAAGTTTACGAGAAGTATCGAAGGCAGTTTATGTGTGTTCCTATCCGCAGTATTGATCCTTTTGGTGTTTGCAAGCAGTTTTACAGTTCCACAATTAGTTGTTGCACTGCTGGTTCTTCCTATAGCTGTAACTCTAGCTGAGGCATTCTCACCCCATACTGTAGATACACCGTTTATACTTATCGTTGGTTTTGCGTGTTTGTACATGATCATTTCATTTGTTTAACAAGGAGAACTTCATATGACAACCAGTGAATACAAGGTGATTTCTATTAAATCCAGTTATGAAGCATTCATTAATTATAGCTATATTGTCGTTGATGAAACGACCCGGGAGGCAGCCGTTATTGATCCTTCCTGGGACCTCGAAGCCATTCTGGATTCTCTGGAAGCTGAGCAGGCCAAACTCACACACATCCTGTTGACACATTCCCATACGGATCATGTACATCTTGTGGGGGCATTGCTCGACCGTTTTAATCCTCAGGTTTATATGGGGGGTGCCGAAATTGATTTTTTTAGGTACCACTGTAAGAATTTGAAGCCTGTAAAGGATCGAGATGCCGTTTTGATGGGCAATACACTAATATCCTGTATAAACACCCCAGGACATACGCCGGGCTCTATATGCTATTCATTAACAAATCATATTTTTACAGGAGATACTCTGTTTGCAGAGGGATGTGGCATATGCTCCGAACGCGGAGGGGATCCAGGTGCGATGTATCAGAGTTTGCAAAAAATACGGCAGCAAATACACCCTTCCGTCAGGGTATACCCTGCACATTCATTTGGCATTGAACCGGGTCAGACACTTCAGATGCTGCTTGAGAGAAACATATATTTTAATATTTTCGATGAAGAACAGTTTATTGCTTTCCGGATGAGAAGGAATCAACCGGATGCCAAAAGCTTTGTGTGAAGGAACAAGAGGAGTGGCATATGAAAGAAAACGTTGTTTTTATGTTCTCCGGTCAGGGTTCACAATATCTTCAAGCGGGAAAAGAATTATACCGGAGTTATTCGGTATTTCGCCGATGGATGCAGCAGATGGATCGTTGGGTTCAAGACATCGGCGGCAGATCCATTATACAGGAATTATATGATTCAAATCGGCCTTATTCTGATAGTTTCGAAGAAACTCTAATTACACATCCCGCCATTTATATGCTGGAATATGCGCTTGCAAGGACATTAATGGAGAACGGGGTTATACCCACAACCGTTGTTGGTACCAGTTTGGGGGAGTTCGCTGCAGCGGCTGTATCCAACGTAATAACTCCCAAGGCGGGACTGGAAGCAGTGTATAGACAAGCTGAAATTATACACAGGACTTGTATTCCGGGAGGCATGCTGGTTGTATTGCATAGTCGTGACATCTATGACACTAATCCGGAGCTACATGCGGAGTGTGAGCTTGTTGCTGTGAACTCGTCAAATCATCTAGTCATCTCGGGGGAGTTGAAAGGGCTTACAATAGCGGAGAATTGGCTAAAAGGCGAAGGGATTTCTCATGTCAGACTGTCTGTTACTCATGGCTTCCATTCAGCATGTATCAATCCTGCGGCCAAAGAGTATTTAGCCTATCTGGACAAGCTGTCTTACGATGCACCCCAGATTCCGCTTGTCTCTAGCTTGACCGGACAAGCTGTCACCAAGGTATCAACCGATCATTTTTGGCGAGTTGTCAAGGAACCGATTCTTTTCTCTCAGGCGATATCTCATATAGGAGAAGAGAAACCGGATAGTATATTTCTGGATTTGGGGCCTTCGGGTACACTTTCCAGCCTCATAAATCAGATTAGCCACAGGAAGGAACGAACATATATAACCATGACTCCCTTCCATCAGGATGCAAAACATGTGGAAGAGATCATTAGTCGTTACGCCAATTCGAATGAAACTGGAGGGGATGAACCTTTGTGGGCATATGTATTTCCAGGGCAGGGATCACAGAAGTTGGGCATGGGTGAAGGATTATTTGAACAGTTTCCAGAGTTGACCCGGCAGGCGGATGATATTCTTGGATTTTCCATTCAGGAACTGTGCTTGTACGATCGGTCTCAGCAATTGAGCCTGACAGAATATACGCAGCCGGCTTTGTTTGTTGTTAATGCCATGATGTATCTACATAAAATCAAGGAAACGGGCAGAAAGCCAAGTTTGGTTTCGGGCCACAGTCTGGGAGAATACAATGCACTTTTTGCCGCAGACGTATTTGATTTTGCTACAGGATTGAAGCTTGTACATAAAAGAGGAGAAATCATGAGCATGGCCCCTAAAGGGGGGATGGCTGCGGTTATCGGTTTAACCGAGAGTGCGTTGAAGACAATCCTTCAACGATTTGGACTGCATCAACTGGATATCGCCAATCTGAACTCCCCGACCCAAATTGTTCTGGCAGGGCCTCAAGAAATCATTGATCAGGCCAAACCAATTTTTGAGCAAAACGGTGCACAGATGTATATCCCTCTCAGGGTCAGCGGGGCATTTCATTCCCGTTATATGGAAGAATCAGCCAAACAATTCGATCAGCACCTCCAGCGTTATACATTTTCCGCTCCTACGATGACCGTCATCTCAAATTATACAGCACGACCCTATCGTACAAATGAAATTCATGCCAATTTGGTCCGCCAAATTACACATCCGGTTCGCTGGTCTGAAACGGTAAGGGTTCTGATGGGCATGGGCGTAAACACAATAGAAGAGATCGGTCCAGGCAACGTGCTGACTAAGCTGGTTACAAAGATTCAGACAGAGTGCGAACCCATCGTATATCGTCCTGATGACATGTCTGTCAAACCGTTATCGTCAGCAGTCCACCCCGATACTCCAATATCATCCGTTGTACAGCCTGGCAGCCAAGAAACTCGACTGGCCGAGTCTCTTGGCTCGAAACCCTTCAAAAAGGACTATAATTTGAAATTGGCCTATTTGACAGGTGCAATGTACAGAGGCATTGCTTCGGCGGAGATGGTTGTTAAGGTGGGGCAATCGGGAATGATGGGCTTTTTGGGCACAGGGGGGTTAAGCCTGAAGCAGATCGAAGAAGGAATCGATTATATACAACACCATTTGCAGGATGGACAGGCATATGGGTTAAATCTTCTTCATCAAATGACACATCCTGAACGTGAAGAAGAACAAGTTAACTTATTACTACGTAAAGGTGTAAATACAGTAGAGGCTTCTGCCTTCATGGGTGTTACTCCGGCATTAATCAAGTACCGTGCCCATGGACTGAAGCGTTCTTCAGACGGGCGGGTATCCGCAACCAATCGCATTATTGCCAAAGTATCTAGACCTGAAGTGGCTGAAGCATTTTTAAGCCCCGCTCCGGAATTCATGGTTGAGAAGATGTTGAAGGAAAACAAGATTACATCTGTTCAGGCAGAACTCCTGAAAAAAGTACCCATTGCAGAGGATCTGTGCCTTGAGGCTGATTCGGGTGGACATACAGATGCGGGTGTGGCATATGTCATGCTGCCTGCCATGGTTCGTCTTCGCAATACAATGATGGAAAAGTACGGTTATTCGAAAGAAGTCCGCATTGGTGCTGCCGGTGGTATTGGTACACCTGAAGCAGCAGCAGCAGCATTTTTGCTCGGAGCGGATTTTATTGTAACAGGTTCAATCAATCAATGCACGGTTGAAGCAGCTACTAGCGATGCTGCCAAGGATTTACTACAGGATATGAACATTCACGACACGGAATATGCCCCCGCTGGAGACATGTTTGAGATTGGAGCCAAGATACAGGTTCTTCGCAAAGGTGTATTTTTCCCCGCCAGAGCGAACAAGCTTTATGATTTATATCGGCAGCATGATTCTTTGAATGACATTAGCGAAAAAAACAAACAGCAGCTGGAAAACAAATATTTCAAAAAAACCTTTGATGAAGTATACCGCCAGGTTGTTCAATATAGATCTTCCGAGGAAATACAGAAAGCCGAGCAGAATCCCAAATACAAAATGGCCTTGGTGTTTAAGTGGTATTTTGCCCACAGTACAAAGCTTGCAATGGAAGGAACAGCAGGTCATCAGGTCGATTATCAGATCCACTGTGGTCCAGCCTTGGGAGCGTTTAATCAATGGGTGAAAGGTACAAATCTCGAGGATTGGAGAAACCGTCGTGTAGCTGAAGTGGGCATAAAGTTGATGGAAGATACGGCTTTGGTTTTACAGGAACGATTGAAGCAATTGGCTGGGCAGGTTGAGACGAACTAACTTTTAGCATTGTTAGGGACAGGGGGTGTGATGATGCGACAAAAGAAGGGCACGAAGTCAACATCCGATAGTAATCCGGAAATGAGCCTTACGGATATTGTGATCGTTGGTATGGCGTGCAGGTTTCCGCAGGCTAATCATTATACGACGTTTTGGGATAATCTTGCGAATGGTGTGGATTCCGTCAGGGAGGTTACCCCAGATCGATGGGATGTATCAAGGTTCTATTCTCAAGATATTGACGCCCCGAATAAGAGTATTGGAAAATGGTGCGGTCTGCTGGATGATGTGTATTCTTTTGATCACCGCTTTTTCAGTATCTCTCCCCGAGAGGCCAAAAATATGGACCCACAGCAACGAATGATACTTGAAGTTTCCTGGCAATGCATTGAAGATTCCGGGATTTCACTTCAAAGGTTACAGAATCAGGTCACTTCCGTTTATGCCGGAGTAATGACGGTAGATCACCGCCAAATGGCGTGCCTTCCCGAATTGGAGATAGATAGCTACGCTTGTCTTGGAAATTATGAAAGTATTCTTGCCAATCGAATTTCTTACGTTATGGACTTCAAGGGCGCGAGTATATCAGTAAATGCAGCTTGTGCATCTTCATTAGTAGCCGTGCATGAAGCCAAACAAGCCCTGCAACGAAATGAGTGCAATTACGCCTTAGCTGCATGTGTAAATCTAAATTTGCATCCCTGGAAGTTTATTTCATTTTCCAAGTCAAGAATGTTAAGTCCGGATGGACGTTGTAAAACCTTTGATAAGGAAGCCAATGGTTATGTACCAGGGGATGGAGCAGGCGTGTTATTGCTTCAAAGGCTTGAAGATGCTTTAGCGGAAGGTAATCATATCTACGGGATTATCAAAGGATCTGCCTGCAATCATGGTGGAAGAAGCGCATCCATAACTGCTCCGAGCATGAAGGCACAACAAGACGTCATCTTGGCTGCTTATCAGGATGCAGATATTTCCCCGGAAATGGTCACGTATATTGAGGCACATGGAACGGGAACGTCATTGGGAGATCCGATTGAAATTGAAGCGCTTAAAAATGCATTTGCTGCCTATACTTCCCGAACCCAATTCTGTCGGATTGGCTCGGTAAAAACCAATATTGGCCACTTGGAGAGTGCTGCGGGCATGGCTGGTATTGTGAAAGTGATCATGATGATGAAACATGGTAAAATACCTGCCAACCTTCATTTTAACGATCCTAATCCGATCATAGATTTTAAGAATACTCCTTTTGAAGTGGCAGGGGCTCTAACTGATTGGAACAGTGCTGGCGAAGGTTTGCCTTTAAGAGCGGGCATAAGCTCTTTCGGTTTTGGTGGAGTCAACGCACATCTGGTGATTGAACAGTGGTGCACTGCACCCTCGAACAAACAGAAGGATGCAGCAGCAGGCCGTTCTCAGCTGTTCACGCTATCAGGCAAATCAAAATGGCATTTGGAAAAACAGCTTGAATCGTGGAGGGCATTCTCGCTCACACCCGAGTTTGATGAGTGTACGCTGCGTGATATTAGTGGAACATTGTTCACGGGAAGAGTGGCTTTTCCTTATCGTTATGCTGTGATGGCAGACAACTTACAGCAGTTGAAGGAAGAGTTGCATTCGGAATCAAGTCATCCTTTCATGCCAAAGCAGCAAAAGTGGGCAATAAGAGTGGGACACTTTTCCTATATAAACTATGAGCAATTTAGCATGTTAACCCGTGATTTACCGCATATGGAGGACATCGTTCAATCCTTACTGGATCAAATTGCTGATCGTCCACTTGCCGATCATTATCGGCGGATGTTCTACAATGAACCATGGGGGAAAGAGACAATTCCTTGCTGTCAGTTCATTGCGGGATATGCCGTTCTTCGATGTTTACTTGATGCGGGCTTAAAAGTGGAATGGATGACAGGGGAACGTACAGGAATGTGGGCAGTTCTTGGGGTAAACCAGATGATTGTGCCAGAACAAATTCTTTCGAGGCTTGCAGGGGGAAATGAAGCTGACATCATTAAACTTCATCGTCCGTGTATTCCCTATTATGATCCAACACTGCAAGATATTTTGTATCCGGTTTCTTTTAACGAGGCCTATCTTCGTCACTTGTTGGGTGGCACACTAGTTGAAAGTGTGGGCTCTGGGAACAGACAAGATGATCGATTGGAATATCCAATGGTCAGTGATCACGAACGGGTTCAATATTATCTAACTAAGGGTCAATCACTCATCTCTCATCAGTTCACCTTCAGAAAGTATATAGATGAATGGTCGAATCTTCTAGGTAAAGTAAGTGGGGACGATTGGAATTTGGAGGAGTTGCTTGGGAAGCCTGTTGCTGTCTTGATGTTTACGGAGCTTTCCACTCAACAGTTGTTCATTATCGTTACGGCTGTGGCTCATTCACTGCGGAGGTTGAATCGCAAATGGGATTTGACGATAATGACTGAGCCCGATCCACGATTCGAACAAATATTGGATCTGATGGACGATCACATCTTACTTCCTGAAATGGTCGCCCAGCTTGTTTTGGATTCCAATGCGGATTATAAGGCGATTGCCCAATCCATGAACCTGAAACAGCAACAGATGCATACGGATCAAAACGAAAACCCATTACATGACCGAAACGATAACCTGCCCGAAATTGGAAATGTTGAGCAATGGCTGCATCAAACACAAGAAAGCCAAGTTGATCTGGAAAAAATTTCGTCAGACATCAAGATCATCGACATCGGAGTAGTTCAATCGGCCGCGCCTGATACGCTGAAACTTGCTTTAAAAGAGGATGAAGCGGGATATGACGTCTGGAATATCCTCGATCAATTATGGCTCCATGGCGTGAATATGAGGTGGGACCTATGGTTCCCTTCAGGAACATTTAACAAGTGTGCTTTGCCGACTCAGCGTTTCGAGTCTGTAATACATCGATTACATGACAATAACAATACCCTGGCTAATCAATCGGTTATGGATGTACATAAGCTTCCGCGTCCACAGGGGAAGGGGATAGATCCAGCTTTGCACCCGATGATTGGCTGGAATACCTCAACCTTGGATGAATTCAAGTACCAAAAGCTGTTTACTGGCAAAGAATTTTTTCTGAATGATCATATCGTAGATGGTAAACGGACTTTACCAGGTGTGGCTTATTTGGAAATGGCATTGGCTGCTGCGCAGAAGGCAGGAATCCAGGAGGTTACTGGTTTTGGTGAAGTGGTGTGGTCAAGACCCCTGACGGTTATGGAGCATCCTGTTGAAGTAAATATTTCTTTGTCGAGAGCTGAGGAAAAAGTTCAATTTCACGTATGGACCGGCGATGATTCAAACTCCAGACGAATTCACGGGCAAGGAACGTTGTATGAAATAAAAACAGAAGGCAATAAACAAGCCTTGCGACAAGGCACTGAATACGAAGTTAAACGTGATATGGATGCGATTAGAAGAAGATGTGGTGACCCTGTTCCAGGAGTATATCGCACACTTGAAAAGAGTCTTCTCGTCTACGGTCCGTCCTTTCAATCCATAACGGATTGTTGGGTGAGTGAAGGTGAGGCTATTGCCAGCTTTGCGCTCCCACTCCCTTGTGATGAACAGTCACATGCATATACGCTTCATCCTGTAACGATGGACAGTGCTTTGCAGACAGCGATGTTACTTGTCCAAAAGGTAAGCTCTAGTCTTTGTATGCCCTATTCTATAGGTACCGTCAAATGGTGGAATCGGCTTCCCGACAAGGGGAGTGTGTATGTTAGGCAGCAGAGTACACAAGGGGGAAAAGCGTTCAAGTTTGATATTGTCTTGCTTGATGAACAGGAACTAATATGCATGGAGATGCGTGATTTTACGGTAAGACAGGTTCAGGACAAAAAGCGCCATGCGAAGGACTCACTGAAAACACTTTTGCAAAGATTGGAAGCCGGAGAGGTTGAACCCATTGATGTCTTAACTTATATGGAGGAACGATGAGAAAAGATCAGATGTTATCACTGGATCAGATTCTTGAAATGGTGAAGGGACGACGTCTCTCATCAGAGATAGCCTACCAGCTTATACAGGAAATAGAGCGGCATGATAATTCGGCTTCCAATGAAAAAAACATACAGCAGAATACGTATCTGTATCCATCCTGGGAAATTCAAGACCTTCAATGTACCGTTTTCAAAAGTGAGAGACTTCTGTTATTTGTTACTGGTGAAGAAAACATGGGGCAATGGGATGAGAGTGCTTCCATCATTCGTGTGTTACAAGGAAATCAATTCATCGAGCAGGATGCTGGTACATTCGTAGTCCGTCCGGAACATGAAGAGGATTACGAGCGTTTATTCAACCGACTGTCCGAATTACAGTGGATTCCTGATACTGTCGTTCATGGATGGAGTGGTGCCGTGCTTTCTGAAGATGGAGGGACGCTGCTGAGTAAACAGCTTGCCCAGGGCGTGTACGCTTTATTTTATACATGCCAATGGCTAGCGAAATGTGCTGACAAAAAGAAAGTACATCTTTTATATGCTTATTCCAGCGATCGTAAAGAAGAACCGGCAAATGAAGCTGTAAGCAGTTTCATGCGCAGTGTGAAATGGGAACACCCGCAATGGACATGCCGTACATTGGACATGGGAAATGAACCAATCGATATGTTCCAACTCATCAAACAGGAGCTGGAAGCTCGGGACCAAGCGGTGGAGGTTCGTTATCGGGACAATCGGCGTTATGTAAAAAGATTGGTATCGCTGCCGAAAAGAGAATATTCACAAGTGGAGTGGAACAAAGAAGGCGTGTATTTGATCACAGGTGGGATGGGCGGCATCGGTCTAAAGTTTGCCTCCTTGCTTGCCCAATCCGCTCGTGTCATTGTTTTATCTGGACGCTCCATGCTGAGTAGGGATCAGGAACAACAATTGCATGATCTAGGGAAGTTTGGAGCTGAAATAGTGTATATCCCGGTGGATGTATCGGAACGTGAGTCCGCTTTTAATCTCATCCGTGAGTGCAAAGCCAGATTTAGAGGCATTCAT
Source organism: Paenibacillus sp. FSL R5-0766 (assembly GCF_037971845.1). Taxonomy (NCBI): domain Bacteria; kingdom Bacillati; phylum Bacillota; class Bacilli; order Caryophanales; family Paenibacillaceae; genus Paenibacillus; species Paenibacillus sp. FSL R5-0766. The sequence continues at coordinate 2,847,129 of NZ_CP150227.1, forward strand.
GGTGTGATTCATTGCGCTGGTGTATTGAGAGACTCAATGCTTCAATCCAAAAATAAAGTGGACATGGATGCTGTTATCGCTCCTAAAGTATACGGAACGGTTTGGCTGGACGAAGCTTCTTGTCATGAACAGTTGGACTTTTTCATCGTTTGCTCTTCCGTCATGTCCGTTCTGGGCAACGCTGGACAATGTGACTATGCCTTTGCCAATGGCTTTATGGACGGTTTTTGCCGTCAACGGGATCGTTTGAACAAAGAGGGGATGCGTTCGGGTCAAACGCTCTCTCTGAATTGGCCTTTGTGGTTGGAAGGAGGGATGGGAGTAGATTCAACCCATCGTCTTTTTTTGGAAAATACGCTCGGGGTTTCATCGATATCCAGCGAACATGCTATACAGGCTTTTGAGGATGCTTTTCATTGTAAGGAAAATCAGCTGGTAATTGTTGGCGGAGATGCGGTCAAATTTCAGAAGGTACACGAGAAAACATCGTTTGCGGATGTGGACCCGTCGAAAAAGGATGTGTTGTTGCAGAACAGCATAAATGAAGAAGTTCTACTAGAAAGGGTTTCAGAGGTCATTTTGACCATATCCTCAAAGATTCTTAGTGTTGACATACAGGAACTGGATCTGGATGCGGATAAGAGCGACTATGGATTTGATTCCATTTCGACGACTGATTTTGTCAATCGAATCAACGCAACGTATAACATTGATCTGACGCCTCCTGTTGTGTTTGAATATGCGACTTTAAGGAGCTTTGCAACCTACCTGATCGGAGCTTATGGCGAAGACATTGCCCGATATCATGGAATGAGTGGGGGACACGATGAACCCGTAATGCAGACTTCACATACGGTCAGTGATGATGAAACAAATGAGAACGCAAGTGAGTCTGTCGATGTCCATAGGAGCAATAAAGAACCCATTGCCATTATTGGAATAGGCGCTCATATGCCTCAATCCGAGAGTATGGATGAACTATGGGAGAACTTGGTTTCCGGAAAAACCTTTATTTCCGAAATCCCCCCTGAACGCTGGGATTGGCATCAATATTATGGGGATCCAATAAAGGAAGTTAATAAAACCAACATCAAATGGGGCGGATTTATGAAAGCCATTGATCAATTTGATGCTTCGTTTTTTGGAATTTCGCCTCATGAAGCTGGGTTGATGGACCCGAGACAGCGCATTTATTTGCAAACCGTATGGGAAGCCATTGAAGATGCTGGTTACAGGCCATCCGATTTGTCCGGGAGTAAAACAGGCATGTTTGTTGGGGTGGTTAGTTCAGATTATTATGATTTGATGCATCAATCAGGCATTCCTACCGAGGCACATACAGCTTTGGGCATATTTCATTCCATTCTGGCTAACCGAATTTCATATCTTCTAAATCTGCATGGACCCAGTGAGCCTGTGGATACAGCCTGTTCCGGTTCGCTGGTCGCCATTCATCGGGCAGTGGAGTCGATACACAACGGAGAATGTGAACTGGCAGTTGCAGGAGGCATCAGTGTTATCGCAAGTCCACAGCTGATGATTGCCTTTAATCAGGCAGGTATGCTCAGTGTGGATGGTCGCTGTAAAACCTTTGATCAAGGTGCTGATGGGTACGTTCGTGGCGAAGGTAGTGGGGCATTGCTGCTCAAACCATTGTCCAAAGCGGAAGCGGATGGAGACCATATCTATGGAGTAATTCAGGCAACGGCTATAAATCATGGGGGACATGCCAACACTTTGACGTCTCCAAATCCTAACGCACAGGCAGAACTCATTGTTGAAGCGTGGTCCAGATCCGGAATTGATCCAAGGACAGCAGATTATATTGAAGCACATGGTACGGGGACGCCATTGGGTGATCCGATCGAGATAAATGCGCTAAAAAAAGCATTCTCTCAGCTGGTTCAAAACTGGGATGAGTTGCATGGCACGCAGAGCGGCTCATCCCCGGATTCCACTGTTCCGCACTGTGCAGTGGGAACTATAAAAACGTATATTGGGCACCTGGAGGCAGCAGCAGGAGTAGCGGGAGTACTAAATGTGTTACTCAGTATGAAGCATAACCGATTGCTGCCAAATCTGCAGTTAAATGAAGTTAACCCGTACATCCAGTTGAAGAACAGTCCATTTTATATCGTAAAGGAAGGACAGACGTGGAATCGCAAACATGACACTGTCCCAAGAAGTGCGGGCGTAAGTTCATTTGGCTTTGGAGGTGTCAATGCTCATATCGTCATCCGCGAATATGTGACCAAGCACAATAGTTCCCAAAATATATCCAATCGCCCCCAGTTACTCATCGTTTCTGCAAAGAACAGGGATCGATTGAAAGCATATGCGAGGCGACTCGTTGAATTTCTAAGTCAAACGGATGGGATTACCCTGGCTGATGTTGCATTTACAATGCAAACGGGCAGGGAAGAGCTGGAGGAAAGACTTGCATTGGTGAGTTCAAGCATCGATGACACCGTGGAAATGCTTAATCGGTTTATTGCAGATGAGACAGAAAATCTATCTCCATGTTGGCAAGGGAGCGTAACCAAGCGCAAGCCCTCACAAGATGAACAGGCTATAGCTTACCATCAGCCTTCCACAGATCAGGATTTCATGGTTGAAGCAGAGCTCCATAAACTTGCTCAGCTCTGGGTAACTGGCAACCGGATTGATTGGTCTTCAATGGATAAAAGAGAACGGAAACGGAAAATTTCCATCCCGACTTATCCGTTTGCAGAGACACGGCACTGGCTTCCTAATCCAGTCAAACGGATAGAAAGCCAAGAGATTCATCGGTCGGGAATGGATAACAGATTCATGATGAAGCTGGAAAACAGATCGGATTTTCGGGCATACAGCTACGAATTTGAATTTACGGGTCAGGAATCCTTTTTTCGGGATCACGAAATAAACGGATATAATGTATTGCCTGCCTCAGCACATATTGAGTTGATCAGGGCCGCTGTCATGATGGCTGCTCAACCCAGAGAGGATGAACAAATCAACCTCCAAAAGCTGATATGGCTCAAACCTGTTGTAGCTCAACAAGGTATGGGAAGGCTTCGAATCCTTCTTAATCCATCCTCTAATGGAGATATTGAGGTGACCGTTCAATCTCCAAGTGAGTCCCAGGGGGATGAGACAGAGACCATAGTTTTTAGCCAGGGGACTGCTGTGATTACCAAGCGTGGAGTACGCAAGACTAGCGAAGTGGAGACTATCCTGAGCAACTGTAGTCTGGGAAATTTTACATCAGAGCAATGTTATTCCTTTTTTTCAGCCAGGGGTATGCAGTATGGTCCAGACTTCCAGGGTCTGAAATCTGTAGCAGTGGGTCATGATCAAGCTCTGGCCAGAATTGCCTTGCCTCCGGGTATTATGGATGGATATCAGGACGGCACCATTCATCCCGGACTTCTGGATAACGCTTTTCAGGCTGCAATCGGGATCTGGCTAAGTACTTCGGGAAGTATTCAGGACGAGCAGCAAGATACGCCTTTGTTGCCCTTCTCTATACAACAAATTCAAATATTTGGCTCCTGCGAAGCCGAGATGTGGGCTCATGTCCGAGTCCATCAGGAGAGTGGCAGCGCTGCTGTGCACGCGGATACCGAATATGACATAGATTTGTTTAGTGTGAAGGGTGATGTACGGGTATCCGTTAGGGCAATGCGTTTTAGAAGATCTGAGGCGAAAGCTTCTGGCCTCGAAGAGACTAAAGGGATGGAGACATACGAGTTACAAATGCTGGCCCCTGTATGGAAAGAGCAGACAATCGGCTTGCATGAACATGAATATGAACGTGTACTCAACGATCTCCCAGGAGAAATATGCTTGGTAGGTACGAAGAGCTCGTACTTGACTCAGCTGCTTAAACATCTGCCTCACGCCGAAGTGATCGTTTTGAATCCACAGGATTCCATCATGCGGATCTCGGAACAACTGACCCCAATTATGAACCTTCGACATATGGTGTGGATATCTCCGATAACCGCCGGAAACTCACCTGATGTCGAGGGAATGATTGAGGCTCAGGAAGAAGGCGTGTTTCTTCTGTACAGACTGATTAAGGCACTTCTTCAGGACAGATATGGGAATCGCAGCATGGAATGGACTGTAATCACAATGCGGGCAAACGCCATTCATACACTTGATTCAGTTGATCCCACTCATGCCGGGATACATGGTCTTATAGGGGTATTGTGCAAAGAACGACCTGGATGGAAGGTTAGACAGGTGGATTTGGATCAGTTGAACGATAAGAATATGTACGAGTTGTTTTCGTTGTCTGCTGATTCCTATGGATTCCCATATCTAAACCGACAAGGCGAATGGTTTCGTCAACAACTTGTGCCCGTTACATATTCTCCTGTGAGTTCCGGGCAGTCTCATTCCTATCGCCATGGGGGTGTATACGTTGTTATTGGAGGAGCAGGCGGAATCGGAGAGGCATGGAGTGAATATATGATCCGGCATTACAAAGCCCAGATCATCTGGCTGGGAAGAAGGGAGCTGGATGCTGATATTCAAGCGAAATTGCAAAGGCTGGGCGAGCTTGGCCCCGCGCCCTGTTACATGGCTGTTAATGCAACGGATTCGGAAGCAATGCGTCAGGCATGTATAAATATTAGGCGGAATCATCAAGCCATTAATGGTTTTATTCATTCTGCCATCGTGTTGGAGGATCGCAGTCTGGAATATATGGACGAAGCTTCTTTTCGGAAAGCTTATTCCACCAAGGTAGACATCAGCATCAATATAGCCAAAGCGTGTATCGGAGAGTCGCCTGACTTTGTACTCTTTTTTTCGTCCATGAATTCCTTTTTGAATTCGGCCGGGCAGGCGAATTACGTAGCCGGCTGTACGTTCAAAGATGTATTTGCCCAATTTTTGAGACAGTGCTGTGATTTTCCTATCAAAGTGATGAACTGGGGATATTGGGGAAGTGTGGGTTCGGTACGTTCTGAATATTATAAGACACGCATGGCGAAAGCAGGACAAGGTTCAATCGAAGCTCCTGAAGCGATGGAGGCTCTAGATGTACTGATGAATGGTGTGCTGGATCAGATTGCATTGATAAAGAAACAGTCTTTGGTAGATATACAGATCTTAGATGAAGAAGAATCCATTATGGTCTATCAGGGGGCTGTACCGTCTCAGGTTATATAACAGGGGTCTGAAGAGCGGGGATTATCAGACGGTGGGGGGAACGTGTAATGACAGAACTGAAAGAGTTGTTGGGTCAATTATTATGGGGCAGACTGCATGCTGCAGGACTTTTGAGCAATTTCCGGGGTGAAGATGCAGCTGTAGCAGAAATACCTGATTCATTGATCGAGCGTTACGAAAGATGGTGGAGGGAGAGTTTTCTTTATTTGCGAAAATACGGTTATTGCACCTCTACTGACGCTGTAAATCCCTTGATTCAGACCAACGATACGGACCTGGCTCATGCATGGAAGGAATGGGATAGGAAAAAATTGCTGTGGCTATCCGATCCAAATGTGTCTTCCTACATTCCACTGCTGGATGCCACGCTCCGAGCACTGCCGGACATTTTGACTGGTCAGAAGTCCGCAACCGACATTATTTTTCCGAATAGTTCCATGCAACTGGTGAAGAACATTTACATGAACAATCCTGCTGCCGATTATTTCAATGCCGTTTTGGCAGATCGGGTTGCAGCTATTATAAAACAGCAACTTGTGCGGGAGCCGAGTGCACATATTCGCATTGTGGAGATCGGAGCTGGAACAGGAGGCACGAGCCAGGCGGTTTTTAACCGTCTGAATGATTTTTATCCCCATATTCTGGAATACTGTTATACGGATCTTTCCCAGGCTTTTTTAAGTCATGCCCAAAAGGTATATGGCCCGCGTTATCCGTACCTTACATACGGAACGTTTGATTTGTCCAAACCGGTGTCCACCCAATCTTTGCAAGCGGGGACCTATGATATAGCGATAGCAACTAATGTCATGCATGCTGCTCCTAATATTCGCCTTGCCTTAAGGAATGTTAAGGCATTGCTCCGTTGTAAGGGTGTCTTTTTGATTAATGAAATTACCGAAAATACGCTTATGAATCACCTTACGTTTGGGTTATTGGATGGGTGGTGGAGCTATGTGGACCCTGCTCTGCGTATTTCCGGAGGACCTTTGCTTGAACAGGAAACTTGGAAAAACGTATTGTTATCCGAGGGGTTCGGGGAAGTTCAGTTACTGGCTCACACTGACGAATTCAAGGGCCAGCAAGTGATAATGGGGACAAGCAATGGCGTGGTACGTCAGCAAACCTTGAAACATGAGCAAACGGTAAAACATCAGGTCCAAAGTCAAACGAGCCGTAATTCGCAGAATATGCAGGAAAAACCGTCAGAAATCCGGTTACCTGAATTGGAGAGTTCACGTTCATCCGCAGAAAAACTGAAGTACATAAAGGAAGTGCTTGTTCGGACACTATGCGAATCTTTGAAAGTTGAGGCACAGCTTATCGACCATGAGGAGGCTTTTTCCGATTATGGGGTTGACTCCATAACGGGTGTTCGATTAATTCATTCGATTAATGAACGATTGGGAACGGAGCTGTTCACCACTGATATTTTTGATTTTCCTTGTGTCAACCAGCTTGCACAGTATATTGCCCCTATGTATCAGGAGAAACCGCTGGAGCCAGAACAACAAATGGAGTTTCATGGAGGTTGCAGTGCCGAGAAGCCCGACGTTCAACGAACTGAACGGATTAGTGAAGAGCGAGAGTTCACGTTGGATGATGCCATGGAGAGTCATTCCGATGGCGATATAACATCCCCCGGTTCCAACAACAGACACAAGGATATTGCGATCATTGGCTACAGCGGCAGATTCCCGCAATCGGATAATGTGGATGAATTATGGGAGCATTTGGCCGCAGGTCATGACTTGATTCAGCGTGGGGCGCGGTGGACTTCGGAACAGACAGGATCATCCTTAGAGAAAACGGAAAATAATCATGGAGCTTTTTTGGAAAATAGCGACTCTTTTGACCCCTTGTTTTTCAAAATCTCCAATGTTGAAGCAATGCATATGGACCCGCAGCAGCGATTGTTTCTGGAGGAATCGTGGAAAACCCTTGAACACGCTGGATATGCAGGGGAACTGATTCATGGCCGCAAATGCGGAGTCTACACCGGATATTGCGGAGGAGACTATGAGAAGTTGATCGGTGAACAGGCACCTGCACAAGCTTTTTGGGGTAATGCTGCATCCATCGTACCTGCCCGGGTATCCTATTTTCTGAATTTACAGGGGCCAGCAATCGCAGTGGATACCGCATGTTCTAGTTCGTTGGTTGCCATTCATCTGGCTTGTCAAGCTCTATGGTCAGGGGAAGTGGAGCTTGCTCTGGCAGGTGGAGTGTTTGTGCAATCCACGCCTGATTTTTATAATTCTGCTAGTCGGGCGGGCATGTTGTCCCCTGCTGGAAGGTGTCATAGCTTTGATGAACGTGCAGACGGTTTTGTACCGGGTGAGGGTGTTGGGGCCGTGTTGCTCAAACGGCTGGAGGATGCCATCCAAGATGGCGATCATGTACACGGGATCATCAAAGGCAGCTGTATCAATCAGGATGGGAGTACCAATGGTATCACAGCCCCTAGTAGAGCTTCGCAGGAAAGACTGGAACGCCAGTTATACGACCAGTTCGGTGTTAATCCGGATCAGATCCAATTGGTTGAAGCACATGGTACTGGAACGAAGTTGGGTGATCCCATTGAATTCGATGCGCTGAATCGAAGTTTCCGGAAGTATACAAGTCGTTCACAATATGCTGCACTAGGTTCGATCAAGTCCAATATGGGACATTCCATTGCAGCAGCGGGCATAGCCGGTGTGATCAAATTATTATTGGCCTTGAAACATCAACAGATTCCGCCATCCATTCATTATTCCAAAGCGAATCCCGATATTGATTTTTCGAAAAGTCCATTCTATGTCAATACTCAATTAATTCCATGGCATACACCCCCCGCACAAAAAAGGGCTGCACTTGTAAGCTCATTTGGCTTTAGTGGAACCAATGCTCACCTTGCCATTGAGGAGCCTCCCGGAGAGTTGTCTCCTTTAATACATAAACCGGGTTATCTATTGGTGTGGTCTGCACAATCGACAGGACAGTTGAGGGAACAAGTGAGACGAATTGCTCAGCATTACAGGAAAGTGGGAGCCCAGCTTGATTACGCAAGCACAAGCTTTACTTTGATGACGGGGAGAAGGCATTTGGAGCATCGGGCAGCCTGTGTAGTCCAGCATTCGGACGATCTGGCCTCCATTTTGGAACAATGGCTTGACACCGGAGGTTCATCACAGATCTACACGACGGATTTATCAGGCCAGCCATCCCAAGAGCAATCCGTTCTTCGACGTTTTGGCAATGAATGTATCCAACAAATAGCTACCGAATCATTAGATGATTCGCGATATGTTGAAAACCTGCATACTATTGCAGAACTGTATGTACAAGGGTATGAATTGGATTATAACCGGCTTTATTTGACAGAAAAGTATAAAAGAATACCTCTGCCAACGTATCCTTTTGCACGGGAAAAATATTGGGTGAGGTCTGGGATAGTGACGAGGTCCATTGAAACAGATGTAAAAAGTGAGATTTCGAATGTTGCTTCTGACAAAAAAGACGAGAGAATAGCAAAGCTTCTTTTGAAGCAATGGAAGCATTCGGCAGTTACAAATCCTGATCCTGGGCATGGAAAAGTTATGGTTGGATCTACACTGGAAACCGTTGGGCTTGCCAATAAACTTTCACAAATGATACAGGGCAGCCAGGTTGTGCTTCTGAGTGAGGAGGAGCAGGACTCTGGATGTTTGCTCGATGTTTTGATGAATTGTGATGCTTTTATAGATCTGTCAGGCTGTGGCCGAAAGATGGAAGCAGAAGAAATGATGCTGGACAAACTGATCTACTGGATAGCACGGCTCCAACAAATGATTGATACCCGTGGTCACAAAGAATTAAAACTGCTTGGAGTCACCATGGGCCTAGAGTCTTTCCAGAACCAATCGATTCATCTGGGTGGAGCAGAACGGGCTGGGCTCTACAGGATACTCCAAAGTGAGTACAGTCATATTATTTCGCGGCATATCGATGTGGACCCGAGGGACAGTGAGCTTGATATCGCAGCACAGATCGTTCAGGAGTTAACTCATGCAGGGAAGGAACAGGAGGTCTGTTATCGTGAAGGACAGCGGTACAGTGCTTATCTGGATACACTCGATAACATGAATATACAGCAGTTGAATCAAACCCGACTTCCTTTTTCATCCAATCATGTTCTTTGGGTAACTGGGGGCACACGGGGTCTCGGCATGCTGTGTGCGCAGCATGCCGTCCGACACTACGGGGTCCGTAAACTTGTTCTGATCGGTCAGACCCCATTTCCATCTCGACATGAATGGGAGGCGCGACGCAGGGACAAAGACGAGATTGGCAGCAAAATAAGAGATATCCTGGAATTGGAGAAACAGGGCGTACAGATTGAAGTGTTGTCTCTTGATGTAGGTAATAAGGAGAAACTTCTGGAGGCTGCAAAACATATACGTTCAACGATGGGCGCAGCCGGAGGAGTAATTCACGCAGCTGGCATAGCCGACATGGAGAATCCCGCCTTTATTCGTAAACCGCTGGAGTCGATTCGGAACGTATTGTCTCCCAAAATATTAGGCACTGTAGCACTCTATGAATGCTTCCGTCACGATCCTTTGCAATTTTTTGTCCTGTTCTCTTCTGTGGCTGGAGCCATTTCGAAACTTGGTGTCGGACAAAGCGATTACGCTATGGCTAACACCTACATGGATTATTATGCCGCAGCGAATGCCCATACCAGTCCACTTATCAGTATCCAATGGCCGAACTGGAAGGAATCCGGGATGGGTGAGTTTCCAAGTCAAGCTTATAACGAAACCGGTCTGCTTAGCATCACGGATGAAGAAGGATTGAAGCTGCTGGACTGGGCACTAATCACTCAACCAGGTGCAGTCATGCTTCCGGCAATCGTGAGCAGCGAATTCATTGACACTGAGGGGAAATCGGGAATTTCCAGAGTGGTGAAAGCAGAAACGATGTCCGAAATACCTATGACAAGTGGTGTTCCTTTTTCTGATACATTCGAGATATTACAGATGAAATTAAGTTCCATATTCGCCGAGGAATTGTGTATTGAACCCGAGAAAATGAACCCGGACCGATCCTTCGAACATTTCGGGATGGATTCAATCTTGATTGCTCAGCTGGCACGCCGGATGGAACGCGAACTTCAAATTCCTGTGGTGGAACCTGGTCTTTTTTTGGACTATCCAACGATTGCAGGACTGACAGGGGCTTTGCTGCAAAAATACGCAACAAGTCCACGTACATCTCCCGAACAGATCAACAGACATGAGGCTCGACAGATTCTCCAGCCGCCCAAAGATCGTTCTCGATCCCGAGTGGCCATCATTGGAATGGCCTGTCATTTCCCGGATGCGGTGAACCCGGAACAATTTTGGAACAATCTAAAAGCAGGCAAAAACAGTATACGTGAAATTCCGTCATCCCGGTGGGATTGGAGAACGTACTACCATCCTGATGGCAAAGCCGGGAAAAGTATGAGTAAATGGGGGGCTTTTCTCGATAAGTTGGAATGGTTTGATCCCGATTTTTTCGGAATGGATCATTCCCTGGCAACTCATCTGGACCCTTTGCAAAGGCAGTGGCTTGAGGTTAGCGCTGAAGCACTTGCAGATGCAGGATATGGAAAGAGTCAGCTTGAGTCGCTTGAGGTTGGTGTGTTTGCAGGGGCAAGAACAGGTCATTTCATGAGCAAAATACGTCGGGACAACAAACAAACCATTATTGGTACAGGTCAAAATTTTATTACGGCACATTTGGCTCATTTATATAACCTCAGAGGTCCCAACATGGTCGTGGACACCGCTTGTTCCAGTTCCCTAACAGCCATCCATCTGGGTGCCCGGAGTTTGCAGAATGGGGAAGCAGATCTGGTGATCGCCGGTGGGGTTGAAGTTTTATTGGATGAGACCCCTTATCTTTCCCTGACTGCATCAAAGGTGCTGTCACCAGATGGACAATGTAAAACCTTTGATGCCTCCGCTAATGGAATTGGGGTTGGGGAGGGCTGTGGAGTAATCGTCATGAAACGATTGGAACAGGCCATAACGGACGGTGACAAAATCTACGGAGTGATTGATGGCTCTGCGATTAACAATGATGGTCATACAATGGGCGTCACCACACCGAACCCCCAGGCTCAGCAGTCGTTAATCGAACGTGCCATCAAGGATGCAAATATTGATCCGGCTTCAATCAATTATGTAGAAACACATGGAACAGGCACGGTCATTGGAGATCCCATTGAGCTTAAAGCGTTAACCCAAGTGCTGGGAACCAGTATGAAAAAGGGGGATCTTTGCGGTGTGGGAAGTGTCAAAAGCAATGTGGGACATCTGTTGAGTGCAGCAGGGGCAGTTAGTATGATCAAGGTTTTGCTAAGTATGGTACATGGTCAGATCCCGCCCAGTTTAAATTGTCCGCATCCGAATCCAAGATTTCGGTTTGAAGAAAGTCCGTTATTCCTTGTTCAAGAACTTACACCTTGGACCAATAAAGTGTTGCGTGCGGGTGTCAGCGCGTTTGGACTCGGAGGAAATAACGCTCATATCCTTGTCAGCAATGAAGGTGTACCAGACCCAAATAAAGCAACACTGGAACCTCGTTTCAATCGCATTATCTGGAACAGAGCCCGGTTTTGGCCTGATGAGGTTGAGGAGAAAAACTTGGTGTTCGGATCGTCTTCAGGACAAACCCATCGTAAGCCTGAGCATATGCTGTCTTTCTTCACACCGAAAAAATTGCAGTAAGGGGGAACTGTCGTTGATAGGTCGCAATCAAGAAACATACGTGCAACGTTTAAGCCACAGCAACGCCATCGTTCAGGATCATCGTGTACACGGAATTTGTACGTTACCCGGGGTCACCCTACTGGATATGATCTATCGTTTGTCGGCTTTATATTTAGAGACACACTGTGTCGAATTGCGGCAGATTTTGTTTACAACGCCCATTGTGACATCAGAGCAATTTGACCGCGAGATTGCTGTGACGTTCTCACCTGTACCTTCAGAGTTGCAATGGAGGGTAACCATTACAAGCAACAAAGTGATGAATGGTACCATCGATCAGGGCAGTGAAGAACAACATATGCAATGTACGATGTTTCTTGTTGATCCTGAGTTTAATCCACCCGTGAGCCATGTTCAGGATCTGAAAACTCAATCCCGAGATCAGTGGAGCATGGATGAGGTTTATCAATTGGCAAGGCAGGTCAACATCGAGCATGGGCCATTTATGCAAACTTCAGGGGTCGTCTACCAATATGAGAATCAGGAGCTTATGTGTCTGAATCTCAGTGAGCAGGCTTCCGTTTACTCCAATGATTTTTATGCACATGCAGCTTTTTTGGATGGGGCAACTTTTGCGGGCTCCTCATTTCGTTTAAAGGAAAAAGCACAGGGGATGTTTGATGATCAGACTCCCTATATTCCTTTTATGATTGAACGCTTCTGTATTTATGGTCCGTTACCTGACACCATTGGTGTGCACTCGCTCGCTCGACCATTGATAAACGATAATTCTGTCTCATCACCAGATCTGATTTCTACAGATATTAGAGTGGTTGATTCTGCTGGCAAGTCCTTGGTTGAATTTGAGCGTTTAACCGCTAAACGTATTCGTAATCCTCATTTGATACAGAAATGGGCCGAAGTACATCAGAATCCAAATGGGGTAGAAGGCTCAGGTTCAGAGGATGCATCTGTACCTGAGCTGGCCACACAGGTCAATATACAAGATTCACCTCTCAGTATAGATGATATATCCGAACTATCGAATCAGCGAAGAGGTGTTCCAGAAGGGAACACGAAGCAGGTTGCGGACTACTTAAAGGTAGAGATAGGCAAAGTGCTTGGAACATCTGAAGCGAATTTGGACACAGAGCTGGGATTTTATCAGATGGGACTGGATTCCTTGCAGCTTATCAACCTTTCAAGGACGCTGGAGAACAAAGTGAAGGAACAGCTTTACCCCACGCTGTTATTTGAATATTCCAATATTAAGTCTCTTGCTGTATACCTGCACCAACATTGGCCTGAGGCATTTACTGAAAATCAGTACACGGAGAGCAAAGCTTCGGCCAGCAAGGCAAGCATCAAAACTTCAGAACTCAATCATGATCGGGGAAAGAGTGATGATTACTCATCTATCATGCTCGAACCCTTCTGGGAAGAGGTCACGCTGCATATGCGTAACACCTCAAACACAGTGCGGAGCCACGTTGTTATTCTTTGCGAGCAGGCAATTGGACATGATCAAATGATCAAGGAATGTTTTCCGCAATCAGAGGTTGTCACACTAACCAGTGAACGTACCATGCCACAGTCATTTGAACAAATGTGCGAGCAATGTATAGTCTGGCTTCAGAATTACATGCAGCAGTTTCCCAAAGCGGAGACCCATATTCAAATAATTGGTCCGTCAGGAACGGGCACTGATTTTTCAGGCGCGATGGTAGCCCTATTAAGAACAGCTCATGCAGAGAACCCTCATCTGCATGGACAGATCATCACGGTGAATGATATTCATAACGTTACAAGAACTCAATGGGCGGACTGGTTGGATAAAGAGCGAGTAACACATTCCTCGGGAGTCAGTGAAGTGTATTACACCGGTAAATCTCGCGTGCGGATGGTGAAAAAATACCGTGAGAAGCCGATACCGATGCTGCAGAAAAGCCAGTATGTTGCAAAAGATGGTGTTTATCTGATTACAGGTGGATTGGGTGGATTAGGCTTGATGGTGGGTCGACATTTGGCTCAGCAAGGGAGGATTACATTGGCGCTGGTGGGGCGTTCTTCTCTTGGCAAAAAAGAGTCCAATAAGATATCGGAGTTGAAGAGTCTGGGAGCGGATGTTCATTATTTTCAGGCAGATCTAACGCATAGCGAGCAGACGAGTCATGTCATCCAGCAGATTCGGACCAGTCTGGGAGTTATTCGGGGAATCATACATTGTGCAGGAGTTACCCGGGACCAATTCATTTTACAGAAAACAAAAGAGAATATTTCGGAAGTGCTAGGCCCTAAAGTGAGCGGACTTTGGTACCTGGATGAATATACTCGTGATCAACCACTGGACTTTTTTATTTTATTCTCTTCACTATCGGCTGTGCTCGGGAATATGGGACAAGCAGATTATGCTTGTGGTAACGCTTTTATGGATCGGTTTGCAGAGCGGCGTCAGCAACAGGTTGTGGCAGGACAGCGATCAGGCAGAACCCTTTCAATTAATTGGCCTTTATGGGCGAATGGAGGCATGTCAATCGATCCAGTTTACCAGCAGCAGTTGGAAGCCAAAACGGGATTGGCCCCGCTGCCTCAAGACGAAGGAATGCAACTGTTCGATTCGCTTATGATGAATGCATCAACGCAGACTGTTGTGATGTATGGTAAACCTTCGTTTATCCGAAATTTTGCACAAACTACTATCCATGTGGAGGGCCTTTCTGCAGCAAAAGTTTTAAATCATGAGGTTCCTCGAAAAGAAAAGCGACCATCGGAAATGCATACAGAAGATATAGCCATTATTGGTGTGGCTGGCCGCTATCCGATGGCTCGGAATGTGGATGAATTTGCTGCCAATCTGTTATCAGGTAAGGATTGCATTACAGGTTTTCCCAGAGATCGTTGGGAACAGGGGCGGTTTTCGTATACGCCGGATTCATATTATCAGTTTGGGGGATTCATCGATAAGATTGATGAGTTCGATCCACTATTTTTTAATTTATCTCCCCGTCAGGCGGAGATGATGGACCCCCAGGCAAGACTTTTTCTGGAGACGGCATGGGAAGCCTGTGAAGATGCGGGATTTCGCGTTGAACGCAGTCAGCACCAGGATACTTCAACAGGTACCCGGAGTGTGGGTGTATTTGCCGGCGTATTCTGGAATCATTATGAGCTGTTTGCATCGGAACTGACAGATCGCGGTGTACCTACATCCTTGGGGGTCAGCGCAGCATCCGTTGCAAACATGGTATCGTATTGCATGAATTTCCATGGTCCTTCTCTTGCGGTAGATACCATGTGTTCCTCCGCATTAACGGCCATTCATCTGGCCTGCGAAAGCATTCGAAATGAGGAATGTGAGTATGCTCTTGCTGGCGGAGTCAACGTCATTACGCATCCACATCGATACATGTTTTTGAAAGAGGCACAGCTATTATCATCCGATGGACGATGCCGCAGTTTCGGAGAGGGCGGAGACGGATATGTGCCGGGTGAGGGAGCCGGAACGGTGTTGCTGACCAGTCTGAGTCATGCCGAAGAGCAAGGTTATTCCATCTATGGTGTTATTAAAGGGTCTGCAATCAATCATGGAGGAAAAACATCAGGCCCAACGGTACCAGACTCAACAGCACAGTCGGAAGTTATTAAACATGCATTCAAACGTTCAGGGGTTGATCCTCGAACGGTCAGTTATATTGAGACACACGGCACAGGAACGTCCCTCGGAGATCCGATCGAGGTACAGGGACTGAACAAAGCATTGGCGGACTGGTCACTGCCGGAACAGAGTTGTGCAATTGGTTCACTGAAGTCCAATATCGGGCATTTGGAAGCGGCTGCGGGTGTGGCTGCGTTAACCAAGGTACTGTTACAGATGAAACACAATCGGATTTTTCCTTCCTTACATGCGGAACGTCTGAATCCGTACATTCCTTTTCAGAACACTCCTTTTTATGTGGAGAGGGAAGGAAAGGACTGGAGAACTATGAAGGCAGATCGTAACACTCCAGAAACCCATCCTTTGCGAGCGGGTATTAGCTCCTTCGGAGCAAACGGCAGTAACGCCCATTTGATTGTTGAAGAATATGCACCAACAGCAGTAAATTCCACTTCAGATTTGGAGTCCGAGCTTCCAGTCATTGTTCCGTTATCTGCCAAAAGTCAAACAAGTCTGCTTGATCATGTGCGCGACATGATGAATTATCTCTCCACCAGTAAGGAACATCAAAATTCCGCCGCCACACTGGGAATCAAGCTATCCAATCTAGCATACACGCTGCAGGTGGGCAGAGAGCATATGCGATACAGGGTTGCCTTTGTTGTCAGTTCTCTTGAAGAGCTGAGAAGGAAATGTACAGAGTATGTGCAAAGCAAAGACCAAGGCCAGCGGATTGGATCTTTGAACAGTCGGGTTGGTTATGAGGGAGAAGTCAGGCTTCAAGAAGATGCGATCACAGAACTGTTTCAATCAGATGAAGACATTCGGACAGCAATCGAAATATGGATGAACAAAAGAAAGATGGCTTCAATCGCTGAAGTATGGGCCAAAGGAATAACCATTGTTTGGAACAGCATGTACCAGAAGGACAGCAGGCCTACTCGAATCAGTCTCCCTACCTATTCATTTCAAAGAGAACGCTATTGGGTCCCCATGGTCCATGCAAAAAGGGAGAGCGGGACTGCAGGTTTCGGCAAAAAGGTTACAGTTCTGCACTCCATGCTGCACCACAACCGTTCGGATCTGCTGCGGGGCCAGTGGTACAGTAGTCAGTTCAATGGCAATGAGCCTTTCCTAAGCGATCATGTGGTGCAGGGGCATAAGCTGCTTCCAGCTGTTGTTCAGCTGGAAATGGCCCGGGCAGCAGCAGCGCATGCAGCGAATTGGCCTCCGCTCACACACAGTCTGCTGCTGCGGCATGTAATGTGGAGCAGGCCGCTCGTTGTTGGAGAGGAGCCTCTGGAGGTTCATCTCGTGCTGGAGGCCGAGGCAGATGGAAGTCTGTCCTATAAAATATCGGCAGCGTCATCAATTGAATCTGGAGAAGCGGTGTATAGTCAAGGGCGTGTAAGTGTGGGACGACCTCTCGCAGAAGCCGTGCAAACCTTGGATTTGCACGCTGTACGCAGCCGGTGTACAGATGGACAGGCCAGTGGGGCAGTTTGTTATGAAGCATTCCGAAAACTGGGTCTGAAGTACGGTCCGTCCCATCAGACCATTGCCGAATTGCAATGGGGGGCAAACGAGGCCTTGGCGCAGCTGCGTCTGCCACAAGCGCTCTTCGAAGGGCAAGCGGACACCATGCTGCATCCCGGTATGGTGGATGGGGCCTTGCAAGCATCCATCGCCCTGCTGGCCGGAGATCAGATCGCGGAAGTGGTGAGATCCACTACTCTGGAGGGTGCAGTAAGCTTGGAGAGCACGGCCCTTGCGAGCACAACAGAACGACATGGGAACCCGCCCGCTTCCGCTCCGTTGCCTTTTGCGCTGGAGGAGGCGGAAGTGATATCTCCTTGTCAGGCGCACATGTGGGCGGTGGTGCGTGTTCGCCCCGAGTCTGCGGCATCTTCCGCTGCGGAGGCTAGCGTCCGTAAACTGGATCTGGAGCTGTGCGATTCAGAGGGACAGGTTTGCATTCGACTGCGGGGCGTGACCTCGCGTGTACCCGAAAGCCGGGAAGGTGTGCTGCTGGTGCAGCCCGAGTGGCAGGAGCTGCCGAAGCGCTCTCTACCGGCTGAAGCTGTGGGGGTTGAACCCGCGGTGCTGCTGTGTAATTGGGCCCCGCAAGACTTCGCGGCTGCGGATGTGTCCTGGAAGCAGATGGTGTTAACGGGGGCGTTGGAGGCGCGGTACGGACAGGCTGTTCAGGCCATTCTGCACCATGTGCAGCAGCAGCTTGCGATGCAGCGAAGCCACCGGATGGCTGTGCAGGTCGTCGTGGCGGGAGATGAACAAGGAAGACGGTTCGCTGGTTTGAGCGGGCTGCTGCGGACGGTGAGGCTGGAGCATCCGGGCTGTCTGGCACAGCTTGTCGAAGTCCAGCCAGAGACATCTGCCGCTATGTTGATCGAGCAGCTGCACCAGTGTGCGCTGCATGCGGAGGAGAGCCACCTGCGTTGGGAAGCGGGTGAGCTGAAGCGAGCGGGCTGGCAGGCGGTTGACGTGGACAGAGATGAGAACGTGGACACGAATGAGATGACGAATGGGAATGCAGAGACAGAGGTGAAGACAAAGCGGAAGACCAGTGTTCCACGGTTGTCCCCTTGGAGAGACGGAGGCGTGTACGTCATTACAGGCGGAGCCGGTGGCCTGGGACGGATCTGGGCCCGGGAGATTTCAGTCCAAACGGAAGGCAGTACGCTTATATTGACTGGTCGATCCCCAACGATGCCAGAGACGGTACAGCGAGAGATGGCGCAACTTCCTGCCCGGGTACTTTATGAAACGGTGGACGTCACCAACAGAGAGGCGGTCAATGCACTGTTTCGGCGTCTTCGTCAGCAGTATGGCCGGGTGAACGGGGTGCTGCATTGTGCCGGAGAGATCCGGGACAGTCTGATACGGTACAAAACGGAAAGCGACTGGCAGGCCGTGCTGGCTCCGAAAGTAGTCGGCATACGGAATCTGGAAGAAGCGATCGGGACAGAAGCGCTGGATGTGCTGCTGCTGTTCTCCTCGGGTGCAGCGGTGACGGGGAATGCAGGGCAGGGTGATTATGCCGCCGCGAATGGGTATATGGATGCGTATGCGGTGAGCCGAAATGCGCGGATGAAACGCGGGGAGTGTCAGGGTCGAACCTTGTCCATTAACTGGCCGCTGTGGGAAGAAGGCGGGATGCAGCTGGAGGAAGAGGGGAAGGCGCGTCTGTGGAACCAGCATGGACTAAGACCGCTGGGAACCACGTCGGGTGTGAAGGCGCTGTATCAGGCTTGGGCGAGTGGAAGCAGTCAGGTTGCGGTGGCGGAAGGCAATCTGTTGGCGCTGCGCAGAAGCCTGCTGGAGCCGATAGATTCGTGGTCAACTGAACCGATGGAGTCAGCAAACACTAACGTAAACACTAACGCTAACGGGCATAGACCTTCCCCGGAATCGTTATCCATCAAGCTTGGAGCCCCTCTGGCGGGAGGCATGACCCAACAGGAAGCTGTATCTGTGCTCACGTTGGAAGTGGCCGCTTTGTTGAACGTAAGGGAGCAGGAGATTGATCCGGACATGGACTGGAGTGAATATGGTTTGGACCCGGTGCAATGGAGTGAACTTTCCCGCAGACTGCTAACTCGGCATGGATGGGATATTTCTGCAGAGACACTGTTGGAACAAATGAGCCTCCACGCAACCGCTGAGCAGTTCGTGGGTCAATTAAACCTTGCCAAGAGTTCAACAGCAGATATATCTGCGAGTATTGAGAATACGGAAGAATTCACCGAACTTGAAGGCAATCGTGAGGATAGAACGATCCTTTGGTTAATTGAAAAATTGGCACCCGTGATTGGCTTGCCAGAATCAAGGATTGAGCCGGATGCCCCACTGGAGCAATATGGTATCGATTCGCTGCTCATTATGAAGATGACGGACGTACTGGAGAATGAATTGGGTTCCCTTTCCAAAACGCTGTTCTTTGAATATCAGACCCTGAGGGAACTATGTCATTACTTTATGAACATGCATCAGGTGCGTTTGGATAAGCTGCTTCAACAACAAGGGATGAAACCAGCCGGAACGTCGCAGAAGAATGTGTTAGCGAATGTACAGAATGTGTCGGACTCTCGAACGCACGCACCAACGCACACCATGATGTTGAAGCGAAAGCTGCTGACAGGAACCCCATTCGAAGCCGAAGCCGAACCTATTTTGAAAAAAACGGATTTGGACCTGTCCATTCATATGGACTCACCCTCTGGTGGTGGAAAAGACTCGAATAATGAGCATCAGGATATTGCGATTATTGGAATGGCTGGCAGATATCCAGGTGCCCGTAATACCGGGGAATTTTGGCATAACCTGCGAAATGGTGTGGACAGTATTACCGAGATTCTATCGGAACGTTGGGATCACGGGCAGGTGTATAACCCAGAGCCAGGAATTCCAGGCAAAACCTATGGCCGTTGGGGTGGTTTTTTGGATGGTGTAGATGAGTTTGACCCGTTGTTTTTCAAGGTGTCTCCTCGTGAAGCCGAAACAATGGACCCTCAAGAACGACTTTTTTTGCAGTGTGTATATGAAACACTGGAAGATTCGGGATACACAAGACAAAGCTTGAGCACGGAGAAAGTGGGCGTCTATGTAGGTGTGATGTATGAGGAGTATCAGCTCTATGGGGCCCAGAATTCCATGGCATTCAACGGTAATCCTTCTTCCATTGCCAATCGGGTTTCGTATTTCTGTAATTTTCGCGGACCAAGCATGGCCGTGGATACAATGTGTTCGTCGTCATTAACATCCATTCATTTGGCCTGTCAAAGCCTGAGACAGAACGAGTGCCAGGTAGCTGTAGCTGGCGGTGTGAATGTGTCGGTTCATCCCAACAAATATATTCTTTTGTCTCAAGGGAAGTTTCTGTCCAGCAAAGGACGGTGTGAGAGTTTTGGCCAAGGTGGGGACGGCTATGTTCCGGGTGAAGGCGTCGGCGCGGTTCTGTTGAAACCGTTGGCGAGAGCCATAGCGGATGGCGACCGGATTCACGGTGTGATCAAAGGATCAGCGCTGAATCACGGAGGCAAAACCAATGGATATACCGTGCCAAATCCCAACGCACAGGCTGAGGTTATCGGTGACGCCCTGCTTGAAGCAGGGATCGATCCGCGAACGATCAGTTACGTGGAGGCGCATGGAACAGGAACCTCGCTCGGGGACCCTATTGAAGTGGCCGGTTTAACAAAAGCATTTCAGCGGACGGTCCAATCCAACTTCAAGTGTGCCATCGGTTCAGCCAAATCCAACATTGGTCACTGCGAGAGCGCAGCAGGCATTGCGGCGGTAACCAAAGTGTTGCTGCAGCTGCAGCATGGGGAACTCGCGCCATCCTTGCACGCGGAAGAGACCAATCCAAACATTGATTTTACCCAGAGTCCATTTGTGGTTCAGAGGGTGCTCGAACCATGGAAGCGTCCGGAAATAGATGGAGTGCAGATCCCAAGACGTGCAGGCGTATCTTCATTTGGAGCTGGGGGTGCCAATGCACATATCATCATTGAAGAGTATACCCCGACAGGTATGTATCCGGAACAGATAACAGTTGGCAAAGATCACCCTAAATCTCCTGTTATCGTTGTGCTGTCCGCAAGAAATCAGGAACGACTCTTGGCAAAGGCCAAAGACTTGCTTGAGGTGTTATGTACCGGAATATATGAGGATTCGGATATGAGGAACCTGTCCTATACTTTGCAAGTTGGACGTGAATCGATGGAGGAGCGTCTGGGCTTGCTAGCGGCGTCCATAGAGGAACTCATTACGAAACTAAAAGAGTATATTGACCCGGCAAACGATATGGAAACACAAGCTTCCCAGAATTTGTTCTATACCGGTCATGTGAAAAAGGGTAGAGAGATGCTTTCCATCCTTAGTCGGGATGAGGACATGGAAGAAATGGTGAATCGGTGGATTCAGAAGGGCCAGCATGAGAAATTATTGGAATTATGGGTACAGGGTCTGAACCTGGACTGGAATACATTATATGTTGCTGAGGGTAAACCCCAACGGATCGGTCTCCCAACCTATCCTTTTGCAAGAGAAAGGTACTGGATTCCGCAGCAAGCTCAGGCCAACATGATAAGTGAATCAAAGGTTGAGGAGGAGGAACCTCCTCTTGCAAACCCATCGGAGCCATCGGACCATAATCTTATGCTGACCCCAATATGGGAAGTAGTCGAAAAGACTGAAAAGTCCGAATTCAATCCTGGAAATAAACGATGGCTGGTGATTGGAGGTACAACGGAGCAATGGGAGATGGTTCATCAGATCCATGCAAAATCAATCCGTATGGATGCGGAAACGGCTGTAGATCCCGTCAGTCTGATGAATGCCTTGAAAAAGGTCGATACGATTGATCATATCATTTGGTTATCCAATCATATGTCTCTCCCTCCAACGTCACTGAATCATATGATATTGGCACAGAATATGGGCGTGAAAAATGTGTTTCGAATCATTAAAGCCATGATTCAATTGGGATATGGTCATCGTCCGTTGGAATGGTCATTCTTAACCTGTCAGACACAATCCGTATGGTCTAGCGACCCGGTTAATCCTGCGGATGCCGGAGTTCATGGTCTTGCCAGCTCAATGGCGCAGGAGTTTCCACAATGGTCTGTGCGTCTTGTGGATTTGCAAGCTGGTAACATCAATGAACGTTCCATTCGTGGAGCGCTCTCACTGGAACCGAAAAGTAAAGGGGATTTCCAGGTCCATCGAAACAACCGCTGGTACAGTCAGGAACTTGTTCGCCTGGAGAGCAATACCCCTCAGGACAACAACAATTATCGTTATGGTGGAATATATGTTGTCATTGGCGGAGCCGGCGGGATCGGAGAAGTATGGAGTGAATATATGATTCGGACCTATCAGGCGAGAGTGATATGGATCGGGAGAAGTGAATACAACGACGAGATACGGCATAAACAGAATCGTTTGTCAGCTCTGGGGGCTGCTCCCGAATATATTTCGGCCAATGCAGCCAGTGAAGAGGAATTAATGAGTGCGTATGAAACGATCAAAAGCCGGTTCAAGACCATAAATGGTATTGTGCATTCAGCAATTGTTTTGCAAGATGGCAGTCTGGAGCAGATGACAGAGGAACAGTTTCAACATGTATTTGTCGCCAAACTGGATGTAAGTGTTGTGATGGCAAACATATTTGCGAAAGAAAATCTGGACTTTGTCCTTTTTTTCTCATCTATGAACTCTTTTACCAGACAACCAGGCCAGAGCAATTACTCGGCGGGCTGTATGTTTAAAGATTCGTTTGCGCATTGGTTGCGACAATCCTGGACATGTCCGGTCAAAATTATGAACTGGGGTTTCTGGGGGAGTGTAGGCCGTGTGGCTTCATTGGAATACAGGGAACGCATGAACCGGATGGGTGTGAGTTCAATTGAGGCGCCAGAAGCGATGGAAGCCTTGGAGATGCTCATGAGCATAGATCTTACACAGGCTGCCTTGTTAAAAACAAAAATATATTCGATTCCTGGAATCAATATGCAAAAATCTGTACAAGTCTATAAGTCGGATCAGCCTCTAAAGGCAAGCAGCCCAGTGAATCGTGACCTCGTGCATACCTCTCATCCAGACAAGAATACAGGCCATTTGCTCCAAGAGATGGAGCCTTTGCTTGCAAAACTGATGTGGGTGCAGCTGCAAGCTTCCGGTTGGTTTGAATCCGATGTTAGCTCCGGCACTCTGACTGAATTAACACAGAATTTATCGGACACCTATGCGCATTGGATCAGAGGAAGTTTGACCGCGCTAGTCCGTTACGGCTATCTGATGAAAACCGATTTTGGTTACAGGGTATGCAATTACGATGCGCCGAATGCCGAAACGGCTTGGCAGGAATGGGAGCATAACAAACCCGGTTGGATCAAACACCACGGCGCGGAATCACAAATCAGATTGGTTGAAACGATGCTGAAGGCGCTGCCAGATATTATCGGCGGAAAATGCCTAGCAACCGAGATTATGTTTCCAGATTCCTCTATGGAATTGGTCGGGGGGATATACACGTGAAAATAAACCGTTATAACGAAGTGCTTGCTGAAACAGCACTACATTATGTGCAGCATAAAATCCAGTTGGACAGCTCTGCTCTCCGCATGATGGAGATTGGGGCGGGAACCGGAGGAACAAGCGCAGCCGTTTTGCACAGACTGAAACCGGTGGAACAACATATTCAAGAGTATGCATATACGGATGTATCCCAAGCATTCCTTTTGCATGGTGAACAGAAGTATGGAGCAGGCAGGTCATTCCTGAATTATCGTATGTTTGATGTTCGTTATGCTCCGTCTGCCCAACAGATAGACACCGGTGCCTATGATGTGGTCATCGCAGCCAATGTGCTGCACGCAACTCCCGATTTGCGGACAACACTGCGTAATGTGAAGGCTCTGCTAAAACAAGGCGGAATGCTGTTAATTAACGAGATTAGCAGCAATTCCCTTTTTACTCACCTTACCTTTGGTTTGTTGGATGGATGGTGGCTGTATGAGGACCCCGAGCTTCGTCTAACCGATTCTCCCGGAGTAGCACCTCATGTATGGGAACAGCTGTTACTGGAAGCGGGTTTTCATTCTATCGAATTTCCTGCACAAGATTGGCACGAGGAAGGGCAGCAGGTCATTGTGGCATACAGTGACGGCATAGTAAGGCAGATCGACGCGGAAGTTACTCCAGTTGGATCATCCAATCAGGCACGGTCTGAATTACAGTCCAATGATTCGTTCTCTCCAGGAAGCCGTCCTGAACTGCAAGAAAAGAAGCCGAGCAAGTCATCTCTTGGTTTGGAGAGCACTTCAGCAACCACATTGAAAGCACATGTAAGAGAGATCGTTACAGATATGCTGTCTGCTTCGCTTAAAGTGAACACCACCATGATTGATTCAGAGGAACTCTTCTCCGAATATGGTGTGGACTCCATTACAGGCGTGCGGCTTATTCAGTCGATCAACGAGGCGTTATCCATATCTTTGCAGGTCTCCAGCCTGTTTGATTATAGCTCCATTGAGTTGTTATCCAACCATATCGTTGAAAAGTATAGGGACGGCCTTGTGCAAACCATCGAAAAGACTTCCAAATCTGTAGATCCGGTGGAGTTGAGCTCTGAAGCTGCTGCCCCGCATGGATACAAAACAGAAGGTTCATCCGAACACAATCATGACCAGCATTCTGTGTTCCCAGATTCTTATAGTCCCTTAAAGGTGGAGCGGGGAGATATCGCTATTGTTGGGATGAGCGGGCGATTTCCGCAGTCAGATGATATTCATTCCTTATGGGGGAATTTAGTCACAGGAAAGAATCTGGTCGGGAGAGTTACGCGTTGGGATCTATCATCTTATTTTGAAAAGGATACTTCCTATTGCAGCCATGGTGGATTTTTGGAAAACATAGATGAATTTGATCCTCAATTTTTTAACATTTCAGGTACGGAAGCTGCTCATATGGACCCGCATCAGCGAATTTTTCTTGAGGAATGTTGGAAGGCGCTGGAGGATGCTGGATATGCAGGGCAGGCAGTTGCCGGGCTGAAGTGTGGTGTATACGCGGGATTTAATGAGCTTGATTACCGGACACTGCTTGGAACGAATCCTGTTCCGCAGGCATTCTGGGGTAACTCGGGTTCAGTCATTCCTGCTCGAATTGCATATTATCTGAATTTGCAGGGCCCTGCTATTGCAGTGGATACGGCATGTTCAAGCTCACTCGTATCGGTTCATCTGGCTTGTCAGGGATTATGGTCTGGAGAGACGGAAATGGCGCTTGCCGGAGGAGTCTTTATACAGTCCACCCCAGGTTTTTTCATTGCATCCAACCGGGCCGGCATGCTCTCAACGACAGGAAAATGTCATACGTTTGACCAGCGGGCAGACGGATTTGTGCCTGGAGAAGGTGCAGGAGTTGTAGTGCTGAAGCGTTTAAGTGACGCTTTGCGTGACAGGGACAACATCCATGGGGTTATTCGCGGTACAGCCATTAACCAGGATGGAGCCTCGAACGGGCTCACCGCGCCGAGTGCGAAGTCTCAGGAGCAGCTCATGAGTGAGGTCTACAATCGTTTTGACATCCATCCTGGAAATATCCAACTGGTTGAAGCCCATGGAACGGGAACTAAATTGGGAGATCCCATTGAATACAGTGCGCTTGTGAAAGCGTTCCGGTCGTACACCGAAGAGGAAAATTACTGTGCTCTTGGTTCAATCAAAACGAATATTGGACATGCTGCGGCCGCTGCCGGTGTGGCTGGACTGATCAAAATTTTACTTTCCTTAAAACATGCAAAAATTCCAGCTTCCCTTCATTTTCAGGAAGGCAACGAACACATTCCGTTTGCAAGCAGTCCTTTTTACATCAATACAGAGACAATCGATTGGATCACACCGCCAGGTGTTAAAAGGATGGCCGCAATCAGCGCTTTTGGCTTCAGTGGAACGAATGCGCATATGGTCATTGAACAAGCACCTGTCATGGGAAGTCAGAAGGTCAATCGTCCCGGGAACCTGATTGTTTTATCGGCTCAGTCACAGGAACAATTGCAAGTTCAAGTCAAGCAACTGGTTAGCTTCTGCAAAGAACAATCCGATGTGAGCTGCTGGGATATGAGTTATACATTGCTCATGGGACGAAAACATCTGAACACCCGATTGAGCTGTGTTGTCCGTAATGAGCAAGAGTTAATCAGAATATTGGAGAAGTGGCTTGAAAAGGGAGCCGCAGCAGAAGTTCAGGTGGTGGAACTGTCACATACACTGCGCCCGCAGTCTTCATTAATGCGTTATGGAAATGAATGTTTGCAGCATTGTTCGGAATCACCGAATTCGGCCGAATTTACGGAAAAATTAGCAGCAGCAGCAAGCTTATATATGCAAGGATATCATCTTGATTTTGAATTGTTGTTTAAGCATGCGCCCGCAGGACGAATCTCACTGCCCGTGTATCCGTTTGCCAAAGAAAAGTATTGGATTAATGCTGGTTATGCACCAACCCATGACCATGCGATTCGTCAGCATGCTGACCAGGTCAGAGAGGATTCAAACCAGTACCAGTTGCTTCATCCATTGCTGCATCGTAATACCTCGAATTTGGCTGCTCTCCAATTCAGTTCCACCTTTGATGGCGGGGAGCATTTCCTGAAGGATCATGTCGTGCAAGGGGAAAGTGTATTTCCGGGTGCAGCCTATCTGGAGATGGCTCGTGCTGCAGTGGAAATGGCTCATACGCATGATGATCTAGAACAGACATGGATAAGTCTGAGCCATATCGGCTGGTATGGACCACTACAGGTGAACAAAGAGCCTGTTCAGGTTGACGTCTTGCTTCATCCGCTTGAACGGGGAACGATCGAGTTTCGGATACAGAGCCATGGTGCGAAAGAGGCTGTAGTTCACTGTCTTGGGCAAGCGGTCATGATGCAGCCTCGGGAAGCTGGACAGACAGATCTGACACAGATCAGAGCCCAATGCACCGAAGGGTTTTATACAAGAGAGGGTTGTTACAACCAGTTTAAACAAATGGGTCTGCAATACGGGGATTATTATCAGGGAATTGAAGAGTTGTACATCGGGACCAATCAGGCGCTTGCCAAACTGAGCCTTGCAGAAGGGTTGTCCCATGAATATGGTGAAGGTCAGCTTCACCCTGGTCTTACAGACAGTGCCTTACAGGCATCCATTGGGCTTCTGTTGATGGCAGCAGGAGGTCCACCTGTTACAACACCGGTTCCGTTTGCCATGGAGCAAGTGGAGATATGGGGAAACAGTGCATCATTAATGTGGTCGCATATTCACGTCTGTACTCCGAATGACCCTCTAGTTGAAACGAAAAAGGTTGATATTGATGGATATGATGATAAGGAACAGCTTGTCCTTCGAATCAAGGGGCTGACGTTCCGCGAGCTTCCTAGACAGGTAGAGCATGGGGATGAAGGGACTTTGCTGGCTGAACCCTATTGGAAAGTGGCACCTGCTGACACATTTGCCGGAGGTGTTTCCGGGAATGAGACCATAACCGTGGACAATCATGTGGTGCTTTTATTCGAAGATAGCAATCACAGGTATCCAGGAATCGAGAAATATTTACAGCGATTTTCCATTCAAAGTGTACGTATTCCGTCAACGGATTTCAACCAGTCTTGGGACGAATTATTTACCAACGGCGCATTGCGGGTACTTGAAGAGATCCAGCTTCTTCTGATGCAGGCAGTGTCCCATGTTAACGATGAAAAATGGCTGCAAATTGTCATTCCTGGCGAGTTGTCGTTGTATCGCGGAATTGCCGCTATGTTAAGAACGGCCGAGCTGGAGAATCCATTCTTTCATGGTCAGGTTATTGAGATTTTGAATGAAACGGAATCGGAGATGCTGGCAAACATGCTCGTAGATAATCGGGCCTACCCGGAGCATGGTTTAATCCGTTATAAGAGTATACCAGGGCAATCAGGTTTTGGGCTTCGTCATGTTCAGGACTGGAAAATGATTGAACATGATCCATTTGAAAGTGCATTCGACATCCCGTGGAAACCCGAAGGGGTATACGTAATTACCGGGGGAGCAGGTGCTCTCGGGATTATCATGGCTGAAGAAATAGCGCTTCATGCACCCTCCTGCACCATTGTTGCTGTAGGGAGAGCATCCTTGTCAACCATTCGGATGCCATTGGATGCTTTACGTGAGAAAGGAATAAACCTTTTTTATAGACAAGGGGATATTTCGGATCGACAGACCGTGCAAGAATTAGTGAGTTCATTCAAGATGGAGTTTGGTAAGTTGAACGGGATCATTCATTGTGCAGGAATTATACAGGATGACCCCATTTTTGCAAAAAGAGAGGACGATCTTCGCAACGTTTTTGCACCGAAGGTGTCCGGTATTGTTCATTTGGACGAAGCCACTCGGGAGGAGAAACTGGATCTGTTCATCGTTTGTTCGGCTGTTGCCGCGATGTTTGGCAACCCTGGACAAGCCGACTATGCGGCAGCCAACGCTTTTATGGATTCTTTTGCATCTGAACGGCACCAGCGAGTGCAGAAGGGTGAGCGGTACGGGCGGACCTTGTCCATAAACTGGCCGCTGTGGACTGAAGGGGGTATGACGATACCTGAAACCGTTCAGCTAAGGATGTTCCATCGTTACGGTTTGGCGGGAATGGAAACGTCAAGCGGCATACAGGCCTTCTATCGGGCTTTGGCAACAGAAGCTGGACAGATTGCTGTTTTGTCGGGTGATATGACCCGGATCAGGAGGCTTCTACATTCCAAAAACCAACAGGGATTCCTGGCTTTTAATGGTGAGAGCGAAAGACTGGAAACGATGAAAGAAATAAATTCTCCTGTGGGGGAATCAAACCGATCACAGGCAGCTGACAAACCCAAACGAACGGTTCAATTTTTGATCCAAACTCTTGCCGAAGTTATTGGACTGCCCGAGTCTCGCGTTCGAGCGAATGCACCTCTGGAGCAGTATGGAATCGATTCAATCCTGATCATGCAGATGACAAACAAACTGGAAAGTTTATTTGGACCACTGCCCAAAACATTATTTTTTGAATACCAGACGATCGGGGATTTGAGCAGTTACTTTCTACAGGAGCAAGGCGAAAAACTGGACAGGTTGCTAAGGGAGGGAGATCCCGACACAACTTCAGATGCAGCATCCATACCTTTGGAAGCCAAGCATGTCAAAGTACAGCAGACCTTAGTGCAATCTGTCTTATCCATCCCTGGAGAGACCAGATCGCCCTATCTAACTTTTGGACAGACTCAAACAACTGCACCACGGATGAATGAATCACAGACTAATGTCTCCAGACAGGACACACCTGTCGATACGCAGCAGGATATCGCCATTATTGGTATGGCGGGAAGGTACCCGGGAGCACGGAACATCCATGAGTTTTGGGAGAATCTGCGCAGTGGAACGGACAGCATTACCGAGGTTCCATCTGAACGCTGGGACCAGGAGCAGGTATATGATTCAGCGCCGGGCACACCGGGCAAGACCTATGGACGCTGGGGCGGATTTCTGGATGGTGTGGACGAATTCGATCCGTTGTTCTTTCAGATTTCTCCTCGGGAAGCCGAGATGATGGACCCGCAGGAACGATTGTTCATGCAGTGTGTGTACGAGACGCTTGAGGATGCGGGGTATACGCGGGAGCGTTTGGCTGCCGATATCGTGGGTGTGTACGTGGGTGTGATGTACGAGGAATACCAGCTGTACGGGGCCGAGTCCTCAATTGCGCTCTCCGGTAATCCGGCGTCCATCGCCAACCGGGTGTCGTATTTCTGTAATTTCCGCGGACCGAGTCTGGCGGTGGATACGATGTGTTCGTCTTCGCTGACTTCCATTCATCTGGCGTGCCAGAGTTTAAGACAGAATGAGTGTCAGGTTGCAGTCGCGGGCGGGGTGAATGTGTCGGTCCACCCGAACAAATATATCATGTTGTCCCAGGGACGATTCCTGTCCAGCAAAGGTCGCTGTGAGAGCTTTGGTGAAGGGGGCGACGGGTATGTGCCGGGGGAAGGCGTGGGCGCGGTCCTGTTAAAACCGCTTGCACGAGCCGTTGCAGACGGGGACCGGATTTACGGCGTGATCAAAGGGTCGGCCTTGAATCACGGTGGAAAAACAAACGGATATACCGTGCCGAATCCCAACGCCCAGGCGGACGTCATCGGCCGGGCCTTGCGTGAGGCGGGCGTTGACCCGCGGACCATCAGTTATGTGGAAGCCCATGGCACGGGTACGTCGCTCGGTGATCCCATCGAGATTGCGGGGCTGAGTAAAGCTTTTCAGCAAGATCCGTCGGAAGAGGCCTACTGTGCGATTGGTTCAGCGAAATCCAATATCGGACATGCAGAGAGCGCAGCAGGCATCGCGGGAGTCACCAAGGTGCTGCTGCAATTACAGCATGGAGAGCTGGCGCCGTCCCTGCATGTGCAGCAGACCAACCCGCATATTGACTTTAGCCAAACCCCATTCACGGTCCAGCGGGAGTTAGATGTTTGGGAACGTCCGAGAGTGGACGGTCAGATTGTGCCGCGACGGGCGGGAATTTCCTCGTTTGGTGCAGGTGGAGCGAATGCTCATCTCATTTTGGAGGAATACCGGGAACCCGACCTGACGCGTGAAAAGATGAATGAGCCCAACGAGCAAAACGGGCAAAATGAAGTGCCAGGGATGATCGTGCTGTCAGCGAAGAACGAGGAACGGCTGGTTGTGCAGGCCTGTCAGCTGCGAGATGCACTCCGTACCGGGCAGAGCAGCTGGAAAGTGAGGGAGATCGCCTATACACTGCAAACCGGACGTGAAGCAATGGAGGTACGGCTGGGTGTGCTGGCGCAAACGATGGAGGAGCTGCTTGCCAAGCTGGACAGCTATGTGGAACAGGTGGGTCAGGCGGAACCAGCAGGCAAAGGAAACTTGTACTATCAGGGGCATGTGAAGCAAGGGCAGGAGCATCCGGGTTGGTTAACCGATGAGGAAGACATGAAAGAGAATGTGAAACGCTGGCTGTCCCAGGGTCGTTATGAGCATGTACTGGACGCGTGGTCACGAGGGGCAGTGATTCAGTGGATGGAGCTATACGGGGACAACAGACAGCAGCACCCGCGCCGAATCAGTCTGCCCGCGTATCCGTTTGCAGCTGAACGTTACTGGGTACCTGAACCCCTTGTCTCAAGAGAACAGAGGAGCAAAGTAATACAACATACAAGCGTACCTATTTTACATCCGCTCGTACATCGCAATACATCCAGCTTTGGTTTGCAACGATATGCCAGTACGTTTACGGGCGAGGAAACGATTTTGGCCCATCATCAGGTCCATGGAGAGAAATGGCTTCCGGGTACAGCCTATCTGGAAATGGCCAGAGCGGCGGTTCAGCAAGCTGTTGGACTTTTCGATGATTCGTTGCAGGTACGGTGTATTCAGAAAGTCACATGGATGACACCTCTACAGGTGGATCAGCCGGTTGATGTTCTCATCGAACTTAAACAGCAGAATGATGGAATCGTAGGTTTTGAGATCTATAGCTTCACTCATGGATCTGAGCAACTCAAACGAACACATTGCAAGGGTTCCGTTCTGCTGGGGGGAATACAGGCATCCGTTCAACCAAACGGAAACAAACCTTGGCTGGTTGAGAAGGCAGAACGTGTCCTAGCAGGTAAGGAGTGTTATTCCTTGTTTGACGGATTGGGTCTATCCTACGGGTCCGCCTTTCAGGGACTTACACAGCTGTTCATCCAGGATCATCAGGTTTGGGCACAGTTGCGGTTGTCTCCGGCAGTCGGACATACAGAGCAATATGTAATGAATCCATATTTGCTTGATGCGGCGTTCCAGGCCTCCATGGGTCTTTTGCTGAAGCAACATGTGGAGGGGGGCCGAAGTCCTGATTCAGTGCCACTGCCGTTTACACTAGATCAGCTGGAACTCCTGTATCCTTGCACAGAAGAGATGTGGGTGCGTGTCCAACGGATGGATCACTCTTCTGGGGCACAGGGGCTGATCAAGTTTCAGATTGAGATGTATAGTCCGGACGGAAAGTTATGCATTCGGATGACAGAATTGGCATGTAAAGCTCCCACAGCGGATAAGCTTCCTTTATTTCAAAATCCGTTGACGACCGGGGGGATACCTCCTGTTGGACATGTTCTGATGACACCCATATGGAGTGTATTTACGCCGGAGGAGATAGCGCTTCCGCTATCCGTTGGTAACAAGGTGCTCATCATTAGTGACAACGATACAAGTCATAAGCAAGCTCTGAAACTATATCCGGGCGCAATGCACATGTTGCCCCATAACAGCGTACTTGGTTGGAAGGACAACCTGTCGGAGTTTGTCATTCTGGATCATATCATATGGCACGCTCCTTCCCCCGGTAATGTTTGCATGGCAGATGATTCGATTGTTGAGGGACAGGAGCAGGGGGTTCTTCAACTGTTCAGAATGATCAAGAGTCTACTAGAGCTTGGATACGGTAATCGAAGCTTGAGTTTGACCCTCATTACGACAAATGCGATCCCATCCTCTCCAATGGACGAAATTAATCCTACCCATGCAAGCATTCATGGTTTTGCGGGCTCTTTGGCCAAAGAATACTCCCGGTGGAGCATAAAACTGCTCGATCTGGAGCATGAGGTTGAATGGGCGGAGACCCAAATGCAAGAACTTCCTTGGAATGGGCAAGGGAACGCCTATCTGTATAGGGATAACGAGTGGTTACGCCAGGAGTTGATCCCGGTAAATGTGCACAATGAACATGCAATTAAGGATGCTTATCGCCAAGAGGGAGTATATGTGGTCATTGGTGGGGCAGGTGGCATTGGACAGGTGTGGAGCGAATACATGATCCGGCAGTACAATGCACGCATTATCTGGATCGGGCGCAGGGAACCTGATTCAAGCATTCAACGTTGTATAGAACGTTTGGAGTCCCTGGGCAGTGCTCCCGAGTACATTGTGGCAGATGCGACAAATGCAGATTCCCTCCAGAAGGCCTATGAACAGATCAAGCGAAGACATCCCCATATTCAAGGTGTAATTCATTCTGCGATTGTATTGCAGGATCAGAGTATCGCCAATATGGAGGAGGATCGTTTTCAAGCTGTCTTATCTGCAAAAGTCGCTGTAAGTGCACGCATGGCTCAGGTATTTGGACAGGATGACCTCGACTTCATGCTGTTTTTCTCGTCCTTTAATTCGTTTACCAGGTCTCCTGGGCAAAGCAATTATGCGGCTGGCTGCACTTTCAAGGATGCGTTTGCTCATCAGCTTGCGATGGAGCGTTCCTATGATGTCAAAGTCATAAATTGGGGTTATTGGGGAAGTGTGGGAAGTGTAGCCTCGGAAGAATACAACACCCTTATGAGCAATGCCGGTATCGGTTCTATTGAAGTAGCTGAAGCGATGAAAGCACTGGAAATCCTTTTGACAGGATCACTGGATCAACTGGGGCTTGTCAGAACGACCAGACCTCTTTTTATGCAAGAGCTGAACTTGAACAAAGTTGCATCCCTGAATGGTTAACAGAACGATGTGTTGACAGGGTGCATGAACCGTTTTGCACGGTACGGGAGAGCAGCGGAACATAAATGTTTCCAATGAATGGGCATCTGCCACCACAGGGAGGTTAAAACAATGGATGATCAGGTGTATATTCCGATTACAAAACATATTCCCGAGGGACTTCGCAGTGAGACAGATCAGTTACACGGGTGGCTTGTCGCATTATTGTCAGCGGAATTAAAGGCAATGGGGTTATTTGAAAAAAGCTATTCCAACACCAGGGAATGGTTAGAGAAAAACGGGATACCCGTTTTGTTTCATCGCTGGATGGAAGAGACACTTGCTGTGTTAGCCAAAGAAGAGGGGAATGGCGCTGAGGGCGGGCAAACCGCTACTACCTTCGAGAATGTGTGGCAGAAATGGGATGAAGTTAAACAGCAATGGCTGCAAAAGGGCCACCTTCGATCCCAGGTCCTTTTGGCAGAAACGGCATTAAAACACCTGCCTGATATTCTTCGGGGATACAAGCAGGCAACGGATGTTCTTTTCCCCAATTCAAGCATGACACTTGTCGAAGGCATATACCAAAACAATCCCATCGCCGACTATTTCAATGAGGTTATGGGATCGCAACTTATAACAATTATTGAAGAAAAAATAAAAAAGAATGCAACCATTCGGTTGAGAATCATTGAATTTGGCGCGGGTACTGGCGGAACCAGTACTCCTATGCTTGATAAGCTCAGACCGTATGAGCAGTACATTGAGGAATATTGTTATACGGATATCTCTTCCTCTTTTCTATTGCAGGCAGAGCAGCGCTATGGAAATGAACACCCATATTTAACCTACAGAAAAATAGATGTGACCAAACAACTGCAGGGTCAATCCATTAATGAAGCTGTCTATGATATAGCAATCGCGTCCAATGTGCTGCATGCTACACCCAATATCCGTCAAACCCTCGGACATATCAAGGCAGCGATCAAAAAACAGGGGCATTTGCTCCTGAACGAGATAACCGATAATACACTTTTTGCCCATATTACGTTTGGTTTGTTGGAGGGCTGGTGGTTATACGAAGATGAGGCACTGCGTATTCCGGGCTGCCCAGGACTTACACCTAATACATGGAAAAAGGTGCTCGCCAAAGAGGGGTTCAGAAATGTTCGTTTTCCGGCATTAAATGCTGAAGAGTGGGGACAACAAATCGTTGTATCTCAAAGTGACGGCATCATTATACATGAAATAAAACAGAGTCCTGTATCTCATCCTGTACAGACACAAACCAGAGCGATTCCTGACGTGGAATGGAGACCCAATTCATCCCCGGTTATGGAGACTAGAAACATTCAACCTACAGCAGATATTCCTGACCACCTGATCCGGGATCATATTATTACGGTCATCCGGGACAGCATAGAAACTTCACTTAAGATGAGTCAGAACCGGATCGATAATCATCAAAGTTTCTCTGAATATGGCGTCGATTCGATTGTTGCCGTCAATCTGGTCAATCTTATTAACGAGCAATGTGGAATAGTGATGCAGACTACAGTGCTGTTCGATCATAACACGGTCCATGCCTTAAGCAAGCACATGCTGGAGCAATATCGACAAGAGATTGTGGCGTACATGCTGCCTGACCCTGCTACATCTCCACAGAGGAAAGACGAACAAGCCATCATTTTGGACATGAGCAACGATAATCGTAAGGCTGATAAGCCTGCTGTGCATAGGAATGAGGATCGGTTGCCAGTTCGGGATGAGAGGAGTAATCCTAATGCGACTTGGACAAGCACAATGGTTAATAACGAAAAGCTGGGATCCATTTTGGAAGGTTCATATTATCGATTGCTGCTGGAGAAACCTGGAGAATCCGATGAACTTAAACTGATTCAGGATCAATCGCGTTCACTCCAGTCAAACGAAGTGCAAATTGCTGTACATGCTTTTTCACTTAATTTTGGAGACCTGTTATGTGTAAGAGGACTGTATCCAACCATGCCCGCATATCCGTTTACCCCTGGCTTCGAAGTCAGCGGGGTCGTTGTTCAAACAGGTTCCGAGGTTACAGACCTTCGACGTGGTGAAGAAGTGGTGGCCATGATGGGTGAGCAGATGGGTGGTCATGCCAATATGGTGATCTGTCCGGCAGCTCATGCAGTAACCAAACCGAAAAAGTTAACATTTGAAGAAGCC
The DNA here is from genome assembly GCF_037971845.1 of Paenibacillus sp. FSL R5-0766. Lineage (NCBI taxonomy): Bacteria > Bacillati > Bacillota > Bacilli > Caryophanales > Paenibacillaceae > Paenibacillus > Paenibacillus sp. FSL R5-0766. The sequence goes on from NZ_CP150227.1 coordinate 2,882,927, forward strand.
TGCTCACTGCCGGCCGTCACTATGACCATGCTTGATGTGTTCCACAAAGCCAAACCGCAGCCAGGTGAAAAAATATTGATTCAGACGGCGGCCGGAGGGACGGGTCTTATTGCCGTACAGCTGGCGCAGCATTATGGTCTGGAAATCTATGCCACAGCGGGTTCAGATGTGAAACTGAACTATCTGCAACAACAGGGTGTGCACCATACCATTCAGTATGTGGAGCAGGATTTTGCCGAGGAGATCCACCGTCTTACGAACGGGCAAGGTGTAGATATTGTTATCAATACTTTATCAGGTGATGCGATTCAAAAGGGGATGGCTTGTCTTGCTCCCGGTGGCAGATATATTGAAATTGCTATGACTGCCCTCAAATCAGCCAAAAATATTGATTTATCCTTGTTATCGAACAATCAGGCATTTTATTCGGTAGATTTACGACGCATGGCCTTCCGTGATCCTTCTATAATTCGAACCTATATGAAGGAAATGGCGATCCTAATTGACCAGAACATCGTTCGTCCGACGATATATGCCACTTATCCTTTTCAGCAAGTGAAAGAAGCATATAAGGCTATGGGAAACCGCAGTAATATCGGCAAAATTGTGGTACATATCCCTGAAGAACAACGTTTTAAGCCGTATTCTGCTAAGCCATGGGAGCAAAACGTTGTGGTAGAAGAGGCCATAATGAATCAAGAAACACCGCCCGTCAGGGAGGAAATAGCGATTATTGGAATCAGTGGCCGATTTGCAAAAAGTCGCAATCCTGAGGAGTTATGGCAACATTTGCAAGCCGGGAATGATCTGATTGGAGAGGTAAAACGTTGGGATCTGGACGCTTATTACGCGGATCAGCAGTCCTATTGTCGACATGGCAGCTTTATAGAGGATTTTGATCGTTTCGATCCTCTGTTTTTTAATATATCCGGCGTGGAAGCCACCTATATGGACCCGCAGCAGCGCATTTTTTTGGAGGAGTCCTGGAAGGCGCTTGAAGATGGCGGTTATGCTGGCAAAAAGGCCGAGGGCCTTCAATGTGGTATCTATGTAGGCTGCAGCGGCATGGATTATCAAAGCATATTTGGACATGAGGGCCCTCCGCAGGCTTTCTGGGGGAACGCCAATTCTATTGTGCCTGCTCGCATAGCCTATAACCTGAATCTGCACGGTCCGGCCATTACAGTGGATACAGCCTGTTCCAGTTCATTGGTGGCCATTCATCTGGCATGTCAAGGATTATGGTCAGGCGAGACGAATATGGCTCTTGCCGGAGGTGTATTCATCCAGTCCACCCCTGGATTCTACATTGCCTCCAATCGAGCGGGAATGCTGTCTCCAACAGGACGGTGTCATACCTTTGATGAAGCTGCAGATGGTTTTGTTCCAGGAGAAGGCGCAGGGGTTGTTATCCTGAAAAGGCTTAGCGAGGCGCTGGATGACGGTGACCAGATTTACGGAGTCATTCGAGGGAGCGGAATAAACCAGGATGGGTCCACCAATGGAATTACGGCTCCCAGTGCGAAATCCCAGGAACGGCTTGAGCAGAACGTATATGAGACTTTTAATATTAATCCTGAACACATCCAGCTGGTCGAGGCTCATGGGACAGGGACCAGGCTGGGAGACCCGATTGAGTTCAATGCATTGGCGCAGGCGTTTAGAAAACATACGGACGAAAAGCAGTTCTGTGCGATCGGCTCGGTAAAAAGCAATATCGGTCATACGGCCACGGCAGCTGGAGTAGCGGGTTTGTTTAAAATTATGCTGGGGATGCGTCATCAAAAAATAGCCCCCTCCATTCATTTTCATCAAGCCAACAGCCAGATTGTCTTAAATGACAGCCCGTTCTATATCCCTACAGACACGATGGAATGGAAAGCCGGGTCAAGTGGCAAAAGATGTGCTGCAATCAGTTCATTTGGTTTCAGTGGTACGAATGCACATATGGTCATTGAGGAGGGACCTCTGCAATCCAGAGCGTCAGAGCCGATGCCGGGATATTTGATTGCACTTTCAGCCCGTACCGCCGAACAATTGCGTCAGCAGGTTGAACAACTCACCGCCTACGGAAGACAATTGCCGGAACAGGATTGCGGTAACTTGAGCTACACGCTGTTATTGGGACGCAAACATATGGATTTCCGCCTCGCCTGTGTGACCCGAAGTCTGAATGAAGCGATGACTATACTTCAACGCTGGTTGGATAAGGGAAGTGCACCACAGGTTCGGGTTTCACAAGGAACACCGGACACTTCACATGAGCACTCCTCATTACAGCGATATGGGAATGAATGTTTGCGGAGTTGTCAGAAGACGACACATGCAAGCGAATATTTAGAACATCTGGGTACTGCAGCGGATCTGTATATCCAGGGATATGAACTTGATTATGATCTGTTGTTTGAGCAGGGTCACTATTGGACCATATCCTTACCCACCTATCCATTTGCCAGAGAGCGGTATTGGGTGGAGCACGAAGAAATGAATTGCTCACCATTAATAGAAAAACCAACAATAGTTAAACCATCAAATGAGAGCATATTACTGCACTCCATGCTGCACCACAACCGTTCGGATCTGCTGCGGGGCCAGTGGTACAGTAGTCAGTTCAATGGCAATGAGCCTTTCCTAAGCGATCATGTGGTACAGGGGCACAAGCTGCTTCCAGCTGTTGTTCAGCTGGAGATGGCCCGGGCAGCAGCGGCGCATGCAGCGAATTGGCCTCCGCTCACACACAGTCTGCTGCTGCGGCATGTAATGTGGAGCAGGCCGCTCGTTGTTGGAGAGGAGCCTCTGGAGGTTCATCTCGTGCTTGAGGCCGAGGCAGATGAGAGCTTGTCCTATAAAATATCGGCAGCGTCATCAATTGAGTCCAGCGAAGCGGTGTATAGTCAAGGGCGTGTAAGTGTGGGAAGACCTCTCGTAGAAGCCGTGCAAACCTTGGATTTGCAGGCTGTGCGCAGCCGGTGTACAGAGGGACAGGCCAGTGGAGCAGTTTGTTATGAAGCATTCCGAAAACTGGGTCTGGAGTACGGTCCGTCCCATCAGACCATTGCCGAATTGCAATGGGGGGCAAACGAGGCCTTGGCGCAGCTGCGTCTGCCACAAGTGCTCTTCGAAGGGCAAGGTGACACCGTGCTGCATCCCGGTATGGTGGATGGGGCCTTGCAAGCATCCATCGCCCTGCTGGCCGGAGATCAGATCGCGGAAGTGCTGAGATTCACTGCTCTGGAGGGTGCAGTAAGCTTGGAGAGCGCGCCCCTTGCGAGCGCAACAGAACGGTATGGGAACCCACCGCTGCCTTTTGCGCTGGAGGAGGCGGAAGTGATATCCCCTTGCCAGGCGCACATGTGGGCGGTGGTGCGTGTTCGCCCCGAGCCAGCGGCATCTTCCGCTGCGGAGGCGAGAGTCCGTAAACTGGATCTGATGCTGTGCGATTCAGAGGGACAGGTTTGCATTCGACTGCGGGGCGTGACCTCGCGTGTACCCGAAAGCCGGGAAGGTGTGCTGCTGGTGCAGCCCGAGTGGCAGGAGCTGCCGAAGCGCTCCCTACCGGCTGAAGCTGTGGGGGTTGAACCCGCGGTGCTGTTGTGTGATTGGGCCCCGCAAGACTTCGCGGATGCGGAGGTGTCCTGGGAGCGGATGACGTTAACGGGGTCGTTGGAGGCGCGGTACGGACAGGCTGTTCAGGCCATCCTGCATCATGTGCAGCAGCAACTTACAAAACATCAAAGAGGCCGAATGGCCTTGCAAATTGTCGTGGCGGGATCTGAAGAAGGAAGACGGTTCGCTGGCGTGAGTGGGCTGCTGCGGACGGTCCGGCTGGAGTATCCGGGCAGTCTGGCACAGCTGGTCGAAGTCCAGCCAGAGACATCCGCCGCAATGTTGACCGAGCAGCTGTATCAGTGTGCGCTCCATGCGGAGGAAACTCATCTGCGTTGGGAAGCAGGTGAGCTGAAGCGAACGGGCTGGCAGGCGCTCAACGTGGACATGGATGAAAATTGGATTCGAAATGTACATGCGGAAACGGAGATGAAGCCGAAGACCGGTGTCCCACGGTTGTCTCCCTGGAGGGACGAAGGCGTGTACGTCATTACAGGTGGAGCCGGTGGACTGGGGCGGATCTGGGCCCGGGAAATTGCAGCTCGAACAGAAGGCAGTACGCTCATTTTGACTGGCCGATCTCCGGCGATGCCAGAGACGGTACAGCGAGAGATGGCGCAGCTTCCGGCCCGGGTACTTTATGAAACGGTGGACGTCACCAACAGAGAGGCGGTCAATGCACTGTTTCGGCGTCTTCGTCAGCAATACGGTCGGGTGAACGGAGTGCTGCATTGTGCTGGAGAGATCCGGGACAGTCTGATTCGCTACAAAACGGAACCCGACTGGCAGGCGGTGCTGGCCCCGAAAGTAAATGGCACACGGAACCTGGAAGAAGCGATCGGGACAGAGGCGCTGGATGTACTGCTGCTGTTCTCCTCGGGTGCAGCGGTGACGGGGAATGCAGGGCAGGGCGATTATGCCGCCGCGAATGGGTATATGGATGCGTATGCGGTGAGCCGAAATGCGCGGATGAAACGCGGGGAGTGTCAAGGGCGAACCTTATCCATCAACTGGCCGTTGTGGGAAGAAGGCGGGATGCAGCTGGAGGAAGAGGGGAAGGCACGTCTGTGGAAACAGCATGGGTTAAGACCGCTGGGAACCGCGTCGGGTGTGAAGGCGCTGTATCAGGCCTGGGCGAGTGGAAGCAGTCAGGTAGCAGTGGCGGAAGGCAATCTGTTGGTGCTGCGCAGAAGCCTGCTGGAGCCGGGAGATTCGGGGTCATCTGAACCGATCGAGCCGGTAAAGGCAGACAAGCTTGAACCGGTGTCGGAATGGGTATCCACCAAGCTTGGAGCCCCTCTGGCGGGAGGCATGACTCGGCAGGAAGCTATAGCGGTGCTCACGTTGGAAGTGGCCGCTTTGTTGAACGTAGGGGAGCAGGACGTGGACCCGGACATGGACTGGAGTGAATATGGTTTGGACCCGGTGCAATGGAGTGAACTTTCCCGCAGACTGCTGGCCCGGCATGGATGGGACATTTCTGCAGAGACACTCTTGGAACACTTGAACATGAGTCAAACTGTCCAGCAAGTTACCGGTCAGATCCACCCGATGGGGAAGGAGCGAATGGACCTGCATAAAAAAGAAGAGAACCTTGGCCTTATTCAGAAGAATGATGCTGATTTGCGAGTAAAAACAGTTCAATTTCTACAAGAGCGTTTAGCCCGTGTCATCGGTCTTCCGAAATCAAGGATTGACGTAGATACAGCCATGGATCGATACGGTATAGATTCGCTGCTTATTATGCAGATGACTACCAATTTGGAAGAACAGTTTGGTCTCTTGCCCAAAACACTTTTTTTCGAGTATCAGACCCTTCGGGCTCTGAGCGAATATTTTCTTGAGCACCATCATGAACAACTGCGACTCATTGTAGGGGGAGGACGTTCTGAGGAGTCCGTTAGTATATCTCCGACCTCGGTTGCTGTACAGAAGCCAGAAATAGAGGACATTAAATCCAAGGGCATTTTAAGCCAAAAGAGGACGTTAAAGAATCAACAAGCTACTAATCCAGAGTCGAAGAACGTTGGTTCATTGAAATCTTTGAATCCCATTGAATCATCCAATCGGGTTCAAGAGGATGAGGAGAAGCAGGATATTGCCATTATTGGTGTGGCGGGAAGGTACCCGGGAGCGCGGAACATCCATGAGTTTTGGGAGAATCTGCGCAGTGGAACGGACAGCATTACCGAGATTCCATCTGAACGCTGGGACCAGGAGAAGGTATATGATTCAGCGCCGGGCACACCGGGCAAGACCTATGGACGTTGGGGCGGATTTCTGGATGGTGTGGACGAATTCGATCCGTTGTTCTTCCAGATTTCTCCTCGGGAAGCCGAGATGATGGACCCGCAGGAACGATTGTTCATGCAGTGTGTGTACGAGACGATTGAGGATGCGGGGTATACGCGGGAGCGTTTGGCTGCTGACATCGTGGGTGTGTACGTCGGCGTCATGTACGAGGAATATCAATTGTATGGGGCCGAGTCCTCAATTGCGCTCTCCGGTAATCCGGCGTCCATCGCCAACCGGGTGTCGTATTTCTGTAATTTCCGCGGACCGAGTCTGGCGGTGGATACGATGTGTTCATCTTCGCTGACTTCCATTCATCTGGCGTGCCAGAGTTTAAGACAGAATGAGTGTCAGGTTGCGGTCGCAGGCGGGGTGAATGTGTCGGTCCACCCGAACAAATATATCATGTTGTCTCAAGGACGATTCCTGTCCAGCAAAGGCCGCTGTGAGAGCTTTGGTGAAGGGGGCGACGGGTATGTGCCGGGGGAAGGCGTGGGCGCGGTCCTGTTAAAACCGCTTGCACGAGCCGTTGCAGACGGGGACCGGATTTACGGCGTGATCAAAGGGTCGGCCTTGAATCACGGTGGAAAAACAAACGGATATACCGTGCCGAATCCCAACGCCCAGGCGGACGTCATCGGCCGGGCCTTGCGTGAGGCGGGCGTTGACCCGCGGACGATCAGTTATGTGGAAGCCCATGGCACAGGCACGTCGCTGGGCGACCCGATCGAGATTGCGGGGCTGAGTAAAGCTTTTCAGCAAGAACCTTCGGAAGAGGCCTACTGTGCGATTGGTTCAGCGAAATCCAATATCGGACATGCAGAGAGCGCAGCAGGCATCGCGGGAGTCACCAAGGTGCTGCTGCAATTACAGCATGGAGAGCTGGCGCCGTCCCTGCATGTGAAGCAGACCAACCCGCATATTGACTTTAGTCAAACCCCATTCACGGTCCAGCGAGAGTTAGATGTTTGGGAACGTCCAAGGGTGGACGGTCAGATTGTACCGCGACGGGCGGGAATTTCCTCGTTTGGTGCAGGTGGAGCGAATGCTCATCTCATTTTGGAGGAATACCGGGAACCCGACCTGACGCGTGAAAAGATGAATGAGCAAAACGAGCAAAATGAAGTGCCAGGGATGATCGTGCTGTCAGCGAAGAACGAGGAACGGCTGGTCGTGCAGGCCTGTCAGCTGCGAGATGCACTCCGTACCGGGCAGAGCAGCTGGAAAGTGAGGGAGGTCGCCTATACACTGCAAACCGGACGTGAAGCAATGGAGGCACGGCTGGGTGTGCTGGCGCAAACGATGGAGGAGCTGCTTGCCAAGCTGGACAGCTATGTGGAACAGGTGGGTCAGGCGGAACCAGCAGGCAAAGGAAGCTTGTATTATCAGGGGCATGTGAAGCAAGGGCAGGAGCATCCGGGTTGGTTAACCGATGAGGAAGACATGAAAGAGAATGTGAAACGCTGGCTGTCCCAGGGTCGTTATGAGCATGTACTGGACGCGTGGTCACGAGGGGCAGTGATTCAGTGGATGGAGCTATACGGGGACAACAGACAGCAGCACCCGCGCCCAGTCAGTCTACCGGCGTATCCGTTTGCACGAAATCGCTACTGGGCTCCAAAGAAAACCGAGTTGGTATCGTCCAGCGCGGTGGGTACGAACGGATCAGCCATGCTCCATCCACTTTTGCATAGCAATACTTCGGATCTTCAAGAGCAGCGGTACACTTCACTCTTTACAATGGACTCGCCTATGCTTATGGATATCAATAAAGAGCAAACAACAAAATTATTGCCCGACTTGCTTCATCTGGAAATCGCCTATGCAGCTCTGGATTTGGCCATACCTGATAATCATGATTCAGCAGAATCAGCATTATCGATCCAATTGCAGGATGTGGTATGGGACAGCTCTGTTTACGTGTCTGATCAGACACTTCCGTTACACATCTCATTGCAATCCGAATCACATTTAACAGTGGGATACGTCATATATGGTGAAAATGTAGGGGGATTTCAACCCGTATATAGTAGCGGAATGGCCAAAAAGGTGGCTTCAGAGTTCACAGGATCAGATGCTCTGGAGATTGATTCTATCGATATGCTCTACACCGCTGAGCTGGATTCGTCAATCACTGCTTTTGCGAACCATGCTTCAAAGTCAGCCTTGTCCTCATCTCCTTATGCGGTAGAACGTATATATGTGGGGGAAGACCATGTTCTGATCAAGTTTGAACATGTAACGGATGTGCTATCTATACCACCAGTGTACAAACTGCCAGTAGATGCAATTCACCTTGCCGTTTATGGGGGGCTAGGCTGGACAGAAATTGAAAATGAAGCAAAGCAGCAGTTGGATATGCCTGCTTCACGTCCTGTTTACATTCAATCCCTTCAAAGACTTGATGCAATAGGCGCATCAAATATTTCTTGGGCGAGAGTAGACAGAAGAGAACGGATGAATGGGGCGTCAGGACTTGAAGTGTTGGACATTCGTTTGTATTCATCAGAAGGACGCGCAGTGTTGAAGATTCAGGGATTAGAAGCAGGCTTTACAGCCATGTCGCAGGGGACAGAAAACGACGGAATAGCGGTACATTCGAATGCTGCAACTACAAGTGCAGGTGCATTTGTACTTGAATCTTCATTCGGTGAATCCGAGAAAGAAACCGTGATCCTCTCCAAAGAAGCTTCATCTGCTTCCATGGCTTCTCGCCGGAGACCGGAGCTCTTGGGCCTAACAACGTCTGAGTGTGTAAGGTGGGAGTTAAAGGAACTGGCAGGCCAAACGTTGAAAATTCCAAGGGAACTGATTGATGGCAATGAAAATCTTGCCGAATATGGATTTGATTCCATTAGCCTGACTGAATATGCAACGGTTCTTAATCAGCATTTTGGAGTGGATTTGGCACCATCCATATTTTTCGATCACACCACACTCCATGAATTGGCTCATTATATGGAGCGAGAATTCGAGCAGACCATCACGGATCAATATGCAGATCACGATATTCAAACGGGAGAAAAACATACAGAGCAAGCCGCACCGTTAAAAAGCAAAGTGGCACAGCATCGTTCCAAAGCCCGAAAGCCTAACGCCCAGAGACAAGCATCTGGCAAGTACTGGCGTTTGGGAGATACACGACGAATGCAAGCGGCCGATGAACCTGTTGCCATTATTGGTATCAGCGGACGATTTCCTGAAGCGCGCAATGTAGATGAGATGTGGTCGATTCTCGTAAATGGACAAACGGCTGTTAAGACCGTTCCCTCGGATCGATTCACCAGCAGTAAAAAGGATGCTACTTGGAAATGCGGTCTTGTGCCAGGGATACGAGAGTTTGATCCCCGCTTCTTCGAAATCTCTCCGCGTGAAGCCGAGAGCATGGACCCGCGTCAGCGATTGCTATTGCAAGAATCCTGGAGAGCGCTTGAGGATGCCGCTTATGGCAAAAAACAACTTTCCTCCGGTCGGGTCGGCATGTTTGTAGGAGTGGAGAATAATGAATATTTGCAGTTTGTCGGCCTGGATGGACCGCTTACGTCCAATCACAATGCCATTCTGGCCGCCCGGTTGGCGTATCTGTTGGACCTGAATGGCCCGAATATGGCGATCAATACTGCTTGTTCTTCGGGTCTGGCGGCTGTTCATCAAGCTTGTGCCAGCCTGCGGGCGGGAGAGTGCGACACAGCTCTTGCGGCAGGAGTAAGCCTGCTGCTTACTGAACAGGGGTTCGAAGCGATGTCCCAAGCAGGCATGTTGTCTGAGGACGGTCGCTGTTATGCGTTCGATCAGCGTGCCAAAGGCATGGTGCCGGGAGAAGCGATCGCGGTTGTTGTATTAAAGACTTTATCACAGGCTGAGGCGGATGGAGATTCGATCTACGGGGTCATTCGGGGCAGTGGCATGAACTATGATGGCAAAACGAATGGAATCACCGCGCCAAGTGGTGTGGCACAGACGGCGTTAATGAATGAGGTATATGCCCGGTATGGCGTTCAGGCGGAGGACATGCAGTACATTGTGACCCACGGGACGGGAACACGCCTCGGAGACCCGGTCGAAATCAAGGCTTTGCAGGAAGCCTATAAAGGACGGAATATGGCGCCAGGTTCCTGTGCGTTAACGTCGGTAAAAACGAATTTGGGTCATACCCTCGCTGCATCCGGTGTGGTGAGCCTGATTAGTCTGGTACAGGCGATGCGTTATGAGACGATCCCGGCAAGTCTGCACTGTGAGGAAGAGAGTGAATATATCCGGTGGTCGGATGGGCCGTTTTATGTAAACAAAAGCAAACGGCCTTGGCCACGAACGGAGCAGGGCAGGTTGGGCGCGGTAAGTGCTTTTGGCATGAGTGGAACCAACGTGCATGTCGTGGTGGAAAGTTATGAAGGCAACGGGCAAAAACAAATGGCTGGAAATACAGCGCCTTATTATTTGCTGGCACTGTCCGCCAAAACGGAAGAGGCACTACATCGCAAGGTGGAGGACATGATCGCCGTGCTGGAACGGGAAGATGAGCCGGATCTGGCGGCAATCAGTTACACGCTCCTGGAGGGACGACAGCATTTCCGTCACCGTTGTGCGGTGGTTGTACAGTCCCGGGCGGATGCTGTGCATGTCTGGAAAAAGTTCGGTACGAAAGAAAATAACGGGAAGATGTTTCGCGGGACAGTGGGCCGGGAGTTCACTGAACAGCGCATTGTTCGGGAACACGGTCATGAGCTTTTGCATCAACTTCAGCATGGAACTCAAGCGATCGCAACCGGGGCATACCGTGACATTCTTCATGTGCTGGCGGATTTATACTGTCAGGGTTACGCATTGGATTGGATGAATATGTACGGTGAGTCTGTTCCTGAACGCATTCATTTGCCTTCATATCCGTTTGCCCAGGAAGAATACTGGGTGACCCAGTCATCACCTGAAGCAAGCCGGTTGAACGAGCAGCTTCTTACAGCAAAGCTCCACCCGCTTGTACACGGGAATACGTCAACGCTGCGCGAACAGCGTTATAGCTCTATTTTTGCACAGGAAGATCCGTTGTTACATGACCCTATGGAATCGGGTTACCAATGTTTGCCGGATTCAGCCCACTTGGAGATGGTCCGGGCTGCTGCGCAATATGCGTTAAAGGGAGCGGGCGAGATGAACCAGGCCCCGGTCCGGATGAAGCTGACCGAGCATCAATGGGTCAATCCGGTTGTGGTGACAGAGCAGGCGCTGGAAGTTCATTTGGCCATTATTCCGGAATCAGATCAATCTTTAATCTATGAAATATTCAGTGAACGAGCTGACGGTGATGAAGAGTTGTGGAGCAGGGGCCGTATTGAATATGAATCACAGGAATTCGTGAGTCCGCCTATGGACATGCAGTCCATCACTGAAAGATGCACACATTTGGAGACTGCAAACCTCTCTTCAAAACTTAAAGGATCATCCATTGTTTGTTGTTATACCGGTGAAAATGAAGTGTTAATAAAGCTTTCAGCTGAAATTAATGCTCAGGATCGGACTTTGTTATATACTCCAAAGTTACTGACTGAAGCTGTATCACTGGCAGCTAACATCTTTGAGACAAGATCAGTAAAGGCAGCAGATTATCTTAACGAGGCCATGCCAACAAGAGAGGCCGGCGAGTCGAGTGTACATGAAGTGCTGAATGAACAACAAAAACATACTTGGCTCTCTATGGAATCCATGGAGTTTACGGCAGATCACTGGCAGCATCCGCTGTGGATGTGGATCAGGGAGTTGGATTCCGGGCTGGATGTTACTTTCTGTGATGAGAAAGAACAGGTAGTTGCACACATGGCGGGATTACAGGTCCAAAAGAATTTGATGACAAAAGATATGCCGGAGGACATGGAAAGAAAGGAGATAGAACGTGAGGTCGCTGATAGCCTTCTGATGGCTTTTGAGGAAATCTGGGAAGAATCGAAGCCAGAACTTCATCATGAAGAGAACCCACAGACCATATTATGTGTACTTTCCCGTCAGGAGAATCAGGAGAGGTTCGTTTCACTGATGAAACATCACAATCCTGAGATCCAGCTGGTCTTCATCGATCCGGGAATGTGGGAAAAAGAGACGGATCTTGATCATCATGCGAAGTACAGGGAAGCGCTTCAGGAGATCAGCCAGCAATATGGGAATGTGGATACGGTACTACATTTGTCGGCACTGGAGGAGCCACTACTGCTGCAAGACACGAAGCCGATTTTACTTTTGCTTCAGGCATTGGCAGCAGAGAAGATCAAGCCTGGCCGAATTCTGCTCGCCGGGGAATATAGAACAGGAATCGAACGTTGTTACCTGGATGCATGGATTGGTTTTGAGCGTTCACTTGGGCTTGTTATGCCCCATACGAAATTACAAGTGATCAGCAGCGATAAACCATCCAGTAACGAAGTGAACTGGAAAAGGTGGAGTGAACGGCTGTGGCAAGAATTAAGGTCGAACCAGCGGTGTAGCGTGCGGTATGAGAATGATCTGCGCAAAGTAAGCCGTATCAGACCAATCCCGCCTGCCGAGCATTACAAACAGGGGACAGAATACGTGTTGCCAGGAAAGACATATTTGATTACGGGCGGATTGGGAGGAATTGGCCTCGCTTTTGCCAGAGCATGGGCTCCGCTGGGAGTAAATCTGGTGTTGATGGGCCGATCTTCTCTGGATTCCGTGAAGCAGCATAGGCTCGATGAATTGATCGAGGCGGGAAGTCAGGCTATGTATGTTCAGGCTGATGTTGCCGTACTGGAACAAGTCGAAGAAGCGGTGCGGGCTGTCAAAAACAAATTTGGCGAAATTCACGGACTGATCCACGCCGCCGGGATTGAAAGTCGGGTAAGTGTGCTGGATAAATCAGCAGCTGATTTTGAACGTGTGCTTGCTCCCAAAATTCGTGGAACATTGGCATTGGACAAAGCACTGGGTAATGAATCGCTGGAGTTCCGCAGTTATTTCTCTTCTTCATCGGCTATTTTGGGTGACTTCGGCTCCTGTGATTATGCTGTGGCGAATCGATTCCAGATGGCCTATGCTCAAGAACAGCATCGCACGGGTCCTATTCACACGGTATCCATCAACTGGCCGCTTTGGAGAGAGGGCGGAATGGGCACAGGCGAAAAGAATGCTTCGGCTATGTATCTCAAAACCAGCGGTCAACGTTTTCTGGAAAAAGACGAAGGGGTGGCATTATTTCCAAAAATTCTAAATGAACCTTATGCTCACCAACTCGTTATGGCGGGGAAACCGGAACGCATACATCGTTTTCTGGGTGTTGAATTCACACCTGAGGAGCCGGCCAGCACATCTTATACTTCGTATGAGGTCGGGAATCCAGTCTTGAATGAGGCGGCCCCTGCGTTAGGGCTGCGTGTGGAGTTGCGTGGTAAAACGGTAGCTGAGTGCGCTCAATGGGAGCTAGGAGAAATAGCAAGCGAGCTATTAAAGATACCTCATGAAGAATTGGACCCTCAAGCCAATCTCGCAGAGTTTGGATTTGATTCCATCAGCTTGACAGAGTATGCAGCACGGTTGAGCCGTCATTACGGAGCAGAATTGACACCATCCATTTTCTTTGGACATTCCACATTGAAAGGATTGGCTGAATATCTGGAAAATGAACATCGGGATGTTCTAGTTGGCATGTACGAGGAAAGGAAGGCCGTGACCGACATGAAATCCAATGTCACGGACCGAGGTTACCGATCTGGACGTTCCGGAAGATGGGCTGGCGGTAAATCCTTCCCTGCATCCGATCTTCGTCCAACTGCACGTAATCTGGATAAAATGGATCAATTCACGGAACCTGTTGCCATTATTGGTATTAGCGGACGGTTCCCCGAAGCACGAGATGTGGACGAGATGTGGTCCATGATCAGTCAGGGTCAGGAAGCGATAAGAAGGGCACCGGAGGACCGGTTTTCCACCCACAATGGGCGTGAGCCTTGGAAATGCGGTCTTGTACCAGGAGTACGGGAGTTTGATCCACGCTTCTTCGAAATTTCTCCGCGTGAAGCCGAGAGCATGGACCCGCGTCAGCGATTGCTATTGCAGGAATCCTGGAGAGCGCTTGAAGATGCCGCTTATGGGAAAAGACAGCTTTCCTCCGGCCGGGTAGGTATGTTTGTCGGGGTGGAGAATAACGAGTATTTGCAAGTTGTCGGTCTGGACGGGCCGCTTACATCCAACCACAATGCCATTCTGGCCGCCAGATTAGCCTATCTGCTGGACCTCAATGGTCCCAACATGGCGATTAATACGGCTTGTTCTTCGGGGCTGGCGGCTGTTCATCAAGCTTGTGCCAGCCTGCGAGCCGGAGAGTGCGACACGGCTCTTGCGGCAGGGGTGAGCCTGCTACTTACCGAGCAGGGACTCGAAGCGATGTCCCAGGCGGGCATGCTGTCTGAGAATGGGCGCTGTTATGCGTTTGACCAGCGTGCCAATGGCATGGTTCCGGGAGAAGCGATAGCGGTTGTTGTATTAAAGACCTTATCTCAGGCTGAGGCGGATGGAGACTCGATCTACGGGGTCATTCGGGGCAGCGGCATGAACTATGATGGCAAAACGAATGGAATCACCGCGCCGAGTGGTGTGGCACAGACAGCACTAATGAATGAGGTGTATACACGGTACGGCATTCGGGCGGAGAACATGCAGTACATTGTGACCCACGGGACGGGAACACGTCTGGGAGACCCAGTCGAAATCAATGCTTTGCAGGAAGCCTACAAATCAAGAAATATGGAGCCAGGCTCCTGTGCGCTGACGTCGGTAAAAACGAATTTGGGTCATACCCTCGCCGCTTCGGGAGTGGTGAGCCTGATTAGCCTGGTACAGGCGATGCGTCATGAGACGATCCCGGCAAGTCTGCACTGTGAAGAGGAAAGTGAATATATCCGGTGGTCGGAGGGGCCGTTTTATGTGAACAAAAGCAATCGCCCTTGGCCACGAACAGAGCAGGCGAGACTGGGAGCGGTAAGTGCCTTTGGCATGAGCGGAACCAACGTGCATGTCGTGGTGGAAAGTTATGAAGGCAGCGGACAAAAACGAACGGCTGGTTATGCGTCACCTTATTATTTGCTGGCACTGTCGGCCAAAACGGAAGCAGCACTACAACGCAAGGTGGAGGACATGATCGCTGTACTGGAACGGGAAGAGATGCCGGATCTGACGGCAATGAGCTACACGCTGCTGGAGGGACGACAGCATTTCCGACACCGTTGTGCGGTGGTTGTGCAGTCCAGGGAAGATGCCGTATACATGTTGAAACAGCGGGGGCAATCCAAGTCAGGGGTTTTGTTTGAGGGCGTGGTGCCAAGAAGGTTTACTGGACAAAAGCTGTTACAGGAACATGGGGATGAATGGATTATCAAAAGCACCGAAAGAAGTTTGTCCTCGGAGAAACAGAGGGATATACTCCATGTACTGGCTGATCTGTATGCCCAGGGCTATGATCTGAACTGGGGACAGATGTATGGCGATGTACCACCATCACGCATCAGCCTGCCAACGTATCCTTTTGCCCGAGAGGAATATTGGATGGCGTCAAAGGAAAGAGAGCAAGAGGAAGAGCAGCCATCGCGGGAGCGCTCATGGGCTTCTCTTCACCCCCTGGTGCAACAAAATACGTCTGATTTCACTGAGCAAAGGTTCAGCTCGGTCTTCAATGGAAGAGAATTCTTCCTTAAGGATCATATTATTCATGGAGTCTCCGTACTTCCAGGGGTGGCCCAATTGGAAATGGCTCGGGCTGCATTGCAGCTTACCGTTGCCGGCACAAGACCTGTTTTTCTGCAAAATGTGGTGTGGATCAGTCCCGTAGTCATGGATGGAGATGCAGCAATCCCTAACAGCATTCAGGTAGGAATCGGATTACATCCTGTCACAGAAAATCCTCAACTTATAAGTTATGAGATATACCGGCAAGACCAGCAGGTTGAGGGTAAACGTCATGTATACAGTCAAGGACAGCTTGGATGGAATGAAGAAGCTGAATCCCCTCCAATTCATGACCTGAACGAACTCATGGCTGCATGCAGCCGATCGACCTGGACGGGTGAAGCCTGTTATGAGGTATTTAGGCAAGCCGGTATCCAGTACGGACCTGCATTTGAGGGAATACAGCAATTGTTCATCGGTGAAAGGGAAGTTTTGGCTCAACTGAAGCTGCCTGAGCATTTGTTGGCGGAAATGAACTCATATGTCCTTCATCCCTGTATATTGGACTCCGCGTTGCAGGCCTCTATTGGCATGATGCTGGAGCATCCTGAAGTGGATGGGAAAAAGGCGGGACATGGTTCAGGTGGACCACAGCCTTCGGTTCCTTTTGCGTTAAAGAAAGTTCGGATCTATAAAGCTTGTGCTCAGGACATGTGGGCATGGGTGCGCTACAGCTCCGATTCCAGTTCGGATGGGAAAGGAATGACGTTTGATATTGATTTGTTTGATCAAGAAGGAAATGTCTGTGTTCGTTTAATTGGCTTTTCCTCCAGACAGCTTCCCGATCCAGAATCCACAGCGCCAGGTGCTGACACAACCGCTCGGTCTGAAATGCTGCTGTTAAAGCCGTATTGGCGGGAGATGGAGGTGGAAGGAGCCGGTCGGAGCTGGAAGACTCCAGACGCTGAGCATATCGTTATTTTATGTGGTGCACTCGCTTGCAGGTTGAGTGAGATGCAGCTTGAATTTCCGTCAGCATCGTTTATACCGATTGGGTTGGATCAGGGAATGGCCACAGCCGAAAAGTGGTTTGAGGATGGTGCCTTGCAGGTGTTTGGTAAACTTCAAACGATACTGTCCAGTGAATCGAATAAACCGCGAATTATACAGGCCGTCGTGCCTAATGATGGAGAGCAGCGTTTGTATGCTGCGCTGTCGGGTATGTTGCAAAGTATTAAACTCGAATATCCGGCTGTTGCGGGACAGTTGATTGAAATGGACGAACAGTTGGATAACGCAGATATTTTACAGCTATTGAAGTTGGACGTTTGCGAGCCTAAAGATAACTGGATTCGTTATACGGGTCGTCGACGGGAATTGGCAGACTGGCAAGAGATTGAACCGTCCACTGTTCTTGAAAAACGGTTTTGGCGTGATCATGGTGTTTACCTCATTACAGGTGGTATGGGAGGGCTTGGACTTGTATTTGCGCAAGAGATCGCCACACAAGCCAAGCATCCAACACTTGTTCTCGTGGGCAGATCACCGATGGACGGTCTGATGGAACAATCCCTTGAAGTATTGCGAGAGCAGGGAGCACGGGTGGACTATTTGCAGGTTGATGTAGCGGATGGTGAAGCCGTGGAGAACCTTGTTGGTAGCATCAAACAAGTCTATGGCGCTATCCACGGCGTTATTCATGGAGCAGGATTAATCAGAGACAGTTTGTTTCTTGCCAAGACAGAGGAAGAATGGCGTCAGGTTATGAAACCTAAAGTGGCGGGCACTATACACCTGGATCGTTCTACACATAAGGAAGCATTGGATTTCTTCATTCTGTTCTCCTCTGGAACTGCCGTGCTCGGCAATATGGGGCAGAGTGATTACGCTACAGCGAATGCATTCATGGACCTATACGCAACATACCGGGAAACGATGGTGAGTCAGGGCAAACGAAGCGGCAGGACACTGTCCTTAAACTGGCCACTATGGGAAAATGGCGGCATGAAGGT
Organism: Paenibacillus sp. FSL R5-0766; assembly: GCF_037971845.1. NCBI lineage: Bacteria > Bacillati > Bacillota > Bacilli > Caryophanales > Paenibacillaceae > Paenibacillus > Paenibacillus sp. FSL R5-0766. Next base: position 2,900,503 of record NZ_CP150227.1, read on the forward strand.
GGACTCATCTGTCAAACAAATGATGTGGCGGCAAATGGGAATGAGACCTCTGCATTCGAATCAGGGAATAGAGGCATTAACCCTTGCACTATCATCCACTTCTTCCAGAGTGATGGTCATGGCAGGGAACCCTGAACGAATTCGGGGCAAGATCAGAACTGTAAAATCACAAACACTAGGTATTTCCTCCCCAATGTATACAGCTTCTCCCAAAGGGGATAAGCCCAGGGACGACCGCTATTCGGAACTGGTTAATCGTGTTCTGGACGGGGAACTAACGGAGTCACAATTTGTTGAAGCGTTCATGAAGGAATAGGAGTGATCGGATGAAAGACGACTTGTATCAAATATACAATGATATCAGAACACGTAAACTAAATCCGCAAGATGCTGCCAATCAACTAACCTCTTTAATGGCGCAAAATCAACACACCCAGACTTCCGGCGAGTCTCAGGAATCCGGGAACACGCATCAGGCTGATACCGAGTTACATGAAAAGACACGCAGATTGTTGACTAAGGCTGTGGCTGATCAATTGAAGGTACGACCGGAGGAAATTGAAGCCGATGTGGAGCTCAGTGAGTATGGATTTGATTCCATTATGTTAACCGAACTGAGTAACTCCCTGAACAAGAACTACAGACTGAATCTAACCCCGGCCGTTTTTTTTGAACATTCAACTTTAGCGCAATTTACAGACTATGCTTTGGAAACTTATGTTGATCAATTTGCAGAAATCTGGACATCTCCTGCCTCGGCAGGAGATGTCCAGAAAACACATATTTCGTCTGAATCCACAATGAAGAACAGATTTAAGTCAGCCGAAAATTTTGAAATGGCTCACCAGTATGAGAACGCTGAGAATGCTGGAACTTCCGTAAATGATGAAAGCTTTCATCAAGCTCAGAAAAGAAACTCTCCAACCTTTCAGCGAGCAGACAAGGCGATAACAACGTTTGAACCTGTTGCGATCGTAGGCATGACAGGAAGGTTTCCGATGGCACAGGATACGGATGCGCTGTGGGAAAATTTAATCGAAGGAAGAGACTGTATCACCGAAATTCCATTGTCACGCTGGGATTGGAAGTCCATTTATGGTGATCCCCTAAAGGAATCGAATAAAACCAACATTAAATGGGGCGGATTTATAGATGGGGTGGATGAATTTGATCCTTCATTTTTTGGCATCTCCCCGCGGGAAGCGGAACTTATGGACCCACAGCAGCGTCTGCTGATGCTCTATGTATGGAAGACCATTGAGGATGCGGGCTATGCTGCTCAAAGCTTGTCTGGAAGTAACCTGGGTATATTCGTGGGCACCTCCGGAACGGGATACAGCAGTCTGATTTCCCGTTCCGGAATGGCTATTGAGGGGTATAGCTCAACCGGAATTGTTCCATCCGTAGGACCCAATCGAATGAGCTATTTTCTGAATGTGCATGGTCCTAGTGAACCGATAGAGACGGCTTGTTCAAGCTCGCTAGTTGCTATCCATCGGGCAGTAACAGCGATGAGAAATGGGGATTGTGATGCAGCCATCGTTGGCGGTATTAATACCATCCTGACCCCGGAAGGGCATATCAGCTTTAACCGTGCAGGGATGCTGAGTGAAGACGGACGCTGCAAAACCTTTTCCGAACAGGCTAATGGGTATGTTCGCGGTGAAGGTGTCGGCATGCTGATGTTAAAGAGGGTGAAAGATGCAGAACAAGCGGGAGATCACATCTATGGGCTGATTCGTGGTACAAGCCAGAACCATGGTGGACGGGCCAACTCCTTAACGGCACCTAATCCGAAAGCACAGGCTGACCTATTGATCCAGGCCTATCGCAAAGCCGATATTGATCCAAGAACCGTCGGTTATATCGAAACCCATGGAACGGGGACACCTCTGGGTGACCCAATTGAAGTGAATGGGCTGAAGGCCGCTTTTAAAGAGCTGGCTCGTCAATCAGGAGATGAACCGCTTGGAACACCGCATTGCGGTTTGGGTTCTGTAAAGTCTCATATTGGACACCTTGAGATGGCTGCTGGTGTGGCGGGTGTCATGAAGGTATTGCTTCAGATGAAGCATCGTAAACTCGTGCCAGGCTTGCATCTGGATCAGATTAACCCTTATGTCCAATTGGACAACAGCCCGTTTTATATTGTGCGGGAAACAAGAGAGTGGGCTGCCTCGAGAGATAGCGATGGCAGGGAAATGCCTAGACGTGCGGGAGTGAGCTCCTTTGGTTTTGGCGGCGTGAACGCACATATTATTTTGGAAGAGTATATTCCGAATCGGGAGAATCATGAAAAAAATACAACAGCAATCTCCGGACAACACCCTGCGATCGTAGTGTTGTCCGCCAGAAACGAAGCACGATTGCGTGAACAAGTGAATCTATTGCTTCAGGCCTTGCGTGAAGGAAAGTATGCAGAGAACGATTTGGCTAATATGGCCTATACGTTACAGATCGGACGCGAGCCTATGGAGGAGCGATTGGCACTGATTGTGGGGACTATGGCTGAATTGGCGACTGGCCTGACTCATTACATGCATGAAGGAGCAGTCACAGGTCATGACGGGATTGAAATGTACAGAGGGCAAGCCAAACGCAAGGATACACTCCTGTCACTAACAGAAGATGAGGAAATGCAGGATCTGGTCCATAAATGGTACCTGCGTGGCAAGCTGGGCAAGGTCGCAGAGATCTGGACAAGAGGGTTCATTGTCCAATGGTCAGCACTGTATGATGGGAAGAAACCAGTCAGAATCAGTCTGCCAACGTATCCGTTTGCCCAAGAGAAGTATTGGGTTCCGATCCCGGATTCCCGAATGCCGCGGCCATTCGAAGATGAATATTCGAACTCGGCAGGGGTTCTGCATCCCCTTCTACACAGTAACATTTCTAATTTATACTCACAGCGCTATAGCTCCATTTTTACTGGAACCGAGTCATTTTTGCAAACTTCTGCTACATCGGGCAAACGGACTTTTCCCGATGTAGCCTGTATGGAAATGGCTCGTGTGGCGGCGCAGCATGCCATGGAGTCGTCAGACGGGGATGGGCAATCGGTGATGAAGCTCAGATTATCCGATGTGAAGTGGGTGCAGCATGACACAAACATCCTGAACACGGAGTTTCCATTACAGATTCAAATTGAAATTTACCCTGAAGAAGATCAGGATGTTCTTCTTTTCGAAATTTGTAGTGTAAGCAACAATAAGGAACGGCAGCTATTAACAACGGGAACAGTTTCCCAACTGGAAAGCTCCACCTATGACGAGACAAGGTTTGACCTGAAAGTTATACGCAAGCGGTGTGAGTTGGATTCCAACTCAGCTAAATCGGACGCGTATAATGCATGGTCTGGCGGACAGACGACGGGCCGTGTGAAACAAAGTTATAAGGGGAATGGAGAAGTACTGCTACACATCTCCAGTTCCGAAGAAACTACAAGATCTACCAACATGTTCATTGATCCAGAAATGCTGAAAGACGTCATTCAAGTTGGATTATGTGAACTTTGTGGGCAACAGGGTCAAGTGAACCTCGGGGGAGCCTTTACCATAAAATCAGTCCATTCCTTGGAGGTTTTGCAGGATGGACAACCTGTTTGGGTATGGATTCGCCTGGGCACGCCGCCATATCATGATTCGACTGGAGCGGTTAGATCCGATCTTAGACTGGATGTAGCCATAGCCAATGACGCTGGTCAGGTTCTGATCTGGATGGAACAAGTCACCGTGAGTATGCCCGAGGTAGAAGGCGTAATCCTTCTGGAGCCATACTGGGAAACGGCCCCAAACCGCATGTCTTCTTCCGTACCGTTTTCATACAGCGAACACCGGATTATCCTGTGTGGTGAGTTGGCAGATTTTACGATGACCGAAAGGTTGAAACAAGAAATGCCAGGGGTTTCCCTGATACGACTCGGTTCAGCAGGAACCCTTGCACAACGTTACGAAGCATATGTGCTTGCCCTGCTGGAGCAGTTCAAAGATAGTGAGAGCCTTCGTCATGAAGGAAGCAAATTCATTCAGGTTGTCATACCTGACGATGCAGAACAATCCAGACTGTGGACAGGGCTGTCTGGCCTGCTCCGTACCGTTCAGCTTGAACATCCGCAGGTACGCTGCCAGCTTGTTGAAATGCAGCGTGATACGTCACTGGAACAATGGGTGGAACGGCTTAAGTCCTGTGCAAATATGCAGAATGAGGATCACTTGCGATATATGGAGAACCAACTGTATTGTGCATCATGGAAGGAACTTGTTCAGGACGTGTCCACCGAGGTAGTGAGTTCCATCGGGGAGCGTTCTAATCGGGAAGGCCATAAGCATCTGCCAGCTCATCCTTGGCAGGATGGGGGCGTGTACGTTATCACTGGAGGAGGCGGTGGTCTTGGAACCATTTTTGCGCAGGATATCGCACTTAAGGCGACCGGGACAACAATCATTTTGACAGGCCGGGCTCCAGCATTATCAACTGCTGCCAGACAGAGGGTTCAGGAACTGCCCGCCAATATTCAATACATGACTATGGATGTAACTCATGAAGAGAATGTTCAGACAGTGCTGGCGATGGTTCGTCATACTTATGGGAAAGTAAACGGCGTTCTGCATGGAGCCGGCATTACCCGGGACCGTCTGCTTGAAAATAAAACAGGTGCAGAGTGCAGAGAGGTGCTGGCATCCAAAGTTGCAGGGACGGTTTATCTGGATGAAGCAACACGGATGGATGACCTGGATGTCATGATTTTATTTTCTTCCGGTACAGGTGTGACGGGTAACATTGGACAGGCAGACTATGCGGCTGCCAATGCATTCATGGATCGTTATGCTGCTTATCGCAATACGCTTGTCCAGAGAGGAGAGCGGGTTGGACAAACGTTATCGGTGAACTGGCCTCTTTGGAAATCGGGAGGTATGCAGATTAATGAACAGCAATTACGTAACTTGAAAAAACAGACAGGCATGCATCCTCTGAGCGAGGAAGAAGGAACCGCAGCCTTGTATCAGGCACTGGCAAGTGGAAGAAGTCAGGTGCTGGTTGCGGCAGGTGAAGTGACTCGATTGAGACAGAAGTTTTTGTCTTCCCCCGATGCTCTTGGCTCACGGAATTCTGGGCAGCCAGTAATCCCAGAGGAACAGAAGGATACAGCCTGGCTTGAACATAAGGTCAGGGAAGCGATGGCTTCCATGATTTCGTCACTTCTTAAGGTGCAGGTTACACACATTGATCCCGAGGTTGAACTTGGGGAGTATGGACTTGATTCCATCATGCTGACGGAACTGACCAACACACTTAACGAGAATTTCAACATGAGTCTCACCCCGGCACTGTTTTTTGAATATTCGACGCTGCAAGCCTTCTCGCAATATGTAACACGTACCTATCAACAACAATTTTTGACTAGATTCTCATCCAAAATGCTTCCTATACAAGCAAAGAGTGGGACTGAACGAGCTGAACCTCTTGTTTTCCGACAATTTACAAGTAAACATGCCTCGGACGTGGGAAGGGTGAAGCCAACAAATGTCATGGAGGATCAAGGCATTGCAATCGTAGGCATGAGTGGTATTTTCCCGATGGCTGCTGACCCGGATGAGCTGTGGGACAATCTGGCAGCCCAGCGGGATTGCATTACGGAAATTCCTCGGTCTCGGCGGGAAAAGTATGCTTATCAAAAGGACTCTTTTAACGAGGCTGGGGAACTCGACATGATCTGGGGAGGGTTTATTGAGGGTGTGGATCAATTTGATCCCGGATTCTTTGGTATTTCTCCCCGTGAGGCGGAACTTATGGACCCGCAGCAGCGGCTTCTAATGCTGTATGTGTGGAAAGCGATTGAAGACGCCGGATATGCTCCGCAAAGCCTTTCTGGCAGCAAGCTTGGCATATTTGTGGGAACGGCTGGTACGGGATACAGCAATCTCATCGCGTCTTCAGGCATGGCTATGGATAGCTATACGTCCACGGGAATTGTACCTTCGGTTGGACCGAACCGGATGAGTTATTTTCTTAACGTCCATGGCCCGAGCGAGCCGATTGAAACCGCATGCTCCAGTTCGCTGGTTGCGATCCATCGCGCAGTCACGGCGATGAGGAACGGGGATTGCAATGCAGCCGTTGTAGGCGGTATTAATACCATTTTGACACCCGAAGGATATATTAGCTTAACTAAGGCAGGTATGTTGAGCAGTGATGGTCGGTGTAAAACGTTCTCCGCTCAGGCTGATGGATATGTTCGAAGTGAAGGGGTCGGCATGTTGATGATCAAACCTCTCAAGGATGCCGAGGAAGCAGGAGATCATATCTATGCCGTTATCCGTGGAACAAACGAAAACCATGGAGGCCGCGCCAATTCATTAACGGCACCCAACCCCAAAGCTCAGACGGAATTGTTATTCGAAGCGTACAAAAAAGCGGGAATTGATCCGAGAACGGTAGGTTATATTGAAACACACGGCACAGGCACTCCTTTGGGCGATCCGATCGAGGTTAATGCGCTTAAAGCGACGTTTAGGAATCTGTATGAACACACAGGGGATAGACAAATGGGTGAGGCGCATTGCGGACTAGGCTCGGTAAAAAGCAATATAGGACATTTGGAGATGGCTGCTGGTATTGCAGGTGTAATCAAAGTGCTGCTGCAATTAAAACATCAAAAACTGGCTCCAAATCTTCATCTGGATGAAGTGAATCCTTACGTGGAACTGGAGGACAGTCCGTTCTACCTTGTTCGTGATCTGCAAGAATGGAAGCCGATTACAAACGCGGACGGAAAGGCCATGCCAAGACGAGCGGGGGTCAGTTCGTTTGGTTTTGGCGGTTCCAATGCTCACGTCATTCTTGAAGAGTATACGGGAAAATTGGATAAAAAAGAGGCGAATCACTCAGCGGCACCTGAATATCCGACAATGATTGTTCTGTCTGCACGGAATAAAGGTGAGCTTCAGGAGCAGGTTCGTTTGTTGCTGAAGAGATTGCAGTACGATTCATATATGGATACTGATCTCCGCGATCTGGCCTATACGTTACAAGTGGGACGTAATGCGATGGAGGAGCGGTTGGGTGTGCTGACTTCCGGCATCGCCGATCTGAAGGAAAAGTTGAGCGCAGCACTGGGTGGAGGCATGGAACAACTACCAGAAGGTTTAATGTACCAAGCGGGACTGCAAGGTGGCAAAGAAGCATTATTGTTTAACATGGACGAAGGCACAGAGGAAATCGTAAACCAATGGCTGCAAAACGGTTCCTATGGAAAGGTGCTGGATCTGTGGACCAAGGGATATCCGGTTCGTTGGGAGCATTTATATAAAGATGATCAAGATAAACCTTCCAGGTTAAGCTTGCCCACGTATCCATTTGCCAAGGAAAAGTATTGGGTGCCGTATCAGTTCGCCCATAAATTCGAATCGGGTTCCCCGGCCGAAAGACAACAATTTGGTTCTGAGAGTCAGCACGTACCATCGGAAGAAGCAACGGAACTTTTTTCTTTCCAGGAAATTTGGGAAGAATCCGCTCACCTTGACTCAGATTCGGCCAAGCTGGCCAGAGAAAATGTCAGGGGACTGATATGTCTGTTATCGGATAAAAACAAACAGTCTATCATTCGCGAAATGTTGGCTCGCCGCAGTCCAGATACCGAGGTCTATTTTGTTGAAAAGGCAGGCCTGGAGGCCGGGGAAATGGATCGGGAAGTATACTGTCAACAATTTCGCATGATCGCCAAGCAAGGAGATCATATTGATGCGGTTCTGTATCTGTGGCCGTTTGATGATGCCCAATATTTACGTGATACAAGTCCGATTGTACACATGATCCAAGCGATGGTTATGGAGAATATACAACCCAAACGTATTTTATTGGCTGGAGAACATGCCACTGCGCTGGATCAGTGTTACCTCGACTCATGGATTGGCTTTGAACGTTCAATAAGTCTGAGTATGAAGAAGACGAAATTAACCGTATGCAGCTCGCAGGCACGACAGAACTCGGATATGTTGGCATTTGCGGACTGGTCGAACCTGCTGTGGGATGAACTTTTATCGGGATCGCCACAAAATGTTCGTTTTGAGCATGGACGTCGTTTGGTAAGTCGAATGAAGCAAGTAGATTTAACGGAACATGCTGATGAGTATACCGGTTATCCGAAGCCTGGACAGACTGTATTGATTACAGGTGGACTTGGCGGATTGGGTGTTATTTTCGCAAAAGTCTGGGCTTCAAAGGGAATCAATCTTGTTTTGATGGGGCGATCTCCGCTGGATGAGATGAACAGGCAATTGCTCAAGGACCTTGGAAAAAATGGAAGTAAGGTCATATATGTTCAGGCAGATGTGAGTGAAGCGGCGGAAGTAACATCGGCTCTGGAATCCGCAAAAATGCAATGTGGCGATATCCACGGATGGGTCCATGCCGCCGGAATGGAAAGTCAGGGAACCTTGCTGTCCAAAAGCATAAAAGAGTTCGATCAAGTGTTACGTCCCAAAGTTAAAGGATTACTTGTGATGGATGAAGCTTTGCAAAACGAACCTCTGGCTTTTCGCTGTTATTTTTCATCCTCGTCGGCGCTGCTGGGGGACTTTGGTTCCTGTGACTACGCTGTGGCCAATCGTTTTCAGATGGCGTACGCCCAGATGCAGGATCAGAATATTCGTACAATCGCCATTTTATGGCCACTTTGGAGAGAAGGTGGAATGGGCTCCAGGACGTCAGAAGGTACGGACATGTATCTTAGAACAAGTGGATTGCGTTTTCTGGAAAAAGATGAGGGGATCGCTTTTTTTGATCAGGTGATCAGACAATCCGGTACACATCAGCTTGCTCTGGCGGGAAGGCCAAGCCGCATACAGCGTTTTTTAGGTTTGGACATGCCGGCTTTCAAGCAGTCTTCCCCTGGATTGCGCACAAAAGCGAGAAATCAGGATCAGGCCCAAATAAGGAATTCACATTCTCCATTAGGGAAGACTTTACAGGAATGTGTAGGGCAAGAACTGAGAGGCTGGGCTGCCCAACTGTTGAAAATGGAAGCAACCAAGCTGGACCCGGACCGGAATCTGGCGGATTATGGTTTTGATTCGATCAGTCTGGCAGAATTCGCTGAGCTTATGAGCCAGCAATTCAAGCTTGAATTGTCACCGACCGTCTTTTTTGCACATGCAACCCTGAACAAACTTTCGCAGCATCTGATCACGTCCTTTTCCGAAGAAATGGAAGCAAGGTACAGCATGATGTCAACCGCATATCCAACACAAATACAGGATCACTCCTATACAGACAGAAACACCAATCCATCTGTAATGGAGGAGCTTGACGGATCTATGGATCATCCTGTCCCTGAACCTACTGAACTTCACAGGGAAGAACCCATAGCCATCATCGGCATGAGCGGAAGGTTTCCGCAGGCAGGCAACATCGAGGATTTGTGGACAAATGTTGAATCAGGTTCTTCATGTATATCGAGATTGCCCCGCAGTCGTTGGACCGCAAAAGGCGGGAAGGATATAACCAATGATGATGCTGATATTCCTGCATGGGGAGGTTATTTGGCGGATATCGATCGTTTTGATCCGATGTTTTTCCAGATTTCACCGAACGAAGCAGCGATGATGGACCCCAGACAACGTCTGTTTCTGGAAGAGGCGTGGCATGCTCTGGAGGATGCCGGTTATATGGGGGATCGTATTCGTGGCCAGAATTGTGGGGTATACGTTGGGGTTGAAGAAGGTGAATATGGTTATTTGACAGCAGAGAAAGGATCGATTAACGGTAATCAAAATGCCACACTTGCGGCCCGTATTGCATATGTTCTGGATCTGAAAGGGCCCAATATGGCGATCACCGCCGCATGTTCTTCAGGGCTGGTAGCTCTACATCAGGCGTGTCAGGCGTTAAGAAGCGGAGAGTGCGACACAGCATTGGCCGGGGCTGTGAGTCTGATACTGTCTCCCATGCTGCACACAGCTCTCCATCGGGCAGGCATGTTATCCCCCGACGGCCAGTGCCGCGTATTTGACGAACATGCTAACGGAATGGTGCCTGGTGAGGCTGTGACCGCGTTGATGCTCAAACCTTTGAAACAGGCCATTCGGGACGGAGACCATATTTATGGCACAATTAGAGGCAGTGGTGTTAATTACAGCGGACGAACCAATGGATTGACTTCGCCTGATCCTGAGTCACAGGCAGAGTTGATGAAAATGGTGTACAAACGGTATCGGATTGATCCACGCAGGGTGCAGTTCATCATGTCGCAAAGTGTGGGATCACCGATAGGAGATGCAATTGAGATGCAGGCATTATCCAACGTATATGGTTCTTACAACGATCAGGACATATCCGTGGCGATTGGCTCCGTCAAACCTTTAATCGGACATACCTTTGCGGCATCCGGTTTGGTTAGCCTCATAACGATGTTGATGGCCATGAGGCATAGAACAATTCCGGCTTTGCATTCCTATGAAGAGCCTAATCGGCATATCAACATGAGCATGGGCAGCAACCTCAATATCAATAAAGAAAACAGACCGTGGAGAACGCCGTTGAATGCATCAAGAATAGGAGCGATTAGCACCACAGGCATCAGCGGGACAAATGCACATGTGGTTATCGAAGAGTACGTTGCCGCTGAAACAGAGCAAAATGATGCAGTGAGCGAAGATTCGGTGGCCCAAGTTGTCATTCTATCGGCGTTGAACAAGGAACGCTTGCAGGCCGCTGCGCAGCAACTCCTGAATACAGTCATATTAAATAACGAGATGAGCCTGAGGGATGTTGCGTACACGCTACAAGTGGGCAGAGAAGCGATGCCGGATCGCTTGGCTCTAATTGTGAGTCATAAAAAAGAGCTCATTACCGGGCTGAAGAAGTTTTTGAAAGCGGAAAAGCCAAATAAAAACTGGGTTGATTCTTGTCCGATGTTTACTGGAAGGGCAGAAGAAGATTCGGCAGTGAAGGAGCTGTTGTCAGGAAGGGCTGGCGAAAAAATATTGAGAGCTTTCATGGCTGATGGCAGCCTTGATAAAATTGCACTTTATTGGTCCAAAGGAGGCAACGTTTCATGGGAAGGTCTGCATGAAGGAAAGCCTGCTCAAATCATTTCATTGCCTGGGTATCCATTTGAAAAGAGAAGATGCTGGGTTGACCTTACTCATGCTAAATCTGTAGTCGTTTCCAGCCTGGAGGAAGGAGCTCCTGATTCCAGTATAGATGTAGCCGGGAATACATTACTGGAACACAGGATCACAGCCATCATCCTGAATCTGCTTGGTTTGGAAAGCGGTGAGATTCAGGAATCAACACCTCTTGTGCAATATGGAATGGACTCCATCGTGTTTATTCAGTTGATTCAACGATTGCAAACCGAGCTGAATCCTGAAATCAATGCAGCAGATTTGCAACATTGTTTGACTTTGGCAGACATCATAGCAAGTCTGACAGACAGAATAAATCAGACCCCTATGCTTCAGGGCAAGCCAACAAGTTTTAGCGTCACCCGACCGGAGGAGAAGACAAATGGCTCTTTGAATTCGATTGTTAAGTCATGGTCACAATTCCCCGAACTTGTTCGGCTGAATCATGCTTCTGAAGGTCGACCCATCTTCTGGTTTCACGCCGCAATGGGTGGGGTGGAAGGTTATCAGGTTATTGCATCCCGGTGTACGCGGCCCTTCTACGGTATCCAGGCAAGAGGCTGGATGACTGACCGCTCTCCGTTATACGGGATCGAAGGCATGGCAATGTATTATGTGCATGTCATAAAAACCGTTCAGCCGGAAGGGCCGTATGATCTTGGCGGTTATTCTCTTGGCGGCCTGATTGCATATGAGGTGTGCAGGTTACTTCAGAATCAGGGTGACCAGGTAAACAGCGTGGTGATGCTCGATTCCATCCATCTCTCTGATGAAGACGAAATGACTTCGTCGGACAAAGGTTATATTTTACAATCCGTGAATATGTCGCTAATGTCTTCGATTCTTCATCAACCGGAGAAAATTGCAGACACGTTAATTCACCGCGATGAAATCAATATGGAACTAAGTAATGAGGATTTTCTTAAACACTTAACAGAAATTGCGAAATCCAGAGGGCTTTTCAAAAATGAGAAGCATCTACAGCAGCTCATTGAGCAATGTGTCAAGGTTCAGCAGGCATATCAGGCAGATCAGTACCAAGTTCAATCGCTTGCAGATCGAGATGCTGTGGCATGTTATTATTTCCGCAATCAAAGCGGACATTTCTTTGGTGAACTTGAGCCTTACTTTGTCACGGAGGAAGATTGCATCGAACTGAACAACTCAACCTATTGGAGCATATGGGCGGAGAACATTCCGAATTTTAATTTGTTTGACATCGATGTTTCCAACCATATGTTACTGTTGTCCAATCCCGCAAGCTCTGATCGAATAGGTGCTTTCTGCAAGCAGTTGTATTCAAGTGAAGGGGTTACGGAAAAAGACATTCAATCCTTCAAAAAAAGTACCAAGGCAAGAGTCCCACGCAAGAGTTCCAAAAACCAGATTAAATAAGATCATCAAAAAAAGCGCTGCTCATGAATGAGCGACGCTTTTTTTTGATGATCTTACGATCTTACATAATGGTCGTCTATTGTTTCAAGCGGACAAGCAGTCGTTGAAGACCACGAAAGCCTACATTGGGAAGCCATTCGGGCTCATCCTGAATCCATTCCATATGGGGATACCTTGCGATTAGGCGGCTCATGGCAATCTCTGTTTCCATCATCGCCAACTGGGCACCGATGCAAGAATGAATTCCTACACCAAAGGCCAGATTTCGCGCTTCATTGCGTTCAATATCAAATAGATGAGGATCGGTAAATTTTCGCGGATCATGATTGGCTGAACCGAAGCAGAACATGATTAATTCTCCCTTTTTAATCTGCTGATCCAGAATTTCCATGTCTTCAAGGGCGGTTCTTACGGTAATCTGTGCAGGGCTTTCATAGCGAAGGACTTCCTGGATGGTGCTTTTAATCAGACCTGGAGAGTCTTTCAATTTCTGAAGTTGTTCCGGATGTTTCATCAGTGTAAACATGCCATTCCCAATCAGATTACGTGTGGTCTCATGTCCGGCGAAGAGCAGCATGGCACATTGCGCATGAATTTCTTCAATTGTCAGGTGCACACCATCATCATCAGTTGCTTCTATAAGATAAGTAATAAAATCTTCCTGAGGATGTATTCTTCGTTCTTCAATCACATCTGTCAAATAGGCAGTCAACAGAACCAAAAGATTTTGTGCACGCGTGACATCCTCATATGTAACCGTCATGGAACCGAACAAGTGAACGAGACTATCTGCACATTCGGCCACACGTTCATACTGTTCCTCAGGCAGACCCAGCAGTTTCATAATGACTTTGGTGGGAAGCGGGTAAGCATAATCCCGAATCAAATCCACCTCTTCTTTTCCTTCCATTTCATCAAGAGAGTCGTCGATCAGATCCATAATGTAGGGAGCCAGATTTTTGACCGACACGGAGAAGGCCTGGGTTAACATTTTGCGATATCTGATGTGAGAAGTGCCATCCTGAAGGGACATCCACATTGAGAACAGACGAATAAACTCCAGAATTCCATAGAGCTGTTGCTCCGAAAACTGGACTGCCCAATATTGTTGTGCCGTGTTATGGGAAATGCGTGGGTCTGCAATGTACTTGTTTACGGTTTCATATCCACCGATGTACCAAAGTCCTCCATACAGATTCACTTTGTGAATTTCGCCTTGCTGAACCAGCTGTCGATACACGTCATACGGATTACCGAAGAAGTTCTCATTATAGAATGTGGTTGGATCATTTACATCAATGACAGGCATTGACAAGTGTTTTCCTCCTTTTATCACTCGCTTTTTTTGAAAAATAAAGGAAATTATACAAAAATAGAGTAGCATGTATACTAGAATCTGTCGAGTTATGCTCAGAATATTCGCCAAATTTTACTTTCATTTTACTTAATAAAGCAAATAAGTAAATAGATTGACATGGAAATTTTAGGATAATATAATAAAAGTATTCTGCTTGCAAAGGAAGGATATCGTTATGATTACTGGACATTCCAATATCAGAGAGAATCCGACAGTGAATGAGAATAGAACAGACTATCCCCGCAATCATACCATCCATCAGTTATTTCAAGAACAGGCCCGCTTGCATCCCGATGCCATTGCGGTAGCCTCAGACACCATTCAATATACGTACAAGGAAGTAGATCAGTATTCAAACCAGATTGCCGCACTTCTTCGTCAGAAGGGAGCAGACCGCGACAAAATAATCGGTATTATGTTAGAGAGATCCCCTGAAATGATAATTGCTTTAATAGCCGTTCTCAAATCAGGGGCTTCTTATTTACCGATTGATTCCGAAACACCTGGGGAACGAGTGAATTATATGCTCAAGGATAGTGGGGCATGTATGCTACTGACATCTCATCCTGAAGAGAATTACATAGAATGTATCGGTTTGGAGGTTATTCATCCCACCATTGAGGATTATTGTGACCTTCCATCCGATGCATTGACGGATATTAATCAGGCAGAAGATCCGGCTTACATCATTTATACATCGGGATCAACGGGTCTCCCCAAAGGAGTGGTTATCTCTCATCGATCAGCCATTCGTGTTGTATGTAGTACCAATTACATCACCATTACGGAACAGGACCGCATGCTTCAGATGTCCAACTATTCATTTGATGCATCGGTGTTTGAAATATTTGGAGCCCTACTGAACGGAGCAAGTTTGGTCATTATTCAGAAGGAAGAGGCACTTCACATGCCCAGCCTGGCCCGGTCCATTGAAAAAAATGGGATTACCGTTATGTTCATCACAACTGCTTTTTTTAATGCTATCGTGGAACGTGAAATATCCTGCTTCCAATCGGTTCGCAAAGTGCTCTTTGGCGGAGAAAGAGTTTCGTTAACACATGTAAAAAAAGCGCTTGATTGTATGGGGAGCGATAAGCTTATTCATGTTTATGGACCTACGGAAAGCACGGTTTTTGCCACATATTATCCTGTAAATGAAATCAAAAAGGAAGCGCTTACAGTACCAATTGGCATTCCAGTCGCTAATACCTCCGTTCTGGTATTGGATGAGCATGATCATCCCGTCCCTGTTGGAACAGCCGGGGAATTATGCATATCCGGTGATGGACTTGCGCTCGGTTATTTGAATAACGATGAACTCACAGAACAAAAATTCATTCCGCATCCCTTCTTTACATCAGAACGGATGTACCGCACGGGTGATTTGGTTCGCTGGACGCCTGAGCATACCCTTGAATTTTTGGATCGAATGGATCAACAGGTGAAGCTTCGTGGTTTTCGGATCGAGCTGGGTGAAATTGAAACCCATTTGTCCCGGCATGATGCGGTAGCAGAGGCATTTGTCATGATGCGAACAAACGATGCAGGCCATGCCTATCTGTGTGCATATATGGTGTTGACCCAAGAAACCTCAATTGAGGAGCTGCGTCTTTTCCTGGAACAGAGAATACCGGAGTATATGGTGCCAAGCTATTATGTCAAACTGGAGCTGCTTCCGCTGACTGCTAATGGCAAGATTAACAAAAGTGAATTACCCGAGCCGGATAGCAGCATCCATTCAGGCAGGGAATACGTTGCTCCGACAACAGAGTTGGAACAACACCTGTCCTTGATTTGGAAGGATGTACTACAAATCGAGCAATTGAGTGTAAATGACAGTTTTGCACATCTGGGGGGTCATTCCCTTAATGCCATTGAAGTGATTGCACGGATTAATGAGGATTTAAGTGCAAGTCTGCCATTAAACCAGCTTTTTCGTCTTGGAACGATCCAAAATATAGCAACATTTTTGGAAGAAAATAATGATGAGGATAACACGGAGGCTTATTTTACGGATCAAGGTGATCCTGCCAATATGCTTGAGCCATTTGGTCTTACGGGTATTCAGCTGGCTTATTTGATTGGACGTGACCCTGCATTTGAGATGGGTGGAGCTGCAACGAATTTTACGGTCGAATTCGAGGCCGAGGCGGATATGGATTTGGTTAATGCAACTTTGCAGAAATTGATCAATAGGCATCCTATATTACGAACAGTTGTGTACGAGAACGGGACACAGCAAATATTGAAAAGTCCACCGTTATACACGGTAGAAGTGATAGACGTGTCAGAATGGGATACGACATATCGTAGCTCGCAAATGGAAGCAGAGAGACAACGAATGATGACAAAAGTGATTGTTCCAAGCGAGTGGCCATTATTTGAAATGAAAGCTTACCGAATGTCAGAGAATCAATATTATTTTTATCTGAATCTGGACCCGCTCATCTGTGATGACAGCAGCTTGAAACTGCTCATCAAGGAATTCAAATGGCTCTATGCAAACGGGGATCAGGAGCTGCCGGAGCTTCAATATAATTTCAGGGACTACGTTCAGGCAATGGCACGTTTCAAACAGTCTGCACGTTATTTCAAGGATCAGCGCTACTGGATGGACAAGCTGGGAGACTTTCCGGGTTCTCCGGCTTTGCCGCTCAAATGTAATCCGGCAGACATAAACGTTCCCCAATTCAGCAAATTCTCGAACTTTATAACGGGTGAACATTGGAACAAGCTTAAACAGCAGGCAAGGCAGCATAACGTTACCCCAACTTCCATTTTATGCGCAGCCTATGCCTATGTACTTGCGCATTGGTCAAACCAGGAGAGATTTGGGGTCAACCTGACCGTATTTAATCGGATTCCGTTTCATGAAGATGTGAAGAGGATGGCGGGAGACTTTACAACGCTGATGTTGCTGGATATTGATGCCCAAAAATCTCTGAATTCGTTCTGGACATTTACAGAGTCGGTGCAACATTCATTGCTGGATGCATTGGATCACAGACATTATGATGGCGTTGATTTTATAAGACAATTGGGCAAAAAACATGATATGCACAAGAGAGCAGTCATGCCAATTGTATTTACAAGTGTCTTAAATGAAAATGTGGAAGATTCATTTGACGCTTTGTTTAACTTTGACCAGATCAAGTATTTCAGTACAAGAACCTCACAGGTTTATATTGATAATCAGGTCTATGAAATCAATGGCGGTTTGTATATCACATGGGACTTTGTGGATCAATTGTTTGAAAAAGAAGTGATTGAATCTATGTTCCAGCAGTATCTGAACATTCTGAACCAAGTGATCTCTGCAACACAAGTTACCAAGCTTGAGTTGAGTCAAGCGAGCAGGCAACTCATCAAACAGTATAACGATACAAGCAAGCCGTTTACTCTGAAGCCTCTGCATGACCTGTTAACTGCAACAGCGATCAGATTAGGAGATCGGGTGGCGATTCAGCATCATGAACGTTCCATTTGTTACATAGAGTTGGAACGCAGATCGAATCAGATTGCCAGGTATTTGATCGATCAGGGAGTACAGCGGGGCGATTATATTGGTGTGTATGGCAAGAGATGCATTGACACCATTGTGAATATATTTGGTGTGCTCAAAGCGGGAGCAGCTTATATTCCGCTTGATCCGGACTATCCGGAGGAACGTAAGCAATATATTCGCGAAAAGGCCAACTGTAAATTTTTCATCATGCCAGAGCTATATGAGACGGAATCGTTAGAAACCTACTCTGCGGAATCCATAAACAGCGGAGTGACGAATGATGATATGGCCTATGTTATTTTTACTTCTGGCAGCACGGGCAAGCCCAAAGGTGTGCAGATCAAGCACGGCGCAGCAGCCAATACGATCCTGGATATGAATGAAAGATTCAACGTAACCTCCAGTGATCGAATGATGGGCATATCTTCATTATGTTTTGACTTATCCGTCTATGATATTTTCGGCGCAGTCAGCTGCGGGGCTTGTCTGGTTCTTATTGATGATCAGCGTGACATGTTTCAGCTCAAGAACGTGATGGAACAAGAAAAAATCACCATTTGGAATTCGGTTCCTGCTCTTATGGACATGTGTGTTGATCTGTATTCACCGGGAGAAAAGAACAACGACCTTCGTCTGGTATTGCTTAGTGGTGACTGGATATCTCTACGGCTTCCTCAGAAAATAGTTGACGTATTTCCTGAATCTGAGGTGGTTAGTTTGGGAGGAGCCACTGAAGCATCGATATGGTCCATCTATTACCCAATCACGGCAGTGTCTGAGCAATGGAAGAGTATCCCTTATGGTAGACCACTAGCCAATCAACAAATTCATGTGCTGAACAGACAACTTCAACCATGCCCTCTAGATGTTGAGGGGGAATTGTACATTGGTGGAAGCGGTGTAGCAAGCGGTTATCTTCATGACGAGGAAAAAACAAGACAGTCATTCATTGTTCATCCACAGTTCGGGTACATCTACAAGACAGGAGATTTTGGTGTCCTTCGATCCGAAGGTTATGTGGAGTTCCTGGGCAGAAAAGATAGCCAGGTCAAAATCAAAGGTTATCGGGTAGAACTTGGTGAAATTGAGAACGTACTTTTGCAAGCTGAAGATGTGCAAAAGACAGCCGTAATTGATGTTGCTGACGAGAACGGAGTCAAAAGCCTCTTTGCCTTTGTTGTTACAGATCAGGATGTGGACACACTGCCACTGAAAGCTCTTTTGCAAAGTAAATTACCAAATTACATGGTTCCGTCCATGTTCCTGAATGTAGATGAAGTTCCGCTTACTGCCAATGGCAAGGTCAACAAAGCGACACTTGAACAAGTGGCAAGGCAGCATCAACTCACTGTTCGTGAACATGCTGTAGTGGATACAGAGCCTGTCAATTCCATTCAGGAACAGCTGCTTCAGATCTGGAGTGATGTGTTTGGCTTGAAGCAGATTGGCCTGAACGTAAGCTGTTTTGATCTCGGCGGAGATTCGCTGAAAATTATGGCAATGGTGGCTGAAGTGAAGAAGCGTCTTCATGTTGAAGTTCCCATTGGCGAAATGTTCCGAAATGATACGATATACAGCCTGGAACAATACTTGGTTACCAAAGCACATGTCAAACCTGCTGTGATCATTGAGAAGTTAAGTCGCCGTGACCGGTATAAGGCTTCTGCAGCCCAGAGAAGCATGTATACCCTCTCGCTGCTTGAAAATAATAGGGGCGCTTATCACATTCCCATGGCGCTGCTTATGGAAGGAGAAGTACACTTCGTACGGCTTGAGAGAGCGCTTCAAACGTTTATTGAGAGGCATGAAATACTGAGAACTGGATTTGAAGTGATAGAGGATGAGCTTGTCCAGACGGTTCAAACAAACGTAGCCTTTGAACTTGAATATGATGATCTCGGAGAACTCGATACAGATGACCATGAACTCGTTCGTTTGACAAGTAACCTGTGCAAACAGTCCACTCAAGCTTTTGATCTCCGCCAGCCTCCTTTAATGAGGGCAAAACTGGTGAGAATTGGCCATGGACGTCATTTGTTTATTATAAATTTCCACCATATTGTGGCTGACGGTACATCTCAAGGCATATTGATGAACGAATTGCTGGAGCTCTACAGTGGCTCAATTCTGCCAGACGTTGATGTGCATTATCAGGATTATACGGCATGGCAGGAACAGTACAGTCATTCGGATGAGATGGCGAAACAGGAGGCTTACTGGCTGGATATCTATAGTAGTACCCCGCCAACGCCTGAGCTTCCGTACGACTTCAAACGACCTGAAGTTAACAGGTATGAGGGAAACAACATTTACAATCACTTGGGCGAGAGCCTGACCCGCGACATCAGGCAGCTTGCCAAGGATACCGGATCAACGTTGTATATGGTGATGCTTAGTGCCTATTTCCTCTTACTGCACCGGTATACACATGAGAAAGACCTGGTTGTGGGTACGGCTGCCTCTGGCCGTCTGCATGAGCCGTTACAACATATGTTTGGAGTATTTGTGAACACCATTGCATTGCGAAACCAGATGAACGAATCGGATACGGTCAGACAGTTTATTGAGCAAATCAAACAATCAACCGTAGCAGCCTTTGAACATTCAGAGTATGCATTTGATGAACTGGTGCGAAAAACAGGTGCGCAGCGTGAGGTCAATCGTAATCCGTTGTTTGACACGATGTTTTCGCTGGAGAACGCTTCGCTGTTTACTCGTGAAAAAGAGGGTATCCAGGTGTCGCCTGTCATGTTTAATCTGGATAATGCAAAATTTGATCTGACATTCAACATCCTTGAGTTTGAAAATGAAATCGTGCTTAACGTGGAGTACTCCACCGATTTGTTTGGTCAGGAAACCATTCAGCGCATGAGTGACAACTATATTGCCTTAGTAGGCAACATGATATCCGGTCTGGAACAGCCGCTTAGCGAGATTGAAAGTGTGTCTCCGAGAGAAAGAGATCAGTTGATTCATACCTTTAATCCACCATCCATGGAGTATCCGTTGCATCAAACTGTGGATGAGCTCTTTGAACAGCAAGTGAGACGTACACCGGATCATGTTGCTCTGGTGATGGGCGAAAATCATGTAACCTATCGCGAGTTGAACCAACGAAGTGAACAGCTTGCTGATCTACTACGGAAAAAAGGAGTGCGTGATAACAACATCGTCGGGGTCCTCGCAGAGCGTTCAATCGATGCGGTGATCGGAATGCTGGCGGTTCTAAAAGCAGGCGGAGCATATTTGCCCATTGACCCGGCCTATCCAAATGATCGTATCCATTACATGCTTGAAGACAGTCAGACCCAATGGGTATTAACACCGAAGGAACGGTTTGAACATGTCGTTCAGGGAAAAGAAAGCTCGGTCCATCTCATTGATTTGCAGACTGAACTTTTGCAAACGGACGAATTTCGGGTCTCCTCTTCCTTGCAACCAATACGGGGACAAAGCCGGGATCTGGCTTATGTCATTTACACATCAGGTTCCACAGGTCAGCCCAAGGGAGTGATGGTTTCACACCAATCGCTTGTTCATTTGTGTACATGGCATCGTAAACGGTATCAGATCACCGATGCTGATCGCAGTGCCAGCTATGCAAGCTTGAGCTTTGATGCTTTTGTGTGGGAATTGTTCCCATACCTGTTGTCAGGAGCTTCCGTACATCTGATTCAGGATGAAATCAGGCTGGATGTGATGCGCATCAATGATTACTTCCATCAGCATCAGATTAGTATTGCGTTCCTGCCTACAGCGATTTGCGAGCAGTTTATCCGGCAGGAGAATCGTTCCCTTCGAACATTGCTGACGGGGGGAGACAAGCTGAATTATTTCGAATCCCGAAAGTATGAAATTGTGAACAATTATGGCCCTACTGAAAATACCGTCGTCACTACCAGTTTTACCATCGATCAGATGTATTCCAATATTCCTATAGGTCGACCACTGCCGAATACCAACGTGTTTATTCTGAGTGCCAGTGACCAGCTGTCGCCCATAGGGGTTCCGGGTGAATTGTGCATAAGTGGAGCCGGACTTGCAAAAGGGTATTTGAACAGGCCCCAGTTAACGGCAGAGAAGTTTGTTCAACATCCGTTTAATCCAGAACAACGGATGTATCGGACCGGAGATTGGGTGCGCTGGCTACCGGATGGGAATATTGAATATTTGGGTCGCATGGATGATCAGGTGAAAATACGCGGATTCCGTATTGAGCTTGGAGAAATTGAACATCTGCTGTTGCAGGACCCAAGGGTGTTAGAGGCGGCAGTTGTAGCGCAAATGGACCCGACAGACTCGACGTTTCTTTGTGGTTATGTCGTTTGTCATGAGGGGTATCCTGTGGAAGTTATCGATGAGATCAAAGAAGAATTGATTCGGCGTTTGCCTTCGTATATGGTGCCTGCCCATTTCGTGACGATGGATCGCTTGCCTTTAACAGCTAACGGTAAAGTGAACCGCAAAGCATTGCCGATTCCGACATTATCGGACAACCGGGCAGCTATCGGGTATGCACCACCAAGGAATCCGGTTGAAGTTGCACTGGTCACTCTTTGGCAGGATATTCTAAAGGTTGGCAATTTGGGTGTCCATGAACGGTTCTTTGATATTGGCGGACACTCCCTGCTGGCCACCATACTAATCTCCAGATTACACAAGGAGATGCAGGTAGAAATGCCATTGGTACAGATATTCCGTACGCCTACAATCCGGGGCATGGCCCAATTCATTCTGGATCATAAAAAAAGCAAATATACATCTATTCCCCATGCGCCATTGCAGTCCTTGTATGATTTATCAGCAGCGCAGCAAAGAATTTATATTTTGAGCAATCTGGACCCTACGGGTACAGCCTATAATATGCCTCTTGCTATGAAATTGAAGGGGAGCATAAATAAAAAACAATTGAATGAGGCGTTCTCCCGCCTGATTGCAAGACATGAATCCCTTCGAACTTCATTTGTCATGAATCAGGGTAAGCCTGCTCAAAGAGTTATGCCAAGTGTCGACTTTGAAGTTCATTACAGTTCCCTCCATACCGCAGGGGAACCACCTGTTCTATCCAAGTGGGTACAACCTTTCTCATTGGAACAAGCCCCATTGATGCGGGCTGAACTTGTGCAAATCAAAGCAGATGAACATGTCCTTTTGTTTGACATGCATCATATGATTTCAGATGGGATCTCGATCGGAATTCTGTTACATGACCTGGCCGAGTTCTATAATGGCAAAAAATTGCCACCTGTAGCTGTGCAGTACAAGGATTATTCCCTCTGGGCACATGAACGGCAAACAAGCAGTGACTCGGTCCGGCATGCAAATTATTGGTCTGATGTGTTGAAGGAAGAGGTTCCGGTTCTTGACCTGCCTTTGGATTTTCCACGGCCGAAGACTAAGACGTTTAATGGTGATCAGATTCGTTTGCATCTGGATGAAACACTGACGGTTGCGCTTGAGCAGCTGGCCAATGATCAGGGAGCCACCATGTATATGCTGTTTGTCTCTGCATTTACAACACTGCTCTCCAGATATACCGGACAGGAAGATATCCTGATTGGTACGCCGGTATCAGGTCGGAATCATGATGATCTCAACCGTGTTGTCGGCATGTTTGTAAACACAATAGTTCTCAGAAATGCGCCGCTGGGCCATTATACCTTCCGGCAATATCTGGAACAGGTGAAGGAGAACATACTTCAGGCCTATGAGCATCAGGAATATCCATTTGAACGTTTGGTGGAACAGGTTGATGTGAAGCGTGATCCTTCACGCAATCCACTGTTTGACGTCATGCTTGTTCAAAATACAGATCATCTTGATCTCCAGATGAACGATGTAGAGGCCGTTTTGCTTGAAGATGGCATCCAACGTTCCAAATTTGATATGACGGCCAGAATGAACAAAACCAACCTGAGCTGGAATCTCGAACTGGAATATAACACGGATGTGTTCCGGGCGGAGCGTATTCAGCGCTTTGCTAAACATTTTGTCGAGATATTGAGACAGATCGCTGCTGCTCCAGAAGTACGACTGGATCAATTGGATATTCTGACGCAACCTGAGAAAACCGTTCTGACAGGGTTCAACCCGCCGAGACAGGCTTATGAACGGGACAAAACATTGATCCAGATGTTTATGGAGCAGGTTGAACACAATCCGGACAACATCGCTTTAGTTTTCGAGAATGAACAGCTGACCTACCGTATGTTGAATGAGAGGGCGAATGTCCTGGCTTGCGAGTTACGTCAGGAAGGAGCAGGACCAAATCACATTGTAGCTGTGATGGTGGAGCGCTCCATAAATATGATCGTTGCGATTGTAGGTGTGCTCAAATCAGGTGCGGCTTACATGCCGATCGATCCTGAACTTCCTACTGAGCGTAAGCGTTATATGCTGACTGACAGTGGTGCGCGTTTATTATGTACAGCAGATCATTCCATGGTGGATGACCTTGTGTTTGAAGGTACAGTTATTTTATTGGATGGATTGGATCGTTCAGGGGTACGTGAACCAGTACGTGAACCGGACATGATCAACCATTCCAACGATGCGGCTTATGTCATTTATACTTCGGGTTCTACTGGCAGACCCAAAGGAGTCGTTGTTGAACATTACAATGTTCACAATCTGGTGGACGGATTGGTGGAGGCGATATATCAGCACTATGAGACCCCTTTGAATATTGCATTAATTGCTCCATATATCTTTGATGCATCCGTAAAGCAGATTTTTGCTGCTTTACTGCTCGGACATGCACTGCATATCGTGCCTAAGAGCACAGTCTGGGAAGCAGATCTTTTGCTGAATTATTATGCTCATCATCATATTCATGTGTCCGATGGTACGCCTGCTCATCTGAAATTGCTCACCCTGGCCTCGGCCGGATGCAAACAGCAGTATGAACTGCAAGAGCTGATTATCGGTGGCGACGTGCTGACCTTTGACCTTCTCGATGAAGTATATACCACGCTCCCTGGAATGAGAGCAAACGTTACAAACGTATATGGACCGACGGAATGCACGGTGGACGCGGCTTGGAACAGAATCATGTATGGGACAGGCGAGCGATCAGGAACGATTCCGATCGGCAGACCGATTCGAAATACAAGCATCCTGATTATGGATCGTTACAATCGTCCACAGCCGGTTGGTGTACCGGGTGAGTTGTGCATTTCGGGTGAGGGAGTGGCACGCGGGTACTTGAATCAACCGGATCTTACGGGAGAGAAGTTTGTGGATTCACCTGTAGAAAGTGACCGAAAAATGTATCGTACAGGGGATACCGCCAAATGGCTGCCGGATGGAACCATTGAATTTGTTGGCAGACAGGATGATCAGGTTAAAATCCGTGGTTATCGAATCGAGCTTGGGGAAGTGGAATATCAGTTAACCCGTCTGGAGGTAATTCAAGAGGCGTTTGTTAACGCAGGTCAGGATGACAGCGGTAACGATTATCTCTGTGCTTATATTGTGATTACTGATCCGGGGATCTCCATTATGGACGTGCGTGAGAAACTTGAGCTACAGGTTCCTTCATATATGATACCAGCCCATTTTGTCAAAATGGACCACTTGCCGAGAACGGTAAGCGGAAAAGTGGATCGCTCCCGTCTCCCTGAACCGGGCAACAGCATACTGGATGACTCGAAGTATGAATCGCCGAGGAATGACAAAGAGCAAAAGCTTGTTCAGATATGGGAGAACATCTTGAATCTGGATTGTATTGGAATTCATCATAACTTTTTTGTCATGGGTGGAGACTCCATTAAGGCACTCCAGACGATTTCGGGATTGTCCAAACTGGGTTTAAAAGTAGAGATGAAGGATCTTTTTGCCAATCCGACCATCCGGCAGCTTAGTCCATATGTCAAACAGTCACAGTTCCATTCTACTGGGAATGTTGAGGTGACAGGTGAGGTTTTCCTAACACCTATTCAGCAGCGCTTTTTTGCGAGAAATCATACAGAGCATAACCATTACAATCAGGCTTTTATGTTATTCAGGCAGGAAGGGTTTGATGAGAACACCATTCGACTTAGTTTCGAGAAACTGATGGAGCATCATGACGGTTTAAGAATGGTTTATGAATACAACTCTTCTGGAGAAATGACACAGACCATTCGGAGTTATAGAGAGGGTATGTTTGAGTTCAGCGTTGTGGATGCCAGAGGCGTAGCACAACCGGAAGTATTCATTGAAGAGCAGGCATCGTTGTTGCAAAAGAAAATGCGGATTCATGAGGGACAACTTGTTAAACTCCGGCTCTTCAGGCTTGATGAAGGAGAACACCTGTTAATTACTATTCATCATTTGGTCATGGATGGTGTGTCCTGGAGAATTTTGCTCGAAGATTTTGAATGGTTATACATGCAAGGGGTTGAACAAAAGCCGTTTGATGTGGGACACAAAACCGTCTCTTACCAGCAATTTGCTGCTGCATTAAAGTCGTATTCCAAACATCACCTTTTGCAAAAGGAGCAGGCGTTCTGGAAAAACGTGTCCAGTGTGTATACGCCATTCCTGGATTCTCAGCGCCAAACAACGGACACAGTCCATGACCATGGTCATAGCGCTACCCTTGTATCTGAGCTTGATCGTGAACAAACCGGCTGGCTTCTTCAACAGACAAACAGAGCCTACCAAACGGAGATTAATGACATTCTGTTGACTGCACTTATGCTAAGTGTAACCGAAATGACCGGTCAATCCCGATTCAAAATCATGCTGGAGGGGCATGGCCGACAAGGACTTGAAACCGAGCTGGATGTCAGCAGAACGGTCGGATGGTTTACATCGGTATATCCGGTAGTATTTGACCTGTGTCAAGAGCTGGAATTGCCTAAAGCAATTAAAACAGTCAAGGAAACACTGAGAACCATCCCTAATAAAGGCATCGGGTACGGAATTCTCAAGCATATGGCTGATCAGCATGGTTTTGCAGATGAAAAGGAAGCACCTATTTTGTTCAATTATATGGGTGAACTGGACAGCAGTCTGGAACGGAGCTTGTTCAGTTCGTCATATATCCCGGTAGGACAAACGGTGGGTGGGCAACTCATCAGAGCGCATGATTTTGAAATAAATGTAGTTGTAATAGATGGGAAGTTCACCATTCATACGACTTACAGTGATGGAGTATACGAAGCTGGGATTGCTGAAAAGCTTAATCGGTTGTTCATGTATAACTTGTATCAAATCGTTCAACACTGCCGGAACAAGCAGGGCGCAGAGAGAACCCCATCTGATTATGGGAAGCATCCTGTATCCATAGCGGAGTTGGAAGCCATACAAAATAGAGTTGATCCACTTGTGATCAGCAAAATTTATCCGTTGACCCTTATGCAATCCGGCATGTTGTACCATTCGCTGGAGCAAGAAACATCACACGCCTATTTTGAGCAGGTATTTGTGGAATTAAAGGGTAACGTTGATTTGGAGATATTGAAATACAGTTTAGGACGGGTGGTACAGCGCCACGAAGGGCTTCGTTCCATATTTGAATATCAACTTGTAGAGCGACCTCGCCAGCTTATTATTGACGAGCAACAGGTTGAATGGTTGATGCTGGATTGGAGCGGAAAGAGCCAGCATGAACAGCTTCAACGGATGGAGCAGTTCATGACTGATGATCAGGAAAGAGGGTTTGATCTCAGCCGGGAGTTATTAATTAGATTTTGTCTGATCTCCAGAGGGGCGGATGCGTTCACGCTGGTCATCAGTCATCATCATATTTTGCTGGACGGCTGGTGTCTGGATATCCTGATTCGTGAAATGTTTGAGATTTATGCCAGTCAGCAGGCTGGGCAGCCTGAAATGTTGGAAGAAACCAGGCCGCTGGGGGACTACCTCGACTGGCTTGATCAACAGAACAAGGAGGAAGCACTGGCGTATTGGAAACAGTATCTCCAAGGCTACTATGAACGAGTCTCTTTGCCCAAAACAGGGACTAACCTGGATACAGCAGCGCCAACGTTGCGGGAGCAGGAAATTCAATTCCCGCGTGAACTCACAAGTCGGCTGAAACAATTCGCTGTGAACAATCAGGTTACATTTAATGCGTTGATTCAGGCGATATGGGGCATGGTTTTGTGCAGATACAGTGGTACAGAAGATGTCATATACGGCACAGTCATTTCCGGGCGAGACGCTGACGTTGAAGGAATAGAGAACATGGTGGGGCTATTTATTAATACCATTCCTACCCGGATTAAGCTTGAACCGGAAGAACTTTTTGCCGATGCTCTCCGCAGGGTTCAACAGGAAGGGATGGAAGGCCAAAAGTATGGCTACGTAAACCTGGCAGATATACAGGATCAAAGTGAATTAAAAGCCGATTTGCTTGACCATGTATTGGTGTTCCAAAACTTTGGGAATGAACAGGCTGCGGGTCTAGTGGTGGAACAAGGGACAGGAGTCACGCTGGAGCGAGTTTATGGCAATGAGCATACACACTATGATTTGAGTGTGACTGCTGTTCTGGACGATACATTCAGACTTAAATGGTCTTATAACAGTAACGTACTGGATTCAGATCTGATGAATGGTCTGGGTAATCATGTTCTCTATGTGGCGGAGCAAATTAGTGCAAACCAGAATATTCGTGTAAGCGAAATTGCTCTTATTGGCGAGCAGGCCCGCCATAAGATGGAGTTGTTATCCCATGGCCCGATGACACCATTTCCCAAAGAAAAGACATTATCTCAGCTATTCGACGAACAGGCAGAGCGAACTCCAGATGCAGTTGCACTGGTAATGCAAGAAAAACAGTTCACCTACCTGGAGCTGCAGGAGAAATCCAATCAGATGTCAGAACGTTTACGCATGCGAGGTATTCAAAATTCATCCATCGTAGGACTGATGGTACAACGCTCTTCCGAGATGATTATAAGTATTCTTGGAATTCTCAAATCCGGAGCAGCCTATTTACCGATCGATCCCGAATGGCCAAGAGCACGAATTGTGCACATGCTGCATGACAGCGGTGCCGCCTTGTTGCTTACGGAAAAACAATGGATGGAGGATTTCACAGACGTCATTGAAGTCATGAATGTACGTGCAGATGTTGAAGAAACCATCCGATTAGAGAACTTAGGCATGAAGGAATCAGCACCAACCTTGGCATCCGAGGATAAGGAGGGAGACGATCTGGCATATATTATCTACACCTCGGGCTCTACGGGGAAACCAAAAGGTGTAATGATCTCCCATGCCAATGCCATTCGGGTAGTGAAAGATACGAATTATATTCAGATCTCTTCCTCTGATTCAATACTGCAGATCTCAAATTATGCTTTTGATGGCTCGATATTTGACATCTTTGGAGCGCTATTAAACGGCGCGAGGCTGGTCATGATTGAACAGGAGACCCTGCTGGATATCAACCAATTGTCTAAAGTGATGACAGAGGAGAGAATTACGGTCTGTTTCATGACGACTGCATTGTTTAACTTGCTGGTTGATCGTGCGCCTCATTGTTTGCTGGGACTTCGGAAACTCCTGTTTGGAGGGGAGCGGGCTTCTGTCTCCCATGCTCAGAGAGCTCTTTCCCATATGGGAGCAGATAAACTGATCCACGTATATGGTCCTACGGAAAGTACAGTATTTGCAACAAGTTACCCTGTACAAGCTATAGGTGACAATGATGGAATTCTTCCGATTGGCAAGCCCATTGCGAACACATCTGCATGGATTCTGGACGACAAACAACAGTTTGTTCCAAATGGAGTACCTGGAGAGCTCTATCTCTCAGGTGATGGATTAAGTCTCGGTTATCTGAACAATGCAGAGCTGACCGAAGCCAAATTTGTCAACAACCCCTATCAGCTCCATGGACGAATGTACCGCACTGGAGATCGGGTGCGTCGACGGTCTGACGGAACGATTGAATTCCTGGAGCGGATGGATCATCAGGTGAAACTGAGAGGTTATCGGATCGAACTTGGGGAGATCGAACAGGTCCTGATTTCACATGAGCATGTCCGTGAAGCCATGGTTGTAGCTGTCAAAGATTCGGGTGGGCAGGATGCATTGTGTGCTTACCTTACCGTCCTGCAGGAAGTCAGCCGGATGGATATGCAATCCTTTATGGAAGCCCGTTTGCCTGGTTATATGGTCCCATCCTATTTCAAGGTATTGGAGCAGTTTCCGCTTACGCCAAACGGGAAAATAGATCGCCAAGCGTTGCCTCGACCTGAGATAGCAGTCAAATCAGAGACAACGTATGAAGCGCCTTCCAATTATGTGGAGGAACAGTTAATAAACATATGGGAAGAGGTACTGAATGTGAAGCCAATTGGCACCGCCCACCATTTCTTTGAATGCGGTGGGAATTCCCTGAAAGTGATGCATGCAGTTCAGCTGACTAACCGAAAGTTCCAAATGGAATTGAAAATCAGCCAATTTTTTGAATATCCAACGATTAAACAACAGGCCATTCATATATTGAGCGGTAGTACAGCTGGCCCTGATGTGAATGAATATGTGGAAGAAGAGATTTAACAGTTCGTTCTTTAAGTTCAATAAATGACTCAATGATCCGAGAGAGACTGCATCACGTATTGATTGCCCCTTAATTAGACGAGATGTAAAGGTGCAGTTTCTCCCGGAATTCCATGTCTTAGGCGTCATACTGAAAGGAATGGTGAATTCCTATGAACATTGCGGAGTTTATGAATCTTTTACAGAGAAGAAATGTGAAATTGTACCATCAAGACGGGAAAATCAAAATGATTGGACCGCGTGAGGAAATCAATGCTGATCTTAAATCACAGATTAAAGAACACAAACAGGCTCTAATTCAGTTTCTGGTCCATCAGGAAGAAGTATGGAATGCGCCTATTCCAAAGGCTCAAGAATCGACCAACGAGATGTACCCCCTGTCCAGAGCTCAGAAAAGAATGTATATTCTGCATCAAATGGACGATCAGGGAATTGCTTATAACATTCCAATGGCGGTGAAGCTGACGGGTCATCTCGAACTGGATTTACTTGAAGAAGCGATTGGGCGCGTGATGGAGAGACATGAAGCATTTCGAACGTCATTTGTGGATGATCGGGGTGAGCCTGCTCAGAAGATTCACCCTAAAATTCGGTTTAAGCTTGATTTCAGTGAACGGAATGATTTAGATATTTTGGTCAAGATCAAACAATTTATTCGACCTTTTGATCTAACGCAGGCTCCGCTGCTGCGGGCGGAACTGGTTCGCTTGGATCAAGATCAGCATGTACTGCTCATGGATATGCATCATATTGTATCCGATGGGATGTCATTTGCGTTGTTTTTGAATGAACTGGCTGAACTATACAGTGGAAAACCGTTGACACCTGTTTCCATCCAGTACAAGGACTATGTAGCATGGGAGAAAACCAAAGAACGTTCAGGTGATCTGAAGAAGCAGGAGACCTATTGGCTGGATACGCTGAGTGGGGAACTGCCACAACTTCAAATGCCTCTGGATTATGCTCGCCCCCCAGAGCAAAATTACGCCGGTCAACGATTGGTTACCGAATTGGATCAGGCATTAACGAGAAATTTGCAGCGGCTTGCCGATGAGCATGACGTAACGATGTACATGATGCTTTTATCAGCCTACGCAGTCCTTTTATCTAAATATACTGGACAGAAAGACATTATCGTGGGTACCCCGATCGCAGGCAGGTCGCATGATCATCTCAAATCAGTAATCGGTTTGTTCACCAATACAATAGCAACAAGACATAACATCGACCCGGAGCAGACATTCGTCGCGTTTTTGAATCAGGTGAGAAGGCATACCTTATCTGCATATGAGAATCAGGATTATCCTTTTGATGAACTGATTGAAAAACTGAACTTACCTATGGATCGGAGCAGACACACACTGTTTGATACAATGTTTGATTTGCAGCACGCCGAGGATTATGTGTTCCAACTTGGTCAGCTTCAAGCGGAAATGTGTGAATTCGATCTACCGGTCTCCAAATTTGATCTCAGTCTCACCGTAATTCATTACGGAAGTCACATGAAACTGGATCTGCAGTATGCTTCCGAATTGTTTGCCAAAAATAGCATGGAACGTTTTTTAAGTCACTTGATGAATGTATTGAATGAGATTGCGTTGAACGTCACGCAAAAGGTAAGTCAGCTTCGCATGTTGTCCAGTCAGGAAGAGGATCAGGTGCTGGTTCAGTTTAACAGCAAGCGAGTGGATTCGTACCAGGGTACCTTAAATGATTGGTTTGAAGAACGCGCTGCATCTACACCTGAACGGATCGCAGTAGTCCACGGGGAAAAATCCATGTCGTATAAGCATCTTAATGAACGAGTAAACAAGCTGGCACGCCTGCTTCGAATGAGAGGGGTAAAGCCCAATTCGATCATCGGTGTTATGGTGGAGCGATCCTTGGACATGATTGTTGGAATACTGGCAGTTCTCAAGGCAGGGGCTGCTTATCTGCCCATTGATCCTGAATTGCCTGATGACCGGGTATCATACATGCTCAGGGATAGCGGGGCTGTGTTGCTTTTGAACGGGTGTCCTTTGAGAGACAAGCTCCACGTCACATCCGAGCTGGCGATGGACAATCCGGAGATTGAACATATGGAGCCAGGCAACCCGGAACGAGTGAATCACCAAGGTGATTTGGCCTACGTGATCTATACTTCAGGTTCGACAGGTGCGCCGAAGGGAGTTATGACGACTCATGGAAATGTATTGAACTATATCTCTACATTTTTGGACAGAGTACCGCTAACAGAGGAGGATGCGGTTCTTCAGGTGGTGTCCTTTTCTTTCGATGCGTTCACTGAGGAAGTATTTCCGTTGCTGGCTGTATCCGGGCGTATTGTCCTGAGTGACAAGTTAAACGAAACGCATGTGGATGACCTGGTTATGCAGATTGAAAAAGAGAACATCACTGTCTTAAGCTGTTCCCCGCTCCTTCTAAACGAGTTGGACAAAAACAGGCATCTGCGTCCACATGCCAACATGAAATTTATCAGTGGCGGGGATGTCCTGAAATACGAATATATCCGGAATATGGTCGGTTCGGCTCAGGTGTACAATTCATATGGACCTACCGAAGCAACGGTATGTGCTACATATTATCGTGTGATGCCACAGGACGAAGGAAGAGTATCAATTCCCATTGGCAGTCCTCTTGGTAACTATGAGGTGTTTATACTTGATGAACATCAACAACCCGTTCCGATTGGTGTAGCAGGGGAATTATATATCGGCGGAGCAGGGGTCGCTAAGGGATATCTCAACCTTGCCGAGCTCACACAATCCCGTTTTGTAGATCATCTGCTTGCATCGGGGAACAAAATGTACCGTACCGGGGATATGGGGAGATGGCTTCCGGATGGAAATATCGAGTTTCTTGGAAGAAATGATGAACAGATTAAAATCAGAGGATATCGCGTTGAAATTCGGGAAGTGGAGCATCATCTGGCAGATCATCCCGATGTAAGCGACGCTGTGGTTATAACTCAAAAAGACCAACAGGGTCAGCTCTGCCTATGCGCGTATATTGTCTGGAATTCGCCAGAACATGGGCATGGCTTTGATGAACTGAAAACACATGCGAGAGAACGATTGCCAGCTTACATGATTCCTTCATGGTTTATGAGCTTGGAGCAAATTCCGCGTACCCTCAATGGTAAAGCAGACCTTAACGTTTTGCCCCATCCCGATGTGGACAGCATGACCAATACGACGTATGTGGCCCCAAGCAATGAGCTGGAATGTATATTGGCATCCATCTGGGAAGAGATATTGGAACTTCGGCCGATTGGTGTAGATCATAGCTTTTTTGAACTGGGTGGTCAGTCTTTGAGAGCATTTGCGATGATGTCAGCCATTCAGAGAAAGTTAGAGCTTCGGATTACACTCAAGGATATCTTTAACATGCCTACAATCAGGCAGCTGGCTGCATGGCTTCTAACAGTGGAGACACAGCGCACTTGCCCAATCCAAAAGGCAAACGAAAAGCCGTATTATCCATTGTCCGCAGCACAGCGCAGACTTTACATTCTGGATCGGGTGCAGCAAACGGGTTTGATGTATAACATGCCACTTATTATCCGTTTGTCCAAAGAAGCTGAACAGGTACGAATGGAGCAGACATTGCTTGAAATGATTCATAGACATGAAGGGCTGAGAACTTCTTTTACAGAAATCGATGGTGAGCCCGTGCAGCGTATTCATGCCCAAGTGAACTTCAATCTTCTTGTAGGTAACGGGTTGCAAAAGGATTTCGATCCGTTCATACATTCATTTATCCAACCCTTTGATCTGGAGAAAGCCCCTTTGTTCAGAGCTGCATTATGGCGAACAGAGACCAGCCAATATTTATGTCTTGATATGCATCATTTGATTTCAGACGCGGTGTCCATGGATAACCTTATCCAGGAAATAGGGCAAATCTATGAACATAAACAATTGGCACCATTAACCCTTCAATATAAAGATTATGCTGAATGGTCTCTGGCCCCGGAACAACAAGAACAAAGGCAAGAGCACCAGCAATACTGGACAGACATGCTTAAAGGTGAATTGCCCGTGTTAAATTTGCCGCTCGATTTCTCACGACCTGCGATTCAGAGTCATGAAGGAAACCGGCTTCAATTTGCAGTGGATTCCGAACTGACACAAAAACTGCGTTTGCTGGCTGCCGAAAACGGTGTAACGCTGTTTGTTTTGCTGTTAACCGCATATACGATACTTCTTGCCAGGTACACTTCCCAGGATGACATCATTATAGGGACTACGGTGGCAGGACGAGAGCATCCGGAATTGGAAGATATGGTGGGTATGTTTGTTAATACGCTGGCATTACGCTTCTATCCTGAACCCGATATGTCCTTGCAGCAGTTGCTTCATCATATTAAGGATACTACGCTTGAGGGCTTTGCCCATCAGGACTATCCGTTTGATGAACTGGTAAGCAAACTTGAAGTGAACAGGGATGCAAGCCGGAGTGCGCTATTCGATACACTGTTTACTCTTCAGGCTGAGCAGACAACGGGAATGGACGCTAATGATTTGCTGGTTGAATACTATCCGTTCAGTCATCCCACAGCCAAGTTTGATCTGAGCGTAACCGCGTTGGAGACAGCGGAGGGTATAGAGATGTTTTACGGGTATGCCTCCAGGCTGTTCAAAGAAGAGACCATTGAGAAACTGGCCGGGCATTATAACGAAATTTTGAAAGAGATTGTAAAAGATACTCAACGCACCATTGGTGAGATCAACCTGGTGACGGAAAAGGAAAGGGAGCTGCTGCTGTACCAGTTCAACAACAATGTTCGGGACTACGCCCAACGAAAGTCCGTTCCGGAACAGATTGCAGACCATGCAATTCATTTTCCCAATAAAGTAGCTGTTGTATATGACGGGCAACAACTAACCTATAGCGAACTGAATGAACGGGCTACCGATGTTGCGGAAGCTCTGCTGGATCTTGGATTGCATAAAGAAATGCCTGTAGGCATTATGATGGATCGTTCATTGGAAATGATGGTTGGTTTACTCGGTATTCTCAAATCGGGTGGGGCATATATGCCTTTGGACCCTGCCTTTCCCGAGGAACGTATTCGCTACATGCTGGAGGATAGCGGTGCCAGCGTGGTTGTAACTCAAGCACACTTGTTATCCCAAGTGAACAGAGTCGGGGTTTCCTGTGAAACCTTGGTGGTTGACGATCATTGCTCCCCAATACAGAGCATTCGGGAGAAGGGTGGAAGATTGGCTCGGCATGGCGTGTCAAAAATAAAACATGATGAACATGATCTGGCCTATATCATCTATACCTCAGGCTCAACCGGATTGCCCAAAGGTGTATTGATTGAGCATGGATCATTCGCCAATTTCTGTTATGGCTTCATTGAAGCTCAGCAGATCACGGAACGAGATCGTGCAGCTAATTATTTGCAAATTACTTTTGATGGGTCTATTATCGATATTTTTCCGACATTGGTGGTGGGGGCCGAGCTGCACATCATCCCATCTCAGCTGCGCCTGGATATGTCACGGCTAAATGCATATTTGAATGCACACTCCATTACATTGATCACGTTGCCGCCTAAGGTGTGTGAAGTTTTTATCCATCAACCTAATACCTCATTGCGTTTGCTAATTGCTGGAGGAGAACAGCTGAAACTTTCGTTTCTTCCTGACTACCCGCTGATTAATGCATATGGGCCTACCGAGAACACAGTCGCTACCACCTACCAACGGGTAGATCAGGTTCACGGCAATATACCGATCGGCAAGCCGCTCCCCAACATTTGGACGTACGTGATGAATAGTGATCATCAACTATGTCCAGTTGGTGTAGCAGGAGAGTTATACATTGCCGGCAACAGTGTAGCCCGGGGCTACCTTAATAATCCGGACATGACTTCGGAGAAATTTGTGGACAACCCGCATGAACCTGGCAGCAAAATGTACCGGACAGGTGATCTGGTACGCTGGCTGCCTGGTGGCAACCTGCAATTTATGGGGCGTACCGATCAACAGGTGAAAATCCGTGGATACCGGATTGAGCTTGGCGAGATCGAGCAACAACTGCTGAAACATCCGGCCATCCGGGAAACAGCGGTTCTGGCTCATCAGGACCCGCAGGGAAATGGGGCACTGTGCGCCTATGTTGTAGCCGAAGGTGAAACAGTGTGGACAGCTGCTACTGTTCGGGATTGGCTGGAAGCGGAACTGCCGGATTATATGATCCCGGCCTATGTGGTGCAACTGGATCAGCTGCCGTTGACGTCCCATGGCAAGCTGGACCGTAAGGCGTTGCCGGAGCCGGACCACCACCTGCCTGCCGGGCCGGAGACGGAAGCACCGCGTAGCGAGGTGGAGCGCATACTGGTGGAAGTTTGGCGTGATGTGCTGAACATGGAGGAGCTGGGCATCAATCACCAGTTCTTTGTCTCCGGGGGAGACTCCATCAAGGCACTCCAGATCGGATCACGTCTGGCCCGAGCGGGACTGCGGATGGAGGTTCGGGATTTGTTTGCCTATCCAAAGATTCGGGATCTCTCCCCGTATGTGAAATGGGATCAACGTGAGCGCCAGAGCCAGGAGCCTGTGGAAGGAGAAGTGCAGCTGACCCCGATTCAGCAGTGGTTTTTTGCGAACAACACGACGGAACGAAATCACTTCACGCAGTCCTTCATGCTGCATCGGGCGACCGGGTTCAAGCCGGACGTGCTGGAACAGGTGCTGGATCGGTTGCTGGAGCATCATGATGCGCTGCGCATGAGATATGAGCTACAACCAGATGGGAGTATCCGCCAATTCAACCGTCCGGTTCACACTGGAGAGCGGATGTATACCTTGCACCGATTTGATATACGGGACTGGAATGAATCGGAGCGTCAGGTCTATGAGGCGGCTACCCGGGTGCAGCAGGCATGTAACCTGGAAGAGGGCAAGCTGGTGCAGGTCGGGTGGTTTGAAGCCGAGGACGGAGACCATCTGTTGCTGGCGATTCATCACCTGGTCGTGGACGGGGTGTCCTGGCGAATCCTGCTGGAAGACCTGGAAGTGCTGTATCAGCAAGCGGAGCGGGGAGAAGCGCTGGATGTGGGCGAGAAGACTGACTCTTACCAGCGTTTCGCAGAAGCCGTGCAGGATTACGCGAAGAGCCCGCATGCCGCCAAGGAGCGAGCCTACTGGGGTAGACTTGCAGCGGAAGGGGCTGGACTGAACCTGGGAGAGCGAGAGGAAGCGGCGGAACCGGATCGATTTGCGGACAGCCATACCCTGCAAAGCACCCTGAGTGCGGAAGTCACCCAACAGTTGCTGCGGGAGAGCAATCGGGCCTACCAGACGGAGATCAATGATCTGTTACTCAGTGCGCTGTACCTTGCGGTGCGTAAGCTGACGGGTGAGCTGAAGCTGAAGGTGAACCTGGAAGGCCATGGCCGGGAGGATGTGCTGGAGGGTATCGATCTCAGCCGCACCGTGGGCTGGTTTACGACCCTGTACCCGGTTCTGTTGGAGGGAGAAGCGGAGGACGAACTTTCGACCACCATCAAACGGGTGAAAGAGGGATTAAGGAAGGTACCGCATAAAGGCTTTAGCTATGGAGCGCTGAAATATGTGGCCCAGATACCGGAGTTACAGGCGGAGAAGAAGGCTCCAATTCTATTTAACTATTTGGGAGAGATCGGAGCATCCGCAAATTCCGGGTGGGTTCATGCTTCGCATTTTAAACCGGGAGAAAGCATGGGCGAGCACATTGCACGCATGAACCCGATTGAGCTGAATGTAGCCATCTATAACGGAAGCCTGGCCCTTAGCACAACCTATACCAAGTCTGCGTTTTCAGAAGAAATGATTCTTAATTTAAACCATTATTATATCGAAGCAATTGAACAAGTGATTAATCACTGTATCAGCAAAGAACATACGGAGAAGACATCTACCGACTATGGATTTAGTGACTTGTCATTAGAGGATCTTGAAGATTTATTAAGCGAATATGAGCTGATTGAGGATTAATATTTGTCTATTTTCATCCCATGTTTAGGACAGCTTAGGTACGATCCAATAAGGAGATGATATCGGTCCATGAAGGCAAAAGTCGAGAAAATATACCCATTATCCCCGATGCAAAAAGGAATGCTGTTTCATGCGCTCCAAAATCCGTCTGAAGATGCCTATTTTGAACAAACGGTACTGGATATACGCGGGGAGATTGATCCCGAAATTCTGGAGCAAAGCTTCAATCAGTTGCTTGAACGACATGAAATATTGAGAGCCTCGGTTCATACCAAATTGGAGGAACCCGTTCATGTTGTTCTTGCGAGGCGGACGATCGGGTTTACCTTTCACGATCTGAGGGGCAGGTCAGACGATGAAGTCGCTGCCTTAATGCAAGATTTTATGGAGAAGGATCGTGCAAAAGGGTTTAATTTGTCCAAGGATAACCTGCTTCGAATCGCTCTTGTTTGTAATGGTGAACAGCATTTCCAGATGATCTGGACGTTTCACCATATGATACTGGATGGGTGGAGCATGGGCATTCTCTTCAATGAATTGCTGGATATATATGCTGATAGATCCAATGGCCTACCGTCTAAAATGGCAGATACCCGTCCTTATAGCAATTACATGAAGTGGCTCCAGCAGCAGGAACAGGAATCGGGCCTTGGGTACTGGGAGCATTATCTGTCAGGATACAGTGAGAAGACCGGCTTGCCTTCGATAAACCGATCAACAAGTGAGATGTCGTTCTCCAGAAGAGAGAAGAAAATAGAGTTTTCTCAAGCTCTCACCACAAAAATAAAAGAGATGGCGCAGAAACATGCCGTGACACTCCACACCGTCATTCAAGCGATATGGGGGTTTCTGCTCGCTAAATATAATGATAACGAAGATGCTGTCTTTGGGACCGTTGTATCCGGGAGGGATGCAGCCGTTGATGGCATTGAAAATATGGTTGGTTTGTTTATCAATACCATTCCTACACGTGTTACCTTTTGTGGAGAGCAGCCATTTGTGGAGCTTATGAAAAAGATTCAGTCGGACGCATTGAACAGTCAGGCGTATCAATATTTAAGTCTGGCTGAGGTGCAGGCCCGCACTGAACTCAAACATGATCTGCTTGATCATGTCGTTGTTTTCGAAAATTATGCTCTGGATACGAGGAAGATGGCAGAGCGGTCCAATCTGGGTTTTGAAATCAACGAGATTACTGGAGAGGAACGAACCAACTATCCGTTTACAATGGCTGCTGGACTTGGAGAGAAATTGACGCTGCTGCTCATTTATGATGAACATGTTTATGAACCGGCTCTGATGGATCAGATTGAGATGCATATGAAAGCGATTATCCATCAAATTACGTCAGATGAGAGGATTCATATTCAGGATATTACTCTCGTCTTGAACGATGAACTTCCGATACTTGAGCAGCATTCCATGGGGGTTGTGACTAATTATCCTCAATGGAAAACCATATCCCAGCTTTTTGATGAACAAGTCCAGAAAACGCCTCATGCCACCGCCCTTATTATGGATGACGTGCATATCACCTACCGTGAATTGCAGGAAAAAGCGGATCAAATGGCATCCCGGTTATACGAATTTGGGCTACCCAAGCAGGCAGTGGTAGGACTGCTGGCAGACCGCTCGATAGAGATGATTGCGGGCATACTCGGGATTCTGAAAGCAGGGGCGGCTTATCTTCCCATGGACCCGGGTTGGCCGGAAGAAAGAATAAGTCATATGCTTCAGGATAGCAGGGCTGCGGTGCTCTTGACACAGCCCGAATGGATCAGCCAGGCACCGCTGAATTTTCCAATGTTACCGCTGTATGTGGACTACATGGATCATATGCCTGCGGTCATGGAGATGGCGGCTGCCACACAGGTAATGGAAGTGAAACCTGACAAGGAGAGCCGCATGGATGATCTGGCCTACATGATCTACACTTCTGGTTCTACCGGATTGCCCAAAGGAGTGATGATCTCTCATGCAAACGTAATTCGGGTTGTATGTGAGACGGATTACATCGATATTTGCCCGGAAGACCGGATTTTGCAGCTTTCGAATTATGCGTTTGACGGATCTGTCTTTGATATTTTTGGCGCACTATTGAACGGAGCCAGTCTGGTTCTGCTCAAGCAGGATACGGTTCTGGACACCCAAGCGCTCGCCGAAGTTATCGTTCGTGAGAAAGTCACGGTTTCTTTCATGACGACCGCACTGTTTAATCTGCTTGTTGATCGTGAGCCTGAATGTCTCCGTGGCTTCCGCAAAATATTGTTTGGGGGCGAGCGGGCATCCGTGGCCCAGGCCAGGAAAGGACTGGATATTCTCGGAGCGGATCGCCTGATTCACGTATACGGACCCACAGAAAGCACGGTTTTTGCTACAGCTTATCCCATCAGGTCCATCGAAGCAGCGGTTACCAATCTTCCCATCGGAAAACCAATTGCCAATACTTCGGTCTGGGTTATGGACCGGTACCAGAATCCCGTTCCAGCTGGTATTCCAGGAGAGTTATGTATCTCCGGAGATGGTTTGAGCTTGGGGTATTTGAATAACAAGGAACTAACCGATTCCCGATTCGTTCCACATCCCTTGCTTGAGGGAACACGGATGTATCGAACAGGTGATCGGGTACGCCGGCTCCCAAACGGAGATATTGAGTTTCTCGAACGCTTGGACCACCAGGTTAAATTGCGCGGTTACCGCATTGAGCTGGGAGAGATTGAGCATGTTCTGCTGGAGCATGAAGGGATTCGTGAAGGGGTCGTAGTGACGAGAAAAGATGCAGCCGATCAGGACATATTGATTGCATATCTAAAGGCTGATCCAGCGCTGACAATCACTGGAATTCGTACGTATGTATCGGAGCGCCTGCCGGACTACATGGTTCCTTCCTATTTTATCCTGCTCAATGAGCTTCCCTTAACAGGAAATGGGAAGGTTGATCGCAGGGCGCTGCCTGAACCGGCAGAATGCATAGAACATTTGAAGCATGACCAATATGAAGCACCAAGTACGGTGCTGGAGAATCGCATTTGCACCATATGGAAAGAAATTTTGGGAGTGCAGATTGCGGGGGTTCATGATCACTTCTTTGAGTCCGGCGGTCATTCACTCAAAGCGACAGCACTGACATCACGAATTCACAAAGAGATTCAGGTGATGGTGCCGATCCGACAGCTTTTCCTTGCTCCAACCATCCGAGGTATTGCCAATTACATTGAATCTGCTGCCAAAGAGGACTATCTTTCCATCCAACCGGCCGAATCAAAGCCCTATTATGCACTTTCGTCTGCTCAACGCAGACTTCATATGCTGCATCAGATTTCGGATACCGGAACTTCATACAATATGCCTGCAGTGATGAGAGTATCTGGAAAACTGGACGTGGCGCGATTTGAAGAGGCATTCCGGCAATTGGTACAGAGACATGAGTCATTCAGGACGTCCTTTGTCATTGTGGATGGCGAACCCGTCCAACGGATTCATTCACATGTTCCGTTTGCTGTTGAACATATTGAACCGGGAAGCCGATCATTGGAAGAAACGCTTTCGGATCGAATTCGTCCATTTGAGCTGGGCAAGGCCCCATTAATGCGGATCGAACTTGTGAAAATCAGTGA
The DNA here is from genome assembly GCF_037971845.1 of Paenibacillus sp. FSL R5-0766. Taxonomy (NCBI): domain Bacteria; kingdom Bacillati; phylum Bacillota; class Bacilli; order Caryophanales; family Paenibacillaceae; genus Paenibacillus; species Paenibacillus sp. FSL R5-0766. Next base: position 2,941,995 of record NZ_CP150227.1, read on the forward strand.
ACAGGAACATGTAGTCGTGATGGACATGCACCATATTATCGCAGATGGTGTGTCAACAGGTGTGCTTGTTCAGGAGTTTCATGAATTGTATGCGGGGAAATCTCTGCCTGAGCTGAAGTTACAGTACAAGGATTACTCCGAGTGGCAAAAGGATTGGTTTAATAGCGAAGGACTGAAGACACAGGAAACCTACTGGCTTAATCGATTTGAGGGAGAAATTCCGGTTCTTCAATTGCCAACAGACTGGCCAAGACCGCAAGTGTACTCTTTTAAAGGAAACCGGGTGCGATTTGTTTGTGACGAACAGCTCACACATGAACTGCATCAATTGGCCAGAGATCATGAAGCGACATTATATATGGTACTGCTGGCGGCTTATACAACTTTACTTTCCAGATATTCAGGACAAGATGACATTGTCGTGGGATCTCCGATTGCGGGGCGCAAACACGCAGATCTCCAACAGGTGATCGGTATGTTTGTTAATACACTTGCCATGCGGAATTATCCTGTAGCGGAACGGTCCTTTAATGATTTCCTTGGAGAAGTGAAGGAGAATGCATTACAGGCTTACGAAAATCAGGATTATCCCCTTGATGAGCTCATCAACAAACTTCATGTTTCAAGAGACAGAAGCAGAAACGCATTGGTGGATACGATGTTTGTGTTGCAAAATCTGGAGCTTGAGCGTGCATACGGACAACAATGGGGTGATTTACACGTTGAGCCTTATGAGACGGAGCTACCCATTGCCAAATTTGATCTGACTCTTGCTGCTGTTGAACAGAATGGCCAACTTGAGTTTGAACTGGAATATTGCAGTGATCTATTTTCCCTTCAAACGGTTGAAAACATGGGCAATCACTTTATTCAATTATTAAAAGGGATATTAAGCAATCCCCAAGGCAAGCTGGGTGAGTTTGAAGTCGTATCTGAGGAAGAGAAGCAGACGCTGCAGTATGTCTATAATGATAACACCTGCTCTTATCCGCTGCACCAGCGGGTATACGAGTGGATTGAGCAAAATGCTCTGCGGACACCTGATCAGGTTGCTGTTGTGCATAACGGCAGAAGCATGAGCTATCATGAGCTGAATGAAGCGGCGGATTTACTCGCAGCTCGTCTGCGTCAGCGTGGTGTAACCAGAGAAATGGTCGTTGGTATTATGATGGATCGGTCTGTAGAAATGATTGCGGGCATTCTCGGTATTATGAAATCAGGAGGGGCTTATTTACCACTGGACCCATCAACTCCGGTTGAGCGAATCCGGTATATGCTTCGGGACAGCGGAGCAAGGTTGATAGTGACCCAGAACCATTGGTCAGATCGGCTCAGGGCTGCTGATTCCGAATGTGTGACACTCATACTGGATGAGGCAGCATTGAAGGATTGGAATGCTGCGGCATCACTCCTAATTCCGTCTGTGGCTGATTCGGCAACGATGACAACAAACCCTGATGATTTGGCCTATATCATCTACACGTCAGGCTCTACAGGTATGCCAAAGGGGGTACAGGTTGAGCAATGCGCCTTGACCAACTTCTGTTGTGGATATATAGATGCTCTACAGTTAACAGAGAGAGACCGGGTGGCAAACTATCTCCAAATGACCTTTGACGCTTCGATTAGTGAAATTTTCCCTGCACTAATGTCAGGGGCTACACTTCATATCATTCCGACCGAGCTGAGATTGGATGTATCGAGGCTAAATGAATACTTATCGGAGTATGGAATAACGGCTGCAACGTTCTCTTCCAAAGTATGTGAATCATTTGTTGAACTGCCAAATTCCTCTTTGCGTTTGCTAGTTTCGGGGGGAGAGCAGCTTAAACTTCATGCCCTTCCGAATTACAGGCTGATCAATGCATACGGGCCAACGGAAAATACGGTGGTTACCACTCTGCATGAAGTTGATTCCATAGACGGTGTCATTCCTATAGGGAAACCTTTCACGAATACAAGAATTTTTATTCTGAATGATCATCTTCAATTCTGTCCGACAGGTGTGACCGGGGAGATGTACATTACCGGTCAAAGTCTGGCACGGGGTTATTTGAATAATCCAGAACTGACAGCCGAGAAATTTGTAGACAACCCGCATGAACCCGGCGGCAAAATGTACCGGACAGGTGATCTGGTGCGCTGGCTGCCTGGTGGCAACCTGCAATTTATGGGGCGTACCGATCAACAGGTGAAAATCCGTGGATACCGGATTGAGCTTGGCGAGATCGAGCAACAACTGCTGAAACATCCGGTCATCCGGGAAACAGCGGTTCTGGCTCATCAGGACCCGCAGGGAAATGGGGCGTTATGCGCCTATGTTGTAGCCGAAGGCGAAGCAGTGTGGACAGCTGCTACTGTTCGGGACTGGCTGGAAGCGGAACTGCCGGATTATATGATCCCGGCCTATGTGGTGCAGCTGGATCAGCTGCCGCTGACGTCCCATGGCAAGCTGGACCGCAAGGCGTTGCCAGAGCCGGACCACCATCTGCCTGCCGGGCCGGAGACGGAAGCACCGCGCAACGAGGTGGAGCGCCTACTGGTGGAAGTTTGGCGTGACGTGTTAAACATGGAGGAGCTGGGCATCAATCACCAGTTCTTTGTCTCCGGGGGAGACTCCATCAAGGCACTCCAGATCGGATCACGTCTGGCCCGAGCGGGACTGCGGATGGAGGTCCGGGATTTGTTTGCCTATCCAAAGATTCGGGATCTCTCCCCGTATGTGAAATGGGATCAGCGTGAGCGCCGGAGCCAGGAGCCTGTGGAAGGAGAAGTGCGACTGACCCCGATTCAGCAGTGGTTTTTTGCGAACAACACGACGGAACGAAATCACTTCACGCAGTCCTTCATGCTGCATCGGGCGGCCGGGTTCAAGCCGGACGTGCTGGAACAGGTGCTGGATCGGTTGCTGGAGCATCATGATGCGCTGCGCATGAGGTATGAGATACAACCAGACGGTAGCATCCGCCAATTCAACCGTCCGGTTCACACTGGAGAGCGGATGTATACCCTGCACCGATTTGATACACGGGGCTGGGATGAACCGGAGCGTCAGGTCTATGAGGCGGCTACCCGGGTGCAGCAGGCATGTAACCTGGAAGAGGGCAAGCTGGTGCAGGTCGGGTGGTTTGAAGCCGAGGACGGAGACCATCTGCTGCTGGCGATTCATCACTTGGTCGTGGACGGGGTGTCCTGGCGAATCCTGCTGGAGGACCTGGAAGTGCTGTATCAGCAGGCGGAGCGGGGAGAAGCGCTGGATGCGGGCGAGAAGACCGACTCTTACCAGCACTTCGCAGAAGCTGTGCAGGATTACGCAAACAGCCCGCAGGCCGCGAAGGAGCGAGCCTACTGGAGTAGGCTTGCAGCGGAGGGGGCTGGACTGAACCTGGGAGAACGGGAGGAAGCGGCAGGCCCGGATCGATTTGCGGACAGCCATACCGTGCAAAACACCCTGAGTGCGGAGGTCACCCGGCATTTGCTGCGGGAGAGCAACCGGGCATACCAGACGGAGATCAATGATCTGCTGCTTAGTGCGCTGTACCTCTCCGTGCGTAAGCTGACGGGTGAGCTGAAGCTGAAGGTGAACCTGGAAGGCCATGGACGGGAGGATGTGCTGGAAGGCATCGATCTCAGCCGCACCGTGGGCTGGTTTACGACCCTGTACCCTGTTCTGTTGGAGGGAGAAGCGGAGGACGAACTTTCGACGACCATCAAACGGGTGAAAGAGGGATTAAGAAAGGTACCGCATAAAGGCTTTAGCTATGGAGCGCTGAAATATGTGGCCCGGATGCCAGAGTTGCAGGCGGAGCGTCCAGCATCCATTTCGTTTAACTATCTCGGTGAGATGGATGGAGGCATGATTGGGGAAGCCATGTTCCGGGAGTCCCGTTTCTCCACGGGACAAACGATTGGTGGCCATATCGCCCGAAATAACCCGATTGAACTGAACACCTTCGTATCTGGTGGGAAGTTACATCTCAACGTAACAGCAAACCAAACTGCGGTGGACATGCCGCTTGTAAGTCGATTTGCAGAGACGTTTTTGAAGCAATTAACGGAAATTGTGGACCATTGCTTGTGTCAGCGTGAAACGACATATACGCCTTCCGACTATGGTGATCCAAGTCTGGCACTTGAGGAGCTGGATCTTATCAAATCTGCCTGTCCGGGCGTGATCATTGAAAGGATTTATCCGTTAACCAATATGCAGCAAGGCATGCTCTTTCACGCAATGGAAGATGAGACATCAACTGCGTATTTTCAGCAAACGGTCATGGAGATTCGCGGGGAAGTGAACCCGGATTACTTGCAATCCAGTTTCAATGAGCTCATGAACAGACATGAAGCATTGAGAGCTTCATTTATGCATCATGATTTGGAAGAACCGAGACAGGTCATTATGCAAAACCTCACCATTGAATTTGAATTTCAAGACTGGACAGCTTTGGAAGCACATCATTCAGCAGCTCAGTTGGAAACTTTTACTCAGCAGGATAAGGCTCGCAGTTTCCGTCTGGATACACAGCCGCTTATGCGTGCAGCTCTGTTTCGCACCACAGATGAATCCTACACCCTTGTATGGAGCCATCATCATATTTTGCTGGATGGATGGTGTCTGGGAATTATATTATCGGAGCTGTTCCAGATCTATAAGGCCAAACTTGAGAATAAAGCGCACAACCTGAAGGAGCCGAAACGATATCATCATTACATTGAATGGCTCATTCGTCAGGACAAGGATGAGGCCCAAGCGTATTGGAGACGTTATCTGGAGAATTATGATACACAGTCGAGTGTTCCAGGTTTGCTTCTTACAGAGCATGATGTTCCGTATTTGCGAAAAGAACAGACGATATCTTTGGGTCAGGAGTTAACCCGCCAATTAAATGAAATAGGTGCTCGTAATGGGGTGACGTTGAATACCGTCATTCAATGTATCTGGGGTCTGGTGCTGGCCAGATACAATGATACGGAGGACGTCATATTTGGAACCGTAGTCTCTGGCAGAGAAGCGCCAGTTGAAGGCATAGAAGAGATGATAGGGTTGTTCATCAATACGATTCCCGTTCGGATTGGTTACCAGCATCAAAAGCATTTTGGCGACGTACTCCAGGCCGTTCAGAAACAAGCCGTTGAAAGTCAGCGATTCAATTATTTGAATCTGGCTGAGGTTCAGGCATTGAGTGATCTCAATAAGGAATTAATGGATCATGTCTTTGTATTTGAGAACTATGCCCTGGATCATGGAGCCGTTCAACAATCCAGTACTGGGGTTGGTTTTGAAATTACCGGACTGCATGCGGAGGAACAGAGCAACTACGGATTCCTGATTTCGGCAACACCTGGTGACAGCCTGACCCTTGTGATTACGTATGATGGTAATAAATATGATTCATCCATCATCGAGCGTATGGATCAACATTTTAGGAGTGTGGCAGAACAAGTTACTTCAGCGGATCATCATCAGCTTGCTGACATTCAACTTGTGGGTGGTCAAGAGTGTGAGGTGCTCCTGAATTCTTTCAATAACTCTGATGCGGATTACCCGCGAAATATGACCATTCATGAGCTGTTCCAGCAGCAAGTTCGACGTACGCCTGATCGAATTGCTGTCCGGGATGAGCATCGTCATATGACGTACATGGAGCTGAATGAGCGTTCCAATCAACTGGCCCGTACGTTGTTTTCTCTTACAGGAGGAACAGAGCAATTCATTGGGATTATGGCGGATCGGTCAGTCGATATGATCGTTGGCATTATGGCAGTGTTAAAAGCGGGAGCCGCATATATACCTGTTGATCCCACCTATCCGGATGACCGTATTAGCTATATGCTGGAGGATTCGGGCATCCGCCTGCTGGTGGTTTCTGAAAAAGGAATGGATCGCGGACTTCACCGGGGTTTATGCGTTGTCTTGGAGGAAGAGAACTCGTATCACCTGGATGCAGGAAATCTGGAGATATCCGTTCAGTCACATGATCTCGCCTATGTCATTTATACCTCAGGTACGACTGGGAATCCGAAGGGAACGCTGATTGAGCATAAAAATGTCGTGCGTTTGTTGATCAATGACCGTAATCGATTTAATTTCAGCGAGAATGATGTATGGACGATGTTCCATTCCTTCTGTTTTGATTTTTCGGTGTGGGAGATGTATGGAGCACTGTTGTACGGAGGGACCTTACTTATCGTTCCACATCTGGTCGCCCAACAGCCTGGAGAATTCCTGCAATTATTAATCCGTGAAAAGGTAACCATTCTGAATCAGACGCCATCTTACTTCTACCGATTGATGCATGAGGAGGCAAAACGTCCGAGGAAGGAATTGAGTTTGCGAAAAGTCATTTTTGGCGGAGAAGCGTTAAGTCCGTCATTATTGACAGCATGGCATAAGCGTTATCCATCTACAAAATTAATTAATATGTACGGCATTACGGAGACTACGGTTCATGTTACCTATAAGGAGATTACCCTGTCTGATATGCAAATGGGCAGAAGTAATATAGGTCAGCCTATCCCTACACTCAGGGCATATATTCTGAACCAGTATCGCCAATTGCAGCCTGTAGGATGTGCAGGTGAGCTATACGTTGCAGGAGAAGGGCTTGCCAGAGGATACCTCAATCGATCCAGTCTTACGGAAGAACGATTTGTCGAAGATCCGTTCTATCCTGGTGAGAAAATGTATCGTTCAGGCGACTTGGCCAGATGGCGTGCAGATGGCAACATGGAGTACTTGGGCCGAATGGATCATCAGGTCAAAATTCGGGGATATCGAATTGAATTGGGTGAAATCGAACATCAATTGCTTCAGCTTTATATCGTAAAGGATGCATTCGTTGTAGCCAGGGCGGATGAAGAGCATACACAATTTATATGTGCATATATCACCCTGAATGAGGCAGCAGATGATGCGGTTACGCAACAGATCAGACAACAGTTGTCTCTTCAATTGCCGGATTATATGATGCCAGCCTACATTGTAAAGATGGATCAATTGCCACTGACCTCCAACGGGAAAGTGGATCGTAAAGCGCTACCAGCCCCGGAAGCGGGCATGTCTGCACTTGGGGGTTATGAAGCTCCGGGAAGCAGGGTGGAAGCGGAATTACTTGCACTCTGGCATCAGCTTCTAAATAATGACCGTATTGGCGTAAACCACAATTTCTTTGAAGTTGGAGGACACTCGCTGAAGGCTTCGGCTCTCGTATCTCGCGTCCACAAGGCATTCGGTGTGGCCATACCATTGAGACAAGTATTTGCAACGCCTACGGTCAGAGCCTTGTCCAAGTGGATCGATTCCGCTCGTTCCAGCAAATATGTGACCATAACCAAAGCGGAAAGCAAGGAGTACTACCCGCTCTCGTCAGCACAAAAAAGACTTTTTATTATGCATCAGCTGGAAGATTCGAGCTTGGCCTACAATATGCCTTATGCTATGAAAATATCTGGCAATCTGGATGTACGCCAATTGGAAAGAGCCTTTCAGGATCTGATCAAGCGTCATGAATCATTCAGGACTTCCTTCCATATGGTTGATGGACAGCCTGTTCAACGAATTGATCAACAGGTGGAATTCAGGATCACATCTCTCGAGCTGGGTGACCAGACTTTAGGAGCGTGGCAGGCGAGATTTGTACGTCCATTCAATCTGACTCAGGCTCCGTTACTGCGGGTGGAACTTGTGCAAATGGGACCGGCTGAATACAGTCTGATTATGGATATGCATCACATTATTGCGGACGGTGCATCCATGGGCGTCTTGACCAGGGAGCTGAGCGCCCTGTATGAAGGACAAACGCTTGAACCACTCCAATTGCAATACAGAGATTATGCCGAGTGGCAGGCACTATCCAGAACAACGGAAGTGATGCAGGCACAGAAGGACTACTGGCTCAGTGCTTATCAAGAGGAAGTCCCGCTCCTGGATCTGCCTATCGATTATGCAAGACCACAACACCGTAATTATGAAGGCGAACTGTTTCCGTTCGAGTTATCTGAGGGTGTGTCGCAACGGCTGTCTCAATTGGCTCATCAAGAGGGCGTAACCTTATTTATGCTTCTGCTTGCTGGTTATACAACACTGTTACATCGATACACCGGGCAAGAGGATATCATCGTGGGGACACCGGTAGCAGGTAATTCACAGCCGGAACTGGAAAATGTAATCGGTTTGTTCATTAATACACTGGCACTTCGGAATCGTCCGGTAGGCACGTTTACGTTCAAGGAGTATCTTAACGAGATCAAAGAGAATACACTTCAGGCCTATGAAAACCAGGATTATGCATTTGATGAACTGGTTGAACAGCTTGCCTTGACAAGAGATATGAGCCGAAGTGCCTTGTTTGATACGATGCTGGTATTCCAGAATTATGACAGTGAGGAGCTTGCAATAGAGGGTGTGCAATTCAGTTCACTTCCTCCAAGCAACATCCGATCCAAATTTGATATCACTTTAACCGCAATGGAAGCTGAGGGCCGGATCAAATGTGTGTTTACGTACTCTACGGAGTTGTTTAAGCCTGAAACAATAGAGCGTATGGCAGGCCACCTGACGGAGTTGCTGGATAATATCAGTAACGATGCCGCGTTGCGGTTGCAGGATATTCAATTCATCACATCAGAAGAGACAAAGTCCATTATGCAGGTATCCTGTGGTCAGCCTGTGCAATTCAGAACAGATGCAGCCCTGATCGAACTGTTCGAGGAGCAAGTAAGGAAGTCATCCGGGCAACGGGCAGTGGTGTCAGGGGAAAACGAATTATCTTATGAAGAGTTGAATCGTAGAGCTAATCAACTGGCTCGCTCGCTAAGATCAAGAGGGGCTGCACCGAATTCGGTTATCGCAGTAAGCATGAATCCATCTGTGGACTTGATTATAAGCATGCTGGCCGTTCTTAAAACGGGAGCCATCTATTTACCGATTGATCCTGAGCAGACTGTGAACAGGACCAATGTTATTTTGAATGATAGCCAGGCTATCCTTGTGTTGACGGATCATCCGTTGTCCAAGGAGTTATCTTTCAGTGGGGATGTGTGTCAGGTTAACGACAGCAGTATCGAAAGCTTTGACTACACGGATCTATCTCTGCCGATTTCGCCTGAACAGCAGGTCTATATGATCTATACTTCAGGTTCGACAGGTACTCCGAAAGGGGTAATGGTTCGCAACCGAAATATTGTTAATTACACACAATGGTTCATCCGCGAAGCGGGAGTTTCTGCGGCAGATCGAACGATGTTGATGTCTTCCAGTGCTTTTGATCTGGGATACACAGGTGTATTTTCATCCTTGTTGCAAGGCGGTGAGCTTCACGTTCCAAGCAAGGAAGACTACACCAATCCGGCTAGAATATTACAAATAATGGCTCAACAGCGTATCACATTCATCAAACTGACCCCTTCATTATTCAATCTGCTGCTCCATGATGCTGCATTTGCAGAATGGCAGCCTGTGCTGAGGCTGGTTGTGCTTGGTGGGGAGAAGACAAATACAACGGATGTGGAAAAGTACCTTCAAGAGTTTCCAAACAGCCGGATCATGAATCATTATGGTCCAACTGAAACGACGATTGGTGTAGTTTTTCATAACATATCGTCTGTGAATGTTCGTTCCTTTATAGATCATCCGGTTATTGGCAGACCGATTGATAACACTGTGGTATACGTGCTAGATAAGCATAACCATCTGGTGCCCCGGGGTGTATTCGGTGAAATTTGTGTTTCGGGTGAAGCAGTGTCTAGCGGGTATTTCAATCAGGTTGAAATGACCCGGGAGAAGTTTGTTGAAGATCCATTCCAGCCGGGGCAGATCATGTACAAAACAGGAGATCTTGCCCGTTGGACACATGATGATGAGCTGGAACTGGCAGGTCGGAAGGATAATCAGGTGAAAGTGCGTGGTTATCGGATTGAGCTGGATGAAATCAAAAAACAAATGCTGCTTCTGGAAGGTGTACGGGAGGCCGTTATCGTACCTGGAGCAAACCAGGAACGGGCTACCGTGCTCTGTGCCTATTTCACCGCAAACAGATCGATACCATTGGACGAAATTCGCGTTCATCTAGGTGTCGAATTGCCTGAATATATGATTCCTACGCATTTTATGCAATTGGATACCCTGCCGCTGACCGGCAATGGGAAATTGGATGTACGTGCACTTCCCGAACCGGATGCAAGCATGGGTGGAGAGATGGTCTATGAGCCCCCGAGAAACGAGGCAGAGAGCCTGCTCGTTTCCATCTGGGAAGAGGTGCTTGGCTTCAAGCCAATCGGCATCAACCATCACTTCTTTGCTTCCGGTGGTGATTCCATTAAAGCATTGCAAATTATATCCAGACTGTCCAGAGCTGGCAAAAAGCTGACCATGAAAGAGCTATTTGCTAATCCACAGATCAAGTTGCTGGGGCGTTATGTTAGAGAAGATTCCCATGTAGACCGGATGAAGCAGCGTGTGACGGGTCCGGTTGATCTTACACCCATCCAGAAGTCTTATTTCTTGCAGCATCAACGTACAGGAATGAACCACTTTAATCAGTCCTTGATGTTGTACCGCGAGGAGGGATTCAATCCAGAGATAGTCCGGCAGATCATGGAAGGGTTAATGATGCATCACGATGTCTTGCGGATGTCCTATCGTGAGGAACAAGGTAAGGTGGTGCAGACCCATCTCGATTATGAAGCAGGTCTTTTCCAGTTGGATGTACAGGACATGAACGCTCTTGATGAGCAGGAACTGTACACAAGGGTGCAGCAGGCAGCCTCCAAGATACAAGAATCCATCGAAATTTTCGAGGGACCTCTGGTGCGAGCCGTCATTTTCAGGACCGATCAGGGAGATCATCTGGTCATTGTAATCCATCATATGCTGATTGATGGGGTATCTTGGAAAATTCTATTGGAAGACTTGGCCATAGGATACCAGCAGCTTCTGGAAGGACAAGATCTTTCTTTTTATCCGGTTACAGATTCGTACCCCTACTATGCAGCTTTCCTGAGCGACTATGCGAAGGGAGGTCGTCTCGCCAAGGAGCGTGCGTATTGGATCAAGACGGATCAAGAAGAAGCCGGCTTTCTTCCTCGGAATGAAGTTCATCTGAGCGAATATCGATACGGAGACAATCGAATGAGCAGCGTATCGCTGGACCGAGAGATGACAACTCAGCTTTTGAGAGAGACAAACCAGGCCTACTATACTGAAATTAATGACATTCTGCTGGCTGCTCTAGCTCTCTCCATCAAGGAATGTGCAGGAGCGAGCAAAGTTAAGGTAACGATGGAAGGTCACGGTCGCGAGCTTATGGGAGACGAATTGGATATCAGTCGTACGGTTGGCTGGTTTACAAGCAAATATCCGGTATGTATCCATCTCGGGAATGAGGAAGGGCTTGGTACAACGATCAAGGAGGTAAAAGAGCAGCTAAGAAGGGTTCCTGCGAAAGGAATTGGTTACGGAATATTGAAATATATGACTACTGAATTGCCAAAGTTGAAAGAGCAGACACCACTCCTGTTGTTTAATTATTTGGGACAAATGGATCAGGATATTAACAGTGGTCTGTTTCGTTCGTCCTGGTTGCCAGCGGGCAATTCGGTTGGTGATGATGTCATTCGTGCCAATCCAATGGAAGTTATTGCCTATGTGGCTGAAGGTCAATTGATGATTAACATCACCTATAACCACAAGTTGTTTGATAACTCCATCGTAGAGAACTTTGCGACATCCTACCAAAAAATGCTCCAGCTGATCATTGAACATTGCGCGCAGCAACAGCAGGCCGAAAAAACGCCATCCGATTATGGAGATCCATATGTAACGCTGCAAAATTTGAAAGTGATTACGCAAAAGTTCGGCCCAGAGCGAATTGAGAAAATATATCCTTTGGCCAACATGCAGCGCGGGATGCTGTACCATGCACTTGAGAATCGCGGAGACAGGGTTTATTTTGAGCAGCTGATCATGAACATCAGAGGAAATCTTGACATTGATCGGTTTCAGGAGAGTCTGAACCTGTTGATGCAACGTCACGAAATGCTTCGTGCTTCCATTGAATACCAAGTTACGGAAGAGCCACGGAATATTATTTGTCAAAACCGAGGGGCTGCTTTTGTATACCGGGATCTTCGAGGATTACCAGAACAGGACAGAGACACTCGTGTATTGTCAATTGCTATGGAGGACAAAAGAAAAGGTTTTGATCTTGGAAAAGATACACTGGTTCGATTTGAATTGTTGCAGACCAATGAGGAGCAATACTCGTTAATCTGGAGTAACCATCATATCTTGCTTGATGGCTGGGCAAGAGGCATCATTCTTGCAGAGCTGGTCCATCTGTATGAATGCAAACGTACTGGGAAAAACATTCAGCTCCACGAGCCTGTACCTTACAGTGAATATGTGGAATGGTTGCAGGCGTTGAACAAGGATGAAGCCATCTCGTACTGGAAGAATGTTCTGGGCGGATATGAGAACAAGGTTCAGTTGCCAGCAGGAATTTCTCGTTCATTGAACGATGGGGTCACTCCACAGGAGCATCAATTCCGCATTTCCAGACAGCTCACGAAGCAAATGAATGACCTTGCCAACCGGAACCATGTCACATTTTATACGGTTATGCAGTGTGTCTGGGGAATCATGCTTGCCAAGTACAACGATACTTCCGATGTCGTATTTGGAACGGTGGTATCCGGGAGAGAAGCGCAGGTAAGCGGGATCGAAAACATGGTTGGTTTATTTATCAACACCATTCCTGCACGGATTCAATGGGATGAGGGACATACCTTCAAACAACTGGTTGGAGATATGCAGGCCTTATCGATTGAAGGAAGTCAGCATCACCATCTGGGTCTGGCTGAAATTGCATCTTTGAGCAGTCTAAAAAGAGATTTGATCGATCATATCATGGTTTTTGAAAATTACTCGGTGGATTCAAGTCTCGTTGAACAAGGCGCGAATGATATTGGGTTTGTCATTGAGGACGTCCATAGTCAGGAACAGACGAATTATGGATTCAATCTGATTGCAATACCTGGTGAAGAGCTAGTAATCAAGTTTGCCTATGATTCCGGCAAGTATGATGAATCCTTGATGAAAGTCATGGAAAACCATATGCTGACTCTGTTGAAACGAATAGTGACAGATGAAAACATGCGGGTCGATGACATTCAAATCATGACGAAACAAGAGCAGATCATCCTGTTGGATCAGTACAACGATACGGGTTCAGCCTATCCGAAGGGCAAAACGATGCATCAGTTGGTCAGTGAACAAGTCCTCAAAACCCCTGAACATGTCGCCGTAGCGTTGGGCTCAGATGTGCTGACCTACAGACATCTTGAAATAAAATCGAATCAGTTGGCAAGACATTTAAAAGCTATCGGTGTTGGTTACAATTCCATGGTGGGCATTATGGTTGAACGCTCACCCGAGATGATTGTTGGCATTCTGGCTATTATGAAGGCGGGCGGAGCGTATGTGCCCATTGACCCGGAATATCCCGCAGAACGGATTGCATTTATTCTGGAGGATAGCGGTTCATCGATCATATTGGAAAGGGAAGAAGGCCATACCGTGTCGGGCAGAACATCCGTAGCGATTGATGCGGATTATAGCCATTATTCAGCAGAACCATTGGAGCAGCATGCTGGACCAGAGGATGTAGCGTATGTGATCTATACCTCAGGATCGACCGGGAAACCAAAAGGCACAATGATTCCGCACAGCGGTCTGATCAACTATATTTTCTGGGCGAAGGACGTTTATTTGCAGAATCGGGAGCTTGATTTTGCCCTGTACTCCTCGTTTGCGTTTGATTTGACGATCACTTCCATCTTTACACCGCTGGTTACTGGAAATAAAATAGTGGTATATCCAACCAGCGGAGATGAACCAGTGATCCTGAATGTATTCAGGGATCGGCAAGCAGGCGTAGTTAAATTGACACCATCACATCTGAATCTAATTAAGGATATGGACAACACTCGATCTAGTATCAAGTGCCTGATTGTAGGCGGTGAGGACCTGAAATCGGAATTGGCTCGGGAAGTATATGAGAGTTTTGGAGGCAAGGTTCAGATCTTTAATGAATACGGGCCAACGGAAACAGTTGTAGGCTGCATGATCCATCCGTATAATCCCGAGACGGACACGAGAATCTCAGTACCTATTGGGAAACCTGCTGCAAATGTGCAGTTATATGTGCTGAATAAACATCAGCAACTGCTTCCGGCTGGTTCGCCAGGGGAACTATACATTGGAGGTGACGGAGTATCCCGAGGATACTTCGGACGTCCGGAACTAACGATGCAGAAGTTTGTACCCAATCCGTTCAAAGAAGGGACTATCCTATACCGGACAGGTGATCTGGTGCAATGGTTGCCAAACGGAGACATGGAGTTCCTCGGTCGAATTGATCATCAGGTGAAAATTAGGGGATACCGTATTGAGCCGGGAGAGATTGAACATCGTTTGCTGCAACAACCGGAAGTTAAGGATGCAATTGTGACCTCGCGGCAAGACGATTCTCAGCAAAGCTATCTCTGTGCGTACATCGTACCTGTGGACCTGAGTAAAAAGATGGACATCGTTCAACTGAAACAGGGATTGCTTGACGAGCTTCCCGCATATATGATACCTGCATTCTTTGTTGTGATGGATCAGCTCCCATTGACGGTGAACGGAAAAGTGGACTTGAAGGCATTGCCTGAGCCTGAGGGTAGTGTGACAGCTCTGCAATCCTACACACCACCGGAAACGGAACTGGAACGACACATGACAGATATTTGGGAGGACGTTCTTCCAGTGAAGCCGATTAGCATACATGCAAATCTGTTTGAACTGGGTGCGAATTCGTTAAATGTGATGTCTTTTGTATCCCGATTGTACAGTCTGTTGAATTTTAGAATTCCGTTTAAGGATATTTTTGAAAAACCGACCATTGCTGATCTGGCGGCCTTTGTTGAGAAAGCCAAAGATCTGCTGGAGGACTACACCGAAGATTGCATGCAGCTAACCCGGACAAGCGAGAATAATCGGATCGTTTTCTGTTTTCCTCCCGCTGCTTCCATGGGGATTGCCTACATGACACTTGCTCAGCATCTGGACTCGTTCGGAGTTTACAGCTTTAATTTCATCACTTCAGAAGATCGGATTGCTCGTTACGCTCAAATGATGATTGATATTCAAAAGGAGGGCCCATTCACGCTGATGGGTTACTCCTCGGGTGGAGTGCTGGCCTTCGATGTAGCCAAAGAGCTTAACCGCAGAGGATATGAAGTGCGTGACCTGATTATACTGGACTCAAAATACCGAACAGAAGTGGAAGAGCATCGTCTGACTGAAGAAGAAATCAGGCAGGAGATTCAGCAAAAGTTCAACATGAGTCAATATCAGGACCTTGAGAAATTGGCGAATGACTATTTGCTGGAGCTGATTACGAAGTCTTACCTGTATGTTCATGAAGCCATAACCTTTGGTACGATTGATGGTAACATCAGTTATGTGACTTCAGGACTTTTGGATGCCAATGCTTCGATTGCATTGTGGGCCCAATCCACCACAGGACAATTCAGACAAGTGAAAGGTTACGGCAAACATATGGAGATGATTGACAAAAATTATCCGGAGATTGTGAAACAGAATGCAACGCTCATCAACGAACTCTTGCTGACAAGCACTAAATAATATTTCAAGGTTGGCGTTTCGTGAGTCAGAAACGCCAACCTTTTTTTTAGAAAGAAGGTTGAAATCATGCAAAATATTCGTGTACTCATTGCGGATGACGATAAGGAGATTCGAGACCTGATCCGAAAATACCTGGAGCGGGAGATGTACACCGTAGATACTGCCGCAGATGGTGAACAAGCGCTGCAGCTGTTTCAACAGCACAAATATAATATGGTCATTCTTGACCTGATGATGCCTCAGATGGACGGTATGGAGGCTTGTCGAAGAATTCGCAGTATCAGTAATGTACCCATCATGATGGTGACAGCCAAAGACCACGAAACAGATAAAATTATAGGTCTTGGCATCGGTGCAGATGATTACATTACCAAACCATTTAGCATTCATGAACTGGTTGCTAGAATTAAGGCACTCATGCGTAGATTTATGGTTCTTGGGACGGAGGTTCCTGACCATAGTGAGGTCATTCGCTTCAAAGGATTGATGATGAATTTGAAAACATACACAGTTGATGTCCAGGGAAAAGAGACCGATCTGACTGGCAAAGAAACAGAATTGCTCAAATTTATGATGTCCAATCCTGGCCAGGTGTTCACCAAAGCCCAATTATTCAGGAATGTATGGGATAATGGGTATTTGGATGATGACAATACCGTCATGGTACATATCCGAAAGCTACGAATGAAGATTGAATCCGATCCTTCGAATCCACAGTTTATAAAAACCGTTTGGGGTATCGGTTATAAATTTGTAGGTGAACGGGATGAATAGAGATGCCATCTTGATTTTATCCGGTCTACAGTTGATCATCGGAGCTGGGGCACTTGCTCTGGAATACTACACGAGCTTGACGCATGGTTCACGAATGTGGTTGTTTGCAGCGTTTGTTTTCACCAGCATCTGCGTACTCGTTAATCAATATCAGATTCGAAGCAAGCAGCAATCGATTGCTTCTGAACTGCATCGGGCGGTCAATGGAGAAGGAAAAAGAAGAATATTAAGCAAAGGGAATGTACTGCTGGATGAGATCGTTTTTGCAGCAAATGACCTGATGGAGCAGCTTGAAAGCGTAAATATCGAGGCCCAGCGCTCTCAGGCAGTAAGAAAGAGTCTGCTTTCCAGCATTTCTCATGATATTCGCACACCTCTAACTTCGATGATTGGTTATGTGGATGCGCTCAAGGATGACATTGCTTCGACAGAAGAAGAGAGAAGAGACTATATGGATATTTTGTCGCGAAAATCGAAGGACTTGAAAAAAATGATAGATGAGATGTTCACCATGGCCAAACTGGATGCAGACGAGATGCCCATGCAGGCTGAGCCGTTGGATCTGGCCGAATTGACCAGGGAGATTTTGATTGAATTTATACCCAGTCTCAAAAAAGCAGAGATGGATCTAAAAATTCAGATCCCGGATTATCCTTGTTTCGTTATGGCAGACAGGCTGAGTATCAATCGCCTCATCAGTAATCTGATTCAAAATTCTATCCAGTATGGACATGAAGGGGGCGTTCTGGGAATTGAGATAACATGTTATCATCTTAATTTCCAATTAACCGTATGGGATCAGGGACCAGGGATATCAGAGAAAGAGCTAAATCTGGTGTTTGAACGTATGTATCGCAGTGACCACTCACGTAGCCCTGTCTTTGGGGCAAGCGGGCTTGGGCTTTCAATTGCCCGGACATTGGCTGAGAAAAATGAGGGGTATTTGCAGGCAGAGAGCAAACCTGGCGTGAAAACATCCTTTATATTCACAATCCCCAAGTATAAGCGGCTGTCAAAGTCACAGCACAATTAAGAGATAGTTAAGATTTGGATAAGCGCTATTTAAAATCTGAAACCTAGAATGAAATTATCAGTTCTTGGAAGGAAGGTGCGCTAGACGTGAGTGTAATTATCAAAACAACAAATCTTACCAAACAATACGGGACTCAAAAATCAGTTAATTCACTGAACATGACCGTTCAACAAGGTGGGATATACGGCTTTCTTGGACGCAACGGGGCAGGGAAAACGACGACAATCCGTATGCTGCTCGGTCTAATCAAACCAACGCATGGTGAGATTGAGATATTTGGAGAGAACCTATTTACCAATCAAAAAGAAATATTAAGAAGAACCGGCTCGATTGTAGAAGTACCCGGGTTTTATGAGAACCTGACTGCCCGCGAAAATTTATCCATCAACGCTCGAATTATGGGGATATACAAAAAGAATGCAATTGAGGACTCGCTCGAAATCGTAGGTCTGCAAAATGAAACCAAAAAATTGGTTGGCAAATATTCTTTGGGAATGAAACAAAGGTTAGGCATTGCCCGAGCCCTGTTGCACTATCCAGAATTACTGATTCTTGATGAACCTACCAATGGACTTGATCCGATTGGGATCAAAGAAATTCGCAGGCTGATTAAAAATTTGGCCACGGAGAGAAATATTACCATCTTGATCTCAAGCCATATTTTATCGGAAATTGAACAACTGGTTGATTACATGGGCATTATTCATGAAGGGAACCTGCTGGAGGAAATTTCATTTGAGCAGCTTCGGAAAAGGAACCGTAAATACACCGAATTTCAAGTTTCAGATGATAATAAGGCTGCGGTCATTCTCGACGGTTTGGATCAGGCTGAATATGAAATTCATGATGAACGCAATATCCGGGTGTATTCCCATTTGGGACAACAAGGTAAGTTAAACAGAATCTTTATGGAGAATGACATCAATGTAACCAAAATTATGGTGAGTGAGGATCGTTTGGAAGATTATTTCACCAAGCTGGTTGGAGGTGGAACCATTGGTTAATTTGCTTTACACTGAACTTCTCAAGCTGAAACGCTCCAAAATGTTTCTGCTTAGTATCATCGGAGCGGCCGTTGCCCCTTTGATGGTAGCTGCTGCCATGTTTGTACAAATGAAAACAAAGGAGCCTTATCTTGTCGCACAATTCAGTGTGCTTATGTCCAACACAAGCATATATGCTGTACTGGTCATTGGAGTTCCGTTGTATGGTGTCATTACCGCTTATCTGTATAACAGGGAATATGCGGAGGATACAATGAAGAATCTGCTGACCATTCCGGTTTCCAGAGTCGCTCTGCTAATGTCCAAATGGATTATGTTGCTGGGATGGATTATGTTGCTTACATTATCAGCGTGGGCGCTGGCGATCATTTTTGGTTCACTGGGTCAATTTGCAGGTCTTACTCCACAGTTTGTGCTTAACTCGCTCAGCAATTATGTAGTGGCAGGACTGCTGTTGTTTCTGTTGTCCACCCCGATCATTCTGATTACGCTCGTATTAAAAAGTTTTGTGCCAGCGATTATCGTAACCATTATTATTACACTGGTGAATGTGATGCTGGCTACAAGTGAACATCGCGGACTATTTCCATGGACCGCAGCACTGGATATCGCGAATGGAACACTGGAAGCCAAATATCCTCCAGAGTATTCTTATATTTCGATCGCTGCGACGTTCATCATCTGTCTTGGACTGGCCATTGGTTATTTTAAGAAAATAGATATTCATTAGATCTTGTCTTCAAACTTATCCAAACCTTCTCCGAAACATACAAAATCCTAATCAAGTCGGTCGCATATGACTGCGAAAAACATAATGGAGAAGCCCTGATCAGTATGGATCAGGGCTTCTTTTTCAATGATCAGTATGGATCAGGGCTTCTTTTTCAATGATCAGGTTAACCCGTAGTTACGGGTTGGCCTTTTTTGTTCTCGTTTTACGAAAGCGGATGGAAAGCATAACGTCCACTGCCTGTTCCCCAATATCACTTAATGATATATACTTACCTGATGGAATATGATATTGATTATCAATATCAATTATTGAGTGATGTATACATTGGAAAAAGTGAAACGAGGGGCGCGTATAGATGCAAGAGAAAGAAGCGACACAAGGATTTACACCGGAGATGATTGATACAATGGCCAGTATCTGGACACGTTCGATCATTACATTAATAGATGTACGCTTACAGAATATAGCGTCACAATACCCGTTGGAGCATTACAAAATGCCTAGTAGCATGTTTATCTATGCATATGGGGGAGAAGCGCAAATTCAACTGAATGAAACTACATTTGCAATGGAACGTTTCGGTTTAGTTCACGGCGGGAAGGGGAGCCTGCTCAGTATTACGCCTAAAGGGGAGATTGTGAAAACCTTTATGGTGTTTTATAGAGCAGAATCACCTCTCTTTTTCAAGAAACATCTGCAGCAATTACTAGAGCAAGTAAATCCATTTGTTCAACAGTTTGGTTATACGCCAAGTAATCCCATCTTGCTACGCGATTGGTTCCAACGGCTGATGAATGGCTGGAAACGTGGCAAAGCGATGGATCAGCTACAGGCCAAAAGTTTTCTATATCAATTGATTCATGAGGTGTTCAGGGATTTGGAGGGTGGTGAGATTCGGTATCTCCAGCCAGATCCAGCCTGTTCTGCCAAGGTATATCTCGATAAACATTACAGGGAGCCGATCATGTTTCAGCAAATTGCTGATATGTTTGGGATCAGTGGTGGACAATTGACGCGGTTGTTCAAAAAAAGGGAAGGGATGAACTTACAGGAGTATCTCATTCAGAGAAGGATTGAAGCAGCCTGTCATGACTTGAAACATACAGAGGCGACGGTTAAAGAAATCGCAACTGGAGCTGGTTTCACAGATGAGAAAAACCTGTTCCGCATGTTTAAGAAGCATTACAAGATGACGCCAAGTGATTATCGGAAAATAAACGCACTATCCATGCAGGTTGATGGTATTGATAATGATTCTCATCTCCCTTACGATGAGAGGGAACTAGCGAGTCTAGTCAAGTCTTATAGAGATGGGGAATCAATGATGTTTGGAACATTAAGAAGTAAAGAAATGATTTTGGCGGCGGCGATAAGCATGATGCTGTTATTAACGGCATGTACGTCAGAGACGCCAGCGAATAATGGGGGAACGGCAAATACAACACCTGCGCAGACACAGCAAACGACACAACAGGAAGGGTCGGAGACAAAAGCTTCAGAAGCAGTCTCGCAGACCAGAACGATATCCACAGTTAAGGGTGATGTTGAGGTACCTAACAACCCTCAGCGAGTTGTAGTTGATTATTTGGTTGGTGATGTGGTAGCCCTAGGTGTAACTCCTTTAGGTGTGGCTAGAGCTGCACGGGGAGAGACAGAGCCTGTTTATGCTAACCAGATTACAGACTCCATAAAAGTAGCCATGGAGCCGGAAGATATCATGACGCTTGAGCCGGATCTTATCATTTTGGCATGGAGTGATGAGTCGTATGATGATTTATCCAAAATTGCCCCGACCATTTATGTTCCCTATGGTGATATGACTACAGAAGAGCGGATACAATTTATTAGCGATGTTTTGAACAAACAGGAAGAGGCTAAGGATGTTTTGAATGCGTATAACGGAAAAATCGAAGAAGCAAAGTTAGCCTTTCAGAATGCGGGCCTATCCGATGTAACGATTACGGTTGGAGAATTCAGTGATAAAAGTAACTACATAGCTGGAGCCAAGCATGCCGTTGGCGAGCTTGTTTATGATGAACTTCAATTGCAGGCACCTTCAAAAGTCCAAACGGATATTATCGATGCAGATAAATATTGGGGCGATGTCTCCATGGAAGTATTACCCGCTTACTCTGGGGATTATATGATCTTCTTAGGAGATGGAAAAGTTGCTGCTGATAATGCAGTGTGGAACTCCATACCTGCTGTGCAACATGATCGGATCGTGAAGGTGGATTCTTCGCTATCTTGGTCTACGGACGTAATGACTTCCAGTGCATTGATTGATTATATTGTTAGTCAATTGCTGGCATTAGCTAAATAAGAGTTGGAACGAAGTTTTAATTGAGAACTCCAAATTTTCAAACATGACCAGTCGAATTTATGGACGTTAATATCCATATGCGTTTGGATTGTAAATAGGTGATGAAAGGGAAACGAGATGAAAAGCAAGCCTGAACAAAAACGCCGTGGGGCGATGAACTTCACCATGTACATGCTAGTAGGGCTTGGATTAACGGTTCTCATGTCGGCGGCATCTATTATGTTTGGTGCTGCTGATATGAGGTTAGCGACGGTATGGGAGGCTATTTTCCGATTTGATCCAATGCGCACTGAACATCAAATTATTCAAACCATGCGTCTTCCGCGTACCGTAGCTGATCTGATCGTTGGGTGCAGCCTTGCGGTATGTGGCGCTATCATGCAGGGGACAACGCGCAATCCGCTGGCCGACTCCGGGCTCATGGGGATTAGCTCTGGCGCAGCATTTGCAATTGCACTTTGCCTGGCCTTTCTGCCGGGTTATTCGTATTGGCAGATGATGTTGTTTGCATGTCTGGGAGCAGCGATCGCTACCGGTATGACTTACTTTACCGCATCACTGGGCAATCGTGGAATGACGCCTCAGCGACTTGTACTGGCAGGTCTGTCTATTTCAATGTTGTTTGGCGCACTCAGTCAGTACTTGGCGATCAATTATGATTTGGGGCGAGCGTTGACATTCTGGACGGCGGGTAGCACAGCGGGGGTCAAATGGGGAGAATTGCTGATTATCTCACCGCTCTTTGTTGGTGGTATACTGCTGTCCCTAGCGCTGTCCCCTTCCGTTACATTGCTCAGTTTGGGAGATGATGTGGCAAGTGGACTCGGCATTCGTAGCGGACTGGTCAAGATTTTGTCGACAATTATTGTACTTGTGCTGACTGGATTGGCTGTTGTTGTGGTTGGCCCGGTTGGTTTTGTGGGTCTGATCACTCCGCATATTGTGCGATATATGGTAGGTGTCGACTATCGATACATTATTCCGGCAGCTGCGTTATATGGTGCGTTGCTGACCGTATCGGCCGATTTGGCTGGACGTTTGATCAATAAACCGTTTGAAACGCCGATTGCCATTATATTTTCTATCATTGGTGTGCCGTATTTTCTCTTCTTGGCTCGAAGACAAAGGAGGGAATACGAATGATCAAGCGGCGTTATACGATGAAACGAGGCATTATCATCAATGTAGTGCTTATGGTGCTCATCCTTGTGTTTGCGATCATTAGCATGAATTCTGGCAAAATGAATCTTTCACCGCTGGAAGTGCTGAACGTTCTCATAGGAAACGGTACCGATAAGCAAAATCTGATTGTGTTTGATTTTCGTTTGCCACGAATTGTACTTTCGATTTTGGTAGGTCTGGGAATGGGAGCGGCGGGGGTCGTGATGCAGAGTTTGCTGCGTAATGACATGGCTAGTCCGGGGACACTGGGAATTAGTTCGGGATCGGGTTTGTTTGTCCTGTTCTTCGTTGTATTCTTTGCATCCACAGGCAAGAGTTCCTTCATTGCTCTGCCTCTGTTGGCTTTTGTTGGCGGACTATTGGCGGCGGGTTTGATCTTCTTATTATCGTATCGCCGCGGACGAGACATCTCACCAATCGGTTTGATTTTGACCGGGGTCGCGCTAGGAAGCGGATATGGGGCGCTGACGACCTTCTTGACACTGAAGCTGGATGATTCACAGATGAACTTCATGCTGTATTGGCTGGCGGGGAGCCTATGGGGCGATGATTGGGGCTATATTTCCATACTGACACCATGGGTCTTGATCTTACTCGGCTATATTTTTTACAAGGCTCGCATACTGAATGCCCTCCATCTGGGCAATCAGACAGCACAGGGGCTTGGTGTTTCCGTGAAACGACAGTTCTTGGGGTTGTCAATCGCTGCTGTTGCTTTATCCTCTGGAAGTGTGGCCGTGGGAGGCAGCTTCTTTTTCGTTGGATTGATCGCTCCGCATATGGCCAGAAAACTGGTCGGTCCCGATCACAAATTGCTCATTCCGGCTGCCAGCTTGGCCGGAGGACTAGTCGTGGTGTTGGCAGACACGATTACGCGCACGGTTAGCCTCGCAGGAGATGTGCCGACAGGAATCGTAATTACAGTCATTAGTGTTCCGTATTTTCTTTATTTACTAGCAAAAGCCAAATAACACAATCAATGATATAGTCTGAATTTTTTGTGGAAAACGGCTTGGCAGGACTGTGCGCTGCATTTTAAAGCAGAATGCACGATATCAAAAGTTCAAACATCGAAGTTACGCTGTGTTACCGTTATGCTTCTTAAGCAATAGCTATAGAAAAAGATGCCATTACGAGGATATCGTATTGGCATCTTTTGATTTTTTCTCATTATTTGATAGTCAAGTGGATTACTAGGAAATTACTGGGGATTATATGGCAGGTTCATCCGATAGCTGGAACCGGGAAACGAAATACCAGATGAGCTCGCGACGTGAGGATACCTTAGTTTTGGCAAAAATGGATTTTAAATGATCCTGAACCGTGTAGACAGAAATATGCATCGCAGCAGCAATTTCCTTGGACGAATAACTGCGGAGCACATATCCGAGCAGTTCCCGCTCTCGACTGGATAATCCATGGCTTTCAGCGAGCAAGGGCAGTAAATCCTGTGGCATCGCCTGCTCCAAACGGATAGCAATCTGATCCGGCCCTGTAAGCTGTTGCATAATACTGGCATGAAGTATGAGGTAACGCCCATCCGGAAGTTGGATACAAACTTTGGAGGGTGAGTCGGTTGCAATCTGAGCACCCACGACCAGTTCTGCCCGATTCTTGCGCTGCAAGTGGGAACTCACTGCACGTACCGGACGGGGCAGAATGTCTGGCCCTACATGTTCCAGCATGCGCAATTGGGACAGCCAATATTGAGCGGAGGCGTTCAGGGATAAGAGCTGGAACGTGTCTGAGGTGATCAAAATTCCGGGTTCCTCGGGACTTTCACTCGTGATCTCATCGATCAGTGTCAAGCTCGTGGACCGCAGCATCGATGCAATAGAAGCGGTCCAGGACTGAATCATCATCCGCTCCTCTTCTGTAAAGACAGCACATTCTGTCTTACGATATAGGGTCAGATATCCCCAGCAAGCGTCTCCATTGACCAATACAGCACGTAGTTCATCACCGAACCCCGCTGGCTGAAGAATGTTGATATAACGTGGGCTTTGTTCAGGCTGTGCGTTTACGGATGTGTGGAGTGTAGCTGTATGTTCACCGCTGCGAACTAATTCAGCGTATTTATGTATATCTTCTTCCATATATTCATTGATGAATAACCGATCATGAATGGCCTCAATGCCATCTTCTGTCACAGCTCCTGTGGAGAGAAGAGTCAGAGGATCAACGGTAGTGAAACAGTATGCGTCGTAAGGTATAACCGTATGGATCTGCTTGAGAACAGCTTCCCGATAGGTACGTGAGGTCCAGGTTCCTTTTTCAAGAGAAGTGATAAGTCTGTGGTTCCGATCAATACGTGATGTCAACAAGATTACTCCTCTCTCTGTGCGCATATCCCAATGTTCTGGGATTGTAGGCTCGCCGTATCCTTCTATAATGAAATTAGACGAACAACGAGTCAAGTCTAACTTCAATTCAAGAGGAGTGCGGTGTCCATGAATCACAATCTATCACCGATGAGCTGGGAAACAGCAGATGTTCATCGTTACGAACAATCGATAGCCCTGAAAATTCCGGGTTATTCTCATATGCATGATCTAATGGAACGGCTGCTTGCAGCATCTTTTGCGAATAACAACGATATTCATATCCTTGTTGCCGGAGCGGGAGGGGGAAAAGAGATTGCTCTGCTCGGATCACGTCATGCCGGTTGGACATTGACTGGAGTAGATCCTTCACAGCCCATGCTGCAACTTGCTGAGAAACGAGTCGCGGAAGCAGGCATCGGTTCCAGAGTGAAGCTGCAACCTGTCACGGTTGAAGAATTGCCGGAGGATATTGTATATGATGGGGCGACAAGCATGCTCATGTTACATTTCCTTCAGGGTATGGAGGCCAAGAGAACGTTTCTGACCAGCCTCGCAACGAGACTTAAACCGGGTGCACCACTGATCATTGCGGCTGTGAATGCCGATCTTCGTTCACCTGCACATCCAATCATGATGCAAGCTTGGAAGGATCACATGTTGAGTGTGGGCGTCCTTCCTGAAGAGTGGGAGCGCTTTGCTGCTTCCCTGGGCCGTGAATCCGATCCAATATCCTCTGAAGAGATGACTCAGCTACTGACCGAATGCGGTTTCTCACATATTACACGTTACTTCGGGGCGTTCTGGGTGGAGGGGTATTATGCAATTCGAAACTAACGTGAAGCCTATGAAAGATCAGATCTGGGTGGTTGGCGGTTATGGTCAAGTGGGGCAGATGATATGTACTCAACTTGGGAAATTGTTCCCGGGTAAAGTATGGGCTGCGGGTACACGCATGAACCGTGCGGAAGAATTCAGCAGGTCTACTGGTGGTGCTGTGCTGCCACTTCAACTGGATGTAACACGACCTGTAGAGCCATCCATGTTAAGGCCTGTGAAGCTGGTCATTATGTGTGTGGATCAGAGCGATACACGGTTTGTTGAAGCTTGCGCACAAGCCGGAACGGATTATATTGATATTTCTGCAAAATATGATTTTCTCGCTCAGGTTGAACAGCTGCACACCAAAATGCAACGTTCCCAATCGACCGCGATCCTCAGCGTTGGCTTATCACCCGGAGTGACTAATTTGCTTGTACGCGAAGCGACCATGCATATGGATCAGGTGGAGGAAGCAGACATTACCGTCATGCTGGGACTTGGTGAGAAGCACGGAAAAGCTGCCGTGGAGTGGACCGTTGATCAGATGAATGCCACTTACCAAGTGATGCAAAAGGGCAAACCTGCTGAGGTACAAAGTTTCGGTGATGGCAAAAGGATTGATTTTGGAGCAAAACTTGGGCAGCGGAAGGCCTATCGATTTAACTTTTCGGATCAGCATGTGGTTGCTCGGACGTTACGTATTCCAACCGTATCTACCAGACTCTGTCTGGACTCCCGCTGGATCACAGGATCCATGGCGCTTTCCAAAAGTATAGGATTGTTTTCCTTGCTGCGTATCCCGTCTATTCGGAATGGAACGGTTAAGGCATTTGGCCTTATTCCTGGGGGAGAGCCAATGTATGCGGTCAAGGTCGATGCCGCAGGATGGGAAAATGGTGAGCAAATCCGCGTCGAACAACTACTGGTCGGCGCAAAGGAAGCAGATGCAACAGCAGCGGTAGCTGCAGCCGTGGCAGAACGTGTGTATAAAACAGAGTTGCCTCATGGTGTATTTCATATTGAACAGTGTCTCTCTTTGCAGGACATTCAGGATGCACTTCATACGCCACTAAAGGTGACGACCAAGATCACCTAGTTTCATGTTCTTTTGCTGGGAACCTCCGATCTGCTATGATGGAACAATAATCATGGCATGAATGGAGGGAGATCATGAACTGCGTTGCTGTATTACCTTATTACAAAGTGCAGAGAGAAGTGACGGGTCTCGCCCAAGAGATTGAGATGAATGCCCGTTCCATGATTCTGTATTCCGATAAAATCGTGACCAAATACCGCGAGTTCAACATCACGGAAGTGTTTGATATGTCATTTCGCCGTATGGGTGATGAAGGTGGATTTTTCTATCTGCACACAAGCACAGGAGTATATCCCTATATGGTCGAAATCGATCCTAAACCGTTTATACAAAGTTTCAGAAAGATGACGATCCAAAAATTAAAATGACTTGACCTTGCCGTTACGTAAAGGCTTACCCTCGGATATGGAAAGAACGACAACCAATTCAGAGGAGCCGTGAACGTCATGAGTATATTGATTCAGCAAGCTACGATTCTAACGATGAAAGATGCCGATGCCCCCTTTATGGGGGATATTCGTGTTGAGGGAGATCGCATTGTACAGATTGCGAACCACATTCCTCCTCAACCTGAAGATGAGATTATCGATGGCCGCAATAAGGTTGCCATGCCGGGCCTAATCAATGCACACCAACATACACCAATGAGCCTGCTCCGGGGATTCTCGGATGATCTGAAGCTGATGGACTGGCTCGAACGTAAAATGCTGCCTGCCGAAGCACGAATGAACCCGGAAGACATCTATTGGGGTGCCAAGTTATCCATCGCCGAGATGATCCGTTCGGGTACCACTGCTTTTGCGGATATGTATATCCATATGAATGAGATAGCAGAAGCGGTTAAGCAAACAGGTATGCGGGCATCGCTTACACGTGGGATGGTATTCATGGAGGATGATGGGGGACGCAGGTTGCAAGAGGCGATCGATCTTGTGCAACGCTGGTCTGGAGCGGCCGATGGGCGGATTACAACGATGTATGGACCCCACTCACCCTACACTTGTCCCATGGAGCCGCTACGTGAAGTCATTGCTCTGGCTGTCACGGAGGATATTCCGCTACATATTCATCTGGCTGAGACAAAGGAAGAAGTTGTGAAGATTGGTGAGCGCTATGACATGACACCGACAGAGTATCTGGAAGAGGCGGGGATGTTCGAACAGGCACATGTGTTGCTTGCGCATGGTGTACACCTCAATCGCAGGGACATCGGCAGATT
This sequence comes from Paenibacillus sp. FSL R5-0766, assembly GCF_037971845.1. NCBI lineage: Bacteria > Bacillati > Bacillota > Bacilli > Caryophanales > Paenibacillaceae > Paenibacillus > Paenibacillus sp. FSL R5-0766. The sequence goes on from NZ_CP150227.1 coordinate 2,970,187, forward strand.
GAAGGGCATGCGCGGCGGTGTAGCACACAATCCGGTCAGTAATCTGAAGCTGGGGTGTGGAATTGCTCCAATTACCGAGATGTTGGCTCAGGGAATTAATGTGGGAATCGGAACGGATGGAGCGGGAAGTGCCACAACCGTCGATATGTTCGAGGAGATCAAAGCCGCGACCTGGCTGCAAAAGCTGGATTATGGCGATCCCACTCGCTTGCCAGCCAAGGACGTACTAAGCATGGCTACACGCGGAAGTGCCAGTCTGCTTGGTCTACAGGATGAAGTAGGGATGCTTGAGGTGGGGCGCAAAGCTGATCTGATCCTGATCGATCTGGCGAAACCACATCTTCAACCGGTACATGAGGTGGAATCCTTATTGGCCTACAGTGTAAATGGGGCGGATGTGGACACCACGATCGTGAATGGTCAGATCCTCATGAGAGGCAGAAAGCTGCTCACGATCGATGAGGATGAACTTTACCGTGAGGTGAAGGTTAGAGCCAAACGAATTGTAGAAGGAATTTAATTTTAGCTGAATTTGATCCAAACTGGAAAATGATTTGTGTTCAAAACGCTATGGAGGCATACTCCATGGCGTTTTTTGTCGAATTACAACTGGGAATAGTTCCACGGTCCTGTTCAGAATCGGTTCAGAATGGCTCGTTATACTGAGCATGTAGTTGTTCAAATTTGAAATGTACACGAGGAGGAACATGAATTGAAGGGGAAACAAAACAAAAAACGGCTTAAGCCGATATTGAAAAAAAGCATGTTGACTGCACTCGGGTTGGGCATTGCGTTGCCTATAGGTGGAGCGCTTCCTCAAGCTAACGCAGGAGAAATTGGCCCAGAGATTAACATTTCACGGCCTGTGCTCAACGACGGCATCCATTGGTTAAATTATTCATCGGAACAAAACGATCCTTCTTTTGTGTCCGGTGTACCCATCGAGGTAACGAACAATAGAGTTAGAATTGATTTGAGTACCCATTTACGATCTGATGAGTTTAGTATGCTCACAGCCAACTCAAGTGATAACAGTATAGCTAGGGTGTATGTAGAAACGATAGAAAATGAAAATATATTGGTTGTTATTCCTTACAAGAGCGGCAAAATCAACATCGAATTGAAAGCTCAATATACTGTATCTGATGTACCGGAAACGGTTACGGATAACTTTGAACTTAACATTAGTAAAAAAGGGGATGTAAATGCAGACGGAAAAGTGAATTCTGCGGATGCAGCAGAACTTTTGACTTATCTTCGTAATATGGTCAGTCGCCGCGGTTATTCTTATGTAGAGATGAACCGAATGGACGTGGATCGTAATGCGGAACCCACTTTGGGGGATATGAATGCGTTGTTAAACGGATATGCCAATAAAACACTTGGCGCAAAAAACAATGACTATGTGTTGACCTTTCAACAAGTGGACGATGCACCGTATGTGCTGAATGGTCAATTGAAGAATTACATGGAGAACGCAATTGCCACAGATTATGATTTAATGGATGTTGATGGTGATGTTATTGCTACTCCTTCTTATCAGTGGTATCGCGCAACAGACCCTTCAGGAGAAGATATGGTTCCAATAGAAGGGGAGACACTAGAACAGCATACCGTTACATCTGAGGACGAGGATCATTATCTTGTGCTCGAAGTGACTGCTCATTCCACTTCGGACGCGAATACGAAACCTAGACGAGTATACATTGTTGGAAAAGAAAAAATACAACGCCCTGATTAATTCATATTTCTTAATTTAGATAACGAATAACAATATTTTTTCTATCGTTACCAAACGATCTATCAATTGATACAGACATGGAGGCTAATACATGTTTCAACCGAAAAAGAAACGTCCAAGAATCAGAAGAACAATGTCAGGTCTCATCGCACTGACGCTACTCTCGTCTCTCGTATTCCCGAGTATTGCTGGGGCAGAGCCGGCAGAACCATCACAGGTTCAATTTGCAAATGTAAGTGTACAGGCGGGGCAGACGGTTCATGTCCCTGTTACATTAAAGCAGTCCTATTCTCAGGTTAGCGCTTATAATATGCAGATTGATTATGATACATCTGCACTGGAAGTTATCCGTATCACGCCTAAATCTGTCAGTACCATTAGCACATCCCCAGAAGAAACCGGTACAGGGGACTTCCAGTACGTAATTAATAACGAAGAAGGCTGGGTACGGATCATCTGGGTTGATTTTAATGCAGGTGAACGTCTGATTTCAGACGAACAGCAATTATTTGATATTGAGGTCAAAGCCAAAAGTAATGCTTCTCCTGGAACAAAACAGCTCACTGTGGTACAAAGCGATTCAGAACATTGGCTTTTTACAAATGTAGAACACAATAGTGGTGCTCAGTTGTCCGGTGGAACCATCACAATTACAGCAGCAAACTCAGGTGGCGACAATTCTGGCTCGACACCTACACCGAATCCTGGTAACTCTTCAGGTGGAGGGGGAAGTGTATCTCCAACTACACCCGTGGTTACCCCAGTTCCATCGACTCCGGCGGTAACCAAAGGTGTAGACATCTATGTGAACGGTCAGAAACAGGAACAATCTGCAACGGCCACCACATCAACGGTAAACAATCAGGTTACCACCACGGTTCATGTGGATAATGACAAAGTCATCAATCAGATTGGAAGTGGACTAAAAACGTTACTGTTGCCTATTACAGGTACTGGTAAAGGTGCAGTTGTTGGTGAACTGAACGGCAAGTTGGTCAAAACGATGGAAGGAAGTAATGCCGAAGTTGTCATTCAGACTGATAGCGGTACGTACACACTTCCAGCTAACCAGATTCAAGTGGATCAGATTCTGAACCAATTCGGAAGCACGGTTCCATTGGAAGATATCACATTCCAAATCGCTATTGCGCCTAGTGCCACATCCAAGCAAACAGCAATTCAGGCCGCAGCGGATAAGCTGGAGAACACAACGGTGATCGCAGCTCCGATTGATTTTGAGGTAAAAGCGATCTGGAATGGACAGCAAGTTAATGTAGATCGTTTCAACTCTTATGTAGAGCGCTCCATTACTTTGCCAGAGGGTGTCGATGGTTCAAAGATCACGACAGGGGTTGTGCTTCAGCCAGATGGCAGCCTTCTGCATGTACCGACCAAGGTTATCAAAGGTAACGTGCAAGATTCTGCTATTATTAACAGCTTGACGAACAGTACTTATGCGCTGATCTATCATCCGGCAACATTCAGTGACGTATCAAGTCACTGGAGTCGTGATGACGTACAGGATCTGGCATCCCGTCTGATCGTACAAGGTACTGGTGAGAACGTGTTTGCGCCAGACCGGAGTATTACGCGGGCGGAGTTTACGGCTGTTTTGTTAAGAGGCTTGGGTCTGCACGCACCGCGCAGTGCAGAATCGGCATCGTTCACGGATGTGAAGACAGGCAGCTGGTATGAGGATGAGGTTGAGACGGCAGTGTCCTACGGATTGATCTCAGGTTATACTGACGAGAGCTTCCGTCCGAACAGCGAAATTTCTCGTGCTGAAGCGCTGACCATTGTGTCACGTGCGATGAAACTGGTCGGTCTGGCACAGGCCGACGCGTCAGAGACAACAAGTCTGCTGAGCACATACAGCGATAGCGCTAAAGTACAGGCATGGGCAGCAGAGCCGGTTGCATCGGCGATTAAACAAGAGCTGGTACAAGGTGCTGATGGCAAACTGATGTCAGATGCAGACATTAGTCGTGCACAGTCGGCGGCGATTGTGAAAAGGTTACTTGCAAAAGCTGGACTAATCTAATCAAATTTCTGGACACCTACACTTACTTGAAATGATTTATTTCAAGCAAGCTGTAGGTGTTTTTTTACATATAACTTGTGTTCGAACTTCCTCTTATAGGTACAATGGTCCAGTTCATTATCAGTTCATACTGATTTGTTACAATATGAACATCAAATAGATAGATATTGTGCATGATCAGGAGAGGAAGAGATCCATATGAAAATACTTGAAGTTAAAAATGTGAAGAAATCATACACGTTATATGGAAAAGAAAAAGTTCCGGTACTCCACGGTTTGAATCTGAGTTTTGAGACGGGAGAGTTTGTCTCGATCCTTGGCGAATCTGGGTGCGGTAAGTCGACCCTGATGAATATCATTGGTGGCATGGACTCCGACTATGAAGGGGACGTCCTTGTTCGTGGCAAGAACTTAAGTTCCATGACGGAGAAGGAAATGGATGATTATCGGAAGAATAATATCGGCTTTGTCTTTCAAAATTTCAATCTGATCCCGCATCTGTCTGTCCTCGAAAATGTGACGATTGCGATGCAAATGACAGATACCAATGAGAAGGATCGCAATAAACGTGCAGTTGATATATTAACAGAAGTCGGACTGAAAGATCATCTGAACAAACGTCCCAACCAGTTATCCGGGGGGCAGAAGCAACGGGTTTCCATCGCACGGGCTTTGTCCAACAATCCGGATATTATTCTCGCGGATGAACCGACGGGTGCTCTGGATAGGGAGAACGGAGATCAAATCCTCGCTCTGCTCGATAGCATTGCTAAAAAGGGAATGCTGGTGATTGCCGTAACTCACTCGCAGAAAGTCGCTGACTCCGGTACACGTATTGTGAAGGTTGAAGAGGGGCGCATTAGTGACGATATTCACCTGAAAGATCCTTCTGCGGCTGTTTACGAGAGTGGTCAGGATTCTTCCCGGAGCCTGAGCCTGCTTGCTTCATTCAAGATGGCACTTAAAAATATGAAACTCAACGGCAAGCGTAATGTATTGGTCGCTTTAGGTGGATCTATAGGTATATTAAGTGTACTCCTGATGCTCTCCTTGGGGAATGGAATAACGACGTATATGAATGACGAAATCAATTCAAGTATGGACCCTTTGCTCGTGGATATAACAAAGCCCAGTGAAGAAGCCAAGGACATGCAAGGTCCTGAGGCCTTGATGGCACCTGGTGAACCGTTCACCGAAGCTGATATTGAGACGATTCGCAATTTTCCCAATGTGGATTATGTAGAGACGATCACGACCATTACAGGCAAATCCACGATGGTGAATGAAAAACAAAGTGTAGGACTCACACAGTTAACAACGTTAACGGATGCTTTTGATCCAGCACTGATGACAACTGGTGTTCTGCCGTTAGAAAATCAGATGCTGTTACCTCTCGATACGGCGAAACAATTAAGCGGAAATGACCAAGCTGAATCCATGATCGGCAAGTCCGTGTTTCTATATATCAATGAGATGGATGGCAATAATAAACCAGTGACTTTGGAGAAAGAAGTAACGATCTCAGGGATCTACGAAGCGGCAGATCCGCAATCTCCAATGCAACAATCCCCGGGGTACATTTCATCAGAGACGCTGGAGCAAATGTATACAGACAAGGGAATAACAATCGGGCCGATTCAGGTTAACGCCTATGCAACCGATATGAAATATGTAAATGATATCAATGAAGCTGCTGTTGACGCTGGTTTCGCAGGCTCCCAAATGGCCAAGGTCATGGAGAATATCACGACATATGTAAGTATGGCTTCCATTGTACTCGCGGGTATTGCAGGCATTTCGTTGATCGTATCCGGTATTATGATATTGGTTGTACTCTATATTAGTGTCGTGGAACGGACAAAGGAGATCGGAATTCTCCGGGCGATTGGAGCAAGAAAAAAAGATATCAAGCGAATATTCTTCTCCGAATCTGCCTTATTAGGCGTATTTAGTGGTATTATTGCGGTAATCTTTGCAGTGATCATCAGTTATGTATTAAACATTCTTTTGGACAATGCGTTTGGAGCCAAACTCATTAATCTCTCGGGATATTATATCTTGTTTGGTATCGTGGTAAGTACAGCGATTAGTATTGTTGCGGGTTTGATGCCATCATCAAAAGCGGCGAAGCTGGACCCGATGGAATCCTTACGATACGAATAAAACCAATTGCGGAAAGGATAATGGCTACATGAACACAATTCTGGTGGTGGACGATGATTCCCATATCCGCAAATTAATCCGAATCTATCTTGAAAAGAATCAATTCTCCGTGCTGGAAGCACCAGACGGTCAAGAGGCGTTAGATATCCTCTCGCATACGAAAGTTGATCTGGCGATTGTGGATGTGATGATGCCACGAATAGACGGTATTGAACTGACGGAAGATATTCGGTCTTATCTGGATATCCCAATTCTGATGGTGACTGCCAAGGGAGAATCCAAGGACAAAGTCAGAGGATTTAATGCCGGGTCAGACGATTACCTGGTTAAACCGTTTGATCCTGTGGAGTTAATCCTGCGTGTAAAATCATTACTGAAACGATATAACAAAAGTTCATCAAACATGATTCAGGTCAGCGGTGTAACGATTGATTTGGGCAATCTGATGGTCATTGCGGACGGACAAACTATCGAATTGAAAAAGAAGGAATGTGAATTGTTATTTTCTCTGGCGAGTTCGCCAGGGAAAATATTCACACGTACACAGCTTATAGATGACATATGGGGCATCGATTACGAAGGAGATGAGCGTACGGTTGATGTACATATCAAGCGGTTAAGGGAGCGACTTGAACCTGTACCTGAGTTAGTGATCTCAACTATCAGAGGACTCGGTTATCGCCTGGAGCGGGCATGAAAATGTTTAGGAAGAGCCTGCGACTTCGCATCGTAGCTACGTTTATCGGGATTGTTCTGGTTAGTTTAATTCTTTCCTTTATGATAAATAACGGGTCCCAGGAAAAGACACCGAATCGTTTTATGGTTACTTTTGCTGAAGACCTCGCTACACTGATTAACCTGATCGATGATCCGGAAAAAGTGAAATCAAGCTTGGATATTTTTGCTCGCTACGGCTTAAATATCACTCCCGTGAATGAACAAAGTGAAGTGTTATCTTCCTTGCCAGAGGACAAAGTTCATTCGTTATTTGATTCGGGTACAACCGATGCTATGTTTCTATCGAGTAAAGATGGCATCGCGACCATAGGTGTTCCCGGAACAAACGAGGGGATAGGCACATTTCTGATTCAAAGCGATTTTTCCTCTCTTTTTCATACGCTGCGAAACACGCTCTTAACCTCATTGTTAACGGTTCTGATCATTGGGAGTTTATTAATCCTGTTCATGTCAGGGTTCATTGTGAAACCGATTAAGAGGTTAACCGTTGCTGCGAAGGAGATGTCATCAGGGGATCTTTCGGTGCGGTTAAAACATAATAACCAGGATGAGTTCGGCGAACTGATGGAGAGCTTTAATCATATGGCCAGTGAGTTGCAAAAAATCGATTCGGTTCGTGATGACTTTGTCAGTAACGTTTCTCATGAAATGCAGTCTCCACTGACATCGATTAGAGGGTTTACCAGAGCGCTGCAAGACGGCGTTATTCCACTAGAAGAGCAGAAAGAGCATCTGGATATCATCTATGAGGAAACGCTGCGCTTATCGAGGCTCAGTGATAATCTGCTTCGGCTAGCCTCGCTGGATTCGGAGCATCATCCGGTTCATTTCACCACATTCCAGTTGGATGAACAATTAAGAAGGGCGATTTTACTGGCAGAGCCGCAGTGGTCACAGAAGGACATACAGATCGAACTGGATTTGTTGCCCTGCGAGATCACAGTGGACAAAGATTTGTTTGATCAGGTCTGGCAAAATTTAATAAACAATGCGATCAAATACACAGGTCCTAAAGGTACCATTCATGTCGAAATTGAGACGTCTTCTACACATGTGAAGATATTGATTAGAGATTCAGGACAAGGTATACCTGAGGACGCCCTTCCGTATATCTTTGATCGATTCTACATGGTGGACAAAGCACGGAGCAGCTCGCTTCGAGGGAATGGATTAGGGTTGTCCATTGTGATTAAAATATTGAAGTTGCATCAATGTACAATTGATGTAGAGAGCGAAGTAGGAAAAGGAACGCAGTTTATTGTCACGATTCCCAGATCGACCATTACACCTACACCTTAAGGCAAGCCAGAACAGAGAGAGCAATATGGAAACAATCGGTCCCTGTGCGTTCAGGATTCAGATTGCTGCCAGATTGCTTTTTTTGATATCTGTATTCGCGACAAAATTTCACATATAGTTTTGTTTAGCAGAGGATCATTTGTTAAAATAGAAGAGACGTTATGTGAATCTATGAACTTAATCAATTTATCATACACAGAATGGAGCCATCCAATGAAATATCGCAACATGGAAGATTGTATTAACGATCTGGAGCAGCACGGTCATTTGATTCGGGTCAAAGAAGAGGTTGATCCTCATCTGGAGATGGCAGCGATCCACATGAAAGTGCACGAGGCTAAAGGCCCGGCATTGTTATTCGAAAATGTAAAAGGCTCAAAGTTCCAGGCCGTATCGAATCTGTTCGGCACGGTGGAACGAAGCAAGTTCATGTTCCGCGGTACGCTGGAAGGCGTACAACGGGTCATGGCTGTTCGTGACGATCCCATGAAGGCGCTTAAGACGCCATTTCAGCATGTCCAAACAGGTCTAGCTGCATGGCAGGCACTGCCAAAACAGAAGTCTATTAGCCTGCCGGTGTCGGCGCAAGAGATTCAAATCTCGGACTTGCCACTCATCAAACACTGGCCTATGGACGGTGGGGCATTTGTGACGTTGCCGCAGGTGTATTCCGAAGATCCAGATAAGCCAGGTATCATGAATTCAAACTTGGGGATGTACCGGGTTCAACTGGATGGCAATGATTTTGAAATGAACAAGGAAATTGGATTACACTATCAGATTCATCGCGGAATCGGTATACATCAAGCCAAAGCTGTCAAAAAGGGAGAACCGCTTAAAGTGAGTATTTTCATTGGTGGTCCACCTGCACATACACTTTCAGCGGTTATGCCTTTGCCTGAAGGACTAAGTGAGATGACATTTGCCGGTTTGCTCGCTGGACGTCGTTTCCGGTACAGTTACAAAGATGGGTATTGCATTAGCAATGATGCCGATTTTGTCATCACAGGTGATATTTACCCAGGCGAGACAAAACCCGAAGGGCCGTTCGGTGATCATCTGGGTTATTACAGTCTGACACATGAATTCCCGTTAATGCGTGTGCATAAAGTCTATGCCAAACCTAATGCCATCTGGCCGTTTACGGTTGTTGGTCGTCCGCCGCAAGAGGATACGGCGTTTGGCGATTTGATTCATGAGATTACGGGAGACGCGATCAAACAGGAGATTCCAGGTGTCAAAGAAGTGCATGCGGTCGATGCGGCAGGGGTCCATCCATTACTGTTTGCAATCGGCAGTGAACGTTACACGCCGTATCAGGCGGTGAAGCAGCCGACAGAGTTGCTTACGATTGCCAATCGTATTTTGGGTACGGGTCAGCTCAGTCTGGCGAAGTACCTGTTTATTACTGCTGAGGATCAGCAACCTCTGGATACCCACAAGGAAGTTGAATTCCTGACCTATATCTTGGAGCGTATGGATATGCAGCGGGATATTCATTTCCATACCCATACAACGATTGATACACTCGATTATTCGGGTACAGGGCTGAACAGCGGCAGCAAGGTCGTTTTTGCAGCATATGGCGACAAGGTTCGTGATCTGTGCACGGAAGTGCCGGAGTCTTTGAAAAACATTCGTGGTTATGAGAATCCACAGCTCATCATGCCGGGTATCGTTTCGATCCAGACATCGGCCTTCACGAGTTATGCGGATACAGCACAGGAGATGCAAGCATTCACGTCTCTATTGAAAGAACAGGGAGGCCTGGACTCGTGTCCGATGATCATTCTATGTGACGACAGTTCGTTCCTGAGTGCTAACCTCAGCAACTTCTTATGGGAAACCTTTACTCGCAGCAACCCTTCACATGATATGTATGGGGTTAATAGCGGATATGACCACAAGCATTGGGGCTGTGATCAGGTGATTATTGATGCACGTACCAAACCCCATCAGGCACCGCCGCTGATTCCCGATGCTTCGGTCGAGAAGAGCATTGAACGATTTTTTGTTAAAGGTGCTAGTCTGGGTTCGATCAAAATCTAATTTGAGATGTTTTGAAGAAGTTCAAACGGAGCGTTTGAACTTCTTTGGCTTACTCTGATACGGCAATGAGGCACAAAAGTGTGTAAAAGTTTAAAACCGGGACTAATTTGGATATTGGAATGAGGATAAAGTCTTAGGCGTTCGTATTTACCATTGTGATTAAGGTCGTTTGAACTATGTATGAAATGAAGAATTATAACGATATAAAGAAGTATAGGTATTTTTGTGGCCCCGTTCCGTTGGGTGCTGTTACTATAATGAATTGTTCAGGGGGAATACCGATTTGAGAATCCATATTATGAACCTGCAAGACGGAGACCGTCTAACTGCGGATACATTCAGCGATGCAGGATTACACGTTCTCGGGAAGGGAACTGTGATCAAAGGTGAGGATATCACCTTGCTTATGCAGCACCGTGTAGATTATGTAGATATTGAATCACGCGAAGAAGAAATCACTGAAGCAGAATTTTTTGCTGCAGCGGCAAAACATGCTTCCGGGATAACTACGAAGGAAGAACCGCCTGAAGAAGAGCTGAAGTCCCAATTTATTCAGACTGTACATAATTATCAAAATGCTTTTCTCGAAGCTCTGACCGTTGGCAAGTTCAACGCCACCATGGTGGATGATGCACTGCAACCGATGGTTGAGGGACTGGATGAGCAAAAAGATGTCGTTCATCTCCTGATGATGCTGGAGCGGGATGACGTCAATAACTATACACATTCAATCCAGGTAGGATTGTTGTCCTTCTACCTTGCGAACTGGCTTGGATATTCTCAGAAGGAGAGTTATCAGATTAGTCGCGGTGGTTATCTGCATGACATTGGAAAGTGCAAAGTATCCCACCGGATTCGGAACAAAACAGAACCGTTGACGGTGGATGAGCAGCTTGAAATGCAGCGTCACACCATATATGGCCATGAAATTATCAAAAATTCGATGACGGATGAAGTGACAGCACTGGTTGCTCTGCAGCATCACGAGCGGGAAGATGGATCGGGTTATCCGATGCAACTGGAGAAAAGTGAAATTCATCCCTATACCCAGATTGTATCTGTAGCGGATATCTATATAGGTATGAGATCCGGGAACCACGGAGGAAGCAATCCAAATCTGATCAACAACCTTAGAGATATCTATGGAATGGGATTTGGTAAATTGAATGAAAAACCCGTTCAGGCATTGATGCAGCATTTGCTTCCTAATTTCATCGGGAAACAGGTTCTGCTCAGCAATGGAGAAAAAGGTGTGATTGTCATGAACAATACATCTGATATCTTCAAACCACTGATCAAAGTGGAGTCTGAAGAATATCGCGATCTCTCCAAAGAGCGTACGCTTGCCATTGATGAATTGCTTATTTAATCTAAATATGATCTGTATTCCTTATTTATATTGAGAACGGGCCTCCTGTACGAAGACAGGGGACCCGTTTTTTGTTATATCATCTAGATGTGTTGTTCGACCAAGGAAGCAAGCGTATACTTTGCAAAGACCTTATTTTTCCTGCCAAGGAGCGATCGCCATGATTGAAGTTTCAACCGAGATTACGATACATGCCTCGATTGAACGGTGCTTTGACTATGCCCGGGATATTGATGTACATACTCAGACCGTCTGGCAACATACGAGAGAGCGAGCAGTTGCAGGGGTAACAACAGGAAGAATTGGAGCAGGGGATACCGTTACATTTCAGGCTACTCATTTTGGGGTCAGACAGAAGTTGAAGTCCCGGATCGTACAGTTTGAACAACCTTTCCTTTTTGTGGATCAGATGGAGAAAGGGGCTTTCAAGAGCATGCGACATGAACATCATTTCAGCGTAATTGGGGATCAGATGACTTGCATGAGAGACACACTTCGATTCGAAGCTCCACTTGGATTACTGGGATGGGCAACGGAGCGATTTGTGCTGAAGAGATACATGCAGGCATTTCTGGAGGATCGTAATCGTAAGCTCAAAGATATGCTTGAGCAGTAGCCAGAATTGAAGGGATAGAGGAGAGAAGACATTTGATGGATAATGAATATTTTGTAGGTTGGGGCACACTTGCCTTGATTAATGCCGGACTGGCTCAGGGAAAAAACAGAAGTGGTCGGAACTGGTTTCTGATTTCCCTGTTATTTGGTCCGTTGGCAACCCTCTTTATTGTGGTGTGGAATAAACTGGACTAATTCAACGATCGAGATTCCGATGCATATAACGATCGATTATCCAAAACACAAGGGCTGCTGCACTAACGCCAGCACCTAACCAGCATACGGCTGTCCAGCCCGCCCATGCATACACTTGGGTAGAAACGATGGAGCCGGTTGCACTGCCGATGGAATAAAAGATCATATAAGCTGCCGTCAGGCGGCTCTGCGCTTCGGGACGAACTTCGTAGATCAGGCTCTGGTTGGTAACATGTACGGCCTGCACGGCGAGATCGAGCAGGATAACACCCAGGATCAGAAACCAGAGAGAATGATGGACATAACCGATGGGCAGCCAGGACAAGAGCAGAATGACAAGGGCGACACCGGTTGTTTTCTGCCCAAGGCCCCGGTCGGCAAGTTTACCTGCACGGGCAGCAGCCAATGCTCCCGCCGCTCCTGCGAGACCGAATGCACCTATGACTGTATGAGACAGGGACAGTGGGGGGCTACTTAGTGGCAGTACCATGGAAGTCCATAAGATGCTGAAGGCTGTAAAAATCAGCATGGCCAGCACACCTCGTACTCGTAACACACGCAACTCACGGTACAGTTGCAAGACGGAACCGAGTAATTGGGTATAGCTTTGTTTTACTTGTGGTGATTGTTGCCTTGGGAGAACAAAAAATAAGGCAACAATTCCGAGTAATGTAAGGCTGGCGGAGAAGAGATACACCGATCTCCACCCGAGCCAATCGTTCAGCGTACCTGCAACCGTTCGTGCAAGTAAAATGCCAATGACGATTCCGCTGGTTACCAACCCGACAATGCGACCACGTTCGGAAGGGGCTGCCAAGTGTGCAGCAAAGGCAACGAGCGTTTGCGTAATGACCGCGAGTAGACCTACGACAGCCATGCCCGTGAATAAAAGTGAGCTGGATTGTGCGGTTCCTACGAGAACCAGTGCAAGCACGGATAAGAGCATTTGAATGATGATCAGCTTGCGACGATTTAAGAGGTCACCAAGGGGAACGAGAAGGAACAGCCCCAAGGCATAACATATTTGAGTCACTGTGATGACAATCCCTATGGATGATGGAGAGAGGCTGAATTCTTGAGCGATGGAGTCCAGCAAAGGCTGAGCATAATAGATATTGGCGACCGCAAGTCCGCTGCACACGGCAAAGAGTAGAGCAACTAACCGTGACATGGCTGGACGATCCTTATTGGATAATTGTGCATCTGAAGAAGAAGAAGTTTGCATGAGTATTTATCACCTTTCTATTATGTACTGATCGGTATGTTATGTTTCGGAATAACCATACTTTATTTGCGTGAATTCTGTCAACAGAGATTTAGTTGAGGGTTAAACTAAAGATTATTTACCCAGAGAATATGACGACAAAATAACCATGTGATCGCTTCTACTCCAGATTTTTCGATTCATTTATAGCTAAAAACTCCTTTCCTGTTATTAGGTTTTGACTTTGTAATAAGAGTGAGGTTAAAATATATAAATATACTGATCGATACATAAAGAGGTGAATTGTATGGTTAGACAACGGGAATTTGATACGGATAAAGCACTCGATGCAGCGATGCACACGTTTTGGGACAAAGGGTTTGAAGCGTCATCTTTAAATGACTTGACGACCGCAATGGGCATACAACGTCCCAGTCTGTATGCGGCTTTTGGCGATAAAAAGGAATTATTCGAAACAGCACTTCGCAGGTATACCACTCAGCATGCGGCTCAAGTCAGAGCCAGACTTCAACAGAGCTCCTCCGTGCGGGAAGCCTTTCGTGGATTGTTTGAACATATTGGAGCAGAGGGGAGTGTGACCGAACCTAGTCACGGCTGTTTTTGCATTAATACGATGGTTGAGCTAGCTCCACATGATCCCAAATTCGCTGTCCTTACACGGGAGCATCAGATGTACCTGGGTGTTCTTTTCAAAGAAACGATAGAACGAGGGCAACAGAGCGGGGAGTTGTCCACTGACATGAACGCGAGTGCGGTCGCACAGTCTTTGGTGGTATCCATGATTGGATTGACTGTTCTGATGAAATCAGGACCGGACCGCTTATTTGTAGAACAGAGCATCCAGGTTACGTTGTCTTTGTTACAGTAATCGGAATGATACTTTTGAAAGTGATGCGGAATACCTTATTTTACAAGGATTATGTAAGTTGTTTCCCTGCTCTTATGTGTCTGATGGCATTGGGCAGATCAAACCATAGTTGCTACAATATATATAAATTGAACTTAACATTTACACAAAACGGAGAGGACAGAAATAAGCTGAGGAAGCGGAGCGTTCGCCTTTATCCCCGGATTTTTCCTTTATAAAAAGGAATCGTAGAAAATCTGGGGATAACAGCGATCAGAAGGTTGTTCTGTCATTGGAGTGACTAGTGTAAATATTCTTTAGTTTAATTTATATATTTAAGAAGTGAGCAGATATAGGAGGAGATCAGGAATGAATACAAAGTTGCGCTGTGCCGTTTTGGATGACTATCAGAACGTTGCGCTGACGTCGGCGGATTGGAGTCCGTTGATGGATCAGGTGGAGATTCAGACATTCAACAACTATATGGGCTCGGAAGAAAAAGTCATTCAAGAATTGCAGGATTTTGATATTGTGGTTCTGATGCGGGAACGTACACCGTTCCCGGAGAAGGTCATTTCGCAACTCCCTAAGCTAAAACTTCTGATTACAAGTGGTATGCGCAACGCGTCGATAGATCTCAAGGCTGCAGAGAAGAACGGGATTATTGTGTGTGGAACCGAGGGCAGCTCTAATCCGCCGACGGAGCTTACATGGGCACTGATTCTGGGGCTGTCCAGACAACTGGTTACGGAAAATAATGCACTTCGCTCCAATCGTAACTGGCAGAGCACAGTCGGGTTGGATCTGCATGGGAGAACACTGGGATTGCTTGGTTTGGGCAAGATAGGTACTCGCATGGCTGAGATCGCACAAGCATTTGGCATGAATGTGATGGCCTGGAGCGAGAATCTAACACAAGAGAAAGCCGAAAAACATGGTGTGATCTGGGCCGAGACCAAGGAGCAATTGCTTGCAGAGAGCGACATCGTATCCATACATCTGGTATTAAGTGATCGTACGCGGAATCTGATCGGACAAGCCGATTTTCAACTAATGAAATCGAGTGCGCTACTCATCAATACGTCGCGAGCGGGCATTGTTGATCAGGAAGCCATGGTGGAGGCATTGCAGAGTGGTGTGATTGCTGGTGCAGGTCTGGATGTATATGAGCAGGAACCGCTACCCGTTAACCATGTGATGCGAACATTGCCCAACGTCCTGGCCACACCGCATCTGGGTTATGTGACTCGTGGCAATTATGAGATCTATTATAATCATACCGTAGAGAATATAGCGATGTTCCTGAAGGGAACGCCGATCAGGCAACTGCTTTCTTAGAATGAACGTATGCGGACGGAGTATGACTCTGCTATAGTTATACAGAATCAACGATAAATAAGGTGATGCCAGGAAAAAGTTAGACCTGAGCAACACCTTTTTAGTATATCTGTGTAACAGAACAAATGAAGGGATAGCCGTAAAATATATTCTATCCTAATGACCCATCCCCTCACCAAATTTAACGGTGTGGCCCTCGCTGGGAAGAATGAATCATGGCAACGCTTGATTCACGAACGATTAAGCGCGGTTCAAATTGGATGTGTTCGTAATCGGTCGTGCTCATCTCCCGAATTCGTTTTAACAACAGCTCGGTAGCAAGTCTGGCGACTTCTTCGCCCATAATGGACACGGAACTAATCTGCGGAGACGTGACGGTTGTCCATTGATTGTTATCGACACCCACAACAGCCACATCTTCAGGTACACGAACCCCTAACTCCTTGAACCGATTAACCAATCCGATGGCAACCATATCATTAATGGCATAGACGGCATCTGGCATATGCGTAAGTCCATAGAAATAATCTGCAGCATTGGCACCTGTATTCAATGAAAAGTCCTCACCAAAGTAGACGAGAGAAATGTCCACATGGCCTACAGCTTGCTCATACGCACGAAAGCGTTCTTCAATAATGTCCTTCGGTGCACCGGCGTATGCGATTCGAGTCCGGCCGATTTTGAACAGATGCTCCATCACCAGTTTGCCTTCGGGTTGAGAAAGAGAGACGATATCTGCCTTTATGCCCGGTTCCAGTTTTTTGCCGTAATTAATCATGGAGATAGGGAGCGGCGCTTTATCAATCAGTCCGGGTAACGTTTTGGGGTACGCCAGAGGCATGAAGATCAGTCCGTCCACATGCAATTTTTTGACATTACGAATGGTTTCAAGCTCCGTTCTGGCATTGCCTGCCGTATTGATCTGCACGACATGGTACCCATGCTGCTTCGCCGTTTGCTCTACAGACCAGGAGATTTCCGGAATGATGGCGTTTCGTATGTCGGGTACAACAAGAGCGATCTGGTGCGTTTGCCGGATTTTCAGACTCTGTGCCGAGGTGTTGGGTACAAACCCCAGTTCTTCAATGGCCTGCATCACTTTATCCCGTGTTTTACTGCTGATGCCTTCTGAATTGTTGATGGCCCGGGATACGGTAGCGATGCCCACGCCGGCACGCTCTGCAACGTCCTTGATCGTAAGTTTCTGTTCTTTCTTCAATGTACAGTTACCTCACTTTATCGGAAACGATTCCGAATTATTAGGAATATGTAAGAACTTCACGATAGGTATATAACTTGATTATAACATTTGAACAATGAAGTATCCCATGAAAGGACCAGATTTATAGCGAGGCCTGATTAAATTTCAATAGGACTACAATAATATTTTCCATAATATATGTTAATGACAAGGATTACATCGTTTGTAATACTGCTAAAATCACTTGAATTATAGTATAAGCATTCTTAAAGTGAACTCGATATGATCACGAAATAGACATATTAGTGGAGAAATATGTTTGACAGCGTATCTAAAATGTGACATATTTAATTTACGGAAACGTTTCCGATTATATCACAAATTATGATCTGGGAGATGAAATGAATGAAAGCATTACGTTGGCATGGAGTCAAAGATTTACGTCTCGAAAATATTAATGAACCTCAGCCTGAAGAAGGAAAGGTCAAAATAAAAGTGGAATGGTGCGGTATCTGCGGCAGTGATTTGCACGAGTACACAGCAGGTCCAATCTTCATTCCCGCTCAAGCACCGCATCCGCTAACAGGGGAACAAGCGCCTATAGTTATGGGGCATGAATTCTCAGGACAGGTGGTTGAAGTAGGGGAAGGTGTTACGCGTTTCAAGGCGGGCGATCGTGTTGTGGTAGAACCCATCTATGCATGTGGACACTGCGAAGCTTGTAAACAGGGCAGATACAATCTGTGCGATCAGATGGGTTTCCTCGGACTCGCTGGAGGCGGAGGAGGATTCTCCGAGTATGTAACTGCTGCAGAAAACATGGTACATGCCATTCCGGATTCAATCTCGTATGAGCAAGGTGCGTTGGTTGAACCTTCAGCTGTAGCACTCCACGCTGTGCGTCAAAGTAAACTGAAAGTGGGAGATACGGCAGCCGTGTTTGGTGCAGGCCCGATTGGACTACTGGTCATCGAAGCGCTTAAAGCTTCGGGAGCGTCGGATATTTATGTAGTGGAGTTATCAGATGAACGGAAAGCAAAAGCCGAAGAGCTCGGTGCCATTGTGATTGATCCAATGCAGTTTAATGTCGTGGAAGAGATCCATCAACGTACACAAGGCGGCGTTAACGTAGCCTATGAAGTAACCGGTGTTCCACGTGTTCTGCAACAAGCCATCGATTCGACACGTATTGGTGGAGAGTTGATGATCGTCAGTATTTTTGAACAGGAAGCACCGATTTACCCGAACTCAATTGTCATGAAAGAACGTACAGTTAATGGCATTATTGGTTATCGCGATGTGTTCCCGGCGGTGATCAGTCTGATGGATAAAGGTTTCTTCCCGGCTGACAAGCTGGTGACC
Source organism: Paenibacillus sp. FSL R5-0766 (assembly GCF_037971845.1). NCBI lineage: Bacteria > Bacillati > Bacillota > Bacilli > Caryophanales > Paenibacillaceae > Paenibacillus > Paenibacillus sp. FSL R5-0766. The sequence continues at coordinate 2,988,370 of NZ_CP150227.1, forward strand.
AAACGAATTTCGTTGGATGAAGTGGTAGAGCAGGGATTTGAAGCACTGTTGAAAGAGAAAAATCAGGTTAAGATATTGGTAAAAGCTGAATAGAAATCACAGATAGTAACAAAAAGTAGACAGCACATCAACAGATGTGATTGTCTACTTTTTTTGTATAAATAGGGCGGAATTTGTTGCATGTACAGGTAGTTTTACATAGTATAAAAAGATACAAATTGTATCATTTTGGTGTGAAGGTAATGATGATGAAAAAATGAAGGAGGAAGCGGACATGCAGAGACATACCAAATGGACAGCCGTAATTTTGACCATTGTCGCAGGAATGAGCTGGATGCTTATGGGGAACTCCAAGCCGAAAAACGCCACCTCAACGAGTCAACCCCCTGCGACGGAACGTGGGCTTGCCAAGGTGTCGAATGCACGGATCAATTCAGCTGATGTAACATCGAAGATCGAACTGTTAGGCAGACCTTTTACCAAAACACCATATGCCAATAACGTCTGGGACATGCAACTGTACAACGGCAAGATTTATTTGGGCCACGGGAACAGTAGTAATCTGGGTGTAGCGCCGAATTCAGGCCCTATTCCAGTCATTTATTATGATACAGCAAATGCGAAATTCAAGACCCAGTCGGTGACTAACAGCAACCCGGGCATCTTGCCGTCAACGAAGATGTATGTGGATGAGGAACAGATTGATATCTACAGAGTACTAAACGACAAGTTATATATTCCTGGCAATGATTCGGATAGTGAGAAATGGGAACTCGGCAATTTTTATCGTTTGGATGGAGAGGTGTGGACCAAATATCGCAATCTGCCGCTGGGTGTACACGTATACGATTTGGCATCTTATCAGGGCAAGATGTTTGCCGCGCTGGGTACGGAGTCCAAACCAACCATATTAATCTCTCATAATGGAGGTGAAACTTGGCAGAAATATGCGACGATCAATACGTTTGGTTTCCGGGCCTACACCATGTTCCATCTTAATGGCAAATTATATGCATCTGGCATGATGTATCCTGCCAATAAAATATGGAATGACAAAACTAATATTCTGGAAATAAACGAAAAGCTTGAGAAACGCGATGTTGTCATCTATGGTAGCAAAATGCTGCCAGGACTAACCTATCAAACGGGCACGATTCCTTATAATAAAATAGGCAAAAATGTTAACTTCAATAACAAGTTGCTCTATATAGCAGGTGGTGTGTTTAATGATGGGCAGCTGCTGCCCAAATCTTTGAATGTCATGACCGACATTAATCAGGCAAGGCGAGTTAATCTCCCGGATGCCAAGGCGCTCCCAACCGATGTGCTGTTGCGTGATGGCAAGGTGTATGTGCTTACGTACACTCGCCAAAGTGCCAATCTGTATATCAATCGGGTCTACCAATCCACGGATCTGACCACATGGAATGAGATTTTACGTTTTAACCAGGACACCTATGCCAAGTCTTTCGAAGAGAACGAGGGTGACTTTTACTTTGGTCTGGGTACCGATCCGGATGTGTTATCGACTTCATCAGGGAAATTGCTTCGAGTGAACCGCAGTGATATCCCCGTGAATGCTAATTAAATTCGAAGGAAGATTATGGATTATATACTATGCTACATCCACATTATTGGTGACCGGTAAGTTTGAACGCCCAACTTCAAAAATTTGAAAATAAAATTAAGAAACTATAAAATGGATAGAGAAATAATCCTAAACCAGTCAACTGGATTACACGTGTTACAATATACAAAAGCATGTCGCATTTCATGTGGATGCGGAGTTCCACACTTCCAATTGCAAAGGAGCAATGTACTATGAACGTACCTTCAGCATTATTCAAACCTTTCACCTCGGACAAGCTAACATTGTCTAATCGAATCGTTATGGCACCCATGACTCGCGGATTCTCACCAGAGGGCGTACCTGGACCGGAAGTTGCTGAATACTATCGTCGCAGAGCAGCAGGTGGAGTGGGGCTCATCATAACAGAAGGTACAGGCATTAATCATCCATCTTCGGTTAGTGGAGTGAGTATTCCATTATTCCATGGTGAAGATTCGTTGCAAGGATGGGCTAATGTAGTGAAAGCAGTACATGAAGCGGGTGGCAAAATCATGCCACAATTGTGGCATGTGGGTACAGCACGTCGTTCCGGTGACTTGCCTAACGCAGAAGCTGAGCCTGTAAGTCCGTCAGGGGTTAGCATGGCGGGTGAACCATCACGTGAACCATTAACGGAAGAGGAGATTCAAGGGCTTGTACAGGCATTTGCCCAAGCGGCAGCGGATGCACAGCGAATCGGGTTTGACGGCATTGAACTGCATGGCGCCCATGGATACCTGATTGACCAATTCTTCTGGGAGCAGACGAATCGACGGGCCGACAATTATGGTGGTGATTTGGTACGGCGAACTCAATTTGCGGTTGAAGTGATTAAAGCTTGTCGTGCGGCGGTTGGTCCTGATTTCCCAATTGTGCTCCGGTTCTCCCAATGGAAGATGGGGAATTATGAGGCACGTCTGGTGGAGACGCCAGAACAATTGGAGCAATTCCTGGCCCCACTCAGTGCTGCTGGCGTGGATATATTCCATTGCTCTACACGCCGGTTCTGGTTACCGGAATTCGAAGGATCTGAGCTGAATCTCGCGGGTTGGACGCAAAAAATAACGGGTAAACCAGCTATTTCCGTTGGATCGGTAGGTCTTGAAGCTGAATTTGTAGATAGAGCAACCGAGAACCAGGGAACAGGGGATGCCCATCTGGATCTATTAAATGAGAAGCTGGAGAACAATGAATTTGACCTGATCGCCTTGGGTCGTGTTCTGCTTAGTGATCCCGAATGGCCTGCCAAAGTTCGTGAAGGTCGCATATCCGAAATCATTCCATTTACAACGGAAGTGTTGCAAACACTCCATTAATAGAAGCCTAAGAACGTTTGGTGAAAGGTGAACTAACACTGAACGGCAACGATTTACAACGAAAAGTAAAACAAAAACCAACAAATAGGCCGCCTTTGGGCGGCTTTTTGATCTACCTATACTAATAATTTCAACATATGAAAAATTCATAATAGAAAATCATTTCCTGCACCGTTACTCCTTTTTACTCTCCACATACCTCGCACACGCGCCTAGTCACAACACCATTAAGTTCCACATCTCAGGTTCCAGTGCAACCACTTTTTTTACCACTTAAGTGTCTGAACAACGATTCGATCTTCAGAAGCGCTCATTTTGAAAATCATTCACCTTGTGATAAGGTTAGGCCTGAACCTTTAGATTACCAAGATGACATTACATAAGGAGGATGAATATCCTTGTACAACTATAGGTACACCTCGAACAATAAATGGAGAAAACCACTGCATATGATGTGTCTTCTGCTGGGGATCGTTCTGCTTTTATCGGCATGTGGCCAAGCACAGAAACCTTCCTCCGCAACGGACTCGAATACCGGATCGAACGCTAGCTCCAACTCAGGGCAATCTTCCTCATCGCCGGAGCAGAATACCGCTCCACCGCAGGAAGAAGTACCAGAGGAACCGCAAGAAGAAGTCGATCCGGTGCAGGAGCAGCTCAATTCATTAACGTTAGAAGAGAAGATTGGACAGATGATACTGGCCGGTGTTCAAGGGACAACGTTGGATGATCAAGCCAAACAGATGATTACGAATCAAAAGGTAGGGGGCATTATTTTCTATGCCAACAATGTTTCGACACTTGAGGGAACAGCCAAGTTTGTGCAATCCATCAAGGAAGCGAATCAGTCCAACCCGATACCGATCTTCATGAGTGTAGATCAGGAGGGCGGCAAAGTCAGTCGTATGCCGGAGACGGTGGAATCCATTCCTTCCAGTAGAAAAGTAGGCGAGACGAAAGACAGCGCGCTTGCTGAAACGATGGGCGAATTGCTGGCCAGACAAGTTCAGCTTGCGGGTTTTAATGTGGACTTTGCTCCTGTGCTGGATGTGAACAGTAACCCGAAGAACCCGGTGATTGGAGATCGTTCATTCGGCAGCTCGGCAGAACTGGTGTCACGTATGGGGATTGCAGAGATGAAGGGATTACGTAATGAAGGCATTATTCCGGTAGTGAAACATTTTCCGGGTCATGGTGATACGTCCGTGGACTCCCATCTCGATCTGCCTGTTGTGAACAAAACGGAAAAACAACTGGCCGAGCTTGAATGGATTCCATTCCAGGCCGCAGTGAAGGAGCAGGTAGAGGCGGTCATGGTTGCACACATTTTGTTCCCGAAGCTGGACCCGGATCATCCGGCATCCTTATCCGATGTCATAATTGGTGAACATTTGCGTGGGAAGTTCAAGTATGATGGTGTGGTCATCACAGATGACCTGAGTATGGGTGCAATCGCGAAGAACTTCAAGTTGGACCAGGCAGCCCTGGCAACTGTTAAAGCAGGAAGTGACATTCTGTTGGTAGCTCACAGTTATGAGAGTGCCAAGACAATTTTTGATACGCTAATAAGTGCAGTTAAGTCAGGCAAGATCACCGAGTCCCGAATTGATGAAAGTGTATATCGTATCCTGGCATTGAAGCAACAATACAAGTTATCGGATGATCAGAAAGCTTCCGGAGACCTGAAGCAATTGAATGCAGATATTGTGGATTGGCGTAAGCAAATCGATGCTAGATAATAAATCCTGTGTTATGATTTTGCCAGAGGTGAGATCCAATAATGTATACCATTATGATAATAGAGGACGATCCCAAGATTGCGGGGTTATTGAAATCTCATATTGAACGCTACGGGGACCGTGCCGTTCTGGTCGAGGATTTTGAGATGATTGTACAACAGTTTGAGCAGGTACAGCCACATGTGGTACTTCTGGATATCAACTTGCCCAGTTACGATGGTTTCTATTGGTGCCGCCAGATTCGTACGCTGTCCACATGCCCCATTTTGTTTATCTCCGCGCGGAGCGGAAAAATGGATCAGGTCATGGCACTGGAGAACGGGGCAGATGATTATATCACGAAGCCATTTGAGCATGAGATTGTTATAGCGAAAATTCGAAGTCAGCTACGCCGGGTATATGGGGACTATGCTACACGTGATGAAGAGCGCAAGGTGGAACTGGACGGCTTGGTCGTGTACTTGGAAAGACTGGAGATTCAGCTTGGTGATCGCAAAGTGCAGCTGACAAAGAAGGAAACGATTCTGCTGGAAACGTTACTGCGCCGCAGTCCCAAGCTGGTGAGCAGAGAGACTATCTTGGAGAAGCTGTGGGATGACTCTTTTGTGGATGACAATACTCTCAGCGTTAACGTTACTCGGGTGCGTAAACGATTAGCTGAGCTTGGTATTACGGATGCACTGGAAACGGTCAGAGGTTCTGGTTACCGATTGAACAATACCTGGAAGGCCTCTTCACCATCATGAGATTGTTTATACGAGAACATCTCGCTTTAACGTGCTGGGTTGTTGCTATCTTGTTCACCGTTGTTGCAGTGTTCTGGTATGACGGCTATAACGATTGGATCACGGCTGGTTATGCCGTAGCGTTGGGATTATTTTTATACATCGGATATTTGGTGTATCGTTATTATTCACATCGCTCCTTTTATACCCGGATGTCACGATCAATGGATTCGCTGAAGGAATTTGTACCATTGAACGAAACAAGTCCTTTATCACTGGCGCTGGAAAAGCTGCTGGATTCACAATACGGACAGTACCATGCTCATCTCCATCGGCTGGAACAACGGCAGCAAGAATATCTGACATTCATGAACCAGTGGGTCCATCAGATGAAGACACCGTTATCCGTCATTGAGTTGACCGTGGAAGATCAGGAGGATGACGATCCTCGGTTCATAAGCATTCGGGAGGAAGCGGACCAGATGAGGCGAGGTTTGGAGACTGTGCTGTATGTAGCGCGGTTGGATACCTTCGAGCAGGATTTCAGTGTGGAACCTGTGATACTGAAGACCGCTGGGGAAGAAGCGATCCATGAACTCAAGCGATTCTTTATTCGCAATCACGTCTATCCAGAGATGCATATCGATTCTGCGCTGGTTGTGCAATCCGATACCAAGTGGATTCGTTTTGTATTGGTACAGTTACTGTCGAACGCAATCAAATACTCCGCGGGCAGCGGGCAAAAGATCTATGTGCGTGCGTATGAAGCGGAACGCTCCATCATGCTGGAAGTACAGGATCAAGGCATCGGGATTCCGAAGTCTGATCTTAACCGGGTATTCCAACCTTTCTTCACCGGGGAGAACGGGCGACATTTCAAAGAGTCCACAGGCATGGGGCTGTATATTGCCAAAGAAGTGTTAACACGGATGAATCATCGGATTGATCTTGAATCCGTGTACGGTGAAGGAACGATCGTCCGAATTACATTCAACTCCTGAGAGGCAGGTTGAAGATAAGATTGGACGTGAGCTGTGTATTTTTGTTGAAGAAGTGTCAGTGGAGTATGAATTACAGTGTAAGTGTAAGTGTAAGTGTAGACGTCTATTGCCTGGTCGGGGCAGAGACGTCTTTTTTGGTTACCATGATGTAACCTTACAACATTGTCATGTTGATGAAAGGTTAAACCATAGGAGAATGGCCGAAACTTCGATAGACTGTAGTCAGAAGATCACAGGAAAGGCTACGCACAATACGCATGCACACAGCATGAATGTAACTTGATTTTGAATTCATACATCACTAAGGAGTTGTAACCATGGAGATTTGTTCTGTGAAACAGATCAGTAAAATCTACAAAGGCATCGTATCTTATGAAGCGTTATCAGGTATTGACCTCAGTATTCAGGAAGGTGAGTTTGTTGGCATCATGGGACCATCGGGTAGTGGAAAAACAACGCTGCTGAACATGATCTCAACCATTGATCATCCAACATCAGGAGAACTGCGAATTGCAGGGAAGAATCCGTTTGAATTGGATCAGGATGAACTCGCGCTGTTCCGGCGCAAAGAGCTTGGTTTCGTTTTTCAATCGTTCAATCTGTTAAATACACTGACAGTCAAGGAAAACATTGTGCTGCCACTGACTCTTGACGGTGTTTCGCTAGCAGAGATGAACACACGTGTGGAACAACTGGCAAGCAAGCTCGGGATCGAAAGTATTCTGAACAAACGGACATATGAGATATCAGGAGGACAGGCACAGCGTACGGCCATTGCCAGAGCGCTTATCCATTCCCCGAAGCTGATTCTGGCTGATGAGCCAACAGGCAACCTGGATTCGAAGGCGGCAAGAGATGTGATGGAGATTCTCGAAACCCGCAATCAGGAGGATCAGGCTACGATGCTATTGGTCACCCATGATGCAGTAGCCGCAAGTTATTGCAGTCGGGTTGTCTTTATCAAGGATGGCAAACTGTACAATGAAATTCACTACGGCGATAATCGTGCAGCTTTTTACCAGAAGATTATTAATGTATTATCCCTAATGGGAGGGTCAGGACATGAATTTTCGCCAGTTCGCCATTAATAACGTTGTTCGCAACAAACGAATTTATCTGGCTCATTTTCTGAGCAGTACATTTTCCGTTATGATCTTTTTTACTTACGCATTGCTCCTGTTCCATCCTGATTTGAAAGCGGGGTTAAAGGGATCAAGTGGTACGGTTACGTTGCTTGCGAATCAGGGGTTTATGATTGCAGAGATCATTATATTCATTTTTTCATTCCTGTTCCTGCTCTATTCCGTTGGTTCATTCCTGAAGACACGCAAGAAGGAATTTGGTATTTTCCTGATCATTGGTATGACACGTAAACAGATGAACAGGCTTCTGTTTATGGAGAACATGTGTATCGGATTAGCTTCCATTATTACCGGTATCGGACTCGGAATTATTTTCGGCAAATTGATTCTGCTGATCTGTGGCTCCATGCTGGCTGTTGAGAACAGCCTTCGATTCTATTTTCCACTGAAAGGCATTGCCCTGACGGCTGGTGCATTTCTGCTGCTGTTTGTTGTGATCGCGATGTCATCATCCTTGCTCATTCGTAAAGGAACTCTCATAGACCTTGTGAAATCAGAGGAGAAACCGAAACCGGAACCCAAAGCATCACGTCTGCTCGCCTTGTTATCGGTATTGTTAATTGGCGGGGGTTATGCAGGAGTATTTACTTTTGTATGGATAAGCTTCTCCTTTCCGTTATTACTCGCAAGTGTCGTTGTTGTTATTGCAGGTACGTACTTTTTGTTCACACAGCTCAGTGTATATATCATTCGGGCACTGAAAAGAAATCCAAGGTTGTTTTTCCGTAAAACTAATCTGCTCTTTTTATCTGAACTTACCTATCGAATGAAAGATAACGCCATCATGTTTTTCATGGTAAGTATCATTTCAGCTTCTTCATTTACGGGAATTGGCACCATGCTTGCTATTGCTGACCCGGGGTTGTCGTCCATGTCGAATCCGTACGCATTCAGTTATATGAATAACTGGGATACTCCCAACTCCGAGCGACATATTCGGAAGATTGAAGAAACGTTGATTGATCATCAAGTTCCCTACGTGAAGGGCAGTTATGCTCATATACCTGAAAATAATAATGGAAGGATTATCAAACTGAGTGATTATAACCGTCTGGCGAAGGCACTTGGGTACGAAGAACGTACGTTGAAACAGGTCGATGAGTCATTTATGACACCTAGCAATTTGGCGGTTCGTAAGAAGTACCGTGATCAGGCTGAACAAGGATTCTCAGGGACGGAGGTCGATCTGGAGATTGATAATCGGTCGGAACAGATTCGGCTAGTGACACCTGGTACCGATATTGTGATTCCTTTTCAAAATGAAATTAATCTCTACGTTGTAACCAACGAATTGTTTGAGAAGTTGAGCCCGGCGTATAACGAGGAAGTTGGCATGCCTGAAGGTTTCTATTCGAGTCGAACGATACAATTTATCGTGAAAGATTGGATGGGTACACGCAGCTTTGCTCCTGAATTGATCAAATCCATTCAAGATGATCATTCCGACAGAGGTTATTACGAGGTCAGCGCGCTTGTGGTGGATTGGCTTAATTCCAAGCAGACCAATGGCATCATTCTAATTTTGAGCGGCCTGATTGGCATTGTTTTCTTCACCTTTGCAGCAAGTTTCACGTATTTCAGACTTTACGCAGATCTAGAACGGGATGAAGCGCAGTATCGCATGATTGGCAAAATGGGACTGAGTCGTCCCGAACTCCGTAAGATCGTAACAAGGCAGCTATTGCTTATGTTTTTCCTGCCAATTCTGGTGGCGGTCATCCACAGTTCGGTTGCCTTTGTAGCGTTACAGCAACTGGTTGACTTCTCGGTCTTCGGATACAGCCTGCGCATTTTCTTGGTGTTTGCTTCCATGCAGATTCTGTATTTTGCACTTGTGCGCTGGCGGTATCTACGTCACATGTATTCCAAATTAGTTTAGAACCTTTCTTAATGCCTTGGCCTGAGAGCCAGGGCTCTATTTCTATTTATTTAGATTATCTTTAGAAATGATTTAGGTTGAATTAAGAGACGTAGTATATAGTAATAATGTAGAGATAGGCATAGAGTATAGGAAATGAGAGGAATAACATGAGATACACCGTATTAATTGCAGATGACGAACCAGAGATTGTTGAACTGCTTCAACTATATCTGGAGAAGGACTATACCATTAAAACTGCGGTGAATGGAGCCGAGGCGCTACAAACCATACGTTCAACACAGATCGATCTGGTCATACTGGACATCATGATGCCTGTAATGGATGGATTGCAGTTGATCAAACAGATCAGAGCTACACATCACATGCCTGTATTGTTCCTATCCGCCAAAAGTCAGGATCACGATAAAATCCTTGGATTAGGACTTGGGGCAGATGATTATATAGCAAAGCCATTCAACCCGCTTGAGATTGTCGCCAGGGTAGAGGCGTTGCTCAGAAGAGTCAATCATTTTGATGCAGCGGAGATCCCCGCAGCGAAAGAACAGAATCTGGTTTTAGGTGATCTGATGCTGGATCGATCCCAATGTATCCTTTTTCGTTCAGGAAGTCCTGTAACATTAACCTCTACAGAGTATAAAATTATGGAATTGTTGCTTGATCAACCTGGCCGAGTGTTCACCCGTAAAAAAATATACGAAGCGGTCTGGGACGATTATTATGCGCACGAGGACAGCACGATTATGGTACATATCAGCAACATTCGGGAGAAGATCGAGCGTGACTCCAGACAACCGGAATATCTCAAAACGATAAGGGGACTGGGATACAAAATTGAAGCGCCCATGGAAAGCTAGAGAAAAGCGACTGTTGCAGACATCCCTGACACTGGACTTCTTGCTGTTCAACTTCTTTTTGCTGTTACTGGTATTGATTGTGTACCTTATGGTTTCACTGGATGTCGTGGATTTTCGCATTTCGGATCAGGTGGTTGATCCGGATCTGAATGTTGAAGCCCACGTGTATGTAGCAGAGCTGGAGAACGAATTTTACTCCGGTGGAGGTTCGGTGTCGAAAGGCCAAGACACAGAGATTCAACGTCTCAAGGATAGCGGTGGCTGGATTGAAATATTGGATGCGAATCGCAAAATCATTCGTCATGTGGGAGACAAGCAAGATGCGTTCACGCAATACAGTGAAGCCGATCTGTATGATGGACTGGAAAATCGGAGTGACCAGGAATACTATTATTCGATCACTCCTCTCTCGACAGAAGGAGCGGCAGCGTATGTATTGCTCAAAATCCCGCGTGATCTGGTCAGCGTGCGAATTAATGATAATCAGTTGATTACCAATCTGAAACATCCATTATCCTTTTACATTATGATTGGCATCGGTTTGGTTTTATTATTGATCTTTGTCTACAGCTATTGGGTCGCACGGAGAATCAAAAAACCACTTAGTATCCTCTCCTCGGGTCTTACGCAGATGATACAAGGGAATTATAGTACACGGATGTCGATCTCGGCCGAGAGGGAATTTGTCCAGATTGGTGAGACCTTTAACTACATGGCGGATGTCATTGAGAACACCTCTGCAGAGAAACGTTACGCCGAAGAGAGCAAACAGCGACTGATTGTAGATTTATCACATGATCTGAAGACACCGATAACATCCATACAGGGATATGCGCAGGCATTGGTGGAAGGACGTGGGGAGGACAAGGACAGGCAGCAAAGATATCTGGGATACATCTATAACAAGTCCGTTCAAGTTGCACGCATGATACAGAATATGTTGGAGTTGCTTAAGGTGGATTCGCCCGATTTTCGCATGCATATTCAGAGAAGAGAGATTGGAGAATTCGTGCGCGAGATTATGGCAGATACCTATGGGGAGATTGAACAGAAACAGTTTGTCCTTCATGTACTTGTTCCTGATGAGGTGATCTACGCGAGGTATGATCCGGAGCTGTTATCCAGAGTCATCCAGAACCTGATTACCAATGCTCTGTCTTATAATCCAATCGGGACCGAACTGCGCGTCGAACTCATTCCGCTTCATACCCATGTGGTGATAGAGGTGGCAGATAACGGAGTGGGCATACCACAAGAACTGTGGTCAACGATCTTTGACCCGTTTGTACGAGGGGATGAGGCGCGGACAGCGACCGGAGGCACCGGACTTGGTTTGTCCATCGCACGACGTAATACGGAGAAAATGGGCGGACGGCTGATCCTTTCCCGGCGTGGGCGAGAGACCACCGTGTTTACCATTGAAATTCCAAATTAAATAAGAGAAGAAATGTCCATGTGGAGGGAAATATTTTGTTCAAAGTAAATACGTTTGTCCGGTTCAGTATTGCACTGGCGCTGATATTGGTTAATATCTATTTATTATCACGTGTAAGCTTCATCTTTCAGCCGCTCGTCACCATGATCACGGTTATTACCGTGCCGATGATGTTGTCGGTGTTCTTTTATTATCTGCTAAGGCCGCTTGTGAATTATATGGAGAAGAAGAAAATAAATCGCACGCTAAGTATTTTGCTAATCTATCTGGTTATTGCTATTCTGGGAGTGTTCTTCATCATTGGCTTATGGCCATCGTTACGTGAGCAACTGATCAATCTGGTTGATAACGCGCCGAATCTGATCAATTCATTAAGTGAACAGCTGAGAGAGCTGGAGCAGAATGGTGCCATTCAGGCCTTGTTCCCTGAGGGCTCGACACCTTTCTCCCAGATCACGGAGTATATCAACAAAGGATTTAACTTTGTGACCAACTACGTAAGTGGATTTTTCTCACTCGTTTCCAGTTTTGCGATCATCTTGTTTACACTACCGATCCTTTTGTTCTATATGCTGTTACAAGGCGAGAAATTTGGTCGTAAATTGGCACATATCGCTCCAAAACGTTTCCAAAAGGACAGCCGTGAAGTTGTAATTGAGATTGATCAGGCATTGAGTGGTTTTATCGTGGGAAGAGTTTTGGTGAATCTGGCACTGGGGGTACTGATGTATATCGGTTTCTTGATCATTGGACTGCCGTACGCATTACTGCTCACGGTAATTGCGGTCATCATGAACTTTGTTCCGTTTATCGGAGCGATTGTGTCGTCCGTGCCTATTGTGATCATGGGTCTCGTGGTATCACCATCGGTTGCCATCTGGTCTCTGATTATTATTCTTGTCGCTCAGCAGATTCAGGACAACCTGGTTGCACCGTACGTATTCGGCAAAAAGCTGGATATTCACCCGCTCACGACCATCATTCTGGTGTTGGGTGCAGGGGACCTGGGTGGAATTATTGCCATCCTGATTATTATCCCGGTTTATATGATCGTTAAAATTCTTTTGGTTCGAATCTATAACATGTTCTTCAAGGACAAATGGCAGAATGCATAGAATTTAATTATTCGAAGGAGTGGAGCACATGTCTGAAATTATCGAAAAACAATACAATGAACCTGAATATATCGCACCTCAATCTGTTCAAATGGGTACCATTCACATCTCGAACGATGTGTTATCCAAGATCGTGGGGATGGCCGCTCAATCAACGGCTGGTGTATCCTCCATGTCCGTTGGACTGACTGAAGGGATTGCCAAGAGTATTAGCGGCAAGAGTCTGCAAAAAGGGATTGACGTACACGTCAAAGACGATCAGGCAACCATCCAGCTGCGAATTAATATCCAATATGGCAACAAGATGCACGAGGTTTGCCGTGAACTTCAACATAATGTTCAACAGGCTGTAGAACAATTAGCCGGCGTCATGGTCGATGAAATCAAAGTGCAAGTTGTTGGCATATCCATGCCGGAGATGGTATAAACCAATGAAAAGAATGTAAGGAATAACAATTGTAAAGATAAACGATTGGCAAAAACAGCACCTTCCCGATTAACAACTTAACTGGGAGGGTGCTGTTTTATGTTTGCGATAATAGGTGGGCGCTTCGCCCATCACTTTTTTGAACATTTTGGAGAAAAGCAATTGATCGGTGTAGCCCACAGAACGGGCAATATCACCAATGGTCAGACCGGGATCAAGGGTCAATTCGGCTGCCCTGCGCATCCGGTAATGAACAAGATACGACTGAATACTGCTTCCCATCTGGTCCTTGAACAGAGAGCACAGATAACTGCGCTGCAAACCGACATGGGCCGCGATGGATTGAACGGTAATGGCATTGGCATAGTTCATTTCAATGAAGTCCATTACCTGCGTTACGTACGTTTCCTTCGAATAATCCTGCATGGGTTGAAGATGCTCTGAATTGGCCTGATCAATCAAAATGGAGAAGAATTGATACAGCAAACCAGTCATGCTAATCTCCCAGCCTTTGTGAGTATTGCGGGAATTGATCATTCGGTGCAGGCAGGATCGCATCTCGTCATCCTCATTGCCCAGCTCAAAAATCGGGTGATGCTCGGACAGACATGCTTGCTGTAAAAAGGATTGGCTATTGCTGCCTTGGAAAGCAACCCAGCTGTATTCCCAAGGGTCATCCTGATCTGCTTCGTAATGAACAACAGAGTGCGGAACAATTAGAAAACCTTGACCTTTATGCAGGGTATACGTTTTGCCACCAACTTCGAAGGTGCCTTTGCCATTCAGAATATAATGAATTTTATAATAGTCTCGCATGGCAGGGCCAAAGTGATGACCTGGTGTACAGGCTTCGGTTCCATAATGAAGGAACTGAAGCTCCTGAAAATGATTGTTTTTGAACATATACGTAATCAAGGGTATTCACTCCTGTACGATTTCGTCTCATCTTGCATTTTAACATACTAAATAGCTGAAAAGATTAATTATTTAACATTAGTATATATGGATAACAATCATTATTCCATATGTTCAAAGTGAAATGCCATATCGTTTATCCAGGAAAATGTCTAAGATGAAAAGGAATTCAACAAACCTTACAGGAAAGTGAGAATAACGATGCCCTATACTGCGAGTGAACAACGATATGATGAGATGAAATATGTACGTTCCGGCAAATCCGGAATCAGACTGCCGCAAATTGCGCTGGGTTTATGGCAGAACTTTGGTGGCAACCGCACATTGGATATTCAGGAAGAAATGATTTTACGTGCCTTCGACCTCGGAATTAACCATTTCGATCTGGCGAATAACTATGGTCCACCTCCAGGATCAGCGGAAGAGAACTTTGGTGTGATTTACAAAAAACATCTGCGTCCTTACCGGGATGAACTGCTCATCTCATCGAAGGCAGGCTACCATATGTGGAGTGGACCTTATGGCGAGTGGGGTTCCCGCAAAAACCTGATTGCCAGTCTGGATCAAAGTCTTGGTCGGATGGGACTGGATTATGTAGACATTTTCTATCATCACCGTCCAGATCCGGACACGCCATTGGAAGAAACGATGACGGCGCTGGATCATATCGTGCGGCAAGGTAAAGCGCTGTATGTGGGCTTGTCCAATTATAATGCAGAACAGACACAAGAAGCGGTAACCATTCTGCGTCGTCTGGGTACGCCATGTCTGGTTCATCAGCCAAACTACTCGATGTTGAATCGCTGGATTGAAGACGGTTTGCAGGACGTACTGGATGAGCAAGGCGTAGGTTCCATTGCGTTCTGTCCACTCGGCCGCGGTCAGTTGACGAATAAATATGTCGATAAGATCAAGGAAGAACGCGCCAATCCAACAGGCAATTTGAAAAAAGAAGCTTACACAGACAAACGGATTGCCAAGTTCGATGCACTTCAGGCGGTAGCGGAGCGAAGAGGGCAGACGATCTCCCAACTAGCTCTGAACTGGATCTTGCGCGGTAACCGTGTAACTTCTGCATTGATTGGTGCAAGCCGTGTGTCCCAGATTGAAGAAAACGTGGCTGCCCTCCAGGCACCGGATCTGACAACGGAAGAGTTGAATGAGATCGAAAGCATTTTGGACGGAATGGGTAATTATCCGTGGTAACATACACAGTATAGCTGTGTGAAAATTATAGTTAGGTAAGACTAATGTAATGTAAATGAAGAATGAAATGGCGCCTACCTGATCAATCAGGAAGGCGCCATTTTGTATATGTCATTTTCTTTATAGGATAAGATCTATTATAATAGTTCATTAATTGACCTATGTTTATTTTTTCAGAATGAACCTAGTTCATAGCACCTGGTCCTAGGATTTAGGGTATAATATATAGAAGCTTTACAATTGAACTACGAAGGAGAGGCTCCATTTGAACTTTGAACAGTGGATTTCGCCTGAAAGCTATAACCTGACATCCGAGATGGAGAATCATCCATCAGACCGGATTGCACTTAGATGGCTCAGCGATCAACGAGAATTGGAAGAGATTACGTATGGTGATTTGTTCAAGCAGGCGAATCGTCTTGCTGGAGGTTTGCGTGAACTTGGACTAGAGAAGGGTGATCGGGTGTTGGTCATGGTACCACGCCGTATTATTGCCTATGTCATTTATATTGCTTGTCTGAAACTGGGGATTGCCGTTATTCCTTCCTCCGAGATGTTACGGGCAAAAGATCTGGAATATCGTCTGCGTCACTCTGAGGCGCGGGCTGTTATTGTATGGTCCGAGACGACCTCAGAGGTAGAAAAGATGGACGCGGATCTGCAGTCACTGGCACATCGAATCGTGGCATCACCGAATGGGGAATTTAGCGTACCTGCTGAAGGTTGGGTCAATGTGCATCAGTTAATGCAGAATCAACCCGAAGAGATGGCTGCGGTGGAGACTCATCGTGATGATACGGCTATCCTTGCTTATACTTCGGGCACAACAGGTAATCCCAAAGGAGTTGTACATAGCCACGGTTGGGGATATGCCCACCTGCGGATCGCTTCTTCATTATGGCTGGATATTCAACCTTCAGATACCGTATGGGCAACGGCTGCACCTGGCTGGCAAAAATGGATCTGGAGCCCGTTCCTGTCCGTACTGGGAAGAGGCGCGACTGGACTGGTCTACAATGGATCATTCCAGCCCAAGCGTTATCTGGAACTGATGCAGGAACATCATATTAATGTCCTTTGCTGCACACCAACGGAATATCGGTTGATGGCCAAAGCCGATGATCTTGGACATTATGACCTGTCTCATCTGCGCAGTGCTGTATCAGCGGGTGAACCGCTCAATCAGGAAGTCATTGAAATCTTCCAGCGTCACTTTGACCTGACTATTCGAGACGGATATGGACAGACCGAGAGCACGTTGTTAATCGGCAGTCTCAAAGATGCGCCTGTACGTATTGGCTCGATGGGTCAGTCGATTACACCTGGGTTGATTGAAATTATTGACGATGAGGGACAACCTGTGCCTCCGGGTGAAGTAGGAGATATCGCGGTACACAAAGAGATGCCAGCTTTGTTCCGGTCCTATTATCAGGATGAGGGACGTAAGGAAGCGAGTCAGCGTGGCGATTATTTTGTAACTGGGGACCGTGCACGCAAAGACGAAGAAGGTTACTTCTGGTTTGAAGGCCGCAGTGACGATATTATCATTAGTTCGGGTTACACGATTGGACCATTCGAAGTGGAAGAAGCACTCATGAAACACGCCAGTGTGAAGGAATGTGCGGTGGTTGCAAGTCCGGATGAGATCCGTGGAAATATTGTTAAAGCCTTTGTCGTGCTGAGAGATGATTCACTTGCTTCACCAGAATTAATGCGTGAATTGCAACATCACGTCAAGGAAATCACAGCACCTTACAAATATCCACGTAAGATCGAATTTGTTACGGATCTGCCAAAGACCAACTCTGGTAAAATCCGCCGGATTGAGTTACGCGAACAAGAAAAACGTAATGGTTAAATGAGATTAGGTAACGAATGATTGAAAAATAATAGTATAAGTAGTGAAAGAGAAGGAATCGATTCTGCAGAAGCGATAGCGTTCGTATTTGTCTCCTAATTTTAACCTTTGAAAAATACGATGAAGAAAATTTGGAGACAACGACGATCTAAAGAACGATCCTTCGCTGTAACGGCCACTCAACAGAATCCAAGTCATTTGCAATCCATGTCATAATATATGAAGCAGGAGTGAACACAACCATGAGTCAATTTGAACAAACCTTTGAAAAGTCATTGGAACAATACGCAGAGCTGGTTGTTAAAGTCGGCGTGAATATCCAAAAAGGACAGGATCTGCTCGTCACTGCTCCCATTGAAACGCTTGAATTCACACGTCTGATTGTGCAAAAAGCCTATGCGGCTGGTGCAAACTATGTACAAGTGGACTTTGATGACGACAACATTACCCGCAGTCGTTTTGAGCATGGTTCCAATGACAGCTTTGATTATTATCCAGCGTGGAAAGCGGATATGATGGAGAAATTTGCAGAAGCAGGCGGCGCCACCCTGACGATCAAAGTTCCAGATCCTGAACTGTATAACGGAATTGACTCCGACAGCGTTTCCCGTGCTACCAAGGCAGCTGCACACGCACGTCGCGGTTATGCCAAATACACACGCAACCATGAAATTAGCTGGTGTCTGATCAAGGCCCCAACCAAGGCTTGGGCGAACAAAGTATTCGCCGACATCCCGGAAGAAGACCGAATCAACGTGATGTGGGAAACCATCTTTAAAATGAACCGTGTAGATGGCGGAGACGCCGTGCAAAATTGGAGAAAGCATCTGGATACCTTAACTGCAATGGGAGACTTGTTGAATAAAAAGAACTATAAGAGCCTGCATTACCGTGCGCCAGGTACAGACTTGAAAATTGAATTGGTCCACAACCACATCTGGGGTGGCGGTGGTAGCGAAAATAAACAAGGTGTATACACCGTCGCCAATATGCCGACTGAAGAAGTATTCACCATGCCTAAGCGTAGCGGAGTGAATGGGTATGTTAGCAGCACCATGCCTTTGAACCTGAACGGGCAACTGGTAGACCAGATGAGAATTACATTCAAGGATGGACAGGTTGTAGCGTTTACGGCAGCATCCGGTGAAGAGCATTTGAAGAACCTGTTTGCCACCGATGAAGGAGCACGTTATCTGGGTGAGGTCGCACTCGTACCACATGACTCCCCAATCTCCAACCTGAATCGTATTTTCTACAATACAGGTATTGATGAAAATGCATCTTGCCACTTGGCTGTGGGAAGTGCGTATCCGTTCAACATGAAAGATGGCACAACCATGTCGAATGAAGAGTTACTGAAGCATGAGTGCAATGTGAGCTTGACTCACGTTGATTTCATGATCGGTTCCGCAGAACTGGATATCGATGGTGAGTTACAAGACGGTACAATCGAGCCGGTATTCCGTAAAGGCAACTGGGCATTTTAATTTCTAATCTAGCTAGTAGCAGTAATATTACTGAACGAGAAAGTGACTTCAACTTGAAGTCACTTTTTTTCGTTTCTTTGTAACGCGGATTACACAGGTCTTACAGGCACACATATTTCACACCAATGCTGATTGAGCAGTTCCCAACGATATCGTTCTATAACTGGTTTGTTGTCCATCCGATAACCACTTGTTTGCAAATGAGGGATGATCATATTCCATGCCTGCTGAATAGCTTCTGCCGTGTGCTTCACTTTACAGATGAGATAATCTCCGCCTGAAAGCTCGCCAAACTCAATGAAATCATCTTCCAGTCGTTCAGGTTCAGTAATAACAATACATGCATCATATCTACATTTCTCGGGTGGTGTGGTAGCCGGGTCATCTTGGGGAATACCCAGTAAAGTTGCTGATTCATGAAGCAATTGGTGTTTGTCTGCCCATTGTTTTAGTGTATTCATCGCTTGTGCATTGGCTGGACCGTAAGGCCCCACTTGTCGAACATAGGCAAGGCGACACGCCGGGAGGTTTTCGATATACATTTGCATGGAATTCTTCCTCTCATTATGGTTTTCTCTTACATATTGGATGCTAACATGGTATAAAAAATATTTCATAAGTTTTTTGAAGAGATGTAGAACAATTAGTTTTGGCTGATGCAGAAGAATCTATATACTAAGCTAGGAAGTTTGCCGAATAGACTCAAGGGTTGTCGGGAACAATTTCAAAGAATGACAAGCGTTGGCATTCATGTGAGACCAGTCTCCCAAAATCAGAATGGTGAGGTTCAATTAATGAAAAAGAACGCTGAACAAGTACAACAGGAACAATTCAAACGCTCAGAGTTCCTCCTGAACCGAAAACCAAATGTCCCTTTATCAACTCAATTGAACGTGAATGAACAGATGCTGAGAGAACGTTTTGATCAGTGTTCCGATGTGGTGTTCAGACCAGTGACGCTCGCAAAAGGAAACAACGTATTGTTGCTCTTTATGGATGGCTTGGTAGACACAAATATTATAGACTTAGCCATTCTCAAACCTCTCTTTGAAGCGCAGAATGAGGAGGATTTGGAAGAAGAGCATGCCAGTCAGCTGATCCAGAGCGAGCGTCTAGCCATGGTTCGCACCCGTAAGGTCTCCACGCTCTCTGACGTGATTCAGGGTGTGCTTAATTCATCTGTTGTAGTTATCATGGATGGACATGATACAGCCATGGTAGCCAATGTGGAAGGTGCGAAGACTCGAAGCGTGGAAGAGCCTGCCTCAGAGGCGGTTATTCGAGGTCCCCGGGAAGGGTTTAACGAATCCTTACGCGTTAATACCAGCATGATCAGACGGAAAATCAAGTCGGATGCACTGAAAACAGAGTCGATTACAATTGGAGATGTGACACAGACCGAAGTGGTGATCACTTATATTCAGGGGATTGCGAAGGAATCGATCCTTGATGAGGTCCGGACCCGCTTGAAAAACATAAAAACAGACAGTATTTTGGAGTCGGGATACATTGAGGAATTTATACAAGATAAGATCCCTTCGCCCTTTCCTACTATTCAAAATACGGAACGTCCGGATACAGTAGCGGCCAGCTTGCTGGAAGGAAAGGTAGCCATAATCACCGACGGTACGCCGTTTGTATTAATTGTGCCCTTTACATTCTGGACGGGAATGCAGTCCGCCGAAGATTATTATAATCCGAGCTTGTATTCTTCTGCGGTTCGTTTCATTCGAATTATTTTCATTTTCATCTCGCTGTTCTTGCCCTCTTTGTTCGTAGCCATCGTTAATTTTCACTCCCAGATGATTCCAACCAGTCTGGCCTTGAATTTTGCGGCAGCCCGAGAGAATAGCCCGTTTCCTACCGTGATTGAGACCATTCTGATGGAGATCTTGTTTGAAGGATTGAGAGAGGCGGGCATCCGATTACCCAAGCAAGTTGGATCTGCGGTAAGCATTGTTGGCGCACTGGTTATTGGTCAGGCTGCGGTGGAGGCTGGTATTGTATCTGCTCCCATTGTCATTGTAGTTGCAGGAACAGGCATTGCATCTTTTACGATTGCACGCTTGAACTTGAGTCATCCCTTGCGGATGTTGCGCTTTGTTTTGCTCATTTTCGCGGGTATATTAGGCTTATACGGTATTGCAATTGTGACGTTGGCAACATTACTCCATATCACTTCACTGCGTTCGTTCGGTGTTCCTTACTTTAGTCCCATCGCTCCTCTGGTCAGGTCGGATCTTAAAGATGCGATATGGCGTTCCCCGCGATGGAGGATGTATAGTCGTCCGGAAGAAACGGCGGCTGCCGGATCACTTCGCACACCCCGGGGGCAGGCACCCGGTTCGAGAGAGAAAGGGGAGGGAGAGGCGTAACATGGGAAAGGCAAAAAAAATGCTAGCCTGTTGTCTGGTCATGGCTCTGATCTCCGGATGCTGGGACAACCGCGAATTGAATGATCAGGCGATACAATTGGCAGCGGGCCTGGACTGGACTGAGGATCAAACGTATATAGTGAGTAATCAGTTTGCCCGAAATCCGGAAGCCGGTCAGAGCGATATGAAATCGCAAACCGGGTTTTACACTGAAATCGCTGAAGGTAAGACTCCAATGGCTGCACTTGCTGCCATGCAATCCAAGGTCACGCGGATAATTAACCGGGGCCAGCGACGCAGTTTAGTCATCGGGGATAAGCTTGCACGAAGAGGATTCAAGGATATTTTGGACTTTATTTTGCGTAATGCTGAATCTCCTATGCGTGTGGATCTGTTTATTGTAAAAAAAGGGGATGCATCCGATTTGCTTAAAAGCTCAACACCATTTGGCGGCCAATCCCTGCGGGAATATTACAAGCTGCATCAAGCCAACTATGGCGCAGTCGATGTTACTTTTACAGATATGATCAGAATGATGAATGAGCTGTCTCATTCAGGGAATTTCATGCCTGCAATGGAAAAGGTATCAAAAAAAGGATCCGAAAAGATAGATGATCCGAAACAGGCTGTATACCGGTTTGCCGGTTCTGCTGTTTTGGATAATGATGCGAAACTACTGGGGTACTTGAATCTGGAGGAGACGAATAACAGTCTGTGGATCGTTAATTGGCCCCATCGACATCTAATCACGGTTACTACGCCAGATGGAACTGGAACAATTACTATTCAGTTAAGGGGGACGAAAAGCAAGTGGAAAATGAAGAAAAATGACATAAAGAATATGCAACTGAATATGAGTGCGAACATTACTCTGGTTGAGAACACATCCAATCTCGATTTACTTAATACTGAAAATTTGGACGCAATCAAAAAGGAACTGGAGCAAGAAATAGAACGGCAGATGAAGCTACTCATCCGCAAATTTCAGCATGATCTCCACATTGATGCCATCGGTGTTGGTGAATACCTCTATCGTAATCATCCCCAACATTGGAGAACGGTCATGGATGAATGGCAGAACACGTTTCCTGCTATTGATTTCTCTTGTAGTGTTCGTCTGAAGTTCACACGTTTTGGGTTAACCGGAGCATCGGGATATCTCAAAAAAGAGGAGGTCAAAGATCCCCTGTGACTGCAAAAACAGCCTCAAAGCTTCCGCCTTGCCTCCATCCATAATCTGATATGTGAAACGAGGTAGAGCATGAGCGGCAGGTATATAAACAAAGGCACCCAGACATAGGGGGTAATCTGTTTGATAGCCAACACATATATATGTTCTGCGATGTTATCTGAAACAATAAAACCTAACACAAAAACAATGAGCGCACCTGCCCAGATCAACACGCGTTTACCAACAAACGGGAGAAGGATTTGAAGTGCGGCCAGGGCGGTATACATTTTAAGAAAGAGCTTGAAATATGCAGTAATGATGAAATAGATTACAGCGAACGGATTCAGATTTGTTATAAATCCACCGATATTCACCATACCGGTTAGGGAATAGAACGGGTACAAGCTTTTCTCAAACAAGACACCACCAAAGATGGTAACTGCCAGCAGGTCGAACGAAAGAAAGCTGATTGAAGCGATTATGGTTGCCAGCAAAGTATATTTCCATATCTTTTCCGGTCGTGCAACCTGGGTCCAAATCATCGCCATTGCCAGCGTTTCTCCATAGGTTTGTGAAATGCCTTCTGGAAAAGTGGCCTTCAGCACAGGCGCCCAGCCATTCCACAGGATCGGTTTAAGCAGCTTGGGAGAAACAATATTGGAAAACAGAAGTAAAGTGATTTCCAAAACAAACAGAACAATAATAAACGGAACAAGCAATTCCCCCACCTTAGCAACATTACTCAGACCCAGGTAAAGGCCATACACGATGATAACGAGGAATAACAGCATGATGACCATTGGTGGGGTGTCCGGGAGAATCGTTGTCGGAATCAGGTCTCTCAGATCAGCGAGGATACGCCCTGCATCAAACAAAAACAACAGTGGATATAGCCAGGCAATGGGCAAGCCAATCCATTTACCGAATTGTTTGGGATACCACTCGACAAGTGTAAGCCCCGGGTTCATGTTCATAATTGAGATGTATACCCGAATCAGAAGAATACCGGAGGTAGCCGATATCAAACCGACAATCCATGCATCTCGTCCCGCACTGGCGGCAAAGCCAAAGATAACGGTTGTACCGAGTTGAAATAAAAACGTAAGGCAAAATAGCTGATAACCGGATAACTTGATCATTGCTAAAATCTCCTGTTCTTGTTGATCTTCGAGATCTCTCTCTCATTATCGACAAGTAAGAGGAAGGGTAAACTACGGTTATAACTTTTGGTCATGCACAGGATACACGTTGGATACGTTGATCTATGAAACGTATTAAAGCCACGAGAACGTGGCTTTTTTGCTGTGTCATTTAACTACTTTTATGTTATTCAGCGTGCATTTTGTTGAAGCTAACATATTCGTTAATCGGTTTACGGTAACCGCGTGGGCGCTGTTTGGCTTCCGACTTTTTGCCGATGGTGATCAGCATAACGGGTACGTAATGGTTAGGGATTTCCAAACTCCGTTGCAGTTCTTCCGAGTCAAAGCCAATCATTGGACAAGTGTCCCAACCGCGATCCTGAGCGATCAGCATCAATTGCATGGCAGACAGGCTGGCATTGCGAATCGCATCCTCACGTTGGAAGAATCTGCCGCGGGATTCGTAAAATTCAGTGACACTTTGGGATTCCTGCTCGTATTGGAATGGAGTAAGCGCGCCCAGGTTCAGCAAGCCTTCGTTAATCGTGCGGATATGATGATGGGCGTTGACGTCGCCCAGTACCACGATGACCGCAGAAGCTGTTTTTACCTTATATTGCTGGGAAGCTTCATAGACTTTCTCTTTCTGTTCCTCGTCTTTAATCACAAGATAGTGCGTGTGTTGTAGGTTAAAGGCAGATGGTGCAAATTTGTTAAGGGCAAACATCTCTTGCAGTTCCGAATCTGAAATTTCAATTCCTTCTTCAAAAATAACGGCCGATCTACGGTTTTTGACTAGATTCTCCAACTCACTCATGGTAGTTTCCCTCGCTTATGTATGATTTATAAACTGACTATAACACACTTAGTTACTTTATGTAAGTATAATTTTAGAATAAGACAAGGATTGTCTGCCATACGCTAAAATAAAACACTAGAGGTGATTCATGAAAGCATTGATCGCAAGGTATATGGGAGGACATGACCCTCATGAATTTCGGGTATATGTGATCCAATCTTCGACGTTAAAACGTTTTGTAGTCGTGGAGATTATTCTAGGCCCTATCGTGTACAATGTCGCACTTTATTTGTGCCATAATGCAATACTTGCTGGAGTAGGCTCTTGGGCTGGAACAGAAGGTCTGAAGAGACTGCCACTGGTCTTTAGAAAAATCGTTGGGACATGATGAAGTGTGTAAATGAGAAATTAAAGCAGAAGAGGGCCAGTTGCGGCCCCATCTTCTCCTTCAGCCATGTTATCTATAGTCACGCATCTTTTATCTGATCTAATAACTGTCTAAGCTTTGGGTTCAAACCTGCCTTATTTGGCACGTTCCAAATACTGCTCGAGCGTAAGTTTCTGGTTGGTAATCTCACCAGCAATATATACCCCTACATAACGTACATGCCATGGCTCATAGGAGTAACCAGTCAATTTCTCCTGATCTTTGCCATAACGGATGATGAATCCATACTTGTGGGCATTGGCTTTCAGCCATTTGCCTTCTTTGGTGTTGCCAAAGCTTTGCTGAAGATCATAACCGGCCGAAGCGCTTGATATATCCATGGCTAGACCCGTTTGATGTTCGCTTTGTCCTGGCCGAGCACTTGTTTTATTGGCAACAGCTTCACCTTTGATGCTGGCATTACGGTCAAAGATCGATTTTTGGGTCGCATAAGAGCGATAGCCCGACACGGCTTTGATATCGATGCCGTCTTTTTTGGCAGCCGCAAATAATTTTTCAATCGCGGTTGCAGCCACTTTACGCATTTGTTTCTTCGGACTTGAACCTGAGAAGCTAAAAGGAATATTTGGTACAACCAAATCTTGTGGTGCATAAGTTGAAGGCAGATTTCTCTTTTTATTGACAAGTACAACTGTACTGGACACATTGGTCACGGTTGCCACATTTTTAATCGTTTTGATCGTACGACCAGGTGCATTATCATGCAGAAATTGAGTGAAGCTAGAGCTTGCCGCAGACGCGACGGGATTCAGGCTTGAAGTGATGGGAAACGTAGTAAAAGCAGAACCTGCTACAACAGAACCTATGAGAATTGTAGATATGATGGATTTACGAGTAAAAGGTTTCATGATGTGTGTTCCTCCTCGGAATATATGAATCTATATACCGAGTATACTAGAGGATTATATCCATAGGTTCTCCAATTGTTTCCGAGTTGTAAACAAAGTTTGCTATAAAATCTGTCTAGAGGATATTTACCTTGCCACTTCGATGACAGAACAACCTTCCGATCGCTGTTATCCCCTGATTTTTTTGATTCAATTTTATAATGGTGAAAATCTTGGGATAGCGTATGCTTCCGATGCAGCTTTCTTTCAGAAAGCTTTTAGGCGAACACTTCGTTTCTTCAGGTTTTTTTCTGTCCTCTCCGTTTCGTGTAAATGTTTAGTTCATCTTTTATAGAGTCTTTTTTGCAACTCTGATAGAGGCATATAAAGAAAAGCACGTTAAAAAAGCCGTTGCATTAGATGCAACGGCTTTTGATGTGAAGAGAGATAATGCTAGATTACTTCAAGTATGCTGGAGACTGTGTTATAGCATGCAGGCGTCGGATCCACCGGAGCTTCCCGCAGTTACTGCACGGGTGTCACGAACGCGAACGTTGGCGCTGAGCACACCAGAATCACTGCTTAATTTGAAAGAAGGATAATTCTCTTCTGTATCCAGCTTCATGTGTTGCTCTAGGTTCAGCTGCTGCTTCGGATCAACATAGAACGGAACCAGATTGGTTTCAATCTGCGCATCGAGAGCCGCAAGTTCATCAACAATGATAATAGCGATAACTCCGTTACATCCGCAACCTTCCAAGTCATAGATCACTTTGAAATATCCGGGTTGGTCATTCAAGCTTTCCGTCAATCGTTTTGCAGCCAAATCTGTAATTTGAATATACATATAGGTACACTCCTTTATATGTGGTCATGGTTGTAAGTGGTAAAAGAATTCATTCAGCTTCTATTCACATTATACCACTTTGGCAAAAATCAAAGCATTTATTTTCTTGACTGATCAGTCTGGAAAAGGTATTCTTTAGTTAATGAATAGGGAGGTGAGGTCTTAAATTGGGAAGAGCCAAGGAGTTTGACACGGAGACTGTTCTAAGAAAAGCAACGTCTGTATTTGGAGCGTACGGTTATGAAGGTACATCTTTGAGCTTACTGCTGAGTGAACTTGGCATTGCGCGGCAAAGCCTGTATGACACCTACGGAACTAAACATGATTTATTTGTCTCTGCTCTTAAATTCTATATTCAGCAGAAGACAGAGGCGGGGATCAAACTATTAAACGAATGCACAAGTGTGAGGCAAGGCGTGACGGAGTTGTTCAACGAAGCGGTTAACGTGTTGACAGACAACGAACGTCGTAATGAATGTTTCATCATTAATAGCGCGGTTGAACAGGCACCACAAAATCACGAAATCGCGGCCTTTATTCAAACCACTAACCAACAAATGGAAGATGTTTTTCATACTGCGCTGTTACGAGGCCAGAGGAGTGGCGAACTGAGGCACGCAGAGGAAGAATTGCCCGGGCTTGCCCGTTTTCTGAATTATTCCCGACTCTCATTGACCTTTACGGCGAAGAGCGGTGCAAGCACAGAAGTGCTGCGGGATTTTGTACAGATGACCCTAAGGGCTATGGATTAACGTTTTGCATGATTCGAGTAAGAATTCTTTACGTTTTCTTGAAAATGAACGCTTAGGGCGTTTATTTTTTGACTATTATAGACCGATTGGTCTGGAAAAAGAACGCCAAACAAACTGAAGGAGGAAATAAGGATGACACAATCTCAACAGTTGGAAGCGGGCAATAGTATACCGTATCGGATCATGCATGGATTTACTCAATTGCTACTGGAGGGAAAACTGGAACAATGGTTGGAGCTATATACATCTGACGCTATTTTCGAATTCCCATATGCACCAGCAGGATATCCTCAGAAACTGGAAGGCAAAGCCGCAATTACGAATCATCTTCATAATCTGCTGGGGATGATTGAAATTCAGCAGTTTTCTGAACCGGTGATCTTGGCTGATTCCACGAAACAACAGTTTGTGGCTGAATTTACTTGTAAAGGGCGTTCATTAGTTACAGGCAAGCCATACAACCAAACTTACATCTCTGTAGTGAGCCACTCTAATGGGAAAATTACACATTATAAAGACTATTGGAATCCGATGGTCGTACTCGAATCGGACTTAGGAGGAAGCAAGCATGATCAATGATAAACCGTTGACACTTATTACGGGAGCTAATGGAAAGACAGGAAGCCGTGTTGCGGCCATACTTCAAAAGCATCAATATCCGGTGTGTTTGGCAGGAAGAACTAAACCATCTCTTTCTGGTTCTGCCGATCATTATGTCTATTTTGATTGGTATGATTCCGAGACATATGCGCCGGCGCTGAAAAATGTGAATCAGGTGTACCTTGTCATGCCAGTCATGGATATGAACCCAGAAGACGTCATCATTCCGTTCATCAAGGAAGCATTGTGGAACGGCGTTAAGCGATTCGTTTTACTTGGCAGTGCTTCAATTGATGAAGATGGTCCTATATTTGGCAAAGTACATCAGTATATAAAAGCCTATGCTCCTGAGTGGGCTGTATTGCAGCCTTCCTATTTTATGGAGAACTTTACGGAGGGACCGCATCGGGAGACGACGAAGCAACTCGGGAAAATATACAGTGCTACGGGTGACGGGAAAATTGGATTTGTTAGTGCAGATGATATCGCAGCGGTGGCCTTCCATGCTCTGACAGATGTTGTCCCTCATAATACGGAGCATATCATTACAGGGCCAGAGACGTTGTCCTATGGACAGGTTGCAGACGTCTTGAGCCGTGTACTGGGTCAGTCCATTCAGCATGAATCTTTGTCCGATAATGAATTGAGGAACAGCATGATTCGCGCAGGAATGTCAGAAGAATACGCTGCTGCCCTCGCAGGACTGGATGTGCCTATCCGGGAGGAGGGGAGAGAAGATCAAAGGACGAATACGGTGAAAAAATTAACGGGGAATAACCCGATTTCATTCGAGCAATTTATTCTAAATCATATGGGAGTATGGGAATAATGGAAGAAATATTTTCATATTCAATGAGAAGACGGTGCCTAGTGCCCGTCTTTTTGCATGTCTACCAGCATGTTGACATCGTTGATTCGAATATGGATCTCTCTCTAACCAGGGTCACTACGGAAAGCAGTGATTATACGAACACACTTTTGGGGAAATAGATGAGAATGAATGTTAGGGCGTGTCTGAAACACGCCCTAGATAAAGGGGCGAAGAGAGCGAATGATTCAGTTCGAAAATGTATCGAAACAATATCCTGATGGAACAACGGCTTTGCGTCAGGTTAACCTCAACATTAACAAGGGAGAATTGTTTGTCATGATTGGTCCGAGTGGATGTGGCAAAACCACCATGCTCAAAATGATCAATCGCCTGATTGAACGAACAGATGGAACCGTGCGCATTAATGAACGCCCAATCGATGAATACAACATTCACGAATTGCGCTGGAATATCGGATATGTGCTGCAACAGATTGCACTATTCCCGCATATGACCATTGCCGAAAATATTGCAGTTGTTCCTGAACTGCGAAAATGGAAGTCAGATCAAATCAAGGAGCGTGTACATACGTTACTGGACATGGTGGGTTTGCACGGAGATACGTACAGTGAGCGTAAACCGTCCGAGTTATCCGGAGGACAACAGCAGAGAATTGGTGTATTGCGTGCACTCGCTGCCGATCCCGAGATTGTTTTGATGGATGAACCGTTCAGTGCACTCGACCCAATGAGTCGGGAGAAATTGCAGGACGATATTCTGGATATCCAGCGTCAGATGAAAAAAACAATTGTGTTTGTCACCCATGATATTCAGGAAGCGATGAAGCTGGGGGATCGCATCTGCATTATGAAGGATGGACAGGTTATGCAGGTAGGCACTCCGGAAGAACTGATCCGACAGCCAGCTAATGACTTCGTACGTGAATTTGTTGGAAGTCCTAACGCGGATACGAGTTCACAATCTGATTTTGATCTCGAATCCATCATGTCACCACTCTCACCGGGTCATGTGCCAAAATCAGCCAAAACTGCCGTTCCTGTATCCATTACGTTGATGGAGTTAGTTGATATCATGGCTTCCCATGACCATCTGCTGGTTGAAAATAACCGCCAGATTATTGGCGAGATCAGTCGAGTTGATCTGATGAAATACTGGTCTGGTCAGTTACAGGAACGAGGTGAAGGACATGAATAGATTCACGGAGGTGTTCAGTGAGCGCAAAGGTCAGTTGTTGTCTGCTCTGCTGGAACATATTCAGATCTCATTTATCGCCTTGTTCTTTGCTGTCCTCATCGCTATTCCGCTTGGTATATACCTTACACGCAAACCAAGAGTGGCTGAACCAATTATAGGGGTTACGGCTGTGTTGCAGACGATACCTTCCTTGGCGCTTCTCGGATTGCTCATCCCGTTATTCGGCATAGGAACACTTCCTGCAATTATTGCATTGGTGGTGTATGCGCTGCTTCCCGTACTTCGCAACACGTACACAGGCATATCCGAAGTTGATCCATCCATGGTCGAAGCGGCAAATGCGATGGGCATGAATAGTTGGCAACGTCTAATCAAAGTGGAACTGCCACTGGCGATGCCTGTCATTATGGCCGGAATTCGGACCGCGATGGTCCTGATTGTAGGAACGGCGACACTTGCTGCTTTGATTGGCGCAGGAGGTTTGGGGGCATTAATCTTGCTGGGCATTGATCGGAACGATACGGCACTGATCATCCTTGGAGCCATTCCGGCCGCCTTGCTGGCTATTTTGTTTGATGTACTATTGCGTCAGTTCCAGCGGTTATCCTTTAAGAAAACATTGGTTACCCTTGGTTCGCTGGCAATAATCGCAATACTTGTGATTACCATTCCCTTCGTGGCACGTGGTGGACAGAAGGATCTCGTCATTTCCGGGAAATTGGGGGCGGAACCCGAAATTCTCATTAATATGTACAAATTGTTAATCGAAAAAGACACAGACCTGACGGTTGAACTAAAACCCGGATTAGGCAAAACGCCATTCCTTTTCAATGCACTCAACTCAGGTGATATTGACATCTATCCCGAATTCACCGGGACAGCGATCTCCGAATTCATGAAGGAAACAGCAGTCAGCACCGATCGGACAGAGGTGTACGAACAGGCAAGAGATGGAATGCTGAGCCAGTTCAACATGGTGCTTCTAAACCCTATGGATTACAACAATACGTATACGTTGGCTGTTCCAAAGAGCATCGCAGATCAATACAATCTCAAGACCATTTCGGATCTCAAACCGGTTGAGCAGCAGATCAAAGCAGGATTCACACTTGAATTCTCGGATCGGGAAGACGGATACCTTGGCATTCAGAAGAAGTATGGGATTGAATTCCCGAACGTTGCAACAATGGAACCCAAGCTTCGCTATGGTGCTCTTCAGCGCGGAGATATCAATCTCGTTGATGCTTACTCCACAGACAGTGAGTTGAGACAGTATGAACTCGTTGTGCTGGAGGATGATCAGGAGTTATTCCCACCGTATCAAGGCGCGCCGATGCTTCGTCAAGAAACGGCAGATCAATATCCACAACTGGTTGAGGTGCTGAATCAGCTGGCTGGCAAAATTACGGATGACGAGATGCGTCAGATGAACTATGACGTGAACGTAGAGGGAGAGAATCCTGAACAGGTGGCAAGAGAATACCTTAAACAAGCTGGATTGCTGTAACTTCAGGTATCCCTGCAATAGATGTACCAAAAGGACGAGGAGGAACCATGATGACACAAGAAACCTATGACTTGATTGCGATTGGCACAGGAAGCGCGGCAAGCTCTGTAATCACCCGTTGCGCTGAAGCTGGCTGGAGAGTTGCTGTAATTGATGAACGTGAGTTCGGCGGAACGTGTGCACTACGTGGCTGTGATCCCAAGAAAGTGCTAGCTGGAGCGGCTGAGCTGATTGACTGGAATGAACGGATGCAAGGGAAAGGAATTCAGGGACAGGCGACCATCAACTGGTCTGAACTTATGGCCTTTAAACGCACCTTTACCGAAAGCATACCTAGAGCAAGTGAAGATCAATTCAAACAGGCCGGAATGGATACGTTCCATGGTAAAGCTTCATTTGTCGATGAAAATCATATTCAAGTGGGAGAAGAAATCCTTCATGGCAAACACATCCTGATTGCTACTGGTGCAAGACCAGCACCACTTGAGATTGAGGGCTCAGAGCATCTCATATATAGTGATGACTTTCTGGATCTGGAACGGTTGCCGGATCGTTTAGTTCTGGTAGGCGGTGGATACATTGCATTTGAGTTTGCGCATATTGCGGCCAGAGCCGGGACGGAAGTCCATATCCTGCATCGGAGTGAACAGCCTCTGAAATCGTTTGATGCGGATCTGGTAGAATCTTTGTTGCAAAAATCGAAAGAGATCGGTATTCATGTTCACTTGAACGCGGAGGTGAAGTCCATACGGCAAGAAGGGAACACCTACGTCGTTCATGGCACACGTAATGGTGCAGACCACCAGTGGCAGTGCGGACTTGTGGTGCATGGAGCAGGGCGCATTCCCAATGTGGATGGGCTGGAATTGGAGAAAGGTAACGTCAGCTACAGCAAAAAGGGGATTACGGTGAACGAGTACTTGCAAAGTGAAAGTAATCCGAGAGTGTATGCTGCTGGCGATGTGACCGATACAAAAGGGTTACCTTTAACCCCGTTAGCAGGTCAGGAATCCCGGGCTGTATCGTTCAATTTGTTGGAGGGAAATCAACACAAACCAAATTATAAAGTGATGCCGTCCATTGTGTTTACTGTCCCTGCCCTTGGAGCTGTAGGTATGAGCACGGAACAAGCCAAGAAGGATGGCTACGAGGTGCAGGTAAATGATATGTCGAAATGGTATACTTACAAGCGAACTCATGAAAAATTTGCCATGGCCAAAGTGGTGATCGACAAATCAACCGGACGTATTGTGGGTGCGCATGTGCTCGGGAGCAAAACAGAAGAATTGATCAACCTTTTTGCAATGGCGATTCAGTTCAATCTGACTATCGATCAGTTAAACACCATGAATTTTGCATATCCTACTGCTGCATCGGATCTGGGTTCTTTAATTTAGAAGTGATGAAGTGAGGATGAACCCCCCTTTGGGACGGAAGAAAGGATGAAAATAACGATGTCATCGGATTTTATTGGGCTTCATGAAGGCAAGTGGACTAAGGAACCCGTTGCTGCACGGATGGATGGGGATCGTTTCGTTGTGGAAGCTCGGGAAGGCAGTGACTTTTGGGAGAACACATTCTACGGGTTCTGTCATCGGGATGGACACGCCATGCTTGCTCCATGGGACGGAACGGAAGCGATTGAGGTATCGTTTGATCTAAGCTCATTCACCGAGTTATATGATCAGGCGGGACTAATGTTATGGTACGGAGAAGACCAATGGATCAAGGCCGGAGTTGAGGTCAATGATGGCGTGGCACATGTTGGAGCCGTCGTGACGGATACGTATTCGGATTGGTCACTCTCTCCTGTGCCAGAGTGGGGTGGACGAATCGTAACAATCAGAGCCTCCTACAGCAATGAGGCTGTTGTCATTCGTGCTCGCACAGATGAGCATCCTTGGCGTACGATTCGGGTTGCACGGTTTGCCTATCCGACGAACAAACACGCAGGTCCATTTTTGTGTTCACCAAAGCGTGCAGGGTTCGAGGTAGCCTTTACCAAGTGGAGATCCACGACACCCGATCAAGACTTGCATACAGATCCGCCGATTACAGATTAAAACAAGTTCAGATGCACGATAAACAATGAAACATGAACAGGTGTATCTGGCTTAGAAAGCAAGACAACACAAATAAGCAAGTCTTCCATTAACGGAGGACTTGCTTATTTGTGTGTTTAAACTTTGGACTGTGAAAAGTCTCCAGTTACTCATTTCATCATTCACCGGGTACAGTGAGTTCTTTTCGCACATACAACAGAGTGCTTGCGAACTTTACTTGAGTTTAACGTTTATTTACTCGTGTCCGTATCCAGGGAATGGGGTTCAGTCTCTTTTTCACCCTCATCATCATTGGACTTATTGAACTCCAGCATACGCTCCTCGTAATCGTCCAGGAACCATAACGGGTCCATGCTGTCTTCCTCACCGTTGTAATTGATGACGATTTCTTCGCCAGCCTTGATGTCTGTATACGCGTAGAAGTCAAAGGTGTGGTTATCAAAATTGATATCATAGGTAGCGTTGGGTTCATAGGAGTGGTTGATCAGACTGCCGTAACCGAGCAAAATAGCGGTATGATTCGCCCCATATTCGAACACGTAATCTTCCAGAATCGTTTTTTCCACATGCTCATGATCTTCATTTGGGTAAGGCACAACGGGTGCCTGATGGATAAGCGTTCCTTTGGCAATATCAACGGTAGCAAATACCCCGCGGTTAAACTCACCACCATCACCCAACTTGGATTGTTTCACTTCAATCATATTGTTCACCTGATGCTCTTCGAAGAGCTCCGTTCTATATAATAGTAATTCGTTAAGGCAAAATTTTAACCCATACTTTCATATAAGGCAAATTTCAGACAAAAAGGTGCAATATTTTTAATATGGCGTTGAGTTGTGCAGGATATAACGCTTATAATATACAAAGAATTAAGTCTATATAGAAAAGGTGTCATGAATGAGCATATTAAATGTAGAAAAATTAAGTCACGGTTTTGGTGACCGTGCTATCTTTAACGACGTTTCATTCCGCCTCTTGAAGGGCGAACATATTGGTCTGATCGGGGCCAATGGTGAAGGGAAATCCACCTTCATGAACATTATTACAGGAAAACTTCAGCCGGATGAAGGCAAGGTAGAGTGGTCCAAACGGATGCGTGTTGGTTATCTGGACCAGCATGCTGTATTGAACAAAGGCCAATCAATCCGTGACGTACTTCGCGGCGCGTTCCAGTATTTGTTTGACATGGAGCAGGAAATGAATGATATGTATGGCAAAATGGGAGATGTGACTCCTGAGGAGCTTGAACAACTTCTTGAAGATGTGGGTACGATTCAGGATACACTGACAAACCAGGATTTCTACATGATTGACGCCAAAGTGGATGAAACCGCACGTGGTCTGGGTCTGACGGATATCGGTCTGGATAAAGACGTCAATGACCTGAGTGGTGGACAGCGTACCAAAGTCCTGCTTGCCAAGCTGCTGCTGGAAAAACCCGATATTTTGCTGCTCGATGAGCCTACGAACTATTTGGATGAATTGCATATCGAATGGCTGAAACGTTATTTGCAGGAATATGAGAATGCTTTTATTCTGATTTCTCATGATATTCCGTTCCTGAACAGTGTAATCAACTTGATCTATCACATGGAGAACCAGAATCTAACTCGTTATGTGGGCGATTATGATCATTTCCAGGAAGTGCATGAGATGAGAAAACAGCAGTTGGAGTCGGCTTACAAACGCCAACAACAAGAGATTGCTGACCTCAAGGATTTTGTAGCGCGTAACAAAGCAAGTGTAGCTACACGTAATATGGCGATGTCCAGACAGAAGAAACTCGACAAGATGGATGTCATCGAGATCGCCAAGGAGAAACCGAAACCGCAGTTCAACTTCCGTGATGCAAGAACATCTGGCAAGCTAATTTTCGAAACCAAAGGTCTTGTAATTGGATACAACGAACCGTTGTCCAGACCACTGGACCTGCGTATGGAGCGCGGACAGAAGATTGCCCTTGTTGGTGCGAACGGAATCGGTAAAACAACCCTGATGCGCAGTATTCTGGGTGAAATTCAAGCTCTGGAAGGAACCGTTCAACGTGGTGAACATCTGGAGATTGGTTACTTCCAGCAAGAGATGAAGGATGCCAACTACAATACATGTATTGAAGAGATCTGGCAGGAATTCCCTTCCTATACCCAATTCGAGGTGCGTGCTGCACTTGCAAAGTGTGGTTTGACTACAAAACACATTGAGAGCAAGGTAGCTGTACTAAGTGGTGGCGAGAAAGCCAAAGTCCGTCTCTGTAAGCTGATCAATAATGAAACCAACCTGCTTGTGCTCGATGAGCCGACGAACCATCTGGACGTTGATGCCAAGGAAGAGTTGAAACGTGCGCTCAAGGCTTACAAAGGCAGTATTCTTCTGATT
Organism: Paenibacillus sp. FSL R5-0766; assembly: GCF_037971845.1. Classification (NCBI taxonomy): domain Bacteria; kingdom Bacillati; phylum Bacillota; class Bacilli; order Caryophanales; family Paenibacillaceae; genus Paenibacillus; species Paenibacillus sp. FSL R5-0766. Next base: position 3,024,017 of record NZ_CP150227.1, read on the forward strand.
TCCCACGAACCGGAATTCTACCGTGATGTCGTTACGGAGACGTGGAACTGTGAGTCGTGGACAACAAAAGTATTCTAAGGTAATACAATACGTGCGAGCTTGCGAACAAGCTCGAAGCGTGAGAAAAGGCGCGAATTTTGCTTGCAAAACAAGCAGAACTCGCGCCTTTTTTGCGTGGTTTTAACGAAAAATGTTTGAGCTCAATTCACAGTTGACAGCTTGAATAAGGCAATAATATAATTCAGGAAAGCGATTACATTTATATATTAAAAACCTGTTTCACTGCATAGGGGCAAGTAAGACATGGTATTCCGTATGGGTATCATTGCACTTAGAAGGGAAGACGGGTCTTTTTTTTGCACTCCAATGAAACCGGTTTCATTAAAATGAGGAGGTGGACAAACGCTCGTTACTGACAACTGGTTGCTGAGGATAGGCTGAACAACAACACCGCGTATACATGAACCATGCTTTCATCTTTCATGCCAAAGGAGAGAATGAACATTGGATAAACTCAGGAAACCCATGATATTTATGTTATCTGCAACACTTGCGCTGTCTTCCGGACCGTTGATGCTGCCGAGTAAGGCGTATGCCGATCTGAACAGTATACCCGCCACGTTGTTGCAGGACGATTTTTCGGATGGGAATTACACGGAATCACCCGTGTGGAACGTAAGCTCAGGCAACTGGGAAGTGTTCGCTGACCCGACAGATGCGTCCAATTCCACGCTTTTCCAGAGCGATACCAATGAAGGCATCATCTCTACTGGAGAATCCATCTCGGACATGACCGTGTCCATGCGCTTTTATACAGGAGAAGGTAAAGGATATCCGGGCATTTTGCCGCGGTTCCAAGATAAGAGCAATTTTTACTATTTTCAAATGCAGGTACCCAACAATAAACTCGTTTTCTCGAAAAGGGTGAACGGGACAGATACACCTCTGAAAACGGTGGACTATGCGTTTGCCAAAGATACATGGTACACACTCAAAGTGGTGTTATCAGATAGCACCATTCGCGGGTATATCGCGGAAAACGGCTCCGATCAGTTGGTATTTGATCTGGTCGATACTACATACGGGTCAGGGACCGTGGGCATTCGGAATAAGTGGCAGTCGGTACATGCAGATGACGTAATCATTGCCGAGCAGCCGCCTGGGAACGATATTCAGCTCTCCATTGCTGAGCAGACGGCGTCTTCGGTTTCACTGCAATGGTCTGAAATCGCAGGTGCATCAGCCTATCGCTTGTATCGTTCCTCTTCGCCTGAAGGCGGTTATTCCCTGGTAACCAATACCGGGACTTTGGGACACACGGATGAAGGATTAAGCGGAGATACGGTGTATTATTACAAGCTCGCTTATGAATACGGAGGCCTAACCGAATCATTATGGACTGCTCCGCTGGAAGTTCGGACAACTGCGGCGGCACCACAGGCTCCTGGCGAATTAAAGGCTGAAGCACTCAATGCCACAAGCGTGAAGCTATCTTGGTCCGCCGTGGACAAGTCAACTGGTTATCGCGTGGTTCGGGCCAAAGCTGGCAGTGACCAGTATGAGCAGATATACGAAGGGAAAGGGCTTACTTTTACAGATCTGGAGCTTGAGCCTGGCAACAGCTACAACTATCGCGTAACAGCCTTTAACGCAGCTGGAGAGTCAGCATTCACTGTTGCAGAAGCCACGACATACTCCATTGACTCTCCAGCAGAGTTCGCTGCGACAGCTGTGACGGACACATCAATCTCTCTGGGGTGGAATGTCCTGCCTGGATCTGATGTAACGTATACCGTGTCCCGTGCAACCAGTGCTACGGGTACGTATCAGCAGGTCTACAGCGGCAATGAAAGCACGTATAACGATAGCGGTCTGACGATGGGCACAGGATATTTTTACATCATCCAGGCGACCGTGGACGGCGTAACTTCTCCAGCATCCGCACCGTTGGGTGTTACGACGATTCGTACAAGCATTACACCGGGGCAATTGTGGCCGGATCTGGACGGTAAGCCGATTGATGCGCATGGGGCAGGTTTTTTCTATGATGAACAGACGGAGATGTATTACTGGTATGGTGAATACCACACGGGCGGATGGCCAGCTGTTGGTGTGCGTGTGTATTCATCCAAGGATCTAATGAACTGGACGGACCGAGGCATGGCTCTAACGACACTTCAATCCATGGATGATTTTGACCATGACCCGTTGATCTCCAAATTGTATGCGGGGCGTGAAGACCGTGTGGATATCTGGGGAGATATCCGCAAAGGACGGATTATTGAACGACCAAAGGTCATCTACAACGACAAAACAAAGAAATACGTGATGTGGGCCCACATGGACGGCGACAAAGATCCCTATAACGATAATGCGAATTATGGTAAGGCACGGGCTGGTTATGCGATCAGCGACTCTCCAACAGGGCCTTTTGTGTATCAGAAGAGTTACCGGATGGACAGAGCTCCCGAAGGGGAGAAAGATTTCTTCCCAAGCGACCGGGGTATGGCACGTGATATGACGTTGTTCAAGGACGATGACGGCACTGGGTATCTGATCTATTCCAGTGAGGAAAACCTGACGCTGTATATCTCCAAACTGAATGAAGACTACAGTGACGTAACAGGGTGGCATAAGGAAGGACGAACGGATGACAAAGGCAATCCGGTACGAGATTCCACCTATCAGGCGGAATACGGCGTAGATTACGTGCGAGTGTTCCCGGGAGGGCAACGTGAAGCACCGGCGATGTTCAAGTATCAGGGGAAATATTATATTTTGACTTCCGGAGCTTCCGGTTGGGCCCCTAACGAAAACAAAGTGACGGTGGCGGATAACATTTTTGGCCCGTGGTCAACGCAGACCAATCCGTTCGTGCGTACGTTGCCAACCGATCCTGATCCAGGCAAGGCATTTGGCACACAGACCACTTCCGTCATTCCGGTCGATCCGGAAAAAGGCAAATTCATTTACGTGGGGGATATGTGGAATGGTGGCAATTTCTCGAATGATGCTGCAAAATACGTGTTCTTGCCAATTGAGTTTGGAATAGGCTCCGACATCGCGATCAAGTGGTATAACAGCTGGACACCTGATCTGCTGAATTCGATGGGCAAGGTAGATATTGCTGATCCGTTGCCAGAAGCCGTGGCGCTAGGCAAAGTACCATCCCTGCCAACAACATTGAATGTGCGCGAGGGTGGAGCACTGGTATCAACGCCAGCAGTATGGACGATTGATAACCGGGAGATGACGGCAGAAGATTTTGCTAAGCCAGGACCGCTCACATTACAGGTAACGACACCGGAATATAACAACAAAAAGCAGGCAGTTCGCGTAAACGTCATTCCGGAGAATACACTATATTTCGTGAATAGCGGAGGTTACGAAACGGCTGATTATAGTCTCATGGGTGCTTATATGAAAGGAACGCTTGCGAACCCGGGAACGGCGGACCAGATGTACGCTCCGGCTGAGGGACGTAATTGGGGTTATGTCAGTGCAGATGCACTGGCATCCGGTTCGAATGGCGGGGATATATTCTCGACCGTACGTTATCTGAACGGTGGCAATGTCAGCAATTCCCCTAAAGGCACGGACTTAACCTATAGATTTGATGTGCCAAACGGGACATACGATGTGTACGCCGGATTCAACGATCCGTGGACCAATACATCGCGCAGAGCGAATTTAATCATCAATGGCACCAATACCGGAGCAGTTACTTTTACTCCTGCCAGTGTTAGAGCCCATAAAGGCATCAGCGTGTCGGACAACAAGCTGGAGTTGACCGTGCGCAATACGGCATCGCAGGACCCGATGATTAGTTGGATTATGATCGTTAATCCTGACGCCGCGCCACCTGCAAATGATAGTGCTGGCCTTAATGCTGATACGTTGGATTCAACGAGCGCAACGCTTCACTGGGATGCTCATCTTGGTGCAGCAAGCTACAAGCTATACCGCTCAGATCGTGAGCAAGGTGAGTACAAGGTGGTCTACAGTGGCAATGGGCGGGAGTACACGGACAGTGAACTGAACCCCGGCACGGAATATTATTACAAAGTGGAAGCTTTGGATGCCACGGGGCAATCCTTAAGAGGTGTATCTTCTGCTTATCAGGTTCACACGGCTCAGCAGAGCGCTGCTGATGTAGCTACAAGCATTACAGCTTTGGAACAGCCTTCCGCAGGTGCAAAAAAACTGAAGTTCCCATCCGTGCCACAAGGTTTCACGGTGAAGATCGCTTCCAGTTCGGTACCGTCGGTCATTCAAACTGATGGAACGATTGTCCCACCATTTAAGGAAACAACAGTAACCCTGGAGTTGGAAATTACTCGAACTTCTGACGACAGTAAAGCCTTGACTGTACCGTTGACAGTGAAGGTGCCGGTATCTGTTCCTTCCCCTGGAGGCACGGACCCTGGTTCGGGCGGCAATCCAGGCGGCAATTCCGGTGGAAATTCAGGAAATGGTAACCCAAGTGCAGAGAATGCGGTACCACAACCTAAACCGGAGAAGGACCGTTCTGTTCTGGAGTTGCAGGGACAGTCCGATCAGAAGGGTGTAGTGCAGTCCAACGTGGATGCTTCAACGATTAAAAAGGCTTTTCAAGTTTCTCCCTCAACGGATGCGGGTCAGCGCTTGGTCGAACTTCGGCTGAAGCCGGTTTCGGGAGCAACGGCATATGAAGTATCTCTGCCTACCTCTGCGTTGATAGATCAGGGAGAGTCACATGTGTTCAACATTGTTACAGAGCTGGGAACGTTGGAGCTTCCTGCGACACTGTTAACAAAGGATATAGTTGTTGATGGGATTGCATCAATCCGATTGGTCAGAACGGAGCTGCCAAAAACAGTCGCAGATCAGCTTGGCACGCCATATGGAGTCCAGCTTGAGCTTCAACTGGATGGTCAACCATGGCCATCGGAAAGCCAGTTAATACTTCGTCTGCCTTTCCAATCATCACAAAATGCTCAGCAGGATCGGATTGTAGCATTTGCCATTGGTGCGAACGGTGTGGCAACCCCGTTGCCGCAAAGTTACTACGATCAAAAAAGCGGGCAGCTTGTATTTTCCGTAACATCACTCACAGGAAATTATGCTGTTGTGCCTGTGGAGCAGACATTCGCAGATCTTGCAGAAGTGCAGTGGGCCAAGAAAGCAATGGAGGCTTTGGCTGTCCGAGGTGTAATTGATGCTGAGGCAAGCGGTGATTCCACGCAGTTACATCCAAAACAGGAGATGACCCGCGGCCAATACATGCAATGGTTGATGACTGCACTGGGTTTGAATGTTACTTCCGTGAATGCGTTCTCTGATGTAAACGAAATGGCTCCGTATTACCAAGCAGTTACAGCTGCTCGTTCGCTAGGTATCACCAGTGGTACCGGTGACGGGCGCTTCTTGCCAGAGTCGACGATCACTCGTCAGGAGATGATGACATTGACAGTTCGGGCACTTGCAGCGGCTGGACTGGTTGACTCCGAGAAGGCTGGAACAGATAAGCTTACTCGTTTCCGTGATGCTTCCGAGATTCGCTCTTATGCCCGGGATAGTGTGGCATTACTTGTGGATCTGGGCATCGCCAACGGGTACAACGGTCAGGTGAAACCACTTGCCGAAGCAACCCGAGCCGAATCGGCTACGTTGTTATATGCGATGATGAGCAAACTGGTATGGCAGAAATGATGATACACCAGAATCGTAACGTGTGAAAAAGAAGGCTTACTTTGACCTGGAACCCAGGTTGGAGTAAGCCTTCTTGATTGCACGCCCGTCATGGGCTAAAAGTCAGTTACTCAAAGAAAGAGTAATTGAATGTTGTTTTGCAGTTGTTATCTGTAATGAATGCGATTTATTAATTGTAATGTCTGCAAATTGTTAATTGTAATGTTTGCCGATTTGATACGCTTGCTCCAACAAACCTTCGATATGTTCTTTGGATTCTGAGATGGTTTCATAGAGGAATTCGACTCGGGATTCCTGCATTCTTGCATAACCCGCGATCCCATTATTCAAATAATTCGAAATCATGTTGTAATAGTCGTATTTATGGAATGAAGCCTCCGTTCCTCCAGCTAGTGCAATCCAGAGTGCCTTTTTGGAGTTTGCCTTGTTCAGCAGCCCCATGTTCCATACCTTGTCCAGATAAGCTTTGAGCATGGAGGGAACGTTGTACCACCAGATCGGGAAAACAAATACAATGGCATCAGCCGCAAGCACACGATCCAGCTCTTTGCGAATCACAGGGGCATGCTGTTTGTCGGGATTTTGCCAGTCTCGCTCATCTTCTACACGATATAGGGGATCGAATCCGTCATGATATAGATCGAGGATATCGATTTCATGGGAATTCTCCTGCATACCTTCTATAAAACGATTCATCACGGCAAATGTTAGGGAATCCTGTCTTGGGTGAGTAACGACCAGTTTAACTTTCATGTAGGAGTAACCATCCTTTTTTCTTTTTATTTTGGTTAAACATTCTGACCAATGTTATTATAAGTTTCATGACATCTTCTTGAGAAGTACGCACCTGAGAGTGCTGTAGATACTTTGGGGTTCTTCGGTTACTTTTAATAATGGATATACATATATGTGAATTATGGGGGAGTACAAGTGGAACAAGAAATGAAAAAATATGAGAGTGGCGTGCAGGCGATGCTGGAACTGGTCGGTGGAAAATGGAGGATTCTTATTCTGCATCAGCTGATATCAGGTAAAAAACGAACAAGCGAACTTCGCAGAGCCATTCCTGGCATTACCCAGAAGGTCTTAACCCAGCAGCTGCGTGAACTGGAAAAGAATGAAATCATCCATCGGATCATTCATCCCCAGATTCCGCCCAAGGTAGAGTATGAGCTGACAGAGTACGGCTTGACACTACAGGACATCATTGACCGCATATGTCTGTGGGGAGAAAATCATTTGGACAGAGTATACGGAGATAAAAGCAGAGTGCTGGGAAATCATTTTAGTGACTATATTCCACTTTCAACTTCAACTTAAGCTGGCCGCCAAATTTAAAAATAAACCAAAACCGTCCTTGATTTGAAAAGGAGGGTTTTTGTTGTTTTTTGTCCTTTATCAGCGAAACTGATAAATGCTATAAAATCATTGAAATTGACCCTCAACACCCGGTGTGTTAGGTTTTAGAGAGAAGAAATTAAATTAATGTGATGATTTTAGTCGGAATTAAAATCGAAGCAATGCGCGAGGTGGCAAACAGTGGAACTTCAAGTGACAAACAGCCCTTTTAATCAAGAACAAGTTGAACTGCTTAATCGTCTTATTCCTACATTGACCGATGGACAACGTACTTGGTTGAGCGGATATATTGCAGCAATTCAGACAAGCGCGACAATAACAGCTCCAGCTAACCTGGTACAGGCTGCACCAACTACAGGTATTGCACCTGTCAGTGCTCCGCCAGTATCCCGGGAAGTTACCGTGCTTTTTGGTTCACAAACCGGGAATTCCAGTGGCCTATCGAAGAAGCTGGCCAAGAAACTTGAAGAGCAAGGTCTTCAGGTCACGTTGTCATCGATGGGAGATTTCAAACCGAACGGACTTAAGAAAATTGAAAATCTCCTCATCATCGTCAGTACGCATGGCGAAGGCGAACCACCGGATAATGCGATTCCGCTGCATGAATTCCTGAACAGCAAACGGGCTCCGAAGCTTGAAGGACTTCGTTACTCGGTGTTGGCTCTGGGAGATACCTCCTATGAGTTCTTTTGTCAGACAGGTAAGGACTTCGATAATCGGTTGCAGGAGTTGGGTGGTACAGCTCTTGTACCGCGTGTGGATTGTGATGTTGATTTTGATGAAGCAGCTGCGGAGTGGATGAATGAAGTACTGGCATCCTTAAGCAGTACATCTGCTGGTGCGAGTACGGTAACCACTGAGGCTGTTACAGCTGCGGTGAGCGGCGGGGAGTCCGAATATGATCGCACGAACCCATTCAAAGCTGAAGTGTTGGAGAATCTCAATCTGAATGGCAGAGGATCGGACCGTGAAACACGCCATATTGAGTTGTCTTTGGAAGGTTCCAACCTGGATTATGAGCCGGGAGACAGCCTCGGGGTATTCCCTGAGAATCATCCGCGCCTTGTGGATGAATTGATTGCAGCCATGGGATGGAATGCCGATGAACGCGTGACCGTGAATAAAAACGGGGATCAGGCATCTGTGCATGAAGCGTTGCTGCGTTATTTTGAAATTACAGCTGTGACGAAACCGGTCGTGGAGCAACTTGCGAAACTGAATCCTGGGAGTGGCCTGACGGCGTTACTCGCAGATGATTCCGAATTCCGTACAGTCATGAATAGCTGTGATCTGCTGGATCTGGTTCAGGATTATAATCTGAAAGGGATTCCTGCCGGAGAATTTGTAGCTGCTCTTCGCAAAATTCCGGCACGTCTGTACTCCATAGCGAGTAGTTCGAAGTCTTTCCCGGATGAAGTTCATCTTACTGTTCGCTCGGTACGTTATGAAGCGCGTGGCAGAGAACGTTACGGTGTATGCTCGGTACATCTGGCTGAACGAATCGAAGCTGGCGACACCCTGCCTGTATATATACAGCATAACCCGAATTTCAAGCTGCCTGAGAACCCGGATACACCAATCATCATGGTTGGCCCAGGTACAGGTGTGGCGCCGTTCAGATCTTTCCTTGGTGAGCGTGAAGAAACAGGAGCAGAGGGCAAGACATGGCTGTTTTACGGAGATCAGCATTTCGCCACTGACTTCTTGTACCAGACGGAATGGCAACGTTGGCTCAAAGATGGTGTGCTCACGAAGATGGATGTAGCCTTCTCACGTGATACGGAACAGAAAGTGTATGTACAACATCGCATGCTGGAACACAGCAAAGAACTGTACCAGTGGCTTCAGGAAGGTGCAAGCGTATATATCTGTGGTGACGAGAAAAAAATGGCACATGATGTGCATGCTGCGCTCACCACGATTCTTGAACAAGAAGGCGGTTTATCGCCTGAGCAGGCATCGGAATATCTGACACGGTTACAGCAGGAGAAACGTTATCAGCGGGACGTCTATTAATTACCGGCCCAGCCGGATTGCACCATCCCGCAGAGACGAGAGGAGAAAGCAGCATGGTTTATAATAACTTACTTAACCCACAGCGCACGAATAGCGATGTGGAAGATATAAAGATCAAAAGTGATTACTTGCGCGGAAGTCTGACCGAGACGTTGGCTGATCGTATCACGGGGGCTATTCCAGAGGACGACAACCGTCTGATGAAACACCACGGCAGTTATATGCAGGACGATCGCGACCTGCGTAATGAGCGTCACAAATCCAAGCTGGAGCCTGCGTACCAATTCATGTTGCGTGTACGTGCTTCCGGTGGGATTGTAACCCCGGAGCAGTGGTTGATGATGGATAGGGTAGCGCATAAATATGCGAATGAGACGATTCGTCTGACCACACGTCAGTCTTTCCAACTGCACGGCGTACTGAAGTGGGATCTTAAGAACACCATTCGCGAAGTGAACGATTCGTTGCTAAGCACACTGGCTGCATGTGGTGACGTAAACCGTAACGTGATGTGTAACCCGAATCCGAATCAATCTGATGTGCATGCTGAAGTGTATGAGTGGGCATGTCAGGTGAGCAATCATCTGGACCCTCGCACCCGGGCTTATCATGAGCTGTGGCTGGACGGAGAGAAAGTGATTGATTCCCAGGACTCCGACGAAGAAGTTGAACCAATCTATGGCAAAGTGTATTTGCCACGGAAGTTCAAGATCGGTATTGCTGTACCACCATCCAATGATGTGGACGTCTATTCACAAGATCTTGGCTTTATTGCTATTGTGGAGAACGGCAAGCTGCAAGGCTTCAACGTTTCCGTTGGTGGCGGCATGGGAATGTCTCATGGTGACGCCAAAACCTATCCTCAGGTGTCTAAAGTCATTGGTTTCTGTACTCCGGAGCAAATGATTGATGTTGCAGAGAAAACAGTTATGATTCAGCGTGATTATGGAGATCGTGCAGTTCGTAAACATGCTCGTTTCAAATATACGCTGGATGATCGTGGTGTGGAGTGGTTTGTCGAAGAGCTGACCAGCCGTCTGGGATGGAAACTGGATGTGGCACGTCCGTATCATTTTGAGACTAACGGAGATCGATATGGTTGGGTAAAAGGTAATAATGGCAGATGGCACTACACGCTGTTCATTCAGAATGGTCGTGTAAAGGATGTTGATGGATATCCTCTCATGACGGGTTTACGTGAAATTGCCAAAGTGCATACGGGTGATTTCCGTCTCACTGCGAACCAAAATCTAATCATCGGTAATATTAGCAGCCAGAAAAAGAAAAAGATTGAAGCGCTGATTCAGCAGTACAATCTGACCGATGGTGCACATTACTCTGCACTACGCAGAAGTTCGATGGCTTGTGTTGCGCTTCCGACTTGCGGCCTTGCGATGGCTGAGTCCGAACGTTACTTGCCGTCCCTGATCGACAAACTGGAGCCTGTACTCGACGAAGCCGGGCTGAGAGACGAAGAAATTGTCATTCGGATGACCGGCTGCCCGAACGGATGCGCAAGACCTATGCTGGCAGAGATTTCATTTATCGGTAAAGCACCAGGGAAATACAATATGTATCTCGGTGGCAGCTTCACTGGACATCGCTTGAATAAGCTGTACAAAGAAAACATTGGTGAAACTGAGATTCTGGACACGTTAACTCCAATGGTGAATCAGTATGCCAAAGAGCGCAATGAAGGTGAACATTTCGGAGACTTTGTCATTCGTGCAGGCTATGTTCCTGAAGTGTTGGATGGTCGACAATTCCACGCTTAATTGACCGGGTCAGATGAACGAAGTTAGGACAGATTTAGGGACGGAAGCATTCCTTATGGGGTGCTTCTTGTTTGTTATATATGGAGTGAATAGAGGTAACGTTAGTTGCTGCTGAGAGATTTATGAGAGGATAAACTGAAGCTAATCTTCAAATGGAGAGGGATAATCACCGCAGTTATTCCCATTATTTCGTGTGTATTAACTTGTTGAAGTACGCTCAACAAGATATAATGGCATAGTAGAAAGCAGATTACATGTTGAAAGTGAGCGGAAACGATATGGGTCGTAAGTGGAATAATATCAAGGAAAAGAAAGCTTCAAAAGATGCAAACACGAGCCGGGTCTACGCTAAATTCGGCGTTGAGATCTATGTAGCTGCCAAGAAGGGCGAACCGGACCCGGAAGCGAACCGTGCACTGAAAGTCGTGCTGGAACGTGCCAAAACGTATAATGTACCCAAAGCCATCATTGATCGTGCGATGGAAAAAGCTAAAGGCAGCGGGGATGAGAACTATGAAGAGCTGCGTTATGAAGGCTTCGGACCGAATGGTGCGATGGTCATCGTTGATGCACTCACTAACAATGTGAATCGTACAGCGCCGGAAGTGCGCTCTGCGTTTAACAAAAACGCTGGCAACATGGGTGTCAGTGGTTCTGTTGCTTACATGTTTGATCCTACAGCGGTTATCGGTATAGAAGGCAAGAATTCCGAAGAAGTACTTGAACTTTTGCTTGAAGCAGACGTGGATGTACGTGATATTGTGGACGAAGACGACGCTGTGATTGTATATGCAGAACCGGATCAATTCCACGCTGTACAAGAAGCATTCAAAGCTGCGGGTATTACCGAGTTCACAGTAGCCGAGCTGACGATGCTTGCGCAAAACCATATTGAACTTCCAGAGGATGCACAAGCTCAGTTCGAGAAACTGATCGATGCGCTTGAGGATCTTGAAGATGTTCAGCAGGTCTACCATAACGTAGAGTTCGTGTAAGAAAACGAGGCGTTACGTGGTTTGATTGCATAAAAAGAGTGTCTGACCAATCTGCGGGATTGGACAGACACTCTTTTTTGTTCGTTTATGAGTCAGACTGCAACGTTCCAGGGGACTGCTCTGATTTTTCCGATTTACCCCCACCGAACTTGAATAACACAATTCCACCAACAATGACAAGTACACCGAGCAGCTGATTCCACGAAAAAGGAATTTGCTCCAGACCGAGCCATCCCATGGAATCAAATAGTAGCGCAAAACTCAGTTGGGATGTTAGCACGATTGAGATGGCATATGTGGGACCAAGTAGCTTCATCCCTTGCACGAGACAGAAGACCACGCCAACGCCGATGGCTCCACTGAGCCAGTACCAGGGTTGCATATGCTGGAAGCTGAATGTATTTTTGCCCTCTACCAGCAGAGAGATGAGGAAAGAAGCAATGAATCCCGTGAAAAGCACCATCGTTGTTGTGGACCATGAACCGGTGCGTTCATTGACTTTGCTATTAAAAATCGTTTGCAGACTGACAAGTGCACCTGCCAGTAGTGCAAGCGAAATACCTGTGATTAACATGGTTGTCGAACTCCTTATTCATAAATGTTGTGACCTGTTATTTCACGTAGACCCGCCCGGTCCTTGATCATAATTAATCCCTGATGTCGCTCGATTAATCCGTCTGCACAGAGCTTCTGGATGACCCGGTTCAGGTGTCGGTAACTGGTGCCGATCAGATTCGCGATGTCGGTCAGATTGAACGCGTCCAACTCTTCGTGAACGACGTTACCCGCTTCTTCTGTTGAGATGGAGAGCAGGTAGCTGACTAGACGAACCTCAACGGGATACATCAGGTTGAAATTGGAAAAGTTCGAGTCAATGTAGAATTTGTGTGAGATGATTTTGAGCAAAAATTTAAGTAAAGGTGCATAATCGCTGGCAAGCTCAGCGAGCCATTGATAATGAATGCGAAGCATCACCACAGGTGACACGGCCTGAACCGTATTAACAATATCGCTTTCACGGACATACTCTATGTCACCGACCACTTCAAGCGGTGTTTTGAAACAAAGCACCAGCGTTTTGTCCTGTGCGGATGTGGTGAAAATCTTGATTTTCCCCTCAACCAGTACGTACAAATATTCGGAAACTTCCCCTTCACGACAGATCAGTTCACACTTCTCAAAGTGGCATAACGTCATATGTGCACGCAGGGGCTCGTGAAATACAGTTTCGAGTTGATATTGCTTCAGATATTGCATTAATTGTTGCTCGTTATGGATCTCTTGCACGCTGTGATTCACCCCCGACGATATATTTCAATCCTTCTTCAAAAACTATAGTTTCATAATAATGACACCAGTCACCATTAAGGCAATGCCTAGAAATTGCGGCAGTTTCATCTTTTGTTTCACCACGCCGAACCATCCGTTACTATCCACCAGAAAAGTCAGGAACAGCTGAGCAATGAGCAGAGCCGAGATCGTGAATGTAACCCCAATTTGCTGAATTGCTGTCACTTCGCTGAAAATAATGACGGCGCCAAAAGCACCTCCCGCCAGGTACATAGGTTTTACTTGTTTGAGTCCTTGAAGGTTGGTGTCTCTAACAAACATTAGGATCAGCGCCGCTAAGATGAATCCTGTCAGTTGTGTGATCGTAGCGGCCTGCCATGTGCCCATGTCGGTGCTAATCCGAGTATTGGCAACCCCTTGGAGTGTGATACACGCGCCGCCCAGTAATGCAAAAATAATTCCTCTCATATGTACGCTCCTTATTCAATCACTTCGACTTCTATTATTAAATGATAAATTAACTCTGAACGCCAAGGACAAATGTCCTGAGCTTTGAAGTCACAGCATTTAGAGTACAATAAAAGAACTCGGAAAATCCAGATGGGGCATGAAGAGATGCGTGGCATATGTGCTCAGTACTCATTTTTCATCATAGCTAGCTATCCAAGAAATGTAACGAGAGTCTGCCCAGCGTACCCCGGAGCATAGAAAGTATCCAAAGCTCCGGGGTAGGATAGGCAATGAGATTAGAACCAATCAGCTAGATCCTCTCCGTACACATCAAATTCATATCATTAGATGACTGTATACAAAGGCTTCTCGCCTACAAAACGAACAGACAACTCGGGAAAACGTTCTGCCAACCTGTCTGCCAATAGTTTCATGCCCGGAGCCTCGCTCTCGGCATGTCCCATCATGATTAGTGCCTTGGACTTGCCCTGTTGCACGGCATCACGGATATATTCCGGTGTCTCCCATTCGAATCCTTCTCCAGCAATGATGAGGTCCACTTGCTCGTTCTGAATCAAGGGAATCGTCACATGTCCATTACCACGAAAACCTACCAGTACCGCTGCGCGTCTACAGACTATTTCCGCATGGCCTGCAACGCGTACATAATCGATGCCTAGGGAACTTTTCACATGGTGAGCAATAGCTTGGGCGGTGCTTCCTTCTGGAAAAGAAAGGATGTCTGCTTCTGGTATTCGTTGCTCTACATAAGAGGACCACCCCAAGGCCTGAATCAGTCCTTCGGTAATGCCATCCGGTTGGAAGTGGTGGATGATATCATGACATCGATAGATGGAAATGCCTGCTTCGTCGATCAACTTTCTTTTGTCCATATAAACCGAATCATTTGCAAGCCAATCCGTATGACTGTGATGGTTATAGAACGGAGATTCATGCGCGATGATTAAGTTAGCACCTTGCTGTATGGCTTGTTCAATAACATAATGTGTGGGCATAAAAGCAATGATAATCCCTGTGACCTTACGATCAAGTGAGCCCGTAATGAGCTGATCTACCGTGTTTTCCGGCAATTGAATGTTATCTGTGAGATGAAGTACAACGTCTTGAACTGTAAGATCCATAGAATGCATTCCTCCAATGACAGGATATAAAGTTAGTGTACCATGTTGACATTTGAAATCTACTGCCTACCAGATTATAGGGTCGTTTTTATTGTTTTCGGTTAATACTTAAACATACAGATTACAGTCGGTTAAGATAACAACGGAGAAATGTATTGGCTGTACATGGACGTTGGATTCATATAGTTTTCTCAAACAAGAATAAGTATACTTACATAGAGTCTTTGCTTGTATTAAATGGAGCTGAGTGCAAGGAAAGCAGTTTCCATTTCAATATACTGAGAATCAGTTGAGGATAAGCGTTCATTTGCAACAATAGAACAGATTGTGAAAGGGGATAACTACGATGACAGCAACAACTATTATGGAACGTCTGAAGAGCGAGACAGCTCATTATCACAGACAAGTAGAACAGAACCCTTATGCAAAAGCCATTATGAATCAAACCGTGACTATAGAAGAATATAGAACATATTTAGAGAAATTTTATGGATTCCTGAAACCGCTGGAAGATCAGGCTGTACAACAGCCTTTCTGGGGAAGTACGGGATTGGATATCGAGATTAGAGGCAAGGCTGGACTGTTGGAAAAAGATTTACGAAATCTGGGTGCCGGTGAAGAAGAGATCACTCAACTTCCGCTCTGTGAAGAACTGCCGGATATTTCAACACCTGCGCGTTTGTTCGGATATCTGTATGTAATTGAGGGGTCCACGAACGGTGGCCAAATCATGACCAAGCGTTTGTCGCAGTTCCTACCCATTAAGGCCGATCGTGGTTTGGAATATTTCAATGCTTACGGCTCAGAGACAAGAACAAGATGGAGCGAGTTTACGGGTTTGCTGCAGCAGTCCATCAGCACTCCAGAAGATCATGACAACATGGTACACAGTGCATCAGAGACATTCCGACTACTGGATCAATGGATTAATACGTAGGGCGGACTTTTTTCATATTTAAAAGGTATCTATATAAGTTGAAATAATACATTTACACCTAACGGAGAGGACAGAAAAAAGCTGGAAAAGCGAAGCGTTCGCATTTATAACCGGATTTTTCCCTTTAGAAAAGGGAATCGGTAAAATCTGGGGATAACAGCGATTGGAAGGTTATTCTGTCATCGTAGTGCAATGTGAAAATCATTATTTCAACTTATATAACATCATGATGAGAAGAGGGCAGAAATGCCTTCTTTTTTGTGTCCAGGAATGTCTAAATTTCGTCACCGCAGACACAGGACAAGTGATATAATGATCCCTATGGATACACTTGTTCGTATTCTGTCTTGGAGGAGGGTGAGATAACGTTCTATGAAAGACAACTCAAGACAATTGGAATTTATGGAGATAGATCTGAGTGAAGAACCTGAAACAGCAGCAGTGCCAGTTCCTGATCGTTCAACCATTGTGCAGTCTGCACATGATACGATGCAGCATCGTGGAGGCATATTGTCCTCAGAGAAACGTTTTGTAGAGGAAGGAAAGCAGTGGGCAGAGATGGAGGGGGATGTATCCCCGTGGGTTCCCTTTATGAGTTACTGGCCAACGTATGGCGTGATGAATGAAGCCCAGCGCAAGTGGTATATGTTTTGGAGGAAGGAAGTACGTCAGGGGAGATACCCGGATACCGATCTGTCCTATCTATTTGTTCATATCTACGAGTTAATTAACGGCATTGGCTGGCAGAATCCTCAGGATGGTTATGATCAATTGAAGCAGCTATGGGTGAACTACTGTGAACGGCTGCCCCAATTAAATATATATATGCAAGAGTGGATGGTCGATTATGTGCTGGTCCATCAGCTGGAGATGTCCTTATCCGAGGTTATGATCCTTTCAGGCGGATACCTGCCAGCAGAGATGCTGGATAGGGAACTGCAACGTATTTTACAGGATAAGGTATCGGATATCTCGCTGAATATGCTGCAAAGATATTATGATTACGATATTACACTCAGTAAATTCTATAGAGATGGCGGCAAAGAAGTGATGGAGCAGTACATCCCGCGGGTCATGGCCTTGGTTGATTCGTACCTGGAACGTACGCGACAAGTTGGACTGTTGCCTGAGTGTGATCCTAACGATGAACGCACGATGGAGCGCATTCTGTTTCGCAAAGCAGTCTATGATGATTCGATCTATGGAAGATCGGTATCGTTCAGATATATGCCCATAGGTGAACAGGCTGAATTTGTGCAGATGGTTACGCGGATCTATCGATGTACTGAAAATAAACTTCGTGAACTGCTTGGATTCAGAGGCCGATTGCGAGGACAGACTCTTGAACCCGAACTTGCAAATCTGATTGAACGTTACCTGGACAAGGCTTATGCGATCGAGCAGGCTGAGACTGTGGAGCAACCAATGATTCGTATTGATACAGAGAAATTGGCTTCGTTACAGCAGGAAAGTGAGTACGTGCGATTGGCGCTTACAATTGAGGATGATCACCCTTGTGAAGTGAAGGATGAAGAGGTTAACAACGCAATTGTTACAAGTAATCCATTCGATGTACTGGAAGTAAGGGACGAGATCACTCCAACTGAAGGTTCCACGGAGTCGGAGCCATTCACAGTAGAGATTGCAACAGGAGCGCAAATAGAATCGATTGAGTTGCAGTGGGACGAGTCTGCTGAGGCTGATCTGGATGAAGAATGGCTGCTCTTTGCCAATGAACTCTCCACTCAGCAGGTGCAAACGATTCATGTTCTACTTGGGGCAAGTCCAGATATGGAGCTGATGCGTCTGGCTGAGCAATATGGAACGATGCCTACGCTTCTGCTGGATGAAATTAATGATGTGGCTATGGAAACGATCGGTGATCTTCTGATTGATGGTGATCGGATTGTTCCTGATTATATAGATGTGTTCGAACATGTGAAGAGGTGATACGCAGTGACAGAACTTAAAATACCAAAGCGGCTGACCACCGCACTTGTAAATTCGTTGACAGCTGGTGTTGTCCCACGAATTGGGCTGGAGCAGATTGCTGTCGGTCGGAAACCGGAAGTGGAGGCCATTCTGCGGGATATGGACAATATCGCCGAGGGAGGCGCAGCGTTTAAACTCATTACGGGTCGTTACGGCAGCGGTAAAAGCTTTCTTTTGCAAATGATTCGTAATTATGCGATGGATCGGGATTTCGTTGTGGCAGACGCCGATCTCTCACCAGAGCGTCGATTGGTGGGAACCAAAGGGCAGGGACTTGCGACATACCGCGAACTGATGACTCGTCTGTCTACACGCACACGCCCGGATGGGGGAGCGTTGGAGCCGATTTTGCAAAAATGGATCGCAGGGTTGCAACAGTCCACGATGCAGAGTCAGAACTTGCGCCCGGATGATCCCGCTTTGCCGCTGGAAGTAGAGAAGCAGATCTATGCGGTGACGGGGGAGATGCAGAATCTGGTTCACGGCTTTGATTTTGCCAAAGTACTGGCGTCGTACTGGAACGGGTACAAGCTGGCTGATGATGATCGCAAACAGGCGGCCCTTCGCTGGCTTCGAGGAGAATTTGCAACCAAAACGGAAGCGAAAAAAGAACTGGCTGTTGGCGTTATCATTGACGATGACAACTGGTATGACTACTTCAAACTATGGTCTGAATTCACAGCGCGCATTGGTTACAGAGGGTTGCTGTTGTTCATTGATGAAGCGGTGAATCTGTACAAAATTACAAACAGTGTCTCCCGTCAAAGCAACTATGAGAAATTGCTGACCATGTTCAATGATACGATGCAGGGCAAGGCAGAGCACCTGGGCATATTTGTAGGCGGTACGCCACAGTTTGTGGAGGATGAACGGCGCGGATTATACAGCTATGAAGCACTTCGCTCCAGGCTTATTGATGGTCGTTATGCAGCCAAAGCGTATGCGAATTACACAGGTCCGATCCTGAAGCTGGCGATGTTATCGCATGAAGAGATTCTGATTCTGCTCCAGAAGCTGCGGCAGATTCATGCTCTGCATTTTGGATACAGTGCAAGTCTGACGGATGAACAATTGGTTGATTTTATGCAAACGGCGGTGAACCGACTGGGTGCGGATGAATTGCTGACCACGCGTGAAGTGGTACGCGACTTTATGGATGTACTGCATACGTTACACCAGAATCCTGAAGTGACTTATACTGAATTACTTGGCGAGCGGGTTGCCAAACCTCAGGAAACGGGTAAAGGGGCAGATGCTTCCGCAAATACAGATGATCTGGACGATTTCCTGGCGGAGTTTGAATTATGAGTGATAATCCGTTCTATCGGCTGGCTCCGTTTGTTCAGGAATTTATATATAAAAAAAGATGGGAATCGCTTCGTCCTGCCCAGATTGAGGCCTGCAATATCTGTTTCCATACCCCGCATCATATGCTGATTGCGGCGGGAACGGCCTCCGGCAAAACGGAGGCGGCTTTTTTTCCTGCATTGACCGAGCTGTATGAACGGCCTTCCAAGTCGGTTGGTATTTTGTACATTGGACCTCTGAAAGCCCTGATTAATGATCAATTCGTACGTCTTAAGGATCTGTTATCCGAAGGAAATATTCCGGTTTGGCATTGGCACGGGGACGTACCTCAGGCGGAGAAAACAAAACTGATGAAAAATCCGTCCGGTGTGCTCCAGATAACGCCAGAATCGCTGGAAGGTCTGCTCATGAATCGACCGAATGCAATCCCGGCGCTGTTTCATGACTTGCGATATGTCATCATCGATGAGGTGCATGCTTTCATGGGAGCGGATCGGGGCATTCAAGTACTCAGCGAACTTGCCAGAATCGAGCGTATGGCTGGCTGTGCACCGCGAAGAGTGGGCTTGTCCGCTACACTTAGTGACTATGATACGGCTACATCTTGGCTTGCTGCGGGAACGCAGCAGGGAGTGGATGTGGTCTCTTCCCCGGGCGGTCGCAAGCTGCGACTGCGGGTGGAACATTTCTCTTTTCCGGATGCACAGGACGAGGAGCAGGCGGAGCAGCTTCATAACGCACGTAAAGCATACTATGACTTCATCTATGAGAGTACACATCGCAAAAAAGCGCTGATCTTCACCAACAGCCGTACCGATGCAGAAGTCACCATTCTTGAGATGCGGCGGGTCGCGGCTCGCAGGCAAGAGCGTGATGTGTTCCATGTGCATCATGGAAGTATCTCGGCCATGCTGAGGGAAGAGACGGAAGCTGCCCTACGCAAAGGA
The DNA here is from genome assembly GCF_037971845.1 of Paenibacillus sp. FSL R5-0766. Lineage (NCBI taxonomy): Bacteria > Bacillati > Bacillota > Bacilli > Caryophanales > Paenibacillaceae > Paenibacillus > Paenibacillus sp. FSL R5-0766. The sequence goes on from NZ_CP150227.1 coordinate 3,043,919, forward strand.
TCGGGGCCCGCGGTTGCTGCGGCAACGGTCACTCTTGAACTGGGCATCGACCTGGGCGAACTGGAACGTGTGGTTCAGCTCGGTGCACCGTATAGTGCGTCCAGCTTTGTACAGCGTCTGGGACGTTCAGGGAGACGAGAGGACATGGCATCAGAGATGCTTTTTGTATGTCCAGAGGAAGAGGATGAGGAAGCGCAATTGCCAGCGCGCATGCCGTGGACGTTGATGCGTGCGATTGCTGTTATTGAACTATATGTAAAAACGAAATGGGTCGAGCCGCTTGAAGCCCGCAAAATGCCCATAGGTGTGCTCTATCATCAGACGATGAGCATGTTGAAAAGTATGGGGGAGGCGGAGCCGAGAGATCTTGCAGAAGCCATCCTTTCGCTGGCTCCATTTGCGTTGATTAGACCTGATCAATATCAGGTATTCCTGAATTACCTCATTGAGACGGATCATCTGCAATGGACAGAGGATCGAACATTGATCATCGGTCTGACAGGTGAGAAAATTGTGAATAATTATCGCTTCTACGCCGTGTTTAAGGACGATGAGGAACATAAAGTACTGAACGGCTCTGAAGAGATTGGTTCAATTACAACCGTGCCCCCACCTGGCTATTGCTTCTCGCTCGCAGGCAAACTGTGGAAAGTGGAAGAGGTTGATCACAAGCACAAGGCTGTGTATGTGAAGTCTGCAAAAGGTAAGGTGGATACGTTATGGCTTGGAGCGGGAGGAGATATTCATACGTCGGTAGTACAGAAAATGCGTGAAGTGTTGTCCGACTCGACCATCTATCCCTATCTGTCACCACAAGCCGTCAATCGACTTGAACGGGCGCGCCGCCTAGCTCGTGAAAGCGGACTGTTGAAGCAGGTCGTGATTCCGGCAGGGGGAGATTCGATGTATGTTCTTCCTTGGGTGGGAAGTAAATCATTCCGTACATTGGAGCGCCTGATGAAGCATAATCTGTCCAAGAAACTTGCCTTGCGTTCAGTTGTACCCATGGAGCCATATTATTTTGTAGTGTCCGGCAAGGTCGACGAACGAACATTGTTAGCCGAGATCATGAGTGAGTGTCGAACGGCTGAAGACGCATCTGCGTTACTGGCTGAAGATGAAGCGCCTTATCTGGGCAAGTATGATGAATTTGTCGCGCCGCCTTTGATCCGTGAGGCTTTTGCTGTGGATGGGCTGGATCTGGATGGATTGAAGGCAGGTTTACAGCAAACATTGGAGTGGGACTCCTCAGGCTCCAATCGGACATGACGTTTTTTTATACTGAATAGGGTTGACACCATCTCACCTCCCATGTAATATATGAAAAGTCGTCACACACGAATTACATCAAATTGCATATATCATTTCGTATAACCTCGCAGGCCGAAAGTGTACACAGGGCGAGGGTCTCTACGGGAAGCCTATACTTCCTAACTACGATGCCAAGGAATCAATGTATTCCTTGCTCGTAGTTAGGATTTTTTGCATTTAGATGGTGTCTGTGACCTTGGCATGAACCAACATGCGGGCGTATTTTTCTTATCATCAGGAGGTTTATTCACAATGAAATATTATCTGTCCGTTCTCGCGGGAGCGATGAGCTATGGCATATTATCCACGATTGTGGTTCTGGCGTACGGCGAAGGATATAAACTTGGAGAGGTTGTGGGAGCACAGCTGATCACGGGTTTTCTTCTATCCTGGATGCTGGCGCTATACACAAAATTTAGAACAAAACGTAAGTCACAGGCAAATGGCAAAGCATCAGGAACCGTGGTACAGGTATTCAAGCGGTTGACGTGGAAACAACGTCTGATATTGATGGCTGCTGGAACACCAACGGTAATTACAGGTCTCGTGTATTATCAGTCTTTACGTTATATCCCGGCTTCACTTGCCATTATCCTGTTGTTCCAGTTCACTTGGATTAGCGTATTGATTCAGGCGATAAGCAAACGTCAACGTCCAGACAAAGTCACGTTCCTGACGTTGATCATTCTGTTTGGTGGAACCTTGCTGGCAGCGGGTTTCCTAGAACAAGGATTGGGTGAGTTCAACGGTCTGGGTATTGCTCTTGGACTAATGGCAGCCGTAAGTTATTCCCTGTTTGTCTTGTTCAGCGGCAAAGCGGTTCCTTCAGCACATCCAGCCTTCCGCAGTGCGTGGATGGTTACAGGCGGATTGATCCTGCTGTGCATTTTGTTCCCACCGACATTCCTCTTTAACGGATTGATCTGGAGCCAGTTGCTTGTATTTGGATTGCTGCTTGGATTCTTCGGGGCATTCATTCCACCAGTACTGTTCGCTATCGGCGTTCCGCATATTGGTGGTGACATGGCCGGAATCCTGGGTGCAGTTGAGCTTCCAATTGCAGTACTGTTATCCTCAATCGTGCTCCATGAGCATGTCAGCGGATTGCAATGGTTCGGAGTTATTATTGTGCTCATTGGTGTAGCCCTGCCAGAGTTGTATAAATTACGCATGAGACGAAGTCGGAATACACCGATATATTCCTGATTAATACGAAAAGGAATATTGCGAAGCATGAACGGGAATACCCGTAGATAAGCCTGAGAAATCAGGCTTTTTTGATTGAAATATTGTATATAAATTGAACTAACATTTACACAAAACGGAGAGGACAGAAATAACCTGAAGAAGCGAAGCGTGCGCCTTTATTCCCGGATTTTACCCTTTGAAAAAGGAAATCAAAAAAATCTGGGGATAACAGCGATCGAAAGGTTGTTCTGTCATCGGAGTGTCCAGTGTAAATATTCTTTAGTTCCACTTATATAGCTCAATCGCAATAGCCCAGAGGGGTCATTTTCATTGTCATGCGAATCAGATATGCTTAAAGAATACATCCGTCTGTTGATTGAATATTGATGGGACATCGAATGAGGAGTGTTTATATGAAAAGCTGGTTTGGAAAAACATGGCCTTGGTTAACGCTGGGTCTGACCGTTGTTGTACTGCTTGGATCATTTTTGGTTTATTTTATGGGCAAAGACGTATCCCCCGGATCGGGAAGTGCGGTAACAGCACAAGCCGAGACTCCGGAGGATTTGAAGGGATATGAAGTCATTGATGTGGACGTGAGCAACGATGGTTTTGGACCAGACGTCATCGAGGTGAAAGCTGGCGTACCGACCAAAATCAACTTTATTCTGACCCGGTCGGTGACACATGTGAAATCAGTGGGATCACAAAAGCTAGGCATGGATCTATACATGCAAAAGGGGCCTAATTATTATACGGTCGACAAAGATCTGCCGAAGGGCGAATACGAGATTCACTGCGGCATGTACATGATATATGCAACGATTAAGGTCGTATAAGCAGAAGGAGCAAGGTTTCGGGTCACCGAGCTTTGCTCCTTTTTTTGGTGCGTGATATCATGGGAAAGTGGGTAAAATCGATCAGGAGGTGGCGAAATGAAAGCGCTATTTATTGGAGGGACAGGCACCATCAGTACGGCCATTACGGAGATGCTTGCACAGCAAGGCTGTGAACTGTATTTAATTAATCGCGGCAATCGGAACGATGAGTTGCCAGCAGAAGTTAAGGTACTTCAAGCTGATATTAATGACGAGGCACGTGTAGCGGAACTGATAGCTGATCTGGAATTTGATGTTGTGGCAGACTTTATCGCTTTTGTACCGTCTCAATTGGAGCGAGATTACCGTTTGTTCAAGGATAAAACCAAGCAGTTTATTTTTATAAGTTCGGCATCTGCATATCAGACACCTTTGGCTGATTACCGGATCACGGAAGGGACGCCCTTATCGAATCCATATTGGGAGTATTCACGCAACAAGATTGCCTGTGAAGACTATCTGATGAAACAATACCGCGAGCATGGATTCCCGGTGACCATTGTGCGTCCGAGCCATACGTATGGCGACAAATCGGTACCTCTCGGTGTTCATGGTACTCAAGGCAGCTGGCAGGTTCTCAAGCGTATCCGTGAAGGCAAACCCGTTATCATCCACGGAGATGGCACCTCACTGTGGACCATCACGCACAATACTGATTTTGCCAAAGGGTTTATCGGGCTGATGGGAAATATCCATGCCATTGGTGAATCGGTACATATCACCTCAGATGAATCCGTCACCTGGAATCAGATTCATGAGATTATAGCTGGTGTGTTGGGAGTTAAGCTTCATGCGGTACATGTACCCTCTGAGTTCTTGGCCGCATGCAGTGATCAGGATCTTCGCGGCGGATTGCTGGGTGACAAAGCCAATACCGTTGTCTTTGATAACAGCAAGCTGAAGCGGCTTGTTCCGGAATTTGTAGCAACGACAAGAGCCGATCAGGGCATTCGACGTACGATTGAGCACATTCTGGCGCATCCTGAGTTACAGACCGAAGATCCGGAATTTGATGTATGGTCTGACAAGGTCGTTGGTGCATTGGATGAAGCGTTATTAAAGATCAGAGATGAGAAATGAGAAGTAAGGCGTTCATGATCAAGTGTTTACATTCATGCGCTTAATCGTTATAATCAAGAAAAAATGACACTTGTTAGGGGAGGCACCCCAACTTAGGACATCGTTCCTTTGTTGGGGTGCCTCCTTTTTTTTGTGTGTGCCAAAAAGGAGAGTAGACGTTGAAGAAATCAGGAAAACGTGTGAAGAAACAAGCGGAACAGTTAACCAAAGTGGTACTGGCATTTGCGTTATTATCACCTCAAGCCCTGTTGCTTGAATGGGGCGCAACGACGGTAATGGCTGAAACGGTTGAAACCATCGGAATTGTATCCGATACGTCCAGCATGAAGGCTGTACAGTCCTCCAAGGTGAAAGTGGAGATGAACAGTGACGGTAAATACAGAATCGTATTACTACCAAACACAAATGTATTTTACGGTGGTGATACAGGGAATGTATCTACGATTATCGACCATAATGGATCACCCGTGAACTTCAAAACATTGCCGCTTAATTATTACCGAATTAACAATAATGTGATTGAAATGTCCCGGCAAAAGGACAATGTCGAATATATTTTGCGTGTATCTATCGTTAATGCTACCTCACAAGGTGGATACATGAAGGTTGAACTGGAAGCCATCAACCGTAGTGGATCGGCACTGAATTTGGGTGGAACATTTTATTGGGATACGATGGTGAATGGCAATGATGCATCTCCGTTTGAAGTCATCGAGAATGGATGGCGCAATTACAGCGGCGGCGTTCAGGTCACGGCTTTTTATGCGAATACGTACAATGTTGTGAATGCAGATCGCATATACATGGGACAGTACAGCGGTCCGGACAATGCGCAGCTAACAGGGGGTTCTTCACCTTCGTCATTCACTCCAGGCCAGACCGTTACGGCGAGTGATACAGCAGCGCAATTCTGGTGGAATGCCAAAGCAACAGCGAATCAGGCTTCACGCAAATTTTCAACGATCGTGGGGATTGGCCCCAAAAATGCTCCACCTTCATTTACCTTAACAGCACCCTCTTCGGGTCAAACCTATTACAAAGGTGAGCAACTTCAGATCTCTGGTACAACGCGGGATACGGATATAGGTGACCTGTTGACCGTGAAATGGTCCATCGATGGTGGGTCTGAGAACATTTTGACCCAGATGACCGCAACGGGTTCAAATCAGTCTTTCAACACCAATTACACATTGCCTGACACCCTGCCAGATGGCACACACACGTTGCAAGTATGGGTCATGGATGACAAAGGTGGAGTATCCTCGGCAGGAACCGTTAACTTTACAGTAAGAAGTTTTGTTGTGCCCGGAACACCGACATACACATTGGTTAATTCTAATAACTTGACGGTCAACTGGGATAAGAAAGCTAATGATGCATCCGTAACGTATGAACTGAAAAATATGACGACGAATCAGATCGTGGATACAGGTGCATCAAACAGTCTGCAGGTGACTGGGCTCACTCCGAATACGAGTTATTCTTTTGCTGTACGAGCAAAAAATTCAAGTGGTTCCTACACGGGGTACTCCAGTCCATCCACCAAATATACATTGGCGAATCCACCGGCTGCTGCGGCTGTGACACAATCAGGCAACTCTGTTACAGCGAGCTGGAATAATAATGGAAATCCTGCGGGCACCCATTACAAAACGGAAATACGCAGTCCAGGTGGGCAAGTCCTCGCAACGGGAACAACAGCTTCCACACGTACAGAATTCGCCCTGACCGGACTCGCGGATGGAAAATATGAAGTATTTGTGGCGGCACTGAATGGAGAAGGGATACAGACCCCATTTATATCCGCTGGAGAGATGATTAAAGATACAACGGGTCCAACTGCTCCTTCCGTTACAGTCACTCCATCCACTTGGACCAAAGAAGGTGTTCTGGTCACGGTTGAAGAAGGCAAGGATGCTTTGAGCGGAACTCAGAAGACTGAAGTGAAAGTCGGTCCGGCAGGAGAATGGCGTGAATATAGCGATCCGTTTACCGTAAACAGTGAAGGCAACACAACTGTTGTGGCACGCAGTATTGATGCGTTTGGTAATACGGGACAGGAAACGGCTGTGACAGCCAGGGTAGATCGGACGGCACCAACGCCTCCCGTCATCTCGCTGAATCCGCCAGAATGGACAAAAGCGGCGGTAATCGTGACATTAACGGAGGGTACGGACGAAGCAAGTGGCATTAGTCTGACACAGTACAAGCTGAGAAGTGAGGGAGAATGGATCGATTACAAGAATCCTTTTACACTGAATGAAGAAGGGATAACCGAGATTTACGCACGTAGTGTTGATCGGGCCGCCAATGTCAGTGCTTCCACTTCGGCAACAGCCAGAATCGACAAGACCGGGCCTGAGCAACCAACGATTACGTTAAGTGAAGAGGATTGGACGAATCAGGATGTAACTTTTGCGATAAACAGTGGTGAAGATGCGGGCAGTGGGCTTGCCAAGAGCCAATATCGACTTAACAAAGAAGGTCCTTGGATCGATTACAAGGGCGAAGTGACGGTTGCCGACGAGGGAGAAACGATCGTATATGCACGCTCAATTGACCGTGTAGGGAACATAAGCACGTCCGCTCAGGCTACAGTTCGAATTGACAAGACAGCTCCAACCGAGCCGGTGATTAGTTTAAGTCCTTCTGGATGGAGTAAAGAACATGTGCAATTCACTATCGCAGGAAGTGTGGATGAACGAGCGATATCCTATGAATACAGCATGAATGATGCCCCGTATATGACAGGAAATAGCGGTACAGTAAGCACAAATGGCGCTACCACCATTCGGGCTAGAGCAAGGGATACTGTTGGCAATGTAAGCAAGGAAGTGAGTCGAATCGCCTATGTGGATCAGATGGCACCAACGATTACATTTGCACCGAACGGGCATGGCTGGACGGACACGGACATATCCACTACCATTCAGTATGCCGACTCCCACTCAGGCATTCAGGAATTGGAACGATTCTATCAAGTTACGAACAGTGCAGAATCACCGGAGCATTGGCTTGAAGCCCGCTCTGACCAGCATAAAATATCCATCGAATCGGAAGGTATATGGTACATCCATGCGAAAACCATGGACAGAGCAGGGAATACATATGAGACAACATCATCACCTTACCATATTCAACGCAAGCCCCAGCAACCGAGTCATATGAAAACGACACAGATCGCTGAGACTTCAGCTGAACTTACAGTGGATTTGCCAACGGGGGAAAGGTTTACCGATGGATATCAGTATGAGATAACGAACAAAACTACAGGGCAGTCATGGACACTCGATTATCCTAACCACAGTATAATCGATCACTCCCTAAGCGGTGGTCAGGTCTATGAATATGAAGTTAGAGTGAGAAACCATACCGGAGTAAGTGATGCAGTAAGTGTTCAAGTATTAACTACCCCGGCAGATCCCGGAACGTTGCACGTTCGAAAAGTAGATTCACAGCCCAATTTAGCCGAAATTCAATTTGATTCAGTACGAGGAGCAGATGCTTACCGCATCATCGTGACTACTTCGGACGGTGCCACCGTATTTGATCAGACGGTATCTGATCCTGGTAGCCTTCCCTATGTCAGCAACCTCGTTCCAGGAACCATTCATAACATCTCGGTAACGGCAATGAATGAAAGTGGCGCAGGTGGTAGCAGTAGGACCGGATTTCTCACACTGCCGGCAATGCCCGGTGAGTTTATGGCCGTTCAAATTCAGGAGCATGATATTTCATTAGAATGGGAGACAGTAACTTCTGCAACGTATTATGGTCTTTCACGCGATGGAACAGCCATATATGAAGGAGAGCAGACGGAGTATCTGGACTCGGGTCTGGATAGCGGAATGGAGTACAGCTATGCGTTAATTGCCGGAAATGAGACAGGACCAGGACCGTTGGCAGAATTACCTTTGCTCAAGACGTTACCTGGACAGGTGTCCGGCTTACAGGTATCAGATGCTTCCACCGCGAGCCTTCGTCTGAATTGGGAGGCAGTACGAGGAGCCGATCGTTATGAGTTATGGTTGAATGGAGAGAAGGCGGGAACGGTTCCTGCTGGAACCCAAGAATGGGTCTTTGCGGGACTGAGTTCAGGAACATCTTATCAACTGGATATACAAGCAGTGAACGGAAGTGGACAGGGGATGCGCAGTTCGGTATCAGGAACAACGCTACCAGATAGCCCTTCGGGACTTCACGTCGTTCAAGTAACAGAACAGGGAGCGATATTGAGCTGGGAGCCTGTAGCTGGGGCAACGAAATATCGGGTGATCATCGATGGACAGAGCCATGAGATATCAGATACACAACTCGCTGTTCACCACCTGTCAAGCAGTCATGAGTATACCTATGAAGTACAGGCGGGCAATGCTGCCGGGTACGGTGTATCTACCAGTAGTACAATTCTTACGCTACCTAGCAGGCCGGAAGGACTTAATGTCACATCGACTGGTGAGACAAGTATGGGACTTGCATGGCAAGCTGTAGATACGGCGAATCTCTATATTGTGAAAATCAATGGAACAGAAATGGGCAGAACATCAGAACTGGCCTACATGCTTGAGGGATTGTTGCCAGGTACAGAGTACGCTTTGGAAGTTCAGGCTGTGAATGCTTCTGGATCAGGTGAAACAGCTCAGCTCATCCGATTGTCCAAACCTGTGTCGCCTGCCGAAGTACTTGTTGATTCAGGAGTACATCATGCAAAAGTTTCCTGGTCTGTCGTGGAAGGTACCGCTGAATACGTGATTGAGCAGAATGGTAAGGAGATCTATAGAGGAATGGAGAATGAAGCAACGATTACAGGACTCAAGGATGGAACGTGGCATCGCTATCAACTATGGGCGGTCAACAGACAGGGAACTCGTTCTGAAGCGACGGATGTATCTCTGCTGACTTTGCCTGAGAAACCCGTTAAGATTGCGGTATATGATGTGGCAAAAAACAGCCTGGGTCTGGATTTCAGTAACACTGGTGTCCAAGGGGCAGATCATTATGTCATTGAAAGGGATGGAAGAGAGATCACTCAGATGGATTCAAGTGAAACCCATTTCGTAGACAAGGATCTGTTGCCAGGAACGAAATACACTTATGTGATTCGGGCAGTCAATACGAGTGGAACGAGTGCGCCGCTTACTTTCAGTGTAATGACTCAAACGTTGCCATTGGTTGCAGAAAGTATAACAGTGAAAGCCGGAACACATGCGGTGGATCTGGCTTGGGATTTTGTTAAGGGAGCGGCTGCATATGAGATTCGTAATCGGGTAACGGGAGATGTGCAGAGCGTGTCTGAACCCTCTGTACATCTCAATAGCATGCTGGATGGCACAGCATATGAATTCGAACTTGTTGCGATTAATGAAGATGGTCATCGGTCAGAGCCTACTCAGATTCAGGTTTTAACGAAACCCATATCACCTCAGACGGCAGGCATAACACACATCACAGATCAGACTGCGGTATTGGACCTGACTGGAAGCTCAACACGGGGAGCAGAGCAATTCATCATTATGCGGGATGGTGTTGAAGTCGCTAAGGTTCCAGCAGATCAAGCTTCATTTGAAGATGATGGACTGACACCAGGAGCGCATTACACGTATACGATCAAAACATCCAATGCAACGGGAGAGAGTGATTCCGGTTTCGAAGTTCACTTGCGAACGTTGCCTGCGACCATTAACGAACCTTTACATGCAAGCAAGATTGGGGAAAAGGAGGGATGGATCTCTTGGCCAAAGGTACAAGGTGCGGAGGGATATACCATACGTATCGGAGATCAGATCATCACCACGATTGAAGAAGGGGATATCACAGAGGTGAGATTAACTCATCTGGAGAGTGCAACCCAATATGATCAGGTACAGATTATTCCTTATAATACGGCTGGTTCAGGAAGCCCAATGATCGTGACTCCTTTTTACACCTTGCCTCATGTTGATTCACTGGAAATGATGATACTCCCAGAGACAGATCACGCCAAACTAGAATGGGACTTCCCTTATGGGAACGAAACTTTCGTTATATTACTGGATGGTACAGAAGTATACCGAGGCAAACAAAAAGAGTTTATTATTGATCAACTGGATGCAGGAAAGCAGTACCCGATTGAAATCTACACAGAGAATGACCAGGGAGATTCATCGGAGAAGCTCGTGTATTCTGTCCTGACCAAACCAGCAGCTCCTGTCGAAGTGGAGTATCATTCGGCGAAGGACCACATTCGTCTTATATTGGAACAGAGCCGGGTCGAAGGTGCCGAGTTGTTTATCATTGAGCGTGACGGTGTGGAGATTGCTCGTGTTCCTGCAGACGAACTGTTCTATGACGACAAGGAACTCGAACCGGGCGTGAATTATATTTATACAGTGAAGACCATGAATGCCTCGGGCAGTAGTGATGGTGGTTATTACCTTCCAGCAATGACTTTGCCCGGTAGTGCTTCTTCTCCTCCTGTAGTAGAGGGGCGTTCCATGTATGGTGCAGACATTGTATGGGAACTGATTCCTGGTGCTGCGGGTTATCGAGTTTATCGAAATGAGGAGCTTGTGGGAACGACAACGGAGACATCCATACATGTATCTCAATTAAATAGTGCAGAGCGTTATACTGACTTTGCAATCATTCCATTTAATGAGGCAGGGGAGGGTGAAGCGCTCCAGGTTCCGGAATTCGAGACGTTGCCTTCCGAGGATCTGACAGTTGCAGCCGTAGCGCAAGGCACAAGTGCGATTAAGCTCACTTGGGAACTGGATTCAATAAATGAGGTGATTGTGATCACCCATAAAGATCGTGAGATCTACCGTGGCACGCAGCGCAGTTATGTATGGACAGGACTGAATGCCGAGCAGCATTATGAGGTGGAAGTATGGACGGAGAATTCAGCGGGTGAGAAAAGTGAAAGCAAACGGGCCGCAGCCATGACTTTTCCGTATCCACCATCCGCCTGGAGCGGTGGCGGTGCAACCCCGAGTCCAAACGGTACATCGGAACAAGCCGATGAGGTGAGTTCACAACCAGAACCGTCTGAGCAGCCTGATGTACCTGTGAAAAAAATTATCAAATTTATTGATATCAGCCAAACATTCAATAAAGATCAGATCACCTGGCTGGCGGAACAAAATATCATTCAAGGTGTGAGTGAAACTCGCTTCGAGCCACGTCGTCCGATCACGCGTGCAGAATTTACCGCATTAATCGTGCGTCTGATGGGTGTGGACACAACGGTTAATGAACAACATGGATTTCAGGATGTGAACGATGAGGATTGGTTTGCTCCTGAGATTAAGGCAGCCGTTCATCATGAGATGGTTCAAGGCATGGGAAACGGCAAATTCGCTCCACATGCGCTGGTGACACGGGAACAGGCATCCAAGATTATAGCAAATGTTGTTCGTAAAATCAGACCGGAACCGCTGACTTCCCCAAGAGCGTTTACCGACCAGACTGATGTATCTAATTGGGCCAAAGAAGAAGTTCAGGAACTTGCAGGTTTGTACATGATTACCGGATATGAAGACGGCAGCTTCCGTCCCATGCAGCACTTAAGCAGATCCGAAGCTGCAGCGCTGATCTTCCGTTTAAATAAGCTGATTCAAGTTATGGATGAGAACCGTACAGATCAAGTGGAGAAAGCGTCAGCGCTTGATCGTCATATCTAGATTGAATTGATTCTTACATGTGATACTGCAATCATTGGCAGTAACGACATTACCGCTTGATTGGTTTTTAATGTTATAATAGTTGCCAATATGATAAAAAAGGGTAATGAACAATGGTGATGAATAATGAATAATAAATTTATCCGGATATATGAAGATATTGCAGATCGTATTCGGACCGGAGAGATAGAGGCAGGGACGCTGCTTCAATCGGAACTGGATCTATCGGAAAGTTATCAAACGTCTCGAGAGACTATTCGCAAAGCATTGAAAATGTTGTACGAAGAAGGTTATATTCAGAAGATTCAAGGCAAGGGCTCGATTGTACTGGATATACGCAAGATCGATTTTCCCATCTCAGGTCTGGTTAGCTTCAAGGAATTGGCCAAAAAAATGGGACATCGTGCTCAAACGTATGTGAAGGTTTTCGAGGAGCAGCAGGTGGATCAGGTGTTGCACAAGAAGATTAACTTTGGTCTGAATGAACAGGTCTGGGAGATCAGACGTGTGCGCAAAGTGGATGGAGAGCATGTCATACTGGACAAAGATTACATTAGCCAGCGGCTTGTTCCTGGGCTCAGCAAAGAGATCTGTAATGATTCCATTTATCAGTACATTGAGCAAGAGCTGGGACTTTCCATTTCGTTTGCCAAAAAAGAGATTTTGGTGGAAGAACCCACCGCCGAGGACAGGGAACTACTTGATCTTGAAGGGTTCCATAATGTGGTTGTGGTGAGGAGCCAGGTGTACCTGGAGGATGCCAGTCAATTTCAGTATACGGAGTCGAGGCATCGGCCGGATAAGTTCAGATTTGTGGATTTTGCACGTCGTAGATAAGTTAATCAAGATCAATCAGAGAGTACCTTTCACTGCATTATTCAGTGGATCGGTGCTCTCTTTGGTTATGGGGGAATCCGAAGATCGTCCATCAAGAACCGCTTAATGTCAATGTTCTTCCTGCATGTCGGAGCGTATGATCACAATATATACGAGGCCGAGGAGTGAGGGAATTGAATCACGTGACAGCGAAATCAAATGTTCGCATATGGGAAGAAACCAGAGATATTCCAACCTATGGTACAGGTAAACCGGACAAAAATCCGATGTTTCTTGAAAAGAGAATCTACCAGGGAAGTTCGGGTAAGGTGTACCCGCATCCCGTGATCGACAGCATTGAAGATGAGGCCAAAATGAAGTCTTATCGATTAGTTATTCTCGAAAATGAATATGTACGTATCGAGATGATGCCCGAACTCGGTGGACGGATCTATCGTGCGCTGGATCGGACCAACAACTACGATTTTGTATATTATAACCGGGTGATTAAACCTGCGCTCGTGGGTCTGGCAGGGCCATGGATTTCCGGAGGAATTGAATTCAACTGGCCACAGCATCATCGGCCCAACACGTTTGGTCCAGTCGATTATACATTTGGCAGTAATGAAGATGGAAGCGCTACCGTGTGGGTGGGTGAGATTGATCGCATGTATGGTACCAAAATGACCGCTGGCTTCACATTACATCCCGGCAGAGCCTATCTTGAAATCCATGCCGAGGTATACAATCGCACCAGCGCACCTCAAACTTTTCTATGGTGGGCCAACCCGGCTGTAGCTGTTAACGATCATACACAATCCGTTTTTCCACCTGATGTAACGGCTGTGCTGGACCATGGAAAACGGGATGTATCCCGCTTTCCCATCGCAACTGGCACCTATTACAAGATGGACTATTCCGAAGGTGTAGATATCTCCCGATACAAAAACATACCGGTTCCAACATCCTATATGGCGTATAAGTCGAATTATAATTTTGTAGGGGGTTATGACCATGGGATTCAGGCAGGTTTGTTGCATGTAGCCAATCATCATATTTCTCCGGGCAAGAAGCAATGGACCTGGGGGAACGGGGAATTCGGGCAAGCCTGGGATCGTCAGTTAACGGACGAGGATGGACCTTATATTGAATTAATGACCGGGATCTATACCGATAATCAGCCTGATTTTACATGGTTACAGCCCTATGAAGCGAAATCATTCTCGCAGTATTTTATGCCGTATAAAGGAATTGGTATGGTCAAAAATGCAACGATTGATGCAGCGGTTAATCTGGAAATGGACGAAACGACCGGAATGGTAACCGTAATGGTATATGCGACGTCGGTTTTTGAACAAGTGACCGTTGAAGCGATAGGTCCAACCACGGTATATCTCCATGAGAGATGTAATATCTCACCTACGGAACTATATAAATCTTCATTCCCGTGGAGCGGACAAGATGAATGGCATCAGTTGAAGTTAAGTGTTCGAACTGCGGAAGGAAGAGTACTTGTAGCCTATCAACCTGAACGTTCTGAGATTCAGGAAGTTCCAGATCCGGCCACACCACTCCCGCTACCATCCGAGATTCGTACGAATGAACAACTATATCTGGCGGGTCTTCATTTGGAGCAATATCGGCATGCCACGTATGAACCGGAACCTTATTATCTGGAAGGTTTGAAGCGTGATGCAACGGATATTCGTCTAAACATTGCGTATGGCACATTGCTGCTGCGTAGAGGATTGTTCCAAGATGCAGAGAAGCATTTCAGACAGGCCATTCAATCGCTGACATTGAAAAATACGAATCCATATGATAGTGAAGCTTTTTACCAACTCGGTCTGAGTTTGAAATTACAGGGGAAACAGGAAGAAGCCTACGCAGCACTGTATAAAGCCGTATGGTCTGCACAGTATCAGGATACAGGTTATTACATGCTTGCTCAGATCGATACGGCGTTACAACGGGACATCGAAGCTTTGGATCACATCGAACGTTCGCTGATTCGTAACACCAGAAATTATAAGGCTCGCCATCTGAAGGTGGCTCTGTTACGTAGATTGGGTCAAGATAAACAGGCGATCCAATATGCGCGTGAGACATTGGAACTGGACCCCGTTGAATTTGGAGCCGCACATGAGTTAGTCCTGATCTACAGTGGAGCAACTGCACCTTCAGAGAGAGAACAAGCGCGGCAAACACGTGAGCATTTCCATCGTCTGATGCGAGGAGACGTTTATAATTATCTGAATCTAGCCGCAGACTACGCGGATTGTGGATTGTGGGAAGAAGCACTGACGGTACTCTCTTATGTTGAATCCGAAATTGCACAGCCGTATCCTATGGTTGGTTATGCTCAGGCTTACTTGTATCGTCAGCTGGGGGATGTGGAGCAGGCCCGGGAATGTCAAAAGCAGGGGAAAGCTGCTCCAACGGATTATTGTTTTCCTAATACGTTATTTGAATTCATGGTGCTTCAGGATGCATTGGCAGTGGATTCGAATGATGCGCGTGCTCACTATTACCTGGGAAATTGGTTATATGATCATAAACGCTACGAGGAAGCAATTACCCATTGGGAAACTTCACGCGAGGTGGATGCTGCATATTCCACTGTACATCGGAATCTGGGACTGGCTTATTATAACAAGCTGAATCGTCCCGATCTTGCACTGGCATCATTAGAGGAAGCATTCCAGTTGGATTCGCAGGATGCCCGAATCTTCTACGAGTTGGATCAATTGCACAAGAAAATAGGGTATTCCTGCGAGCATCGAATCAAATTGCTGGAACAACATATGGAGTTGGTTCACCACCGTGATGATCTGTATATCGAGTGGGTGACTTTACTGAATATGCAAGGTAGTCATCAAGAAGCATGGAATGCCCTTCAGACCCGGCGGTTTCATCCATGGGAGGGTGGAGAAGGTAAGGTAACAGGACAATATGTTACGGCACTGACAGAACTGGCAAAGCGAAAACTGGAGAAACAACAACCTGAACTAGCAATGGAGCTGTTGCAGAAGGCTTTGGTTTACCCGGAGAACTTAGGTGAAGGTAAATTGGAGGGAGCCGGAGACAACCCCGTTTACTTTTATCTTGGCTGTGCCTACCAGCAACTGAAGAATGATCAGGCGGCAGAGGAGAATTTCCACAGAGCATCCATCGGTTTGAATGAACCGGCAAGCGCGATGTTTTATAATGACCAACCGCCGGAATCCATCTATTATCAGGGTCTGGCCTGGCAGAAGCTTGGCAATGTGAAGGAAGCAAACCGACGCTTTAACAAACTCATTGACTATGCGGAAAGACATATGCATGATCATATCCGAATGGATTATTTTGCGGTATCTCTGCCCGATTTTCTAGTATTCGACGACGATCTCAATCAACGAAATAAAGAACATTGCCGGTATATGCGGGCATTGGGTCTTCTGGGGCTGGGGCGGATAAGTGAAGCCAAACTTGAGTTGGACCGGGTATTGGAGAAAAACCCGAATCATCAAGGGGCAATCATCCATCGATAATTGATAATCGTTTCAACCCATCCCATTTATATCGAAGGAGTTATATAATCCATGAATGATAATATAGCAGGTAGCCAGATTCGCTTTATATTGGACGCGGAAGATAAGGACATTCGTGCGGGTCGCATGACTGGCAGTGGCGGCAAAAGCCCACGAGGGGAATCGTATGATTTTACCAACTATTATATGACTCGTAATGCTAAACCCCATATTCCCGTGGTAGGTGAGTTTCATTTCTCCAGATTCGCTTACTTGCAGTGGGAAGAAGAATTACTGAAGATGAAGGCAGGCGGGGTGAGCATTGTCGCTTCCTATGTTTTCTGGAATTTTCACGAGGAGCAGGAAAGCGAATTTAATTGGTCAGGAAATCTGAATTTGCGGCACTTTGTGGATCTGTGTGGCAAACATGAGCTGCCTCTGATTGTGCGGATTGGTCCATTCTGTCATGGGGAAGTTCGTAATGGTGGGATGCCGGATTGGTTATTCAGTTATCCATTCGAAGTCAGGTCGAACGATGAAGGATATCTGTATTACGCTAAGCGATTATATCAGGAGATTGCCCGTCAGCTCAACGGCTGCTTTTATCAGGAGGGTGGCCCTGTTATCGGGGTACAGTTAGAAAATGAGTATATGCACGCTGGCGCACCCATGGATGCCTGGGGATATACCCGCGAAAAATACATTACCTCCGGCCGGGACGGGCGAGAACATCTGAAGATGCTTCGCCATATTGCCGAAGAAGTCGGTATGAAGCCGATGTTCTATACTGCCACGGCCTGGGGTAATGCTGCGGTGCCTGAAGAAGGAACATTACCGATGCTAGCGGGGTATGCGTACACACCATGGATTCCCAATCAGCCTCCAAGCCGGGAGTATTTGTTCCGGGATCTGCATATGAATCCTGTGGAAGAAGTGGATTATGACAGTCTGGAGTACCCTGCTGCGTATTGCGAGCTTGCTGGAGGCATGCAGGTCAGTTATCACGCTCGTCCGGTTGTTGATGCGGACAGTGTTGAGGCGATGACCATTGTGAAACTTGCGAACGGCAGCAATCTGGTTGGGTATTATATGTATCACGGGGGGACCAATCCGATAGGCAAAAATTCATATATGAATGAGCAGGCATTGCCGAAAATGACGTATGATTACCAATCGCCACTCGGGGAATTTGGGCGTATTGGTGAATCGTATGACCGCATTCGAAGCTTGTCCATGTTCCTGGAAGCATACGGTGAGTTGCTTGCACCGATGGGCTGTGTTGTACCGGATGGTCAACATGCGATAACACCGGAGAACACGATGGATCTGCGTTGGTCTGTTCGCCAACAAGATGGCTCAGGATTCCTGTTCATGAATAATTATCAGGATCATGTGGCGATGCCTGATCGAGATATACAATTGGAACTGCATACCAGCAAAGGGACTGCTTTTTATCCAAGAGAAGGAACGATGCAGCTGAAATCCGGCATGCCGGCCATTCTGCCTTTCCATATGAATCTGAGTGGAATGAAGATCATTAGTGCTACCGTTCAGCCACTGACCCGATTTATGGTAAATCAGGAGCTTACGGCTGTCTTTTATGCCCATGAAGGCATGGCGCCTGAGTATGTTGTTGATGCATCATCTGTTACAAATGTGGAGATGCCTGAAGGTACAGTATCGGAGCAGGGGAATGAAGTTGTGATACATCCGATTGCCGGCAAGGACCATCATCTGCAAATCACAACATCGGACGGTATGGTCATACGAATCATTACATTGACCCGTGAAGAGGCATTACATGCCTACCGTTTCCGTGTGGGCGGAGAAGAAAGGCTTGTAATTAGCAGCAGTCATCTGTATGTACAGAATGAGATGCTCCTATGTACATCTGTGGAGCAACCAGAGATGGAGGTATCCTTCTATCCGGCTCCAGAGCATGTTTCAGCTTCTGAATATGCCGTCTTAACCCAGTCTAAGCAAGGAGTATTCGATACGTATACATTCCAAGTTTCGCCTTACGAACCTGCTGTAGAGGTTGATTATCCGAAAGAGTATGCAGCAACACTGAGATTGGACACAGCGTGGCCGGAACAAGTAGATGACGTGTGGGTTGAGATTGATTATGAAGGAGACGTTGCAGCAGCACATATTCATCATCAGATGTTAACGGATCATATTAACTATGGACGCAGCTGGATGCTTGGTTTGAAGCAATCCCGTCATTTGTTGGCTGATTACGCGCTTCGTCTGTCTATAACCCCAATTCGAAAAGGGACGACTGAGAGTTATGTGAATCAGGCTTATGTGGAGCGGTTTGAGGGTGTGGAGATTGGAAAGTTTAATGAGATTCGGGTGAGACCACAGTACCGGGTTGGGTTGGTATTGGCGGGACTTAGAGAAGACACTTAGTCTAAAGCAGGGATTAAACAACAGTTAAACAAGACTTAAACAAGAGTTAACTGACGTTTATAATACAGAGGGTTCTTTCTCCGAACGATTGTGAGGGGAGAGAGCCTTTTTTTTGCTGTGTTATGTAAAAACAAATCATTCCTAATCATGGTAAAAAGATCTTGACTGGTAAGCGTTTTCAATTTATTATAACTTCATAACCTTAACGATAAAGTTTATTTAAACTAAATAACGTAACTATAACAAAGTTATTTGTTGTTTGTTTGCTAACAAAAGAACTTCTATTACCAACGATTTTAATTAACTTATTGCCTGGAGCAGGGTTAATTGAAATAAAAAAAACAAATACAGGAGGTTCCAAACGAATGGTTAATCTGAAAAAGTGTACAATCTTCACGGTTATTGCTGCTCTTATGTTCATGGTATTAGGGAGTGCAGCCCCCAAAGCTTCTGCTGCTACAGGTTTTTATGTAAGCGGTAACAAGTTGTACGATTCCACAGGCAAGGCTTTTGTCATGAGAGGTGTTAATCACGGCCATTCCTGGTTCAAAAATGATTTGAATACCGCTATCCCTTCAATCGCCAAAACAGGTGCCAATACGGTACGCATTGTTCTTTCGAATGGTAGCCTGTACACCAAAGATGATCTGAACGCTGTTAAAAATATTATTAATGTGGTTAACCAAAATAAAATGATAGCTGTACTCGAGGTCCATGACGCCACAGGGAAAGATGACTATAATTCGTTGGATGCGGCAGTAAACTACTGGATTAGTATTAAGGAAGCTTTGATTGGCAAAGAAGATCGGGTCATCGTCAACATCGCCAATGAATGGTATGGAACGTGGAATGGAAGTGCGTGGGCTGATGGTTACAAAAAAGCCATTCCGAAACTCCGAAATGCGGGAATTAAAAATACGCTAATTGTAGATGCAGCCGGATGGGGACAGTTCCCTCAATCCATCGTGGATTATGGACAAAGTGTATTTGCAGCCGATTCTCAGAAAAATACGGTCTTCTCCATTCATATGTATGAGTATGCTGGCAAAGATGCTGCAACGGTCAAAGCCAATATGGAAAATGTGCTGAACAAAGGATTGGCTCTGATCATTGGTGAATTCGGGGGATATCACACAAACGGTGATGTGGACGAATATGCCATCATGAGATATGGTCAGGAAAAAGGGGTAGGCTGGCTTGCCTGGTCTTGGTACGGAAACAGCTCCGGTCTGAACTATCTGGACATGGCCACAGGTCCGAACGGAAGCTTAACGAGTTTTGGCAACACCGTAGTTAATGATACCTATGGTATTAAAAACACTTCCCAAAAAGCGGGGATTTTCTAATCCGCGGATGAAACAGGAACACTCTGACGTTCACGTCAGGGTGTTTTTTTAATAAAACAGTTCAATCTATAATGACTTTTGAATATTTCCGTTTGGTTTTAAAATATTTTGTTTTCAAAATAAAACAAAGATGTTAAACTCGGATTAGGAATAAAACAAACATTATCGGAGGGAAACAAATGGTACAGAGTTTATGGGATGCATCGCAGGCTTCTGAGAAAACAACAGGACTTGAGCAGTTGGTTTACCGATCCAATCTGATTGGATCTGATCGCAGCGTATGTAACATCTACGGTGGCAATACGTCTACCAAAACGACAGTGAAGGATTTTCGTGGTCGTGATGTAGAAGTAATGTATGTGAAGGGAAGCGGCTCTGACCTCGGTTCCATGGAAGCAAAACATTTTACCGGACTTGGGCTTGAAGACATTCGACCATTAATTGAACGTGAATCCATGTCGGATGAAGAGATGGTTGAATATCTGGGACATTGCATGATTGATGCCAAACACCCGCGTGCCTCCATCGAGACTCTGCTGCATGCGTTCCTTCCATATAAACATGTGGATCATACGCACCCGGATGCCATTATCAGCCTGTGTTGTGCGGATAACGGCAAGGAATTAGCGAAAGAGATCTACGGTGATCGTTTTGTATGGGTGCCTTACGTACGTCCAGGTTTTACGTTATCTAAAATGATTGCTGAAAGCGTATTCTCGAATCCCAATGCCGAACTCGTACTGATGGAAAAACACGGACTTGTCACTTGGGGAGAAACATCCGAGGAATGTTACGCTCAGACCATCAAAATTATCAATGAAGCAGAAGCATTCATCGAAGCACGGGTGGACGAAGGAAGTTTGTTCGGTGGTGTGAAACACCCGGCACTTGCCGCTGATGTTCGTCGTCAGATCGTATCACGCGTGATGCCAACGATTCGTGGAGCGGTATCCGATAGCAAAAAAATGATTTTGTCCTTTGATGATCAAGAGGACGTACTTGCTTTTGTGGGCGGAGCAGATTCCCCGGAATTGTCTCAGGTGGGCGCAGCTTGCCCGGATCATCTGGTACATACCAAAGTGGTACCTCTGTTCATTGATTGGACACCAGATGCCGAAGATATCGAAGGCTTAAAAGCCAAGCTGGTGGAAGGTGTGGCTGCCTACAAAGAGCAATATCAGCAGTATTTTGAGAGCAACAAAAACGAAGGTGATGTCATGTTCGAAGCAGCACCTCGCGTAATCCTCATTCCAGGTGTGGGCATGATCAACACAGGTAAGAGCTGGGCGCTTTCCCAAGTAAGCGGAGCGTTGTATCACAGAGCGATTGCCGTTATGCGTGGAGCTACTAGCCTGGGTCAATTCGTATCACTCAGTGCAAATGAATCTTACAATGTGGAGTACTGGCCGTTGGAATTGTACAAATTGTCACTGGCTCCGGCAGAAACCGAATTCTCCCGCAAAGTGGCGTTTATCACAGGTGGAGCAGGCGGGATCGGAAGTGAAACAGCACGTAGATTGGTATCAGAAGGCGCACATGTGGTGCTTGCTGATCTCAACCTGGAGGGCGCACAGAAGGTAGCGCAGGAAATCAATGATCAGTACGGTGCAAATCGTGCTTATGCGCTGAAAATGGACGTAACCGATGAGGAAGCCGTTCAATCTGCGTATGCAGATGTTGCAGTGCAATATGGCGGAGTGGATATCATCGTGAACAATGCCGGATTGGCGACATCCAGCCCATTTGACGAAACGTCCCTGAAGGAATGGAACCTGAACATGAATGTACTGGGTACAGGGTATTTCCTCGTGGCTCGTGAAGCGTTCAAGCTGATGAAACAGCAGGGTATTGGTGGAAGCATGGTATTTATCGGGTCCAAGAACTCGGTGTATGCAGGTAAAAGCGCCTCGGCTTACAGCTCAGCGAAAGCGCTGGAAGCACATCTGGCACGTTGTATTGCAGCAGAAGGTGGAGAGTATGGCATTCGTGTCAACACGATTCTTCCAGATGCCATTCTACAGGGTTCAGCGATCTGGAACGGTTCCTGGAGAAACGAACGTGCAGCGGCATATGGGATTGAACCGGATCAATTGGAAGAGTATTATCGCAAACGGACGACATTGCTCGTGAATATCTATCCAAGAGATATTGCGGAAGGAATTGCATTCTTTGCTTCTTCGAAATCCGAAAAAACAACCGGTTGTATGATGACCATTGATGGCGGTGTACCGGCAGCATTTACACGTTAAAATAGGAGGGTTCTTGCGGATGGATAACCAAGTCAAGCAAGCGTATGAAGCAGCCAAGGCATTGTATGCCCAGCACGGAATTGATACGGACGAGGTACTGAACAAACTCGCGGAGATCAAAGTTTCCGTACACTGCTGGCAAGGCGACGATGTCAAAGGATTTCTGAATAAAGATGGGGAGTTAACAGGTGGTATTTCCGTTACAGGTCAATATCCGGGCGCTGCGACAACCCCGGCAGAACTTCGTAACGATCTGGAGCAAGCTTTTGCTCTGATTCCCGGCAAACATAAGGTCAATCTGCACGCGATCTACACGGATACAGACGAGCAGGTTGAACTGGATCAGATTGAGCCAAAGCATTATGAGAACTGGGTGAAGTGGGCCAAAGAACAAGGACTCGGTCTGGACTTCAACCCAACATGCTTTTCCCATGAAAAATCAAGTGACGGGTTCACGCTCAGTCATCCAGACCCTGAGATTCGCAAGTTCTGGATTGATCACTGCAAGGCATCCCGCCGGATTGGTGCTTATTTCGGGGAACAGCTTGGTCAGACTTGTGTAACCAATGTATGGGTCCCGGATGGATTCAAGGATAATCCAGTTGACCGGTTGACACCACGTAAACGTCTCAAAGAATCGCTGGATGAAGTATTTGGCGAACCACTTAACCCAGAGCACAACTTAGACGCGGTAGAGAGTAAGCTGTTTGGTCTGGGTTCAGAAGCATATGTGGTGGGTTCTCATGAGTTCTATATGGGTTACGGTTTGCAAAATGATACGTTGATCTGTCTTGATGCGGGTCATTTCCATCCAACAGAGGTTATTTCCAATAAACTGTCTTCCTTGTCATTGTTTACAAGTGGCATTCTGCTTCACGTAAGCCGCCCGATGCGTTGGGATAGTGACCATGTGGTAATTATGGACGATGAGCTGCTGGAAATTGCCCGTGAACTGGTTCGACATGATCTGCTTGCGACCACACATATTGGACTGGATTTCTTTGATGCAAGTATTAACCGTGTAGCTGCATGGGTTGTGGGTACTCGCAACACGATCAAAGCCCTTCTCCGAGCGATGCTCGAACCGGTGGAAGCTTTGAAACAAGCCGAGTTGGAAGGGGATTACACGTTGCGCCTTGCCTTAACGGAAGAGTTCAAATCCTATCCGTTTGGCGCGATCTGGGACTACTATTGTGCTCAGCAAGGCGTTCCAGTTCGTGAAAAGTGGATCACCGATATCAAATCCTATGAACAAGACGTATTACTACAGCGTGATAAATCATTGGTGTAACTGTATTTAAGTTTCGTATAAACCACTATGGAATGAAAATTCCGTGGTGGTTTTTTTTGCATAATCACATTGAAATGCATAAGTAAGGCGATTGCTTCCATACTAGGAATATGGATCTGTATCGTATACGATTGCCACGCAGAGGAGGAATAATGGAGTTGAATCTATCCCACAACAAACTGTATATCGCTGCACTTGGCGGCGTGAATGAAATAGGGAAGAATATGTATTTCATCCAGTACAATCAGGACATCATCGTGATTGACTGTGGTTCGAAGTTTCCCGATGAGACATTGCCTGGTATTGATCTAATCATTCCGGATGTAGCGTATCTGCTGGACAATCTGGATAAAGTAAGGGGTCTTGTGGTTACCCATGGACATGAAGATCACATTGGTGGCATTCCCTATTTGTTAAAACAAATGAACATCCCGGTGTATGCCTCCAGGCTCACTCGTGGGCTGATCGAACTAAAACTGAAGGAGCATGGGCTGCTGCGCAAGGCGGATCTGCATACGATCGATGCTCACTCCAGCATTACGCTGGGAGGAATCGAGGTTTCCTTTTTCGCAACCAGCCATAGTATACCGGATTGTCTTGGTATCTTTTTTCAGACCCCAGCAGGCAATGTTGTGCATACCGGAGATTTCAAATTTGATATGTCGCCTGTACATGGACCTTTCCCAGATCTGCACCGTATGGCCGAGATTGGCAAACAGGGTGTCCATATTTTGCTCTCCGAGAGTACCAATGCAGAAAGACCCGGATTTACACCTTCCGAGCGTGTTGTGGGAGACCACATTCTGGATGCCTTTATCCGTGCAAAACAAAAAGTATTCATCTCGACCTTTGCGTCGAATGTCAGCAGGGTACAGCAGATTGTGAATGCAGCATTCGAGACGGGCCGCAAACTGGCACTGTTGGGCAGAAGTATGGTGAATGTGGTATCGGTGGCCAGTGAATTGGGGTATTTGCAAGTTCCTGACGGATTGCTGATTGAAGCTATCGATTCGGATCAGTTTCCACCTGAACAAGTTGTTGTATTATGCACTGGTAGCCAGGGTGAAGCGATGGCAGCATTGTCACGTTTGGCATCCGGTAAACATCCTCACGTAAGAATAAACGCAGGGGACACGGTCATTATTGCTGCCGGTGCCATTCCGGGTAATGAACGGAATCTTGCACATGTAATTGATAACCTGTATGTTCTCGGAGCACGTGTGATATATGGTTCAAGTGGTGCTGCTGGGATGCATGTATCCGGGCACGGCAGTCAGGAAGAACTCAAATTGATGCTTACCCTGATGAAACCGGATTATCTGATTCCGATCCACGGTGAATTTCGCATGTTGTATCAACACAGACTGCTTGCTGAATCCGTAGGCATAGAACGTGATCATGTGTTTATCGTGAATAATGGGGATATGGTCCAGTACAAAGACGGCATTGCTTCGCTGGGTCCAAAAATTGCATCAGGAAATAGTCTCGTAGACGGTCTGATCATGGGTGATGTCGGCAATATTGTACTTCGCGACCGCAGGCAACTGTCCTCCGATGGCATGCTGGTGATCGTAACCACATTGAGCAAAACGGAGAAACAAATGGTTGCCTCACCCGAAATCATCTCCAGAGGGTTTGTATTTGTTAAGGATTCGGAAGAATTCATGCATGAGATCCATGAGCTTGTTCTAAACCGGATGGATGAGTTGACCGGGGCTGGGGTGAATCAGTGGAATGTGATCAAAAGAAAGCTGAAAGACGAGATCGGTCACTATATTTACGCGCAAACAAAGAGAAGACCTATGATCTTGCCAATTATTATTGAGGTCTGAGTCAGCAGGGATAGGGATTATCCTTGCCTTAATGGTCTGTGCAAACGTGTATATGGAAGCTTAACAGCCTGATGAATGTGGATCATACTTCGGTATGAACGTCACATTGCCATCGGGCTTTTGCTATTACATCGGGAATGTACAATAGATGTACGATAAATGGAGTTGAATCAAATTCGCCATGGGTTTGCGATTCGAAGTATAATATAAGGTAAACTAGCTAATGAAAATAAGAGGAGTCTTTATGAATAAAACGATTTCTGATATCGCTCAGATGGCAGGCGTGGCAAAAAGCACGGTCTCTCGCTTCCTGAACGGCGGATCGGTTAGTGAAGATACACGCCAGAAGATTGAGCGCATCATCAAACAATACAATTATGTTCCCAACACATTTGCACAGAGTCTGAAGGCTAAGAAGACCAGTATTATCGGTACGGTAGTGCCGCGACTGGATTCTTTTGCAACATCACAGACATTGATCGGAATTGATGAAGAACTGCGGAGTAATCAGTATCAGATGCTGATCGCAAATACAAGTCAGGACATGCAACGCGAGATTGATGCCATCTATGATTTTGCACGACAGAAGGTATCGGGTATTATTCTGTTGGCTGCTGAAGTGACTGAAGCACATCTGAAAGCAGTGGAGGACATACGTATCCCCGTGTTGTTGGTGGGGCAGCAGCATGAGCAACTACATAGTCTGGTTCACAATGATGACCAGGCAGGTTATGAGATGGGCAGATATGTCGTCGAACAGGGTCATCGCAAGATCGTGTATATCGGAGTTAGCGAGAAGGATCGGGCGGTAGGGATCTATCGTAAACAAGGATTCCAGCGAGCAATCGCCGAGTGTGGTGGATGTGATGTGAAGTATTATGAGACAAGCTTCAAGATGTCGGAAGCCATCATTACCGCTGAAGCCATTCTGAAAGAAATCACACCAACGATCATTGTCGGGGCTACGGATAATATTGCACTGGGTGTGATGAAGATTGCGTTCTCCAATAAAATCCGCATACCGCAAGATTTGTCTGTTACCGGATTTGGCGGATACGATATTACGGAGATGATTCACCCCACGCTGACGACTGTGAAATATCATTATTTGCAGGCGGGCAAAGTAGCGGCTAATCACATTATTCGTCTGGTCAAAGGCGAGTCGGTGGAGGAACGAACAACACTGGACGTAGAACTAATTCCTCGAGAAAGCGTTGACAAATTATAAAAACATCCTTTATGATAATTCCATCGAACCGGTTCCACTATGAGTATCCAATGCGGATTTGCGAACACGGGCAGGCACTAATGCCATATGGAATTATTTTTTTTGCATTCAACGGAACCGGTTCCTATATTTGATTTTCGTATAAGTTAAATAAGAAATAAACATTTACGGAGAGGGCAGAAAAAATCTGAAGAAACGTAGTGTTCGCCTTTAGCACCGGATTTCACCCTTTAGAAAAGGGATCAGGAAATCTGGGGATAACAGCGATCGGAGGATTGTTCTGCCATCGTAGTCCCAGTGTGAAATTTCTTGGTCTAACTTATATAAGCAAGAATGGAGAACAGCTATGAAAATGACTAGAGAGCAACGCTACAGACGAATTGAGCAAGCGGAGCCTGGAGAGATTGCGAAGCTTGAAGCACAGATATCCGTATGTCCTTGGCGACAGAGTTATCACATTCAGCCGATAACAGGTCTGCTTAATGATCCTAACGGCTTTGCATATTATCAAGGCTATTATCATCTGTTCTATCAGTGGTTTCCACTTGGGACAGAACATGGCATGAAATACTGGTATCATACCCGCTCGAAGAATCTGGTGAACTGGGAAAATGTCGGGATTGGAATCGAACCGGGTGGCAGGTATGACTCACACGGAGCTTATTCCGGTAGCGCGATTGAAAAAGACGGCAAGCTGCACTTGCTGTACACGGGCAATACGAGGGATGAGGCTTGGGTCAGACATCCGTATCAATGCTTGGCAGTTATGGATGAAAGCGGTTCAGTATCCAAACTGAATGATCCAGTGATCTCATCTGTGCCAGACGGATACACGGAACACTTCAGAGATCCCAAGGTGTGGCAACAAGGAGACACGTATTATGGTGTAATTGGTGCGCAGAGAACAGACGAGACGGGATGTACGGTGCTGTATCGCTCCATTGATCTGAGAAACTGGGAGTTTCTTGGTGAAATTCGTACGCAATTAACCTCCTTTGGTTACATGTGGGAATGCCCGGATTATATGGAGATGGACGGGAAAGGTGTGCTTGTCTTTTCCCCACAAGGAATAGACGCTGCGGGAGATCATTATCAGAATATTTTTCAATCCGGTTATCTGATCGGTGAGCCGCTCAATCTACAGACAAGAGAGTTCAATCATGGTGAATTTCAGGAGTTGGATCGTGGATTCGACTTCTATGCTCCGCAGACGATGCTGGCTCCGGACGGAAGACGTATTCTGGTTGGATGGATGGGACTTCCCGATCTGGAATATCCGACAGACGATAGTGGCTGGGCTCATTGTCTGACCATTCCTCGGCAATTGTCACTCCGAGACAGCAAGTTAATCCAGTTACCTGTTACAGAGATGATGCAATTGCGTCTGCAAGAGGAAGGGACTCATATTCGCGCAACGATTAACAATGAAAGCCGATCTTTCACTGGTTTTAATGGGATTACCTATGAACTGATATGTGAGATAAGCAATGTAGAAGCAGAGGTTGTAGGCATCGAATTCCGGGCAAATGGAACTGAAAAGACGGTGATTCTGTATGATCGGATTCAGCAGAAAGTTGTCTTGGATCGGACGATGTCTGGTGCCAAGTTGGCAGAACAGAACGGAGTTGTACGACAGTGCACACTTACTGCGGAAGTGATTAAGTTCCATCTGTTCATAGATGCATCTTCCGTCGAGATCTTTGTGAACGATGGGGAAGAGGTCTTTACCAGCCGCATTTTCCCAAACCGGGACAGCGTGGACATTCGTTTTTTTGCACACGGCGGCAAAGCTGATTTTGAAGCAACAAAATGGCGTTTTTAAGTATTACGTGAGAGGAATGAGACAACATGTCGGAGAATCAACGCATTGCCCAGGAAGTCATTCATGCCATCGGGGGCAAAGAGAATATCGCATCATTTGCACATTGTGCAACACGTCTTCGCATCATGGTGAAAGATAAAGAAAAGATTGATCAGAAAACGGTCGAGAACATCGAGAAGGTGAAAGGAGCTTTTTTCAACTCAGGTCAATACCAGATTATCTTTGGTACGGGAACAGTGAATCGAATCTTTGAAGAGGTTGAGAAGCTGGGAATCGAAGGAACGTCCAAGGATGATGTGAAGAGCCAGGGGAAAAAAGAAGGAAATGCTTTTCAACGGGCGATCCGCACGTTTGGTGACGTATTTGTACCCATCATTCCCGTTCTGGTAGCTACAGGACTGTTCATGGGATTGCGCGGATTACTTACCCAGAATGAAATTCTGGCGTTATTCGGTGCAACACCGGATGATATCTCGGCCAATTTCCTGTTGTTCACTCAAATCCTGACGGATACGGCCTTTGCATTCCTGCCTGCGCTTGTAGCGTGGTCTGCGTTCCGTGTATTCGGCGGAAGTCCGGTACTAGGTATTGTACTGGGGCTAATGCTGGTCAATCCCGCATTACCCAATGCTTACGCGGTGGCAGATGGATCAGCACAGCCGCTGCATATGTTCGGTTTTATACCTGTCGTGGGTTATCAAGGATCGGTTCTGCCTGCGTTCTTTGTAGGTTTGATTGGAGCCAAGTTTGAAAAGGTATTAAGAAGACGGGTACCAGAGGCATTGGATTTAATTCTGACTCCTTTTATTACGTTGACAGTCATGATTACGCTTGGCCTTTTCGCCATTGGTCCCGTATTCCATTCCCTAGAAGAGTGGGTGCTGCATGGAACAACTGCTGTATTGGATCTTCCGTTTGGCATCGCAGGTATTATCATTGGATTCTTCCATCAGATTATTGTTGTTACCGGTGTACATCACATCTTTAATTTCCTGGAGATTCAGCTACTGGAGAAAACGGGATTCAATCCGTTCAACGCCATCATTACCTGTGCCATGGCAGCACAAGGAGCGGCTTGTCTCGCAGTTGGTCTGAAGACCAAAAATATGAAACTCAAAGCACTCGCATTACCTTCTTCCTTGTCCGCATTTCTGGGCATTACCGAGCCAGCCATCTTCGGAGTTAACTTGCGTTATATGAAACCATTTATTATGGGACTGGTTGGTGGTGGTGTAGGTGGTTTCATCGCTTCCTTGTTCCATCTGCAAGGTACAGGTATGGCTGTAACGGTTATTCCAGGAACATTGCTTTATCTGAACAGCCAACTGCCGTTGTATATCTTGTCCAACGTGGTTGCCATGGCGATTGCATTTGCACTTACCTGGTTCTTCGGATATAAGGATCAACCGGTTGCAGAAGAAGCGGTGAGCCATGAAAACAGTGGAGTAACATCAACTGAAGTTAAAGCAGAGCAATCTAATCCGCATATTAATTCAGTTACGGATGCCGTTACAAGCAATCGTCCTAAGGTAGAACTGCTCGAAATAGCTTCGCCGATGAATGGTACCGTCGTTGCTCTGGAGCAGGTTCCTGACCCGGCGTTCTCGGAAAAACACATGGGTGAGGGTATCGCCATTGAGCCATCAGAAGGCAAAGTGTATGCACCGTTTGATGGTGTCATCGCACATGTCATGAACAAGAGTAAACATGCGGTGATTCTGGAGCATGAGACAGGTGTACAGATGCTGGTTCATATCGGAATTAATACGGTTGGACTGAAAGGAAACGGTTTTACCGCGCATGTGAATAGCGGAGATCGTGTAACTGCAGGACAGTTGTTGATTGAATTTGACATGGATGTCATTCAGGCTGCGGGTCTGCCAGTGATTACACCTGTGCTGATTCCGAGCGGGAATGAAACCATAGCAACGGTTACAGCAACCTCAACCGGTCGTGTGCAAGCCAATGGGGAAGTGGTACTTGTAGTGAAATTTACTGAGCCACAATAGAGGCGTGTGAAGTGGGAAGCGGGGAGAGATTCATCTCACCCGTTTCCCTTTTTTGTGTACAATCGTATGAAATTAAAGAAACAGATCATCGGTGATCTGAGTAATCCAAGTGAGTTAGCACGCAAGAGAGCACCATTTTACAGTTATCCAATCGACGCCCTATGAATAAACAAATGGCAATCGTCGGCCTACAGACCAGCATGCCGTTTCAGTCGCTCTGCAATCTGCATTAGATCTTCCGCGGATATCCCTGGCGCAAATTCTTCCGGCAGATCAGGCAGCTCAGGTACCGGCCCTCCATAACCCGGCAAGCCGGCAAAAGCCTCCAGTTTACCGCCATCGGTTGGGTGTGTCCCTTTCCAGATCTGTGCAATGCCCTGATAATCCTTGTCGCTGAACGTGTACAGCCTGCGATGTTCTCCCATCGCTTCCCACTTACGTGTCGTTTCAAAAGCTTTGTTATCCAGTCGTGGAATAGGGAACATCTTCGTTACATCCACACCCGTTGCAATTTCCAGTGCCTTGGCATACGCAAGAACGTGCACACCGCCGCGTACAAGCAAGTATCCTGTCATTTCTCGGGCTGTTTTGTTGTCGGTCATTTCGTAGACTCTCATTTTGTGGGTCCTGGCTCCGCACTCAAGAAAGAAATTATGCAGCAGATCGAAGATCAGATTGCCACTGCTCACAACATATGAACCATTCCAGGGTCTTCCCATGGAGTCATACGGGAGCGCTGTCTGAGCCGATTCGATAAAATGTGAAGTCATCCGTGCGTCTTTGCCTACACGTAGCGGGGTAGAGTCCGGGGCGCCTGGTGAAGTTGAACCTTCAAGCATGAGGTTAATCGTATTGGCGACAAGTTCGACATGGCCGAATTCCTCCGCGGTAATACTTGCAACAATGTCATAAAATGGACGCAGCTTGGATCTGCCTCTGAAATTGAATGACTGAAACATATAATTGTTCAATGTTGACATTTCCCCGAACTTTCCACCCAACAACTCCTGAACTGCACTAGCTCCATTAGGATCCGGATTATTGGATATGGGTAATTCGATGGCAAGACGGTCTACACGCTTAAACATGACATTTCCCCCTCAGTCCTAGTTATTGTAAAAGTATGAAGGGTTACTTGTACGTTATTCGGTCGTTGGTGAAACAAAAAAACGTTCTGCCAGAGCTTAAAGCTCTGAACAGAACGTTAGATGAGTTCTTATTTGGAAGTTACGCCAACAACGCTTGTTCCATTTTTCGTGATTTTGTACGTCAGCACATCTCCGTTCCAGAAATGGAACTTAAGCGTGACTTCGCCATCATTGGTTTCATTGAAGAAGTTAGGTTTCAGTTCAATCACATTACGTTCGTAATCTGGGCTAAATGTGTAGGAGAATTCTTTGAATGGAGTCCAGTTCTGTGGGCCGGCGTTCTCTCCGTTTGCATATGTTGCTTCCATCGTGGCGAGCTGATTGCCGTTAAACGTAGTCGGAATGGCAAATGCACTGGTTGTACCAGTTGCGTCGTTCAGCTTAGGTGTGTCATATTTAATGATATTAAAGTTCCAGTCAGCACCTTCATTGAATCCAGCCGTGAGTGTGGCATTTACGCCCAAATCACCAGAGGCTGTCAATTTGGTTAACAGATTGGATTTTAACGTAAGTACATCTTTTTTGATCGTATAGTCTTTACCTCTTACAAGAGGGGTAGTGCCATTTTTCAACGAATTGAATTTGTTCCCATTCAGATTGAGCTTTACCTTTTTATCTTGAATGGCTTCATTTTGTTTAAGATATACGAGGTCCGTTTCGGCTGTGGATGAGCGACCTGTCCAGCTGGCTTTCATGGTATCGAAAAGTTCCTGATCAGACCAAGTAAAACTTGTGCGACCGAAGTGTTGTCCGTTATCCCACAACATCGTTGTCATCTGTTTTTGACGCAGATATTGTCCAACAAATTCGAAGAATTTCAGTTTTTCGCCTTGCTCAATGACACCTGTGTGCTGGTCAAAACCAAGCAAGCCATACTCACCGACGATAACCGGAATGCCTTTCGCTGTAAAAGCATTGTATACTCGATCAAATGTGTCGGTAACGTCTTTTTGTACTTCCTCGTTATACTTGGTGTAACCTGCGATGTTCACACTGAATGGCCAGAACCCGTAGTAGTGAACGGTTGCAATAATATTGGTGTCATTCAATTTTTGAATGGTCTTATTCAGTTCATCCAGATCAGGTTGAGCGGAAGAGGTATGCATCGTTGGAAGCACAAGTGGACGTGTCTCGTTGTTTCCACCCGAAGTTCTTACGATCTTGTGAAAAGAAGTATTCAACTCGTCCAGCATGCGATATCCAATCGCTGCATCCGTTGTGCCGCCTTCGGAGAAACGTGGTTCGTTAACACTTTCAAACATGAGTTTATCGGATGCATCTTTGAATTTGTCCGCAATCTGAGTCCAAGCAGCGTTGTAACGTGCAAGCACGTTGTCATGGTCTTTCTCCATGTAACTGATCCAACGCCAGGAATCATGGTGAAGATTGATCATGACGTAGAGATCCGCATCAAGGGCCCAGTTTACCACTTCTTGAACCCGATTCATGTAAGCGGAATCAATTGTGTAGTCGGGTGCGTCACCGATATGGGCTTCCCAGGTCACAGGGATACGGATACTGTTGTAGCCCTCAGCTGCGATCGATTGAATTAGTTCCTTTGTAATGCGCGGGTTGCCCCAGGCTGTCTCATCCTCACCAACGGCGTCCAGAGAGTTACCCAGATTCCAGCCAGGCTCCATGGCGTTTACGTAGGTCTGCATTTTGCTTGGAGCGGGTGATGCACTGGCCTGTTCGCTGTTGTCAGTTGCAGCTGAAGCCATAGCGGAGGAGAATAGAGATAGAATCATGGCAGTCACAAGCGTAAGAGAAAGGACTGATTTGCGGTTTTTTTTCATTAATATAGTCTCCTTCGAATAGAGAATGGTTAAACGTGAATAGCGGTTAAGCAGGGTGGAAATAGAGCTCAACGCAAACAAAAATTCACTTGTGTAATACTGGAATCACCACCGATTTATGTACTGAAAGCGTTTTCGTAATTTACTATATCATGATTTAATATTGGACAATACCTGCACAATTGGAATAAAAATCATGTAAAAATCAGTGATTTTGTCATATTGATAGATTGTGTAGTAAGCGTTTATTTCATTGAAATAAAAATCATGTGGTTGCTTTTTAATGATAATTAGATTTAAATACCCTGGGAGGGATCTAATATGAAACTGGATGCACATCAACATTTCTGGGAATACAATGTCGCCGAGTACGGATGGATTGGCGAAGAGATGAAAGCTATTCGTCAATCTTTTCTTCCGGAAGATCTTAAACCTTTATTGATCCAATCCGGACTGGAGGGATGTATTGCGGTACAAGCCAGACAATCACTGATAGAAACCGAGTGGCTTCTGCAGCTGGCAGATCGGCATGAATGTATCAAAGGTGTTGTCGGATGGGTGGACCTTTGTTCGGATGAAGTTCGGAATCAGCTTGAATTGTTCGCGTCTAATCCGTATCTGAAGGGCGTACGACATGTCATACAGGATGAACCTGATCTGAAGTATGTATTGAGAGAAGACTTTCAGCGCGGAATTTCATTGCTTAAGGAGTATGATTTGGCATACGATCTGTTGGTATCCAAGGAGCAACTGCCTTATGCCGTTGAATTGGTTAAGACGTTTCCTGAACAGAAATTTGTCCTTGATCATCTAGCCAAACCCGATATAAAATCAGGTATAATCTCACCCTGGAAAGAAGCACTTGAGTCATTGGCCGCACAACCTAATGCGTATTGTAAACTTTCAGGGATGGTGACGGAAGCAGATTGGGCAAATTGGACTGCTAGCGACTTTACAGCCTATCTGAATATCGCCATAGAAGCCTTTGGTGCGGAACGGTTAATGTTCGGGTCCGACTGGCCCGTGTGCAACGTTTCAGCTCCATATTCTGAAGTATACGGTCTCATTGTAAGTCACATTAATGCCCTACCTATATCAGAACAACAGATGATTCTTGGCGGCACATGTGCTGCGTTCTATCAAATATCGTAGTGAGCAATCCGAAGCTAAACCAGTTTCAAGAAGTTGACAACTGTTCTGATTCTTGCTAAAGTTTTATCCAATCCGCATAATCATGATCTGGGAATGTTACCGATATGGGCATAACCTGAGCTGGCTTGTTTACACGTAATCGTGTACCCAGGCTGGTTCGGGTTTTTTCTATTTAAGTTGAACAACCGATTTTACACGAGACGACTGCGCGGCCAGAACAATCTTCCAATCGCTGTTATCCCCAGATTTTTTCTGTCCTCTCCGTTTATGTGTAATTGTGTAGTTCAACTTAAATATTTTGTCTTTTTAATATTTTTCAGGATTTGAGCGGATAGCTGAATTACATATTTGGAAGGAGAATGATGATGACGAATTTTAAATTTCCTAAAGATTTTCTGTGGGGTGGAGCCATTGCTGCCAATCAGGCGGAGGGCGCGTATCTGGAAGATGGCAAAGGGCTGAGTATTGTTGACTTGCTTCCGACAGGAGAGAACCGCAGAAGTATTATGAAAGGCAATGTTCCAGCTTTTACGCCGCTTGCTACCGAGTTCTATCCTTCGCATGAAGCAATCGATTTTTATCACCGTTACCCTGAAGATATTGCTCTATTTGCCGAAATGGGATTCAAAGCACTGCGTGTCTCCATTGCCTGGGCACGGATTTTCCCGACAGGAGAAGATGCACAGCCAAATGAAGCCGGATTACAATTTTACGATAACCTATTTGATGAATTGTTGAAAAACGGCATTGAACCTGTGGTTACATTGGCTCACTTTGATGTGCCTGTGCATCTGATCGAGAAGTATGGCAGCTGGAGAAGTCGTGAACTGGTAACGCTTTTCGAGACTTACGCTACAACGGTATTCACACGGTACAAGGACAAGGTGAAATACTGGATGACATTTAATGAGATCAACATGCTGTTACATCTTCCATTCCTTGGGGCGGGACTGGCGTTTAATGAAGGGGATAATATCAAGGAAATTCAATATCAGGCTGCTCACCATCAACTGGTTGCAAGTGCACTGGCAGTCAAGGCATGTCATGAGATTATTCCTGGTGCCATGATTGGGTGTATGCTCGCCGCAGGAAGCTTCTATCCGTATACTTGTAATCCGGAAGATGTGTTCCAGGGCATGGAAAAAGATAGAGAGTCCTATTTCTTCATCGATGTGCAGTCACGTGGTGAATATCCGGGTTATGCCAAACGTTTCTTCAAAGATCACGAGTTGAACATTGTTATGCAGCCGGGTGATGCGGAAATCTTGAAGAATCATACCGTAGATTATATCGGATTCAGTTATTATTCAAGTCGTACAACCAGTACCGATCCGGAAGTTATCAAAAATATGACCAGTGGTAATGTATTTGGCTCGGTAGCCAATCCATATCTGGCGAAGTCCGAGTGGGGCTGGACGATTGATCCTAAAGGATTCCGTATTACCGCCAATCAACTACATGATCGTTATCAGAAGCCGCTGTTTGTTGTTGAGAATGGATTTGGTGCCCATGACGAGGTTACACCGGAAGGTGAAGTGGATGATGCGTACCGGATTGACTACTTGAAACGACATGTAGCTGAAATGGGTGAGGCCATTCAGGATGGGGTGAACATCATCGGTTACACCAGCTGGGGACCTATTGATATTGTAAGTGCCTCCTCAGGTGAGATGAGAAAACGTTATGGCTACATTTACGTGGATCGTAATAATGAAGGTCAAGGTGAGCTGACACGACTGAAGAAGAAGAGTTTTGAGTGGTACAAAAATGTGATCGAATCCAACGGAACAAACCTGGGTGACGCGTAATTTATATTTTTCTGAATTAAAATGGTCTTTTACGGCAATAAAACATCGGAAGTTTCATCTATATAAATTGAACTAAACATTTACACAAAACGGAGAGGACAGAAAAAAGCTGGGGATAACAGCGATCGGAAGGTTGTTCTGTCATCGGAGTAGCTAGTGTAAATATTATCTAGTTCAATTTATATAACCATGGGACTTCCGTTTGTCCCCACATTGAAAGCGTTGACATATAGTCAGGTTCGCGCTATACTTGACGCAATTATATCGTTTCTGGGATTGTTACTACTCGAAGTAGGCAAAACCTAAGCACCAAAAAAAGCAGACCACCATGTCTTGTTTATTTTGTGATGCTTCAGGTTTTTTTTGTATGCCCAAAAGACGATGTATAACTGCCAAGAGAGTGGAACGTGACGGGGGGATTGAAGTGAAAATAGCAAAGGTTATCAACAATAACGTCATTAGCATCTATCAGGCGGATGGAGCAGAGCTTGTGGTGATGGGACGTGGGATTGCCTTTAAGAAAAAGCCGGGGGATAAAGTAGACGAGACCCGCATCCAGAAAGTATTTGCATTGAAAAACAAACAAACATCCGATAATTTCAAAATGCTGTTGCGCGAAGTTCCGATGGAACTGATTGAAATTGTGGAAGAGATCATCACGTATGCAAGTGAGAATTTGGGCCGAAAGCTGAATGAGAACATCTATGTATCCCTTACGGATCATATTAACTTCGCGATTGAACGCTATCGGGAAGGCGTGGAGATCAAGAATGCATTAATGTGGGAGATCAAACAGTTGTACAAGCCCGAATTCGAACTGGGCCTGAGGACGCTGGAACAGATCAACACCCGTATGAATATTGACCTTCCACCCGATGAAGCCGCTTTTATTGCCCTTCATATTGTCAACGCAGAGATGAACGAAGAAGTTATTACAACGATGAACATTACGAAGTTTATCCAGCAGATTATTAATATAGCGAAATATCATTTCAAAATGGAATTTGATGAGGACTCTCTCAGTTATTTTCGCTTTATCACACATCTGAAGTTCTTCTCCCAGCGTGTGCTCAGTGGCACGCATTACGACAACAACTATGATCATTTCTATGACATGATCAAGGAGAAACATCCGGATGCCGCAGCGTGCACGGAGAAAATTGAGTTGTTTGTCAAAAAGGAATACAACCATGAGTTGACCAATGAAGAAAAATTGTATCTGACGGTTCATATCGAACGAGTGGTTAATCGATAATATTTAAATGTTGACAAAAATGGTTTAATTATAATAATATGTGATTAACAGGAATTAAATACGATTTAACTGGGATTGTTACTGGTTATGCAGGCAAAACCTAAGTCATGAGAAGGACAGGACCATTGTGTCCCCTTGCTCAAGGCTTAGGTTTTTTGCGTGCAAAAAAATCGGTAAGAGGCCTGTTTGAGAAAAAGTGGGGGTGCAGATTATGAGTCAAGAGAAACTGGCCAAAGAGATTGTAGAATTGGTTGGCGGTGAGAAAAATGTGGAATCACTGGTTCATTGTGCAACACGATTACGGTTTGTATTGAAGGACGATGCCAAGGCAGACAAAGCCAAACTGGAGAAAACAGAAGGCATCATCGCAGTCAAAGAAAATGGAGGACAGTTCCAGGTGGTTGTTGGTAACAAGGTGCCTGAAGTCTATAGTGCCATTGGACAGATCAGTAACATTCTGGAAGATTCGTCAGATAAAGAAAAACCTCGCAAAGCAGCCAAAGGGCTCGGGGGTATTATCGATATCATATCCAGCATCTTTGCACCACTTCTGGGTGTTATGGCGGGAGCTGGTATTCTAAAAGGGTTATTGTTGATTGCAAGCAATATCGGATGGCTGGAAACGACAGAAACAACATATACGATCCTGTATGCAGCAGCAGATAGTCTCTTCTACTTCCTGCCTCTGTTGTTAGCGGTTACAACAGCCCGTAAATTCCAGGGAAATATGTTTGTAGCGATGACGATTGCAGGAGCGCTGATCTATCCGTCCATCGTCACGTTGAAATCAGAAGGAACACCAACGGATTTCTTCGGTATCCCTGTCATCTTGATGAACTATTCATCTACAGTTATTCCTATCATTTTAGCTGTCATTGTTATGAGCAAGTTGGAGAAATTCTTTAATAAGACACTTCACGATAGTGTGAAAAACTTTGTTACGCCATTGTTTTTGCTAGTGATTATGGTACCTCTGACATTGCTTGTATTCGGACCATTTGGCGTATACGTTGGTAATGGAATTGCAGCTGGACTGGTTGCCGCATTTGGATTCAGTCCATTGCTCGCTGGAGCCGTTATGGGTGCAAGCTGGCAGCTGCTCGTTATCTTCGGAATACACTGGGGTCTGATTCCGGTATTTATCAACAACGTTGCCGTGTATGGACAGGATGGCGTTAAACCGGCTGCGACAGCTTCGATCTTTGCTCAAACGGGTGCTGCTTTTGGGGTTATGCTAAAAACCAAGAACAAAAAACTGAAAACGCTGGCTGGATCATCCACGTTGACTGCATTATTCGGTATTACTGAACCGGCCATCTATGGGGTAACATTACCACTAAAACGTCCATTCATTGCAGGGGTAATCGGTGGTGCTGTTGGTGGAGCTATCATTGGTCAAGCGGGTACATTGGCATTTGCATCCGGTGCACCAGGGTTACTGACCTTGCCAATCTTCTACGGACCAGGTGGACAAGGTTTCCCTGGATTGATTCTGGGTATCGTAGTATCGTTTGTTGTTTCGGCTGCACTGACGTACATCATGGGCTTCAAAGATCCGGTAGAAGAAGAAACAAAAACTGAACCTACTGTATCTGCTGAGCAACCTGCCCGTACAACGAATGCTTCAGACGAGGTTGTATTTAGCCCAATCGAGGGAACGATTGTTGAATTGTCGGAAGTTCCAGATCCGGCCTTTGCATCGGGAGCCATGGGTAAAGGGATTGCGATTGAGCCAGCTGTGGGCAGAGTCGTAGCACCTTTTGACGGTACAGTTACCGTTGCATTCAAGAAAAAACATGCCTTGGCTGTAGTATCAGACACCGGTGCTGAAATATTGGTTCACGTTGGCGTGGATACCGTTAAATTGGATGGGCAGCATTTTGTCTCCCATATCAAAGAAGGCGATCGCGTCCAAGCGGGAGATCTGTTGCTTGAATTCGATATTGCACAGATTAAGGCTGCTGGTTATCATACGGTAACGCCAATTATAGTAACCAACTCAGCCAACTACGAAGAAGTGATTCCACAGGCTACAGGTCAGGTTCATAGCCAGGAACTTCTATTGAAATTAAGTAGCGGAAATGGCCAGGAACAAAAGTAGATTGATGTACTAATCTGATGGTATAGTATTTTCATCGTTCCGTTGACATGGTGGAATTGGAAAATTATAATTGGAG
Organism: Paenibacillus sp. FSL R5-0766; assembly: GCF_037971845.1. Lineage (NCBI taxonomy): Bacteria > Bacillati > Bacillota > Bacilli > Caryophanales > Paenibacillaceae > Paenibacillus > Paenibacillus sp. FSL R5-0766. Next base: position 3,083,890 of record NZ_CP150227.1, read on the forward strand.
TTGTACATCTATACATGTTAATGAAAGGTGGATTATTGAACATGACACATGCGATGAGACTGCGCTTCCTTCCTTTGAATCGGTAATTGAATACGTTCAAAGGCTCTGACTATTGGTTCAGAGTAAACGGGATCAGTCTGTCATTTTCAATCATCCTGACCACCTTAAAATAAGTGTTATACTCGCTTTCTCGTTTACGTTGAATCACAGGCCGTGGCCTGTGATTCTTTGTTTTTCTTCTGATTATCTATATCAGTTAAATAATTAGGTAAAGGCGCTCAATACAGACTACTGGAGGTAACCGCTATGATGACGTTACTGTTCTATTGATACGAGCTAGCACGATAAGCTCGTATCGATAGAAGCGTGCTTCGCTATCGATACGAAATAAATCTTATTTCGGAGGTAGCGAATATGGAAAAGATATGTTTTGAATTAGAACAGGTTGAGATGACCTATATGGATAAAGTAATACTGAACATTGAGCGACTGGCTGTGCATCAACTGGATCGCATCGGTGTAGTAGGTGGTAATGGTCAGGGTAAAAGTACATTGTTGAAACTCATTGCGGGGCAGATCCAGCCAACAGCCGGAAAGGTAAAACGTTTTGCAGAGTTTGGTTATTTGGAACAAGTGGAACCTCCCCAGCCTAACGAAAATATCGAAGTTGACGGGGCTTTACTCAGTAAATTAGCCATACCTCAACACGATCAGCCATGGAGTGGTGGAGAACAGACCCGTTTAAAACTGGCTCAAATGTTCACTCATTATCATGAAGTACTATTACTTGATGAACCAACAACACACCTGGATCAAGAGGGCATTACATTTTTGCTGGATGAATTGCGTTATTACTATGGGGCGCTTGTACTGATCAGTCATGATCGTGCGGTACTGGATGAGCTGGTAACCACGATCTGGGAAATCCATCAAGGTGAGGTTCGCGTATATTCCGGTAACTATAGTGATTATCAGGCACAGAAGAGGCTGGAGCGTGAACAACAAAACCAGGCGCATGAGCAGTTTTCCAAAGAGAAAAGACGATTGGAGCTGGCCGCTCGGGAAAAGATGAAGAAAGCTGAAAAAATAACGCAGGCCGGAAGCATGTCCAAAAAAGAATCCAAAGCAAAAGCAAATCGTATGGTTGAAACAAAATCCAAAGGCACTAGTCAAAAAGCGGTCCACCGCGCAGCCAAAGCGATTGAACAGCGGATGCAACAACTTCATGAGGTAAAAGCAGTGCAAGAGGAACGGCCAATGATCTTTCGTCAGCCAAAGACACTGGAGCTGCACAATCGATTTCCGATTATGGCAGATCGCCTTACACTTGAGGTGGATGGAAACATATTGTTGGAGGATGTAAGTTTTCAAATTCCATTAAAACAAAAAATAGCGATAACCGGAGCCAATGGCAGCGGGAAAAGTAAATTGCTTAACCATGTTTTCCATGCTGGGGATCACATCACAATGTCTCCAAAAGCAAAGCTCGGTTATTTTCAGCAAATGAGCTATCGTTTCACAACAAAAGAGACCGTATTACAATTCCTGAAAAATCGTTCAGATTATGAGGAATCAGAGCTCAGAAGTGCGTTGCATGCGATGCAGTTTACAGGTAATGACTTGCTGAAGAATGTGGGGACATTAAGTGGAGGAGAGGCGATTCGTCTTCAATTATGTCACTTGTTTCTTGGACAATACAACATTCTATTGTTGGATGAGCCGACGAATTTCCTTGATATGCATGCACTGGAAGCGTTGGAGCGTTTTATCAAGGCGTATGAAGGAACGATTCTGTATGTATCTCATGATCAGAGGTTTATTGAAAATACAGCGGATCAACAATTTAAGATTACAGAGCGTCAATTAATTCAGGTGAATATATAAGTTGAACTAAAGAAGATTTACACGGATCACTCCGATGACAGAACAACCTTAGAGGAAGAGAAGTAACGAAAACCGCCAAAGTGATTTTGGCGGTTTCGTCGTTTTCAAAGATAGGCAGATCAGTTACCTTATGTAGCTTCTATTAAGAATCCGCTTTTATAACCGTGGAATGCATGTTACCTGTGAGACGTTGAGGTGGGAATACCATGCGCACGGGCGCAATGATGATGGCAGCAAATACAGCTTTGATCAGATCACCAATAATGTAAGGATAGAACCCTTGAATCATGGCCTCAGGTAAGTCCATTTTGTATGCATAGGCAAGCCAAGGGACACCCGAGACATACACGAGCAGTGAGCCAAATAGTTCAAATACAACAAAAGCGAGCATGAATCCTGTTACACCTTTGATGTTGATTCGTGCAAGCAACAGTCCAATTAATAATGCGGAGATTGGCCACATCATCACATATCCTCCGGTAGGTCCAAGAAGTACTGCAAGTCCTCCGGTCCCGTGTAGCAAGGGGAATCCTAGAGCGGTGAGCAGAACAACCATCGTGACACTTAAAAACCCATACAACGGACCAAGCAATCCTCCAGCCAGCATAACAGCCAAGGTTTGTAATGTTATCGGTACTGGGGAGAAGCCAATGGGAATGCTTATGTAACCAAAAAGTACTAAAATTGCGGCCATAAGTGCGCTGAATACAATGCCTCGCAAAGATAATTTCATGTTTGAACAATCCTCTCCATTTTGGTAATATAATTGTTAACCAATTAATTGAATGTGGTTAACGATTAGGATCGTACCACAGAATAATAGAAAGGGAAAGGACTAATTTACGATGCAAGGCAACCTGCCTATAATTACATTAGAAGATGTTCGAGTGCATTATGCTTCCGAAGGTAGTCAGGTGAGAAAAGCACTGGATGGGGTCTCACTTACGCTGCACCAAGGAGAATGGATTAGTATTGTAGGGGCGAATGGCAGTGGAAAAAGCACACTCGCTGGACTACTGATTGGATTCATTCCACTATCTGGAGGGGTACGGGATATCTCGGATGAACTTACCGTTCGGGGTGTACTGCAGCAACCGGATGCACAGGTACTAGGCGATACGATTGAAGAGGAGTTTCATTTTGCGCTGTCACCATTGATGGAATCTGTAGAAGAGCAATTGGAGCGCAGGCAGGATACATTACATACCGTAGGACTTCAATATCCCCCGGAGAAGGCTGTCTCACAATTATCCGGTGGACAGAAACAACTGCTTAATATTGCTGTAGCGCTCGCAGCCAAACCGGATATATTGATTCTGGATGAGCCAACAGCCATGCTTGATCCGGGAGCAAGAGACCGTATCGAGGCCATCGTTCAGAAGATTACCCAGCGGGGGACAACGGTGATCTGGATTACACACCATCTGGAGGAAGCAACCCTGTGTGATCGAATCATTGCTATGGAGAGGGGACGTTGTGTGTACAACGGGACGCCGGAGTCCTTTTTCTATGAAACAGAGCTGAATGAGAAGGCTACACGGGAAAATGTACAGCTATCCCCCTGTGAACGGTTAGGATTGGACCCTCCTTTTACTGTAAAAACTGCGTTATTGCTCAAGCAAAAAGGTATGATGCCAGAAGCCATGCCACTGCGACCTGAGCAACTGGCTAAGGAGGTCGCACGTTGGAGATCGAGCTAACCAATATACGTATAGAAGCATCGGAATCGAGCAAACGTGCACTGCTCGAAGATGTGAGCGTACAGTTGAACAGTGGGGAAATCACCTTGCTGTTGGGCTGTACGGGTTCAGGAAAAACGACTTTACTACAGACGTTGGCTGGTCTGAGACCGCCCGATGCAGGAAGTATCACATTGGATGGCACACCTTTCTGGAAAGAAGGAAAAGTGCCGCAGTCGATTTTATTGCAAACGGGACTATTGTTTCAATTTCCGGAACAACAACTGTTTGGCCGAAGTATTCAGCGTGAATTCACATATTCTCTGCATCCCTATCGACTTTCAGAGAAACAGCAACAAGAGCAGATCACAAAAGCACTGAACCAATGGGACCCGCCAGTATCCTCGGAGTTGGACCGGCGTTTTCATCTGGACAGGTCGCCATTTGCTCTAAGTGGGGGAGAGAAGCGCAGGCTTGGACTTGCTCTCGGAAGTGTGACCAACCCACACTGGCTTCTGCTGGATGAGCCGAGCGCCGGGTTGGAAGCGCAAAGTGTCGGGCTTTTGCTGGATGTACTGGAGCAACATCGTCTGGCAGGTGGTGGGGGTGTGGTAGCAACCCATGATCTGGATACATTTTTGCCTTGTGCGGATCGAGTATTGTTGTTGCAGGAAGGCCGCCTAATCGCTGATCTTACGCCGAGAGAACTTCACAAAAGACCTGAACTGCTGGAGCAAACAGGGATTGGACTGCCACCATCGATGAGACTGGCACAGCAATTCAGAGCAGCGGGTCTTGAGCTGCCTTTGACCGCGATGACGCCAGAGGAGATGGCTGAATGCATTGTTCAGTCTACGTTAGTTGAAATACAGATACAGAACGGATCGAAAGAAGCATTAGGGACGGTAACGATGGAAGTCAAGAGTGATGCAATGAAGTATGAAAAAGAAGCACTGATGCTATCGTCCATTAAAACGGAGGATGATCCAAAGCTTCTTCCGAACACCTTGACTCATTCGGGGGGATTATATGGCGTCATGGACCCGCGTCTGAAATGGATTTTGTATATTTTGCTGGTCACCGCAGCTATGCTTCAACAGCGCTGGCTGGGATTGACGTTAACACTGGTGCCGGTAGTAGCAGCACTTGCCGTGCTCCCGCGTCAGACTTTGGCTGGATGTATGAAGTTAATGAAGCCATTATTATTCTTTTTCATCATATCGACGGCGTTATCTGGAACAACCCTTTCAACAGAGGGAGGAGGTCTGCACTTTGGTTTTTCCCTGATGCAGGCGGAGGGCACTTTGCTGAATGTGTATCGTTTGTTTATCGTCACATTGGCAAGCCTTTGGTTTTCGTTGACGACACCTTATGGGCGAATGGTAGAGGGGCTTAATTGGGTACTCGGTATCGGTAAAAAGATCAGGTTGCCCGTAGCTTCGTTTGCTCTTGCTGTATCGTTAATCTTTCGGTTTATCCCGATGATCTGGAGTGAGTGGCAGCGATTCTCACTGATCGTACGGGCACGTGGAAAGGCAGCTTTGAGACCCAATACCGTTCGAATTCGTGACCTGGGTCCGATGGTGATTCCCTTGTTAATGGCACTGTTCCAACGTGCAGAGGATATGACCATTGCGATGGAAATGCGTAAAGTTAGAGAGCACTCTACGCTCGGAGGACGTTCATCGTTATTGGTATGGTCCAAACGTGATACCTGGTTTAGCATGGCTGGCCTCATTGTTTTTGTACTATTAATATGGATTCGCTAATTGTGATGGCGATGATTAACGTGATTAATCCGGTGATGAATAAGACGATGGATTAGAACAATAAACGCAGTGTTTTCCAAAGATCATGCATAAATGCGTTTGTCCTCGCTCACAATAAGTGGACGTTGGTCATCTGAAGTGGATCAGGAGGGATAAACGATGAAAGATAAGTTTTTACGTGAAGAACGGCAAGAATATACCGATGTGTCTACGGTGGAGTCGCAGCGAAACGATATCACACTCGAGGAATTCCCGGAGGGTCCTTACGGTTCATCTTTAATATCGGAGTCTCTCGGGAAAAGTTCTCCGTGGCGGGTGGATCAGAGGTCTGCACATCGTTTTGATTATGAAAATCATGAGCTTCACGAGGGAGAAGTACGGGATTATCCGGGTCAGGATGTTTTTGACGAAACGATTCCGGATAACGTGTCCAAGCCTCAATATACGGAAGAATCGTAGTTAGATTTTGATATGAAGTAGAGCGTAGCCTCCAACAGGTTTTGTCCTGTTCGGGGGTTATTTTCGTTGTGTTTAATGAAAACAAATCTCCTCCAATTCCACATTATGGGTTATCATATTTGTAGCTCTAAGTAAAAATTTGGTGGTATATGCGGGGGGACTTGGAATGAGAGAGATCGATTATAGTCAATATTTCTGGCAGGATGACAAGGTTAGATTGCGTGCTTTGCGTGAGGAAGATTGGGAAGATCATTATTATAACCGCTTTGATACACCTGCCCGTCGGTTATTGGAGTGTGCAGTAGAGTTGCCGCCAACTCATGTTGAGGCTAAGAATTTCACGGAAAACTTCTCTGATTTTTCTTTAGGCAAAGGACGGATCATGTTTACAATTGTAAACATGGATGGTGAAAATGTCGGAGGTGTGAATCTGAACAGCATTGATGAGAGAAACGGTACCTTTAGCATTGGCATTCAAATTGACAGGAATCATCGAGGAAAAGGATACGGAACCAGAGCCGTTCGAATCTTGCTGAACTATGCCTTCTTCGAGCGCAGGCTCAATAAATTTAATGATTATGTACTCGAGGGAAATGAACCTTCCGCAGCCATGATGAGAAAACTCGGATGTGTTCAGGAAGGTGTGCGTCGCCAAGTGATCTATACGGATGGAAAATACCAGGATCTGATCCTCTTTGGATTAACCAAAGACGAGTTTATGGAAAAAGAGGGCCTTGTATGATTCTAGTATAAATAAGATCGCCAGAGAGCTCGAAATCTGCCAATTTTAGTTGGATGAATGATAATGTACATTAAGCGGAAGGCGATAGTATTCTAATGATATCAAAATCTGAGGTGATCGTGTGGATAGAGCAATACCCGATCCGACATGGAAAAGGTTAGGTTTTGCTGAACAACCTGATTTTCATACTTCTGGTCTGGGTGTGGGGATTGTAATTATCGATTCAATTAAACCACATCATCTCTTAAATCACTTAAATACACGAATCAAATGTGTTGCCGTACATGAAAATATGACTGTCACCATGCGAGACATCTCATCTATGAACAGCGAGGGAGATAATCGGAAAGGTGAACATGGCCTTATGAGTGTACTGGCTTTAGCCCATGAACCTATTCTGTTAAAGGAACAAATTCACGTCGGGATTGCACCAGCAGCAACATTTATAGTTTTAGATCATGGCGCATTTACAACTGGAGAAGGAGAACGTCTGAAAAAAGGAATGGAATGGATTCTTGAACATGGGGTCGAATGGAATATAAAAATTATTTTAAGTACTGGTTGGCAGGCATTAGATAATGAAGTTTATCTTAAAAATACGAGTGAAAACTCAACGGTTAAAGCATTGGCGACAGCTGTGCAACAGGGCATTTTGGTTATTTGTTCGAATGGAAATACACGTTTAAATAACATCATGCCTCCAATACAATATCTAGCAGTAGGAGGCTACGTTGATCGTGGAAAGGACGATCGTTCATTACACGTTCCTTTCCCTGATGAACCTTATGGTAGAAATGGAGATGGCCACTTTAGGCCAGATATATTAGCGCCCAGACTACACCTTACAATCCCCTCTTATGAAACTGAAGATTCTGGTCAGCGCGTATCTTTTTATGGGGGCACCTCTGGAGCAGCTGCGCTTGTGGCTGGTGTTGCGGCCCATCTGTTCTCCCAATTTCCGAGTTTAAGTTCCGAGATGCTGAGAAACTTATTAGTCGAGTATGGAGAACCGCTTGAGGGTGATGATAACCTTGCTCCTCGAATTAACGTTGAGAATACAATTCGTTGTATGAACAGGGCAGATAAGCCAAGGTACATATCAAAAACTCTACCCATGATAAGTATAAAAAATCAAAATCCATACAGCGCAATTCATTCAATGGATGATATCGAAAGAGCGCTCTCTTTAACTGTTTTAGTTGAGAGGGGCGAATTATCACGTGAAGAGTTATGGAACTTCACGAAGGATTTATCCGCTATTGTTCGTAAAATTGCAGTATCGACCCTCGGAGAACCGATGAACGAACAAGAGCGAAAGTTGTATTGGGTGTCATTACTGCATGAAACAGAAGGAGGAGTGCGTGGATGGTATATGCATGGATTATTGCAGAATGCTCCAAAGGAAGAAATACACCATTGGATAAATTGGTCAACAGATATTAACTGGTCGGTCCGATGGTGTGTTAGCGAATATTTGGCTCAATATCCAGAGTGTTTTCCCCAACTTGAAAAAACCCAAGATCCTGACGCTATACATATCAAGGCATTGCCTTTAAGGCAATGGTACACGGCTCTATAATGATGTAACGTAAATCAGTATGTGGAGGCAACTTATGAAACAAACCAATTCTAGTGATGAGTTAATAATCGATTGCAAGGATATTTATTTGCGTGAGTATCGAATTGAAGATTTGGAGAAACTGCAAGAAATTACGTGGCAACCTGAGGTGTATGAATTCCTACCGGGATGGAACGCTACGATTGAAGATAGGAGCCTGTGGCTCACCGAATATGAAATTCCTGAGAATCAGCGTTTTAAACAAGCTGTGGTGGCGGGAGGAGATATCGGAGAGTTATACTTACGTATGGCTATCGTACTCAAAGAAAATGACGAGTTCATAGGATGGTGTTGCTCAGGGATCAAGGACGAACTGCCAGCGCCCAATCGGGAGATTATGTATGGTATTTCCAAGCATTTCAGAAATCGTGGTTACACAACGCAGGCGCTCAAAGGAATGACAGATTATTTATTTGAACATACAAACGTAGAAGTGTTAAATGCCATCGCTTTGACTACCAATCATGCATCCAATAAGGTGATACAGAAATGTAATTTTGAACGGTTAAATTTGATCGAGATCGAGGATGAAAAGTATAACCATTACCACCTGCGTAAGCAACAAGGCCAATTTTAATAGAACGTAGTCCCATAGTGAAGGGCTATAAAATGAAAGTTTCGGATCAGGTTAGACAGTTAATGCTGGCTGCCTGATTTTTTTGTATTTATTTTAAGAAGCTACTGAGGAAACCTTGTTAGGATACGTGTTCTCTTACATAAAACGCAAAAAATTGGCCTATTGGACAAGGCTTATGTTAATAATTTTCTCCGCGATAATAGCGCTCCAGTTTGTTGTCCAAATGAACAAGCTGCGCTTTTTTCTCCTCGATATCATTCAGCAACTTTTGCTTTTGATCCTCAATCAGCTTGGTTCTTTCCTTCAGCGTGGAAGTTCCTTCATTGACCTGATCATAATACTTTTTGATGTCTTCCACACTCATCCCGGTTTCGCGAAGGCATTTGATAAAAACCAGCCAGTTCAGATCATCCTCCAAATAAAGACGGTTATTCTGCTCATTTCGTGCAGCAGGTTTCAGCAATCCCTTTCTCTCATAAAAGCGGATGGCTCCAATGGAGATTTTAACTTTTTTCGCTACTTCTCCAATCGTTAACATGTTAATCCCTCTTTTTATAAAAATAATTTGACCTACACTAAGTGTAGCATAGTAACTTATACATTGTTAAATATAAATCAAATTATGGAAAGAAGGATTCGCATGAAAAAGACTGTTTTTGTAACCGGAGCAAATAAAGGAATTGGATATGAAATCGTCAAGCAGTTAGGTGAAGCAGGTTGGAAAGTTATCCTTGGTGCTCGTAGTGTTGAACGGGGGGAAGCAGCTATTTCCGAGTTAACTTCCAAGGGGTTAGATGTAGAGTTTGTACAGATCGACATGTGCGACTTGAAGAGCATTGAGCAGGCAGCCGATACGATTCAGAAGACTTATCCCGCAATAAACCTTCTGATCAATAACGCGGGTATGCCGGGTGCTTTCTCTCATTCCTTCACGGATACAAAAGAGGAAGATCTGCGGAACGCCTTTGAAGTGAACTTTTTCGGCACCTTCCGTTTGAATCAGCGATTGTTCCCGTTAATCAAAGATAATGAAGGCACAATCATTAATGTATCAACCGACATGGCTTCTCTAGACCATATGCAAAATGAGGAATCTACTTTAAATGCCTTCGACTATAATTCATCCAAAACGGCCAACAGCGCCATGACACTTTCGATGGCTTATGAAGTCAAAAACAGCAGGGCTCAAGTCTTTGCGGTAACGCCCGGATTCACATCAACAGATCTTAATGGCAATGCCGAAGGCGGTAAATCAAAAGAAGCAGGTGCTGCGATTATCGTGCGCTATGCGACGGATGGTAAACGCCATAATGGGGAGTTCCTAGATGAGAATGGCGTGTACCCTTGGTAATCCAACGTTCGTACTGGATGATCTTGTCCCCCGGATGATAGCGGAAAGTTAGATGAAGTATTGGCGTGGTTCCGTTACTTAGATATCAAGGAATATGAGAATACAACGTCGAATAAAAAAATGATAGTTTATCTTGTTTGTATGCTGTAAATGAAACAAACACCAAACGTAGACGAACATCTTTCTTGTACTAAGTTAACAGAGCATGTACTATAAATTATATTTCTAACAAGCGTATCAATCGGAGGTATATATTTAATGGAGGTTTCACTATATAAAGCCGATTTAAAAGATGCAGTGACTATTCATGAAATGAAAGTCAAAGCATTTATGTCCTTGTTGGAAAAATATCAGGATTTTGCAACAAGCCCTGCCAATGAGACCGTAGAAAGCATTATTACTCAAATCAATCAATCTTTCACAGATTATTTCATAATTCATCATCTTGAGGTTGCTGTTGGTGGGATTAGAGTCGTGGAAAAAGATTATCAAATCTATAGTATTAGCCCAATTTTTATACTGCCAGAACATCAAGGAAAAGGAATTGCACAAAAAGTCTTTACAATGGTTGAGCAGATATATGATGATGCAAAGTCATGGAAATTGGGTACCATCTTACAAGAGAAAGGGAACTGTTATTTGTATGAAAAGATAGGCTACAAAAAAACGGGTGTAACAAAAGCAATTAACGACAAAATGACAATGGTATTTTATGAAAAGCATATATAAGCTTCAAACCCTTGAATAAGACGCCTCAGATTTGTTAGCCTGAAAGTCCGAAAGCCTCAACCAAATGGGCTACCACTCTACCATTGGATACAAAAACGAATCCCCCTTTCATTTCTTAACCGAAATGAGAGGGGGGATTCGTCATGCAATGAAAAGCCGGAATTAAAATGGAAGATGAGCATCGTTTGGAGAGCCTGCCTAGAGCTTGCGTAATGATCAAGTAGATCTTACGTAGAGCTGCTTATAGCCAACTTATCTTACGTAGAGCCGACGCTTAACTTAGACATCTGCCTTAGACAGCGGCAGCAAAATCATAAAGTCAGTTCCCAAGCCTACCTGACTTTGTACGGTAATTTTCCCACTATGCGACTCCACAATCGAGCGGGTAATGGCGAGACCGAGACCTGCGCCACCTTGTTTGCGCGAACGAGAACTGCTTGTGCGGTAAAATCGCTCAAAGATATGGGGCAGATGTTCAGGTTCAATGCCTGTTCCGTTATCTTTCACTGATAATTCAGCCTTATGATGCGTGGCATATAACGTTATGGAGATAGCTCCATGTTCAGGATCGGTGTGCTGCACCGCGTTATGGAACAGATTCAGCACAACCTGCTTCACCTTGTAAGGGTCAGCCAGTACATGTACCTCAGCCGTCAGGTCGAGATGAATGGATCTTTGCTGAGCCATCATGGCAAGTTGTGGTTGCATTTCGAGCAGGAGACTGTCTAGCTGAATGACCTCCCGCTCCTGCTTTGGAGCCTGATCCAGCTTGGTTAGTAACAGCAAATCTTCAACCAGCTTGTTAATTCGGACGGATTCGCCGTGCATGCTGTCTAATGCTTTATACAATTGATCTTGATTGGTCGCTGCACCCCGCTGCAGAACTTCAATGAAGCCGTGAATGGAGGTGAGCGGGGTACGAAGCTCATGGGAAGCATCGGACAAGAAACGCTGCATCTGCTCTTTCGATTCCCGCTCCGCTTCAAACGAGTTCTCCAGCCTTTCAAGCATGCCATTGAAGGAAACTGCGAGCTGATCCACTTCCTCTTGTCCCTGAACGACGGGAAGGCGATCTGCGAGGCTGCCTGCATCGATCTGCTGTACTTTATTCACCATATTGGACAGGGGAACCAGCGTCCGGCGTAATACCTTAGTGTATAGAATCAGACCGGCTACCATGGCCAACAGCGATAACATGAGGAAGATCAGAAGCTGTTTGATAATGAGATCTCTCAGTGGTTTCGTAGCCGTACCCATCTGGACCATCGGTAAGCCACGATTGCGTGGACCGGGTGAAGCGAATACAATCAATTGCTCATTCCCTTGGCTATCCGTGACGATCCGGTAGGGAATGTGTTTTTGTTCTTTCAACTCATCTGTAATGTCCTGATATTCAGGGGTTGATAGTTGAGGGGCTTTCAGACCATCTTCTCCAAAAACATCCACGAACGTACCTTCGTTATCAAACAGGGCCAGTGAACGGTCAGGAATAAACAACACCCGATTACCAGAACCGTTTCCTGCCTGTCCACCGAAAGGATTGTTGGAAGAGCCGCTACGTGACTGGATTCCGAGCCAAACCGGGGGCATGGACATGAGCTGTTCTTCCATGGTTTTTGCCTGATTCCGGTAGAGAAAGCTTTCCATGATCCAGAATTGCAGGATACCGATTAACAATAGTAACCCAGCAAGCACGAACAGTGAACGTGAGAGCAATTGAGAACGTAATGAACGAGGCCATATCCATTGGTGCAGACGTCTTAAACGAAGTTTATTTTTCTTAGGTAGCGAGTTCATCAGAGATCCACCCTGTACCCGACACCTCGAAGTGTTCGAATGAGTTTATGCTGTTTATCCCCGAGTTTGTCGCGCAAGGAGCGAACGTATACCTCCACAATATTTTCTTCCCCGCCAAAATCATACCCCCACACCCGGCTTAGAATGGTCGCTTTACTCAGTACAATCCCATGATTAAGCACAATGAATTTTAGCAATTCGTATTCGGTAGGAGATAGCTCCAGAACCTGATTCTGATAGGTGATTTCTTTGCGCTGATCATTAATTCGGAAGGGACCGTGGGTGACGGCTCCTATTAATAAAGGAAATTGATTACGCAGTCTGGCCTGAATCCGGGCGAGCAGCTCATCAAAGGCAAAGGGTTTGATCATGTAATCGTCAGCACCTAACCAAAGGCCCTTAACCCGATTCTCGACTTCGTCCTTCGCTGTCAGCATAATCACGCCAACCTCGGCACCGGTCTTACGCAGACGCTCGACCACTTCGAATCCATCCATCTCTGGCATCATGACATCCAGAATAGCCATATGCGGCTTGAATTCAAGCGCCAACTCAAGCGCAGCCGCTCCATCCGGTGCGGTGCGCACATCAAAGCCCTCATTGCTTAATCCAAGCTCTAGAAATTGCAAAATATGTGGTTCATCATCAGCCAATAGTATTTTAATTCCGCTGCTAAGCTTCATAATGTGCTTTCTCTCCCTGCCCGTTTCATCTAGACTTCTCCCTCACTTCGGAGGGACTGTATGTAGTATTATCGCTTGCCAAACTGAAATTTAGCTGAAAGGATTGTGAATTATCCTCAGACAACATTCAGCGGGCACTCATCCCAGCTTTATTTTGGCATGTCACAATACTAGACATGAAGAACTTTGAAGGAGTGATTAACATTGAATAACACCAAAAGAAGGATGGATCTTGTCCTTCTGCCGATTGTATTACTGACGGCATTTCTGAATGGGTACGGCATCTGGAACGATCAATATGCCAATTCCTATTATACGACTGCCGTTGGGAGTATGCTCAGCAACTTCCATAACTTTTTCTATGCTTCACTAGACTCGGCAGGCTCGGTCACTGTAGATAAACCACCTGTTGTCTTCTGGATCCAGACGGCCTTTGCCTATGTCTTTGGATTGCACGGATGGAGCGTAATTTTGCCGCAGGTATTAGCGGGAATCGGTTCGGTGCTCCTGATCTATTTCATGGTGAAACCTACATATGGTCTTGCAGCAGCACGAATCTCGGCACTTACGATGGCGACTGTGCCTGTCGTGGCGGCAGTCAGTCGGACCAACAATATTGACAGCATGCTGGTGTTTACACTACTGCTGGGTTCATGGTTTTTGTTCAAAGGCAGCAAACAAGGCAGTACTTGGCGCATTCTGGTTGCCTTTGGGTTAATAGGCGTAGCCTTTAATATGAAAATGCTTCAAGCCTACATGATTCTCCCGGCTTTTTACTTGTTCTATCTGCTTGCATTTCAGGCGAAATGGAGAAGGAAGATCATCCTGCTGATCGGCAGCACGGCGGTTCTGGCGGTCGTTTCCTTATCCTGGGCGGTCACTGTGGATTCTATCCCTGAAGACGAGCGGCCTTATATTGGCAGCAGTGAAACAAACTCGGTCATGGAACTCGCCTTTGGATACAATGGTCTGGCTCGCCTAACGGGTCAGCAGAATACTGCAGGTAGCGCAGGTATGCCAAATGGTATGGGACAGGGAAATAATCGGGGCAATCGAGGAGACTTGTCTTCAGGCCCTAATCAGACAGACAGTGGTGTCCCTGGCGCTGGGCAAGATGTCAATGCACCGGATAACGATAATATGAATGGTTCGAACGGCTTGAACGCCATGGGCGGCATGAATGAGCCGAATGGCAATTTCCCGAACGGGCAGATGCCAAATGATATGGAAATGCCAAATGGAAGAAATTTCGGCGGTAATGGTGGCGGAGGCATGGGAGGAATGTTTGGTACAGGGGAGAAAGGTCCTTTGCGTCTGTTCCAGACGGAACTTTCAGGTCAAGCCAGCTGGCTTCTGCCAGTTGTATTGCTTGGATGCATTGCCATGTTTGCAGGGTTAAGACGGAGAAATATTACGAAAAAACACAAGGAAGCCTTGTTCTGGCTGGCATGGTTGATTCCCGTTGCTGCCTTTTTCAGTGTGGCAGGTTTCTTCCATCAGTATTATCTGATTATGCTTGCACCTCCAATTGCGGCGCTGACTGGCGCAGGCTTTGTAGCGATGTGGAAGTTATATCGTGATCGCAATGGCTGGCTGGCCTGGTTGCTTCCGGTGTCCGTGCTACTGACGACCCTGTTTGGCTGGTATATCATGCAGGTGTATAACGATACGATTGGTGCAGGCTGGTCCATTAGTGAATTGATCGCAGGCATTCTGGTCACGGTCATCCTTGTCGTTATGCTTCATCGCACACATCGTTGGAAACAGGGCTTCATTATCGCGGGATTCATAGTGATGCTGATTGGTCCAATCTACTGGGCATTCACCCCAATAACTTATGGTGGCAACAGCATGATTCCGGCAGCAGGACCTACTGGTTCCAATGGTATGTTTGGTGGAGCAGGAATGGGCATGCCGATGGGTAACGGTGCAGGAGACACAGAAATGCCTACAATGGGTGGCCGTGGCGGAATGGGCAACCGTAACGAAGGAGTGGATACAGCCACACTGAATTATCTGAAGGAGCACAATACAGGCGAAACGTATCTCTTCGCTACTACGGACTATAATCAGGCAGCACCTTATATTATCGATGAGAAAGCAGCGGTCATTACGCTTGGAGGTTTTTCCGGATCAGACCCGGTGTACACAACAGAGGAACTTGAGCAACTCGTCAAGAGCGGGCAAGTGAAATACTTCATGGTTGGTGGCATGGGTGGCCGCGGAGGAAACTCGGACATTAGCGATTGGATCAAAGAGCACGGAACCGAAATTCCAGCCTCAGAATGGCAGACAGGCACCGACAGCGGATCTACGGATAACGGAGACACCGGAAACAGAGCTGGATTTGGATTCGGCGGACAGACGACCTTGTACGAAGTGAAATCGTAGCTATATAAATTGAACTTATCATTTCAACGATAACGGAGAGGACAGAAAAAACCTGAAAAAGCGAAGCGTTCGCCTACAAGCTTTCTGCAAGAAAGCTACATCGGAAGCATACGCTATCCCCGGATTTTCCCTTTATAAAGGGAATCAAAAAAATCTGGGGATAACAGCGATTGGAAGGTTGTTCTGTCATCGAAGTGTGCAGTGTATATTCATTAGTTCAATTTGATAGGAAAAATCTCAAACGAACGAAATCTATGGGAAAAGGGAGGGGACAAACATGGCTCACGCGTACCGATACAGCATTATTATTCCCATGTATAACGAGGAAGCGGTGATCGAGGAGACTTATCGGCGTCTGAAGAAGGTCATGGGCAGCACAGGAGAGAGTTATGAACTGTTGTTTGTTAATGATGGCAGCGTGGATCGAAGTGCACAGATGATCCGTGATTACGCCCGTTGGGACGAGAGTGTGAAGCTGATAGATTTTGCCCGTAACTTCGGACATCAAATTGCGATAACAGCTGGTATGGATTATGCAGTGGGGGATGCGGTGGTTATTATTGATGCGGATCTGCAGGACCCTCCCGAACTGATACTGGATATGATCGCCAAATGGAAAGAGGGCTATGAAGTCGTATATGCCCGTCGCACCAGACGAAGTGGGGAAACTCGCTTTAAGAAATGGTCGGCGAGTCTGTTCTATCGTGTACTTCGTGCTTCAACGGATACGGATATCCCGGTAGACACCGGAGATTTTCGCCTGATTGACCGCAAAGTATGTGATGAGATGAAACGTCTTCCGGAGAAAAACCGATTTGTGCGGGGGTTGGTCAGTTGGGTCGGATTCCGTCAGACTGCGATTGAATATGAACGCGATGAACGTCTGGCAGGCGAAACAAAATATCCGCTGAAACGCATGTTGAAACTGAGCCTGGATGGCATTACTTCATTTTCGTATAAACCGCTCAAACTCGCAGGTTATGTAGGTGCGATCCTGTCGGTTGGCGGATTTATCTATATGTTAACGGTTATTATTTCGGCCATCTTTACGGATTCAACCATTAAGGGATGGCCATCTATTGTGAGTATCATGCTGATGTTTAACGGATTCATCCTGATCATGCTGGGCATTCTGGGCGAATACGTGGGCCGCATCTATGATGAGACCAAGGCGCGTCCACTATACATTGTGAGAGATGTGGTTCATGCCGAGGGCCAGCAAGCACAATCCCGATTGACAGCCCGAGTTGCTCATCATGACTAAGCGTCTGGTGACACTCTTTAAGTTCGGTATTGTGGGTGTTGCAAATACGGCAGTGGATGCAGTGGTGTTTGCTTTGCTTGCAGTGGTCGGTGTACCGGTTCTGATGGCACAAGTAATCTCGTACAGCTGCGGTGTTGCGAACAGTTATTGGCTGAACGGCAGGTGGACTTTTCGAGATACGGCACGAGGGGGCGGCGATAGAGCGAAACTTGTTCATTTTTTAATCACCAATCTTATCGTTCTTGCTATATCCGCTCTCATTCTGATGACTTTGCAAGACATGCTGGGTTGGAGTCTCGTGATGAGTAAAATCCTGGCGACCTTGATGGGGATGGTTCTGAACTATATGGCCAGCAGATATTGGGTGTTTCGTACAACGAACATATGAAAGGAGTCTATGATGATATGCAAATTAAAAAAGCAGTTATTCCGGCAGCGGGTCTCGGAACCCGTTTCCTGCCAGCGACCAAAGCACAGCCCAAAGAGATGTTACCGATTGTAGACAAACCGGCCATCCAATACATTGTTGAAGAAGCAGTGCAATCAGGCATTGAGAATATCCTCATTGTGACTGGACGCAACAAAAAATCCATAGAGGACCATTTTGATAAATCGGTTGAACTTGAACACTCTTTATATGCCAAGGGCAAACAGTCTTTACTGGAAGAGGTGCAGGCCATCAGCGAGATGGCAAATATTCATTTTATTCGTCAAAAAGAACCGCTGGGTCTGGGGCATGCCATTGGGTGTGCACGGCAATTTGTAGGAGATGATGCCTTCGCTGTATTGCTGGGAGATGACATTATGGTGTCTGATCCGCCTGCACTTGCACAGATGGTCCATCTCTATGAAAAGACAGGCAACCAGATCATTGGTGTCCGTCAGGTAGACGCGGCAAATGTGAGCAAATATGGCATCATTGATTCGAAGGGTGCAGAGGACCGGGTTCACCGGGTCACCAATCTGGTCGAAAAACCTTCTCTTGCGGAAGCGCCATCCCTTACAGCAGTAATGGGACGATACATATTGAAACCTTCTATCTTTCCCATTCTGGATCAGATCGAGAGAGGGGCTGGAGGGGAATATCAGTTAACGGATGCCTTGAAAGAAGTGAGTCAGGTGGAGGAACTGTTGGCCCTTGAACTGGAGGGGCGCCGCTACGATATTGGTGATCAATTCGGATATATTCAGGCGATCTTGGAGATCGGACTGATGCGCAAGGAATTACAGCCCATGCTGACACCCTATCTTCAGAAGCTTGCAACCCAGTGGGCATAGGAATTGATATATAGCTGAGGTTTAGATCTGCTGTAGGACGGGTTCTCCTCCGTGCCGTGGTTCTGTCATAGACTCTAGTGTTGTACAATTATTCCAGTAACGCTACAATTAGCAAGAAGTTCAAGTTGCTCTTGAGGAGTGAGGAATCATGAATGAATCTATCATCAGGGACCTTATTAAGTATATGGACGTGGAGGACAACGCCGCCATTCAATACATTCAGACAGAGCATCGGATGAAACTGGGACTCTTTTGGGGGATACAGGAAGGTAGCCGGGTTCTGGAAATCGGGTGTGGTCAGGGAGATACAACGGCCGTGCTTGCACATCTGGTGGGGGAGCACGGGTACGTTCATGGTGTTGATATTGCACCAGAGGATTATGGTACACCGCTGACCGTAGGCGAAGCGGCAGCCAAGCTGCGGAGATCTCCACTGGGTGATCGGATTCGAATGGATTATGATTTCGACATTCTAAGTGATCAAGCCCAATTCTCTGAGAATGAGTTTGATGTGATTGTGCTATCCCATTGTTCTTGGTACTTGAAATCATTTGACGAACTCGCCCAGATTCTTAGCAAGGTTAGGGTGTGGGGACATCAGTTATGTTTTGCCGAATGGGATGCACGAGTTACAGATGTGAGCCAGCTCTCACATTGGTTATCCGTTCTGATTCAGTCTCAGGTCGAATGTTACAAGGAGAACAGCTTCTCCAATGTGCGCACGCTTTTTACACCGGAAGATATCCAAGAGCTTGTCTCTGCAGCAGGCTGGAAGATTAAGGAAGAGACTTCGATCTATTCTCCCGAGCTACAGGACGGTCACTGGGAAACCGAAATGACACTGGCAGAAGCGCCTGTGGAACTGAAACTGCTTCCGATCCCGGACAAAGTAAAAACACTTCTTCTTTCCGAACTGAAATTACTTAAGACACTTCATGTCTCGGGGCCTGGGAGCCCACTGGGAACGTATGCGATTGTTGCCAAAAAGAAGTAAGGAAATAGCTATTTGTAGTATGTTATAATAAAAATGTCTATCGACGTGCTATCACAGAAGATTGACCGCATGTAGCTGAAGTTTTTCTTGCGATAATTGAATGGTTCAGCTCCGCTGGAAACATATAAATTCCATGATCTAAAAAAATGTGTTTACTTCATCACGGTAATTTTGATATTATAATCGCAATATCAAATGCGACGAAGAGACGAGTAGATAAAAATCATTCTTTCAAAGAGAGCTCCGGTAGCTGAAAAGGAGTAAAGAACTTTTTATTGAATAAAGACTCAGAGCAGCACATCGGAACTTAGCATTAAGGGATGGTGTGACAGGAGCTCCTGTTACAGAGCTAGAGTATGAACGGTCTACAGCTAGCAACATGGTTGTATTCCTTTACTTGAAGAGGCGGATATGGTGACATATCAGCGAATCTGGGTGGTACCACGAGAGTTCAATCTCGTCCCTGAGACTATTGTCTTGGGGATGGGATTTTTTGGTTTTTCCGGGGCTGTGACTACACGCTTTGGAATTGCCTGAATAGTGTTAATTAGGAAGTCAATTTCATGATACGTTTTTAGTGAGTTATGACATTGATTTGAAGAGAAGAATGACTTAAACCGAAAGGAAATGATGATTGAATGTCAGCAAAATTGAAAGTTGGTATCGTCGGAGGAACAGGAATGGTGGGTCAGCGTTTTGTGGACCTGCTCGATCAACATCCATGGTTTGAAGTAACAGCTATTTCTGCAAGCGCCAATTCGGCAGGTAAAACATATGAAGAATCCGTACAAGGCAGATGGAAACTCGCAGTTCCTATTCCGGAAGCTGTGAAGAAAATCGTTGTTCAGGATGCTTCCCAAGTTGAAGCTTTTGCCAGTCAGGTTGATTTTATTTTCTGTGCGGTTGATATGAAAAAGAATGAAATTCAAGCGCTCGAAGAAGCTTATGCTAGAACAGGCACACCTGTCGTGTCCAACAACTCCGCTCACCGCTGGACAGCAGATGTACCTATGGTAATCCCTGAGATTAACCCGGGACATCTGGACGTGATTGAAGCTCAACGCAAACGTCTGGGTACAAAAACAGGATTTATTGCTGTAAAACCAAACTGCTCGATTCAGAGCTATGTGCCTGCACTGCACGCCTTGCGTGAGTTCAACCCGACTCAGGTTGTTGCTTCCACGTATCAAGCAATCTCCGGAGCAGGTAAAAACTTTACGGACTGGCCTGATATGCTTGATAATGTCATTCCATACATCGGTGGCGAAGAAGAGAAGAGTGAGCAGGAACCACTGCGGATCTGGGGTAGCATCGAAAATAATGAGATCGTCAAAGCATCGGCTCCATTAATTACAACCCAATGTATTCGTGTTCCAGTAACGGATGGACATCTGGCGACCGTGTTTGTAAACTTCGAGAAAAAACCAAGTAAAGACGAAATTTTGGAGCGTTGGTTGCAGTTCAAAGGCCGTCCGCAGGAACTGGCTCTGCCAAGTGCGCCAAAACAATTCATTACGTATTTTGAAGAAGAGAACAGACCGCAGACAAAACTGGATCGTGACATCGAACGCGGAATGGGTGTCTCCACAGGCAGACTGCGCGAAGACTCACTCTATGACTACAAATTCGTGGGATTGTCCCACAACACGCTCCGTGGAGCGGCAGGTGGTGCGGTTCTGATCGCAGAACTGCTTAAAGCTGAAGGATATATTCAACCGAAATAAGCATCAATGCATCATGAGCAGTATCAGATTTCTGAACAGGATATTTCATGAAAAACCATCACTCGTTGATGGTTTTTCTATTGTGGACAAGCATTGGTAAATCTACATTCTTATCGTAGCTACAGGTCTAACAGCAATGTTTTCACAAACAAATTACTAGGTTTACGAAACGTAGCAGTATCTTGGCAATAATAGTAATAATAGCAACACAAATCAAAACGCCGACAATCATGTCAGCGTTTTTTTACATTCCAGTATTTTGTTATGCCGCAGATGTCTTATCCGACTTATGCGGAAGCTGAGAGCGACGACCGAGCAGATAACCTGTCAGGGAAGCGAGCATCTGTTGAAATACCATGCCAAGCACAACCGGGACAGCAACAGGTGGCGGAAAATAAGAAACAGCCAGTACTGCGCCTGCGCTGATATTACGCATACCTCCATTGAACACCAGAGCGACCTGATCAGCCTCATTCCAGCCCAACAATCGGGCGATGAAGTAACTTAGCGCATAACCGAATGATGCCAGGAAAATAATGATGACTGCAAGACCAGCCAACTTCCAGTTGAAATCAGCCAAGTAGGGCGCAACGACAGACCCGTTAATCGCAACGACTGATGCCATGAACAATTTGGACAACGGATTCAACCTTGGTCCCCATACCGGGACAATGGCGCCTTTGGTCCACTCATTCAGCAGCATACCGAGCAGGGAAGGCACCACAATCATCCAGAACAGACTGCTCATCATGGCTGCTGTGTCCAGTGTGACACTGGTTCCGATTAACAGGGATAACACGCCGGGCACTACAAAAGGAGCAAGCATGGTATCAATCAGGATGATGGAAAGCGTAAGTGCGATATTGCCCCGATAGATACTGACCCAGATGAAGCTGCTGATTCCTGTCGGAATCACGGCTGCCAGAACCAGGCCCGTTATGGTATACGCATCTGTAGGGAAAACCAGATGACCCATACCAAGAGCAATTAGAGGCATCGCCAAATGCAAAATAAACAGACATACAAACAGGGGGAACGGCTTCTTCAGCACGTTCACAAAATCCCGTATCCCCAGACTGATACTTCCAGCGAACGTCATGAACGCAAAAAGCCAAGGAGATAAAAAGGTATAAGAAGAAAGAAAACTCCCGCATAACACGCCAATAATAATGCTGATTGGGGTAATCAGTGGCATGATGCGGTTCAAGCGTTGGTTCAAGGCTTGAAGCATAATCATGACATCCCTTTACCGTGTGATTTTACTATTATACATCTTAATAACGTTGGCTGCAGACCCATTTGCAATGAAGCAGTCTCAACAGGTATCATGGACTTGGAACAAGGATTCCGATTAGGAGAAGGGGAGATGATCATGTTTATAAGAAAAAGAAAGCACACATTAATGATGACAGGCCTTATTGCATCAAGTATTCTGCTGATTTCAGCCTGTTCTGTCGTGGAACAAGCCAATCAAAGTTTAAATTATGTGAGTGGGGCTACTGATTATATAGAACAGGTATCAAACGCCGGGGCTGATCTGCAAGAGCTCGCATCAAGTGCTGTGAATAATCCGGAGATTACAACGCAGATTCAGGAGAAAATCGATCTGATCCAAGCAGAAGCAAGTGAATTTTCTCAGTTGACTGCTCCTGCAATAGGAGAGAGCATTCATGAAAATCTGGTTAGTTACAATACTCAATTAACAGAAGTTGTAGACAATTTTGAGAATACAATTGCAGAGCAAGGTTTTACGGCAGAAAATTGGGAGAAGACGGGCATTCCTGAACTGATCACCAACATCAATAATTTGAAAGATCCGCTTAGCGGACTTCAGGGTGAATAAGTTGAATTGATCTTACCACATTAAGACAATCCAGTTTGGAATCGAATACTTGAGAAGGGCGAGATATCGGAATGATTGAATTACCGTTATGCTCGCTTTTTTTATTTTCCGAAACGGGATGCATATTTAATACCACAGGAGCTAGACTATATCATGTAAATAGGAGATGTATATGACATTTATCTCATATTTATGTGAAGATGAACTATGGTTTGACAAGGTTGGGACAGAGGCGTATGATAAAGTATATGAGTTAATAAAATATAGTTACTAACTATAAGTTTTTAACTGTACCTTAATATATTTTGCCAAAGGAGAACGGAGTCATGACGGAGCACAATGGAAAAGTAATCATTATTACAGGTGGAGCGAGTGGTATTGGCAAAGAGACAGCACTTCAACTTTCGGATCAAGGTGCGACTATTGTTGTCGCTGACTATAATGAAGACGGAGCGAAGAAGCTTGCGGCAGAGATTGAAGCAGCTGGCGGAACAGCGGGCGCGTACAAAGTGGATGTATCCAAAGGGGACGAGATCAAAGCCCTGATCGACTGGACCGTAGAGCAATATGGTACATTAAGCGGTATTTTCAATAACGCCGGCATTGGACTTGTGAAGCCATTTCTGGAGATGGACCCGGAATCCTATCATAGAGTCATTGATGTAGATCAGCACAGCGTATACTACGGTATGTATTATGGTGCGAAAAAAATGGTTGAATTAAATGTACAAGGTACTATTGTAAATACAGCTTCGATCTATGGAAGTGTTGCTGCAGTAGGCAGCTTCAACTACAACGCTGCCAAGGCAGCGGTTGTTATGATGTCCAAATCCGGTGCATTGGAACTTGCTGAGCATGGAATTCGTGTAGTTGGTGTAGCACCTGGCTTTATCGAGACACCGATTCTGGGTGATGACCAAGCCATGAAAGATGCGCTTGCTACTCAACATATGCGTGGAGAGCTCATTCAACCGGAGAAAGTAGCCAGTGTGGTTACATTCTTGTTCAGTGATGCAGCCAGCGCAGTGAACGGTACAACCGTAGCCGTAGATGATGGATTCCTCAGCTTCAAAACCAAATAAGTAACCTTCTAAAATTAAGAGAACTCAACTCAAAAAAACAGAAAAAAAACGGTGCAGAACGATTTATTCGTTTTGCACCGTTTTTGTATTTTCGTTATAAAGTAATCGTGGCATTTGAGATGGAAATAAGTTTGTCGAATTATCCCGAAAATTCAGAGATCGTGATACAATTAACAAGGCTATAGCTTTTTATCATTTTGTGGTGTCATATACAATTCGAACGCCAAGAGAGCCATAACTCTCTTCTTTGTAATGACATTGAGAACAGGTTTTGGTCGAACATAACGCATCGTTATGAACTTGTAATTTTTCGTTGCACTGTGGACATTTATTTTCAAAAAGAGTCTTCAACACGTTAAACATGCTTAATCACTCATTTCGGATTAATTTACTTGGTTTTTATTATAACGGATAATATTCTCCTTGTATAGCACTTTTAAGTGGTATCGAGATGAGATTTATATTGCACGAAAGGAAGCGCATAACCGATGGATGTTCTGCTTTTTGTCATCATGTTTATACTGGGTCTGGTCGGTTCATTTTTCTCCGGTTTGTTGGGTATTGGTGGGGCCATTATCAATTATCCGCTGCTGTTATATGTTCCATCCTGGATGGGACTGGAGCCATTCTCAGCACATCAGGTATCGTCGATTAGTATGTTTCAAGTATTTTTTGCTTCACTTGCCGGTGTGATTGCATTCCGCAGAAAAGTAAAAACGGGTAGAAGTGGTGGGGCGATCGTTCACCGCGGATTGGTGCTATACATGGGCTCCAGCATTCTTGCTGGCAGTCTGATCGGCGGGTTCATATCCGGTCATCTGGACGGAAGGGTTATTAATCTGATCTATGGCATTCTGGCGATCATGGCGATTGTGCTTATGCTGATTCCCGGAAAGGGAAAGCTTGATACCTCAGCTCCACTGGTGTTTAACCGATGGTTTGCAGCAGGCACTGCTTTTGCAGTAGGCATTGTATCAGGAATTGTTGGTGCGGGTGGTGCCTTTATCCTTATTCCTATCATGCTGACGATTCTTAACATCCCCGTACGAACGACGATTGCTTCTTCACTGGCGATTGTATTTATCTCCGCAATCGGCGGCGTTATAGGGAAAATTACGGGTGGAGACATTCCGATGGAACCCATCATCTATACGGTGATCGGCAGTCTGCTAGGGGCATCCCTTGGTTCACGGGTTAGTTCGATGATCAATGTGAGGGTACTTCGATATGCATTAATCGTACTTATCGCCATCACAGCGGTTAAAGTCTGGTCATCCATTCTGTAAAACCACGTATATGGGAATGAACAGTGACGATTTCGTAACCAAACGGTTGGATCGCCGTATAAAGGTTATGAACATGAGCTGAAGCGTTAGATACATCATCAAATGAGTTCAGTTTTCGTCCATGGAGCACCTCATCTCCTTTCATGGATACATGTTTAACATTAATAGAAGTTGAGGTATCCACCCTATGAATAACGTACTTACAGAACAGGCTGATGCAGGATATCGGCTAGCTGAGCAGAAAGCATCTCAGTATTTTACTTCTCTTAGGAAGCAACTTATGGATAATACGTATACAACAGCACTTACCCAAGATATTCATGTATGGCAAAAAAAACATATTCATCGTTTTGCCTGGCTTTCTCTTTTATCACCTAGCAAAAGAAAACCGGATCCCCGGGATGTTCATAGATATATCCACTGGCTGAATACTACAGGAAAGCTGGAGGATTACCTGGATCGGAGTATCTCCTATATTTATATGCGGGATCTGGGGCAAGCCCTTGATTCTCCGGGTACGCAGGCCCGAATTCAGCACGTTGTCCAGAATACCAAAAAATACTTTATGGGCTCCGCTACTGGGCGCAAAGGCCAGCCTGATTATATCAGTCTGGCTGCGTTGTACCGATGGGGACAGAAGGAACATATTGAAACGGCTGTCATCTGGGTGATGAACAAATTAAAGAATGTAGCATCCAACATCCCGAAGGAGCTGGATGCAGAGCAGGCGCAACGGAAGCTCATCAAGATCATTCTCGGCGTGGTCCTTCATGTGGACGATGAGATGAATGAGCAGACACCACCTGAAGAACGCGCCCGGAGATTTGATGCGGCGATCCGACTTGGTTATTCGTACGGTTTGACATATCCATTTGTGGATGATCTGCTGGATTCTCAAGCTTTGACTGTTCAGGAAAAAGAACAATATTCCCTGATGATACGTGATGCACTTCTTACTGGGGTTGTACCTGATCTGGGAGAGTGGAAAGGTAGCAATCTGGAAGTGATCGAATATGTACATTCCGAGCTTCGGGAAGCATTTGAGTACATTAAGGACTATCAGCATCCAGAGAAACAGCGCACGTTCTTAGAGCAATCCTATGTATTCTTTCAGTCTCAGGAGATCGATCGCAACAAGAAATTAGCCAATGCGAATTATACGAATGAAGAATTGTACATTCCGATTATTATCAAATCTTCTTCTTCCCGATTAATCGTCCGGTCTGTTCTCAGTGCACCAGTGGATGAAGGATTTGATCTGCGGACGTTCTATTACGGGATATATAATCAGTTGGCCGATGATTTTGCCGATATGTTTGACGATATGGAAGAAGGGGCAGTAACTCCGTATACGTACTATTTGAAGTATCGAGATTTGCGTCCCGACTTGATTAATCCATATGAATTGTATTGGGCAGTCATCTCTCATCTAATCCATGATGTGTACAACTCGGATGCCAAGACCCGTGAGGTCATACTGGATCGTGCCATCAACGGGCTGAAGCGTTGTAAAGAACGGTTGGGACAGCAAAAATATGATGAAGTGATGACGATCTTTGCCTCCGGGCAGCCTGAATTTAATCAACTGGTTCAACAGATGGTGCGAAAAGCAGATGACGTTGATTTCCTTGATAAATTGTTACGGGATCAGGTCGTGCTTCAATTGAAAAAAGACAAGCAGGAGAAAGACGAGTTCAAGCAGACCATTCGAACAGTTCGCGAACAGATTAATGTGGAGTTGCAGATTGCGAAGCCTGGTGGCCTTCATGAGATGAAAGAAACGCTGATCGATGCGGCCAATTACAGCTTGCAGGGAGACGGAAAAAGGCTACGTCCGATATTAACTTGGGTTATGGGCGTGCGCGAGTATGGTCTTCATGAATCATCCATCGTTCCGCTGCTGAGATCATTAGAGTACATGCATACCGCTTCCCTGATCTTTGATGATCTGCCAACGCAGGATAATGCTTCGACAAGGCGTGGACGTTCCACTCTGCACCATGTGCACAATAGTGCCACAGCAGAGCTTACGGGTCTGTTTCTCATTCAGAAGGCGATTGGAGAGCAATCCTCATTGGATCGTTTTAATGCGGCAACCGTGCTCAGACTCATTCAGTATTCGGCTGAAAAAGCAGAGGATATGTGTATGGGGCAGGCCATGGATCTGAACTCCAAAGGTAAGGCATTGACGCTGGAGCAGTTGAACATGATCTGTTTTTACAAAACAGGCATTGCCTTCGAAGCTGCCCTGGTCATGCCAGCGATACTTGCCCAAGTGAAGGAACCGGAGATGGCTGCGCTGAAAAAGTTCGCTTATCATGCAGGGATCGCCTTCCAGATCAAGGACGACTTGCTGGATTTCGAGGGGAATCACCTCATTCTTGGGAAACCTGCAGGTCAGGATGTGCGGAACAACAATTCAACCTTTGTGTCTATTCTGGGTGATGAAGGCGCGAAGAAAGCGATGTGGGAGCATTATTGTCTTGCTACAGATGCATTGAACGAGATGCCGAAACCTATTCCATTTTTGAGACATTTATTGGATTATCTTGTTGGCCGCGAGCGCTAATCCATTTTTCTCGCGATGCCTTACTGCATATGACTTATAATGATATATGATGACAAAGGTCGGGATTCCATATGGATGGATTCCAGGCCTTGTTTGACTTTGTAGACACCAAACTTTTGAAAAGATATGTTTCAATAACTCAATTTTTGGGTACTAAGCTGGTACTGTGGTTTTAAAACGAACCGATCCTTTGTGGAACAACTTCCTTCCAATTAAAATTAACTTTCGACTATTTATAACATGAGTTTATATGCCAAAAGGAGAGTTTACAATGCAGGTTCAAAAGGTCGACCATCACGAATTGTTCGAGCAGATATACAACCAAGCACCTATTGGAATTGCACTCGTTGCTCCGACAGGAGAATGGAGAAAAGTGAACCCCGCATTTTGCTGTATGCTGGGTTTTACGTATGAGGAATTAACGAAGCTCACCTACCAGGATATTACGCATCCGGATGACTCACCACAAGATGTGATCTATAATTGTGAGCTATTCGAAGGTAAATCTAAAGAGTATCAATATGAAAAGCGTTATATCCATAAAAATGGTAACATCTTATGGATTTCATTGCATGTTTCATTGGTTCGTAGCGAAATTACGGATGAACCTCTTTACTTCATTTGCCATATTGTTGATATAACTGACCGCAAAATGTCTGAACAAAAACTTCTGCATAGTGAAGAGATGTTCAAACTGATTACAGATCACGCTCAGGAGATCATCTATATTGCTGATCAGGAGGGCGTTTGTCGATTCTGCTCTCCCTCAGTCCAACATTTATTGGGTTATTCGCCAGAAGAAGTGATTGGTCAAAATAATGATGCATATTTCCACCCACAAGATGTGGAACGGATCTCACAGATGGACTTGACTAAAGGAAATCTGTTGAATATCAGGGTCCGTCATAAAGAGGGACATTATCTGTGGTTCGAGACCACATACAAGGTCTTTGGTGATGCTGAGCTTGGACAGCAGATTCTTTCGATTGGACGAGATGTATCCGAACGAAAAAAACATAAAGACATCAGTGCAGAGGCTGAACGCATCGCTTTAATTGGCAGTTGGGAGTGGGATATGGTCAAAGACCAGATCGCACTTTCCGATCAGATTTTTGAGATTTTTGAACTTGAACGCACCCGTAAATCATACTGTGCAAATGATGTTTTTAAAGTTATGAATGCTGCAGACAGAGCTTCTTTACAAGAACAAATGGAATGGGTAAAACAAGGAAAATCGCTTGATTTTGAATACAAACACATCAGTTCTGATGGAAGTGAGAAGTATCTTCACTTACGCGGGCTGATCACGCTCGATGAATATCAGCAGCCAGTTCAGCTGAACGGAACACTTCAGGATATCACTGAACGCAAACGTATCGAATTTAAATTGCAGGAATCTGTGGAGCGATACACTTCGCTTAAGAAATACAATCATGACGCCATTATCTCGTTTAACATGGACGGTAATATTATGAATGCAAATCCAGTAGCGGTGAAAATGACGGGTTGTCCCGTGGCTGAAATGATTGGTACAAGCATAAGCAGATTTATCGGAGCCAGTAATCTGGCTCTGATTCTGGGCAGTAATTATGAGATGGCTGAAAAGGAAATCAATGCTGTTCGGCACACGGATGGATCTGAGACAGAAGTCTTGGCTACGCTTGCTCCAATTATTATTAATACATCCAATGTCGGGTTTTACCTGATTGCGAAGGATATTACGGAGCAGAAAAAACTGCTGGTAGCCAAAGAAACAGCGGAGAGAATGAATAAGGCCAAAAGTGAATTTTTGGCGATGATGAGCCATGAAATCCGCACACCTATGAATGGTGTAATTGGGATGACGGATTTGCTTCTGGATACTCCTGGACTTAGCGGGGAACAGAAGGAATATATCGAAATCATCCAGAAGAGTGGAGATTCTTTGCTGGCCATCATTAATGATATACTTGATTTTTCCAAAATCGAATCAGGCAAAACCGATCTGGTAGATGATCCTTTTGATCTCGTAGAAATCGTGACCGAGACGGTGCAGATCGTAAAACCACTGGCTCGTGAAAAGAAGCTGGATGTTCGTATGTGCGTAGAAGATGCTATTCCAACTCCGGTGTATGGTGATGCTTATCGTCTTAAACAGGTACTTACCAATATCATTGGCAACGCAGTCAAATTCACTTCAGAAGGCGGCGTGGAAGTTAAAGTGGGAGTTAAGGAGCAGTGCGGCAAAAACGTGCAGCTTTATTTTCAGGTAAAAGATTCGGGCATTGGCATTCCGGCTGAGAGGAAACAACAATTATTTGAACCTTTCTACCAACTGGAGAATTCTATGACCCGCAAACCTCAAGGTACCGGTCTTGGCCTTGCCATTAGCAAGAAACTGGTGGAGCTTATGCAGGGTGAGATCTGGATCGAGGAATCGGATGAACCGGGTACAATATTTATATTTACCGCCCAATTTAAATTAAATAACGGTGAAGAGAGCAACAGGTTGGATCAACAGCAGCAGAAGAGCAGAACATCAGCCTTACGAATTTTAATTGCAGAAGACAATGAGGTGAATCAACTCGTCCTTAGCAGAATCGTTGAGAAAAAAGGGCACTTCGTGGATCGTGTGGCGGACGGTGTTGAGGCAGTCGAGGCGGTCAAACACACTTCATATGATATTGTCTTCATGGATGTGCATATGCCAAGGCTTAATGGATTCGAAGCGACAAAAGCGATTAAAAATGCTTTGCACCCCGAGAGTTGTCCATACATTATTGCGGTAACTGCAAATGCGTTAAGAGGTGACATGGATAAATGCTTGAAGGCAGGCATGGATGCGTATGTCAGCAAACCGATTAAAATCGAATCTATTATGCAAGCATTGGAGACCTATTACATCAAAAATAATCTCTGAGTGTCCTGAAAATGGATTCATGAGCAAAAGCTGCTAGCTTATCGTAAATAGGCTAGCAGCTTTTTTGTGCACAAATCTCTAAGGATTTTTGATCCACAATTTGGAGATGTCCAGATAACCGAATTCTGCTATCTGCATGCCGAAGATGCTCTGATCCAGTTCAGCCTGCTTGTTCATGTGACAGCCATGCAAGATCCAGCAGTGATCACGTAGCAAGGCTTCAGCTTCATCCAGGAGCACAGTACGGTCTGCCCGATGAAGCGTTGCGAAATGATCCAGTTTGTCATCCAGTAGAGACTGGAATGCAGGAGACATGCACATATGAAAATGGTTGGACAGGTTTTTGAAAAAGTGAATCATGCCGTACTGCCAATCTTCCTCCAGTATCTCTTCAGCGAGGATCAATTGCGCGTTCGTGGTTTCCTCTGAGTTGAAATAATCCACAACGGCCTGCATGCTGATGTTCAGACCGATGGACGCTGCCCGACACTGGAACCACTGCGCAACGTCTGCATCCTTATTATGTTTATACGATAATGTTACCGTCTCACCCTGGTACCCACAGTTGTACAGCAATTCACGAGCATGCTCAAGAGAGGCAACGGTCCAGTCTTGGGCTGCACTTTTCCACGGCAGAAAGCTGCTGGCCGGTGTGATCCGATTCCCACCGAGATCTCGGACAAGCGCGACCGAATCATAGACGATACGCAGGGCTTGTCGAAATAGGGGATGATGATGGATGCCTTCCTTGTGAAAATTGAACAGCATATACTGACAACCTAGCGCCGGATAATTGATGCTGTTCGTCTGATCACAGCCTGTTGCGAGACTCAATCGATCTGTACCTGGTAGCTCATAATAGCGATCATTTGGACTCAGCTCAGGCACAAACCAGAAATGGACTTGGTCCAGATGTGGCCGGATGCCGTAGTAAGCATCAAAAGCGGTAAGCTCCAGCACATCTTCATTCAGCTCAGAGATCTGAAAAGGACCGGTACCTATCAATGTATTGGCTACATTGTAATCGTAGGGCAGGATTGTCATCCGAATACAACTGAACAGATGCAAGAAAAACCGATTAGGACGATGTAGAACAAACTTGATGCAGTAATCACCAGCTACTTCCGAACGTTGAATATCCCGATATAACCAGATGGACGGACTATGTACATCAATCAATCGTTGCAACGTCGCTTGCACATCCCGGGACGTCATGACACGGCCGTTGTGGAAACGTACACCTTTTCGGAGATAAAAGGTCCATAAGCGATGGTCCTCGCTGCACTCCCACATGTGAGCCAGTGCTGGCAGGAATAATTCCGTCTTGGCATCATAAGTGATCAACGTATTACAGACCTGGCTTAATAGGTAGGTTTCAAATGCAGTATACACAAAGGCTGGGTCCAAATCACCTAACTGGCGTGACCTCATGATGCGCAGGATATCCTGACCAGAGGCAGTTTCATCGTGGCTATGAAATCCCATCTGTTGATGAAGGGAGAGCATGAGCTGTTCTCGCAATGTATCATCCATCTGAACGGTTCCGATGAGTTCAATGGCATCTTTCATTTTGCCTTTAGCTAGAAGTTCGGTAAAACTCGCTTCCAGCGCTTCATTCATGCTACGAAGCATCGTTAACGCCGAATGATGTCCACGACCACGCCCAGGCTGCCAATGAATAAAGCCTTGTTCCTCCAATTTTCTGAGAATGAATTTCACATTGCGAGGGGTGCAGCACAAGGCAGCGGACAGGCTGTCAATCGTTACCGCTACAGGTTCATGAAGTTTGAATGAAAGTTGTTCCGCCCCGGCGAGCCTTATAAAGTGTGTATGCAGGGTATCCATGGCCATGACTCCTCTATTAAAGGTGAAAAGTGTGATCATATGTTTACACTTTTACTTCCCCCTTTTATCCTTACAATTATACATTAGTAGAGGTAGTTCAAAAAGTCCGCTTTTGAAGCACTTAGAAAGAATAGGAGAAGTTCGCATGAAGCAATATTTAAGGCAAATTCACCCCTTGGCATGGACGATCATTATCGGAACCATGTTTGGACGTCTTGTGACGTCAATGAGTATCCCGTTTCTATCCATCTATCTGACACGTGTACTAGATGCTACACCGACCCAGACCGGTATTACTGTGGCCGTTAGCTCGCTGGCAGGTGTCATGGTCAGCTTTTATGGAGGTTATATTTCGGACCGGATCGGGCGCAAAATCGTGATGTTAATCTCGGTATTTAGCTGGGCAGGTGTGTTTTTCATTTTTTCAGCAGCAGAGCATCTATGGGTGTTCTTTGTTGCCAATACGTTAAACGGATTATGCCGCGCAGTATTTGAGCCCACCTCCAGAGCACTGTTATCGGATATTACTTCTCCGGAGAACAAATTGTTGGTGTTCAACCTCAGATATGCTGCAATTAATCTCGGTGTGGTCTTTGGACCAATTATCGGATTTCAGCTGGGATCATCTGAATCGACGTTTCCGTTTGTGATTTCCGGCTTGGTATACATAGCCTATGGATTTGTATTATTTCTGCAATTCAAGCTACAGCATGGCAATCTGCCGGAGCGTCACCAGACTACCGCCCCACGTTTGCGTGAAGCACTCATGACCACCGGTCGCGACCGGGTATTTCTGCCGGTATTAATCGGTACCACATTTTGTGTGCTGGGTTACGGACACTTCAGTTCTACGTTGGCACAGTACTTGGCGAGGAGCCCGATCTTTGAGAACGGAAGTCAGATGTTCTCGTACATGCTTTCCCTGAATGCCGTGACGGTACTGATTATTCAGTATCCTCTTGTGCGAACCTTCCGAAACTTCCCACCGCTTGTTCCTCTGATTGTGGGTAACCTGCTGGTCGCAACCAGTCTAATGATGGTTGGAATCGCTGAAGGTGTACTCATGATGATGATGAGTGTCATACTATTTACCATTGGGGAAGTGTTGTTGTTCACCATGATGGATATGCTCATTGACCGGATTGCAAAGCCGGAATGGAAAGGGACGTATTTCGGGACTATCGGCTTCAATAATATCGGTAGTGTCATTGCTCCTGTCATGGGAGGTGTGTTGTTAAGTCAATTTGGAGCGGAGAATGGGCTTGCTGTCTTTCTACCGATTGCACTGACGACTGCCCTGGGAGTACCTTTTCTTCTGATCGCACATAGGCGTCTTGTTGTTAGAGAGAAGCAAACCGAGTCCACATCATTAAGTATGTAGCGAGAATAGAAAAGGTAATGACATGAATTAAATAACAATTCAGTTAAAATTATCTTGACGGATGTTAGTCCAGCGAATACAATAAACAACAAATATGTGAAACGGGTGGGATGATGATTATGTTTATGCCTATACAGATTTCAAATCGATAACTGAATACGCATGAGCATAGTGACATTAATCCAATTTTTTTGCAATGATCGCGTTGGGACAGTCATGTTTGTGCACCTCTGTCGTGGACGCTCATCATTATTGCGATGCAGAGGAGATACGGGAAATGCTTTGCATTTCATTCGATCTCTTTTGGCTACAAGCTGTAGATGAACATTAGTTCATCTATGGCTTTTTTGCATGCATTCCACCCAATTTGTTCACATGGAAAGGAGCGTTTGGAGCGTTATTTTATAAAAAACTAACTTGTTAAAAGGAGAATGTACAATGGTCAACTTACGTTCTACATATCAATTATGGGCGGGAAATCCCGATTTTAATGTTATTATGTATGACTCATCCTAGTGATCGCAAATTTGCTGTCGTTAAGATCATCAACAAATATGAATAGCCAAGAACAATTAAATAAACCGATAAAGAGGTGGGACCTGTGCCCAAAACAGAGAAAATCTCCATGTCATGGCTGCTGCGTTATCTAAAACCAGTTAAAGGACGGCTGGCCTTACTTTTAATCATGTTGCTCACATCAACGGGGCTTCAGCTCTTGAATCCACAGATTATTAAACGATTTATTGATACAGCAGCAAGTGGGGGAGTCCTCACCAATCTTGTTCAGCTCGCAGGAATATTTCTGGTTGTTGCCGTGTTTAATCAACTCATCACGGTAGCGGTCAGTTATTTGGGGAACGACGTGGCCTGGCGGGCCACGAATCAACTGCGCGGAGATCTGCTGAAGCACTGCCTGCGTCTTGATATGCGTTTTCATAATGTGAAAACACCTGGAGAGATGATTGAACGTGTAGATGGTGACGTAACGAGTATCTCCAATTTTTTCGCGATGTTCATTGTGCAAGTGATCGGGAGTTTTGTGCTGCTGGCCGGAATTCTCGGATTCATGTTCAGTGTTAATGTGCCCATTGCTTTGGTGATGACCGTGTTCACATTATTATCGATCCTTTTCATGGTCTTTATCCGAAATCTAGGCGTGGACTCTTCCAAAAATGAACGTGCGGCAAGTGCCTCTCTGTTCGGATTAATTGAAGAACGTATTGCTGGGATTGAAGATGTGCAAGCGAATGGTCATGTGCCGTATGTGATGAACCGCTTTTACCGCACAATGCGCACGGTATTCCTTAAGGGGAGAAAAGCCTGGCTGCTACGGGTTATTCCGTGGAATACCACAGTAGTTCTGTTCGCACTGGCGGTCACTGCGGTGCTTTTGCTGGGTGTGCATTATTATATGGAAGGTCTAATTAGTATCGGAACATTATTTCTGATCTACCAATATACGCAGATGCTGAATGATCCGATTGAGATGCTTGGAGATCAGGTGCAGGAGTTCCAAAAAGCAAAATCAGGCATGCTGCGCTCCAGAGAGCTGTTGTCCATGCATAGTGTGATTGAAGAGGGTACAGAGGAGCAATTGCCGGAAGGACCTCTTGGTCTGGAATTCAGTCAGGTGCACTTCAGTTATAACCAGGATAAACCGGTATTGCAGGATATTACTTTTGCTATTAAACCTGGAGAACGTCTGGGAATCATCGGTCGCACAGGTAGCG
The DNA here is from genome assembly GCF_037971845.1 of Paenibacillus sp. FSL R5-0766. Lineage (NCBI taxonomy): Bacteria > Bacillati > Bacillota > Bacilli > Caryophanales > Paenibacillaceae > Paenibacillus > Paenibacillus sp. FSL R5-0766. The sequence goes on from NZ_CP150227.1 coordinate 3,119,464, forward strand.
GTAAATCGAGTCTTAGTCGTGTTCTTCTCCGACTGTACAATCTGGATCGGGGTACGATCCGTGTGGGTGGAACGGATATCACAAAACTTTCATTACAAGCGCTCTATCGCCGGGTGGGAATGGTGACACAGGATGTGCAGTTGTTTGATGGCACGCTGCGTGATAACCTGACCCTGTTTAATGGGGATGTATCGGATCAGATGATCAAGGAGACGACGGATCGCCTTGGACTTAGCCAATGGATTAATTCACAACCAGAAGGACTTAATACGTATTTGGCTGCAGGCGGAGCTTCATTGTCGGCAGGGGAAGCACAGTTATTTGCCTTAACCCGCGTATTCCTGACCGAACCGAGTCTGGTTATTCTGGATGAGCCTTCATCGCGTCTAGATGCTGCGACCGAAGGTATGCTGCAATCTGCAATTGACCAGTTAATGAAACAATCCACAGGAGTGATTATTGCTCACCGACTGGCTACGCTGGAGAAAGTGGACCGGATTATGGTGCTCGGTGATGGGAAGGTACTGGAGTTTGGAGCGAGAGAAGAACTTGCCAGTAACCCTGCATCTCACTATGCCAGACTGCTGATTACAGGCAGAGAGGAGGAATTGGCATGACTGTAGCAGGATTTATAGGCCGTTTGTTTCGATTCAGGCCTTTGTTGTTTATAATCAACGGATTGTTATGGTGTATATTTCATTCCTTGCCGTTAGCTATTGGTATTGGGATGCAGTGGTTTTTTGATCGCACAACAGTGGGGTCAAATGACTACATGTGGCTTGCTGTGCCACTTATCTTTATTGCTTTGGTCAGAATGGCACGGGTGGGCACATTTTTTGTAGCCTTCTATGCATGGGTTACGTATCTGTATCATGTTCAGGCGATTTTGCGAACCAACATGCTCGCAGCGATCATGCGCTGGCCTGGGCGTAATCTTCCGGCTTCACCAGGGGAGGCGATGAGTCGTTTTCGGGATGATGTGGATGAAGTCGTCGAGTATGTAGAATCATGGGTAGACTTCTGGGGACGGCTTGTTTTTGCTGTTGTGTCCATCGTCATTATGGCGAACATTAATTGGCAGATCACGTTGGTTGCTGTGCTGCCATTGGTGGTCGTGACCTTACTTAACAATCTGTCCGGAAATCGGGCTCGGAAATATGCACAGGTTAATCGCGAATCGACTGGGCGAATTACCAGTTTTATTGCGGAAACGTTTGGAGCAGTGCAAGCCCTGAAACTGGGTCAGGCCGAAGAGAATGTCTCTACACGTTTTAACCAGTTGAATGAAGATCGTCGCCAGGCTGCACTTCGAGACAATCTGTTCAAGCAGTGGATGAGATCGATGAATCAGCATGTTCTAAGTATCTGTACCGGATTGATTCTACTGATGTGTGCAGCTGAGATGAAAGCAGGGAACTTTACCGTAGGTGATTTTGCCTTATTCACCAGTTATCTGGCCAATATCGGATTTAGCATTTCACTGTTTGGTTATATGGTGTTTCAGCACAAAAGGCTCAAGGTATCCTATGATCGTATGCGTAAGCTATTTCGCCCAGGGGAAGAAGACCAGATCATGGATTCGAGGGAAATCTATCTGTATGAAGATCCGCCGGAGCTTGTAAGTGAACAGAGGGACCCTAAGGAGAAGTTGCAATCTCTTGAGGTGAATAAGCTGACTTATCAGTATCCGAATTCTGCAAATGGCATAGAAGAGATCAGTTTCCGTCTGAAACGTGGACAATTTCTTGTGATTACGGGACGGATCGGATCAGGTAAATCAACGCTGGTACGAACACTTCTTGGACTGTTACCCAAACAAAAAGGGGACATTCACTGGAATGGAGCGGCTGTTGATCCAGCCACATTCCTGATGCCGCCTAGAGCCGCGTATACCCCTCAAGTGCCAAGATTGTTCAGTGATACGTTGAAAGAAAATATCGTCCAAGGCAAACAGGGTAACACCGAGCAAGCCCTTGAAAAAGCCATTCGTCTGGCTGTGATGGAGAAGGATATCAAACATTTGGATCAGGGGCTTGAGACCTCGGTTGGTCCAAGAGGAGTCATGCTTTCAGGCGGGCAGATTCAGCGCGCGGCCACAGGACGCATGTTAATGACGGAGGCGGACCTGTTTATCTTTGATGACCTGTCGAGTGCACTGGATGTGGAGACAGAACAACAAGTATGGGAAGGGCTGTTCCAAGAGCCGGATGTCACCTGCATTGCAGTTTCTCACCGCAGGGCAGCACTTTCCAAAGCAGATCACATTATCGTGATGAAAGATGGACGCATTGAAGCCGAGGGAAGTTTGGCCGAATTGCTTGCCACCAATGAAGAGATGCAGCTGTTGTGGCAAGGGGAACAAACCCCCGCCAAAGTTGGATAGCTTTAAAAATTTAGAAAAGATAATAAGAAAACAAAAAAGCCTTACAGACGACTCCTTGAAAGAGTACAGTCTGTAAGGCTTTTTATCGTTATAACGAGTGGAAAGATTGAATGTTTTTATCTCATCATTTGAGCAATCAAGGAATACGCAATGATGACCAGGAAGATAATAGTGATATGGTTAATGGAGAAGATAAACATCCGTTTGGACCATTTCTCTGTTTCTTTCTTATCAAAGGTAGCCACACTAAGAATGAGCCAAGCCAAGCTAACCAGAAATGCCACAATAGCGACAAATGGACTCATCGGCCAGAATAAAAAGCTGGAGATCAGTAACAGTACCAGATACACATTTGTCTGAATGTATGTCCGTCTGATGCCTTTAACAACGGGCAGCATGGGAACACCAGCAGCTTTGTATTCGTCAAAACGACGAATCGCAATCCCGTAGAAGTGAGGCATTTGCCATAAGAGCATCGTAACAACCAATGCCCAGATCTCAAAATGACCCAGTTCCGGTGAAATGGCTGCCCAACCGATGAGCGGAGGAACAGCACCCGAAAGACTTCCCACTTCCGTGTTGTAGATCGTTGTACGTTTGGTCCACATCGTGTAAGGGAACACGTAAAGCAACAGACCCAAAATACCAAATACAGCAGCGGATGGGGAAGCGATATACAGCATGATGCCCCCGATGATGGTAATTGCAATACCGAGAATTAGACCCGACTTGGTATCTACGCGTCCCGTAACGGTAGGACGTTTCTTCGTACGTTCCATGATCGCATCGATATCACGATCATACAAGTTGTTAAACACCCCTGCAGCTCCAATAATGAGAGAAGACCCAATAAAGGAAAGGATGATTGGTACAATATTAGCTAAGATTGAAGCATCAAATACATATAAAGCCAAACTTAAACCCGCAAACATGGCGATCAGGTTGGACTTGATGATTCCGATTTTGATCGTATCAAAGAATACTTTCGGAATCGAGCTGTACTCCAGGCTGATATTGGTCTGTGAACCATTATTCAATGTTTTCAAGAACTCACTTCCTATATCTATACTTATATATTATGTTGCTATTATACCACTCAATACACTATGTGATTTAATTAACGTTTTAGTATTTAAAATAATGTCATTTGATTGTGAACAATTTAAAAACAAGGTTGTTTTTAATTGTTAAATAATAATTTCTGTGTTACAGGAGAAAATCGAAAAATCCGGGTATAACAGTGATTCAAAGTTTGTTCTGTCATTGTAGTGTAAGTGTAAATAATCTTTTATTCAACTCACACAGGCTGGATTGAAGAAGGTAGTTAAAGATATATGTTGCAAAATGGTTAGGTTTTGTTTATTGTAGATATAAGATATCTTTAATAGTCTTGTTTAAGGTGTGTTCTTGTAAATCTCCGAAATTACTTTCTTAAGAGAAAACGGAGGTTATTTTTAAAACTCAATTAGAGATATTAAATGTCTGGAAAGGGTGAATAATATGAGTAATATGGATCAACTCTTGGATGTACTTATTATTGGTGGAGGACCAGCGGGGCTTAATGCAGCCCTAGTACTTGGCAGGGCCCGCAAGAACGTTGTGGTCATTGATGATGAGACACCACGTAACTGGGTTACAAGGGAGACTCATGGGTTTGTGACAAGAGATGGGGCAAGTCCACGTGAATTCCGGAAAGCTGCCAAAGAACAGATTGCAGCGTATCCTTCAGTTCAATTTGCATCCGATACGGCAACTGTAATAACAGGTAGCGATGGTGATTTTGTAGTTAAGACTACTCAGGGGGCAAGTTATCGCACGAAAAAGATTTTGTTTGCGGTAGGCAAGAAAGACCTTCCCTTGGATATTAACGGATTAACAGAAGTTTACGGTAAAAGTGCGTTTGTGTGTCCATATTGTGATGGATGGGAGTTAAGAGACCAAGCGCTGGTCATCATCGTTAGTGGAGTTAACGCATTACATATGGCAAAAGTCATATCCGGCTGGACAGAACGTTATACGATCTGTACGAATGGATCAGATTCCTTAACCGATGAGCACCGTGAAGAGCTGAAGCAGCATCATGTTACTGTATTCGATGCACCGATTCAATCCATTGACTCTGAAGAAGGGATGGTACAGCAAGTTGTACTAAATGACGGTACAGCGATTCCTTGCACAGGAGTTTTCTTCCAACCTAAACTGTTTACCGGATCAGAACTGCCAAAGGCCATCGGTTGTGAAATTACAGAATCAGGAACGGTTATTGTTGATGCTTCAGGCAAAACATCCGTAGCGGGTGTATACAGTGCTGGTGATGCAGCATCCGAGATATATCAGGCAATCACGGCTGCGTCTCTGGGGGCATTGTCTGCGGTAAGCATTAATAATGAATTGAATTTCGAGAACTGGGATGGGCCAAGTCATCATTAGAATAAATTAAAAGTTTCATAGAATCATAGCGTCATTGCTTCATACAGTAGGGGATTGCATATGCAATCCTCTATTTGCTGTTATTCAACTTAAACGTTGACCGGTTCAATTGAAAGTTATTCAGCCGGAAGAAAATTTGATATTAAATCAATTATGGTTTATTGTATTATCAAATGATATATATTACTATCATTTATAAAATCATCAAAGGAGAGATCACTTATGAATGAAAGCAGAACAGCCATCATATGGCTAACGAATACCTTGCTTCACGGCGTACAGATAAGAGGTGATCATCATGAGTGATGCAGCTTACATTCCACAGCCCAAAATGTATGGACCACTTGGCAACCTGCCTTTGATAGATAAAGATAAACCAACGTTGTCGCTAGGTGTGCTGGCTGAACAGCATGGACCAATATATCGACTTACCGTTCCCGGTTATTCCGGTTTAATCGTATCTGGACCAGATCTTGTGGCTGAGTTGTGCGATGTGTCCCGGTTTGACAAATATGTATACAATGAACTCGAAAATGTACGTGCCTTTGGAGGCGATGGTTTATTTACAAGCAGAACATCGGAGCCCAATTGGAAAAAGGCCCATAACATTCTGCTTCCCACCTTCAGCAAACAGGCCATGAAAGGTTATCATCCCATGATGGTTGATATTGCCGAACAGTTGATCAACAAATGGGCACGCCTCAATTCCAACGATACGATTGATGTTGCGGATGATATGACACGCCTTACGTTGGATACCATTGGACTATGTGGATTCAATTATCGGTTTAACAGTTTTTACAGACAGGACCACAGTCCTTTTATTGAAAGCATGGTTCGGGCATTAAATGAAGCAATGCAGAAGAGCTCACGTTTGAAAATTCAGAATCTGCTTATGGTGAAAACCAAACGACAGTTCCAGGAGGATATACAGACGATGTTCTCTCTGGTAGATCAGATTATAGAGGAACGTAAAGCGAGTTCAGCATCTGAAGAGGTCGACTTGCTCGCACGTATGTTGAATGGCAAAGATCCGGAGACTGGAGAAATGCTGGATGATGAGAACATACGGTATCAGATTATTACGTTTCTCATTGCAGGACATGAAACCACGAGTGGTTTGTTATCTTTTGCTCTTTACTTTCTACTGAAAAATCCGGAATCGCTTCAAAAGGCGTATGACGAGGTGGATCAGATATTGGTCAGTGACTCACCACAGTACGAGGAAGTTCTTCAGCTTTCCTATATTCGCATGATTCTGAGTGAATCGCTTCGTCTCTGGCCAACAGCCCCGGGATTTGATGTATATGCCAAAGAAGACACCGTCATAGGTGGCAAATATCCCTTGAAGAAAGGGGAAAGTTGCAGTATTCTCCTGCCCCAGCTTCACCGTGACAGAGAGGCATGGGGAGAGGATGCGGAGCTTTTCCGTCCGGAGCGATTTGAAGATACGGCGAAAGTGCCTCATCATGCGTATAAACCTTTTGGTAATGGGGAGAGAGCGTGTATCGGCATGCAGTTTGCTTTATATGAAGCAACACTTGTGCTTGGCATGGTCCTTAAACATTTTGAGCTGATCGATTATAGCAATTATGAGTTAGATGTTAAACAGACACTAACGTTGAAACCGGGGGACTTCCGGATTCAAGTGAAAGCGCGCGCGGCTTCGCAAACAAGGAATAAGTCGACCGTATCTGCGAAAGAGAAACCTGCTCCTGTTGTTTATAAAAATATAACAAGTGACAGCCAGAGGGGAGAAATCCTGGCCGTTGAAGCAGATGGTAAACCTTCGCTCCTGGTGTTATATGGTTCCAATCTGGGAACGGCAGAAGGCATTGCCCGAGAGCTTGCGGAGAAAGGCCGTTCTTATGGAATCCCAAGTGAAGTAGCCCCTCTGGATGAGTGGGTTGGCCGGATACCTCGACATGGTGTCGTTCTCATCGTCACTGCTTCGTATAACGGTAAACCTCCGCAAAATGCTACGGCATTTGTAGACTGGTTGAAGGGAGCAGAGCCAGAGGAAGCTCAGGATGTGAACTATGCCGTTCTGGGCTGTGGAGATCGGAGTTGGTCCGGGACGTACCAGAGCATTCCTCGATGGATAGATGAGAAGCTTGAAGAATGGGGAGGTAAAAGACTGTTATCCCGCGGTGAAGCCGATGCCGGAGGTGATATGGAGAAACAAGTCGAGGCGTGGCAACATATGTTGTGGCCTCAGGTGTTGAGTGTCTTGGGGATCAACGAGGAAGTGGTAAAGGAATCCATACCAAGCACCAGCAGACTTCAAATGGAGTTTGTCCGCGAGAAAACGGATATGCCACTTGCACGAACTTATGATGCCAGCTATGCCACGGTTGTAGTCAATAAAGAGCTTCAGACGCTGGGAAGTGGAAGAAGCACACGTCACATCGAAGTGTTACTGCCTGAAGGCATGAGTTATAGAGAAGGTGACCATCTCGGCGTGTTACCTGGCAATCAGAAGCAGAATGTGGATCGGATACTCAGTCGGTTCGGACTAAGTGGCGATACTCCGATCCAATTAACTTCGGACGTCAACCATCTTACACACCTACCACTGAACAGACCCGTCAAGATTCATGAGTTGCTCACTCACTGTGTGGAATTGCAGACACCTGTTACCAGAACACAATTGCAGGAGTTAGCTAATCATACGGTATGTCCACCTCATAAGCGTGAACTGGAAGGCATGTTGGACGAAAACAGCTACAGGGATTATATTCTTGCCAATCGAATCACCATGTTGGACCTGCTAGAAAAGTATGAGGCGTGTGAACTGCCATTCGAAAGATTCCTTGAACTATTGCCGCCACTCAAGCCCAGATATTATTCAATATCCAGCTCGCCAAGCCAGAATTCCAAGCAAGCGAGCATAACCGTATCGGTAGTAAGAGAGCCTGCATGGAGTGGCAAAGGCGAATACCAGGGAGTTGCTTCATCGTATCTCGCCGATTGTCCATCCGGAGCACGTATTCTGATGTTTGTAAGTAAACCTGAATCCAAATTTCATCTGTCGGAAGAGGTTGATGTTCCGATGATCATGGTGGGACCGGGGACGGGGGTTGCACCTTTCAGAGGTTTCCTCCAGGCGAGAGCTGTCATGAAACAGAGAGGTTTGCCACTGAGTGAGGCACATTTGTTCTTTGGGTGCAGGAATGAATCAGATTTCATATATCGTCAGGAGCTTGAGCAATACGAAAGGGAAGGGATCATTAAGCTACACACTGCTTTTTCTCGTGCGGATGGCAAGCCCAAAACGTATGTACAGCATCTGATGAAGGAGGATTCCGAGCAGTTGATTCACATGCTGATGAACAAAGGAAAACTCTACGTATGCGGGGATGGAAGCCAGATGGCTCCTGCGGTAGAAGAGACTTTACAGCAAGCATATCAGGAGGTGCAGGGAACAACGATGCAGCAAGCGAAAGACTGGCTCATTCAGCTTCAGGCCGAAGGACGCTATGTGCAAGACGTGTGGGCAGGTAAACGAACGGTTGAATCCTCTCAACTTATCTATTAAAACTTAAAATGAAAGAGTAGTTTCAACTTCAATCCGTTGATGGTCAGACAGGTTATACATGGACCGTGACCTACGGAGGTTATGTAACCTATTAATTAATAATGAAATAATACTAATCATCCAAAAACAGCCGTTCCATCTGGAGTTTCACATCCAAATCGGCGGCTGTTTTGATTAGGCGTTTTGTAAGAACGAGTAATGATTCTTATCTGGAATCCTGAATCGTTGCTGTACTGTTGTTGGCGCTCAAGGCGGAAATCGGATCGAAAGGGGGGCCTGTTATTGTACCTACGAGCAGTGCAATATCCACCGCATTGACCGGACTGCCCCATGAATTTCCAGAGAAGACCATAACGGCCTGGTCATTAACAAATCCTCTCGTATTATAAACAACATTGCTAATAACTTCTCCGGTCGTATTAGGGTTAAAGTAGGCTGGTTGACGTAAGGAATAAAAAATATTATTTTGTACAAGCAAGCCGGTCATATTACCGATCTGGCTCACGAGACCACGATTGACAACCCAACCTGAAGAAGGGCCAGCTTGAGGAGGACCGAATATCGTATTATTTATTACGGTATGATTGGTTCCGCCTAATTGAATAAATTCAACAGCATAAGGGTTATCACTCGTGATCGTTAATCCGTCTACAGTTACTCCGCTTCCAATGATGGTGAAAGGGATAACAGCAGCTTGTAACAGGATGATTGTACTAGGATATCCTTTTAGAGTTATTCCTGCTTTATTAATGGTAATGTTCGCAGTGATTGGGTATGTGCCACCAAGAATATGAACGGTTCCTGTTGGAGATACCGCGGTTACACCTTGTTGAATCGTTCCAAAAGGACTGGCCTGTGTTCCGTCGCCGCCAACTGCGCCTTGCAAAACATATACATCAAAGGGATTGGGCTGGACTGTGCCCGTGGCCCCGGTTGCCCCGGTTGCCCCGGTTGCCCCCGTGGTGCCAGTAACACCTGTCGCTCCAGTTGCTCCAGCGAGGCCAGTTGCTCCAGTGGCACCTGTATCGCCCGTAGCCCCCGTCGCACCTGTCGCTCCGGTAGCGCCCTCTGGACCGCCAGATGGTCCTGTGTCACCCGTGGCACCTGTGGTTCCTGTCACGCCTGTGACTCCGGTAAGTCCAGTGGAGCCGGTAATGCCTGTAGCCCCGGTAGGACCTGTCGCGCCAGTGTCACCAGTGGCACCCGTCGCCCCTGTAATTCCGGTAGCGCCTGTTGTTCCCGTAGCACCGGTGAATCCTGTGGAACCTGTGGAGCCAGTGCTACCTGTCGTCCCCGTAGCTCCATTAAAATTCTCGCTGCCAAATAATTCGGAATAAACGAGTCGGTGAGCAGCAACCAAAGAGCCGGTACTATTTTTCCCCCAAAAAGAAGCCAAAATGTCCTCAGGGGTTGCTCCTGTAACTGTAATAACGTATTCGAAACTGTTAAGATCGGCAAAATAAGTTCGTGTAGCTACTGCACCGGGTAAGATTGTGAATTGTTCACTTACGTATAAAGCTCTGGTTGTAATTAATGAATATCCTTGAATGAGTATAGTTGCGGCGTTAACGGCACTCTGATTTTCAACTTTAATGGAAACGATCTGAGTTGGCCTTACCCCATTTACGAGGTTATTATCAATAGGGCCAGTTAGCAGTATTGCCAAGTTTTTCACTCCTTTTCTCAAAAATTGAAATTAAGTGTGATTCACACTGATGTTATGTTTATTCGGAGACAGGGAAAAGTTCCCTACTTTCTCAGAATCAAATGTATATAAGGTAATAATTAAAAAAGAGGTTGTTATGATGACTCTGATATGAAAATGCTTTCAAATAAAAAGTGAAATATTATGATTGACAGTACTGATCTGAACGGGTTTAATTATATAGACCGATTGTTATAATTATTTGAAGGAAGTGGCTTTCGTTGAGTGAAAAGTCTAATGCTAGAGAGTCTATTGTCAGCACAGCAGCGAGACTGTTTTTTTCACAAGGATATCATGCGACCGGTCTGAATCAGATCATCAAAGAGAGTAGTACGCCGAAAGGGTCGTTGTATCATTATTTCCCGCAAGGCAAGGAAGAGCTCGCGCACGAGTGTATTCAAAAAGCCAATGAACATATCCTGCTGACATTTGAGAAAACATTTGCAGCCCATGATAATACGGGGGACGCCATTCAGAGATTTATTCATGATTTGGCTCATGAAACAGAAGCAGCCGGGTTTACCGGATTTCTGCCATTCAGCTTCTGGGCAGCGGTGGAGACCTCGTGTATTAGTCAGCAGTTGCGTATTGCATGTCAGGGTGTATTTGCAGATTGGCAGGATGTCATTAAGAAACATCTGATTCTGGATGGTGTTGGTGAAGAGAAGGCGCGGGAGACAGCACTTCTGATCATTTCTTTGATGGAGGGAGCACTGATTATCAGCCTGACGAATCAGGATAAACAGCCTCTGCTGACGGCTGCTGAGTATTTGTCGGTTGTGACGAAGAACGCCAAACAGATTCAATAATTTATACCAAGAGACAGAGAAAAAGAAAGTTCGATACGTTTGAGGAGGATGGGATCGTGGAGGTTTCCATGAAGGCTGGTTCTGCACAGAATCAACAAGAAACAAAGCAATACAAGGTATTTCCGATTTTGTTCGCGATGCTGCTGAGCGGCTTTATTGGTCTGTTTGGAGAAACGGCATTAAACGTGGCATTGACGCCACTTATGGCTCTACTGGAAGTAGGTCCTACAACGATTCAATGGTTAACTACAGGTTACTTGCTTGTGTTGGGAATCCTGGTACCGGTATCCGGTATGCTGTTGCAGTGGTTTACCACAAGACAGTTGTTTACAACATCTTTGATTTTCTCGATTGCAGGAACATTTGTTGCTGCACTTGCACCTAGCTTCGAAATTTTGTTGGTGGCACGGGTGCTGCAGGCGATAGGTACAGCGCTATTGTTGCCACTGATGTTTAACACTATATTGGTTATTTTCCCGATTGAAAAACGTGGTGCGGCCATGGGATTGATCGGTTTGGTTATCATGTTTGCGCCAGCAAGTGGTCCGAGTATCTCCGGTCTGATCCTGGCTAATCTGAGCTGGCATTGGATCTTCTGGATCTCCTTGCCGTTCTTCCTGATCTCACTGGTATGCGGCTTGTTGTTCTTGCCGAATATTTCGAAATTGACCAAGCCCAAAATTGACATACTGTCCATTATCCTTTCTACCCTTGGTTTTGGTGGTATCGTATACGGCTTCAGTAGTGCAGGGGGACACGGGGAAACTGGCGGAGGCTGGACGAGTCCGGTCGTTGTTGCCACTCTCGTTATTGGTGTGTTGTCCTTGCTGTTATTCAGTATCCGTCAGTTGAGAATGAAACAGCCAATGATGGATCTGCGAGCGTTCAAATATCCGATGTTTACGATTGGCTTGATCCTGATATTCATCTGTATGATGATGATGCTGTCATCCATGCTGATCCTGCCAATGTATCTGCAACAAGGTATGGCCGTTACAGCGTTAACTGCCGGACTGGTTCTATTGCCGGGCAGTTTGCTGAATGGTTTACTGTCTCCGGTCATGGGCCGACTGTTTGACAAGTTCGGTCCGAAGTGGCTTGTGATTATTGGTCTGGCTGTCGTAACGGTGGTACTCTTCATGTACACTGGAATTACACCAACAACGACACTGGCCAAAATTATTACGCTGCATGTGTTCATGATGGTTGGAATCTCGATGATTATGATGCCTGCACAGACGAATGGTCTGAACCAATTGCCACGTGAGTACTATCCTCACGGTACTGCCATCATGAATACGTTGCAACAGGTTTCCGGAGCGATCGGTACGGCTGTTGCGGTAAGTATACTGAGCGCAGGTCAATCCCGCTTCTTGAGCGGAGTGGCGAACCCGGAAAGTCCTGAGAATCAACTGGCAGGTTTCACGTCAGGTGTACAGAATGCGTTTGTATTCGCATTAGTTCTGTCGATTATCGGTCTGATTACTTCACTCTTTGTGAAACGGGTCAAAGTAGGATCAACGCCAGGACAACAAGGTCCTATGCATTAATCCATTAACTAACAATAATAATTAGATATTGTATAAGAGCGATGTGTCCCCTAACTTTAAGGACGCATCGCTTTTTTTGTATTTATTCATCCTGCGGTTCTACTGTTCTGTAACACTTGCTATGCTGATATACTCGCTTCTCGCCAGTCTGCGACATCATCTAGGCATGAGTTTCATATTAATAATCAAGGAACAGCTCCCAGCACAAATGTTTTACAACTGTCGATACGTCACGGATTGTTCAAGCAGAGGAAGAAAACGAAGAATAAGCTCTCATGGGGAAAGGAGTTGTACAGATGGGTATAGCTTATAAAACAACTGTTTTTAACAGCAAAACGGCCATATTCCTGGCCGCAATGAGCTATCAGACGTACCCGTTATTTTTTGAGGGAAAGCTGGTCTTACCGAAAGGATTTAAGCTTCGATCTACGATTCGCGCTTCTGCCGACGTCGAGAATCCTACGGAGCTTGTATTCGGATTTATTGCCGAGTCACGGGATCAAATCGTTGTTGCGTTTAGAGGGTACGCTTCGTATCCGGCGGACCTTCTTGCTTCGTATGATATCTTTCAGATCGCGTATCCTTTCGTCCAAAACGGAGGGAAAACCTCGCGTGGCTTTACATGCTTGTATCGCTCAACCCGAAACGACTTGATCCGTGAATTAAAAAAGTTCTCGACAGCTAAAAGGCTGTATATTACCGGCCACAACTACGGCGGAGCTTTGGCCACGCTTGCCGCTTTGGATATTTCGGTAAACACCGGGTTTAAACATCCGTTCGTTTATACGTACGGCAGTCCGCGCATCGGAGATCCCAAATTCGTTTCCCGCTTTAACAGTACAGTTAAACACAGTGCGCGAATCGTCAACATTCATGACACTTTCCCGACGTTCCCGGCCCGCAGGTATCCGCCTCCCTTTACAAAGAGAGGGATTACTTATCAGCATGTAAAAACGAAGGTACCCATCTCTTTTCAACTGAACAATGTGTCGCGCAACGACTCGATTGCTTGCTATTTTAACAAGCTCAGCCAAAAGAATCTCGAATTTGCCAAAGCGCTATGCCACAAAAACCCGGGCTTCTGTCCCGATACCGGTATGTGCTTTCCGTATCAGGGATGCTAGAGTTTGAAGCCTTGAAATATAAGGAGGAGCTACATTTATGGAACTTCCAGGCAAGTACAGTAGCGAGGATGCGATTTTGCTTGCGGCAATGCTCAATCAGGCGTACCGACTTTTTGAGAAGGAAAAGGTTATTCTGCCACAAGGCTATACTCTTCGATTCAACATTCTCGCACTGGCCGGTGTCGAGGAGCCCGAACTAGAAGTATTCGGCTTCATCGCGGAGTCGAAAGACAAGGTTGTAATTATTTATAGAGGAACCCGAACCTTTAAGGACAATGAGTCAGATCAAGACCTTTTTCAGATTCCGTATCCTTTTGTCAGAAATGTTGGAAAGACTCATCGCGGATTTACATGTATTTACCAATCAGCAAGAGAAAAAATGATCGAGGAATTGAACAAGCTTTCTACGAACAAACGACTGTTTGTTGCAGGCCACAGCTTGGGAGGAGCTTTAGCCGTATTGACTGCTTTGGATATTGCGGTGAACACCAGGTTTAAACATCCGGTCGTGTATACATATGGCAGCCCACGTGTCGCAGACCCGGAATTTGCATCCTCTTTCAACGAAACGGTAAAAAACAGTTTTCGTATAGTGAATGTGCACGACATCATTCCGACTTTGCCAGCTAAGACCTATCCGCCTCCACTTACAAAGAACGGACTATTTTATCGGCATGTGAATACAAAGGTTCCGCTCTCTTTCCAGCTGAACAGTTTGCCCGTTCGCAATCATGAGATTGTCTGTTATTTCAAATTCCTCAGCCGGCAGAATCCTGGTTATACAAAAGCGTTATGTACGGATAACCCGGGGTTTTGTCCTGATACGGGATTATGTGTTCCATTTATAGGGATATGCAGTGCGCAGGAAGAAGACGAGGAATAAGTCCAAAACCCCAAAGATATTGGAGACTCTTTGGGGTTTCTTTCTTGATATAGAGCAGTTGTACTTTAATTGGGTGTACGTTACTTCTTCACCAGGGCCAATATCTCGTCCGCAACGAGGTCAGGGCGATATTGATGGATGTAGTGATCGGTATCTTTAATGGTTACCTGTTTAGATTCATCTGACCAAGATTTGAATTCTAATTGGGATTTATCCCATTCGGGTTCACTTGCACCAAGGTAATCAGCCGTCAGTATGGTGAGTGGAAACGGTAAGGTTTGCTTGTGATCTACAACCACTTTGGCATTGGCAGCTATTTCACGTAATTCATCCAACGTGTTCACATTACCATAGTTGTGCAACAGCGCTGTTGTATCCAATTTTTTCAGATCATCGGGTACAAGTTTCAGTTCATTACGATTGGCATTGGAGGTTTCGACAACCAAGTCAGATTGCATCGAGAGGCGGAATAGTCCGGTTTGGATACGTAATTTATTCGCAAAACCACCGATTGTGTCTGCCAAAGTGTCATCGTCATTCGAATAATATTCGGGGCTTCCGCCATCAATCATGACGATACCCTTGACGAGATCCGGGTATTTTTGTGCGAAACGGATGGTTTCCAGCGAGCCGAGTGAATGTCCAACTAATACATAAGGTGGCTTCTGTCCAGATACCTGCAACAACTCGTGTAATTCTTCAGCTACGGTATCGACATCACGTTTCTTATCGGTCTGATCGCTATATCCATAGCCGAATCGGTCATATACAGCGAATTTTGTGTTGGGAGCAAGCTTTTCATATAATGGATAATAATCTACATAGGGATTAGCGGTACCCCAGCCGGAGGCGAGCACGACTGTTACATCGCCTTCTCCACCAGTATATAGATGCATATTGTCACCATGTACGTTGTACAGTTTTCCAGGGGGTACGAGTATTTTGGCATCCTGCCTTAAACCCACTTGTTGGTAAATCACACCAGTACCTAGAAGCAACAGAATTACCGCCAGGTCGAATATCAAAAATTTAACTAATCTTTTGCGCCATTTCTTCATGTTTTCTCACATACTCTCCATGTATTTTCTCTATCATATATGCCCAATCTTATAGGATAGAAAACAGAGTCTTAATTCTATCTTAATTAACCGAAAATTGTATATCAACGGCTAATGAATTAAGATATAGCTACGATATAAGTTGAACTAAAGAATATTTACACTACTCACTCCGATGACAGAATATCCTTCCGATCGCTGTTATCCCCAGATTTTTTTTGATTCACTTTTATAAAGGTGAAAATCTGGTGATAAAGGCGAACGCTCCGCTTCTTCAGGGCTATTTCTGTCCTCTGCGTTCTAGTGTTAATGTGTAGTTCACCTGATATAGTTGAATTTATATTATTCAAATGTTGAGACACAGAATGATTATATAGAACAGAAGGTATGTATAATGACAAAATACGAAAATCAGCTCCCGACATCGGCAGGCATGAACTTCAAGTCCCTGATCAGTATATTGAGAGATTCCATGCGTGGCAATGTCGAGCGGAGGCCATCTGGCACGATGCCTATGGAGATATGTGAACCTGCTGAAACCTTCAGTGCATCCGATAATCCACAGGTTACATGGTTCGGACATTCGGCTTTTTTACTTGAAATCGAAGGGCATAGGTTACTCTTTGATCCGATGCTGGGCAATCGTCCATCACCTGTATCCTGGGTGGGTACCAAACGTTACAGCACCAATCTACCGATTCAACCGGAAGATTTCCCAACGCTGGATGCAATCATTATATCGCATGATCATTATGACCATCTGGATTATGACTCCATCCGCAGATTGAAGGATAAAACAAAGCGATTTATCGTACCGCTTGGGGTACGTCGACGGCTGATTCAACTGGGTGTGCCTTCGGAACAGATTACCGAGCATGACTGGTGGGATGAGTTATCGTTCAAAGGTTTAACATTCGCTTGCACGCCAGCGCGACATTTCTCAGGCAGAGGTTTATTTGACCGTAATTCTACCTTATGGTGTTCGTGGGTCATCGCTGGACAACATACAAAGGTATTCTTTAGTGGTGACAGCGGATATGGTCCTCATTTCAAGGAAATTGGCAGTAAATACGGTCCATTTGACCTCACCATGATGGAATGTGGGCAATATGACGAGCGGTGGTCCAACATTCACATGATGCCGGAAGAAACGGTGCAAGCGCATTTGGATGTAGGGGGTAAGTTGCTCATCCCGATTCATTGGGCCGCATTCACGCTGGCCTATCATGCCTGGAATGAACCGGTTGAACGGATTACGAAGGCTGCACATGCTTTGAACGTTAAGATTGCAACTCCCAAAATCGGCGAGAAGGTTGTTCTTCATACGGAGGATTACCCTACACATCCATGGTGGAGACCGGAATTAGGATAAAAATAAAAGCGTTCAGCTCATCGAATGAGTGGACGCTTTTTCTATTGCATTTTACATCAGGATTGATAGTGCACTGTAAATTAACAACATACCCATGACGATATTAACAGGACGCTCGTATCTTAATAGAAAGCTCTGGAATAACATGCCACCGAACGCCCAGGTCATATTGGCACTAATACCGATGAAGGTGAGCAGCAAGGAAAATACAATTAAATGAACATGGGACTGCCCAAGAGGCAGAACAAAAACAGATATGGCAGTAAGCCCATACAGAATGACTTTGGGATTGATGAATTGCAGGGTGAACCCAAATAGAAATGAATAATGATTGACCTTGTTTTCTTGCCCATCTGCAGGTTTACTTCGCATGATTTTGAGCGCCAGATAGAGCATATACACACATCCTAACACGTTTAAGACGGGTGTGATCCTGGGAATATATTGATGAAGAATAAGGTTGAAATAACTGGACAGAAACATAATAAGCAGGCAGCCGGCTGCGACTCCACTAATAAACGGAAGGGTCTTGCGGAACCCCTGATTTCTGGCATGCGTCATGGAAATGATATTGTTGGGTCCGGGTGTAAATGAAGCAATAATTGCATAGGTCACTAAAGGTATAATGTTCATGGTTCCTCCACGTTTTCTTGGTTGTGTGATATAATGACCGGAAATGTACGTTATAACGTACGGTCTTTATTATTGTACAACATGTGCGTTATATAGCACAACATAATTATAAAACGAGGAGGATGGATTTTTGAAAAACATTAATAGTATTCTCGCTCAGAACCTGAAACAGCTTAGGGAACAAAGAAAACTCAGTCTGGACAAGGTCGCCGAAATGTCTGGTATTAGCAAGACCATGCTTGGTCAGATTGAACGTGGTGAATCCAATCCATCGATTGCAACCGTATGGAAGATTGCTAATGGCCTGAAAACCTCATTTACTACTTTGATTCACGAGCCGAAGTCAGATACTACCGTTGTAACGTGCGATGATATTCAAGTATTGATGGAAGACGAGGGCAGGATTCGAATATATCCGCATTTTCCTTTTGAAGAGGGTCGTCGTTTTGAAATATATATGATGGAGATGGACTCTAAGTCTGAGTTGAATGCTGAACCGCATATCGAAGGTACGGAAGAATTTATCACGGTCTTTGAAGGGGAAGTTACGATTCGGGTAGGGACGGAAGAATATATGGTGAACCAAGGGGAGTCGATACGTTTCCGAGCAGACAGGCCCCATGCCTATATTAATCCCGGTGCTAAGACGAACAGATTAAACATGGTTATTCATTATTCGAAGTGACAATAAAGCAGCCTGATGTAATGAACTGCAACTCCCTTGTTAGTCATGTCTCACAAAGGGTTCAGTTCAATACATTGGCTGCTTTATTGATGTGTGCACTATGGAGCCCAACTGCTTGCGATAGGAGACCTTAAGTTAAGGCTTTTCTTTGGCCTGACGCTGGATTTCCTTGGCTGTTAAAGCTTTATCATATACTTTTACATTATCGAGGCTTCCTTTGTAGAACGGATCAGCCGTAAAACGACTCTTGCCTACATAAGCTTCCGTTACCTGGAGATCTTTCGGGTTAAAAGTAATTTCAGAGCTACTTGCAACCGATGTACCATTCACATACATAGTGCCCACATCACCCTGAAGGGTTACAGCGACATGAACCCACTCTTTAGAAGGCAGTGGATTTGCTGCAATCAGGCTCTGATCCCGTCCCTCATTATGAATGGTGAATTGTAATGCTCCATTATGCTGGGAGGGTGTGAGGAACATATGTCTCGTCAAACCATTTCCAAAGTCGAAAATACGCTGCCAGGACCCGCCGCCGTCCCAATTGACCCAAGCGCTAAACGTGAAATCCGTTGTATCTGTAATGAGTCCAGGTAACTGGATGAAACTGTCTGTCCCATTGAATGCAGCAGCCTGATTTTTGCCACTTGCAGCAGAACTGACCACGTTAAAGGCTTGTCCGTGATATTCGTTTTTGCTGTAATCCTGTGCGACTTTGCCAATTTTCTTGTGTTCAAAAGTATACTCCCCGAGCAATGGGCTTACCGCTTGCTGTGGAATGATAACGTTAAACGTTTTGGAGCTTACCGCAGTTCCTTTACGAATCGTTGCGGTTAATTTCACTTTGGCATCGCCCTTACCAGCGCGTGGTCGCTGCACTACACCTGTAGTGGATAGAGCCGAAGCATTGGAGCTTTTCCACGTAATGTCTGCATCACTTGTTCCCTTGGTAGGCAGAGACAGATTAAAGAACACTTGATCCGTATTGCTAATGCTCAGGTCCTTTTTCACCGCATCTACAATGTCCTGATCACTCCGTTCAACACCTTGAGTTCCCCAGATGGCAATCCCGGAGGAGGAGAGGGCGCTAAAGGTCAGAACTGTACTCTGAGATTCCGAATTCCATTCATCTGTGAAAACGCCTTTGTACACAACATTATTCGAAGTGATCTGAATCTTGTTGTCTGCACCAAGACTCCACGTTCCTGTCACGGCACCATGAATCTGCCCATCTGCCGTGAACTGAACGGTCTGGGATGGCTTGATGTCCGCCGTGATGTCCTTACCATGATTCACCCATTGGTACTGACCGGCGATATCCTGAGTTGTCAGTTGCGTGGTATCTTCTCCCAAAGCCGCATAGCGATATGGAGAAACAACGGGCCAACCATCTGCATTCATATGCATCTCGTGTACGCGAACTTCATGCTCTTCGCCACGCCCTGGAAAGCGAGTATGGAAGATGAGAAATTGTTTGCCAGTCTCCGGATCAACATAAGCAGAGTTATGTCCTGGCGATACATAGCCGCTACCTAGGCCTGTGCCCGGATCACCGATCTGTCTCTCGAACAGGAAGTTCCCCATCAATTTGACTCCAAAAGGCTCAATAGAACGATCATCAAACAATGGTTTATCCTTGTCCGCTTTAACGTTGATCATATCGTTTCCTTCCGCATCGAGGAAAGGCCCATCCGGTGATTGGGAGCGAGCAACACGAATGTTGTATCCTCCATCAGCACCTAGTCCACCGTAAGACAGGTACAGATAATAATAATCGGTTTCTGGACTGTAGAGCATATAAGGGGCTTCAATACGACTATGATTGCCTCCGGTCAGCTTTTTGCCATACCCTTGATTTGGCAGTGGTTTGCCTGTCGTTGCGTCCATCTCCAGAATGAAAATCCCTCCGGAATACGAGCCATACACCATCCATAACTTGCCGTTTTTATCATAGAAGACATCAGGATCAACCACATTGGGATGAATCGTTGCATCGTAAATGGTACCATCCTCACTGATCTGATCCCACATGCCGGATTTTAACAGAATGCCTTGATCCTTATAAGGGCCTTCGATATTGTCTGCGACAGCAATGCCGAGCGCTGATCGCGGGGAGTCCCCTTTACAAGCATTGTAGTACATATAAAATTTGCCGTCCGCGAGCTGAATGACATCTGCCGCCCATAACGTATCCGTCTGCGCCCACTCCAACGCTTCAGCGAATTCCTGGGTTACATTGGGGACAACAGGGTTGTTATCCGTAACGCCGGAGGCGACCAGATCCCAGTTCAAAAAGTCTTTGGACTTAGCTACTTGCAGGTGTGAACCAAAAATATAAAACGTATCATCCACCTTAATGACGGAAGGGTCATGCACAGAAACATTTTTGAATGATGGAGCAGGAGTTGCGATAGTTGTGGTGGAAGTCTGCGAGTTACCCACGGGTGCCTCTGAACCATTTGCGAACACCGAGACCGGTGCCAAAGTTGTTGCAGTAAGTAATGTGGTGCTTAGTACAGAAATGTTAAGTACGCGTACCCAATAACGTTTCATACGTTTCCCCTTTCCTATTTCCCGGAATGAAAAATAACCCGATACTTGGCAACACACGATATAAGGTTCGACAGACCTCCTTTGGGTATTTCATTATATCAAGCGCTTTCATTTGTTATATTATCAATTGGTTTATATGTTTGTAAACCATAAATATAATGCTTATAAGACTAAAATGAATAAATAAAGAGAGACGGGAAGAACTGATAAGGCTCATCACATTCTAATAAACCAGTTGTCTTTCTCAAATTTAGGATTGAAATGGGGATCGATGATGCGCTATTATTACGTTTAAGAAATGTGTTTAACTATTTATCAATCATTTTATATTAATACGAACAAAAAGCGTGAACTGACAATTTCCAACTACATAGGAGGTAAGAACATGGGCACATATCAAAATCAATTAATCGCACAATACACGTTCGAAGATACCGTTCAGATCGGGAAGGACAGTTCCGGTAAGGGACATGATGGTATAGCCAAAGGTGAGATTCTACCTGTGATATCCGAGTTAAAAGGCAGAACGGCGGTGAGTTTCAACGGTGGAGCGAATGGAACTTCTTATCTGCAATTACCCTCGAATCTGCTTCGTGATGTAAGCGATAACACGGGAATTACGATTGCCACTTGGGTGTTTCTGGGCAAGGGGTCTAATGTGTGGGAACGCATTTTTGACTTTGGCAAAGGGGAGAAGGGGCCGTATTTATTTCTGACACGTCAGCTTCTGGGTACGTTATATGCTGGTGATAATCTGGTTGTCCACCCAAGCCGGGGAGTTGTAAGTGGAGAGTGGATGCACATTGCACTCTCCGTGGCAGGCAGCCAAGGGGGGACTTTGAGCAGTGCGGGACCAATTGTGTATGTAAATGGGGAGAAGGCCGCAGACGGTTCGATCAGTCAGACGTCGAGCGGCAATTATGCCAAATTGCGCGAATGGTTTGATTCGTTCACCGATCCTGAGAATTATAGCCAGAATTATATTGGACGTTCCCAGTATGCAGCGGATGTGGATTTTGCAGGTTCGTTATCCGACTTCCGGATCTATGGGGCAGCGCTCACCATGGATGAAGTCATTGAAGTGATGTGTGAGTCACTGACCGATGAAGCGATTGTGAAGCTTGCGGCGGACAAGTACTTGTCCTTCCCCAACCAAATCATCACCAAGGATGTATCATTACCTGCAGACTTGCTGGGTGGTAAAGTGTCTGTTGAATGGAGCTCCAGTGCTCCAGAAGTTCTGTCTGAGAACGGAGGGGTTCAGGCAATCACATCGGCACAGGAGGTTACGCTCCGTGCGCTTTTGAACAGAGGTGATCGTAAGATAAGCCAAAGCTTTAACGTGTCTGTTGTGCCAGCGCATCTCCCGCCTTATACGGTGACCATCCATGGAGATCAGAAGGTGGCTGACATCAGTGAAGTCATGTATGGACTTTTTTACGAGGATATTAACAACGCGGCAGATGGCGGAATCTATGCAGAGCTTGTTCAGAATCGATCATTTGAGTCTTTTGCATTTGATACGTACTCGCATGACTCTGGAGAATGTGGTTGTTCGACAGGTCGAAATCGTGAACCTTTGTTTGCCTGGTCAGGCGATACCGAGAAAATGCTCGTACAGCATACGGACGGACTGAACGTTCACTTTAACGTGGAAGACCCTGAAGTAAATGCTTATTATGTCACGGTTCAGGATGGGGCTACGATTCGGAATCGTGGATTCTCCGACTCCAACCAGCATTGTGCCATGTCCATCAAGCAGGGCGAATCATATGACTTTACCGTATGGGCAAAAGCAGAATCGGCAGGAACGATCACTGTTCAATTGCAGGATGGAAGAGACACTTCCATCAGTGATTCGGTAACGCTGCATGTTGAAGGTGGGAACACATGGAAGAAATACGGTCTGTCTCTAACCGGAACGGAGACTGTACTTGGTCAACTGGCACTTACGTTTGCAGGTGACATCTCCATCGATATGGTGTCCTTAGTCCCTCAAAATGTATGGGGAGCTGATCCGACAGAAGAAGGGATATCGGCTACAGCACATGCCAACTACACAGGTAACCCGAACTATCGATTGAGAAAAGATCTAATCCAGGCACTTGCAGATCTGCATCCGAAGTTCTTGCGTTTTCCGGGAGGATGTATCTCGGAGGGATCTTTTATCTGGGATAACGTATATGACTGGAAGGATTCTGTGGGTCCGGTTGAGCTCCGCAAAGAGAATTATAATGTCTGGGGTTACATGATGACGATGGGCCTTGGTTATATGGAGTACTTCCAACTGGCGGAAGATCTGAATGCCGCTCCAGTTCCAGTCATGGCTTGTGGTGTGTTGTGTCAGGCACGCTCGGATTATGCTCACCCTGCGGGTGGCGCTTTAAGGGATTATTATATCCGCAACTTTACAGACCTGATTGACTTTGCGCTCAGTACAGACTTTGAACACAACGAATGGGCGGCGGTACGAAGCCAGATGGGACATCCTGAACCGTTTGATCTTCGTTATCTGGGCGTAGGCAATGAGAACTGGGGCACTGAATTTTTTGCCAACTTCGAAGTATTCAAACGTTCAATAGATGAGTACATGAAACAGAACTATCCTGATCATGAGCTGCACATTATCTCGACGGTTGGAGCTCAGGCGGATGATGATGCGTACCAGGAAGGATGGAAATTCCTCAGCGGGAATCTGACCGGGTCAGCTCAGGTTGCTTTTGCAGATGGCACTGAGGTGATTGAGGAGACCGTAACTTGGTATGAGAATCAGGACAATTACATGGACACCATTGCAGATGAGCACTACTACCGCTCCAATGAATATTTGCTGAATAACGTAGATCGGTACAACTACTATGACCGGGCCTATCTTGAAGACGGAAGTATCGATTGGAAAGAAACATCCAAAGTATTTGTGGGAGAATATGCTTCCACGGACAAAAACACGCTGGCAGGAGCGGTAGCAGAAGCTGCGATCATGACTGGATTTGAAAATAACGCGGACGTTGTTCGTTTGGCTGCCTATGCGCCATTGTTCAACAAAGTACTAACGGATGGTACTTACCGCTGGACGCCAGACTGCATCTGGTTTGATGATGAAACAGTATGGTATACACCGAATTATTATGTACAGCAGCTTTTTGCAAAATATGTAGGGGATCAGGTGCTTGAGACTTCATTCTCCACCTATAGCAAAGGCAAACCGTTGAATCTCATTCCTCGTGGAGGCATCGAGATTGCAACAGGTCATGCAGACATCGTGGTGAAACGAGTCACAGTGACGTCCAATGTGGATGGAACGATACTGCTAGATGAAGATTTCAGGGAACGTACAGAGCCAAGTGACGCATGGAGACAGATTCCCGGATCGGAAGGATACACATTAACCGCAGGAAAAGGACTCATTTTGAAGGCACAATCAAGTGGATTGAATGGATTGTATCTGCTAAATGACGAATGGACCAACTACCAAGTTCACGTTGAGGCTGAAAGAATTTCAGGTGAGGATGGTTTTTACATTGGCGTGGGACTGACGGATATCTCACCTGAGAACAAGGATGTTATTGAGTACGCAATCAGTTATGGCGGGAACGCAACAGGCGTAAAGGTGTACAAACAAGGGATTGAGGGTTACACCTTGGGAGACTATTCATCCAGTTCGGCAGCCGGTAACCTGAGAGCGGCCAACTATGAACCACTGGAGAATGGGACTAATTATACAATCACGGTTAACTATGGTGGGGATACAGGAAAGAATCTGATCTGCTCCTATACAGACGGACGTAATACCAGCAAGGTTCTGGATTACAAGCTGGAAGCTTACAACCGGGAAGTGTTCCACTCTGTTACAAAAGACGCACGGCATGTGTATGTGAAACTGGTCAATGCAGATGGTGTGGATAAATCAACCCGGATTTGCCTTCAGGATCTGAAGGTGGATACTTCAGCCAGGCTGATCACACTTACTGGAGAAGATCATCTGGTGCATATTCCGAATGTGAATCAGAAGAATGATGAGAAAGTGGTTCCCCAAGAACAGGAGATTAAGTTGAATGGTGAATCAGCGATTGTATGTTTGCCTGCTCATTCGGTAAATGTACTTATTATGAATCTTCTGTAAGAAAAATATATAAATAATGCCCCTTTAAGCAGACAACTGTCGTTTGCTTAAGGGGGCGTTTTGCTAGGAAACATGGTTGGGAAATAAAAAGCAATCATTGTTCCGCAATAGGATAACATGTTCTTCGTCGTATGTTAACCAATGAGGACATGATCCTCTGCATAACCGATTTTGGATGTACGTTTCTTCTGCGCCAATGCAAAAGCCAGAGTTAGTGGTCCCAATCGTCCTGCAAACATCGTAATGGTGACTATAATTTTACCCGCAACACTCAACTCACTTGTCAGACCCATCGATAGTCCTGTAGTGCTAAAAGCCGAAGTGGCTTCAAACAGAACATCCAGAAAATGATTTTCAAGAATGCCTTCGGATATGGATAACAAAATGGAGATCCCAAGTACAAAGGCAAGGGCACTTAAGACAACAGCGAGTGCGCGCATCACTGTTTCTTCTGCAATTTTACGCTCAAAAGCATGAATTTGTCCGCCGCCTCGAAATGTTTGAATGGTCGCAAGAACAAGAACCACAAAAGTATTGATTTTAATTCCTCCACCTGTTCCGCCGGAAGAAGCCCCAATGAACATTAGAATAATAATGAAAAATTGGGATGTGGCCAACATACTTCCAATGTCAATGGTGTTGAATCCGGAGCTTCGAGGAGCAGTACCCTGAAATAGAGAAGCCCATATACGTTCACCGAAAGATAAATCAGCGAACGTAGCAGGATTCCAACTCTCGATTAAGAAGATGGTGATGAATCCGAACAAGTATAGAGAAAAACTGCCGATTAATACTATCTTTGAATGCAAGGAGAGCTTTCTCCATGAACGTTTGCGGAATACATCCACAACCACAATATAACCCAAGCCGCCAATGATAAAGAGCGTAATGACCGTAAGATTAACAATCGGGTCACCAACAAATGGGGTAAGGCTATCACTCCAAAGAGAGAAACCCGCATTATTGAAGGCAGAGATGGAATGGAATATGGCGTAATAGAAAGCTTGTCCCCATCCCAAATCGCTCTGCCAGCGCAATGTAAGAACCACTGTAGCCAGCGCTTCAAAAGCAAAGGCTATAAGTACAATATACATGGATAGCTTAACCAGACCTTGAGCTGAGGAGGTATTGGTGGCTTGTTGAATAAGAAGCCTCTGTTTCAAGCCAATCCGTTTCCCCAGAATAATAGCTACCATTACACCTAGTGTCATGAACCCTAGTCCACCAACCTGAATCAAAATCATGATAATGACCTGTCCGAATGTTGAAAAGACACTCCCTGTATCCAAGACAATCAGCCCATTTACACATATAGCAGAGGTTGCTGTGAACAAGGCATCAAGTAAACCGATGGAAGTCCCGGTACGTGAAGATATCGGCAGTGCAAGCAATATAGCTCCGATCCAGATGAGAGTGAAGAAGATCATCATGATAAGTTGAGGAGGGCTCATATTATTTTTTAACTTGTTCACAATTGATTCAATGTTCATTAGGGCCGAAGTTTTCATTACACGTTTATTTCTTTGGTTCATAATCACTCTCCAGATTCCGAA
This sequence comes from Paenibacillus sp. FSL R5-0766, assembly GCF_037971845.1. Lineage (NCBI taxonomy): Bacteria > Bacillati > Bacillota > Bacilli > Caryophanales > Paenibacillaceae > Paenibacillus > Paenibacillus sp. FSL R5-0766. The sequence goes on from NZ_CP150227.1 coordinate 3,145,863, forward strand.
TGTCATCGTTACTGCCTATTAACAGGAGCATATCTCCCGCACGGACTATGTCTTCTGCCATGGGTGAGATATTTAAGTTATTCCCCGTTTTGATGGCGATAACGGTACATCCATATTCAGCTCGAATATTGAGTTCTAGCAATGTCTTTTGATTCATGCTTAAGGGAGCTCTGATCTCGACCAGATTATAATCTGAAGACAATTCAATGGAATCAATGATGTTGTCTGAACTAAGCTGATTCCCCAGTCTCGTGGCCATGTCACGTTCAGGGTAAACAATCTGATCCGCACCGATCTTGCTAAGCACACTACCGTGATTATCATTTTTGGCCTTGGCTGTTACTTTGGGCACATTAAGTTCTTTCAACAATAGAGTGGTCAGTATACTTGCTTGCAGATCTTCGCCGATCGCAACAATGGCGTGTGAAAAGTTACTTGCCCCAAGCTCCATAAGGACTGATTTGTCAGTACAGTCTGCTTGTACGGCATGGGTTGCCACCGTTGAAATTTCCTGAACAAGAGTTTCGCTTTTGTCTACTGCGAGCACTTCATGCCCGTTTTTAATGAGTGTGTGTGTCAAGCTTGAACCGAATCGTCCAAGACCAAGTACCATAAACTGTTTTTTCATAATATCCCTCATTGTAATCAAAATAAATAATGGTTTTCTCTATATCTTAATAGGTAAATATTACTTTACGTATTCAGGATTGCAAGGTTTCATATCGTAGTTAGCAAACCTTGGTCCAACATGTCTATGTCTATGCATATCTTCAAAAGAGTTCATTCTAATGGCTCAAGAATAGAATTGCAACAAATTAATTCCAAAATGAAAAATGGTGCGCTCCCATAAGGAGAGGCACCATTCTTTGGGGCAAATTATTTTCGTTTCAATAACAGAACCCCGCTGATTGCTGACGTTTTGTAGCGGTAGACCACTTTGAATCCAATATCATTGTCCAGCAAACAGTTTAATGCATTGATCAACCGTGCACCAGGAACCAGTGTGAATGTACATGGAGACGTATTACCAATCACACGTACACTTTGGATTCTGCGCGCAGAACCGGGAATGAGCGGATTTCTAGACCAGTAGATTAACACCAGATCTGGTTGTCGAACAGCATTGACACGAGCCATACTAATCATCTCTTTTCTATTAAAGGTTCTTAATAGTAGATGAAAAGTAGAGGAAAGGGTGTTAGACGGAAGTCATGCTGTTTAATAAATAGACTCTACTTATTCGTTGAGTGCTGTTTGGATGGTAGCTTGTCCCCTGGCGTTCCCTTGCCGTTGTTTTTATTGTGACGCGCTTTTTCGGCATTTTCGTTAATTTTTTTCACAAAATCTTGAGTACTTTCCATTTTAAATTACAGCTCCTTTCACAAGCAAAATGTGTATTCCCGATTGTTAATATAACCACTGGAAAGTGATTTTATTTTGGTGACATCGCTAAATTTAATTCTGATTCCACCTGCCTAGGTCAGTTGGGACATACTGGACATGGGAGGTTCATGCATCTAAACTAGATAGATCAGACACACTAAGAAGGGATGCGCCGATCCATACCATGTTGCAGAAATTCGGGTTTACACAATATGAAAGTCAGGTATACGAGGCTATATTCGCGCAGGATGAACCGCTTGATGCCACATCGATTGTAAATTACTCCAACGTTCCCAAAGCCAAAATCTATGAAGTGCTCAACCGTCTGATCGACAAGGGAACGGTGCTGACAACGATGGATGGGAAGAAGAAACTATATATGGCTGTGGATCTTCAGTCCATTATTCATAAGATTAAAGCTGATTTTGAGAAAGATATTGAGGAATTGAAGAGTTACAAAATCAAACGTACATTCACCGATGAACATATCTGGACGTTAAAAGATGAGTCTTCCATCGCATCAAATATCGAACAGCTGATCGAGGAAGCAGATTCATCAATTCTTTTTCTGGCCTGGAATGAGCGAATGGAGAAATATCGTGAACTGCTGGAGCAGAAGGAAAAGCAGGGCGTGTACGTTGAAGTGCTTGCCGTTGGGGGAATGGAGACATCCTTAAACCGGATATACTCGTTGATTCCATTGCTTGATGCGCCAGAACCTTCACAGCTGCTTATTGTGGATCATGCGTATTTGCTGTTTGCCGGTGTGGAGCACGATTCATGGCGAGCGATCAAGACGATGTCCAAACCGATTGTCAAAGCGATGACGGATTATTTCTACCATGATGTTGCCCTTACTCAGATTACCAAAAAATACGGTGACCAACTGTTACAGGATGCTGAAATCGAGAAACTGCTCACCAGGTTGATCTATTAAAACTATTCTCTCGGAGGATAGTTTTTTTTGTTATATCTTTGTTTGAAAACAATCATGAAAATAACTATTGAAACTTTCATTCTTATGGGTTACTATCGTAGTTGTAACTTTTTGAGGAGGATTCAAAAATGAATAAGAAAGTATATGTGCTCGCTATCGCAGCATTTGTGGTCGGAACCGTTGAACTGATCTTGGGCGGAATTCTGGACCTGATTGCTACGGATCTTCATCTTTCCCTGGCCAAAGCGGGGTATTTAATCTCTATTTTCTCACTTGTCTATGCGTTGTCTGCACCGATTTTATTAAATATGACGGCCAGATTCGAGCGTAAAAAGGTATATATGTGTACGCTGTTTGTTTTTCTGATCAGTAACCTGATCTCTGCATTTAGTTCCAGTTTTTATATGCTGATGGCAGGCAGAGCACTCGGAGCCGCCACGGGTTCACTTATTTTTGTGCTCTCCCTGACCCTTGCAGCACGTATTGTGGAACCACAATATAAAGGACGCGCCGTGGGGATTATTACCATGGGAGGCAGTGCATCACTTATCTTGGGTGTACCTCTTGGAATCTTTGTAGGTAACTTGGCAGGCTGGCGTGAGGTGTTTATGTTGATCGCTATTCTCACAGCAGTGGTTATGGTGGCCATCTGGATTGCGATGGATCGTGTACAGCCTATTCCTGCTGTATCCCTGAAGAAACAGCTTACGGCACTGTGGAATCCAAAAATGTTGGCAATCCATGCTACAACTTTGCTTGTGCTTGCGGGTCATTTGACTTTATATGCGTATTTCACGCCATTCTTGCAAGAAACGCTGGGTGCCAGTGCGACGATGGTCACCTTTATCTATATGATGTTTGGGATCGCCGCTGTTGCAGGGGGAGGAATCGGGGGCATGTTATCCGATCGTCTGCATCCTGCTAAAGCCATTATCATTGTGCTGATTCCCTTTATCGTGAGTATGGCTGTCATTCCGTTCAGTGTGGGATTGCCTTTGATCGCCTTCTTGTTATTGTTAAGCATCTGGAGTGCACTGAGTTGGACCGTTACGCCTGTGCAGAATAGTCTCATTATCAAAACTTCGCCGGAAACAGCCGAAACGCTAATCAGCACCAACTCAGGTATTGCACATGCAGGTATTGCACTGGGTACCTATATCGGCGGCATGGTGATCGATCATTCATCGATTCTGAACACCGGATGGGTTGGTTCTGTTCTGATTCTGCTTGGTTTGGTGACTGCCATCTATGCCATTAGCGTTAAGGAAAAAACCGTTCAGGCGGTTGCTTAGAATAAAGAAATTAGACAAAAAGCTTGAACCTCTGCATTCCCATAGTCTAATGGGTGTAGAGGTTTTTTTATTGTTGATACGCTAGAGTATGCGTCAGTAGAATAAACCATTTTCATATCGAGCAAAACTTGCTTTATTCATGGTAATCTATATAATTAAAAGAGTTTTAAAAAGTGTTTTTAGAGAGATTGAGCTTTAACTTATTTATAGATAGAAGATGGGAAGTGCTTACTAAATGATGACTGAAAAAGAGAAATCTCAATTAGGGCTTTTATATAATGCCAATTATGATCAAGAGTTAATTGAAGAGCGTTTACATGCCAAAGGACTTTGTTACGATTATAACCAGCTTCATCCAGCCAAGATCAATGAAAGAGAAGCGTTAATCAAGAAACTGCTGGGGAAAACGACGGATCGTTTCCTGATTGAACAGCCATTTGTATGTGATTACGGCTATAATATTGAAATTGGTGAGAACTTCTATAGCAATCATAATATTATCATGCTGGATGGAGGGAAAATCAGTTTTGGAGATAACGTTTTTGTTGCTCCCAATTGTGGATTTTATACCGCAGGCCACCCTTATGATGTTGAGCAGCGCAATGAAGGTCTGGAGATCGTTGGACCCATCACGGTGGGCAATAATGTGTGGATCGGTGGCGGTGTGACGGTTCTTGCCGGAGTGACGATTGGAGATAATACGATCATCGGCGCAGGGAGTGTAGTGACCAAGAGTATACCGTCTGGTGTGATTGCTGCGGGTAATCCTTGCAGGGTCCTTCGCAAGATAACGGAAGAATAAATAGTGAACAATGTGATAGTAGCTAATGAGAATGCCCGATGCGTAACATCGGGTGTTTCTTTTTGAAAATTAAAATAAAATCCCCAGACAGAAAACATGCCAAGGTATCGTATGACCGACACTTTTTCATGTGATTTGTCTGAGGGCTAGAAGAATGGTTCTGTTACATTTGCTTAAAAAACCTTAACGCTGCAAACTTTTCCCGTTACTGCTGATCACTTCTTTGTACCAATGGAAGGATTTCTTGCGATAACGTTCGAGTGTTCCTGATCCATCGTCATGACGATCCACATAGATATAGCCATAACGTTTTTTCAACTGGGCAGAAGACGCACTGACAACATCAATGCAACCCCATGAAGTATAACCCATAATTTCAACGCCATCTTCAATCGCTTCACCAACTTGAACCAGATGATCATTCAGATACTGGATTCGGTAGTCATCTTCAACTGTTTTCTCGCCGTCCGCACCCGTGATCAATTCATCAACAGCACCAAGACCATTCTCTACAATAAACAGTGGTTTTTGATAGCGGTCATAGAACATGTTAAGCACATAACGCAATCCTTGCGGGTCAATCTGCCATCCCCATTCACTTGCTGGCAGATAAGGGTTAGGTACACCCCCAAGAAGGTTACCTTCACCTGCGATTTGCTTCTCCGGGTCTGCTGTTTGACAGATACTCATGTAATAACTGAAAGAGATAAAGTCTACCGTATTCAGCAACATTTCCTCGTCGCCAGCTTCCATCTGAATCTCGATTCCATTTTCACGGAAGTAACGTTTCATATAACCAGGGTAGCGACCTCTTACGTGTACATCGCCGAAGAAATAGTTGCTATGTTCGAATTCCATGACTTTAATCATATCGTCCGGATTTGGTGTCAGCGGGTAGGTAGGCATACTGAGCATCATACAACCAATCTGTGCCGTAGGAATGATCTCATGACAGAGCTTCACAGCGGAAGCACTGGCTACAAACTCATGATGGATCGCCTGATAGAGATCTTGCTTGCTAAGCTTTTCCTTAGGCGTGTAGATGCCTCCACTCATGAAGGGTGCTTCAAGAATCGAATTGATTTCGTTAAAGGTAAGCCAGTATTTTACTTTGTTTTTATAACGTTTAAATACGGCAGTTACATAACGCTCATAGAATCCAACCATTTTCCGGTTAACCCAGCCGTCGTATTCTTTGGAAAGGTGAAGAGGTGTCTCATAGTGGGAAAGCGTAACCAGTGGTTCGATCCCGTATTTGTGACACTCGTCAAACAGATCGTCGTAGAACTGCAATCCTTCTTCATTTGGCTCCAGCTCGTCCCCTTTTGGGAAAATCCGGGACCAGGCAATGGAAGTACGGAATACCTTGAAGCCCATCTCGGCAAACAGTTTCACATCTTCCTTGTAGCGATGATACAAATCGATACCGATTAGTTTCATGTTATCTTCGGTTGGCTCTTCCGTGATTGGCCCCATGATGCCTTTGGGAGCTACATCCTGAGTAGATAATCCTTTGCCGCCTTGATTGTATGCACCTTCAGCCTGGTTGGCTGCAATTGCGCCACCCCACAGGAAATTTTCCGGGAATTGATAGGTGTGATTTTGAGAGTTACTCATGTGTATCGCTCCATTCATCAAATTATATTAAGATGATTCATATATGACATAAAAAAAGCTTAAACGTTGTAACGGGTTACACGTCAAGTTTTACTTTTGACCCAGATCTGAGGCATACTATTATTCTATAGTTCGTTAGCAAGAAGGGAGTCTCCGATGTCCAAGTTTGATGAAATTATGAAGCGGTCCGGTTACTCAAAAGCGACAGTGTCACGCGTGATTAATCATTCTCCGCATGTTAGTGATGAAGCAAGACAGATCATAACGGATATTATGAAACAGTTGAATTATATTCCCAACCGGAATGCGGTATCGTTATCTACAGGGCAGACAAAACAGATTGGAATTGTGACCTCTACCACAGGTGAGATCATTCTTACATTCATGAATCAATTCATTGATACAGCCATGGATTTTGGGTTTCAGACGATTATCTATACATCCCGTGGAGATCCGGAGATTGAATTGCAGGCGTTCGAAGATCTGCGCAGTAAACGAGTCGATGGGCTAGTTATTATTGCTTGTGTCAATGATCCTCGGAAATTAAAGGCGTATATGGAATACGGTCCGATTGTCTCCTGGCAGCGAATGGGGAATGACGAGATTCCGTCTGTTGCGATGGATCAGGCAGAAGGGTATAAGTTAGCTCTGGAGCATCTGGTATCAAGAGGATACACCCGAATTGCGAATGCATTTGGCAGGGCTGAAAGTTTGAATACCCAGAGCCGCCGAGAAGCCTATGAATCTTTCATGAAGAGCAGAGGGTTGCATGTGTGGACTGAAGCATATCAATATTCCGTATTTAGCTCCTCCGATGGCGAAGAAGCGATGGGAAGAATGGCTGAGGGGCCAGAACTTCCACAGGCCGTATTATGTTCCAATGATTATGCAGCCATCGGCATTCTGAGTGAAGCACGTAGACGGAATATTCAGGTACCGGAACAACTCGCCATTGTGGGGTTTGATGATATCGAGCTTTCCCGCGTTCTTGGAATCACGACCATACACAATCCGATTGCGGAGCAAGCCACCCAGGCTTTCCATCACTTGTGGGCTGTATTGGGTAAAACAGAGTTGCGGACCGAACAGCTGACATACCAGCTGATTGAGCGTGAGACGACTTGAATTCGTAAGACCCGATGTGGGAATAAGGTTTAATGGATTCAATAATTATTCAAATTTGAAGCATCTTCGACTCAAACTCATACGTTATACTGAAGATGAGCTTCAGAACGACATATCTGTACGGAGATGTGGCGTGAAGTTTTTGTAGCATGTTACAAGTTACATATTTCACAAACGATCTGCGGGAAAGGTGAGAATGAACTTTATGAAGACAGTGACAGGCCGATTCAGAATTGCGGGCATATGGGAGGGCGTATCCTTACTTCTATTGATTTTTATTGCTATGCCTCTGAAATATTTTGCAGATATCTCTTCCGCTGTAGCCGTAATGGGCATGATTCATGGTATTTTGTTTCCTTTGTACCTTATTGCGCTAGTGCATTTGGCTTTGGTCAAAAAATGGAAGATAACACGTTGGCTGATGGGTGGACTGGCCGGTCTATTGCCGTTTGGAACTTTTGTATTTGAATCTTATCTTCGGAAAAGAAATTGGAAATAAAAATCAATAAGAATAAATGAAAGCAGGCGACTAATTCAGATGTTATCCGAATTGTCGCCTGTTACTTTCTGTACAAGTACTACTTTACTGTACCTTGTTGACGATCGGACAACAAGCTGACTCCAATATCGCCAGAGGCATTCGACACAGGTGCATACGCCGAGAAGGAAGTAACAACAACCAGGGCAGTGAACAGAAATAGGAATGATTTTTTCATACCATAACCTCTTTCATATGGGGATATATTCCATTTGATTCTAACCCACATAGGCTATACTTGAAAAGAAAAAGTTTAAATGAGCAAGCTATTGAATAACTGAAAGGGTTGAGCTTCTATGAAAGATATTCATGAGTTAACATCCATAGAAATGGTTGAAGAAGTTATTCAACAACATGAATTGGTTTTTTTGTATGTATCTCGGCCAGAGTGCAGTGTATGTCACGCCTTACTCCCCAAGATCAGGACGTTGCTTGAACCTTATCCATCAATATACCTGGGTCACATTAATGCTAATGAAGTGGAAGAGGTTGCGTCCAAGTTTCTTATTTTTACCGTTCCAACAATGATCATGCTTGTGGAGCAGAAGGAATATATTCGAGCGGATCGTTTTGTTCGCTTGGAACGTCTGGAGGAGCAGCTGCAACAGATTCACTCCATGTATATCCAAGATGAGGAATAGAAAGCTAAAGCTTCATGAACGGCGGCTCATACATGAGCCGTTTTTTTGCGCCAGCAGTAGCGTATAGCTATGAATAAAGTACATGATGCCTGAACTCACAAATTAAAGTGTTGCCATGAAAACGGTTTTATGATAATTTAAACATTATAAAAACGTTTTTATAGTAAAGGAACAAAACTTATGGCAAAGATAACGATTAAAGATGTAGCAAGGGAAGCGGGCGTATCCATATCGACGGTCTCCAACGCTTTGAATGGTGTAGATGTCTTGAACCCGGAGACGAAATCACATGTTCTAAAGGTAGCAGAGCGTTTAAATTATGTGCCCAATCTGAATGGCAAGCTGTTGAAGTCCGGTCAAACCAAAATGCTCGGTTTTTTTACCACAAGTGTATCGGGTCCGTATTTCTATAAGCTGGTTGAGTCGATGTCTCGCGAATGTGATCGTCTTGGGTATGGTTTGAATGTATTTGTGACCAAGGATAAACACGTAATTATGAGTAATATTCTGGGTCGGCGGGTGGATGGTGTCATTATTTACGAAGAACTTCGGATCGATGAGCAAGATATTATCGCTATGGAGAAAGACAAGATCAAGGCGGTTTTTCTGGACCGGGTCTATCAGAGCGATACGATGGGAAGTGTCATTTTTGACTCTTACGTGGCGGCTTATGAAGCAACCAAGTATTTAATTGGGCTGGGGCACAAGAACATTGCTTATATTTCGGGCGTGGACACGATGTTTGACAGTGTGCAACGGAGAGATGGCTACTTGGCTGCCTTGCGTGAATACCAGCTTCCAATCGATGAAGATTACATTATACAAGGATATTTTGAGGAGGAGAGCACGTATAGTGCGATAAAATCTTTTCTTCATTTGCACCCCGGCAAGCGGCCTGATGCATTTCTTGCAGGGAATGACTTGAGTGCAATTGGCTGTATGCATGCGTTGAAGTCTGAGGGTTTTGAAGTACCTCAAGATGTTAGTGTCGTGGGTTTCGACGATATTGATATCGCACAGTATTTTTCTCCACCGCTCACAACGGTAAGAAATCAAATTGCAAGACAGGGTATCCTGGCAATTAATCAACTGGTGGGTATGATCAAGGAGAAAGAACAAGGGGCTGCACAAAAATTGGCGGGTGAGCTGGTGGTGAGAGGTTCAAGCCATGTGAAGATCGACCGGAAAGATTATCGTACATAAGCTGACTCATCTTCTCCGGTCTTTTTTTTACATAAACATAAACAAAGGGGTTTTTTATGTCGAAAAATAAAAACGTTTTTATAAACATGCATGCATGATGGAGGGGAGTAAAAAAACGTGGATAAATTAGCCGTAGAGACATCAACCGGTAAAAATGCGATCAGTCCCAATGGGAAGAAACCCATCGGACAACGGATTAAAGAATTCATAGTCGATTATCGGAGACAATGGGAGATTCAATCGATGATTATCCCAGGCATTATCTTTATGATTATTTTCTGTTATATCCCGATTTACGGTTTGACGATTGCCTTCAAAAATTACACGGTCATTGATACGCTGGCTACCGCTCCATGGGTAGGGCTGGATAATTTCAGAATCATTTTATCAGACAAATATTTCTGGGATGCAGTCGTGAATACACTGGGGATCAGTTTTTTGAAACTGGGAATCGGGTTCGTCATTCCGATCATTCTTGCAATCATGATCTACGAGTTAAACAGCGGACGCTTCAAAAAGTTTGTGCAAACGGTTTCATATTTACCTCACTTTTTGTCCTGGATTGTACTTGGGGGAATGCTGATCACCTGGTTTTCAACAACGGGGTTATTTAATCAGTTGTTACTTAGCCTGGGAGTGATCTCCCAACCGCAGAACATCTTGCTGGATGCAGGCAAGTACTGGTGGATTGCTACGTTATCTGATATTTGGAAAGAAGCAGGTTGGGGAACGATTCTGTATCTGGCGATCATGGCAAAGATTGATCCAACATACTATGAAGCTGCCAAAATTGATGGTGCAAGCCGTCTGAGACAGATCTGGAATATCACATTGCCCAACATGAAATCCATCATCAGCCTAAATCTGATTCTAACTGTAAGCGGTTTATTAGGGTCGAATCTGGATCAGACCTTGGTGCTCATGAACTCCCAGAACCGCGACAAAGCGGAAGTCATCAATTCGTACGTGTACCGTATGGGTATGTCTCAGGGTGACTTTTCATATGCAACGGCCGTTGGCTTGGGTGTCTCCATCATTTCTGTCATTCTACTCGTCACGGCAAACAAAATTACAAGCAAATTAAACGATAATCAATCTGTGTTGTAGAAGGAGGTAGCCCGCGTGAATGGAAAGGTGGCAAAAGAAGATCTCGATAGTCGGATCTTTGATACCTTAAATATGATTTTGCTAATCATCTGTACGGTCGTTATTCTCGTTCCGCTCTGGAATGTCATCATCTCTTCCTTTAGTTCAGGCAAAGCGCTGGCGGAAGGTGGATTCATCTTCTGGTCACCGGAATTCTCGCTGGAGAATTACAGAGCTGTATTCAACGATCAGGGAATCTGGCAGGCCTTCTTCATATCGGTCTCCAAAACAACGATTGGCGTTGTTACACATGTGTTCTTCTGTGCCATGGTTGGTTACGGTCTGAGCAAAAAGTACATAAGAGGCCGTAAATTATACGTTGCCATGGGTGTTATTACAATGTTCTTCTCGGGCGGTATGATCCCGACGTATCTGTTAATCAAATCACTTGGCTTGCTTAACAGCTTCTGGGTGTACATTATCCCGGCGTTATTCAGCTTTTATGATGTCGTGATTCTGATGAATTTCTTCCGGAATGTCCCGGATTCTCTGGAAGAATCGGCCAAGATTGACGGCGCAGGGGATTGGCATATTTTCCTGAAAATATTCATCCCACTCTCTATGCCGGCTATGGCTACAATTGCGCTATTTAATGGGGTGGGGCAATGGAACGACTTTATGACAACCAAGTTATACATTACCGATCAGTCACTGTATCCACTCCAGATGATGTTGTACGAGATTATCGTTCAGTCACAGACACAATCCATGCAAAATGTCGGAGGTTCAGCTGTCATTGAAACAACGACCAAAGGCGTGCAGCTAGCCACCATTGTCATTACGACACTACCTATCGTGCTGATCTATCCCATCGTTCAGAGATACTTTATCTCGGGAATGATGCTCGGAGCGGTCAAGGAATAGGAGCAACCAATACCCCATTTTGAGGAGGAACAAAAATATGTTGAAGTTGAATAAGGCATCAGGCAAAAAAGGGATTAAATTGCTCGCAACACTGCTCACAGCCGTACTTATGATTACAGGTTGCAGCGGTGGATCGGGGGGCTCCAGTGAAGGGAATTGGGTATCCATTGAAGATCGTTATACGGTTGACCCGGAAAAGCCGGCTTGGCAGTTGGATAAAAAGGAAGAGGCTACTGACCTGACGTGGTACGTCAATGCAGACTGGTGGAACACTGATTTTGGTAAGGATATTGTTACCAAGAAAATCAAAGAGGATCTGAACATCAATATTAAATTCATCACGGGTGATGATACCAAGTTAAACACCTTTTTCGCTGGTGGAGATATGCCTGACTTGCTGACCGTATTTGACTCCAATTCTCCTGTGGTACAAAAAGCTGCAACCTGGGCGATGCCGCTGAACGATCTGGCGGAAAAATATGATCCTTACTTTAATAAAGTTGCGGCTGCCGATACATTGAACTGGTTCCAATTGGCGGATGGTAAAACCTATGGTTACCCGAACTATTCCAATACGCAAGAGGATTATGATAGCGGTAACATTCCTGCCAAAACGGCATTTATCATTCGTAAAGATGTGTACGAAGCTTTGGGTAGTCCGGTCATTGGAACGCCAGAAGAATTCCAGAGTGTGATGAAACGAATTAAGCAAGAGTTCCCTGCGCTGATCCCGTTTGGATTCAACTCCATTGGTGAAGGAACAGGTTCACTGGGGGATACGTTGCAAGATTTCATCGGTGTTCCGTTGGAGACCGAATCAGGAGAATTCTATGATCGCAATCTGGATGAAGATTACCTCACGTGGTTGAAAACATTGAACACCGTTTACAGAGACGGCAATATCAGTGATGACAGTTTTGCCGATGATGGAACCGCTTTTGAGGAAAAAGTGAAGTCCGGTAAATATGCAACCATGCTGCTTGACGGTACACCTCAACAAGGAGGAAACTTGCAAATCTACATGAGTGCGAATCCAGGCAAAGAATATGTTGCTATCGATGGACCGCAGAGTACCAAAGGCAATGCACCAACATTGAATCAATCCGGAATAACCGGGTGGATGATCAATTTCATTTCCAAGGACTGTAAAGATCCGGCCAAGGCCATTCAGATATTCACATACTTGCTGAGTGAAGAAGGACAGACGCTTATGAATTACGGGATCGAGGGGGAAACCTACCAAACCAAAGCCGACGGTAGTGTAGAATTACTGCCAGCCGTGAAAGACCTGCAACTCAATAACGCGGATCAATTCAAAAAGGATTATCGGATGGGTGAGTTTATGTTCTTCGGTCATGACCGCCACAAAGCACTCAGTGCAGATGCTTTTCCCGAAGCGATTAAACAGATGCAGGAGTGGGGCAAAGGCAAGCTGAAACCACACTTTATTCTGGAGAACATTAGCCCGGATCAAGGTACACCTGAAGCTCGTGCGTTGTCAGCAATCAATACGAAGTGGAATACAACGCTGGTCAGTATGGTACGGTCCAAGGATGATGCCTCGTATGACAATGCACTGGCTTCTTACAAGTCATTTTTAGGTGAGAACCGTTGGGAAGAGATTGTTAAGGTACGCAGTGAAAAGATGAAATTGAACAAAGAGAAACTAGGCATTCAATAATAAATACAAAGGAGAATCCTATGACTACATTCAAAATGTACAAATCCACGGGTGAAGAAGATTTATTCGTATCTCTATCCCAAGAGCAATTAAAGCCTCTGGATGCTGATAAGGAGACAACGACCATCCTTCTGGATGATCAGCTAACGTATCAGGAGATGGACGGATTTGGTGCTTCTTTTACCGATTCATCTGCCTATTTGATTAACCAAATCTTGAATAATGAGCAACGGGAGGAGGTCATGACCCGTCTATTCCATCCGGAGAAAGGGATTGGGCTGTCAGTCATCCGTAATCCAATGGGGGCTTCGGACTATGCGAGAAAAGTGTACAGTTATAACGATATGCCCGAACAACAGATAGACGCAGAATTAACCCAATTCAGCATTTCACATGATGAAGAGGATGTTATTCCTTTGACGCAACAGGCTTTGGCATTGAATCCTGAAATGAAACTGTTTGCTTCACCATGGAGTGCACCGGGATGGATGAAAACAAGCGGATCGATGATTACCGGACAGTTGAAGGCGGAATGGTATCCGGTTTATGCGCAATATTTTGTGAGATACATTCAAGCCTATGCCAAACATGAATTACCGATCCATGCCATCACACCGCAGAATGAGGCGCTGTATGAACCAGGGCACTATCCTGGTATGCTGATGCCAGCCGAGGCCCAAGCAGATTTTATCAAAAACCATCTTAAACCAGCCTTTGTGCAAAACGATATTCAAACCAAGATTCTCTGTTACGATCACAACTGGGATCAACCGGACTATCCGCTGACCGTGTTGGAACAAGCGGGAGAAGAAGTGGACGGCGTAGCCTGGCATTGGTACGGGGGCGATGCTTCTGCTCAAACGAAGGTTTATGAAGCTTTTGCAGGAAAAGAAGTGCATTTCACTGAAGGTTCAGGTGGAGAGTGGATTCCGCCGTTTGAGCAGGCTTTTTCAAATGTGATGCGAACGGGAATTCAGATTCTTCGCAATTATAGCAAGTCCTTTGTACTTTGGAATATGGCACTAGATGAGAATAATGGGCCTACGGTTCCTGGTTTTGGTCGCAGTACGTGTCGTGGTATCGTGCAAGTGAATCAGCAAACAAAGGAACTTACGTATACACTTGATTATTATGCTCTGGCTCATTTCAGTGCTGTGATCCGCCCGAAGGCTGTTCGGATCGAATCAACATCCAGTGATGATGGAATTTGTTCTGTGGCTTTTAAAAATGCCGATGGTTCCGTAGCATTAGTCCTCTTCAATGATGGGGAGGAGACGGGCAACATACAGGTTAAGCTGCGCGACGATGTATTGATGAAGTTCCAGCTGGAAAGCAAGAGTGTCTTGTCCGTATTGATCACAGATTTATAAAAGGATGGAGTTATAACCAGGCTTCATCAGAAAAGAAACCAAAAGAAGCGATATCCGGAATGTACTCGGATATCGCTTCTTTTGGTGAAATTCATCTAGTTCAGGGTTATATTATACGGGTTGAATGGCGAGATGGGGTGTCCCGCTACTTTCATCAACGAACAGTATATATTGATTGCCAGCAGTCCCTGTTAAGACCAGACCGGGTTGACCTGCAACACCAGGATTGTAATATCTGAGTTGTTGCAAAACGGGTAGGGAGAGTGGAAGAGTAGGTTGATTAAGTGCCATTAATTGTGTAGCGGCCTTAATGCTATCTCCAGCTTCAATCACTCCGCCTACACCCAAATGGTTGACAATCGAGGAGCTGGCGTTGATTTGAAGGCTGCCTGTTATGGTCTGACTGCCATTGACGTTTAGGTCGACACCAACGGTTTGATTACCATTAACTTGCAGATCTTGGTTAATGGTCTGATTACCGGTGACAAGGATGCTATCAAAAGTTGGCAAAGATATCATCTCCTATATAGTATTCATATATTCTATGGGGACAAGATCTGGAATGACCCGGGTGACCACACATTATATGTCTGGCATAAAGCCCTTTTTGCAAAAGAGAGTTAGAGAAAAGCTCAATAGAAGAAACCACGCCACTATTTCGAGCATATTGTAGGCAGAGAATGTTTTCGCATGGAACAGGAGGGTTTGTTATCCGAAAGAAGTCAAGAGCGCAGGTTAAGTCCGCGAAAAAGAAACGTTCAGTTCATGATGCGAACCGGTTATTCCTGAGACAGATGAATGTTGTGCTGAACAGGAAACTCAAATCCATGCGTAAACATATGGAAGTACAGCAATTGGAACTGAATCAGCAATGGCTGAAAATGATGCAGGTGGGAAGCATACCTACCCGCGAAGTGCCAAAAGTGATCTATAAGGAGTTAAATGTGCTTCTGATTACTCCTTGTAATGACCGAGAAATGTCATCACATTGCGTCCTGATTGAACAGAGTCTGAAACATCTCGTGAGAAATGTGAATGAGATTAAATATATCGAATCTGTGTCAGCCTGTTTGTCTTCCTATGATGTTGATCTAATTATGGTCATCGGAAGCGAAGAAAACTTGACGGATGAGAATATTGCAGCATTAAGGACATCCACCGTGAAGAAGGTAATCTGGTTGTCTGCCGATCAACATGGGAATCAAAGCGAAACTATTCTATCGATTTTTGATCACGTGTTTACACAACATTCAGCCCAAATAAGCGATGATCAGCATCATATGGGAAGCACGGTTAGTCATGAACTGTTAATGCCGCCTGATCCACATATATTCTGTCCGCAAGCTGTTCCTCTGGAGTACGAATCGGATGTTTATATCATCGGGGATGCAGAACCGGATGGCATGGTCACCGCTATTGCCAAATCGGGTCTTTTGGATAACAAAAAGGTTCGGGTAGATGGAAAGGGTTGGGCACAGATCGGGGATTTCAATCCTGTTCATACAAATGAAGCTCGTCAGATGTTATATAACGGAAGCAAACTGGTTATTCATAGTGCCGAATCAATCAAAAACGTGATGGAAATTGCCGCATGTGGGACGTTTCAACTCATAGGGCCATCTGTGAATCAGAGCAACGGGATTGACCTTAGTAACTTTCAACAATACAACTCTTGTGAAGAACTCACTCAGAAGTTTGAACATTACTGGCAGAGTGTTGATGCAAGGAGACTGGCCGCTAGCCATGCTCTGGCATACATGAAATATAATCAATCCCATCTACAAAAAACATTGCGACTGCTGGATATCATTTTCATATAAATCATCCCAAAAATCACAGGAGCGTAGGCTGCATCATGTTGCTGCATTGGAGGAGTTCTGATTGAAGGTAATTGCTCTGCATCTGCCCCAATTTCATCGGATTGAGGAGAACGACCGATGGTGGGGGGACGGTTTTACCGAATGGACGAATGTAAAAAAAGCCACGCCTTTATATTCGGGTCATCATCAGCCTAAGCAGCCATTTCAGGGGAAATATTATGATCTTTCCGATCCAGATGTACGAAAGTGGCAAGCGGAAACGGCTAAACAGCATGGCATTTATGGATTTTGTTATTATCATTATTGGTTCAAAGGCAAGCGTTTGCTGGAAAAACCGGTGAATGAAATTTTGGATAGTGGGGAGCCTGATTTTCCTTTTTGTTTGTCTTGGGCCAATGAGACATGGACAAGAAAATGGGATGGGCAAGAATCCGATATTCTCATGGCCCAGAACTACGGGGAGCGAGAGGATTGGGAAGAACATTTTAATTATCTGGTAAAGGTATTTAAGGACAAACGATATATTCGAGTGGAAGGTAAGCCATTATTTCTGATCTATCGGCCAGCCAGTATTCCGCAATGTGAGGAAATGATTCAGTTTTGGCGTGAATTGGCTTTGAAGCACGGCCTGCAAGGGATCCATGTTGTGCAGACCATTGGTGGATTCCCTACATTTAATCGTCAGATCTTTGATGCGAGTATGGAATTTGAACCACATTATACGTTTGCACATGGACATATGAATGGAATCTGGATCGAAATGAACATCAAGGGACAGCAGCATATTGCTGTGAATTACGACAAAGTATGGTCCTCCATTCTCGAACGAACACCACACCGTAACGGAGAAATTGTCTATCCAGGTGCTTTTGTCAATTGGGATAATACACCGCGGAGAGGCGTTGATGGACAGAGTACGCTTGGGTCCACACCAGAGAAGTTTGGGCTGTATCTATCCAGACAGATGGAACGAGCGAGGACGCTGTACAAAAGTGAATATCTTTTTGTTAATGCCTGGAACGAGTGGGCGGAAGGGGCATATCTTGAGCCGGATCAAAACTATGGTTATGCTTATTTGAGCGAACTCAAGAAAGTAACTCAGCATGAATCGAACAGAAACAAGTCTGTAGGAGGGAGTTCCGAATGAGGGAACTCTCTCTCTCTCTGCTTTGAGTTTATTTATAAACCATGTTTCGTTGTAAGTACCGTTTTTTGTTTGCGGTACTCCGTTGGAGTTAACCCTGTATGCTTTTTGAACTGTCTGGAGAAATAATACAAATCACTGAAACCGAGATGCTCGGCGATGGCAGTTATTGTGTTCGGGGTGCAGGCCAGCAATTCCTTGGCCTTATCGATTTTTTTGCCAGTAATATAGAGGATCGGAGGAACTCCGATCTGCTGCTTGAAGAATCGAATGAAATAATTTGGATGCATGTAGGCGATCTGGGCCAGATCCTGAACCGAAATATTCTCTTCGATGTTGGAATCAATATAAGCCAGGATGGTAGACAGTTTCTCCATGACAGGAACGTTAATAAAAGAGATCTGATCCAGATCCAGATTCATTAGATAGTGGGATAGTAGCTCAGTCAGTTTGCTCTTGGCCATCATATGGGCATAGACTTCATCGGATTTTGCATATGTAAGGATACTGCTGAAGATTGCTTGAATCAACTCAGGTTGATCTATCGTACAGATGTGTGGGAATTTCAGAATTTGGAACAAATTGATTCCCCCAACCTTTGCGCTAAAGTGACACCAATATTTGAGAAAAGGACGGTCATTAATGGCAGAGTAGGACTGTTGGATCCCCTCTGGCATTAAAATAAGCTGATTAGGCGCAGGATAATACTCCTCATCCCCAATTTTGAGCCAACCTTCACCTTCGCATATGAAATAAAACTTGCTGTAATCGGGCGTGTAATCCAGATCCCGCCAATCCGTATCGCACCGATTGTAATTGACCATGAATAATTCGACTTGGAGATTGGACAGGTAGTTCGTAAGCAAAGTTTGGTGATTCATACTTTTCATCTCCATACAAGGTTATTATTGTCCATCTAAAAGTTAGTGTTCTGCATGTCTATCTTTCGGCCGTAGCACTACAATACAACTACAGACAATAACAGAAGGGATGAGAACATCTCATGGACAAAAACGAATATTTGCAACATATTGAAGCAACGATTGAGCGCGGTAAATTCAAGGACAACTGGAGTTCGCTTAGCGCCTTCCAAGTTCCCGAATGGTACCCAAAAGCGAAATTCGGCATATTCATTCACTGGGGGCTATATTCTGTACCGGCCTATGATAGCGAATGGTATTCGCGAAATATGTACATACAAGGCACCAAAGCTTATGAACATCACCTTGAGGTATATGGACCTCATAAGGACTTTGGATATAAAGACTTCATTCCGATGTTTCGTGCAGAGAAGTTTGATGCAGACGAATGGGCAACGTTATTCAAACAGGCTGGAGCCAGATATGTTATGCCTGTGGCTGAGCACCATGATGGTTTTCAGATGTACAAAAGCTCTATCTCTCACTATAACACATATGAAATGGGCCCCAAACGGGATCTTCTGGGTGAGATGAAGGTTGCATACGAGAAGCAGGGGCTGACCTTATGTGTGTCGTCTCACCGCGCCGAGCACTGGTTCTTCATGTCTCATGGGAAGGAGTTTGATTCAGATATTAAGGAACCACTGGAGCGTGGGGATTTCTATTGGCCTGCCATGCCTGAACCCAAGGATCACTTCGACTTGTATGACTCCCCTCCAACCGAGGAGTATCTGGAGGACTGGTTGATTCGCTGCTGTGAACTGGTTGATCAATACCAGCCAAAGGTCTTTTATTTCGATTGGTGGATTCAAACGGTTGCGTTCAAACCCTATCTTAAAAAATTTGCTGCCTATTATTATAACAAAGGTGAAGAATGGGGTGTGCCTGTAGCTATCAATTATAAACATGAGGCCTACATGTTTGGTAGTGCCGTTCCGGATGTGGAGCGGGGACAGTTCGCTGAGCTTAAGCCCTATTTTTGGCAAACGGATACAGCTGTCGCTAAAAACTCATGGTGTTATACGGAAAATAATAACTATAAAACGGCTGAGGAGATCATTCGGGATCTCGTCGATATTGTAAGCAAAAACGGAAATTTACTGCTGAACATTGGTCCCAAAGCAGACGGCAGCATACCGGAAGAAGATCGTGAGATTTTACTGAGCATTGGCAAGTGGCTGGAAGTGAATGGAGAAGCGATCTATGACACGTCATTCTGGCGTACGTTTGGCGAGGGTCCGACAGAGGTGAAGGAAGGGCAATTCACGGATGGGGATACGAAGATATTTACGAGTGAAGATATACGGTTTACGTTAAAAGAAAGCAGTCTGTATGCCACGGTTCTTGCCTATCCAGATAACGGGGTGGTGCAGATTAAATCCCTGAAGGAAAATTCTCATCATTTTCAAGGGGTCATTCAAGATATTCAAGTACTTGGCTATGAAGAACAACCGCAATGGGAGAGAACAGCGGACGCACTGATGATCACAACGACAACTGTGAAAAGTAATGCGCCTATCGTTTTCAAAATTAAATTGGACTAATCAACAAAGATAAATTGAATACTGTAAATATAAAAAGGGCGCATCCAGGAGTATTGTACTCATCGGATAGCGCTCTTTTGGTTGTGCTACTACTCATATAATAATCACGAAATTCTTACTTGCTAATATACTGATATCATCAAACCAGTGATGTTCGCCTGTAATGGAACGATTGAGACTCACTAAGGAGGATCTGCAAAAAAGATGAAACCAAAGAAACGCATCAGATATGGTTGGAGCGGATTTAAGAAAAAAAACCTGAGGACTGTGACCTTCCCCAAGAGCAGCACAAAGAACACCACCACGAGCACCATCATAACCACCACAATCATCACCACAATAACCACCATCATAAGTGTTTTGACAAAGAAGCCGAATTCCTTCTCAAATTAATTGGTGAGTTGAAAGGAGCAATTGTACAGGTTTTTGCGAATCCCTCGCCTCACAATGTTTCACTGCTGATTGAGGTACTGCGTAAATTACTGGCTCTGGTTCATCATTCGGATTTGAAAAAGGGAACCAAGGCAGACCTCGAAGCGGTCTTGGAGCTTACCATTGTATCTGCAGAGGCCGTTCCATTTTCTCCGATCAGTGTGGGAACCAATTTGCAGCAATTGCTGGATGTGCTTCTATCTGTCATTTTACAGGGGAATATCGATTCGGCTGAGAAAGATCAACTGGTCATTTTGATCCGGGCGACCGAATTGGCTATCACAACAGGGCTTAGAAACGTAGGGAGTCAAGGTCCGGCAGGACCAGCAGGACCAGCAGGACCAGCAGGTCCTCAGGGCGTACCTGGTCCACAAGGCCCGGCAGGCGTTGCTGGTTCTCAGGGTGGTGTAGGTCCAGCGGGTACACCGGGAGCTGCTGGTGCTCAGGGACCAGCAGGTACGACAGGTGCTACTGGCGCTACGGGTGCGGCAGGCCCAGCAGGTGGCGCAACAGGAGCCACAGGTGCAACGGGGAGTACAGGAGCTGTTGGGGCAGCGGGCGTTACAGGAGCAACAGGTGATCCTGGCGTAGCAGGAGCCACCGGGGCTACCGGGGCAACGGGTGTGACAGGAGATACGGGTGCAGCCGGAATTGCAGGGGTAACCGGGGCTACCGGCGCAACTGGGATTGCGGGAGTAACTGGCAGCACTGGTGTTACAGGAGCTACGGGTTCTGGCGCCATTATACCGTTTGCTTCTGGCGGACCTGCCATATTGACAACCATTGCTGGTGGACTGGTAGGAACCACAAGTCTCATTGGTTTCGGAAGCTCGGCAACCGGAGTCAGCATTCTGGGTGGCACCATTGATTTAACGGGGACGATTGTTGGACCACTCATTAACTTTGCGTTCTCTGTTCCACGGGATGGCGTTATAACTTCCATTGCTGCTTATTTTAGTACAACAGCAGCCTTGGCTTTGGTCGGTTCAACGGTGACCATCACTGCGCAATTATTCAGTTCACCTACTCCTGATAATGCATTTACTGCGGTTCCGGGGGCGGTCGTTACACTGGCACCTCCACTCACCGGTATTATTGCATTGGGTAGTATTTCCAATGGCATAACAACCGGATTGGCTATACCTGTGAGTGCACAGACACGTCTTCTGCTTGTATTCTCCGCAACGGCAACTGGACTTTCTCTTGTGAATACCGTTGTTGGTTATGCAAGTGGCGGCGTGAACATTACATGATGAGATATAAATTTTGAGATGAACGACATGAGAGTTCTCATGTCGTTCTTTTTCTTGATTTGAAATTTTGCGTATCAGGTCTTGGTTATATCGAACTACTACAAACTATTATTCATCAAAAAGATGCATGAATACGAAAAATAAGCTGAAATGTGTAAGCGACATGAGACACATAAAAGCATTAAATAGACTTATTTTCTATATTTTTCAATAAAATGCTTGTATATATCGAATAATGATTTTATACTATACCAATAAAATCCAATTAAATTCCTAATCGACTATTATATGTAATTAAAATGTTGGACTACTCACTCGAATCACGATCGAAATTCATATCCACCACTCCTTAGCAAGCGTTCTGCTAACGCTCCAGATTACCCTTCCACATGAATGCTTATAGACATTCACTCACATTGCATTATTCAAACACCCAAACTATTCACTCACATGGTCCGATTCATTCAATCTCCTAAACTTCCAAGTAAAAAAACATAGACTGATCTGTTATCTCTTCTGACTCATATTGATTCCTAACCAGACCTGTAAAGGAGGTGAGGCTTTATGTGAAATCCAGGGTATCTATTTCGTCCGCAATAAAGGTTATTTTACCGTTTTATTCTGCAGAGAAGGGCATATGTACCAGACTAAATTAAAAAACCGGGTAAAAGGAGTGGAAAAGTTTGATAAAGATTAATCGGTTACGCAAGCCCATCTCCATGGGGCTCTCGCTTCTCCTTGCATTTTCGATCATTCATCCGGTTTCAGCTGAAAACTCCACATCATCCAAATTGGATATGAAATCTGGACTTGCCAAAGTTACGGAGTCCAAAGTAAACGCCAAGTTGACCAAAGAATTTGATGGTAGTGAATATGTTACCTATCTGGTGAAAATGAAGGAACAGGTGGATACAGCAGCAGTCTCCAAACAGGCCCTGGAAAAGGCGACTATCGCCAAACAAACGGCTTCAGCAACGAAGCTGTCCGTCCGGAATTCGGTCGTCAGCTCTCTGCGGGAAACGGCCTCACGTACACAATATCCATTGGAAACTTATCTGGAAAAGGAAGTTGACCTGGGCAAGGTCAAAGAATATAAAAGCTATTTTATTGTCAATTCACTGGCAGTAACGAGTACCAAAGAAGTCATGGAACAGATTGCGCTGCTGCCTGAGGTGGAGAAGATTCTACCGAATGAGACACGATACTTACAGAAAGCCGAAGTGAGTAAAGAACCGGCGAATGCGGTATCAGGCAAAGATGCTGTCCAAACGCCAGCTAAAGACTCTTCAGTCGGAGTCAAAGACAAAGAGCCTGCTGCAAAAGACAAGCTTGCGACAGAAAACGTGGAATGGAACCTGGATTACATCAATGCGCCAGCCGTGTGGGATCGGGGCATCGATGGAACAGGGATTGTTGTTGCCAATCTGGACAGTGGTGTAGATTATACCCATCCGGCGCTTCGCAGCAAATGGCGGGGACTGGATGCTTCAGGCAATATCGTTGATCCCGAACTGAGCTGGTATGATCCGCACAGTAATGCTTCCCTCCCTGCGGACGGAGACGGGCATGGTACGCACACGATGGGTACGATGGTTGGCTCTGAAGCAGATGGCACCAACCAGATCGGGGTTGCTCCCGGTGCGAAGTGGATTGGTGTGCGGATATTCAATCCGGAGACAACAGATGCCATCATTCTGGATGGCGGACAGTGGTTGATCGCTCCGGTTGATGCGGAAGGCAATCTGCATCCTGAACTTGCACCGGATGTCGTCAACAACTCATGGGGCGGCGGCCCGGGACTTGATGAATGGTTCCGACCTATGGTTCAAGCCTGGCGTGATGCGCAGATTTTTCCCGAATTCTCTGCGGGAAATGTAACACTGACGAATCCGGGTGGTCCCGGCTCCGTTGCGAACCCGGCCAATTATCCCGAAAGCTTCGCAACGGGAGCCACAGATATCAATGGTAATCTGGGTTCCTTCTCCCTGCTGGGCCCATCCCCGTATGATGAGATCAAACCGGAAGTATCTGCCCCTGGGGTGAATATCCGTTCATCAGTTCCGGGCGGAGTATATGAGGGAGGCTGGAACGGAACATCCATGGCAGGCCCGCATACAACTGCACTTGCTGCACTGCTGCTTCAGGCCAATCATTCCCTTACGGTGGATCAGCTGGAGCAGATCATTACAGATACAGCCACGCCGAGAACGGATAGTCAGTATCCGACCTCTCCTAATAACGGCTACGGTCACGGCATTATTAATGCCCTTGATGCTGTGGGTTCTGTACTCGAAGGGATCGGCACAGTATCCGGCAGAGTGGTTACAGCCGGAGATGATCTGGAAGAGCCAGTACTGGTACATACCCCTGTTAATTCAGCCTTTACAGGCATTGATATACCATTAACCGCTCATGTGACAGATAACGTCGCAGTAGTCTCCGTCGAGGCTTTTGCCAAAACGACAGGTACCAACCAGTACGTTTATCTACCGATGAACCGGATTGCTGGGGATAACAAAGATGGGACATATACAGCGACAATCCCTGCTTTTCTCATTGAGCCACAAGGTGTAGAGTATTATATCCGCGTAAATGATTACGGCAACAACGGATTCGAAAGTCAGGTATATAAAGTGGCTGTGTCCAATGGTGTTCAGCCAGGGTACCTTCAGGATTTTGAAGAAGATCAGCTGGGCTTCACGACTGGCGGAACCGGAAGTACTTGGGTATGGGGAGCACCAACCAGTGGTCCTGGAAGTGCATACTCCGGTGACAAGGTGATTGCAACCAATCTGCAAGGAACTTATGTGGCGAATAGCAATGCATATTTGCTTGCGCCGCCAATTGATCTCACCGAGAGTCCGGAAGGGGCATTGTTATCCTTCAAGCACTGGTATGACTTGGAGAATAACATCGACTTCGGCAAGGTATACATCGCTTCCGAGGATAGCGATTATGTGTTCGAAGAGCTGTTAACCTTCACGGGTACAGGTGGCAATTGGAAGACACAATATGTTGATCTTCGCGAATACGCGGGACAGCAGGTGTTCATCAAGTTCAATCTGACGAGCGATAATTCATTGCAAAAAGCTGGCTGGTACATTGATGATTTCGCTGTAGAAGAGCTGGATGAGATTGCTCCGGGCGCACCTGCCGGATTGTCTGCGACGGCCGATATTCTTGGTAATGTAGCCTTGAGCTGGACGGGTCCGAGTGATGAGGATCTCGAATCCTATATCGTATATCGCTCCACAACCGCAGGTTCAGGTTATGAATCCATTGGAACTGCAACAGGAACAACGTTTACAGATACGGCTACGGTGACAGATTCGACGTATTATTATACCGTTTCCGCACTTGATTATAGTGGCAATGAAAGCGACAAATCGAATGAGGTCTCCATTACAGTAGAGGTGCCTCAGGATATCTACATCGATCATTTCGATGGCAGTGATGATAATGGCTGGACTCATTCAGGAACCAAAGATGAGTGGGAACGCGGTATTCCGGTAACGGGTCCTGCCAGCGCGGTTTCTCCACCGAATGTCTGGGCGACCGATCTCGACAATACGTACGAGAGTGGTTCCAACTATTCACTCGTATCTCCGGTCATTGATTTGACGGATGTATCCGAAGGAACACTTACGTTTAATCATTGGTACGAGATTGAGAGTGGATACGACTACGGATATGTGGAAGTCACCAAGGATGGTGGGACCACATGGTCAGAACTGGGCAAATTCTCTCATACTACAAACGGTAAACAATGGACACCCGTATTTTATGATCTGGATGCACTTACCGGTAATGAAGTTCAATTCCGGTTCCGCCTGACCTCAGACAACAGTGTTGTGAAGACAGGCTGGTTCATTGATGATTTCCGTGTACTGGGAGTTGCTGCGGAGACGGTAACGGAGGACAGTGCGGTTGTGCTTAACAATGACAAACCAAAACCGTCCTATGATAATCCATGGTACAAAATTTCGCGGACAGACAAAGCGGAATTTAACAAAACGAAACAGCAACAACCGGAAGTTGAAAAACCAGAAACAGGTTCGGTTAATCCACAAAGCCTGCCTGCAAGTGCAACGGTTACCGTACTGGAAACCGGACGTTCGGTGAAGACAGATCCAGCTACAGGCAAGTATAATTTCACACACGTAGCAGGTGATTACACGTTAAAAGCTGAAGCATATGGATATTATCCTCAAACTCAGCAGGTAACGATCACGGATGGCAATGGTGCCAAAGCCAACTTTAATCTGGAGGAAATCCCTCATGGGCAGATTGAAGGTGTAGTAACCGATGAGCGGACAGGCCAACCATTGGCTGATGCTTCCGTCCTCGTGGTGGAAGATGCCAATATAGGTGAAGTTCGCACAGGTTCAGATGGCAGCTTCAATATTCAGGTATTGGAAGGAAGTTATACCCTGTCCATCCGGGCTGCGGATTATTACAGTAAAACCGTAACTGTAACTGTACCTGGTAATGGGACAGCAGAGGCAAATGTTGCCTTGAAACCATTCATCGGTTTCCCAGGGGAAATTGCTTATGATGATGGATCAGCAGAGAACGCACGAGCTTTTAACGCTGCGGATAACGCTTGGGCAGTTCGAATGACACCAGAGCTGGAGACCGCTCAACTGACAGGTGCATCGTTCCGATTCTGGAACACAGAGTGGCCTGTGCCTGGAGGTACAACGTTCCAATATGCCGTATATGATGCATCGGGTGCGGGTGGAGCTCCAGGACGACAGCTGGCTGGACCATTCGACGGTACTGCACTTCGTAACGATCAATGGACAACCGTTGAATTCCCAGAACCGGTCATTGTAACGGGTGACTTCTATATCGTGTATGTACAAAGCGTAGCCGGAACAAGTGCTCCGGGACTCGCTACCGATGAGAATGGTACGAATGCTGGTCGAAGCTGGCAGCGTGTAAGCGGAGCATGGAGTACTTCACCGGTAGAAGAAGGCAATTACATGATTCGTGCAGTCGTGAGATATCCGGTAAATGCACCTGTGCTCACAGTACCTGCAAACACGTATACGAATCAATCGACCTTTACTGTGTCGGGAACGTCTCCGGCATCTGGAGCTCAGATCAAGATCTACAACGGCAAGGATCTGGCTGGCACCACAACAGTGGCAAATGGGAAGTTCTCATACGGTGTGAAGCTCCGTTCTGGCATTAATGCGATTACTGCGGAGGCAGTGGTAGACGGTAAAACAACGGACCGTTCACTCCCCATAGTCATTATTCTGGATCAGACCAAACCAGAGTTAACGATTCTCACGCCAGCTCAAGGGGATCGCATCAATGCAGAAGTGGTTCACGTAACGGGTAATGTCGTGGAACAATTCCTCGATAAGGTAACCGTTAACGGACAAACCGTACAAGTGGGTAAAGACAGAAGCTTCAGTCACCGTGTATTGGTCAATGAAGGCGAGAACACAATTACCATTACAGCAACCGATATCGCTGGTAACAAAACAACCGTAACCCGCACCGTCTATGTGGAAACGGCGTTGCCAGAACTTACGAATATTACTCCGGCTGAGGATGTTCGAATCACATCAGGGGAGAGTGTTACCGTTTCATTTGACAGTAAACCTGGTCTGCAAGCATCTTTCCGTATTCAGTTACCTTTGAATCTGAATGCCCAAGGCGCAGGAGAGATTCCATTGCTGGAGACTGAACCTGGTCGTTACACGGGTACGTACACAACACCTTCATCCCTTGTTCTGGATGGTGGAGTCATTGTGATTCGTGCTCAGGATGCAGCAGGCAACAAAGTAGAGGCGGAAGCAGCTGGACGATTGTTCGTCAGCGCAGCACAAGAACAATCCGTTCCAGAACCAGATTCGAGCCCTGAAGAGACTGAAACAGAAGTAGGTCCACCGTCCGCTGAGAGTCTGCAACCTTAATTATGCAAAGTGTGACATGGAGGATAACCACGTTTTGACCATCTAAGCAAGAAGCCGATAAGCCGACGTATCAGGGCTTGTCGGCTTTTTGTTGTATCTCGATTCACATCTGACGCCTAAGATTAATCCGCTATGGTTATTTTCACCAAATAAATCTAATTATGAACTTTTGAAAATGAAGCATCCATCGGGGGGTGCTTTTTTTTTGCGCACACATGAAAGCAGGTGAGTTGTCTCCTTTCTTCACATTAATGATATAACATGATATATTAGGATGTAGAACATGAGAAGTATGGGTATTTATGGAGGTGCTTGTATTGGGGAAAGATTCGGCATCCAAGCCGATGTATGAACAGATCTTTGAATCCTTGCGCGAACGGATACAGCTTCATCAATATCAAGTGGGTGAGCGTGTTCCTTCGGAGAAAGAATTATGTGATGAATTCGGAGTGAGCCGGATTACAACTAAAAAAGCGCTTGAGATGCTGGCGAGTGAACAATTAATTGTTCGTCAGCCGGGACGGGGTTCTTTTGTAGCCGACACAGCAGATGTGTTACAGGAAAGATCTAACAGACCTGCTCCGCGTTCTGCGATCAAAGATCCAGAGAAGAAGCTGCTCATTGGTCTGGTCATTACTAATTTCAGCGATATGTATGGTACAGAACTGTTATATGGGATGGAAGAAGCTTCGCGAGAGCATGATTGTTTTCTCGTACTTAGACGCTCCTTCGGGATTCCTGAGCAGGAGGAACAAAGCATTCAGGAACTGCTGGAACTGGGGGTGGACGGATTGATTATTTTCCCGGCACAGGGTGAATATTTCAGCGATGAGATTCTTAAACTGGTCGTTAACAAATTCCCGTTTGTTCTGATTGACCGGTACCTGAAAGGTATTCCAGCTTCATCTGTCAGTACGGATAACGTAGGCGCGGCGCGAGAAGGGATGAATTATCTGTTCGATCTCGGTCACCGACATATCGCTTTTCTGACGCAGCCTCCGGCGAACACCACACCGATTGAAGAACGAATTGAAGGAATCATTGAGGCTCATCATGATCAAGGAGTTCTGGTGAACAGGGAACTGTGGTTAGAATCTTTTCTTTCGACACTGCCAAGTGTGTTTGATCCTCAAGTCGAGGTCCGTGATGTGGAGACACTGGTGGAACATTTACAGAAATACCCTCAGATTACTGCACTTTTTGCTGCGGAGTATCACATTGCTTTACTTGCAGAACAGGCAGCCGATCAGCTTGGATTGAAGATTCCGGAGGATTTGTCCATCATTTGCTTTGACAGTCCAAACGCTGCCGAAGGAAGCCGTGTAACCCATATGAGACAAAGCCAGTTTGATATGGGAAAACAGGCATTTGAGATGGTGCTTCAAAGTATGCAGAACAACGAAATGGCAGTGAACAGGGTTATTTTGCCTGCCCGATTGGTGAAGGGTAAGTCAACGAGTATGGTGAAACAAAAGGGTTAATTATAGCAACTTAATATTCATTGTGTTCAATCAGGGGCTTCGTATAAACGAGGCCTCTTTTTGTGTGGATAAAATGGGGAGAATTGCTTTAAATGGTATGTTAATTAGTGTTATTGAATTAAAATAACATGCTAATATACAAATAAATATATTGACATAACATTATATTCGTTTTAGGATGATGAAAGCGGTTAACAAACTGGATTACATAAGGAGGACAACATGCTGGCACCCAGAGATGATCAAGAAATTTCTCCCTCGATATACGACATGATTGATCGGGTTAACAAACGTATGCCGGATTATCCGGAACTTAACCAAATGTTCAAAAATTGTTTTACCAATACAATGGCGACCACAATTCAGCGCAAAGAAGATGGCACAACTTTTGTGATTACAGGAGATATCCCTGCCATGTGGTTACGTGATTCTGCTGCTCAGGTCAGACCTTATCTGGTTCTCGCTTCAGAGGATGAAGATATTGCCGACATGATCGCTGGACTGGTTGAACGTCAACTGAATTATATTCTCCTGGACCCTTATGCAAACGCTTTTAATGAGACGGAGAGTGGAAAAGGACATCAGGAAGACCTGACGCAGATGAATGATTGGATCTGGGAACGGAAGTATGAGATCGACTCACTGGCTTATCCGATTCAGCTCAGTTATCTCTTGTGGAAGAACACGGGAAGAACAACTCAATTCAATGATACGTTCCGTAAAGCAGCCCAGATCATCATGCAGTTATGGCAAGTGGAACAGCATCATGAGACGAAATCACCCTACACGTTCCAACGTCTGGATGCTCCTGAGACCGATACGCTCACCCGAGAGGGACGAGGTACTGAAACGGTATACACAGGCATGACTTGGTCGGGATTCCGTCCCAGCGACGATCGCTGTGAATATGGATATCTGATTCCATCCAATATGTTCGCCGTGGTGGCGCTTCGATATCTAAAGGAAATTGCTGAAGCGGTGTTCGAAGATGAAACGCTGGCAGCGACTGCTCAGCAGTTGGAGGAACAGATCAACAAAGGTATTCAGGATTATGGCACCGTTGAACATCCGGAATATGGAACCATATATGCATACGAAACGGATGGGAAAGGCAATTACAATCTGATGGATGATGCCAATGTGCCGAGCCTGCTGTCTTTACCTTATCTCGGATATGTGGAGGAGAACGACGAGGTGTATCAGAATACACGCCGTTTCATTCTATCCTCGCACAACCCGTATTTTTATGAGGGAACAGCAGCAGCGGGAATTGGTAGTCCGCATACACCGGAAGGGTACATCTGGCATATCGCTTTATCGATGCAGGGGCTGACTACGGAGGATCGCAATGAAAAACTACGATTGCTTCAGCTCATCCATAAGACGGATGCGGATACCGGACTGACCCATGAAGGTTTTTCGGCCAACAATCCACACGAATATACACGTCCATGGTTTTCATGGTCCAACATGCTCTTTAGTGAACTGATGATGGATTATTGCGGATTCCGCGTACAGAAATAGGATAGGAAAGCAAGAGATAACCTGCGAGTACATCATAACGTTCGGAGTTCATTGAATTCCGACAAGAGGAGAGCGAATCATGAGAAAAATATCATTGAAAATGCCGGTAGCAGCAGTTATGACATCCTTGCTCATTCTTACTACAGCCTGTTCAGGTGGAAGTTCAAGTACAGGCACAACCAGTGATGGCAAGAAGGAAGTAACCGTATCATTCCGTTCTTCAGGATCTGAAGATACACTTACGAAATTCTTCCAATCAGGCTTGGTGGATCAATTTGAGAAAGAAAATCCGGATATCAAAATCAACATTGCGCCTGTCTTGGCAAGTGAGGGTGATTATACGTCCAAAATGGTTCTGCAGATGAAATCCCCGGATACGGCACCTGATGTTATTGCCGAAGATACATCCATCATCAAATCCGATGCTGCTGCGGGATATTTGGAGCCGCTGGATACACAGGTTCAGGGATGGTCTGATTGGGCAGATCACATCATCGACAACCTGAAGGCAGGGGTTACCGGAGAAGACGGCAAAGTGTACGGCGTTCCGGCTACCTCGGATACACGCGGAATCTGGTACAACAAGGAACTGTTTCAACAGGCGGGACTTGAAGTTCCGTTCAAACCTGCAAGCTGGGCAGAAGTACTCGAAGCAGCACGTACCATCAAGCAAAAGCTGCCGGGTGTGACGCCGCTTAATATGATCGTGGGCAAAGCAAACGGTGAAGGTGTAACCATGCAAACGCTGGAAATGCTGCTCTATGGTACGGCGGATACGCTATATAACGACACCAGCAAGAAATGGGTTGTTAACAGCCCGGGGCTGCTGGATTCCTTCAAATTCATAGATCAAGTGTTTAACACGGATAAAACAGGTCCAACCATGCAGGTTGCCTTGAATGGACAAGCTGGCAGTATTGCATTCCAGCAACAGTTCCCGCAAGACAAATTGGCGATGGCTGTAGATGGTAGCTGGGCAGGTTCGACATGGGCCGAGAACGGTGCTGCTCCAATCGCCAACGTTGAAGAGAAAATAGGCTTTGCACCATTCCCAACACAAAATGGGGAAGAACCTGGAGCAACTACGATGTCTGGAGGATGGGCTTGGTCTGTTCCTGCACAAGCGAAGAACAAGGAAGCAGCTTGGAAATTTATCGAGTTTCTGATGAATAAGGAAAATGCGACTGCACGCGTAGTAGCGGAAGGCAGCCTCAGCCCACGTAATGATTCCACAGAAGTTGAAGGTTATACGGATCGTCCTTATACCAAAGAAGCACAGGAACTCTTGAATGTGGCCCACTTCCGTCCAGCGAACGATCAATATGCAGCGGTATCCGCACAATTGCAAAGCATTGTTGAGAGTATTGCCTCTGGCAAGCTGACGCCGGAAGAGGGAGTTACGCAATTGAAGGACAACGTATCCCGTTCCCTTGGCGCGGACAGCATCGAAGAGAAATAAGGATATCGATATATTCGGAGGGGGAGGCACAATCTCCCCTTTTTCCGGTTCGAATGGAGAGTGACTTATGAAAAGGAAAGCACCAGGTTCATTTCTGTTTCTAATGCCTTCCGTACTGTTATTACTTGTGTTTTTCATTGTTCCCATCATTCTGACGATCTGTTTTGCCTTTACGAATATGGCTCTGACCGGGGCGGCAGCCAAGAGTTTGGAGTTTGTCGGATTCCAGAATTTCATTAATATGTTCCATGATCCGGATTTCCGCATTAGTGTTTGGCGCACGCTGGTTTTTCTCATCTTCTCCGCAGTGATTGGTCAGGTATTGCTTGGGTTCATTCTGGCTCTTCTAATGAAGGAGAAAAATGTGACCTTCCGCCGGGTCATTGGCATCATCGTCATTGCCGGTTGGGTGACACCCGAGATTGTTGTGGCATTCTGTATGGTCGCCTTTTTCAGTGACAATGGTTCATTGAATCAGATCCTCGGCTGGTTTGGAGCGAATCCAGTCTCCTGGTTGTTCAGTTTCCCTATGGTGAGTGTCATTATCGCAAATATCTGGCACGGCACAGCCTTTTCAATGATGGTCTATCAGTCGGCACTGGATGATATCCCGAAGGAAGTTGAAGAAGCTGCGATTATTGACAGTGCCACCGGGTTCCAGATTGTCAGACACATTACGATTCCAATGGTAAAAGGGTCCATCGTGACCAACATGATGTTGGTTACCCTACAGACACTGGGCGTGTTCACGCTGATCTATACGATGACCGGTGGTGGCCCGGGTACTTCAACACAAACCTTGCCGATCTTCATGTACAACCAGGCCTTTGTGAACTATCAATTTGGATACGGCACAGCCATATCTCTGGTTCTGTTGTTCATCGGTATTATCGCCAGCCTGTTCTACATGCGATCCATGAAAGTGAAAGTGTAACCATGAAGGAGGTTCGATCCCTATGGTCAAACATGGGCTTCAACGCAAAATCCAGTACGGGATTCTAGTTTTTCTAGGGCTCTGTTTTTTATTGCCGCTGCTCTGGATCATTCTGGCTTCATTTGACCCGAACGCGCAACAAGGTATCAAAATGCCCAGTACCTGGACCATTCAAAATTTCAAGGATGTACTCGGGGATTCGAGCAATCTTCGTTCATTCGGTGTAGGCCTGATTCTGTCGGGAGGGCAAGCGATATTGGTTGTACTGGTATCTGTTCTTGCTGCTTATCCTTTATCCCGTTATGAAATGAGATTTAAAAAAAGCTTCCTGTTATCGATTCTGTTCATGACAGCTCTTCCGATTACTGCCGTGATGGTTCCGGTATTTCAAATGTTTCTGTTCTTCAAAATGCAAAATAGCATCATTGCCACGATGCTGTTCCTGACTGCATCTTCACTTCCTTACGGCATCTGGATGATGAAAAACTTCATGGATTCAGTGCCTATTGATCTGGAAGAATCGGCATGGATCGACGGTGCATCCGTGTGGAACGGATTGAGGCGAATCGTGGCTCCATTGATGTTGCCTGGTATTGCAACGATAGCGATATTTACCTTTTCGGGAAGTTGGGGCAACTTCTTCGTGCCATACATCCTGCTCCAGACACCGGAGAAACTTCCGGCATCGGTCACGATTTATCAATTCTTCGGCAGCCACGGTATGGTTGAATACGGCAGGTTGGCTGCATTTTCACTACTTTATACAATGCCTTCGGTTGTGCTATATATCTTCTCCCAGCGTTACATGTCCAAAGGATTCAGCATGGGCGGGGCAACCAAAGGTTAATGACAGGAGGTACGCAACATGACAACCAAAAAGACGGCACATCTCATCTCGCATACCCATTGGGACCGCGAATGGTATATGCCTTATGAACACCATCATGTACTGCTCATTGAGCTGATGGATAAACTGCTGGACACGCTTGATCAGGACCCGGAATATCGCTATTTCCATCTGGATGGGCAGACGATTATTCGTGAAGATTATTTGCAGGTTCGTCCCGAACAGCAGGAGAGGCTCGACCGTTATATTCGTGAAGGACGCATACATTTTGGTCCATGGTATGTGTTACAGGATGAGTTTCTGACCAGCAGCGAGGCCAACTTGCGTAATCTGCTCATCGGTCATCGTGATGCTCGACCTTTGGGCGTGATATCCAAGACGGGATACTTCCCAGACTCGTTCGGCAATATGGGACAGGCACCGCAGATTCTGCAACAGGCGGACATTCATAACGCAATCTTCGGGCGCGGGGTAAAGCCTACCGGATTCAATAATGCCGTGGTTGATGCGGATAGTTACGAATCTCCCTATTCCGAGATGATCTGGCGTTCGCCGGATGGCTCGGAAGTGCTCGGCATTTTGTTCGCGAATTGGTACTGCAATGGGATGGAGGTTCCGGTTGATTCGGAGAAAGCCCGAGCCTATTGGGATAAAAATCTGGCGGATGCCGAGAAGTTTGCCTCGACTCCACATCTGTTGTTCATGAATGGTTGTGATCATCAGCCGATCCAGACGGATCTGCCCGAGGCTTTACGTACGGCGGCTGCGTTGTATCCTGATGTAGAATTTATCCACTCCAATTTTGACGATTACATTGAAGCGGTTACGAAGGATGTGCCTGAGCATCTGGCGACCATTGAAGGCGAGCTTCGCAGTCAGCACACGGATGGTTGGGGAACACTGGTGAATACGGCATCCGCACGGGTTTATCTGAAACAGTTGAATCAGCAGGGGCAGATGTTGCTTGAAAAAGTAGCCGAACCACTCGCCGCCATGGCCCATATAGCTGGGGTAAAAGATTATCCGCATCATCTATTGACACATGCATGGAAGATGCTGATGCAGAACCACCCACATGATAGCATCTGCGGATGCAGTGTGGATGAGGTTCACCGTGAGATGGTTACCCGCTTTGCTAAGAGCAGACAGCTTGCAGAAAAATTGGTTTTCCAGAGCGCGCAAGCGATTGCTGAGTCCATTCATGTCCAACCTGCTGAGGCTTGGGGAGAGGAAGCGGTGCCGTTCACTGTGTTTAACACGAGTGGTTGGAATCGAAATGGAATCATTGAGATGGACCTGATTGTGGACAAAGCATTTTTCCCAGAGGGTCCTAACCCTCAGGCACTTGCGCAGAAAGTGGAAAAAGATGCACTGCCAGTGTATCAGCTGGTCGATTCGGATGGACGCACATATTCGGCAGAAATCAAGGATCTGGGGGCGCATTTTGGCTATGAACTTCCGAAGGATCGTTTCCGACAGCCCTATATGGCTCGTAAAGTAAGAGTGACTTTCCAAGAGGCGGATGTACCTTCTCTAGGTTATAAGACGTATGCTCTCATTCCAGTCGAGAAGCAAGCAGAGATTGCTGAAGTGCCCGATATGAGCGAACTCATCCAGGTTCAGGGAATGATGATGGAGAACGGTCGATTGCGGGTGACGGTTGAAGAGAATGGAACGGCAACAATTGAAGATAAGGTCTCAGGTGCTGTATACAGGGGATTGAATTCATATGAGAATACTGGTGATATCGGCAATGAATATGTCTATCGTCAGCCTGATGGAGAGACAACGCTGACCACGGAGCATCTGAAGGCAGACCTGCGGATTGTGGAGCAGTCTCCGTATCGGGTGGTCATGGAAAGTGTATTACGCTGGGATATTCCTGCTGGAGCAGATGAACTGTTCGAGCTGGAGAAGCGCCAAATGGTTCCTTTTACAGAACGGAAGGCACAGCGAGTCAAGAACACTGTTCCGTTGGTGATCACGACAACGTATACGTTGGAAGCGGGCAGTAATATGGTCAAGGTAAAATCTGACTTTAACAATCTGGCCAAGGATCATCGACTGCGCGCACTCTTTCCATCAGGACTGGTGACAGAGGATCATTATGCAGATTCCATCTTTGAAATTGCGAAACGTTCCAATACACCAGCCAAAGAATGGGTGAATCCGAGTAATGCGCAGCATCAGCAAGCGTTTGTACATGTGACCGATGGTGATCATGGCTTGATGATTGCAAACAAAGGGCTGAATGAGTACGAGATTTTACAGCATGAAGAGGGCAGTACGATTGCGGTTACGCTGCTGCGTGCCTCTTCGGAACTGGGAGATTGGGGTGTGTTTGAAACACCGGAAGCCCAATGTCTGGGACCTCAGAGTGTGGAATATGCGATTATTCCATTTGCAGGTGATGCGGCACAGTCAGGTGCATGTGCATCCGCATACGTGTATCCGATTCCGTGGACGACTGTACAGCTAGGGGCACTAGCACGCACGTTTGAGCGAGAAAGTCATGCCGGAACTGATGGGAAAAAGGTTGAACTGCCTCTGTCGAAGCAATGGCTGGCATGGAATGCACAAGGTTCGTCACTAGCTTTCTCCACACTGAAGATCGCAGAGGAAACAGGAGATTTGATTGCTCGCTGGTATAATCTAAACTCCGAACCCGTTGAGTTGAACGTGCAAACTGGATTCGAAACTGCCTCCGTTTATGAGAGCGATGTGCTGGAACGGGTTAAGAACACGTTGGAGGGGCAAAGCCAGACGGTATCTGGGTACAAGATTGTTACACAAGGGTATGCGTTACGGTGAGTTGATTTTTGAACATCATAACTATAGAAATCTCCTGTTCACGGTAGTGTGGACAGGAGGTTTTTGGATGTTTTCTTCTAATTGGGGATATCAAATCAAAAAATATTGCAGTTTCATCTTTGAATTTTGAATTCGAATATAACTTTGTATCTACAGCACCAATTTCAGAATTATTTTTTAAGTAAAACAATATAGTTGCTCGTAAAGTTCTTCTTGATAACTCCATACCCCACATTCTAATTTGGGTAAGAGTTTCCCAATAACTGTGAACGGATAATCTTTATTTCTTTAGAGTTCAACCGAATTTCTCTCCTTGTATGGACTAATTATAATATGGTCTATTTTTGTTTGACAATTTTTTTGTCTTTAGATACTATAGCATAAACGACAGTGATCACTGACATTCTTTGAAAAGAGGAATCAATGAAAAGAGGAATCAAGTTGTCTAACAATACAAAATTAAGCAGCAAGGAGAAATTAATGACGGCTGCTATCGATTTAATTTCGAGAAAAGGTTATAGCTCTGTAACAACTCAAGAAATTGCCACTACTGCTGGTTTAAGTGAGAAAACATTATTTCGACAATTTGGGACGAAACAAAACTTATTAGAAACAGCTTTTGACCATTATCACTACTCAGAAGAAATGGCAAAGATATTTAATGAAAGGTTAGTATGGGATCTACAAACGGACTTGTTGTTGATCTGTAGAACATATCATGAAATTATGAATCGTAATCGAAAAATGATTATGATTAGCTTAAAAGAAGAAGATAATTTACCTGGTTTCAGAGAACGAACAATAAAACATCCTCGTCAACTAATGGAGGTATTAACTGATTATTTTAAGGCTATGTATGACAAAGGGAAGTTGATAGAAACGAATCCTGAATTACAAGCTTTTTCTTTCATGGCACTGAATTATGGTACGTTTATAAATCATCTAGATGAACAATCTAATTTTCCAACCCTCTCATTGGAAGATATAATTAAAGAGACTGTATGGATGTTTTCTAGGGCGTTAACTCCCTAGTTTTTTTTCAACAAAATTACAGTAAGTACTGACTGTCATTTGATTATTCATTCAATGCATACAAAGAATCGGGGAAAATGATATGAACACCAAAGCTGCTACAACAAATGAAACAGGCCCACTTTTACTGCG
Organism: Paenibacillus sp. FSL R5-0766; assembly: GCF_037971845.1. Classification (NCBI taxonomy): domain Bacteria; kingdom Bacillati; phylum Bacillota; class Bacilli; order Caryophanales; family Paenibacillaceae; genus Paenibacillus; species Paenibacillus sp. FSL R5-0766. The sequence continues at coordinate 3,183,725 of NZ_CP150227.1, forward strand.
TGTGCTAGTCTTCACACTTATCATTTCAGTTATGAACGGTACCATGTTTAATGTGGTCTTGCCAGTAATCAGCAAAGAATTCCAACTCACTGCATCACAAGTAACTTGGATTGTTTCAGGCTATTTGATTGTGTATGCGATAGGTACAGTTACCTATGGGAAACTGACAGATAAATTTAGTATTAAAAGTTTAATTACGTTTGGTCTGTTACTTCTGACAGTTGGATCTCTTGTGGGAGTAGTTGCTACACAATATTGGATGATCATCGTTGCACGTATCTTGCAAGCCGCTGGTGCGGCTGTGATACCTGCGTTGGCTATGATAATTCCTGTTCGTTTTTTTTCACCTGAGAAGCGTGGGCGCGCTTTGGGAACCTCTGCAATAGGTACGGCTCTTGGAGCAGCACTTGGTCCAATTATCGCGGGATTTGTCTCAAGTGCTTTAAATTGGAAATTTCTCTTTGTCATACCTCTGCTTTCTCTTATCACATTACCCTTGTATAGAAAGTATCTGGATGATGAGCCAGTGACAAACGAAAAGATTGATTACATTGGCGGAATTTTATTGGCAGGAACGGTTGCTACATTCTTACTCGCACTTACACAATCCAATATGTGGTTGTTAGTAACTGGATTAGTTATCCTAGTTTTGTTTATCATTCGAATTCGCTATGCTTCTGTCCCCTTTGTGAATCCAGCGATCTTTAAAAATAAACAATATTCTATAGGGATGGCGATTGCATTTGTATTAGTCGCTGTTGGATTCGGCATTCCATTCCTGACACCGCTCATGTTGTCGGATGTTAATGGTCTGTCACCTGCATCAATCGGGCTCATTATGTTACCTTCAGCTCTTATTACCGCCATTCTTGGACGTAAGGGTGGAAAATTAGCGGATGAGAAAGGGAATCCATTTCTACTGTATATCGCATCAACACTTCTTGCTGGAGGTTTCATTATTCTATCGTCAGTCGTGGGGATGTCACCTACGTATATTCAAATATTCCTTACCTTAGGTGTACTGGGTCAATCTTATATACAAATTGCTATGTCAAACACCATCTCACGAACTTTGCCCAAAGATGAGGTCGGAATCGGTATGGGATTGTTATCGATGTTTAACTTTATTGCAGCAGCAGTATCCACGACTGCGATTGGTAAGCTACTTGACGGTGGAGCAACTACTGTTCACTTTAATCCGTTTGTTCATGATAAGGTTGCTTTTGTGTACAGTAACATATTGCTGGCGCTGGCTTTAATAGTCGTTGTAATAGCAGTACTTTATGCTCTTCAATTTGGACGTAAATCCAACAATAAATAAACATCTTATTGGAATTGAAAGAATATCTTCTGTGGACTAGGCCCTAATGATCAGGCCAGTATACCATTCTGTGTAATAACGAGATTTATCATGCGATCTGCTTATGTACACGATTCCGATGTATAAATATCTAATAACATTCATGTCGTGATTTTATACATTTATTGTCGTGAGTTTCTATTAAAAATAGATTAAGTCTGTGATAACTTATAGATAAATGTCAGAATATTATATAGTATGGAGGTAAGACACATTGACCATTCGAATTGGAAAAATTAGCTTGTGGCATGTTCACGCATGGGATTACATCAAGCAGGCACAGGAACATGAGGATACAGTCATCGCCGCTGTGTGGGATGACGATGCCAAGCGGGGGCAGGAAGCGGCTGAACATTTAAACGTACCGTTCTATGCTTCACTCGAAGATATGCTGGCCAAGGATGACATCGATGCCGTTATTGTAGATGCGCCAACCCGCATTCATGAAGAAGTGATCACCGCTGCTGCAAAAGCAGGTAAACACATTTTCACGGAGAAGGTTATTGCACCAACACAGGCGGAATCCAACAGAATCCTTAATGTGGTAAAGGCAAACAAAGTCAAAATGACAGTATCCTTACCACGTCTGAATGCAGGGTATACGTTAACGATTCAGGATGTACTTAACCAAGGATTACTTGGCAAAGTGACTTATGTTAGAGCGCGTTTATCGCATGATGGAGCAATTTCCAACTGGTTGCCTGAACACTTTTATGATCTGAAGGATTGTCAGGGCGGGGCACTGATTGATCTGGGTTGCCATCCCATGTATCTTGCCAAATTGTTTCTGGATCAGGAAGTAACAGCGGTTAATGCGAACTTCGGATATATTACAGGCAAAGAAGTGGAAGATAATGCAGTTGCAACCTTGTTTACGGATTCCGGAGCAGTCGGCGTTGTTGAAGCTGGTTTTGTGAACAGCCATTCTCCGTTTACGATTGAGGTTCATGGTACGGAAGGTACACTTCTGTATGGAACACCTGATGACAAGTTATTGATTCGTACAAAAGCAGCACAGGGACAGTATCAAGAGTGGACAGAACTCCCTTTGGCAGATCAAAGAGAAAGCGCATTCAATCAATGGGTTGCACATATACAGAATGATACGGATGCAACCGAAAACGTGCAGATCGCTATGGCGCTAACCCGGTTGATGGAAGCTGCAAATCTCTCGGCCAAGGAAGGGCGCAGAATTACACTAAGTGAGTTAAAGGGATAGGTTCAATGTTGAAAGACTATATAAATTGAACTAAACATTACACATGAACGGAGAGGACAGAAATAACCTGAAAAAGCGGAGCGGTCGCCTTTATCCCCGGATTTCCCCCTTTAAAAAAGGAATCAAAAAATCTGGGGATAACAGCGATTGGAAGGTTATTCTGTCATCGTAGTGGCAAGTGTAAATATTCTGTAGTTCAGTTTATATAGGTTAAACAAGGAGGTGTGCATCTTGAGCCTGTATCCTTATGAGAAAATGCTTGAACGGCAGGATCTCCTGGAGAGACTGGATATTCTAATGGTTTGGGGACATTATGAGATTCGCGTGATGCGATTTCATCTGACTTCTTTTCCAGCGGGCCGAGTTGTGGATTTCCATAATCATGCGGAGTTTGAGTTTCATTTTATCCCGAGAGGTAAAGGCAAAGTTATACTCGATGATCAGACACATGCTCTCTCTGAAGGAATGCTGTATTTGACTGGACCGGGTGTCGTTCATTATCAGGAGGCGGATGCCAAAGAGGACATGGATGAACTATGTCTTCATGTGGATATCGTTCACAAGCCAAGAGAACATGTCGATCCCTGGGAAGCAGCAGAATCCGAGGAAACGATTGAAAAGCTGAGAACGCTTCCGCTTACTCCGGTGAATGATTATCATCGGGCGATGCATTGTTTTTTGGAAGCCTATGAGGCATGTGATCAGAAATTGTTAGGTTATTATACGTCGATCAAGCAACTGGTTATCAGCATATTACTCAAAACCGTGCGAGCATACGACACCGGGGGGAATCGACCAGAAGCCCCTGTGCGGGATATGTCGGTGTATCGTTATGAGTATGCAGTGCAGTATATGGAAGCGAATCACCCTACAGTGGTCACGCTGGAGCATGTAGCTGAGAAACTTCATATCAGCAGCAGACAATTGCAGCGAATCTTCTACCAAGTACAGCCGGAGATGCCGTTCAGCCGTGTGCTGGAGGATATTCGTCTGCGCGCCGTGTGCCGCAATCTGGAAGAAAGTAACGTATCCATTGAACAGATCGCTCTTGCTTCAGGATTCAATAATGCCAACTATTTGCATGCTGTATTTCGCAAACGTCTGGGGATGACCCCGTCGGCTTTTCGTAAAATGAAACAACCAATACTTAAGTGAGGGTGAATATATATGAGTAAAGTATATCGTATCGGAATTATTGGCTGTGGTGGAATCGCGAATGGCAAACATCTGCCGAGTCTGAGTAAATTAGATAATGTTGAACTGGTGGCTTTCTGTGATATCGTTCAGGAACGTGCGGATGAAGCCAAACAGAAATATGGCACTACTGAAGCCGAAGTCTACACGGATTATCAGGAATTGCTCAAGGATGAGTCTTTGGATATTGTGCATGTGCTTACACCGAATATTTCTCATGCCGAGATTTCTATTGCTGCTCTGGAGGCAGGCAAACACGTGATGTGTGAAAAGCCAATGGCGAAGACATCTGCTGAAGCACAGCTCATGCTGGAAGCGGCGGAGCGTACCGGCAAGAAATTGACCATCGGATACAACAACCGTTTCAGAGAAGACAGTCAGTATTTGAAGAAGGTGTGCGAAGCTGGTGACCTGGGTAATATTTATTTTGCCAAAGCACATGCAATTAGACGTAGAGCAGTACCGACTTGGGGTGTTTTCCTGGATGAGGAGAAACAAGGTGGCGGTCCATTGATCGATATTGGTACGCACGCACTCGATCTGACGCTCTGGATGATGGATAACTATCAACCAAAAGTTGTGCTGGGTACGACCTATCATGAGCTTTCGCAACGTGAAAATGCGGCCAATGCCTGGGGCCCATGGGACCCAAAACAATTCTCCGTAGAAGACTCGGCCTTTGGCATGATTGTGATGGAGAATGGGGCAACGATCATGCTGGAATCCAGTTGGGCACTGAACTCACTGGATGTGGATGAGGCGAAATGTAGCTTGAGCGGTAGCGAAGCGGGTGCGGACATGAAGAACGGACTGCGCATCAATGGTGAGAAATTCAGCCGTCTATACACCAATGAGATTGAACTGAGTGCAGGCGGGGTAGCTTTCTACGACGGTAAGAGCGAGAGCGCACCGGATGTCGAGATGAGAAAGTGGATTGAAGCGATTGAGCACGATCAGGAGCCAGTTGTTACACCAAAACAAGCGCTGGTTGTATCTCAGATCCTGGAAGCACTCTATGAATCTGCTCGCACAGGCAAGGCTGTATACCTGAATAACGCTAGCGAAGCATAGAAAAGATATACAACAATAGATTACAGAACCCTTTGTCCTGTTATTTGGGGACAGAGGGTTTTTTTTGTTCATGCAATCTTACATTTTTGAAAGATTCGTGAAAGATAGATAAATAGGAGATAAAACCAACAGTGATTATACTTTAAACAAACAAGATGCTGATAATGAACAAATGGAGGGGTAACAAATGGATTTAATACAAGTTATAGGCAGATTATTACCTATCTTAGCTATTGCATTGGCCGCGGGAGTTGTTGTAATCGGTATTACTTATTCAGTATACATTGTATACAGGAAAAGAGGGGGTAAAAGAAGCATAACCAGTAGGCAATTTATAGCGTCATTTTTGATCTTGGGTTGGTTTGTCATTGTCATGACATTAACCACATTTAGCAGAGGAGCTAATTATGAGAGTTGGATCAATTTAGAGCTATTCAGTGGCTATATAAACGCATGGAATAAATGGTCGGTGAGCGAATTCCAACTCATCATTTTTAACATGTTGATGTTCGCACCACTCGGTTTCATACTTCCGCATATCGGAATGAAAACGCGTCACGTTAAGCCTGTGTTACTCATATCGCTGTTGGTAACGCTGAGTATCGAAATTTTTCAGATGATCACCGGCAGGGGAATATTTGAACTTGATGATATTCTACATAATACACTCGGCAGTATTGCAGGATATTTGTTGATGAGAGCCATCCTCGACAGTATTGAGCAAAGAAAGATCACCGTAAGGTCACTATCGAAGGCACTCTGCATACCATTAGTTTTTACGCTGCTTTTTTCTAGTGCTTTTATCATTTATTACAACAAAGAACTTGGTAATCTCTCCATCCGTCCAGCTATTTCTCAAAATATGAATCAAGTCGAAGTAACGCTCAACACAAAGTTACCGGATGAGGCCGAGAAAGTGTCTCTTTATCACAGCAGTGAAATTCACAACATGGAATATGCCAAACGAGTTTCCTCTTTAATGAAGGATTATTTTGAATTACATCAGAAAGGTAGCATATCTATTGATGGATACAACCGAGTTTGGAGTTTTGTTGACAATGCAGGGGAAGAATATATATTTAATTATGACGTGAATAGTGGTACATGGTCGCTGTCATCTACTATCGAAACAAGCACTCCTGTAGAGCCGGATGATTTAATCAAACAAGGAGAAGAGTATGGCAGCTGGTTGTTTCAGAATGGCTTATTGCCTCAGAAAGCGATATTCAGCACACAAAATGGAGACACGGTTCGATGGGATATCGGAAAAACAGTAACAGATATCGCAAAGGGTGACAGCGATTATGATACCGGACTAATTATGATTGTCCCATCAGCAGAACCTATGATTCCGCAGAATTTATTTTATTTTATGAATAAAAATATTTATGTACGAGTGGTTGATATTATCAGTCCAGCTGAGGCATACGAAGAAATTCTCAAGGGGAACTTTTCGATCTATAACAACTTAAAAAAAGGGGACGAACTGAATGTAGACAAGTATGAACTGACTTACACCTACGATTCGAAAGGCTATTATCAGCCAGTTTATCAATTCGAAGGAGAGGTCAATGGAGTGAATTGGAATGCTTTGATCCCAGCAGTAATGAATTGATTTCAGCTTCTACGTGCCTTGATGAAGCATGGACAGCAGCTCCGGCTTCAATGAAGATATGGAACTGATAAAGGTTGTACTATCATCGTAATGACCTGAGTAAATAATGAAGGGCAAGACGCATCTACTGCGTGTAGATGCGTCTTTTTTGTGCCAAAATGCTTCAATTTGGAGGTGGTTAGAAAAAAATATGAATTTACTTGAAAAAAAAGTATTGCATATAAGTTTAGTCGGAATTATATTAATGGTATAAGGTCTAGACCATATACAGATCGGAGTGTTTAGATGTCCAGTACGTTTTCATTTCGTTTTGAGAAAGTATCTACCAAAAAGGTTAGTGAATTCATTAGGGAACAATTGGAAGAAGCCATTATTCTGAAAGAATTAATGAGTGAAGAACAGCTTCCAGCCGAACGAGATCTGGCAGCGATTTTTAACGTAAGCCGCATTACCGTTCGTGAGGCACTCTCTTCACTGGAAGAGAAAGGCTTGATTGAGAAAAGGGTGGGTGCCAAAGGTGGAACATTTGTACTGCCTCTGACAGCCAATTCGCATAAGCGCACGAGAGAAGAAATTAAACGGGATTGGTCACAGATGCTGAAGGTGTTTGAATTTCGAACCATCATCGAGCCAGAGGGAGCTTTTCTCGCTGCTGAGCGGATCACCGCAGGCGAACTGGAGTTGCTTGATGGCTATATGGCACAAAGCATAGAACCGGACTGTACAAGGGAATGGTTCAGGGCACTGGATGTAAAATTTCATCTGACCATCGCCAAGGCTTCGGGGAATCCATACTGCGAGAGAGCCGTCAGACAGATTCGGACCAAAATTAATCCGGCGCTGGACTTGATGCCTTATGATGACCGGATACGTTCCGTCAATCACGGTGTACATATGGAGATTCTTCAAGCATTGAAAGCCCATGATAGCATCAAGTCCAAGGAGACGATGAAAAGACATATCGAATTCTCGGCTGACGCGATCTATGCCCGTTTGGTTTCTGAATCGGAAGAAAATGAAGGGAATGACAGCAAATGAATCGTTCAGAACTAATACAGCTGGCTCAGCCACTACAAGCCCAGTTAAGCGCTTGGCGCAGAGATTTACATCAGCATCCTGAAATCGGCTATGAGGAACATCGCACATCTGCTATCGTAGCCGAGCATCTGGAAAGCCTGGGACTCGAAGTTACACGCAATGTCGGAAAGACCGGGGTTACAGGCCTGCTTCGCGGAGAGACCGATGGACCAACCTTTGCCTTGCGCGCAGACATGGATGCTCTGCCCATCCAGGATCAGAAAGCGGTGGAATATCGCTCGCAAGTGGAAGGCAAAGCGCATCTGTGTGGACATGACGCTCACACCTCCATCCTGATGGGAGCTGCCCAACTGCTTACTGGTCTTGGAAGACCGAAATCAGGCAACATCAAATTCATTTTCCAGCCAGCGGAAGAGGGACTTGCAGGGGCAAGAGCCATGATCCAGGACGGTGTTCTGGAGAATCCGAAGGTTGATGCCATCGCAGGATTACACATGACACCTGGACAGAACACGGGAACCCTGGGTGTAAGTCAAGGCGTTGCGTTTGCCTCGGCTGATCCCTTGATTATCAAGGTGTTTGGCAAGGGTGGGCACGCAGCTCGTCCGCATGAGGGTATTGATGCGATCGCGGTATCCGCTCAGGTCATCACCGCATTGCAAAATATCGTCAGTCGGATGGTTGATCCACTTGAACCGGCAGTAGTCACGATTGGCAAAATCACCGGAGGTTATATGGGAACAGCCATCGCCCCGGAAGTGGAGATGATCGGTACGGTTCGTACACTCTCACCTGCCATTCGTGAACGGATGCCAGCTTTGATCGAGCAGGTTGTTAAAGGGGTCTGCGATTCTTTCGGAGCTGGATGCGAAGTTGTCTACGGCGATGGATACCCTGTTGTCGTGAATGATCTCGGCATGGTTGACCTGCTAACAGAGACTTGTGATCAGGTTAATGCGGAGAAGGGATGGACTTATATCAAACCCTCCACAGGGGGCGAGGATTTCGCTTTTTATTGTGAACAGGTTCCGGGTGTGTTTTTCAGACTAGGATCTGGGAATGATGAGGAACGTACTCGCTATCCACTCCACCATCCCATGTTTGATCTTGATGAGACAGCGATGCCTTATGGTGTTGGCATGTTGTCTGCAGTAGCACTTGAATTTTTGGTACGGAATACATCTTCTGAGGGGGAGCAATCACAATGAAAAAAAGACAATGGACAGGCTTGTGGATCACGTTACTGGCAGTCGTAATGGTACTCAGCGCTTGCGGAGGAAAATCGACAAGCACAAATGATGGTTCCGCAACAGAAGGAACGGGCAGTGGAAGCGCAAGTACAACACTGACCGTTGCTGCAGCAACCGATATTGAGAGTTTCGATCCGCACAATAACAACAACACTTCCAGTGAGGCGGTTCTGGTCAACGTTTTTGATTATCTGATCAAAAATGACAGTGAACAGAAAAAAGTTGCGGGACTTGCGACATCATGGGATCAGGTTGATGATACAACGTGGAGATTTAAGCTGCGTGAAGGTGTTACCTTCCACAATGGCGATCCATTCACTTCAGCAGATGTAAAATACACGCTGGAGCGCGTAGCCAAGGACGAGACACTGAAACAAAACAGTTATTTCAAAAATATCGTAGAAGTTAAAGTGGTGGATGACTATACCGTAGACATCATCACGGATGGTCCAGATCCGTTGCTCCTGAATCGTCTGTCCAAAATGGGAGCAGGCATTCTGCCAGCAAAATATATTGCAGATAAAGGATTCGATGCTTTCCTGAAACAACCGGTAGGCACAGGCCCTTATAAGTTCAGTAAATGGACCAAAGATGATCGTGTGGAACTGGTGAAAAACGAGAACTACTTCGACGGTGAACCAAAATGGAATGAAGTGGTATTCCGCGTTATTCCTGAAGCCTCCACACGTGTATCCGAATTGCTTGCTGGTGGTGTAGATGTTGCGTCTTCCATTCCGTCTACTGACATTGCCCGGATCGAAGGCGAAGCAGATAAGAAGATTGTCAAAGCGCCAATCCAGCGTGTTCTTCAGTTGATCTTCCGTCAGACAGAAGGCAGTATCACAGCTGATCCAAAAGTACGTGAAGCCATTGACCTGGCTATCGACAAACAAGGCATTGTGGACAGCATTGCCGGCGGAGCAGGTATCGTAACCCGCACATCCGTAACACCAGGCAACTTCGGTGCTGATCCTTCATTGTACAAAACGTCACTCTATGACCAGGAAAAAGCCAAACAACTCCTGCAAGAAGCTGGCTATGCGGAAGGTGAAGCTGAGATGACCATCTCCGTTTCCGCACAGTACAAAGAACAGGCTGAAGTTGTCGCAGCGATGCTGGAACAAGCCGGATTCAAAATCAACCTGGATGTCCTGGAAGCAAGTGCATTCAGTGAACGTTACAGCTCCAAATCATTCAAAGAAATCTTCATGATTGGTATTGGTAACTCCTTGTTCGATGCTTCGAATAACTACAATCGTTATATGTTGGAAGAAGCGAAAGGTGAGTCGGATTACAACAATCCTGAAGTAGAGAAACTGCTTCAATCTGCATTGGTGAACATGGACCCTGCGTCTCGTGAGAAAGAGTATCAGCAAGTACAACAGATTTTCTCTGAAGAGCGTCCAGCCGTATATCTGTACCAAATGGAAGGTGTATACGGAACAAATGATAAAGTGAACTTCGCGCCGCGCAGTGACGAGATGTTCTATGCTGACGAGATTGCACCTGTTGCACAGTAACATCGGGTATAACACCGGTCATTGAAAAGATAGGCCGTGAACGGCAGGGACTGGATAACCATGTTCCTGCCGTTCTTTTTAATAAGGGAGGTGAACAAGGAATGGGCAAATACGTACTTAAGTCATTACTGCAGATCATTCCGGTACTGTTCATTGTTTCATTAATTGTGTTCATTTTGGTTCGAGTCACCGGTGATCCGGTTGCGCTAATGTTGCCTGAAACGGCTACCGCTGAAGATCGTGCTGTCTTGACGCAGGCACTTGGTTTGGACCAGCCTTTATATACGCAATACGTGAAGTTTCTGGGCAGTGCAATACAGGGAGACTTTGGTCAATCTTTTCGCTACAATCAGCCTGCATTGGAGCTTGTGCTGGAGAGGTTGCCTGCCAGCTTTGAACTGGCGGTAGCGGCCATGTTTTTTGCCGTACTTATGGCTGTTCCACTTGGTGTCATTTCAGCTGTGAAACGCAATACGTTTACCGATCTCATTATTTCAGGAATATCCGTTATTGGTAAGGCGATGCCAAACTTCTGGATGGGGATTATGCTTATCCTCTTGTTCTCCGTCATGCTGGGCGTATTGCCGGTATCCGGTCGCGGAGGATTGTCACATCTGATCTTGCCGGCATTTACACTTGGCGTTGGACTGGCTGCGCAGATGACCCGACTGATTCGTTCCAGCATGCTGGAGATTCTCAACCAGGACTATATTCGAACAGCTCGCAGCAAGGGGCTTGGCCGAATGGTTGTCATTGTGAAACATGCGTTTCGGAACGGATTGATTCCTGTCGTAACGATTATGAGTTTGCAGTTTACAAGTCTGATCGGGGGGACTTTGATTACAGAAACGGTATTCTCCTGGCCTGGACTGGGGCAATTGCTGGTCGTTGCAGTCAACACACATGATATGGCGATTGTACAGGCAGCGGTGTTTGTCATTGCCTTTATCGTTGTGGTAATCAACATCTTGACGGATGTAGCTTACAGGCTACTTGATCCGCGCATCAAATACGACTAGAAGGAGGTGCAATCATATGACAGGCAGCAATGAAATGCCAATTCCGGGTAAAGAACAGGAACATGGGCGTGCACCAACGGGATTTCGTTATATCTGGCAACAACTGATCATCAGCAAGACCGGAATGTTTGGTGCTGTGCTTGTATTGTTGGTTGTGTTAATTGCCATAGGTGCACCTCTATTGACGAGTCATGATCCGGCAGCGGTGAATCCGCTCAACCGACTTAAACCACCAGCATGGCTTGAGGGCGGAACGGCCGAATACTGGCTGGGTACCGATAATCTCGGCAGAGACATGTGGAGTCGAATTGTATATGGTGCTCGAGTTTCCTTAATCGTGGGGATGGGTGCCGTGATTGTATCAGGAATCATTGGCGCGATTCTGGGGCTGGTATCCGGATTCTACGGGAAATGGCTGGATGCTGTCATCATGCGTGTAGGTGATGCATTCATGGCCATTCCAACCATTCTGTTCATGCTTGTTGTGATGGCGATTGTTGGTCCGGGTATTACAACGCTGATCTTTGTCATCGGTGTAACGAACTGGGTTCCATTCACCCGTGTGGTAAGAAGTGAGGTTCTTAGTATCAAGGAGCGGGATTTTGTTCATGCGGCCAGATCAATTGGCGCGAAAAATGGAAGATTGATTCTGAAACACATTCTGCCGAATATCCTTTCATCCTTTATCGTCATCTGCGGTATGAATGTCGGCACAACGATTATTATGGAAGCTTCACTCAGTTTTCTGGGTCTGGGTATCAAACCACCCGATGTGTCCTGGGGAGGGATGCTCAGTGATGGCAGACAATATGTTGCTACAAGCTGGTGGGTTGCTACATTTCCGGGGCTAGCCATTACATTTACCGTACTCGGTGTTATTTTCCTTGGAGATTGGCTGCGTGATGTGCTTGATCCACGTACGGAGACAACCCATAAATAAACGGAGAAGGGAGCTATCAATATGAATCAAAGACCAATTATGCCGGAGGATCTGAGTCACTACCGTTGGATCAGTCAGCCGGTGATCAGTCCTAACGGACAAGTAGCTTATGTGGAACAGACCATAGATCAGGATAAAAACGAATATAACACACAAATTCGAGGAATTTCGCTCGATGGTGATAAAGATATTGCACTTTCGGATGGAACAAAGGATTCCTCACCTGCTTGGTCGCCTGATGGCACACAACTCACATTCATTCGCTCAGTGGATGGGGGCAAAGGACTATGGACGCTCCATTCAGATCAAAAAGAGCCAGTCATGCTGATATCTCCCGCACGTAAAATATTGAGTTATATCTGGTCTCCGAACGGACAGTACATTGCGTTTACCAGCAAAGTACAACCGGAGGACCAACAGAAGAAAGCTGACGTCCAACAGGAGCCTGCACCTGCACTGCGAGGTAAAGTCTTTGAGCGTACAACGCCGAAGGCTGAAGGGGCTGGCTGGTGGGATGGTCAATACAGCCAGTTGTTTGTATATGAGAGTAAAAGCGGGGAGATCACGCAGGTGACTTCCGGGCTATGGAATATCAGTGCTCCAGCGTGGTCGCCAGATAGCAAGCAGCTTTCTTTCATTTCGAAGCAAGTAGAGGATGAGGAACTTGATGCAGATCTACTGTACTTTACGGATATATACAGCGTTCGATTGGGAGAGCGTGATCTCTTCAAAGTGACGGATTCCAGTCTGGCGATAAGCCAGTTCTCCTATTCGCCCGACGGGCAGCAGCTGATCCTGATCGCCAGTGATCGTGAGTATGGAAGTGGGAGCCACAACAGCTTATACGCTGTCCCCGTTCATCGAGGTATACCCAGGCCAATCGCACCTCAAGTAGATATGCAGCTGGGTAACGCGGCGCTTGGTGATATGAAGTCAGCAGGTGCGTCTCCTTCTCCGCTCACGGATAATAAGCATTCGGAACTTGGTGTATTTGTACTTGGGACACAGAACGGGAATGTGGATGTGTATCATATTCAAGATAATGGAGAGTGTAAATCCGTTACGGGCGATGGTGAGAAGGATGTGTATCAGTATACCTTAACACCAGATGGTTCATCGCTGGTAATCGCTGCGTTGACTGCTGAACACCCTGGAGAGTTATATCGCGTGGATATCGACAGTGGTGAAATGTTCAGACTCACCCGGCGAAATGATGAATTCATGGCTGAATTGGCTGTAAATGTGCCAGTCCGTGTAGAGTTTAAGTCCTCTGATGGATGGCCGCTTCAAGGTTGGTTAGCCACACCGGCAATACGTGACTCCAATGGGAAATTACCATTGATTTTGCAGATTCATGGTGGACCGCACGCGATGTATACGGGTACATACAGTCATGAAATGCAGACACTCGTTGCGCAAGGGTACGCTGTGCTGTGGATCAATCCTCGCGGAAGTATGGGATACGGTCAGGAGTTTGCCAGAGCTTGCCGTGGTGACTTTGCCGGAGGGGATTACCGGGATCTGATGGAAGCTGTTGATTATGCCCTGGCTACATACGATTTCCTTGATGCATCACGTCTGGGTGTAGCGGGTGGCAGTTATGGCGGAGTGATGACCAACTGGATTGTAGCGCATACCCACCGTTTCAAGGCTGCTGTAACCCAGCGTTGCATCTCCAACTGGTTGTCCATGTATGGAACGAGCGATATTGGAATTTCCTATGTCGAGGGAGTCATTGGTGGTAATCCGGCGGAAAACGCTGAATTCCTGTGGTCCCGTTCACCTCTTGCCCATGCACATCACATTGAGACGCCACTTCTGATCATGCACGGAGAGCAGGACTATCGGACACCGATTGCGCAAGCGGAGGAATTATATACTACGCTAAAACGATATGGCAAAAAGACCAAACTGATTCGTTATCCAGGTTCCAACCACAGTTTGCTGAAAAGCGGTAAACCTTCACTTCGGATTGATAGCTTCGAACAGGTGAATGCCTGGTTCAATCAGTACCTCGGGAATGAGGAGGGCGAGCAATGAGTCAGACTCAGCTGTCCATTCCTGTAGGCCTCCTTGTAGAAAATGTTCTGACAAGCGGGGAATCAAAAGAAGTGATTATTGAATGTTTGCAACGTCGAGACTATTCCCGGTTGTTGCCTCTGGTTAAGGAATCCACGATGGATTTTGATGAAAGACTACAGACAGCAGCTGATATCGGAGACGATTGGGAAAAGGCGATACGTCAAGGTTATGAGTTCAAGTTTTTGCATATTAACGGGTTGAAGCGATTGCTCGATTTCCGGTTTGACCGTAAGGTGGATCGGGATTACGTTCAAGATGAACTGTCACTGAAGCATATTCAACTGACCGTAGAAGAGATTGAATTGCTACAAACGTTAATTGGCAGGCAATGGCTCGTGCAAGCAGAAACAGAGCAAGCAGAAGAGGGCAGAACAGATAGGGAGTTATCTTCCTGCATTCCTGTCCGTATTCAATTAAAATCCCCTTAATATGGACCAGAAGAAGCCGCGATGATCGCGGTTTTTTTGCTATGTACAGGTAGAAATGTGGATGACTGAATTCAAAAGTTGAAATCGGACTTCGTATGATTTATATTTGTATTAAATGATAATATTATCTATCAAAAATACGGGCGCAAAGAGGGGGACCTAGGATGTCCATTCAAAATGTTTTGGGAAAAATTCAAATATCGGATGATGTGATCTCCAAAATTGTCGGCAAGATTGCAAATACTACCAGTGAGATTTCCTCCATGTCGACAGGACTTGTAGAAGGCATCACCAAAAAGTGGAGCGGGAAAAGTCTGCAAAATGGCATAGCTATCCGCAAGGTAGAATCAAGACTGGAGATAAACGTAAAGGTTGTCGTGTGTTATGGAACGAAAGTGCATGAAGTCTGCAGGGAATTGCAAAACAATGTGAGATTGCATGTGGAACAGCTGACCGGATTAACCATTGATACGGTGAATGTGATCGTTGAGGGGTTATCATTCAACCAACCTGCTGCCCAGCTTTAATTCAATTTCAGCTACCTAGAGGAGTGACAGCGATGAATAAGATTTCCATAACAAAAGCCAGTCCACAATCATTAGTCGGCGGGCAGCTAAATCAGATGGCACTTGAATATATGGCCTATTCGCTTGCAGGTACCAAGGATAAAGGCATTATAGAGAAAACATTTAACAAGTTATGGCGTTCGAATCAGAACCGATTCAGTCACCAATATGCTTATGAAGCTAAAATGGGTAACCAAACGCTGGGCATGATCGTATGTTATCCGACCACTATCATGAACAAACTTGCTTTACCAACGTTCTCCAAGCTGTTTGAACTTCGTAAATGGAGCCTGATCAAGTATAATCTCCAACACTGGAAAGAGTTCTACTCCATGGTGACATTAAAAGAAGCGGAGAACGACGAGTACCACATTGGAACATTAGCTACCTTGCCTGAAAGCAGAGGACTTGGTGTAGGGACACGACTCATTCAATTTGCTGAGGAGCAAGCTATAACACAAGGTCTGTCCAAATCTTCACTTACGGTTAAAAAGGAAAATATACTAGCTATTAAACTCTACGAGCGTTTGGGATACCAGAGAGTAGGGGAAATCAATAAACCTTCGTTATCCCTGTACAGAATGTCCAAAAAACTGGTGTAATGTTTTCAGATACGAATAGAAAAAGCAGCTAACTGAAGAGTTTCACATATATAAGCCCACATTGGAACGGTTAAAAGTGTGAGCTGGAGGGGCGCTTTATGTGTCCCTTTTTTTAGTTTTCAGATTTTTCTCATAAAAAAAGTAACTTGACTTTTGTGTGTGATTAAGCAGGTACTTGACAGGGGTGTGGTATAGTATAAAAAGTTCTTTTAATGAAGAAGACGGAGAAATATACAATGTGGGGTGTAACCAGTGTATCAATATAAGGATCAGGAATATGAAGCAGTACATTTTGAGGGACGTGATCTGCGCTATGGAGAACTCATAAGCTGTGTTTTCAAGCAGTGTACATTTATGAACGCTTCTATGGAAGAAATCGAAACGAGTAACTGTCGTTTTATCGAGTGTGACTTCAAAGGGGCTTCCATGAATGGTTCGATTCATACGGAATCGGCTTTTGAAAATTGCACCTTCGGTGGTGCGAATCTCTTTGCTTCCAAATTCAGCTCCTGCAAGATGACAGGCTCAGACTTTTCAGGTGCGCAAATGGATGGCATCACCCTAAGTCACGGCGATTGGTCCTATACCAATCTGAGACATACACGTTTGGGGAAACAGGATCTGCGAGGAATTCGTTTCTTTGAGGCTGACTTTACGGACACGGATTTCACCAAAGCGGATTTGAGAGACTGTGATCTTACCAGAGTTATATTAAGCAGAGCCAAGCTGCAAGGGGCCGATCTTAGAGGGGCTAATCTGGAAGGAATCGATCTGAAATCGCTGGATATCAAAGGCGTACGTTTGGATCGCGAACAAGCTGTTCTGTTTGTACGCTCGTATGGTGCGAAAGTAGATTAAGTTGAACATACACAGCAGCAAGCCGCCCTTGAGGCGGCTTTTTTGACGTTAAGCTTTCCAAATTCAAACAAATTGGCAGGAATAAGAGATCTAAACAAGAAGTAGTTAACATAAGTTTCAACTAAAAGGAGGTTATCATGACAGTCACATTAATTTTTATTGTTGCTATTATTGTCATTGGGCTTATAACCGGCACGATCACTACAATTATGGCATTTAGACTGCTACGTAACAATAAAGAGCAACATCATCTTCGCAAGAGCATTCTGATGGACGGAATTCCAGCAGAAGCAATAATTCATGATATTGTACAGACTTCATCCAGTATGGATGGAAGGCCTGGCGTGCGATTGGATTTGACTGTAACCCAAGTTGACGGCCGCACCTTCCCAACAATTGTAGAGACTTATATTCCAATCACACATATTCCCCACTTTCAGAAAGGAAATGTCATTAACGTAAGATACATTGCGATGGGGAATGAACGAAAAGTTGAGGTACAGGATGCCTATGTTCCGTGAGGTGTGTAAGCCAGAAAACACAGTGGTTTAACGGTACGGGGATGGAAGATGAGATCGAGGCTGCGCTGCCTTGACCCATGTCGTAAAGGATATATTGGGCACAAGGCTGCCAAGATGATGAAACGTTCCAAAAATATTGAACAAAGGCAGCAATCTGCGATTCAAGAAAAATCCAAACTTCTCAAAAATATCGAGAGTGCAGAACGTCTACAGATTCATCAGCTGGATTTTCACAAGCATGAACTTGTCGAATTGGAACATGTGTCGATATCATACGACTCCAATACGGTGTGTAAGGATGTCAGTATCACGGTTGAAAAAGGGGATCGTATTGCCCTGTACGGTAAAAATGGATCTGGCAAATCAAGCATTC
This sequence comes from Paenibacillus sp. FSL R5-0766, assembly GCF_037971845.1. Taxonomy (NCBI): domain Bacteria; kingdom Bacillati; phylum Bacillota; class Bacilli; order Caryophanales; family Paenibacillaceae; genus Paenibacillus; species Paenibacillus sp. FSL R5-0766. Next base: position 3,201,381 of record NZ_CP150227.1, read on the forward strand.
TTAAACTGATCTGTGGTGAAGATATTTCATATACAGGTCTTTTCCGTAAGGATCATCAGCTTAAAATCTCGTATGTATCGCAGGACACATCTGATCTCGGAGGGCATTTATCTGAGTATGCGGCCACACAGGGGATTGATGAAAGCCTGTTTAAATCGATACTTCGAAAGTTGGATTTTTCCAGACTGCAATTGGAGAAAGATATCTCAACGTTTAGCGCAGGTCAAAAAAAGAAAGTGCTCATTGCCAAAAGTCTTAGTGAGAAAGCTCATCTGCATATTTGGGATGAACCACTCAACTTTGTAGATGTCATTTCACGTATGCAGATCGAAGACTTACTCTTGGAATACTCGCCAACCCTGCTTTTTGTAGAGCATGATCGTGAATTTTGTGCAAATATTGCAACGAGAATCATCGAACTGTAAGTAACGGGAAAAATAACGATGCTAAGAGCCGCCAAATGGCGGCTTTTAGTATTACTCGTGAGGAAGTATGCTATAATTTTATAATCTCATCCAATCATTTGATGGATGACTAGATCAATTGTAGACTAATTCGCCAAGAGGTGTAATACAATGAAAAAGGAAATGACAACAATCAAACAAACCAGGCTTCATTCCATTTTGGACGAGGCCACCAAATTGCTGATTGAAAAACCGAATGCTTCTATGAATGAGATTGCAGAATCTGCAAAAATCGGGATCGCTACGTTACATCGATACGTGGAAAGCCGCGAACAGCTTATGGTATATCTCGGATTACGCGCAATCGAGGTGGTCAGTGAGACCATGAAAGAAATCCAACTGGATGAGGAGCACTGTGAAAAGTACATACCTGAGCTGATCGAGGCGCTGATTCCATTAGGCGACAAAATTTATTTTCTGGCTCATGACACCACCATTAACTATAATCCCGAGATTGAGGGAGCGGATCTGAAACTGAGAGAACCTGTACTCCATGCGGTCGGTCTGTTACAACAGAAAGGTTATTTCCGCTCCGATCTTGATAAAACCTGGATTGTCGATGTGCTGTATTCCATCATGTTCCTGACGTGGCAGCAGGTTGTAAGTGGTCATATCGCGAGAAAAGCAGCCCCCGCGCTTGTGGTGGATACGTTTTATCATGGATTTAAGCAGCGTTAGGTCAGGGCCTATCCAATGAAAAACAATAGATTTTAATACGAATGACACCCCAAAAAAGTCAACTGTATCGGTAGATACACAGACTCGTTGAGGGTGTTTTTTTGCGTTCACACCAGCGTTTCTCAGTGCGCAAGCTGCAAAGACTTGATTTTCTCACATATTCAAATATTAACAGCGTTCAGAATTTAAGATTTCCAGTTTACAAAAAATGATATAAATTTCTAGTAGATTCAAATCATTACCAAATAAAGACAAAATATTCAAGTGAGGGGGCCGGACAGAAACACCAGCAATTGTGCAGTTCGAATCAGCTTATGTACTCATTCCATCAACCCAAATCAGGAGGGATTCCATGCTTTACACCATTATTGTGCCAGTCAACCAGGACTATAACATTTTGAACTTGTTCACAGATTCGCTACTCCGGACGGTAAGCCCATCCACTCAGATTATTTTCATCAACGATGGTTCCGGCTCAGCAGTCTTTCAACATCTGGATAAACTGAAGCAAGAAGTAAGAGAAGGTGTGACCATCGAGATTCTTCAGCATGATTTTCCACTCGGTTGCGCCGTGTCGATTAATAGCGCACTCAGTCTTGCCAAGGGAGAGTATATTTTCTTCCTGGATTCCGACACCATTCTTCAACCGAACTGGCAACCGATGATGAAAGAGACACTGGACAGCGATATTACGATTGGCATGATTGGAGGCGTTCTGTTGTATCCGCAAACAGGAGGCGTGCAGCATTGCGGCATTGCTTTTGCGGACACCATCGGCCGACACCTGTTCCTGAACGCATCTCCTGATGATATCCCAAAAGAAACCTTCTCTGTTCAACTGGTGGTGTTTGCCATGTTTGGCATGAAGCGGGAGGTGTACGAGACGATCGGCAACCTCGATGAGAAGTTCTTTAACGGGTACGAGGATTTTGATTATCAGATGCGGGCACGAGCTGCCGGATACGATACGGTTATTAACCCGAATATTCAAGCATATCACTGGGAACGCAGCAGCGGCATTCACCGCAACTTCAACCGCAAGAACAATCTGGCACGCTTCTGGAAAAAGTGGGGCGGTCAAATCGAGGCTGATGTGTGGCCTTTCGTTTTCAGTCATCTGAAAGCACAGCTGGAAAGCCAAGAAGAATACCAGCATCTGCCGATTGTCGGGATTGACCTTGCCGAGGTCCGAAGTGATGCCGATACATTCTGGACCAAGCTGGAGGAAGCCGAATTTGCAAATGTAGCCGAAGTACGGGACTATTCAAACCGCTTTAATTCCAACGGAGCCATCTGGCTGCCACAGGTACTGGGCAAGGAACTGATTCATAGTGAGAACCGGTTACTGTTTTTGGTGGACAATTTCGCCCGTTTGCTGGAGAACCGCTACTGGATTGAGATGAGACATGCTCATCGAGCCAAGGATCTGATCATTGACCTGTATGGAAATGTGATCACGATGGATCGCATCTACGATGGATGCTGGCCTGGAACCAAAGTTCGGTAATTCACTCACAACGAAAAAAAACAGGGAGGTACTTAAGGTGAAAGAAAAAGAGAGCACGCTCGATCGTGCCGTACGATTTACCCGTAATCTGGAGTGGTTGGAACAAGTCGAAAAGGTAATTCCGAGCGGATGCAGCACTTTAGCCAAAGCACCTGAACGTTTATTTCCGGGCCATACCCCCGTATGTTGTGCAGAGGCTTATAATTCCCGATTTACAGATATCGACGGGAATGAATGGCTGGATTGTGAGATGGCCATGGGTACGGCGCCATGGGGCCATGCCAGACATGAAGTCCAATTAACCGTCATTCACCAGTTGAAAAAAGGGACAAGCTTTTCTTTGCCTGCCGACATTGAGCTTGAATGTGCGGAGTTGATTTTGGAGCGGTTCGAGGGTCGTTATCCATCGCTGCGCTTCACCAAGAGTGGTGCCGATGCAGTGAGTGGGGCCGTGCGTCTGGCCCGTGCCGCTAGTGGCAAAAGCAAGGTTATTGCGACAGCTTATCATGGGTGGCACGACTGGTCTGCCTATGGCTATTATGGTGGCCAGACGAAAGAACGTGGCATACCGGTGGATATCGAGCGTTCAACGATCTGGGTTAACAAGCCAACTACGGAGCGAATTGAGGCTCAGATTACCTCATCTCCCGAGGATATCGCATGTATTGTTCTATGCCCCAACGAGTGGAAAAAGGACGCGCTGGAGCAAGCCGTAAACCTATGTCGGTCTCTGGACATCATTATCATATTCGATGAGGTAACGTCCGGTATTCGAATGGGCAAGCAGGCTACAGCAGGAGAATATGACATCTGGCCTGATCTGCTCTGTATCTCTAAAGGTATGGCCAACGGTTTACCGCTCGCAGCGGTTATGGGTCCGGAGCACTTGATGTCTTTGTCAGGACAGGTCAGATTCAGTAATGCCCATTCCAGCGAAACGACAGCGCTCGCGGCAGCTATCGCCTGTGAACGATTAATGAAAAATGCGAAAGTATGGCCGACTTGGCGAGATCCGGCAACCCGGATCATGGATCGTCTGGCATCTGAACTTGTGTTGCTCGGATTGACGGATCAATTGGAAGTGAAGGGGACGTATGCAAGCTTCTGCATTCAATCCTTGGCTGAAGATAACTTCCAGACAGATCCTTTCCGCGAGTTCATGGTGAAGAGAATGGCTCACTTCGGCATTTTCACCAAAGGTTACTTTATTTTCTCCGATGCCCATACACGGGAAGAATTGCTGTGGGTCGAGGAAGCGCTGTTGCAGATCCTGTCAGACTGGAAAGAGATTCAGAAGCAGGAACATCTTCATGCGATGCAACTTTCGAAAACGTTTGAAGCTTAATCCATAGATCATAATCGACAATCGACTAGGAGGAATTATTCAATGAAAGCACTCGTATATCAGGATCTCAAACAGGTGACTTACCAGGAGATTGATGAGCCAACTATTCAAAAGCCAAACCAGGTAAAAATTAAAATCTATGGTTCCGGCATCTGCGGGACAGATCTGAATATTGTCAAAGGCAAAGTGCCGGCAAATAAAGGAACGATCATTGGTCATGAAGGCGTAGGCACAGTGGTTGAGGTGGGCGACGAAGTTCGTGGTTTCAAGATCGGTGATCGGGTATTGGTTGATCCCACGCAATCTTGCGGTACCTGCTCATACTGCCGCGAGGGTCTGTTCATCTACTGCGAGAATTTTGATGACTATCAAGTAGGGATGACGACACACGGAACCTTTGCTGAATATTTTGTTGGGGACGAAAAGTATATCTATGCCATTCCGGATTCCATGAGCTGGGAAACGGCCATGATGATCGAACCACTGGGATGTGTACTTCAGACGTTCATGAAAGCAGGGACTAAGCCAAGTGACTCTGTACTGGTCCTCGGTTCGGGTGCAATCGGTTCCCTGTGTCAGCTAGTTAGCAAACGATTGGCAAGGCTTACCGTAGGCACGGAAGTTGATCCATACCGCAAAGAGTTCGCTTCAGGGATCGCGGATCATGTGTTTTATCCTCAGGATCTGACACTGGATAAAGTATACGAGATCAATAATAACAAAAAGTTTGATATTGTAGTGGACGCGGTTGGTAACCAACTTCATGTAGGGTTTGAGCTGATTGCCAAAGGCGGCAAAATTATTCCGATGGGATATGACGACAGCTATGAGGTGACGTTCAAATCAACAGCCGTGATTAATGATGGCATTAGTATCATTGGCGCGGTGGCAAATCACTCGATGATCAGTACGGCACTAAAATTTGCCCAAAGCATCCCGGAACTGGAACAGATGGTGACAGCCAAGGAACTGCTGAGTGATTATGAACAGGCCTTTAATGGAACGATTGGTTATGACATGCATACTGGAGAGAAGTTACCGATGAATTCGGTCAAAACAGCTCTTATCCTATAAGAGGTACTATAAGCATGTAGACATTAGCGGGTTTGCCGCTGCGAGAAGTTGGAATTCGCAGCGGTGAAAACCGCAGAAGGAAGGGATATCGATTGAAATTGCTTCAAGATTTGCCGAAGAATCCACGCTACTCCATTTTACTTGAACCGGTATGGGCCATTCCGGGCACGATCGTTCTCTTTTACGCTCCTTTATATATGAAGGAAGCCGGACTTTCGGACATAGAAATCGGTTTAATCAATTCGGTGAATCTTTATTTTGCCTTTATCTTTCAATTGTTTGCGGGTTCCATTACGAATAAGCTGGGCCGGAAACGAACAACACTGATCTTTGATCTGCTTGCCTGGAGTGTTCCCATGTTCATCTGGGCCTTCTCCCAGAACTTCTGGCTGTTTCTGATCGCTTATTTACTGAATGCAACATCCAAGTTTGTAACGGTCGCCTTTAACTGTCTGATCATAGAGGATGTGGAGGAACACAAACGATCCAAGGTGTTTGCCATTCTCAACATGATTATTACAGGGGCCGGGGTACTCACGCCGATTGCCGGGGTGGTCATTGCTGATTATGGTATTGTGCCTACACTCGCCAGCATTTACTTTGTCGGAGGCATTCTCATGACCGCCATGTTCTTCATTCGTAACCGATACACGGATGAGACCGAGGTCGGCAAGGAACTTATGGGATTGCATAGTAAAACCCGCGTGCTTCAGAGCTTGGGTTCCAGTCTGCGCCTGTTTGGCAAATCGTTCTACAAACGAAGACTTTTTCCGATTATTCTGATCACGGTGTTATCCAATCTGATCTTGCAGCTGAATTTCTTTCAGGTCATTTTCTTCAAGGAACAGTTAAAGTTTGATGACCGTGTCATTTCGTTTATCCCAGTAGTGACTGCGGTAACCGTCATGTTGCTCTATCTGGTCATCATTCCGAGACTGAAACGGCGTTCCGAAGAAAAGTATGTTGGTTTTTCCATCGTGCTTAGCACGGCTGGAGCCATTCTGTTTCTGTTGATTCCTGTGGGGAATATAGGCATGTTGTTTCTCACGCTAATCGTGCTCGCTGCGGGTAACTTCATTTTGCAGACGTACCGGGATTCCCTGCTGATGAACCGATTGGGTACGCATGAGAAAGCGGATATGTTCTCGGCCGTACAGACCGTCATGACGCTTACAGCCATTCCATCCGGATACCTGACGGGCCTGCTCTACCATCACAATCCAACACTGTTGTTCAGTGTCATTCTTGGTCTATATGTCGTACTCATGGTCATCATGTTCTTCCTGCCAGATCCGCAAAAGCACTCCCAAGTGCTGGAGACTTACAAAAATATGTAGAAAAAGGGGTTTACTGTATTTGGAGCGAATATGTAGTACAGAAAAAACTAGAACATATGAACTAAAAAGTATTTAACTTGGGAGGCTGCTAACAAATGACTAACGTAATGACAACAGAAGCACGGAAACAATGGAGCTGGATGAACGAGCCCGAAACCTGGTCCTATACCGATCAGGGAGGTGTGCTGGTGGAAGCGAAGGCGGACACCGACTTTTTCCAGGACCCTGCGGGTAAGCACATTCGTGCAACAGCACCATTCCTGTCCATGCCTGTACCTGAGGACTTCGAGATCACAACCCAGTTAACCGTGGATATGAAAAATCAATATGATTCCGGATGTCTGATGGTGATGGCGGATGATCGTAACTGGTGCAAAATTTGTTTTGAGTATGATGGAAAAGCACCTACCATCGTGTCAGTGGTCACACGTGATGGTTCATCCGATGATTGCAATTCGGTGGAAGTCTCCGTACCTAATCCCTATCTGCGTATACGCAAAGTAGAGGGCTGCATATCATTCTTTTATTCACCCGATGGGGATGAGTGGAAACTAATTCGTTATTTCGGCATGCCGTTACAAGGGGAACTTCGAGCTGGATTAGTTGTTCAGTCGCCGACTGGAACGGGCTGTACGTGTCACTTTTTATCCGTGAACGTTACTCATCCGGACTTGACCGCACGTTTCTAATCCGCTCCCCTGGCCGATCACTGGAGGGAGAACAGGTTCATGGTAAAAGCATTTATCTTTGATTTTGATGGACTCATTGTGGATACAGAGACACCTTGGTATTATGCGTTTCGGGATATTTATGAAGAGCACGGAGTTGAACTTGGTCTGGAGCTATGGTCGAAAAATGTGGGGACATCCTTTGAGGAATTTCATCCATTTCTGTATCTGGAGCAAGCGCTCCAAAAAAAGATAGATCATGATCATATCAAACTGCTCTCTGAACAAAAATACGAAGTCTATTTGGGACAGGCCACCATTCTTCCAGGGGTGTATGAATTGCTTCAGTCTGCGAAGGAAAAGGGGATTCAGCTTGCGGTTGCTTCCAGCTCTACACGGGACTGGGTGCATGGTTACTTGCAGAAATTGGGCATTTTCGATTATTTCACAGTCGTTCATACATCCGAGGATGTGAAACGAGTGAAACCGGACCCTGAACTGTACCTTCTTGCTCTCCAGAGTCTTGGGATCGAGGCTTCCGAAGCGATTGTGTTCGAAGACTCACCTAATGGCTTGAAGGCAGCCAATGCAGCAGGTATTCGTTGTATCATCGTGCCTAACGAGGTAACGCGTGGTCTGGAATTCGCCATGCATGAACTGCGGTTATCCTCGCTGGCCGAGATCGATATGGAGGCGCTTTAATCCAGATACTGCTTGCGTAGCTCGATAGGGGAGATCCCTTCGTATTTTTTGAACACTGATCCAAAGTAACTGGCACTGTTGAAACCAACGGCTTTGGCTATTTCATGAGCGGTAGTAGCGGCATTTTCGATGAGCATTTCCTTGGCTTTCAACAACCGATATCGCATCAGATACTCCAATGGAGTCATTTGAAATTCTTTTTTGAATATCCGATTCAGGTGCTGTTCGGTAACGTCCATCTGCTCAGCCAACATGGGGAGAGAGATATCCTGATGATAATTTTGTTTGATAAAAGTAATGAGTTCATCCAATCTTAATCGGGCATCAGAACGTTCGTAAGCACTATAGCGTTCACCTTCAATGGTTAATCTGACCAAAAGCATGTACAGTAATGCGGATACGTGCCAGATCTGATCCTTGTGCCGGGACTGCAGCGCCAACGTAATTTCACGCAACAGGATATGAAGCATTCCATCCGGCTTGAAGGCGCGCAGCTCCCCGATCTGCAAGGTATGCAAGAACCGTGGCAACAAATAGCCATTGAAAGACAGACAATCAAATCGTAATGAATCACTCAGATTGTGGTAACGGTAGGTTACCTCCGGGAACAAAATGAGAGCGGTCCCTTTTTTGATCGAAAATTCATGATTCTTTGCTGCGATTCGCCCTGTTCCTCCGATGCACTGTACAATGCTGTAATCCCGTGAATGGTCGCTCCAATTCATCAATTCATCAACGGTCAACTGGTTTTGCCCTGTAATCATGAGCGGCATATCGGTATCCAGCGGATTCCCCATACTAGGTTTCGGCATCGTCGTGTTATTCCTCTTTTCGTTAAAGGATCATGTGCGTAAGTGGCGTGGTTACAGCGTTAAAAGAAACCTAGAAAGAATTATATTACATAAATGGAATAATTTTAATTGAATGACGGGCAATATATAAAACGTTTTCATATAAATGCTTCAACGATTATTAATTGGATGAATGAGTATGAACTGTGGTCTGATCATCCTCTATTTATGGATCTAAAAGTATGGCCTGCCTTGCCAACAGAATGCGAAACGGTATACGCTATAAGGAATGAGTGATTAAAGAAAGGGATGCAAACATGAAGAAAGTCATCGTAGTCGGATCGGGTATTCTGGGGGCATCAACAGCCTATCAATTAGCCAAGCGGGGCGCAGAGGTAATCATCGTAGACCGAAAAGATATAGGGCAGGCTACGGATGCAGCTGCCGGTATCATCTGTCCATGGCTGTCACAGCGACGTAATCAGGACTGGTATCAGCTTGCCAAGGCTGGTGCGCGGTTCTATCCTGGCATCATAGCGGAGCTTGAAGGCGAAGGAGAAACGGAAACTGGTTATGCTCAAGTGGGTGCGCTTAGTATTCATACGGATGTGGACAAAATTAACAAGATGGAAGAGCGGGCCCATCTACGCAAAGCAGATGCACCGGAGATTGGTGACATTACACCTCTTGATGCCAAAGAAACCCGTGATCGTTTTCCTCTACTGGATGAACGTTATCAATCGGTACATATCAGCGGTGCTGCACGTATAGATGGAAGGGCGCTGCGCGATGCCTTGATCCGGTCTGCACAGCGAAATGGAGCGGAAGTGATCCATGGAGACGCCATGCTTCAATTCGAAGAAAATCGGGTCATTGGTGTGAGTGTTAATGATCAGAGTTTCCTGGCAGATGAAGTCGTTGTCTGTGCAGGTGCATGGGCCAACGAACTGCTGAAGCCACTCGGCATACACTTTAAAGTGCATTATCAAAAGGCACAAATTATGCATCTACATGTCACGGATGGGGAGGATACAGGCCGCTGGCCTGTGATCATGCCACCTTCTGACCAATATCTGCTGGCCTTTGATCAACAGAAGATTGTGATTGGTGCCACTCATGAAAATGATGTGGAAGGTTACGATACAAGAGTAACTGCAGGGGGCATGCAGGAAGTTTTGAATAAAGGTCTGGAACTGGCACCGGGGCTAGCCAATAGCACATTCCAAGAAGTAAGGGTTGGGTTCCGTCCGTTCACACCTGGCTTTCTACCAGTAATGGGGGGTGTTCCAGGATGGCAAGGTCTGATTACCGCAAATGGACTTGGAGCCTCTGGATTGACCATGGGTCCTTTTATCGGGAGTCAACTGGCGAAACTAGCTCTCGGCATGGAGCTGGATATCGATATTGAGCCCTACACTGTTGGCAAAGCAATGGATGAAATTGAAAGAGGTGAGTCATGACATATTCACAACGTGTATCCGCTGGAGCGAACTCGTCCGATATCGTATATCTGGAGCATCAGATCGGTACGACAAAAGAAAAACTGCGCATAGCTTTGGAGAAACAAGAAACATACAAAAGCGAATTGTCGGAATTGAAGTCATCACTAATCAGGAATGTATCCGAAGACAATTCTGAAGAGCAAGTCTTAATGGAGAAGGCAAGCCAAACGAAGAACTTGATTGAAACCCTGTCTCAACAACTGGAGCAACTACAGGAAGCATTAGCGAAACTAGGCGATTGATCGACTCGTATGGATTATCTCTCTGAGACATCGACAGAAATAATATACGATACGTATAAAACGAAAACCCCTTATATTAAGGGGTTTTTCTGATTTTGTTCAAATGGTTTATATCAATAAATGAACTCATGGTATAAAATGGAATCAGGTGCTGAACTGTCAATTCAGGTACCCATGTAACCAATCACGAAACTATGCTGAGAGGTGGATTCCAAATGTATAAAGAAGTGATACGTGTTGAGGACATCACGGGGTTTCAGTCCAGATCTGAAGAGTTTTTCCCACTTCACTGGTTTCGAAAAATGCTGTCCGAGCATCCTGTGTACTATCACGAAGATACAGACACCTGGAATGTGTTCAGATACGATGATGTGAAGCAGGTTCTCAGTAATCATGAGTATTTTTCAGCCGAAGGAACCCGGACAACCATTGCCGTTGGAGCAAAGAACAATGAAGGTACACCTCCAGACAAATTAAACATATCAAGTATCGATCCTCCCCGTCATCAAAAAAGTCGTTCGTTGTTATCGGCTGCTTTTACACCGCGTAGTCTGAAAAACTGGGAGCCACGAATTCGCAACATTGCAGAGCAGCTGGTAGCCGATATTGAGCCGAATACGACCATTGATATCGTACAAGCATTAGCTGCTCCGCTGCCTTCCATGGTGATGGCGGATCTGCTCGGCATCCCTCTTACAGACAGCCATCGCTTCAAGAACTGGGTAGATATTCTGTTTCAACCCACCAATCCAAAGACGGCTGAAGAGAGTGAACTGAAAAAACAAACTGCCGCGCAAGAGTATTATCAATTCCTGTATCCTATTGTGGTTCATAAACGGACTCATCCTGGTGAGGATATCATTACCGATCTGTTAAATGTCGATGTTGAAGGTGAAAAGTTCACGGAGGATGAGGTTGTTCGCACGACCATGCTTCTGCTCGGAGCCGGCATAGAGACAACGAGTCATATGGTTTCAAATACGTTCTATTCCTTCCTCTACGATGACCCGAGCTTGTATGGCCAACTCAGGCAGAGCCCCGAATGGGTTCCGCTCGCAGTGGAAGAAATGCTTCGTTATAGGTTCCATAATGCCAAGCGGCATCGGACAGTAAAGCAGGATAATCAACTGCTCGGAGTGGATTTGAAAAAAGGAGATGTTGTCATCTCCTGGATGAGTGCAGCCAATATGGATGAGCAGATGTTTGAAGACCCCTTTGAGCTGAATATTCATCGTCGTAATAACAAAAGACATCTTACCTTTGGTAATGGCCCACACTTTTGTCTAGGGGCCCCGCTGGCAAGAATGGAACTCAGCATTGCCTTGACAGAATTTGTGGAGAAGATTGCTCGGATTGAACCGGTGGAGTCCTTTGATCTGGAGAATAATCTGGCCACGTCAGCTCCGGGGCAGTCGTTGACCCATCTGCCAGTGAAGATCGTTGGGTAGAAGAGAGGTTCATACGGAGGATACAAACGAAAAGCGGCAGATCAGACGTATACGTCTAGATCTGCCGCTTTGTTATGCAGGCAAGTATGAAGCTGGACACCTTAATATGAATTCATGGAAATTTTTTGTCTTACCACCTGTTTGATTTCTTCCTCTTTGGCTTGTTTGGTGCGTTTGATAAAGAAGGAAAGGACCAATCCCACAACAGCGATACCGATGATAACAACATAAGCATCATTGATACCCTGGATCATGGATTCTGTAGCAAGCTGTTTTTGACTGAGACCATTGGCTGCACCAGTCGCCATCATATCCTGTACGTGTGCCGTTGTACGGGAGGTCATGACACTTACGAGTAATGAAGTACCTACAGCACCAGCCACTTGTCTGACGGTGTTGGAGATAGCTGTACCGTGTGCACCAAGTCTTGGTGGCAGTTGGTTAAGTCCCGCAGTCTGAATCGGCATCATGAGCAGAGCCATACCAATTCGGCGGCCGGTAGACATCAATACCAGGTAACCATAACTGGTTGAATCCGTTAAGTCGATGAAACCAATTGTTGTTACGATGGTGATCACCATCCCGATAACAGCGAGCCATTTCGCTCCAAATCGGTCAAACAATTTTCCAGCTACTGGCATTAGGAAGCCCATGACAAGCGCACCTGGCAGAAGCAATAATCCGGACTCCAGTGCAGTGTAACCACGTGCGTTCTGGAGATACAAGGGAAGCAACATCATGTCAGCATACATGATCATTGTAATCGCGATACTGATGACCGTGGTCAGGGAGAACATATTGTACTTGAAAGCCCGCAGATCAAGCAGCGGAGTTTCAGACACGAGCTGACGCCATGTAAACAGGGCAAGCGAAACGATTCCAGCCGCAATGCAGATAAGAACTTCTGCACTTGACCATCCCAGACTTCCTGCTCTGCTGAAACCATAGAGTAATGCGCCAAATCCGATCGTGGAGAGCACCACACTGATTGTGTCGAACTTTGTGTTGACCCGTTCGGATACATTCTTCAGGTATACAAACGCAAAAGCAATGACAATAAGAGTTAAGGGAATCATGCCATAGAACATCGTTTGCCAAGAGTAGTTCTCGAGGATATAACCGGCAAGGGTAGGCCCGATTGCAGGGGCAAAAATGATGGCAAAACCAACCATACCCATTGCAGATCCTCGTTTTTCAGGAGCAAACAAGGTCAAAATAACGTGCATCAAGAGCGGCATGATAATGCCGGCACCCGCTGCTTGAATCATACGTCCTGTCAGTAATGTGCCAAAGTTATCTGCAAGAGCAGATACGATGGTACCAATCAGGAAAATAAACATGGAAGCTTGGAATAATTGCTTGGTTGAAAAGCGTTGCATGAAGTAGGCCGTGATCGGGATAAGCACCCCGTTCACCAGCATGTAACCTGTCGTTAACCATTGTGCTGTTGCCGCGGAGATATTAAAATCACCCATCAGTTCCGGTGTAGCGACACTCATGATCGTTTGATTCAACGTTGCAAGGAAGGCTCCCAAAATCATGATAAACAGGATGGGGCCTTTCTTTACGGATAATTCTTCTTGTACTCTAGCCTGACTCAATCCTTTTCATCCTTTCAATCCACACGTGACTAAATTTACAACATGTTGTATAGTTTACATTGTATTTATTGAATTATATACATATTCGGACAGATTACAATTTACGTTATGACGTGTTTTCGTCGTTTATTTTACAAATAAAATGAATTTGTTGTGTAAATCAAAAATAAACGACTGTTTGTTTAAAATTGTAATGTTTAAAATCTGATGGGAGGGATACACGTGAAAGACGAGAAGAAATCAGCCGTGGACCCAAGAATATTGCGAACACGTCAGTTAATTCGAGGTGCATTTGTTGAATTGCTGCAGGAAATGGATATTGAGAAGTTGTCAGTCAACAAAATTGCCGAACGAGCGACAATCAATCGGGTAACCTTCTACCTGCACTATCGTGATATTACGGATATGATGGAGAAGATGGCGGATGAGATGATTGAGCATATTGAACGGATCGTGGATGAATATGCCCCTCATTTTGAGAAACAAAGAACGGAAGAGTCTTGGCCTGTTCTAGTCAAGTTACTGGAGCATTTTGCAGAGAACGCCTCGTTCTATCAGGTGGTTCTTGCTACAAAACGCACACCGATTTTTACCGAACGACTGCTCAAATTGTTAAGTACGCTGGTCAAAGCTAAGATTGATCGGGTAGAGATGGAAGATGAACTCGAAGAATCCGGCATTCACAAAGAGATTGCAATCTGGTACGGTTCTTCGGCCCTTATTGGAACCATCGTTGCCTGGTTGCGTAATGATATGCCATATTCACCACATTTCCTGGCGAAACAATTCTCGTTGATTCGCTCGTACTCTTATAATGACCTGATATAATCATGCTACAATTGCACCTAACGTTAATAGAGGAGGGATAATGTGATGAAATATAGTGCAGAACGTATCTATGTGAGATTTTGGAATGTGGATGATGCTTCATTGCTTCTGGATTTACAGGTTCGCAACCGTGCGGAAATCGAGAACATATCAGCAAGTGATCGGGACGAGTCTTTCTACAGCTTGGAAGGGCAAAGGTCACTCATTGAGAGCTGGAACAAGAAGAGAGAAGAAGGAAATCGCTATTCTTTTGGTATTTTTCTACATACAACGGATGAACTCGTCGGTGAAATTTCTTTGTTTGAGATCATACTGGATTCTACCCCAAAATGGATCGTTGGTTATGTGACGGATACTCTGCATCAAGGAAAAGGATATATGAGCGAAGCCCTGCAATGTGTAATGGAATTTGCCAAACACGAAACTGAAATTAATCGAATCGAAGCTGGCGCTGTGCCCGATAATACAGGTTCCATCCGTGTCCTTCAAAAAGCAGGATTTAAGGAGAATGGGTCACAGCCTGTGCCAATCCAGGGAACGTTGAAAGAACATATGATGTTTGCTGTGGATATACTATAAGCAAGAACGGAGAGGACAGAAAAAACATATGGCTACTATACTCGTTGCAGACGACGATGCGAACATTCGTGAACTCGTCTGTCTATTTCTCAAAAACGATGGATTCACAACAGTGGAAGCTGCGGACGGTAAGGAAGCTCTCACCGTGTATGGCGAAACTCCAGTGGATCTGGTTGTGCTTGATATTATGATGCCTGTTATGGACGGTTGGGCACTGTGTAAGGAACTCCGAAGAGCCAATCCAGACCTCCCGCTACTCATGTTGACCGCGAGAGGAGAGACTTGGGAGAAGGTGAAAGGATTCGAATTGGGAACGGATGATTATTTGACCAAACCGTTTGATCCATTGGAGCTTACCGCTCGTGTCCGAGCATTGCTGAAACGATACAAAATCGGCTCCACACACACAATCCAGTTTGGCAACGTCATTCTGGACCGTCAGACGTATAAGGTGATGAGAGGTACGGAGTCGCTTACGTTGCCCCTTAAGGAGTTCGAATTACTGTATAAGCTTGCTGGAACACCAGGCCAAGTCTATACACGTGAGCAATTAATCGATCAGATATGGGGTATTGATTACGCCGGAGATGATCGAACGATAGACGTACATATTAAACGTCTGCGCGAACGATTTGCAACTACACCTGATTTTCGAATTGAAACGGTGCGTGGGCTAGGATACAGACTTGAGGTCTACGAATGATCCGATCCATATATATTCGTGTGGTCCTGACCTTTCTGGGGTCTGTCATCGCTGGTACGGTCATTTCATTTTTTGTGTCTACCTGGATATTTGAGGACAAATTGAACCAAAACGCTCAAATTAACTTGCGTAATTTTGGCCAAGACGTTGTGCAGATCTATAAGATCCTCCCAGTACGTGAAGCGGACTTGTACGTAAGTGGAATGAAGCAGCTCAATTCCTATCATATCCGAATTTACGAAGCTTCCGGTCAGTTCGAGTCTTACGGAAAACTTAACGGACATAAGTCTGCTGCTGTGACGAGTGAGCAACTAAAGAAAGTATTAGCTGGTGGCGTTGTTCAAGATACGAGGGATGGGATCGCTACGGTGATTTTAGGGTTGCCTTTGAAAACGGAGATGGGAACGAAAGCGATGTTTTTGGAAACACTCTCACCTCCCTCAGCCACGTTTGTGGTCAAGTGGGGCTTGATCTTTGCAATCAGTTCGTTGATGACAGGAAGTTTGTTAATCCTGGTTGCTTCTGTATATCTGGTGAGACCGATCAAGAAGTTGACACAAGCAACCAAACGAATTGCAGCTGGAGATTTCAACGTCAAGTTGAACATTAAACAAACGACTGAGATTGGTACGTTGGCTCGCAGCTTTGAAGAAATGATGCATGATTTGAAGCAGTTGGAGCAGATGCGCAGGGAATTCGTTACCAATGTTTCACACGAGGTTCAGTCTCCGCTCACCTCGATATCCGGTTACGCTTCGGCACTGAAGCAAGTAAACCTCTCAGAACAAGAGCGAAACCGTTACCTGGATATTATCATCTCTGAAGCAAAACGAATGTCCAAAATGAGCGATAGCCTGCTCAAGCTGAGTTTGCTTGAATCGCAGTCACAGCAACTACGGCTCACCACGTTAAGCCTTGATGAACAGATCCGGCGGGTCATCGTGGCACTTCAGCCGCAATGGTCTGCGCGCAACATTCATTTCGAGCTTGATTTGGAGAACGTGAAGGTAACGGCTGATCACGACCAGTTAAATCAGGTATGGACAAACATCATCGGAAATAGCATCAAGTTTTCCAAGGATGGCGGTATGATTAAAGTCTGTATTGAAGAGGATTTCAAAAATGTGACTGTTCGAATATCCGACACGGGCATTGGAATTCCCCTGGAAGACCAGAAGCGTATATTCGACCGCTTTTTCAAGGCAGATCGTTCCCACAGTCGTAAATACGACGGGAGTGGTATGGGACTAGCAATCGTTAAACAGATCGTATCGCTTCATCAGGGTGACATCCGAGTGGAAAGCGAACCTGGTCAAGGCACGACCTTTATGATCACGTTGCCCATCCATCCACCAACGGATAGTTAGGCTCACAGGTTAGGCCAATGAATAGAATATCCATCGGATTATCTAAACCGAATGTTCATGCCATGTGTAACATGCAAGTTTCCTTGTATGTTACACATGGTATTTTTTTGCTTGTTCATATTCCGTTCATATTACGGTCATGGGGAGTACATCTTTGTTGATTAGGATTGCATTAGCAGCCTGTTAGGCCAATATACAGATGAGGATAGGAGCAGATGAATGTGAATCAACAAGCAGACAAAGAAGTACAGAGTAAAAGCAAAACAAAGAAAGTATTAAGCATTTTGTTTAAAGTACTATGCGCAATCATTATAACAATCTTACTTTTTGTAGCTATCGTATATACCATCAATAAAATCAGTAGTTATTCGGAGCAAAAAAGAATGGAGTCGTATGGTCAACATGTATCCGTAGACGGGAAAAATATGAATGTGTTCATTCAAGGCGAAGGCGAGGAAACGATTGTGCTTCTGCCTGGTTTTGGAACAGCGGCACCAGCGCTTGATTTTAAGCCACTCATTTCAGAACTATCCCCCTATTATAAAGTCGTTGTGGTTGAACCTTTTGGTTATGGATTGAGTGATCAAACTGAAAAGGAACGCAGCACAGCAAATATCGTAAGTGAAATCCACGAAGCGCTGCAAAGTCTACATATTGATCGGTATATCTTAATGGGTCATTCCATTTCAGGGCTTTATAGTCTGGACTATGTGAACAAATATGCAGATGAAGTAAGTGCATACGTTGGGCTGGACACCAGTGTTCCAGCGATTAGTGAACAGAAGGTTGAAGCATCAGAAATCGTACCGATTACATGGTACCGTAACTTGGGTTTCCCACGTTTGCAATTGAAAATGAGTGATGATCCATATGCTGGGCTACCGTATGATGAACAAACCAAAGAACAATTGAACATTTTGATACAAAAGAACATGTTTAATTCAACTCAATTAAACGAGATTGTAAGCATGTATTCCAATTTTAAAGCAGCTGAACAGTTAACGTTCCCAGTCGATCTCCCGGTTCTTTTCTTTGTTCAAAAGAATCATCCGGCAGTGGACAATTGGGTTCCCGAACACGAGAAGTTAATAGAGAACTCTATACATGGTGAAATGGTGCTGCTGGAAGCAAATCATTATTTGTACCGTTCCCATGCCAAAGAAATCGCTGAAAAATTCAGGGGTTTTATGACGCAGCGGTAAATATTAATAAGCTTGTTCATAATCCGTTCATATTGACGTCACGGAGAGTACATTTTCATTGGATAAGATTTCATTAGCAGCAGAGAAGACAACTGAACAAACAGTTCAAGACAGGAGAAGATCAGAGTGACACAACCAGAAGGAAAAAAAGCCAAGAACAGAACCAGGTTCAAGAAGGTACGAAATATTATCCTTAAAGTACTGGGCGCAATCCTAATTGCAATTATTCTATTTCTAGGGATTGTTTATATCACCAATGTGATTAGTAGTAATTCAGAGGCGAAAAAGATAGAGCCCTACGGTCAGCATGTATCTGTAGACGGGAAAAATATGAATGTGCTCATTCAAGGTGAAGGCAAGGAAACGATTGTGCTTCTGCCCGGTTATGGAACAGCAACACCTGCGCTTGATTTCAAGTTGCTTATTGATGAATTATCTCCATATTACAAAGTGGTTGCTGTTGAGCCATTCGGTTATGGATTAAGTGATGAAACTGAAAAAGAAAGAACCACAGAGAATATCGTAAGTGAAATTCATGAAGCTCTGCAACAACTTGATATTCATCAGTACATGCTCATGGGTCACTCTATTGCAGGCATTTACGGCATTGATTATGTGAACAAATATCCGGATGAGGTGACTGCTTTTGTCGGTATTGACAGTAGTGTATCCACTCAACCGAGTATTACAGATGCGAAGTTCCCATTAAAAACGTTTGCGCTTCTCAGAAATACAGGTCTCTTAAGATTAATGATGAAAGTGAATGCAGACCCCTATGAGGGACTGGCATTTGACGATCACACAGTTGAGCAGATGAAAATGATCTCGAATAAAAACATGTATAATCCCACGTCATTAAATGAGATGGGGCATATTTATTCCAATTTCAAAGGTGCTCAAGGTTTAACCTTCCCTAAAGACCTTCCACTTCTTCTCTTTGTACAAGCAAATAATGAAGGTGTTGAAGGATGGATTCCGTTGCATGAAGGGCAGATCAAAGATTCCGTACATGGGAAAGTCATCACTATGGATGGTTCACATTATTTGCACCATACGTTATTCAAAGAAATAGCTGAAGATGTTAGAGCATTTATGAACGAAGCGAAGTAACAATTCTGTAAAAGTCCGTGATGAGAGAGAGGAATTCAATTGAGATTATTTGAGATACTGTTAGTTCTATCCTGTTTCGCGTTACTCATAGACCTACTATTTATTAAAAGAAGTGCAAAGAAAATAGGCTTGGGTTTGGGTATAGGAAGTAGCGTTATATTATTAGTTCAATTGTTTGTTGAGGGATACAGATGGCAGTTGCTTTTGGTATATATCATGACGGCTCTATTCATAATCATCGTTTTATTCAGACATTCCGATAAGATGGCGAATCTTAAAATAGGGAAGTTCTTGAAATATAGTTTATCTTCCCTAATTGTCATTCTGCTGGTTGGTTCTACCGTCTTGTCTGTATACTTACCTGTTTTTAATCTGCCGAAGCTTGATGGTCCAGAGAAGGTGGGTACTCAAACATTTCATTTAACAGACCAGAACAGAGACGAAATCTTCACTGAAGATCAAAGCGATAAGAGAGAACTAATGGTTCAAATTTGGTACCCAACTGAAAACAGCAATAATAACAAGCGTGACACGCTGTTTCCAAAAGATAAAGAAATGTTCAAAAAGTATATTCAGAGCTTCTCTGCTTCTTTAAAACTGCCCGAATTTTTGCTCGACTACTTGAAGTATAGTCAAACCAACTCTTATGAAAATGTTGAAATATTACCTTCTACAAGTCCTTATCCCGTGGTACTACTATCTCATGGTATGGGAACCAGTAGAGTTCTACATGTATCACAGGCCGAGAATCTGGCCAGTCATGGGTATATCGTGTTCACCATCGATCACACGTATAGCACCTTTGCTACCCTTTTTCCAGATGGCCGTGTAACGGATTATAAAAAAAGTACAACTACACTAGATGAACGTACAAAAACAGGGAGTATATGGACGAAAGATGTGGAGTTTGTAATCGATCAAATCGAAAAGCTGAATTCAGGTGCAATCGAAAGTCAGTTTAAAGGAAAAATCGATCTTGATCACATCGGCGCGATGGGGCATTCTTTTGGGGGGGCAACCGCGTTTAATGCAACGTATTTAGATCAGAGAATCAAGGCCGGAGTTAATATGGATGGGTCACTATATGAAGTGGAAAATAGAGATGATATAAACAAGCCGTTTATGTTCATCCGATCGGGAAGTTTTGAGGACTGGTTCGCCAATTTTGAGATGGATAGAAATTCGGATGATGAAGTAACTAAATCTCTTTCAGATGAGCTGCACATTATGAAAAATGTTATCAATCATGGGGGCAATGTGATCTATGTAGAAGGAACCCAGCACTTCAATTTTACGGACCTTCAGTTCTATTCAGAGCTGGTTAAACTGTCCGGTATCACAGGAGATATCAATGGTAAAAGAGGATCAAACATCGTAAATCAATATGTACTCGATTTCTTTAACAAGCAACTGAAAGGAACGGGTGGAGATCTGATTCAGGGACCGA
The DNA here is from genome assembly GCF_037971845.1 of Paenibacillus sp. FSL R5-0766. NCBI lineage: Bacteria > Bacillati > Bacillota > Bacilli > Caryophanales > Paenibacillaceae > Paenibacillus > Paenibacillus sp. FSL R5-0766. The sequence goes on from NZ_CP150227.1 coordinate 3,221,976, forward strand.
GCGACAAGTATCCGGAGGTGAAATTTGTAAACCCAGAAGAACTCTAATACCAAAACATATAAAATTCAGGAGATGATGTGAATGGGACGACAAAAGGGAAAACGAACTTCAATCACCGCCTTAACTCTGGTGTTAACGTTGTTGGCTCCAATGTCAGTCATGTCCGCACCAACTGCCGGTAACAGCAGCGACCTGAAGTATGAACCAACAGAGAAAATAGTAGCGGATAAAGCCAAGTTACTCACCGAGAAGCATGGAATCACAAGCCTGCAATATGCCCTTATCGATGGTGGCGAGATTGTGGTGTCCGGTCAGACAGGCAAGAACGATTTAGAGGGTAAAGTACCGCTTACTTCAAATACGATTTATGGCGTAGGATCAACTAGCAAAATGATGCTTACAGCGGCTGTGATGAAGCTGGTTGACGAAGGAAAGGTAGATTTGGATCTTCCTGTTGTGGACTATATCCCCGATTTTAAGATGAAAGATCAGCGCTTCGCCCAAATCACACCACGCATGCTGTTGAATCATTCTTCCGGTCTGCTGGGCAGTACTGGCAGCAATGCCACATTGTACGGGGATAATGACACGTATTCACACGATACGTTTCTGGAGCAATTGGCGAATCAAAAACTGAAGGCAGATCCTGGAGCTTACTCGGTGTATAGTAACGACGGTTTTACGTTGGCCGAGATTATGGTTGAACGTGTTAGCGGCATGACTTTTACGGCTTTCATACACCACTATTTTACGGAACCTTTGGACATGCAACATACCAAAACACCACAGGATGTCGTTGACCCGGCAGCAATGGCGGGAATCTATTCTCCTGTGTATGAGGGACAGCTTCCACAAGAGAATTATAATATCATCGCTACTGGAGGCATTTATTCCACCGCTGAAGATCTTGCGAAGTTTTCACAAATCTTCACGGGAGAGGTCCAAGGCATTCTTACCGATAAGTCTGTAGAAGCCATGGCGCAAGAAGAGTACAAAAAAGGCATGTGGCCAGAGGATGGCGATACGTCTATATCTTACGGTTTAGGGTGGGATAGTGTGAACTTGTTCCCATTCAGTGAATATGGCATCAAGGCCGTGACGAAAGGTGGAGATACGATATCGTATCATTCATCATTAGTGGTACTGCCGGAATACAAACTGGCTGCAGCCGTTACCTCATCTGGTGGGACAAGTGCCAAAGATCAGTTCATTGCGAGTGAATTATTGCTCAGCGCACTTGAGGAAAAGGGGATTATCACAGAACGGAAGCCGGAAAAATCATTTGGCGTGCCAGTGAAGGCCGATATGCCTGAAGAAATATCCACGTATGCCGGTATATATGGTGCCACTAATTCGGTTAAGAAGATCGAAATGAATCATGCTGGACAACTGACTGTATCCACACTCACAGCTCCAAGTAATCCGGCTCAAACATACACCTATACAGCGGATGGTACTTTTGTTAACGATGAAGGCACGGAAAAGTTGAAATTTGTTAAGGAGAAGAATGGAAGGACTTATCTGTGGTCTCGATCTTATGTATCTTTGCCAGGACTTGGTCAGTTGGCTTTCTCAGAATATAAAGCGGAGAAGCTGGAAGTCAATGAATTATCCCAGGATATTACGGCCTCATGGGGGCAGCGTGAAGCTAAAAAATATTACCTGGTGAATGAGAACTACACATCAACGGTTTATCTCAATTCAGCACCAATTCTCCCGATTCATTTGGACAAAGAGACCCCGGGGTATATATCCAACACTAAGATTATTGGAGCAAACGAAGCAGTCACGGAGCTGCAAATCCCTGGCATGGCTGGACGTGATACAAAGGAGATTTATTTTGCTAAAAAGAACGGAGTAGAGTACATTACAGCGGTTGGTAGCATATACGCCAATGAGGAAATGGTACAACCACTCTATTCGGGTAAACAATCTCTAGCAACGATTCAAGCAGATGGATATGCCAGATGGTTTTCGATACCAGCAACGGTGAAAGGAAAAGTCATGACGGTTAAAATGCCTGCAACTGGCGGCTTTGCCGTATATGATCAGAAGGGTATTTGTATTAATCACACCGTAGTCAGCGGTCAGAATGAGGTTGTTTTACCAGAAAACGGCCGCATTGTATTTGCAGGTGACGTGGGTTCAAAGTTTGAAATTTCATTGAAATAGTAAAATTAATTTAGTACATGGATGATGATGATTTTCGAAGAAGTAAGAACAGTGAAGAACAAAAAGCCGCAAAAATGCGGCTTTTTTTCTGTTAAAAATAAAACGTAAAGATAAAACGGATATACACGCATATGCCATATGGAAAATTTAGGTTGACACCCATTATTATCACGTATACAATCGTATACATGAATATACTGTATACAAACGTATACACATAATGGAGGTGGCAGGATGAGAGATCGTGATCTGAATGCAATCGATGGAAGTGTAAGTCAAGGTGAACGTCCGAAACGTGATGTGAGTGACAATGAGCAACGTGGAGAGCGTTCCAGACGTGGCAGAGGACATGGTGAACATCAGGGGAAACGGGGCCATGGTGCGCAAACATTCCGTCGCGGCCGGATTCTTGTATTTCTGGAACAAATGCAGAATCGAAGAACAACGCTTGTCCGACAACTTGGACAGGAGGAGTACGAACATATTCGCCCGGTGATCAGTGGGGAGTTAAAAGCTATTGATCAGGTCATCGACGAGTATATCCATCTGTTCGAGCTGCAAAATGAAGATGTAAACCCCAATAAGGATCTGGAGAGTGAGAGTGAATAAGTATGATTCGTCGTTTTTTTTCGTATTATCGTCCCTATAAAAAACTGTTTTTGATTGATTTTGGATGCGCTGTACTCGCAGGTCTTCTGGAGTTGGCTTTCCCCCTTGCTGTCAGCAAATTCATTAATGAGTTGTTGCCAGGTCAGGATTGGCCTCTCATTATGCTTGCCTGTATTGTGTTGTTATCCATCTATGCACTTAATACGGTATTGAACTATGTAGTTACATACTGGGGACATATGCTGGGCATTAACATTGAGACCAACATGCGTGAGAAGATGTTCGCTCACTTGCAGAAGCTGTCCTTCCGGTTCTTTGATAATCGTAAAACAGGCCACTTAATTGGTCATCTTACGAATGATCTGAATGACATCGGAGAGGTCGCTCACCATGGACCTGAGGATGTATTCATCGCAGTAATGACATTAATCGGTTCGTTCTGGCTGATGGCTAACATTAATCTGGAGCTTGCGCTGCTTACCTTTATCATTATCCCAATCATGGCTTGGGTCATTATCGTATTTGGTGGCCGGATGACAAAGACCTATCGGCGACTTTTCGGAGACGTAGGCAATTTCAATGCGCGCATTGAAGATAACGTTGGTGGTATGCGTGTGGTGCAATCGTTCGCTAACGAAGAACATGAGAAAGAACTTTTCGCCGTGGACAATGCGAATTTCCGTAAAACCAAACTGCTTGCCTACAAAACGATGGCAAAAAGTATCTCGGTCAGTTATATGATGATGCGACTGGTTACGGTGTTTGTCATGATCAGCGGGGCCTGGTTTTATATCGATGGCAGGATCAATATGGGTGACTTTATGGCCTTCCTGCTACTGTCCAATATCTTCTTCCGCCCGATTGAGAAAATCAATGCCGTCATAGAAAGTTATCCAAAGGGCATCGCTGGTTTCAAGCGGTATCTGGAGATCATTGATACAGAACCTGAGATTGCGGATAGCAAAAACGCCGTTGAATTCGAAAGTGTTAAGGGTGATATTCGCTTCGAGAACGTCTCGTTCGGATATGAATCCAGTCGGCGTATTCTGAATGATATCAGTCTGTCCGTTCGACCAGGCGAAACCGTTGCTTTTGTTGGTCCTTCGGGTGCAGGCAAGACAACCATCTGTAGCCTGCTCCCACGATTCTATGAGGTAGAAGAGGGACGAATCACTGTAGATGGCGTCGACATTCGTAACGTGAAGCTTCAATCCTTGCGCAAGCATATCGGAATCGTTCAGCAGGATGTATTTTTGTTCTCGGGTACCATTAAGGAGAATATTGCTTATGGTGATTTGAGTGCAACTGACGAACAGATCTGGGATGCCGCTCGCCGTGCCTCATTGGAGGAATTGATTCTTACGTTGCCGGACGGTATGGATACTGTCATTGGCGAGCGTGGCGTCAAGCTATCCGGAGGACAGAAGCAACGGTTATCCATTGCTCGTATGTTCTTGAAAAATCCACCCATTCTTATTCTCGATGAGGCAACCTCTGCGCTGGATACGGAAACGGAAGCGCTGATCCAGCAATCACTCGCTGAATTGTCGGTGGGTAGAACAACACTTGTGATTGCACACCGATTGACAACCATCAAGAATGCGGATCGAATCATCGTGGTGAACACAGATGGTATCGCTGAACAAGGTAACCATGAGGAATTGGTCGCCGCTGGAGGGATATATAGCCGTCTTCATCAGGTGCAATATAGTCACTCTTAATCCATGTAAATTGAATTTACACTAGCCACTCCGATGACAGAACAACCTTCCGATCGCTGTTATCCCCAGATTTTTTTATTCCTCTTATCTAAAGGGGAAATCCGGGGATAAAGGCGAACGCTCCGCTTCTTCAGGTTCTTTCTGTCCTCTCCGTTTTGTGTAAATGTTTAGTCAATTTATATAGAAACTTAAGCAGTTGACTAAGTATCTGGATAAAGTACTAAAACAAGTAAACCTTGCCGCGCATATGCGCGGCTTTTTTTATTGATTGGATTAAAAAATGAAGTTATAAAATGCTATGTAGCATATAATGTTGACAACGTCCACTAACGTGATTATTATAATGTTGACAATGTCCACTAAAAAGGAGGGTTTGACATCGACTCTCGATACATAAATCCAGATATACTCGCTGACATGCGACGTTTTAACCGTTTTTATACTAATATTCTTGGTGTACTCGATAAGCATATTCTCGGAACGGGCTATTCGTTTGCAGAAGTACGAGTCATTATTGAGATTGGAATTCGGGGAGAGAGCATTGCGAATAATCTGGTAGATACACTGACCATTGATCGCAGTTACATGAGCCGAATCGTGAACAAGCTGTCCAAGAAAGGACTGCTGGTGAAAGTGGATTCTGCTGCCGACAGCCGGGTCAGTTTGATTCGTCTGACAGCCAAGGGTGAGGAACTGTATGCCCAATTGAATGCTCGATCCGACCAACAGATCCTGAAGTTAATGCAAGAATTGAATGAAGAAGAGATTCAAGAGGTATACACCTCCATGATGAACATACAAGAGAAGTTGAACAAGAAGGCAGGAGAGACCACACGATGATACGATTTGAATGTGATTATAATGAAGGTGCGCATGAACGAATTTTACAAAGACTGATGGAAACCAATATGGAACAGACGAGCGGGTATGGCACGGATGAGCATTGCGAACGGGCGAGAATGCTTATTCGTCAGGCCTGCGACAATGAGCAGGCTGATGTTCATTTCTTGGTTGGCGGTACACAGACGAATACAACAGTGATTGCGTCTATTTTGCGACCGCATCAAGGTGTGATTGCTGCTATCTCTGGACATATTGCAGTTCATGAGACGGGGGCTATTGAAGCTACGGGACATAAGGTGCTCACGGTTCCAAGCGAGGACGGAAAGATCACGCCAGAGCAGGTTAGAGCAGTCTATGATGCGCACATGAATGAGTCGTCACCGGAACACTGTGTTCAACCAGGAATGGTCTACATATCCCAACCAACGGAGAATGGAACGATGTACAGCAAGGCAGAACTGCAAGCATTGCATACAGTGAGCAGAGCATGTGGTCTTCCGTTTTTCGTGGATGGAGCACGTCTTGGATATGCACTCGCTTCACGCGATTGCGATATGACACTTGCTGACCTTGCACGCTTGTGCGATGTATTTTACATCGGGGGAACCAAGATTGGCGCATTGATGGGAGAGGCGGTTGTTATCCTGAATGAAGCGCTGAAACCGGATTTTCGTTATATGATCAAACAAAAAGGTGGCCTGCTTGCCAAAGGCAGATTGCTGGGAATCCAATTCGAAACATTGTTCGAAGATGGTCTGTACCTCGATATTTCTCGCCATGCCGTAGATATGGCCTTGAGAATTCATGACTCACTCGAACAGCAGGGGGTACGCTTCCTGTACGATTCACCAACCAACCAGCAGTTTCCGATTCTGCCTGATCGTTTGCTTGAGAAATTACGCAGCGGTTATACCTTCTCCTTCTGGGAAAAGGTTGACGATACACACAGTGCGGTACGATTCTGTACCAGCTGGGCAACTCAGCAGGAAAATGTGGATGCACTGACTCGTGATATCGCTCAATTATTGCACGGAGAGATCCACGTGCCAGAACGGGTCGAAGCATTGGTCTAATCTTGTTCAAAATTAAGGAGAACAGCTCCGATTTCCTTTCATAAATACGAGTATTTTGAAAATTCCAAAAGATATTACGCAGAATTCTGATATTGAAAAGAGGACAATCCATTGTGGTTGTCCTTTTTTGGGTTTGCCTTTTTGTGAGATAGGGAGTGCATACTCGGTTACCTCCTCACAGATTTAACCTACATACATTATAAAGCTTACCGTACAGAATCAAAAGGAGGCCTGAGAGGATCAGGCAATCAATTAAGACGATTGATATACCGCTTGCAGCCCATGACTCGGCATACTAAGAGTATGTTAACAGAGCCAAGTGATTAAAGTTTATTCGAAAAGTTGGGTGAACAGGGTGATGAAGTGGTTATCGAACCATGTGAGGCAAATTTTGATTGACAGGCTCGTATCACAGATCAAGTATGAAGAAAATTCCGTACATCGAGAGATATACTTCACATGCTGGTTAGAGCTAGTTACCGAAGAGGTCGAGACAACTTCCATTTACAGAACAAATTCAAGGAGAGTGTGAAATATGGAATATGTGGGCTAACAAGAAATCTTAGTTGATCCGAATTCTTAATGTTAAAGTCGCCATTCGGCGGCTTTTTTTTATAGTGATCTGATGAGTGAATTGACAATTCTCTTATATTAAAGTTATTATAGATACATTAGATCCTTAATTGAGAAGGAGATTATAATCTATGAATAACGGACATTCATCCGGTCAAGTGAACGAATCATCGAGTGGTCATTCCGCTCCTTTTGCTACGTTACAGGGCACACCTATCTTATCATTGCTCCAGCCATCCCAAGGTGAACGTATTCTTGATGTAGGTTGCGGTAATGGCGATCTGACAGCCAAAATTGCAACCGCAGGTGCGCTGACAAAAGGTATAGATTTTTCAGAAGAGACGATTAGGCAAGCTAAACAGAAATACCCTGATATGAATATTCAAGTAGCAAATGCTTGTCATTATCGGACAGAAGAACCGTTTGATGCGGTCTTCTCTCATGCCGTTCTGCATTGGATAAAGGATGCTCCAGCTGTAGTACAATCAATACAGTTAGCGCTCAAGAGGGGCGGGCGATTCGTGGCTGAGTTTGCTGCAAATGGTAACACGGCTATATTAATTACAGCGGTACAGGAAGAACTGGATGCCCGTGGATACAAATGGGAAGGACGGAATCCGTGGTATCACCCGACCATTGGCGAATATGCTAATCTTCTGGAGCAACACGGATTTCGAGTTAGTCTGGCTCAGCATGTGGATCAATTTACCCCGTTCAAGCCAGGTGCCAGAAAGTGGTTGACCAGCTTCGCGGAGTATTTATTCAGTGGTATCACAGCTGCGGAACAGGATGTTATTATGGAAGCAGTTGAGAAAAAAGTACAGCCACAACTGATGCGGGATGGACAGTGGTATCTGGACAGAAGCCGACTGCGAGTCGTAGCTATTAAGGAATAGGGGAATACGGGATGAAAATGGACAAACCCAAGATTCAGGAGCAGTTGCTTGAACCGGAAACGATTGCATTCCTGGAATCCAAAGTGGAGTACAAACACAAACTGATCGAGAACATTACATTGGATCAACAGGAAGCGAGTAAGGTTTCCTTTGAAAATGTTGTATTTAGACATGTGACAATCTCGGAGTCTGCCTTGGAACAATTTGAATTCACCGATGTACGGTTCGAACACTGCGACTTCTCCAATGTCAATCTCTCTGGTGCCTTCATGCATCGGATCGAATGGCATAACTGCAAGTTTGTCGGAACTGATTTTTCCAATAGCCGATTGCAAAATGTCAGTTTCTTTCATGGTCTAGGCGACTACAGCAATTTTCGTTTTGCCCATCTGAAACAGGTCTCCTTCTCGGAATGTACCTTGATTGGTGCGGACTTTGCCTATCTGGCACTGCAAAAAATGGAGTTCAGTCAATGTAACATCGACCAAGCTTCCTTAACAGGCACCAAACTGAAGGATTTGGATCTTAGCGATTGCGAATTTGACTCCTTGGTGCTGACGATGGAAGATCTCAACGGTTGTGTGATTTCACCACATCAAGCCGCCACATTTGTAGGATTAATGGGTTTGATTATCAAATAAATGGCGTGATCACATTTATGGGGTTGCCAAGATAGTGGAAGTGTGTATAATTGGAGACACATTAGAATAAAAACAGGTTTTCTAGGGTTCCGCGATGTATGTGTCGGTCTGGTCCGAGAGAAAACCCGCAACCTGTTGGTTGTGCCACGGAGGGATAAAAGCCTGGGAGATGAACTGCTACATGCAGTTTGTTTCCCGGGCTTTTTTTGTTTTTACGCTAATGAACCTTACGGGTTGTACAAAAAATGTAGTAGAGAAGGAGTGTTACAAGAATGAATAAAACGTGGATGTCGGTTGTGATTGCTGCTTTGTTTGAAGTGGGTTGGGTCATTGGATTGAAACATGCCAGTGGTCTGCTGGAATGGGGGTTTACGTTGGTTGCAATTATCATTAGTTTCTCTTTGATGATTGCAGCTTCGCGTACACTGCCTGTGGGAACCGTATATGCCGTATTTGTTGGCCTGGGTACCGCTGGCACGGTACTTGCAGAGATTGTTCTGTTTAATGCGACTGTTCAAACCGGAAAAATGGTACTCATTGGTGTACTTTTACTTGGCGTGATTGGTCTTAAAATGCTGAGCAAAGAGAAGAATAAGGAGGTGCAGCTATAATGAACTGGGTATTTCTTATCTTGGCAGGTATATTTGAGATGATCGGAGTGCTGATGATAAACAAGTTGCACAAAGACCGTAATCTCATTTCACTGGTTCTATTGGTAGCCGGGTTTGGTTTAAGCTTCCTGTTCCTGTACCTTGCGATGGAAACTCTTCCGATGGGGACAGCATATGCCGTATGGACGGGAATCGGGGCCTCCGGTGGTGCCATTCTGGGCATGGTGTTTTATGGAGAACCTCGAAATGCCCTTCGAATTCTGTTTATCGCTATGGTGCTCGGATCGGCAGTTGGTCTTAAATTGGTCAGTTAAACAAAGTGATTTTAAAAAGATAATGTACAAATTACGTTTTTAATGGTATCCTTATACGTTACGTGTGAAATAAAAGATGCGTCTTATTGATAGATGTGCGTAAATGAAGGAGACAACATGACATTTAAGGACTTAAATATTATCCCCTCTATTATGGAAGGGTTAAGCAAAGCAAACTATACTAATCCTACCCCTATACAGGAACAGGCCATACCAGCTGTATTAGCTGGCAGAGATCTGCTGGGATGTGCACAGACAGGAACAGGCAAGACGGCAGCATTTTCAGTGCCGATCATTCAATTATTAAGCGAAAGATCCAAAGGGCAAGGATCGAAGTCCGCACGACATATTCGCTCATTAATTTTGACACCAACACGAGAACTGGCTATTCAGATCGCGGATAACATCAAGGTATATAGCCGGTATACGGACATTCGTTGTACGGCAATCGTTGGCGGCGTTTCGCAAAAAGTGCAAGAGCGTGCGTTGAATCAAGGTGCAGATATTATTATCGCAACGCCTGGTAGATTGAACGATCTGATTAACCAGAAACGTATTGATCTGAAGATGGTTGAGATTCTCGTTTTGGATGAAGCAGACCGGATGCTAGACATGGGCTTCATTCATGACGTGAAAAGAATCATTGCCAAAATGCCGAACAAAAAGCAGACGCTGTTCTTCTCAGCTACGATGCCTCCTGAAATCACCAAAATGGTTAAAACCCTGCTGGTTGATCCAGTCAAAGTAGAAATCACACCGGTATCTTCAACGGTAGACCGCATTGAGCAGTCTATTTATTTGTTGGAGAACGGTAAGAAGCAACATATGTTGAACCAAATTTTGGAGGATAAATCCATCGTCACGGCATTGGTGTTCACACGCACGAAGCGCGGCGCTGACCGGGTTACACGTGATTTGGCCAAAGCGAATGTTACGGCACAGGCTATTCATGGCAACAAGTCTCAGAACGAGAGACAACGGGCACTGAACAACTTCAAGAGTGGTGCAACACGTGTATTAGTTGCGACGGATATCGCAGCAAGAGGAATTGACGTAGAGGAACTTTCACATGTCATTAACTTTAACCTGCCTAACATTCCGGAAACGTATGTTCACCGTATTGGACGTACAGGGCGAGCTGGCAAAAGCGGGATGGCCATATCGTTCTGCGAGAAGGATGAACTTCCATTCCTGAAGGATATCGAGAAAGTAATCAAAAAGACGATTCCTGAAGTAAAAGGTCATCCGTATCCAATGACAGGTGTACCTGTGTTTGATAAAACCAGCAAAGCATCAGGCAGTAAACCTTCGTTCAACAAATCGGCTGCAGGTAAACCGGCGAAGTCCAAAGCTAACCCGGCACGCAAGCCCAAATCCGAATGGTTTGCCAAGAGTGGTAAATCAAACAGTAGTCGTTCAAACGACGGTAGACCCAATAGCAGTAGATCAAACAGCAGTAGCAGTAAATCAAACCATGGCTCATTCAGCCGCAGCAGCAAAACTAGGAATGATAGAGCCAATTAAGAGTTAAATAAATCCAGATAAAACCTTCTCCATTCATTTGGAGGAGGTTTTATTATGTGCTTTTATGTACAACGAGCTTATTTACATACGAACTTACATTCGGTATCATTATATCGTCCACTGGTGAAAGGGAGGTACTGACTTGAAGGATACGATGATTGAATACAGTTTGAACAAGAAAGGTGCGACCAAGGATTATCCATTTGGGCCTGATCCAGTCGCGATTAAGGTTGCGGGTAAGATGTTCGCTCTTATTTTTGAAAACAAAGAAAAGAAATGTCGCTTAAACTTAAAATGTGATCCAATTATTGCAGAGAACCTGAGAGAGCAGCATGAAGCAGTTCAACCGGGATATCATATGAACAAAAAGCACTGGAATACCATTACGCTGGATGGTTCCTTATCCGATGAGGATGTCTATGTCATGATCGATCACTCCTATGATATGGTTGTCCAATCCCTTCCGAAAAGGATTCGGGATTCTCTGAACGGTAAGAGATAAGAAGAAATATATGAGGTAGGTAAAAGGCTAATGGTCTGCTTCTCTAACAGAATGAATATCCTATGAAAATGAAGACATATTTGAAGTCCATTTGGTTCCATTACCTTGGAAATAAACAAGATCGAACGGCCTTGTTTAATGTGGCTTCCCTTGTTATCAATGCTGTAACAGGGATAGGCAAGTTAATCCTGGGCATATATCTGTTTTCGGGATGGTTCATTACAAATGCTGTATATTATCTGATTCTTTGTGTGGCTAAAGGCCAAGTGCTCCATAAATATACAGTTACCAAGAGAATGGACTCTCCCGAAGAAAGATACAGATTGGAGCTTACGGTATATAAGCGCGGAGGTCTGTTCCTGTGTTTACTGGGTGTGTCCTATTCGATGGTCTGCCTGCGAATGTATCTAATCGGCGATGCTTTCATATATGAGGGTATCATTGTGTATATCGTATCTACAGTTGCTTTTACCAAGTTGGTTTTTGCCGTGTATGGTACCTGGGCGAACCGTCATCTCCATAACCCGATCATATCTACATTGAAAATGATTAACTTCACCGATGCGATGGTATCCATCGTGGTGACCCAAGCGACATTACTTACCATGCAAGGCTCACCTCTTGCATTAAAAACCAGTAGCTTGTTTGGCATGGGGTGCAGCGTTTTATTTTGTTTGATGGGGGTCTGGATGATGTTTCACAAAAAAAGGGAAACAAGCACGGATCCAAACCGATCTCCTGGCACTGAATGTTAACATTGAAGCATTATTGGCAATCCACTAAAGGAGTGATATCTATGGATCAACAACAACAGTTGGCAATGGTACAACGTATGCGTCAAAATGTCGTCGGTACAGGAGCAGCTCTTCAACCCAGTTCCACGTATGCTGTCACAGTAAAAGAAGTCATGATTCCTACAACTAAAGGTGATACACGTGTACTTGTGTATACACCGGATAGGGATCATTCCGCTCATCTGCCGGTCTTCTTTAATATGCATGGGGGTGGTTTCATCTTGGGACAAGCAGAGATGGATGATCCATGGTGTCGCCTGATCGCTGACCGTGCTGATTGTGTGGTCGTTAATATCGATTACCGTCTTGCACCAGAGCACAAGTTCCCAACGGCGGTTCATGAATGTTACGATGTTGTACAGTGGGTCCACGCCAATCCGCAATCCTTCTCGGTTAACCCGTCTCTATTCGCTATTGGGGGACATAGCGCTGGTGGTAATCTTGCTGCAGCAGTGTGTTTACTGAATCAGCAACGTGGTAGCGAGCTGCCGATTGTTCTGCAAATTATGGATTATGCCGTGTTGGATGTGGCTACAGATCCGGCCGAAAAACCGAGTTTTGAAGAAGCCATTCCAGCCGATATCGCCAGAACGTTCAATGCCATGTACCTTGAAACGCCAGAAGATGCGCATGACCCGTTGGCTTCACCTGTGCTTGCAACATCAGTAGAGGGACTTCCAGAAGCATTGATCATTACCGCGGAGAAAGATTCATTGGCCCAAGAAGCAAGAACATATGCAGCAAGGCTGGAAGCAAGCGGTGTGAAGGTGACACTTAAGGAGTATAAGGGAGCCGCTCATGGATTTACGCATTCTGGGGATCTCCAGATGGCTGAGGATGCCTGGTACCTGATGAGTGACAAGATCAGAGAAGCATTTTCCAAATAACGTGTATCAGAATGACGCTTAGAAGGAATATAGTTACCTTGAAGTCGCCTAATGGCGGCTTTTTTTCGTTCATTGATGTGATTGCTTCAATCGCTTGTTGAAACCAAGCTTCTGAGCTTACGGATGTGTTAATAAACTAGATTAGGAGCCTTATTGAGATTATAACGATATCGTTAAGGGTAAGAGTTGTTAAATTAGAGGAAATAATGACCAATACCAGGAGGTTTATTATGAACCAATATAACAGTCCATCCGATATCGCGATTCTTGGCATGGGAACGGCTCTACCTGCTCACCCCGTAGCACAGTCAGATATTGCAGAACTAATCGCTTCTTCTCTTCAAGATCGGCCAGATTTGGCCCGTTTTGCCAAGCGAATATTCAAGTCCTGTGGTGTTGAAACACGATATACCGTGGAACCAAGCTATCTGGGTTCACTGGAAGAATGCCGATATCTGCCCTCTGGTGAGCGATCAGACATCCCGACAACCGAAGAACGAATGAATACATACAAGCGAGAGGCGCTTCCGCTCGGGATTGAGGCGGCAGAGAAAGCCCTGGAGGATTCAGGCGTATCTCCAAAGAGCATCACACATATCATCACGGTCAGCTGCACCGGTCAATATCTGCCGGGTCTTGATGTTATGCTCATCCGTCATTTGGGTTTGTCTGCCCGAGTTAATCGACTGCCGCTAATCTTTCAGGGTTGTGCCGCAGGGTTGAAAGCCATTCAGATGGCACGAGACGTGGTGCAGGGAGCTCCCGGATCACAGGTCCTTGTGGTCTGTGTAGAGTTGTGCACCATTCATTTTCAGCCCGTACAAGATCGGGAAGCGCTGTTTGCAGCTTCATTCTTCGGAGACGCTGCTTCTTCTTGTGTAGTGGGCACACCAGAATCTCAGCACAAGAATTACCTGAGTCTGGGAACGGGTTATTCTGTGCTTCTTCCGGATTCGACTGAAGATATGACCTGGGAGGTGGGGAATCTGGGGTATGACCTGTATCTATCCCCTCGTATTCCGAAGCTGTTAGGTGTTCATCTGGAAGAGGAACTGCGTCTCTTATTGCAAAGTGAACAGCTTCCTGAACTATGGGCCATTCATCCGGGAGGACGTGGGATTGTGGACTCTGTGCAGAATGTAATGAAACTGCGAGACGAGCAAACGAAGTATAGCAGGGATGTCCTCAGAACGTATGGTAACTTATCTTCCAATACCATTCTGTTTGTACTGAATGCGATGCGTGAGGATATGAAGGCACAGGTTCAATCTTCCACAGATGGTGTAGCCATGGCATTTGGACCGGGACTCACCGCAGAGTTGATGAAATTCACTTATGTACCCTCATTATCTTCAGTGATGGAGGAGCACGATCATGTCCTTTTTTAGAACATTGTCCATTCGAGCCAAGGAAGATGAACTGATGGATGACTTCTCTCTGGGAGGGGAGGAGCTGCGTGAAGCGCTTAGACATCTGAGACGTCTTAACAAAATATTTGCAGCACCTGGCCCAACTCTGGCTGGTGTAGAGAAGTTGTGGAACTCAGTCGGTAAGCCGAATAAGCTGACTCTGCTGGATGTGGGCGCAGGTTCAGGGGATGTGAACCAAAAACTACTGCAATGGGCAGATCGTCAGGGTGTTCAGCTGGAAATTACGCTGGTTGATCTGACGGAAGAAGCGTGTGAGGAAGCGAGACAACTATTCCGTGACGAACCCCGAGTTCGGGTACAACGTGCCGATCTTACACAACTGCCGGATGCTTCAGCAGATATTGTGACAGGTTCCCAGTTTGTACATCATTTTGACGGAGATCAGCTGGTCGATATGGTTTCTCATATGCTGCGAGCATCCAGATACGGTGTCGTCATTAATGATATTCACCGCCATCCCGTATCCTATAAGGCGGTCTGGATTACTACACGGATGATCTCGCGCAATCGTTATATTCGGCATGATGGGCCTCTTTCCGTAGCCAAAGGTTTTACAGGGAGGGATTGGAAGGAACTTAAACAACGTCTCAATCATGATACGATGACCTATGAATGGAAGCCTTTATTCCGTTACTCTGTTGTTATTCCCACGAAAGGCAGGTGATCTTACGTGTCGAAATCGATAGATGTGATTGTCATCGGAGCCGGAATTGCCGGCAATACATGTGCAATGCAACTGGCAGGAAAAGGCCATCGGACGCTTTTGCTGGATCGCCAGGAGTTCCCGCGGCACAAAACCTGCGGTGAGTTTATGTCACCCGAAACCAAGGAGATGTTAGAAGTTCTGGACATTCACCTTCTGGACCAGTCGAAGAAACCCAGCACCATGGATCATGCCAAAATCGTTATGCCACAAGGCGGAGTGATTGAAGCACCGCTGCCGGGATTCGCATATGGCATAAGTCGATATGAGCTGGACCAGAATTTGCATCAGAAGGCGCTGGAGGCCGGAGCCCAGATTGTGACCAAAGCGACCATAACGAGCATCGAGCAGCTTGAGGATGCCAGTTATGAGGTTCAGGTGAAACAGGGAGATGAGCGGATCAGCTACAGAGCCAAAGCCGTTATCGGGGCACATGGGACCAAAAAGCCGCGCGGGATGGCTTCCGCACCTGATCTGCGGGACCAAACCGTATACGTTGGCGTTAAGTCCCACTTCAGCGGGATAGAGATTCCCGCACGCGTAGAGTTATATTTTTGCGAGGGTGGTTACGTGGGCATTTCTCCGATTGAGGATGGTATTGTGAATGTCGCCGCATTGTTGACACTGGATACCGTCCAGGGAAGTGGCAAGTCTGTAAACGATATTTTACAGGCGGCATCCCTGACAAACGTGAGTTTGGCGGCCCGTTTAGCCGAGGGAAAACCTGTAGATGGAACGCAAGTGTCGATTGCGCCCTTGCATCTGTCCAACGTTCCTGAGCCGTGGTCCCAATATCCGCATATTGGGGATGCCATGCTGATGATACCACCCTTATGTGGAGACGGAATGTCCATTGCTCTTCGCTCCTCACTCCTGTGTGCAAGGTGGACTGACAAGTACCTGCAAGGTGACATTGAACATGCCGATTGGCAGAGTAATTACACGCTGGAAGCAAGCCGTGAATTCACCCAATTGCTCAGACGCGCAAGAAGAATTCAAAAGCTGGCTTTTGCCAAAACCAATAAATTCTATCCTGGTCTGGCCCGGATGATCCCTGGTCTAGCCGCTTATGTAGTGAAGGCTACACGGTTATCCGAGATGAACACAGCGCGCTAATAGGCTGAAATTTTGCTCAATACTTATGCGAAAGAGGTTGCTGACGGCGGCCTCTTTTTTGGCGTACAAACATTAATTTTGTGGAGACAGTTTGGAAATTCGGGAAATGCTCGTATAATAGAATCTAATGTAATGATAGAGAGTTAATTCAGATGAAATGTCGGGAGGCACTATTTAAGATGAACTATTCATTTTCCAATCGTATCGCAGCACTGCAACCATCCATTATTCGTGAGATTCTGAAGGCTTCTTCTGGACAAAATGTGATTCCATTCTCCGCAGGAAATCCTGCTCCGGAAACCTTTCCTATTGAGGCGATTCGCACATTCACTCAATCCATTCTGGAGCATGACCCGGTCACAGCTCTGCAATATGGGATTACGGAAGGATATGTTCCCCTCAGGGAAGCATTGACTCAACATTTGAAGACAGGTTTTGATACCGGTAAACCATCCGATCAATTGTTCATTGTATCTGGAGCGCAGCAGGGGATTGAACTGGCCTGTAAAGTATTCTGTAATGAAGGGGACACGATCATCTGTGAGAGCCCGAGCTTTATCGGTTCCCTGAACTCCTTCCGGGCATCCGGTGCAAAGCTTGCCGGTGTTCCGATGGAAATGGACGGTATGGATATCGAGAAGCTGGAACAGGCGCTGCAAACGGAGCCTAATGTGAAACTGATCTACGTGATCCCAAGTTTTCAGAATCCGACGGGTGTAACAACGAGTCTTGCAAAACGTAAGGCCATATACGAGCTGGCTAAGAAGTATGGCGTGATGATTTTGGAAGATAACCCGTACGGAGAACTTCGATTCAATGGAGATGATGTGCCAACCATCAAGTCTATGGATTATGAGGGTCTGGTCATCTATGTTGGATCATTCTCCAAAATTCTGTCGGCGGGACTGCGCGTTGGTTTTGTACAAGCGCCACATGAAGTCGTAGAGAAGATGGTTGTTGCCAAACAGGGAGAAGACGTACATACAGCCATGCTTCCACAGATTCTGGCGTACAAGTTCATGACAGAGTATGATTACGCGGGGCACATTAACTGTATTCGTGAGGTATATCGGAGAAAAGCAACATTGATGATGGACAAGCTGCAAGAGCATATGGGTGAGTCCATTACCTATACCCAACCGGATGGTGGGCTGTTCCTCTGGTGTGATCTGCCAGCACATGTGCCAATGCTTGATTATGCCAAGACAGCGGCAGCTCAAGGGGTTGCGGTTGTACCGGGAAATGCATTCCTGGTGAACGAGCAAGACCCTTGTAATGCCATCAGACTTAATTTCTCAACTCCGTCAGACGAACAGATTGTCAAGGGTGTAGAGATTTTGGGGCAGGTATTGAAAGGGTATAACGCTTAAAAATGCTTCAATGTGATATATTTACGAAAAGCCGCCGATTGGCGGCTTTTTTGGGCTTTTTCTCGTCCTTAATTATCAATTAAAGCACTTAATTCTGCCTGAAATACCTTTTGATTCTTCTGATTGAAAGTACTCAGCAGTACTGTAACAATCCCATTTCCTTTTCGTCTGGGAGTCAGTCCAATGACTTCTGCAATGACATGAAGTTCATCATCCGGAAAGACCGGTTTCAGGAATTGAATGTTATTCATTCCGGTGCCCGCCACGACATGCTCTCCATAGACCCCAACCTCAATCCATAATTTAAAGGAGATATTCATCGTTTGCATGCCAGAAGCAATTAAACTGCCGAATCGGCCTTGCTTGGCCTTTTCCTCATCCAAATGCATGTACTGTGGATCAAAGATTGTGGCAAACTCAATAATATCACGCTTGGATAATGCCAAGGATGTGGTTTCGTAGCGCTGACCTATTACATATTCACTAAATCTCATGAAGCACCTCGGTTTCTTTAATATGTTTTTTCGTAGTTGATGTTCTGCTAAGAGACATGACCGAACTGACGTGTTAAAATGCTAGTGAACTATCCCATGTGTATTGCTGTGTTACTGCCATGAAGGACTAAACAGATGAAACTGTCTTTGAGGAGTATATATGATGACAACGATTAAAGATGTAGCCAAGATGGCTGGTGTAGCCAGTTCGACCGTATCTTGCGTACTCAACGATAAAGGGAATGTAAGTGAGCCAACAAGACTCCGAGTACTTGAGGCAGCGAGTCAACTCAATTACGTTAGGCATGGTCCTGCATCGGAATTAAAACGAAATAGTACACAAACCATTGGTGTTATTGTCCATGACATGTCCAGTCCGTATTTCTCGGATTTGGTGAACGGAATAGAAACCGTTGTCATGAGTCATGGATACGATATGATCGTATGTAGTTCGTTAGGTGGAGAGAAATCTACAGCCCATCGTTACATTCGTGAAAGAAGAGTTGACGGAGCTATTGTTATCGCTCAGAATATTCAAGATCAATTGCTGATTGAAGCATCTGAAGCAGGGTTTCCGATTGTTGTCATGGATCGGGATCTGGATGCTCAACATATTGTAAAGGTTTTGATGAGTGATACGCAAGGCGGTTACTTGGCTACCCGTTATCTGATCGATAAAGGGCATCGGACAATAGCTTATATTAGTGGCCCGTCACAATCGGAATGTAATCTCCATCGTTATCAAGGTTATTTGAAAGCCTTGAAGGAGGCAGGCATTGAAGAGAACCCCGAATGGAAAATTGGCGGACAATACATGAAGCAAGATGGCTACAATGCAGCCAAGAAACTGCTTGAAGGAGAGTTGCCATCCGCTGTATTTTTTGCCAATGATGAAATGGCCATCGGCGGCTTGGAAGCCTTCAGGGAGCATAATATCTCAATACCTGAGCAGTTATCCGTAATTGGCTTTGACAATATACCTGCATCTCAGTACATGAATCCACCTTTAACCACATTTCGTCAGCCGAAGAGGGATGCAGGCCAGCTTGCAGGTCATGTTCTCTTCCAACTGCTGAACGGAGAGATCGTAGAGACGTTATATACACTGGACATCCAATGCGTGGAACGTGATTCTGTTCGGCTCCTCAACCTGAGTTGAGGAGTTTTTTTCCATTCTATAGAAATTTTAAATACTTAAAAAGAAAGGAGAGTAGACATTTATGCATAATATAAAGACGAGGAGTTATTTGCGTTGGAAATAAATGGAGGTTGATACGATGGGCGTACCCACTTTTTTGGAGACAGGCCACATGCAAGAAGGTTTTCCCATTCGGGTAATTCATACAGGAAATCAGTTCAATTATGCTGCACACTGGCATGATGAGGTTGAGCTGGTTCTCGTCAATGGAAAAAGCGCCAGAATTGGTGTGAACGACCACGTGTGTGAGTTGGAAAAAGGGGATGTGCTGCTGATCAAACCAGGGGATGTGCACTGCTTTTTGCCGGGGACCGAACATTTGACCATTATCTTGTTCCGACTCGAATTGTTAACCGGGAGTTTCACGACCGAAGCCGAAATTCAGGATCTCGGGCAACTGTTCAACAAAACAACAGTTATTCCCTCGAATACGGGAAGTCAGAACAATCTGACTCAATATATAGATGACATCATTACCGAGAAGAAAAATCAGAAGCCGGGATACCGATGGTTAATGGTATCCAGGTTGTATGATCTCATCATACTTTTATTGCGTACAAAAGTACCGGTTCCCACCGATGAATCATCATCTTCAGGATGGGCTTGTACCTCCTCCAAAAAATTTGAATTCCTTGAATCGGTCTGTGAATACCTGGAGGAGCACTATGCTGAGCCCATTAAGCTGGAACAGGTGGCGGAACATATTAAATTTAGCAAGTTCCATGTCTGCAAGCTGTTCAAAGAGATCAAGGGCGTAACACTGATGGAATACTTGAATCATTTTCGAATTATCAAGTCAGAGTGGGCCTTATTGTTCCGTCAGGATACAATTCTGGAGATTGCGATCGGACATGGATTTAACAATGTTAACTCCTATAATCGTCTTTTCAAAAAATATAATGACTGCACACCCTCCGAATTTCGTAAGAAACATCGTACGAATATCACAAAATATGGAGGGTAATGCACAATATTTGTGGAGAAAGCCCTCTCCAAAATCAATATACTCTAATAAATTGTAAGCGTTTCCTTTTTGAAGGAGGGGGCCTATGAAGAAGTGGTTTAAGCCAACTATTGTATTTGTATGTGCAGCGATGTTGTTAGCTGGTTGTCAGTTCAGTCCATCGAATCAAACCAAGCAACAGGAGATTACTGTGTGGAGTTTTACGGATGAAGCAGGGTACGCCATCGAGAAATTCGAACAGAAATATCCTGACATCAAAGTGAACTTTGTCAACATCCCCGGTAATTTCTATATCACCAAGCTGAAATCTGCACTACAGACAACCTCGAAGGCTCCAGATGTATTTATGATTGAAAATGCTAATATTCGAGAACTGATTGACGTTCCATATCTGGAGAATCTATCAGCTTCGCCGTATAACGCCAATGAACTTATTCAGGAACAATATGCTTTTGTTCAGGCCAATGAACAGGACAGTGAGGGAAATGTCAGAGCGATAGGTTATCAGGGAACACCAGGGGGCATCTACTATCGTCGGGATTTGGCCAAGAAATATCTGGGCACCGATGATCCTGAGCAGGTGGGTTCACAGATCGATACATGGGAGAAGATCTTCCAGATTGGAGAGAAGGTACAGCAACTTAGCGGGAATAAAGTACATGCATTGGCGAATTGGAATGCTATATCGAATTCGTATGATGGTATACCTTGGGTGAAGGACGGCAAACTTGTCATCGATCCAACGTACTTGGAAGTGCTCGATCTTGTACGTGAAGCACGTGAGCGAAATGTACTTGCCGAGTATGAAGATGGAAGTGCCGGTTACGCTGCATCCATGCAAAAAGGAGAGGTCATGTTCTATCCCGGGGCAACCTGGGGTTTGCAATATACGTTCAAGGCGAACGCTCCGGATACCGAAGGCATGTGGGGCTTAGCCCAGGGACCGTCAGCCTTTAGTTCAGGTGGAACCTATATCGCGATGTACAGTAAAAGTGAGAAAAAGGATTTAGCCTGGAAGTTTATTGAGTTCTATAATTTTGACCACGATTTTCTATCCGAGTTAGCGAAAGAACAGGATTATTTCACCAGCAACATGGTTGTGAATGATGAACTTGCCCCGTCTCTCTCATCGTCTTATTTGGGAGGACAGAAGCATTTCGAGTTTTTCTCGGAGGCTGCAAAACGGGTACCTGTATACGAACGCACCAAATATGATGCCACGATTAACAATGATATCTACAAGATTGTACTCCAGTTATATCTCAATAAGGACATTCAGACCAAGGAAGAAGTCGTAAAGCGAATCAAACGTGATGTCACCTTGAGATTTCCGGAGCTGGAAGTGGATTAGCTTATAAGCGAGCGAATGAATATACACATCCGATGATAACTGGGGGGATAGAACATGTTTGCCAAAACGATTCGCAAGGACCATTACGGCTACTACTTCATTGCTCCGTTTTTTATTATTTTCACCACTTTTGGGCTGTATCCCATTTTATATTCCCTCTACATCAGTTTCACCAACTTTGATGGGATCACAACACCTGATTTTGTAGGGATCGGTAACTACGTTGCCGTACTACAAGACCCGTTGTTCTACAAAACCTTGTTTAATACGTTATTCATCTGGGGCGTATCTGTAGTTCCACAGCTCACAATCTCACTTGTGTTGGCTTTTATCTTGAATGATAAGCTGCTCAAAGGACGGGACTTTTTCAGAGCCGTATACTTTTTTCCCAACATCGTTACGGCGGCATCACTTGGATTGCTTGTCAGCCTGATTTTTGACTGGCAGTCTGGCGGACTGAATCATTTTTTGGTGCAGACCGGCATAATACAGGATCCAATTAACTGGAAAAATGATCCCTGGTTTATGCGTCTGATTGTATCATCCATTTTGTTTTTTCAATACTTCGGCTATTCCATGGTCATCTACCTTGCAGGTCTTCAGGGCATTGATCCTTCATTGCTGGAAGCTGCCCAAATGGATGGCGCGAAAAAGAAACATATTTTCATTCATATTATCGTGCCGATGCTCCGTCCAATTATTCTGTTTCAGATGATTACATCCATTATTGGTGGCATCCAGATTTTCGATCAGCCATTTACACTAACCAACGGCAATGGCGGTCCTGACCGAGCAGCCATGACGAGCATTATGTATCTCTATAATGTAGCATTTCAGAGCACACGATTTGGTTACGGTGCTGCCATCGCATTTTGCCTGTTTATTATCATCATATTGTTGTCCGTTGCATCCTTCATCATGACCAAGCGGAAGAGCCGTTCATAGGGAGGGGAGTTCTTATGCAAACTGCAAAATCAGTTGAACAACCAAATGCGGCGATTCAGCAATATGCCAATACAAGGGGGCTGACGGCAGGCAAAATCATCATCTATCTGTTGCTGACAGGTCTTGCCGTGCTCTGCATTATTCCATTTTATCTGATGCTTATCTATTCCACACATAACAATGCAACGATTGCTTCAACGTTCACCTTTCTTCCCGGATCATTCTTGATTGATAACTATATGAACATGGTATCCAAAATCAACATATGGCGTGGGTTTGCCAACAGCATATTTATTGCCGGAACATCGACCGTATTGTCTCTGTATATTGGGGCCTTAACTGCGTATGGATTTGCCAAATTTAAATTCAAAGGACGAAACGGGTTGTTCCTGTTTCTGTTAGCAACCATGATGGTACCGGGTCAACTGGCTTTGATTGGCGTATATCGACTATTCAGCATGATGGGACTTCTGGATAGTTATGCCGCAATTATTTTGCCTGCTGCGGCTAACGCGTTTAATGTATTTTTTTTCAAACAGTTCATGGAGAGCAGCATCCCGGATGAGATTATTGAATCTGCTCGGGTGGACAGTGCCGGTGAGTTCCGGACGTTCAATCAGATTGTACTGCCTATTCTGGGGCCGGCAATCGCCGCCCTTGGCATATTCACGTTTATCGGATCATGGAATAATTTCCTTACACCGCTGGTACTATTTTTCTCCCTGGATAAATATCCGCTTCCGGTATTGGTTGCGCTAGTGCAGGGGTACTATGGAATGGATTATGGGCTCTTGTATTTGGGTGTAGCGATCTCAATCCTGCCTATTATTATTGTATTCTCTATATTTTCCAAACAGATTATTGGGAGTGTTGCTCTGGGTGCCGTGAAAGGATAGGGATAAATATAAAATAGGGAATTGCAAAGAGTAAGATCAACGGATTCATAGGAATGAATAGTGTTCTATATCATCAAAGTCGCTCATGAGGGCGGCTTTTTTGGCATTCTATATTTTGCGTATATATCCCATCTTATAAGTAAAGGATACCTTTAACTGAGAATATCTGGACGGAGCGTTTACGGAAAGGGGAGGCGTCATGGACACATCAGCGATAACACAACAGGACCTGCCATTAACCGGAAATCTTGTTATTGATCAAGAAATGTTACGCTCCGTTTTTGCGGGTTGCTCGGACGTTGTATTTCATACATTCCAAACCGCGTGTCTTACATCAGCATTATGCGTATATTGTGTTGGTGTATGCGATACGGAGCGACTGGAACGCCAGGTACTAACGCCCCTTCAGGAAACGGGGATCGAAGCTGCGCAAGTTCCTCTAGCTTCTGTTAAGCATGTTGAAACGACCACTCAAGCAGTACAGGCCATATTTGAAGGAGAAGCTCTGTTACTGCTGGATGGTTCAATAGGCGGAACTACATACCCTCTATACCAAGCTGCAAATCGTTCAACGGAAGAACCGTTAGCTGAATCGACCGTGCGTGGTGCACGAGATGGGTTCACAGAGTCGTTGACCATGAATATGTCATTACTGCGCAAACGTCTCAAGACACCTGCATTGAAGATTCATACACGTAACATGGGAGATCGTACAAACACCAGTATTTCACTTGTATACATGGAGGGGATTATTGACCCCAAACTTGTTAAGGAAGTGCAGACACGACTTTCCGATTTAAAGCTCCAGGACGTACTGGAGAGTCAATACATTGAAGAAGGCATTATCGATGAGCGATATTCACCATTTCCACAGATGATTGCGACGGAGCGCCCGGATGTCGTTGTTTCCAACTTGCTGGAAGGTCGATTTGCTATTCTCGTTGACGGAACGCCGTTTACCCTTATCGCGCCAGTAACCATTTTTTCCATGTTACAATCCCCTGAAGATTATTATCAAAATGTGTTCATGAGTGTTTTTGTACGCTGGCTGCGATACATTTTTTTTGTTTTATCCATGCTGCTTCCATCGGCTTATGTAGCGATTACGACGTTTCATCAGGAGATGATTCCTACCGTATTACTTCTCAGTATTGCTCGGGCGAGAGAAGAGATCCCTTTTCCTGCCCTGGTGGAAGCACTCATTATGGAAATTGCCTTTGAAGCATTGCGTGAGGCTGGCGTCCGATTGCCCAAGCAGGTCGGATCAGCGGTCAGTATCGTGGGAGCCTTAATTATTGGGCAAGCGGCGACGACTGCAGGTATTGTGTCAGCTCCCATGATTATCATTGTTGCGATTACCGGTATCGCCTCGTTCATGATCCCTCGCTATGCTGCCAGTATAGCAACCCGACTGCTACGTTTTCCCATGATGTTTCTGGCAGGAACGCTGGGACTCACAGGTGTCATGTTGGGGGTCATTTTGGTTGTCATTCATTTGAGTAGTCTTCGTTCATTTGGAACACCTTATCTGTCACCTGTAGCCCCCACGATGAGCAAGGAACTCAAGGATGTATGGTGGCGACCAGCACCAAGGAACAAACCGGATTAGGACAATCTATACTCAAGCAATCAAGGGAGCGGGATTACACATGTTAACTGACAAAGGGAAAATATCGGTGACTCAATTGGCCTTTATGGTCTTTCCCGCCATTTTCGCGACGGCTATCCTGTCTGTGCCGGGAATTACAATGCATTATGCAGGACATGACATGTGGATGACTCCAATTATAGGTTCTATCGTTGGTTTGGCTGCCATTGGTATTTCCGTTGGACTTGATCGTCTGTACCCTGGAAAAACCCTCATACAATCCAGTGTGTTGATTGCAGGTCGGATTCCGGGTAAGTTACTCGGTCTGATCTATATCGCTTTCTTACCTCACCTGACGG
The DNA here is from genome assembly GCF_037971845.1 of Paenibacillus sp. FSL R5-0766. Lineage (NCBI taxonomy): Bacteria > Bacillati > Bacillota > Bacilli > Caryophanales > Paenibacillaceae > Paenibacillus > Paenibacillus sp. FSL R5-0766. The sequence continues at coordinate 3,247,550 of NZ_CP150227.1, forward strand.
GCTTGATTATTCGGGAATACGGTGAATTCATTGTCAATAATGCACTTCCACGTACACCTTTGTTTGTGGTGATGGGTACGATGGTTGTTGTATGTGCGATTAATGTCAGACTCGGGATCGAAGTTGTTGGACGAACCTCTCAGGTGTTTGTCACCCTGCTGATCGTGCTGCTGGCTTTGATCTTTATATTGTTGATTGGTGAACTGAATCCTGCCGAGCTGTTTCCTTTCATGGAGAAGGGTCCAATTCCCATTATTACGGGGGCTGCTGCACCTGCTGCATGGTTTAGTGAATATATCGTGCTGGCTTTTCTGCTACCTTATGTGAATGAAAAAAAACGAATAACCCGGGTCATGCTGGGTTCCCTTGTATTTACGACAACTGCAATGACAGTTACCAATCTGTTTTGCCTGTTTTTAATTGGTGATTTGACGGATACATTTGTATTTCCTGTTATGATCGCAGCAAGATACATAACTATTGCGGACTTTCTGCAGCATATCGAATCCCTTATTATTGCCATCTGGATTTTCGGTATTTTTGTTAAAATTTCCGTCTTTCTATATATCTTTGCTACATCAACCGCAGAATGGTTTGGTTTGCGGGACTACAAACCTGTGGTTGGTCCACTTTCGTTCCTGTGCATGGTATTTGCTTATTGGGTTGTGTCCGGTGGATCCGGTATTTCCAGTTTGGTTAGCGCTTCAGCCAACTTGTATACGATCAGCATTTTATTAATCCTTCCGGCTATGATCTACGGTGTCGCATGGCTGAAGAAAGGGTGGGCACATTTTCGGAAGAATCGAGCGAACACCTGATTGATGGGGGAGGAGCACTTGCGAATATTTAGAGTACTACTAATGCCAATATTGTGTTGTGTGCTTTTAAGTGGATGCTGGGATCGTATCGAGATTAACGATTTGGCTATCGTGCTGGCTACAGGGATAGATTATGAAGATGGTAAAGTACAATTGACTTCACAGATTTTCATTCCGCGGAAGGCGAGTGCAGGAGATAGCAGTGGGAGTGGAGGCAGTCCAAGCGGGGTTACAATGATTCGAACAGCGGAAGGAAGTACAATTGCCGAGGCATTGAATCGGTTACAACGTAAAGTTCCCCGGAATATGTTCTGGGGCCACTGCGAAGTTATCATCATTAGTGAGCAAGCCGGCAAACGCGGTATCCGCGAGTATATCGATTTTTTCCTGCGTTACCCTCAGTTCAGGGAGCATGCATATGTTTTTTCCAGCGAAAAGGCTTCGAAAGATATCCTTGCATTGCTTGATCCACTGGAGCGAAGTTCTGCTGAATCGCTGCGTGAGATGGCCAATCTGAAGTTAGGTACACGTGTTACTGCCCTTGAACTGGCTAAATCTATTGAAGGTCCGAGCAGTTCCGCCATTTTGTCTCGCATGTTAATCTTACCTCCGGAGCCCGATCAGGATAAACTGACAACTACGCCATATGTGAAAGGTCTGAGTATGTATAAGAAGGATCGTTATGTCAAGACGATCAAAGAACCACTAAGCGTAGGTGTATTACTACTTGCAAAAGAACTGAACAACATTATTATGCCTGTTGAGATTAAGCCGTTAAAGGGTTCTTTCTCGATAAGACTCATTGAAAATAAAACCTCCTTGAAACCGCGAATTGTAAACCAACAGTGGAGTATGAAGGTCGACATCCAAACCAGGGGAGAAGTGGTGTTAAATACGACAGATGCCAATCTGACGGATCCCGCAGTATTAACAAAACTGGAACAGGAATGGTCGGCTAAGCTCACATCTTTGGCTCATGATGCTTTAGTCATGTCCCAGAAAGAGCTGCACTCCGATTTCTTCAAATTCGCAGTTGAATTCCGCAGATATTATCCGCATCAATGGAAGGCGCAGGAGAAGAACTGGGAAACCATCTATCCTGAATTGGACGTGGAAGTCAAAGTAGATGCACACGTAGAACGTACCGGAAAATCAACAGGACCACAGGGGATACCTGATGAGGACGAAAGTTGAACACAATTGGCTCCTGTTACTAGCCTGAGAATAGAGGTGATTGCATGAAACTAGGCTCAATCCTTGGGATTTTGATGCTGGCGACTGCGATAGTGTATGGAGAGTGGAAGAGTAGCAAAGAGAAGCGAGCCAGAATAGTGAGCGCGGGAATTACTGCAGTGGCGACAGTAATTGGGATCATTCTTGTCTTTCAGCCCCGTTTGCCTGGTCCTACCCAGTTTGTGAAGCTTATATTTGGAAGTGTGGATAAATTTATGAAGTGAGATGATGGGAAAAAGAAGGACCGTGTCTCTGCATACCAGAAGCGCGGTCCTTCTTTTATTTAAGTGAGCTGTATCCAGTTTGAATGTTTACTCTTTAATCACAGAAGCGTTCACGGCATCTTCCATCTTTGTATTGTAGGAACGGAACAGACCCAGACGCCAGAACGCGGCTCCTTTGAGGTTATAACGTTTGGAGAGACCGAGCTTATCATCAACAGAGGACGGCGTTTCACTGCTCAGACTGATACCAAGCAGAAGTTTGTTCTTTGGGACACCGGCCTGTATGGCTAATTGGATCGCCTGATCCACAAGACTATTTGGCTCAGGTGCCTGAGATTTGGTGCCAACCGGATTATACTGATAGGCCATAATGATAAGATCATCTGCAATAGAGGCAAGTGTTTTGTAATCATAACCTTTATATGCACTATTTAGCGGCGGTACCGCCAGAGATAAAGCTGTGTCCTGGGGCAAGGAACTCTTTAATTGTTTCACGTAAGCATTGAGCAGCTTCTGTTGTTCTACCGCATCCAGTTTAAAGCCCAGTCCTTCAAAATCCAGAATAACTCCGCCAAAACCATGCTCTGCTACAGCAGCAGTTATACCTTCAATCGATTTCTGCCGCAGACTGCTGTCGCTCAGAACTTTGGTTAGTTCGCCGTTTCCATCCAATGCATACACCATGAGCTGTGGTTGGATCTGTTGATCTGATGCGTCAGCAACGATAGACTGCGGTGTAATATCACCTGCAGCAGCAGGGAGACGATACTCATCCCCATGGAGCGTGAACTGACCTTCACGATCAATGCGGCTCCAGCCAAAGGCCACGGAATTCATGGAAGTAATAAGGTCCTTTTCTTGAAAGGATTGCAATGCATAGAAGGCTCTCAGGTGCATCTCGCGTTGTGGGGAAACAAGGGAGACCGTCTTGGTTGCCTGATTCCAGCTTGCACTTACACCGAATTGATTACTAAAAGAACTGAGTGGAATAAGTACGCGTCCTTCGCGCTGAACGGGTGCTGCAGCAAGTGTAACTTTTTTTCCATTTAAGGTCGCTGTAGTGCTACCAACTTGTAATAGTACCTCAGTAGTTTGTCCTTTCACAGTGTTCGTTGCTTTTACAGTCTGTGATTTGCTGTTCCAGGTAATATCAATACCTAAAGCTTCCCCGACCGTCCGAAACGGAACGTAAGTGACACCTTTATCAACTCGTGGAGCTGCATCAAACTTCAGGGGAACATCATCCAAGTGTACTGAAATGGCCGGGGCAGCATAGGCTCCACCGATATTGGGAGTACTTCCAAGGATAGAGAGAGCAATTACAGTAACCGCGGCGATTTTTCCTGCACGTTTAATAAGCATCGTATGTCTCCTCCAACTTTGTACGTAATAATAGAATTATTTTTTATAATAATATCTAGTAATCTAGCATATGTATCATAACAAAATTTTCATATTGTTCCAATCCTGTCCGTGTTGGTCCCGAGAATTTTGATGGATTTGTGGTCTCTGATTAATAGCTCTCTCTAAAAAAAAGTTATGTTAATCGTAAAAACAACCCCATATCTCTAACCTACGGGAAACCGATTAGAGATATGGGGGTTGTACGTGTTTTTTTTAATCTGAAACGACAAATCCGTCGAAACTCTCGGGTCCCACCCGAGTAGTACCGAGCAGGTTTGTACTGATAAATGCGGTATAGGTTAATTGGGGCATGAGCGGTGGGTTATAGTCAGTGGAAGAGAAGACAATCACTTCAGGGTTAAGCAGACCATTCAGACCATATGTGTAGTTTCCCGAGTAAACTATTGGATCGGTTGCGATTGTTCCTCTTACAACAGTAATCCTCACTATAAAAAGTGCACGCGGCAATTGCACCGTGATGGTTCCTTTTAATGAAACTCTTAGATTGGTTCCGGCTCCAGCGGTGATGAGACCAATCTGGCCGAATAATTGTGGCGTAAAAATCACTGGAATCGATATGGAGATAGAATTAAACAAGGCGGCATTTTGCGATGATCTTGCATCCAGAAATTGAGTCAACGTATATACCTCCTATCTGTTTCAGATAGAATAATATATTCATCATTCAGATATTCGTATGGACGTTGGGTGCAGCGCTGGAGATATTAAAGACAAACCGACTGCCCATAGGACTGGACTCTTTAAGCCATACAACGCCACCCATTAATTCAGCGAGTTGTTTACAGATGGACAAGCCCAGCCCCGCTCCGCCATATTTTCCTGAATTACCATGAATCTGGGAATAGGATTTGAACAACAGATCCTGACGATCCTGCGGGATGCCGATGCCCGTATCCTTTATTTCGTAGGATGCATGGAGAGTACCTTTTGTGTCAGCAGATACCTCAGTAGAGATGCATACTTCCCCTTTTTCAGTGAATTTAAGCGCATTCCCAACGAGATTGATTAGAATCTGACGAACTTTGTGCTGATCACCCATAAGCATCAGATGATCAGTAATATTATATTCTGCGTACAACCTAATTCCTTTTTTCTGTGCTTCAGAAGAGAATAATTGTAACACATGTTCAACTGTTTCAGTGACACTATAGGGCTTGATCTCCAGAGAGATCGCACCCGCTTCTGCTTTGGAGTAGTCCAGAATTTGATCCATCATCGACAAAAGGCTGGCGCCACTTGACTCAATGACATTAACATATAACGATTGATCCTCACTCAGCCTGGTCGATTGCAACAGATTGGCCATTGCAAGAACACCATTCATTGGTGTTCGGATTTCGTGGCTGAGAACGGCCAGCAAATTTTTCTTTTCTTCAAGTACTTTTGCAGCAGTCTCTTCCGCCTGTTTTAACTGTTGCAGAGTTGTTTCCATCTCAAGAAGACTCGTGAAAAAGGAAGACAAGGCCAGAAGAAGATCCACGTCCTTTTGTTGATAGGAATAGAAATCCTGATCAAATGAGCAAAGGGAGCCGTAAATTTCTCCGTTCTCATTATGTATGGGCACACCGACAAATGAGCATCCACCTACGAATTCGGTTGCGTCCATATGTCTGGTTAATGGATGGGTTAGATTATTATTGATGACTAATGGGCCTTGGGAATGTTCAGTCACAAGCGCACAGTATGACTCGGCGTTATCAACGACCAGCCCCTCACCCAGAATTAGTTTGTCACGATTATATACGTTCAGAACTTTGGTGGATAGATGATCCAACTGGGCAATACAAAACGTATTTGCAGGAATTAACCTGCTTGCCGTGTCCATAACGTTAGCAGCCGAATCATATAATTTATGTGAGACAATGGATAGTACATCAATGAATTCTGTTTTCAACATATTGATTTGACTCCTCCTGATTGTAGAAATTCGTTGTGCACTGTATTCAGTATATATGAATTGAAAGAATAGAGCATGGTTGGTTTTGACAGTGGAAGACGGAAATGAGAAAATATAATGCTGTGGAACATGTATATATTAATAAAGTTTTGGAGGCAAATCAATGAATCAGCGTTTTCGAATTACCCGATCCATGCAAGAAAGCAATGTGGAACAATCCATCTCGCTGGAAGAGTGCAAATTCTACTTTGAATCCCAACCCGATTTTACCTATTCACCGGTTCTTAACATTGTAGGAGCTGAGAGCACCATGACCATCGAGGGGGACTTTTTTATGTGGGACCTTGAGGGTGCACAGATAGCTTTTCGCTTGTACATGGGGGATCTGTATGTAGCTATTTCGAACGAAGCTATTGTTCCCAAAATGATTGAGATTGCAACGGATCTACGTGCAGATATCGTTGAAGGATAAGAAGTAGAGAACTAGAGTTTAATAAAATGTAATGATGTTAGTTGTAGTCTACTTTAGACACTCCTGTAAAAATGAGACTAAAGATTCATTTATATTCCATATGTTAGATTGTAATATATGGAATATAAAACATTTTACAGGAGGGTAATGAAGTGAAAAAGACCAAATTAATACTTGTTGTATTCATGAGTATGATCCTTGCCTTATCAATAACTGGAATAGGATCGAGTTCAAAGGCCTCTGCAGCTACGGCACGTACACCCATTGTATTGGTACATGGATTGACCGGTTCAGATAGCAATTTTACAGCAATTGAGAGTTATTTGCGTAGCCAAGGGTGGACAAGAGATGAATTATTCGCAATTGACCTTCCTAGCAAACAAGGAAACCAGCTGTTGAACTCCGCAGCAATTAGTCGATTCGTAGATGATGTTCTGCGCGAAACGGGTCATACAAAAGTCAATATTATAGCTCATAGCATGGGTGGAGCTAATAGTCTCTATTACATACTTAACCGTGGAGGCGCTTCCAAAGTGGATAAGTTGATTACCCTTGGCGGGGCTAATCGATTGACCACAAGTACAGCTCCGAGTGGAATAAAGGTGACTTCGATCTATTCTACAAGTGACACGATTGTGTCCCCGGCACTTTCCCGGTTGAACGGGGCGAACAACGTTTCGGTTTCCCTCGTATCCCATATCGGTCTGCTGTTTAACTCGCGGGTGAATGCCCTGATCAAAACTGCGTTGAATGAGTAGCTGAACATACAAAATGTGCATTCTTTCATAATATTCTGAATGATTGACTTGAACACGACTGACCTTTCATGGTTAGTCGTGTTTTCGTATTACCCGGAAATGGCTCGCTGAGGTAAGTTTCAAAAATAGGTACATCCATTCTATAATTAGAAATCAGAATAAAAATGGAACAAGTTAAAGGAGTCTGTATACATGCAACCTCAACCGAATGATCGGATTAAAGTTCATCCAGGCTTTTGGGCTGGATTACATCAATTAGGGATTGGTGCTGATGACATCGCTCGTACAGCACAACTATCTCTTGAGATAATAAATAAACCTGTAGTGACCCAATCTCAATACTTCGCAATCTGGCAGGCCTACTCTGATCTCAATGGGGACACCGCCGAGGGCATCATCAAACTTGCAACCGGATATGAAATATCGAAGTATCCTCCGCCTGTTCTGGCGATGTACCATGCTCGTGATTATCGTGATGCGTTAAATCGCATGGTGCGTTACAAGCAAATGTGTCCTCCCGAGAGTTTGCAGATTACCGAAGCAGGGGAGGAATGGTTCATTGAACTAGGATGGTTACATAAGGAGCAACCAGGTCCGCCATTACTGGTCGGTATTACGCTGGCATTTCTGATCGAACTTGGACGGAGGGGCACAGGACAGCCTTTGATTGCAAAACGGGTTGAGTTCTCCCAACCGATGGGTGATGTAGCCACCCTTGAGTCTTACTTCGGCTGCCGAGTCGATACGAATTCCAACTATAATCGGCTGACGCTAGAACGGAAAGATCTGAGTCTTCCATTTCTATCGTATAACGAGGAGTTACTTGAGATTCTGACCCCGGCTCTGGATCGGTCGCTGGACGAACAAGAGAGCAATCGTTCCGTTACTGAAGTGGTCAAATGGATTATGAAACGCAGCCTCATAGGAAAGCGCCCTGATATCCAGACAGTAGCCAAAGAGCTTCGCATGAGTGATCGTACTTTGCAGCGGCGACTGACGGAGGAGAACACAAACTTCAAGCAATTATTAACCGAGGCCAGACGTGAGCAGGCCCGAGAGTACCTTGCAGATCCTTCGCTTGATATCAAAGAAGTGGCATTTCTGGTTGGATATGAAGACCAGAATTCGTTCTATCGTGCGTTCCGAAATTGGGAAGGGGATACACCTTCCAATTGGCGTGTCAGGCAATAACTCTGGCGCAAAGTGCTAGTTACTAGACCCTTCAGACTGCGTAATATTATATCTATCCGGTGCTGCCGGATAGTTGTAATCATGAAGGAGAAATGCAGGATGGATATGGGACTAAAAGAGAAAACAGCCTTAGTTACAGGATCAACAAAAGGAATCGGTAAAGCAATAGCTTTTGAGCTCGCTCGAGAAGGTGTTCATGTTCTGATTAATGGACGTAATGATGAAGAGGTAGAACAAACCGTTCGTGAAATCAAGTCCACTTTTCCGGAGACCTCTCCGCAAAAGGCTACCGCTGATCTTGTGGATCTGCCGCAACGCCAAGCTATATTCGAGAAATTTCCTGAAGTTGATATATTAATCAATAACATGGGGATATATGAAATCATGAGTTATGAAGACATAAATGATGAAGTGTGGGAGAAATATTTCCGTACTAATGTACTTGCTGCCAATGGCTTATCCCAATTTTATTTACCTAAAATGGTGAAGAACAATGACGGGCGTATTATTTTCATCGCAAGTGAAGAAGCCCTTATGCCTTCAGGCCAGATGCCACAATATTGCATGACCAAGTCAATGCTGCTGTCATTATCCAAAAGTTTGTCCAAACTGACAGCAGGGACCGAGGTTACGATCAATACGATCCTGCCAGGTCCAACACTGTCCGAAAACGTACAAAAAATCATTGAGGGCATATATCCTGATGAGACGTTGACTTTCGAGGAAAAAGAGAAAGATTTTATGAAGAGTAATCTGCCACAGTCCGAATTACAGCGATTCATCAAGCCAAGTGAAATAGGCAGAGTCGCTGCATTTGTATGCAGCCCATATGCTTCAGCCTTCAGAGGCTCTCCCATCCGGATGGACGGGGGCATGGTTCCCACCATATTTTAAAATTGTTCAGGATACAGGAGATGTATCCATAAGATGTCGCCAGCATTGGCGACTTTTTTATTTGTAAATGATCTATGCGAGGAGCGTCAATCGAGTTTATAATACAGGTATGATTTTCGAAAACGGTTTCTGTTCATTGGAAGCGATTACTTTTATCGATTATATGACTCTAAAAGGGGACACTATCATGATAGCAGCAATAAATCTGGAAGGCCTATGGAAACTCCAACTCGATGAACATAAGGTGGAACGTGGTCTGAATTTCTCAGACGTTATTACATTGCCAAATACTACATCTCATGCGGCCAAGGGCAAGAAAAACGAGAATGTGTTAATCGGTGCGCTGACGGATGAGTACTTATTTGAGGGTTATGCCTGGTTTTCACGAGAGATTAAAATTCCCAAACACTTGGCTGGCAAATGTTGCTTTTTGCATCTGGAACGAACACGAGTAACCACAGTTTGGATCGATGGCATTGAAATGGGAACACAAAATAGTCTGAACACACCTCACCGTTACGAGATTGAGGCAGGGCTAACCGCTGGGACTCATACCATTACCATTCGAGTGGACAATACCAATTATCCAACCAAAGGTGGTCACCTTACATCCGAAGACACGCAGACGAATTGGAACGGAATCACAGGGAAATTGGAACTTCAATTTTTCGAGCGTGTTTTCCTGGATAATGTCCAGGTCTATCCCGATCTTGCGACTCGATCTTTTGAGATCAAGGCAGCACTTGTTGGTAACCTGCAAGAAGTACGAATCGTGGTTTCGGCTGTTGCAGTCAGTGCAGATCCGGTGTATACGACCGAGGAACAGATTTTCGTCCCGGATTCGCAGGAAATCCACCTGACGTACAAGATTGGCGAAGATGCGATGTTATGGAGTGATGATGAACCTAACCTGTATCAACTTCATATTCATCTGCAAGATCAGGACGGCGAAGTGCTGGATTCCACCGAAGTATGGACGGGATTACGGGAATTCCGGGCTGCTGGAGACAAATTCACCATTAATGGTCGCAAAACGTTTCTTCGAGGCAAACATGACGGGCTGATCTTTCCGCTCACGGGATACGCGCCAACAGATGTGGATGAATGGGTTCGTATTCTCGCTATCTCCAAGTCCTACGGTATCAATCACTACCGTTTCCATACCTGTTGTCCTCCGGAGGCTGCTTTTATTGCAGCGGATCTGCTCGGCATCTACATGGAGCCTGAGCTTCCCTTCTGGGGAACCATTACGGATGAATCTTCGGATGGGCATAATCAAGCCGAGCAGGATTACTTGATTAGCGAAGGATTTGCGATGCTGCGTGCTTTTGGTAATCATCCTTCGTTTGTCATGATGTCCATGGGGAATGAACTATGGGGAAGCAAGGACAGATTGAATTCGATCCTGAAGGCATATAAAGCATATGATCATCGTCATCTATACACCGAGGGTTCGAATAACTTTCAGTTTGTGCCGGACATTCTGGAGGAAAGTGAATTCTTCTGCGGGGTTCGTTTCTCCAAAGAGCGCCTGTTCAGAGGTTCATATGCGATGTGTGATGCTCCGCTCGGTCACGTGCAGACCGACTTGCCAAATACATTAAAAGATTACGATTCAAACATTGTACCTGAACAAGGCAGCGATGCTGACCCTTCTGGTCAGACTGGGGACAAAGAGATTCAGATTCAGTATGGGACAGGTTCCAAAACAGTGCAGGCCAAAGCTGGAAGTGACCAACTTGTCTCACACGTACCAATCATCTCGCATGAAATTGGACAGTACGCCACGTTTCCTAATTTCGAGGAGATCAACAAGTATACGGGTTCTCTCAAAGCCAAGAATTTCGAAGTGTTTCGAGAGCGTCTGAATGCCAAAGGACTGGGACATCTGGCGGAAGCATACTTCAGAGCTTCTGGTAAACTCGCGGTCGCATGTTACAAGGAAGAACTGGAAGCTGCTTTTCGTTCGCAGCAACTAGCCGGGTTCCAGCTGCTGGATCTTCAGGATTTCAGTGGTCAGGGAACAGCGCTGGTGGGTGTACTGGACGCTTTCATGGATTCCAAAGGCATGATTACACCGGAGGAGTGGAGAACGTTTTGTTCCGACGCTGTGTTGTTGGCGAGATTCCCCAAATATAATTATCAAGCGGGTGAATTGTTCGAAGCACGCATTGAACTAAGTTACTTTCGGAGACAAGCATTGGATGGACTTCAATTGAAGTGGGAAATTCAAAGCGAGCAGATCGAAGGAAGCTTCCTATTGGAAGGGAAAGCAGACCTGCCAGCGACCCATGGAGAACATTATGTGAATGTCTCGGATCTCAGCATTCGCATTCCTGAAGTCTCCAATATGACCAAAGTGGAGCTTAGACTGTCCATTCCGGGCACGGATATCCGTAAGTCTTACGACCTGTGGATCTACCCGAGTCAGGAGGAAGTGGACCTGAGCGGTTTGAATCTATTTACCGAACTCTCGGAACAGGCGTTGGCGCTGCTTGAGCAGGGCGAGGATATTTTACTTTTCCCGAATCCCAATCAGCTTCAACACGCGATCCAAGGTTTCTATAGCACCGATTTCTGGTCTTACCCTATGTTCCGATCCATCTCGGAGAATATGAAAAGAGAAGTTCCTGTGGGCACAATGGGCTTGTTAATTCAACAGGATCATCCGGCCTTCGAACATTTTGTCACAGAGGAGCACTCAACTTATCCGTGGTGGAGCATCGTGTCCGAGTCGTCATCGATCATCTTGGATGAGTTGGATAAAGACTTGAATCCGATCGTGCAGACCATTGACAATTTTGAGCGAAACCACAAGCTCGGCCTGTTGATGGAGTGTCGGGTCCGGAAGGGGAGAGTGCTGATGGGAGCACTGAATCTGGAGCGTCTGATGACTACATTGGAGGGCAGACAGTTGTTATACAGCTTCCAGCGTTATGTACAAAGTTCCGCTTACCAGCCAGTTGCACGTCTGGAAGTAGAGGAACTTCGCAAGTTGTTTAACTAAGATGTAGGGAGAAGAAGTGTGAGGTTTCCCTTAATTATGCCAATGAGCCCCTTCCGCGAATGGAAGGGGCTATAAGACATGCAGATTGAATCGGTTCAATTTCCCATTAAGCGTTAGATGAACCTGCACTTTTTAGGATTACATTCCAATCTTCTTCTTCAAAAAGTATGTTGTCTTTATCCTCTGTTACTCCGATCCGGACCTCAAGCATCACCATCCTGGTTTCAGCCAGAATAGAAAAGAGACTCTCCTTGGTAATCGCGAACTGATTGCCCATACTCACTTGCATGACCTTTCGGTTGACAAGCACTTGCCCACTGCCTGCAAGCACGGTCCATGCTCTACACCCAGTTCTATGCCAGTTCAACCCGATATGTTTGCCCGGTAGAACCGTTATGTTTAATGTGGTAACTGTTGTATTCTCATCTTCTAACGAACCTTCAATGACACGATAACTGCCCCAGGTTGCTTCACCATACATCGGTTTTAATGGCAAGTTACCCAATTGCGCTTTAATTTCATTTGAATTATTTTTGTTGGCAATGAGAATGCCATCCGGACTTGCGGCAGCGATAATACCTGGCACACCAATGACTTGGATGGGGTAGGGAAGCTCGTTAATAATATAGGAATCGGAGGAAGAACCCGAGATTCCACCATGTCCGATTACATGGGTATCTAACTGTGCGCACAGCGTATCCCAGCTTCCGATATCCTGCCATACTCCCTTATAAGGCAGGACTACGGCCCGCTGTGCCTTTTCTGCAACATGCTTGTCAAAACTGCGTTCAGGCAACGCTTCATACAGGGACGACAATTGATCATAATGAACCGGAAGCCCCATTTTTTTAATATGGGATATCATAAACGCGACGGTGAATGCGTACACACCGCAGTTCCATAGTGCCCCACGTTGTAGCAGCGTTTCAGCAATGGAGACTTCGGGCTTTTCTATAAATTGTGTTATGGGCGCATAAGCATTACGTTTTTCCCCAACCGGCAGGATGTATCCATACTGTTCTGAAGCATGTGTAGGCCTTGTCCCAATTAAAGCGATATCGGCTTGAGAATGTTTCAATATGTCCGGCAGTAATTGGAAGTTACTGAAAAAATCTTCACCTGCGAACACATCAGCTGGCGCGATACAGATCACATCGTCATCTTTGGCCATTCGGAAGGATTGCAGATATAACGTCGCTAAGGCCGCCGCAGTAAAAGTGCCACGTCTATATGGTTCCCCAATGACTGGTATTTTGCCTTGAGTATGTCGAGCCGTAATATTAGCCTGATCCTGATGTGAAATAATGAGTGTTGAATCCGTTAGGCATGAACTGTCAAGCTGGCGGCACACTCTGCTGATCATGGATTCCCTACCTCCAGCGGGTGATGGAAGTATATCTATGAACAGCTTGGAGCGAAGCTCATTGGATAACGGCCAGAGCCTTTTGCCAGAGCCGCCGCACAGCAGTACGATATGCATGGGCTTCCTCCTTAAGCTCAGGGAGCTTTACTATAGATTTTCCGTTTATGAAAGGAAAGAGAACGATATTTAAGAGCAAGATTGCGGATTTGTTGCTCTTTTAACGAAGAAGCGTTCATATTCAGACTTTTATTCTTGGAACTTCTAAGGACCATGCTGCCTGGGTTCTTTGTATACATAAAATTGGCATACGTTTCATACTCGGAGAAACCAAACTGTTTCTTCTTATTGATATTGGAGATGATCGCTTTGTACCATGGCAGCTTATGAACCGCTTCAATTTTCTGTTTTAAGGCAGCGAGTTTCGATTTGTCGAACAGCATATAATGGGTGACAAAAGAGCGTGGACGCGGAGCTTTCATACCTAACAATTTGCGGTAGGTATTGAAATATTCCGGCTGGCTCCAGTCACGGCAGTAAAAGACTGTTTTGCCTTCTACAAGAAATGAATGAGGTTTAATCAGTACGGTATCTGCATCCATGACTAGAAAGTGTTTTGCCTTCACAATGGTATCTCCGTTCATTTTGAGCAGCTGCTGATATAACCAGCCTGACCGATTCCATCGGGAGGACTGGTAGTGTATGTCGTTTTTGGTTATAGGCAGGACGGATCGCTCATTAACAAAAATGCAGTTTTTAAGGGAACAGAGTTTTCTGATTTTGGTGCTGACCGGAGAAACAATATATATGCTTCCAATGGGATGTTTTACATAACGGCGAATGTTATCGATGACGAGGGGAAGGGTAGCCAAATCTTTCTCGATCGCTGGTATAAGAACATCAATCTTAGGCGCATTATTCAATCGGATTCCAGGCTGGACGCACATCTTCTCAACTCCTTGCACAAATCGTGATGACTCATTATATGGTATGTGTGCAAAAGTGTTTTGGTCAGGGCATGTGCAAATATACATTTTTACCAATAGGGGCTTATGTTGAGGGTTCATTTATCGGTATTACATATAATGCTTGCAGGATCTTGATCAAACAGCAGGCTTTGATGTGGTTGCTGAAGGGAGAGTTTACGACATGGGAGTTGATAAGTTGCAGCCGTTAAGAAGCAAGTGGTTAAAAACAAAATTGATCATTAATAATGAATTAATTAAACCGTTTATCCCCGACACACAGAAATATAACAAGACGAATCTGAAATCCATGATCAGCAAATATGGAATGGTCTATGTCAAACCCGAGAGAGGTACTTTCGGGATGGGTGTTATTAAGGCCGAGATGGAAAGTCATCAACATTTTGTCTATCAGATAGAGCAAAAACGCCTGACGTTTGACAGCTTTGAATCGTTTTATAACAGTCTGACTCGTCTGGTGAATAAAAGAAGTTATCTGATTCAGAGAGGAATCCATCTTCTTAAGCACAATAACAGACGTTTTGACATCCGAGTCATGATACAGCTAAGCCCGACCAAACATTGGGAAGCTACCGGAATCATCGGCCGACTGGGCCATCCAAAGAAAATCGTAACCAATTATCATAGTGGTGGAACACCGATGGATATTCACAAGCTGCTAAAATCACATGCATCCACCAAACGCAGGAATGAACTGATTCAAGAGATGAATGAGCTTAGCCTGCGCATAGCTCGTCATATGAAAAAAAAGTACCCGTATCTAATGCAAATCGGTGTAGATATCGGCCTTGACCACAGTCTGAAACCCTGGATTATTGAAGTAAATGTCAAACCTGACCCATATATATTCAATCAATTAAAGGACAAGACGATGTATCGCAAGGTAATACGATATTACCGCCATGCTTTCCCCAAAAAAACAAAATAACAGACTGGACTTTTCATAGGAATGCTGGAGAAGGTTACAAGCTCAAGAGTCGCCAATGTGGCGACTTTTTTTGTTGATCTGCGTTTGAAGGTCGGAATAATGCATTTCATCCCAATTCGACTCCGAAACCTATGCTAAAATAGTATATTCGAGAGTGAAATTCAGAGTCGATGTCTATGAAAGGCGGATGTTCCCCCATGTTCAATATTGCAATCTGTGATGATGAGGAGCAGCAACGAGAATGTGTGAAAACGATGCTGGTCTCCTTATCTCTAAAAACCAATTTTGATTTTCAAATTAGCCTTTTTACATCTGGTGAACAACTGCTCTCACACTACAGAGAGGTTGGGGACACATTCAATATTCTTATCTTGGATGTGGAGATGGGCGGAATGAACGGAATTCAGACCGCTAAAGAGATCAGGAACATGAAGTTTCTGGATGTACAGATTATGTTTCTGACCAGTTACCCGGAATATATGGTGGAGAGCTTTGATGTCATCACCTTTCAATATCTGATCAAGCCAATCCAGCCGCAAATTTTCGAGGAAAAGATGATTAAGTTGTGTCAATATTTTCAGGCATTGGACAAAAAGTATGTACTAATCAAATCAGACTATGATGAACTGCTGCTGAAATATGATGATATTCTCTGGATTGAGGTGGTCAAAAGTTTAACGATCAAGAACAAGTTGAATTTTGTGACTCAGGAAAATGTACATGAGACCAAAGGCATTTTATCCAGCTACGCTACCGGTTTGAAAGATCATGGTTTCTTGCAGATTCATCGCTCGATTATCATCAACCTGATGCATGTTCAGAAGTTTTCCGGCACCCAAGTCGTCATGTTGAATGGAACGGAACTGCCCATAGGTCGCTCCAAGGTCAAGGAAGTCAAGGATGCCTATACCAAATACATGATTATGAGGATTCAATAATATGGATGCCTATATGATCTTTTCCATCATCTTCGTGACCTTGCTTATGGCATTTCAGGCGAATTTTTATTTTGATTCTGTGTTGGGCAAGTCCAGCCGGAAGCCGCGTAGAGCGATCTATTTCTTGGTATTTGTCATGTTGGGTTATTTTTATTTGGTCTCTTCTTTCTCAGATATCGTTTCTACTGCTGTTGCTCTGTTATTAATCTTCAGTCTGGCACAGTCCTATGAAGTGGAGTTCAAAATCAAGCTTGTTTTTACCATCCTGTATGCGGTTCTGATTACTATGGCAAATGCCATCGCTGTATATATTCTCGGTGTTCTGGAATCCGCGGATTACAGTTCAATGGATCAGTTCAACGGAGAAGACCACTGGATTCTCTCCAAAGTGATGCTGCTTGGTTGCAGCATCATGTTCGTTGTCATTCAAGTTGTCCGTCTCGTCGCCAAACGTAGAAGTTTTGCCGTTCACTATCGTTATTATTTGCTGTTTCTTATCGTACCCATTATTACGATCTATCAGATCAATGTGGCCTCCATATATAGTGAAAAAAACATATTCTACGTCTTTTCTGTACTAGGCTCGCTATTTCTCAACGTGTTCATTGTATATGTATTCGATAATATGGTGGAAAAGGTACAGCTTGCGCATGAAAATACCCAGTTACAGCGTCAGATGGACTACCAGGATGCCAACTATGAAAAGACCGTTCACAGTTTCAAAAACATTAAATCCATCATCCATGATATTAATCAGCAATTTCTGTATATTGATGAATGTATCCAACGTAACGAACTGGCGGCGGCAGGTGACCATATCAAGTCAACATTAAATACCATTGAAGGTGCGTATCAGCGGGTGAACTCCGGCAATCTGGTCATTGATGCACTCGTTACAAATACCTTGGCTATGGGGCAGGCAAACGGGATCAAAATCGACACCAAAATCCAGCTCCACTCGCAGCATATCCAGATCGATCGGTACGATCTGTGTGTGGTGCTTGGTAACATGCTTGATAACGCAATTGAAGCCTCCAAGAAGGTTAGACAGGCCGAGGATCGATACATCCTGATTGCCATTCACTCCACATCAACTGCACTTGTCATCCAGATTATGAATCATGTGGAGCAACCGATCGTTGACTTGAAAAGTGACAAGCCCAATCCGGAGTACCATGGGATCGGTCTAACCAATATATCGCGAATGTGCGAGAAATATGGTGGACATATGAGTATTGAGCATCAGCATCGTAAATTTAACAACATGGTCGTGCTTCCGTTCCACACCGACAACCCCTGAACCTGCCGTTCAGGGGTTGTTTTTTTCCATTCAGGGTCCGTTTGCGTTCGAACAGTCTCTTCCCGGATATGATGAATTCATTCATAAGAACATTTGAGGGAGGACATGGGATGAAGAAATTAATTAGTCTTTTATGTACAGCGGTGCTTGTAATTACGCCGCTTACAGATGTCAGCGCAGAGGCGAATAACAGCAGTACGATTGAGGCACGGGCGGAGCAGATCGCCAAGGAGATGGTGCAAACCTACGGTGTCACCAGTGTGCAATATGCAATCATGGATGAAGGAGAATATATTTTATCAGATAGTGTAGGACTGCACGATAAGGCATCACAGAAGCCAATAGACAAGGATAGCATGTATGGCATAGGTTCGGTTAGCAAAATGGTTGTTACGGCAGCCGCCATGAAGCTGGTTGATTCCGGTAAAATAGATCTGGATGAGCCGCTTACTTCGTATATCAAGGACTTTAAAATGGCAGATGCGCGCTATACTCAAATCACACCACGCATGATGATGAATCATTCATCCGGTCTTTACGGTACACATTATGGAAACAGCATGTTGTTTGAAGATAATGACACCCGCAATCATGATGAGTTATTGCTCAAACTTCAGTCCGAAAAACTGAAATCCAAACCTGGCGCATACTCCGTCTACGCCAATGACGGTTTTCAATTGCTTGAAATCCTGGTTGAACGGGTGAGTGGGTTAAGCTACAGCGAATATATCGCCAAGTATATCAGCGAGCCGTTGAAGTTGGAATCAACGAAGACACCACTAGATTCCTTTGACAGAGCGCAGTTATCCGAAACCTATTGGCCTACACTTGAGATGAAGATGCCTACCGAAAATGCTAACATTATCGGCACCGGCGGAGTGTACTCTACCGCAGAAGAATTGAGTCAATTCGGAGAGGTTTTAATGGGGAACAGACCGGATATTCTGTCGGAATCTGCTGTGAAGGCCATGCAATCTCATGAATATCGTAATGGCATATGGGTATCGGATGAACAAAATACGATCAATTATGGCTTGGGCTGGGACGCGGTTGACCTTGCACCGTTCAGCGATTATGGGATTACCGCGCTTGCCAAAGGCGGGGATACCATGTTGTACCATGCCGTGTTAATCACTATACCTGAACATGATATTTCAATGGCGGTTCTATCATCTGGTGGATCTTCCGTCTACAATCAGATGTTTGCCAGCAAAGTGCTGCTGGACGTTCTGGAGGATCAGGGCATCATCGACGATGTTCAGCCTGATCAGACATTCTCACCACCTGTCAAAGTGAAGATGCCAACAGAATTAAATTCTTACTCCGGTCTCTATGGTACGGTAGGAGAGACATTGGATATAACGATTAAAGATGGTGAGATGCAACTGCCTGCTTTGCTGGGTGGAATTATTCCAGAGCAGAAATATGTGTACACAGGCGACGAACATTTTACAAGTGCGGATGGCAGTGTAAAAGCTAGCTTTGTGAAGGAACGTAATGACAAGGTGTATGTTAAAGTTCAGGGCATGATTACGTTACCCGGCATAGGCCAAACGGTAATGAACACGTATGATTATCAAAAACTGGATCATAATGCGCTGGACGCAGCAACCAAAGAGAAATGGACAGCTCGTGACGGCTCGAAATATTACGCGTTGGATGAAAAAATAACGTCGATCTTTTATCTGCTTCCATCGATGCTGATCAAGAACTTGTCTGTTGACGCCGAACATGGTTACGCCAATGGCACGCAAATCATGGATGTAAACAACGCAGAGAATATCGCCGAGATTCCTGTGATGAATGGAAGAGACGCGTTTGATCTGCAATTTTACACAAAGAATGGCGCCGAGATTCTTCTCCAGGATGGGCAGGAATACATTGCCGAGGATGCGATTACTCCAATCTTTGGTGGGAAAAAAGGAATTACGACTATTCCTGCAAACGGTCAAGCTCGGTGGTATGCGATCGACGCCCGCTCGGGTAACAAATCCATCACGGTGGATTCTCCGAAGACCGGAGGTTATGCAGTGTATAATGATAAAGGGGAAATGGTTGACTTCTCTGTAGCAACCAATCAGGAATCGACAAAGCTCCCGAAAAGTGGTTTTATCGTTTTTGGTGGGGAAGCCGGTGATGTATTCCAGATTGAATTAAAGTAGAGCAGAAACTTCATTAATGAGTCACGTTCGCAACTTATCACCGAAAAAATACAGTTATCAAGAAGTCGCCTAGTGGCGGCTTTTTTGATTTCTTTAGAATAATTTAACAATCCGGTAACAATTCGCATTCACTACTCGTTATATTTATGTAGTTATATATCAGGCTCATTTTAACAGGAGGAATTACTATCCATGACCAATAGACATAAATAAACTCATAGGTTGGACCTATGGATTCCTAGTCTCAGCCATGGGTAATAACATGTAAGTACAGAATAAAGACAGGGAGGAATGAACCTGATGTTTCAACCACGTTCTATTATGATGAGTATCTCGTTAATCGTTATAGTTCTAACACTTGCAGCTTGCTCTGGTAGTAATGAACCCTTGCCTAGCCCTCAACCATCAATGCCAGCAGGTGAAACAGAAGAAGCAAATGAAACGGAGCGTCCACAGACCGCAAGTTTTGAAATGTTGACCGCAGATGGCAATCAATCACTAGAAGCGACCTTACAAAAAGGAGAAGGATTTTCCTTGTACGAATTCGAGAAATTCACATTTGATGCTGCTCAAGGCCGTCTGTCACTGACTAGTAACGCTGACTATTATGTGGATATTGAACCACTGCCTTCGGATTATAATCTGGCAGAATTGGAGACAGCCGGTAAAGAAGAATTAGAAAAAGCCGGTAAGGTATCCGATTATAGTGGAGAACTGGTAGAACACCCGCTTGGTTATGCCGAGCTCTATCTTCAGGCCTCAGGTGAAGAAGGCATTAGTGATTATATGGTCTGGAAATCAGAAGAAGGGGATGCATTTTTATTCCGTCTTCATAATCCAAAAGGAGAAGAGGCCTCTGATTTCGCCAGTCCGGTCCTTGTTTCGTTATCCACCGTTCAGGGTGATTCGTAACGTGGATGACTATAATCATTTCAACGAAAGTCGCCAACTGGCGGCTTTTTTACTTTTGAAAATTGCACGGAGAAGTTGCGAGATGAAATATTCACTTCCATTTGACTTAGAGCACACTCTAAGGTGTAGACTAGCATCAGCAACGATCCCAAAGGAGATGAACAGAATGACACAGGAAAATAATACTAGAACTTTACAACATAAAATGGGCTCTGGCTTCAACCATAACAGTACAGCGGAGGATGTATTGAGAGATCTGGACTTGTCAGGACAGCTGGCTATTGTAACGGGTGGATATTCCGGCCTCGGGTTAGAGACGACACGTGCGCTTGTTAACGCGGGAGCACGTGTAGTGTGACTGCGCGTCGTCCAGCGGTTGCGAAGGAAGCACTTTCTGGTCTGGAAGGTGTTGAAATAGATGCATTGGACCTCGCTGATTTATCCAGCGTTCGTGCTTTTGCCGAGCGGTTTCTGGCGAGTGATCGGAAGATCGACATGCTGATTCTTAATGCGGGTATCATGGCTTGTCCGGAGACGCGGGTAGGTCCTGACTGGGAAGCTCAATTTGCAACCAATCATCTGGGCCATTTTGCCCTGACTAATCTGTTATGGCCAGCACTAGCAAGTCAAGGGGGAGCACGTGTTATTTCCTTGGCATCAGCGGGACATCATTTCTCACCGATTCGTTGGGATGACATCCAATTTGAACATGGATATGAGAAATTTCCTGCCTATGGACAGTCAAAAACAGCAACAATTTTATTCAGCGTTGAGCTGGATCGTCGAGGTGCAGAGCACGGAGTACGGGCTTTCTCCGTTCATCCAGGCGGAATTATGACACCACTACAGCGTCATATGCCACAAGAGGAGATGATTGCTCTGGGCTGGATTGATGAATCTGGACAAGTGGCCAACCCTGCGTTCAAAACACCTGAGCAGGGGGCAGCGACGCAAGTCTGGGCAGCAACTTCACCTCAGCTTGAGGGAAAAGGCGGTGTCTACTGTGAGGATTGTGACATCAGTGAAATGGCTCCAGAGGATGGAGGTTTCTATGGGGTCAAGAAGTATGCTATCGACCCTGAGCAAGCTACTCGTTTATGGGAGCTATCGGCCAAGCTGACTCAAACAGACTTAGAACTCTCATAATCATGTAGTTGCGGCAACAGAGCAACAGCTTGCTTACATGCAGGAACTCACGGAAAAGTTCAAAATCTGAAGAGAATGCGATTAATTATAATGAAAACAACATAATTTCAAACAAAATCTCCTATTTAGCATATAATAAAGAAGGAGCATCTCATTTTCGCGATGGTGCAATCATTTCTTTATGAATTCAGGGAGAGAAAATCATGAATATTTTTGAGCATCAGATACCTTTGGAAAAAGTGAAATTCAATGAACCGCTAAAAAATCACACGTTTATTAAAATAGGTGGCAACGCAGATATTCTCATCCATCCAACAACGATAGACGAAATCACTAAAATCGTGGAAATTGCCAACTTACATCAGTTACCTCTGACGGTCATTGGAAAAGGCTCAAACGTCATTATTAAAGACGGGGGCATCCGGGGAGTAACGATTTCTCTTAGCCACTTCGATCAAATTAAAGTGAGCGAGGACAGCATGATTGCGCAAAGCGGCGTTGATATCATTGATGTATCCAGACTTGCTTTGGAGCATAGCTTGACCGGTTTGGAGTTTGCTTGCGGTATTCCCGGCAGCACGGGGGGCGCACTTTACATGAATGCCGGTGCTTATGGCGGTCAGATCGCCGATGTTGTTGAACGTGCGACTGTGATCACCAAAGACGGCGCAGTGTTGGAGATCCCGCGAGAAGAGATGAAGTTTGGTTATCGAAATAGTCTCTTCAAGATGGATCACTATATCATACTGGAGGCCGAATTCGGGCTCAAAAAAGGAAACAAGGAAGATATTGCAAGCAAAATGAAGGAATTAACGTTCCTTAGAGAATCCAAGCAGCCGCTTGAGTTCCCCTCTTGTGGAAGTGTATTTAAACGACCCGAAGGACATTTTGCCGGTAAACTGATTCAGGATTGTAACTTGCAGGGCACTCGCATCGGAGGTGCTGAAATCTCCATGAAGCATGCAGGTTTTATTGTAAATGTGGATCACGCTACTGCCCAGGATTATATGGATCTGATCCAATTTATTCAGAAGAAAGTATATGATGCGTTCCAAGTTGAATTGGAAACCGAAGTAATCTTTCTGGGAGAATAACTTCATTGTAATCATTAGGAGGTCGCCTTTGGCGGCCTTTTTTGCTTGTGGGAATGGTACTGAAACAAGTATCCACATGCTAATTATGGTAATATCAGAGTGATTGTATTTAATATTTCATCGTTATCATAAGGAGTGTACATGGAGATGTTCAAGCGTAACAGGAGAATTCTGCTAATCACTGCAATGGTAATTTTACTATCGCCCCTGTCAATCTTGGCATATATGTATATGAATGAACGAGCTGGCGGGCTAGCCGATCAACGGATATCCAAAGTTTGGGGATTGAATGAACCTATACATATTCCTATAGCGAACAGTCCTCAAGGGGCCGTTCAAGAATTTAGAGGTGAATCTTATACCTCCCAATTCATTCATCAGGAGGCTGTGGACGGGGGCATGATTTTGTTCACGCACAAAAAGGGTCGGGAAAACAACAGTAATCTTCAGATGGAGTATACTCGCAAGAACATTTTCGGATGGAAATGGGTATGGGGTGGAGGATATTCCATTAATGAATCAGTTGAATCCAAGTTTGCGTTGAATTATATGAGCATACCGAAATTGGAAAAAGTCTCGACCCCGTTTCCGATGTTATTTGGTGACATCATAGACTCCACTATCAAACGTGTAACTGTTGAAATTAAGCAAAATGGAAAGCCCGAAACTTTCGATGTGAAGCTGGTTGAGGCAGGTGAGAACCAACAAATCTGGTACGTATTCCTGTCTTCTTCAGCTACTCTTCCTTATACAATCAAAGCATACGATGAAGAGGAGAACCTCTTAATCAACAAAGACATTGAAGAGGCAGATGATTTTGGCTCATTATTTATTGAATAATCTCAAATAGAACCACAGTAAAAAACAGCGGCATTCGAAGACTTTAGGTACGAGTCTAAGATTGCTGCTGTTTTACGGTTAGAGAATAAATAGTTACCTGGACTTTGGATCATCTGCGGTTCGATTGGCCTTCACATATTTGAGTTGCGCAACGATGATGACACTGATGATGACCAGCAGGAACCACGAACTAATTTTGCTAAAGCTAACCAGTTGCCAGGCATCATGCTGATCAGGATATTTCCAGGCATTGAAGAATGTAGCGATGTTCTCAGCAGTCCAAATGAAGAAACCAACAATGATAAAAGCAAGTGATAAGGGCATTCGATAGGTCGTTGCTCGTACCCGGTATATAATCCAGGTTTTCCAGAACACAACGAATACAAGCGCCGTCAGCCACCAGCGAAAATCGGGCATAAAATGATGAGTGAAAAAGTTAATATAGATGGCTGCTCCCAGCAGCATCGAAGGTGCAAAACCAGGCCATCCGGTCATGTCCATTCGCAGTCTTCGCCACACCTGACACATAAAACTGGCTACACTTGCATACATGAATCCACTATAAAGAGGGACATCCAGGATTTTGGTGTAAGCTGGCTCAGGGTAAGACCAAGATCCCATCCATACTTTATAAATCTCCAGCACCAGGCCAATAATGTGAAATACACAGATGACCTTGATTTCATCACGGGTTTCCAAGCCGCTTCGATACATCAGGTACTGCACTGCAAGCAATACGAGCAGAATGGCATCATACCGATGAAGGAAAGGAATAGGAATTACGCTGGACAGTGCCAGTGTTCCAAAGATCGCTACGGGAAATATGCAGCTCATGGCCTGATGATAGCCAAAATGAAGTAGTTGTATTAGAGACTTCAAGTCGAGTTAAACTCCTTTCCAAACATGTTGGAGCAAGATTCATTTAAGATTTAAGGTTCTTCATCACGGGCGTTTTTGCCTACTCTTCATAATATAGATATGATCCATGAATAAAAAGAGAAAAAACCACGCAAATCTGTTCTTGTTTTCAAATTAAAACGAACACCCTTAATTGATAATGATTTTCAATTAGATTAGAATGAAAGAATAAAAAGCTCACTACGTCTCGCATAACGCGAGGCATGTGACTCTACCAGGAGGAATGAATATGTTGATTCAAACTCGAAGTATTATTGTCAAAAAGGGACATAGCGATAAGATTTTGGAACGTTTCAGTGGTCCAACTCCTGTTGTGGACATGCCCGGTCTGATTGATTTTAGTGTCCTGGTCAACAAGAAAAGTACAGAGAACGAAGAAGTGATGGTCATCATTCGCTGGGAATCGGAAGAAGCATGGAAAAACTGGGAGAAAAGTGATGTTCATATCAAAGGCCATCGTGAGAAGAGAGCACAGGAGAAACCTGATTATCTAATAAGTACAACCGTAAATATGTATCAGGTACAGACCGTGAAGACAGGTAACGGTTCCGAACAAGGGTCATAATCAGACCGCGATTCTTGCATATGGGCAATTCTATGAGCGGTCAACAGGGTCACTCCATGTATATTCTCTTGTGGTTATGTTAAAATGAAATTCGTACAATTACATTAGACAAGGAGGCCGCTATGCAACCGATTAAACCTCAAGACATTCAGCTCCGGATCAATAATCTTGCTGATCAGGACTTATACGTACATCTAGAACTTACGTCAGGTGCTTACGCACAACATATGGACAGTACAAAACATCCAGCATCGGCATTCATTACCAATGCGGCCATACGATATACGCAGGGGTCCATTTCAGGTACAGGTCCATACCGTGTTGGTCTGAAAACAACGCAGGGATGGCTTTACGCCGAAGGACTTACACATATTGATGAGCAGGAACAAGAAAGACTGATTCTCGCCGGTCACGACAGCCAAGGTAAACTAGTTGTGGCGTTACAATTAAGCCGAGAGATGTTCTGATGAAAGCGGAGGATTGAATAACCATGAATACTACACACAACGAGCATGAGCGCATCTTGGTGGTATATCCACATCCAGATGATGAAGCTTTCTCTGTATCGGGAACGTTAGCCAAATACATAGATGGCGGTGCCCATGTAACCTATGCTTGTCTAACACTTGGCGAGATGGGGCGCAATATGGGGATTCCTCCATTTGCCAACCGAGTGACGTTGCCTGGCATCCGTAAACAGGAACTCATCGAAGCTTCTGAAGCGATTGGTATTCAGGACCTGAGAATGCTGGGTTTCCACGATAAAATGCTGGAGTTCGAAGACCCACAGTTACTGGAAGATACCATCATGTCGCTACTTAAAGAGTTGAACCCCACGCTGGTCATTACGTTCTATCCGGGGTACAGTGTTCATCCCGATCATGATGCAACGGGAGCCGCTGTTATACGTACAATCGCTAAACTTCCTGGGGATGAACGTCCGATGGTTCACTGCGTTGCGTTCGCGAATAATCAGGAACAGTACATTGGCAAACCGGATGTATTTGTTGACGTATCCGAATTTTTGGATCGGAAAATGGCGTCCATTCGTGCCCACCGTTCACAATTCCAGGCAGCAGAGCTTGTAGGAAATCGTGAGCTGAATAATGAAGAAATCAAAAAACGTTTTGGCAGAGAAACATTTTGGACCTATCCATTTAAATAAATGATTCATCGGAAGTCGCACACGTTCAAACGGGACGAAGCAGAGGTTTATCCTGCTTCGTCCCGTTTACGTTAATCCATCATTGCGGCCCTTTGCGGGAGTAGATCAAACTATACCCGGATTAAATAGGCAAATCTTTTTTATCAAAAATAATGATTCCTGCAGCATACAGAAGTGCTGCGAGACTGGCGAACACAGCCATTCCCACATACGCAAAGCTGTCACCTGCGAACAAGCGCACCGGATCGAACAAGGAATACAATGACATATTGCCAATCCAGCTCAACGTTTCTCCTGAATCGCCCAACATTTGCAGTAGTACAAACGCTACAGGAACACCGGCTCCGAGTCCAAGGCTATACTTGCTTTCATTTGCCAAACAAGATGCGAAAAAACAGATGCCATTGATGGCGTAATACATCAGAAGGGCGTAAAGATTAAGCCAAATGAAATTGTTAATATCCATAAGCCCCGGAAACATGATAGATGATACAGCAAGAGTTAGTACCGTAATCCAGCAAAAGATCACTGTTATTGAAATCAGACTGTAAACCGCTTGGGTAACAGCAATGCGTTTTCTTGAGTTGGACGTTGAAAGCAGATAGGACATACTTCCTTTATCAACATGAGCGGCTATTATTCGGTGGTTCGTAATGATGGAAACAATCATGGGGAACAAATAGAGAAGAAGACTGTAAAGTGTTCCGGAAAGAAAGGTGAGCAAAGTGGTTCCAACGTTCATTCCCATAGCATTGATGAGCTCAGGAGGAAGCATGTTCAACATTTCTTTTAGTGCATCGACGCTATCCGGATCGAACATACCTATCAGCATAATGGAGTAAAAAGAATAAATGGCTACAATAAGAAACCAAATGAACCGATTGGCCCGCATGTTTGCTTTAAATAATGCCCAAGACATATTAAATGTGCTCCTTCCCATAAAAGTCCATGAAAATTTGCTCAAGCGTTTGGGGAGGGCACTCCATATCAATAACCTTACACTGGGAGAGTACCCTGAGCACTTGGTCATATCCATCCGTAATCTTAATCTCTACACGTAAGTGACCTAATTCAGTATATAGGAGTCCGTTATTTTGAAGGACCTTCATATCCTCCGCATGCGCCAGAGTGACTACAACGCTCTTCGGCAGTGTCCTTTTTAGCGAGTTTATGTTCTCCACGGTTACGATTGACCCTTCTCGTATGATGCCTACACGTTCACAAGTGTGATCGACTTCATCAAAGAGATGGGAAGACATGAGTATCGTTTTGCCCCGGTTTCTTTCCTCAATGATCAGTTCCACAAATCTTCTCTGCATCAGCGGATCCAGCCCGCTTGTAGGTTCATCAAGGATAAGCACTGCAGGGTCGTGCATAAAAGCGGCGATCAACCCTACTTTTTGTTTCATCCCCTTGGACATTTTGCGGATCTTCCGACCTGAATCCAACTCGAATCGGTTGATTAATTGATCACGCCGGGATTTATCGTCACGTCCTCTTAAATCATCAATAAATTCCAAAAAATGCATGCCTGTCATGTTATCGTAAAATGCGATCTCACCAGGCACATAACCCAAATTCTTCTGTATTTGTGCTGCTTCCCTTCTGCAGTCTAAACCGTTGATACTTGATTTCCCGCTGGAGGGGTTCACAAAACCCATCAGATGACGTAGAGTGGTTGTTTTTCCGGCTCCATTGGGCCCAAGAAATCCAAAGACCTCTCCTTCTTCAACGTCAAAACTTACATCCCGAATTCCCTTGCCATTCGAATAGATCTTGGTTAAAGAGTGGACCTTGATCATTGATCTCAACCTCCATGGATAATTATGTAACATATATCACCTAAGTTACATAATATTACTGACTTGAATAGAAGTCAATAAAAATATAACATAGAGGTATATTGTTACATAATTCACGGAGGATAGGATGGTAGGTTTCATGAATGGCTTCGAAAAACGCAGAGAACAGAAAAAAAAGCAAATCCTGCAGTCGCTAATCGATATGATCATGACTCGAAATTTTAAAGAAATCGGTGTAAGGGAGATCGCGCAACATGCTGGTGTTTCTCCTGCATCCATATAT
Organism: Paenibacillus sp. FSL R5-0766; assembly: GCF_037971845.1. Lineage (NCBI taxonomy): Bacteria > Bacillati > Bacillota > Bacilli > Caryophanales > Paenibacillaceae > Paenibacillus > Paenibacillus sp. FSL R5-0766. The sequence goes on from NZ_CP150227.1 coordinate 3,275,868, forward strand.
AACTTTTTTGGAAGCAAAGAAGAATTGGCCAAGGAGATTTTTTACCATCAAATAGAGGAGTCGGGAAAGGAATTCAGTCTTGTAATGAACTCCGATATTCCTTTTGAAGATAAGATGAGTAAAATGTATGAGGTATCCGTTAACAATCAAGAGACGTTGAATAGTGAGGGCATTAAGAATTTTATGTTCGAAGATCCAGCATTCAAAGAGCATGTTGAGGATTATGCCAGAAACGTTGTCATTCCTGAGCTTATGAAGCTGATCGAACAAGGCAAAGCCGAGGGGAAAATAAAAGGAGGCGTATCGGCAGAAGCCATCATGATTTTTATGAATGGGATCATGACCATGTTGAGCGAACCATCTTTTGTAGAAAAACTCAATGTAAATGTGCGAAAAGACTTGGGCAAGCTGTTTCTTTACGGAATTCTGGGTAAGAGGGAAGAAGAAGACTATTGATCACAATACACCCTCGTTTAGGAAGTCGCCTATATGGCGGCTTTTTTTGATGTACATCACAATATCGACACAAAAATGTTGCGTCTATAGCCTAATTGAGCTATATGGAATAAATATCATTTTAAGTACACTGTGATCAGGATTGTGATAACGCTTCATTTATTACGTTGCTTCAATGGATGAGGAACATGGAGAGTTGATTTTAAGTGGAATGGAGGGATGGTGTGTACAACCAACGTATACATGGGATTAACGCAAGACTCGTTGAATGCATTGCCACAGCAATAAGTAACTGTAACAAGAAGCCAGAATTGCGCGTGAAGATTCATGGGTAATCCTCGGGCAGGATTGGGTGCATTCGACAGTTGTAAGAAGAGTCGGGTTACGAGTGTAATTTTTCTAATCGGAATGATGATGCTCCTACTATCTCTTCCGCACGGTGCAATCATGGCCTCCTCCGAACATCGTGAGCTCATTCCCCTTCAGCCTATGATTGACCGTTCTACACCTGGAGAAGTCATTAAACTTGCATCAGGTCGTTATTCTGGACCGGTGACGATTGACAAAAACATCACCATTCAGGGTGATCCTACGGTCATCGTTGTTAATGCGGAAGCCACCTCTACGATAATGATTCGCTCGGATGGGGTGAAATTGAGCGGTTTTACAATTGAACATGATACGAATGAACAGACTGCAGCGATTCAGGTTGAAGGGAAAAACAATGAAATTACGGATATGCATATTCAGACCCAGGGGTATGGGATGATTATCCGGAATTCGAGTCATGCAACGATTCAACGGAACAACATTACTTGGATGGGGGCTGATTCTGCTTCCAGTGGCCAGAAGGGCAATGGCATTGATCTGTACAACTCCCATGATAGCTACATTGAAGCCAATGAGATCACTGGCATGAGGGATGGAATCTATCTGGAGAACAGTCGAAAGTCTACCGTGCAAAATAACAGGCTGTTACATACAAGGTATGGCATCCACTGTATGTACATTGACGGCTCTTCTGTCATGGACAATACCGGAGAGGAGAACATGACAGGTGCCATGATTATGGGTGTCAAGAATACGGTCATATCGGGGAATTCCTTTCGCAAACAAAGTACCAATGTTCACTCCCAAGGGATTCTGTTGTATGACGTACATCAATCTTCTGTTCACAACAATGTAGTGGAGGGTAATCGTGTTGGCATGAATATTGCAGAATCCTCAGGCAATGAGATCCATGACAATGCGGTGCTTCGGAATTTTGTTGGCATACAACTTGTTCTGGCAGAAGCTAATGAGTTTACACGTAACCGATTGGTATCCAATGTCATTGAGGCTTCCGCGCTGGATAGTCCCAATAATGTCCTGATGGAGAATTACTGGGACTCCTTTCAGGGGCTTGATCTGAATCAGGATGGAATCAGTGAAATTTCCTATGCGATCAATCCTTTTTATGAGCAACTGGTCAGTCGAAATTCTGCGTATCAGCTCTTTTTCCAATCACCGGGTATGGTCTTTCTGAGTGACTTGTTTACAGAAGGCAGAGAACAATGGACTACCGACAAATCGCCACGAATGAGCATGGATACGGAATCTGATCTGAACATGTCAGTGGAAAGTGCTACAGGTTCCAAGATGGTGTGGATGTTCGGGTTAGTTCTGTTGGGTATGGCAACTTTTATAATCATCTATATGGGGGTATTACGAAAATGAACAAAGGCTTGAACAGAAGATGGACATTGGTCATGGTACTTATGTTTGGCATGGTATTGTTAACCGCTTGCGGAACAAAATATGCGGCATTGCCGATCAATGAGGACGTGGATATCTGTGCGATCTGTAAAATGCAGGTGAAGGACGACGCATATGCAACACAGCTCACTACGAAAGACGGCCAAAATTACAAGTTCGATGACATCGGCTGCATGAACCAGTGGAAAACAGAAAATGGCACAGATAACATCGGCATGGACTATGTACGTGATTACAATGACAAGGAATGGATTGAATACAGCAAAGCCACGTATGTATACGACGCTTCATTGCGTACACCTATGGCCTATGGAATTCTTAATTTTAAGGACAAGCCCTCGGCTGAAGCTTTCATTGCAGAGCAAGGTGTTGGAACCATTATGACCGCTAAGGATCTTGCCTCCCATGACTGGAAACAGAACACAGAGAATATGGACATGATGGGTGAACATGGGCATAGTGAGCACGGACATGGTGAAGAAGGAGATGGTAATGAGATGCATCAGGAAAGTGAGATGAAAGAAGAGTCAGGCCACTAAGTATGACAATAGAAAATGGTGATTAATGATGTCAGATATGATACAGATTGCAAGACGAGAAGTGAAAATGGGATTTCGCAATCCTTGGGCGTATTCGTTTCTGATCCTTTTTTGCACCTTTAGCTTAAGCTTGTTACTTCTGAATTCGCAGAATCAAGTTGAAGGATATTCAGGCACCACAGGTTCCATGTTGAATCTCATTCTCTACCTTTTGCCATTAATGACGTTATTCCTCGGTTCCTTCTCACTAACATCCGAAAAGGAAGACGGTAGCTGGCAACTGCTATCCACGTATCCCATCGGCACGATGTCTTTTATTGTGGGCAAGTATCTTGGGCTGTCGATTGTTTTAATTACCATTGTTGCGTTTGGATATGGCCTGATGGGGGTCATTAGCGGAGTAATCGGAAATCCACTGGATGCCATGACATATCTTCTCTTTCTGGCATTTTCCTGTGGACTGGTGTTGTTATTCCTGACGTTGGCGCTATTTATCGGTTCGTTGTCGCGCAATCGGTGGCAGGCGTTAACCATATCCGTGACCGTATGGTTCTTCGCAGTCATTGGATGGCCGACCTTATTGCTCTCTGTGCTGGGACTGATGCCTTATCTATGGGTGAAGCCGCTACTGATTATACTAACGCTCATTAATCCGGCCGAGCTGGTGCGATTGTTTGTAGTTATTAAACTGGGAGGCGGCTCCATTCTGGGACCAGAATATTATCGATGGGTGGAGTGGGTGCAGCAACCAAGTGGCAGTTGGATCTTCATCGGGATATGCCTATTCTGGATTGCTTTCTCTGTCCTGGCGGTATATGCGATCTGGGAGAGGGGGCGTTCTCATGGATAAAGTGGGACTCGAAGTGATGGAATTGTGTAAATCCATTAAAAAGCAACCCATTGTTCAGGATATCTCCTTTCGCATAACTTCAGGCCAAGTGCTTGCCCTCTGTGGAGGGAATGGCGCAGGGAAGAGCACAGTGCTGCGTATGATCGCCGGAATTCTTCGGCCTACCTCCGGTGAGGTTGTGGTGAACAATGTGCGATGGTTGAAGGAGCGCAACCGTTATTCACAGCAGATTGGATATATGCCGGACGATTATCAATTTAATCAAGGACTGAGTGCGGAGGAAATGCTTCTGTTCTGGGCTTCTCTGAGGAAAGTTCCCAAGGAGAGAGTACAGGAAGTACTGACCATGGTAGGTTTGGAGGAAAAAAAGAAAAACCGGGTTACGACCTTCTCCAAAGGCATGCGCCAACGTGTGTTATTCGCCCAGGCTGTGCTGTCGAAACCTCCACTGCTCATCATGGATGAGCCAACGAATGGATTGGACCCATTCTGGATGCAGGAATTAACTCAGCTGCTCAAGGGCATCAAACAGGAAGGCCACATGGTCGTGTTCTCGACCCATCAGCTGGAGATTGCAGACGACATTGCGGATCAGGTGATATTCATGAACCATGGACGTAATGTTGGAGAGGGCTCTACTCACGACTTTTGTGATCAATTCGGTTCGCTCCATGCAGCATTTCATCAAAGTCTTGGTTTAAAGTGAAGGTGAGTTTATTGCAGAAAAAGAGTTTTAAAAGCAGACGTACACTTACAATTTTGATTGGTGTGGTCGCATTGCTCGCAGGTACATGGGCCATTTTCGAAAATGTATCGACACCCGAGTCTCAGCGAGGCAACGCTATTGAAGCAGGTGCAAAAGCCCCTGAGTTCACAGCGGTTAATTCAGCAGGGGAACAAGTCAGCCTGTCCGATTATCAGGGCAAAGCCGTCATGATTAACTTCTGGGCTTCATGGTGCACACCTTGTGTAAGGGAGATGCCGCTTGTTCACCAGATTGCTCAGGACTATAAGAACGATGTGGAAACCCTGTTTGTTAATGTGGGGGAATCGAAGGGCACGATCCGTGAGTTTATGGATAAGCAGGCGTTTGATTTTCCGGTGATTATTGATGTGACGGGCAACATATCAGGTATGTATCGTATTACAGGTTTGCCTGCAACGATGGTTATTGATGGGGATGGAGAGTTCCGTCATATACTGCTCGGCGAACTGACTGAAGATACACCATTGCAGCAATGGCTGGAAGAGAGTATCTAGTCGTAAGCGTTGGATGGTGGTGAGAAAAGGGGCAGGAACGCTAAAGGTCGCCATGTTACAAGTGAAATGAATGTACGTTAAAAGTAACTACAATAATAAAAGCATAAAAAGCCGGACACCCGTTTAACGAAGGGGTGTCCGGCTTTACTTTTGAAGTTATGCTGCTTCGCAGCCGATTACAATACAGCAGCTGAAGCGTGATTGTTACGAGCGATTCTGGTTGCGTCAACCATATTACGCAGAGAAGCTACTGTTTCTTCCTGTCCACGAGTTTTTAATCCGCAGTCCGGGTTAATCCAGAACAGCTTCGGATCAAGAACACGCAGGGCACGTTCAATCATGCTGCTCATTTCATCCACACTTGGAACACGTGGACTATGGATATCATATACGCCAAGACCGATACCGAGCTCATACGTATTTTCTTCAAAACTGTGAATCAGTTCACCGTGACTACGGGATGTCTCAATGGAGATAACATCTGCATCCATAGCTTCAATGGAATCAATCATGTCATGGAATTCGCAATAGCACATATGCGTATGGATTTGAGTCGTTTCATGCACCGTGCATGTGGAGATACGGAACGCTTTGACCGCCCAAGCCAGGTAATCGGCTTGTTCATTTTCTTTCAGCGGAAGCCCTTCACGAACAGCCGGCTCGTCAACCTGGATCATACCAATGCCTGCCTGTTCAAGTGCCTCGACTTCCTGTCTCAACGCATACGCCAATTGATAGGCAATCTGCTCACGAGCAATGTCTTCGCGTACGAATGACCAGTTCATGATGGTAATGGGGCCAGTCAGCATGCCTTTGACAGGACGCTCTGTCTGCGATTGAGCATATTTCGTTTCTTCCACTGTCATTTCACCCGTAAATGCAACATCACCGAAGATAATAGGTGGCTTCACGCAACGTGAACCATATGATTGTACCCATCCAAACTGTGTAAAGGCAAAGCCGGCCAGTTTCTCGCCAAAGAATTCAACCATGTCGGTACGCTCAAACTCACCATGCACCAATACGTCAATTCCGATCTCTTCCTGAATCTTAATCCAGATATCAATCTGCTCCCGGATGAAGGCAGCATACTGTTCGTTGTTCAACTCACCCTTGCGCCACAACTGACGTGCTTTTCTGACTTCGGCAGATTGCGGGAAACTACCAATCGTTGTTGTCGGGAAGAGTGGCAATTGCCATTTGGCCTGTTGAGCTTCATGACGCTCTGCAAAAGGACGGGAGCGCTCTGGTTGTTGAACACTGATGGAAGCAACGGCTTTCTGTACAGCGGTCCGGTTCCGATCTTCGGATTGCTGAAGCGCCTGAAGAGGAAGCTCTGCTTCGTTAATTTTAGCAGTAATCTCTGCACTTGGTGAAGATAAGGCTGTAGTCAAAAGAACAATCTCATCCAGCTTTTCATCTGCAAATGCAAGAGCATTTTTCAGTTCGGATGTAAGTTTTGCCTCACGTTCAGTCGTAACTGGCACATGCAGCAGGCTGCAAGATGATTGCACGATGATACGTTCAGGCGTCACGAACTCAGTCAATTCATTCAGCAAATTCAGTTTTGTTTGAAGGGAAGCTTTCCAGATCCCACGTCCATCGATAATACCTGCTCCGAGCACTTTGTCTGCCGGGAAACCGGATGTCCGAATAGATTGTGTGTTACCAGAGAGCCCGTGTACAAAATCAAGTCCTACACCTTGAACTGGCAGTGCAACAATCTCGTTGTAGTTTTCGACAGATTCAAAGTACGTTTGCAGCATGATATTCAGGCCTGGAACGGCTGTGGCAAATGTTTTATATATTTTATTCAGACGCTGTACATCTCCATCACTTAATTTGGTTACCAGAATAGGCTCGTCGACCTGCACCCACTGAACGCCTTCGCTCGCAAGTTCCTGAAGCAATTGAGTATAGAGTGGAAGCAAGCGGTCCAACCAAGCGTCTGTCTCGGATTTATCATAGCCTTTGGAGAGTTTCAGGAAGGTTAGCGGTCCAACGATTACCGGTTTGCCTTCAATGCCGAGTTTTTCTTTTGCTTCACGATAAGCGAGAAGTGGTTTGTTCTCCGTCAGAGTTGGGGAAGCCCCGTCCAGTTCAGGTACTATGTAGTGATAGTTGGTATTAAACCATTTTGTCATTTCGCTGGCTGCGGCATCTTTTGTTCCCCGGGCAATGCCATAATATACGGACAACGGAACCGACCCACCATCATAAGCAAATCGTTTGGGAATAATGCCAAACATCACGGCCGTATCCAGGATATGATCATAATAGCTAAAGTCATTAACTGGAATGATGTCGATGCCTTTCGCTTGTTGCTTGCGCAAATGATCGATACGGATCTCCTGCAAACGTGCGTGAAATTCATTTTCCTCCAGCTTGCCTGCCCAGAACGCTTCCAACGCTTTCTTCCATTCCCGATCAGCACCAATACGCGGATATCCCAATACACTACTTTTTGTCATTGTTTAAAACCCCTCTGCTTTTATGTTACACAAAATTTATCACAGATCCGGAGTTATAATGTAATTCCATTAAATTATACCCAGTTATAGCCTGAGGCTATATCAAAAAGTATATGCTTTATAAGTTGAACTAACGAGTATTTACACTTGCCACTCCGATGACAGAAAGATTATCAATATATCAAGTTTCATCACGTTTACATTCAGATATATAGCTATGGATTAATATTAGATCGTAATAATATTCTGTATGCTTTTGCATTCACTCGGGATAATAGAAAGTAAAAAGGTGGATGAGTATGGTAATTCAAAAACAAATTTTTCTCTCAATACTTGTAGCTATAACATTAATGTTAAATAGTGTTTTCCTATCCACAGATGTTACATATGCAGATCCTGAGTATGTACAACAAGAAAACTATAAGCCGTTAGCACTTACGATGCTCAACCCATACATTTACCGTGAGATTACCAACTATTATCAGGAAAATCATAAACCGGTCCCTAGCTATGGGCTATATGACATTCACGTATTGGAACTTAAAAGGCGTACACAAGGTGGTTATAATTTTCGAACGGTTCTGGAAGTCAGAACGTTCTATGGTCCACATAACCCGCCATATGGGAAAGAAGTCATTACGTTTGAAATAGACACCACTAATGTTACAATGGTTAACTATGTTCATACGAATGATTGAAAGAAAGGAAGGCGGTATTTGTGAATCTGTATCACATCCAGTCCACCGTGCACGGAGTCAACAGAGTAGCATCATTTCTGGAAGACAATTATATTGGTATTGCTTGGTCAGGTACAGGGGATCTTGAGCAAACGCCTCCGGAGCTATGGAAGGAACAGTTGGTTCAACACTATCCCTTGGATGAAGCAGAATTGGCGAGCACACTCGCGACACTACATATGTTTGGTAACCTCATGCAGGATGGAGATTATGTATTAATTAGCGATGATGAATGGACGTATGTTGGGGATATCGGGGATTATTATTACGACGATTCCGCTGGCACAGAAAACGACTTGATCTGTCACCGTCGCGGAGTCACATGGTTGGGTCGTATTCCTCTTGCTGAGCTGAATGACAAAGTGCAGGCACTGCAAAATGATTCAGCCATCCTTGCGAAGTTTGAGTATCCCATATCACAAGCACAGCTGGATCGAGGTCTTGCAGTCAGTGTAACAGCCGAAGCAACCAACTCTCTCTCAACAGGGGTAGATGAAGCCACGATTCAGAGAGCTCTCCAGGTGCTGAGAGAAGCGTTACACAGTGAAGAAGAAGAGCTGCGAATTCGTGCGGCTACAGCCATTTTGCAGTATGCCAAACAATAGGAAGACTATGCTAAGACTAAGAATGGTTACTGGGTTTAGACGGTAACCATTCGCGGATCAGCAATTTTAATATTTATAACCCTTGAGTAAGTTTTGAGATCTGTTCATTTACATTCCCATGACTTAGACCACCGTGATAACAAATCACAGATGTAATGTCGAGTTCGATATACTTTTTCAAAGAGTATCGAGCTGTCTCTGTATCCAGTGTAGTTGGTTCATGAATGCCTCCAAGCATGCCGTCTACACTGAACATTGAATCTCCGGCGATGAGCGTCTTGCTGTCCATCATATATAAACTGATATGACCTGGCGTATGACCAGGTGTATGAATAACGCGAATACCACCACAAAACGGCAGTTCCTGACCATCAGTCACCGTTGTATCTACTTTGCCCATTGGAGGATGCTCAAGGTGACCGTCTTTCAGAAGAGGGAGCTGTCCCTCAATATACGGCTTATCCAGCGCATGCGCATAGATCTTGATTTGTGAGCCACAAGCTTTCAAAATCTCGGGAAGACACCCGATATGGTCCACATCCTGATGCGTCAAAATCACTGCTTTAAGTCGGCTGATCGGCACACCAATCTTTTCGAGTGCGATATGCAAATCGTCATATTGTCCAGGGAAGCCGGTATCAATTAACACAACCATTTCTTCATCCCATATCAGAACAGGGTGAATTATATTCCCCTCAAAATCAAGCTGAAGCATCGCTATTCCCTTTGAAATTTCCATAATACCAGACCTCCGAGAGTTGAAATTCGTATACATCGTTGCTCGTTATATTTCTTATGTAAACGAATAAAGCCGGCAAAAAGATACGTTCGGATGCTTATAGAAATATTCAATGAATGGGGGAATTGACGCTTGGTGTTGGGAATGATAATTTAGATATATCATTTTAAAGCAATAATTCCAATAAGATAAAGGGGGGTATGTGGGATGACACATATCGTGCATGCAGCAGCTGAAGATATTCGAAGCGAAGATTCGCTGTTACTGAGGGACAGAGTGTTTGCCTACCAGAAAGATCTGGTACACGAAAAAGTATAATTCTACGAATTACTGCTTTTATTTGCTGAACGTACAGAGGAACACAAGATAAAAGTAAAAAAGTCGCCTATTGGCGACTTTTTGCATTTTAACATACTGCATTTACTCCAATTATCTCATCTGAAAATATAGACAAAAGCGTTCAATCCGTTGCGCTATTATTGATCAATAAAGGTTCTTGGTGTTGGACACCCCATTCGCATAGTCCTTCCAAAACGGGCAATAACGTTTCAGCTTTGGCTGTCAGACGGTACTCGACTTTAGGAGGGACTTGGGGATATTCTTTTCGTTCGACCATACCATCTGCTTCCAATTCTTTGAGCTGTGAACTCAGCGTTTTATACGTGATGGCGCCAATCTGTCTTTTTAGTTCATTGAAACGGACAGGCTGGTTATCAGCCAGAAGATACATAATCACCATTTTCCATTTGCCACCAATGACAGACAACGTGTATCCAAAAGGGGTATCTTGAATGTTTTTAACTTTACCGTGGTATTCAGCCATACTCATCATTTACACTATCCTTTCGGGTAGTACCTATCATAAAAGACCGTACTATTTATTTGTTTGGGCTCAGTTTATACTAACCTTACTTTGAAGTAAAGGAGATTTACGATGACTCAAAAAACAATACGTCTGCTTATGCCACAATGGCAAGGTGGAGATAATCCAAACTACTCTTTTGGAGCGGAGCTGCTTGCATGGCTTGCACCTGACAATGATCAACCTCTCATTCATGTTCCTGTCGAAGCATATGATGGAACATTTCTGGTAAGCGAGAACGGGATAAAAGGCAGAGCACAATTACTTCAGCAATTGCAGGCTGCCCAGCATATTATTCAAGCTCACCAGCCCGATCGCATTGTCATGTTTGGTGGTGACTGTTTGGTCGAACAAGCCCCGTTTGCTTATTTAAATGAACGATATGACGGAGAACTTGGTTTGATATGGATTGATGCTCATGGTGATTTGGTTAGATACGAGGGATATGACAACGGTCATACTTTACCGCTTGGGAACCTTCTTGGGGAAGGGGATCCGGAGTTTGCCAAACATGTGAGTGTCCCTTTGAAACCTGAACATGTCTTCATGGCCGGGTTGACAACCCCCACGGAACAGGAAACCGAAGTGATTCAAAGATTGGGTATCCGAACGGCTGGAACTGAAGAATTAACCTATGGCATGGATTCGATTAAGAAGTGGATTAAAGAGACTGGGTTCAAACATCTGGCAATTCATCTTGATCTGGATGTGCTTGATCCCAACATGTTCCGTTCATTGTTATTCGCCAAGCCAGGAGAACCTTATGAGTTTTCACCAGCGGGAACCATGCAAATACCTCACTTGCTTCATCTGATTAAAGAACTGTCTGAAGAAACAGATGTAGTTGGATTAGGGATAACTGAGCATATGCCGTGGGATACCATTAACTTGAAGAATTTGCTTGGAGAAATACCTATCCTGAACCAGTGATATAGGTTATGAGTCGCCAGAATATATCAGAATACTGATATAAGGAGTCAAAATATAGGAAGATTACAGATAGAAATATCAATATTATTATATGGGTGGTTCGACGAGAATCAGAAATTAAACAAACTGAGGAGAGACACCCAGATGGTCACGTTATTGTTAATCATTATTTATCTCGCATTTATAGGGCTGGGATTACCGGATGCTTTACTTGGCAGTGCCTGGTCCGTTATGAAAAACGATATACATGCGACAACAGAAATGGCTGGTTACATATCGCTAATCATTTCATTTAGTACAGTAGTGTCCAGTCTGTCCGCTAGCCGATTGTTACACCGGTTCGGAACGGGTAAAGTCACAGTATTCAGTATCCTCTCAACAACGATCGCGCTGTTAGGATTCTCATTCTCTGAGAATTTTGTGTTTTTACTGATTCTGGCGATCCCTCTCGGTCTCGGTGCAGGTTCGGTGGATGCGGCACTAAGTAATTATGTAGCATTACATTTCAAGGCCAAGCATATGAACTGGTTGCATTGTTTCTGGGGAATTGGCGCAGTGACAGGCCCACTCGTTATGGCATATTGGCTGAATCAAGCAAACAACTGGCGTGCAGGATACGTTACTGTGGGGTTGATTTTGCTTGGGATCGCGGTGATCTTATTATCAACTTTGTCTCTATGGAAGATTTTTGAGAAGGGAAGAGTAGAGGGTTTAGGTGATGAGAAGAAACGCGTAAGCAACCGTGAGGCCATACGTATCCCCGGCGTGAAAATGTCGATGCTTGCGATGCTCTGTTATAATGGTTCCGAAACTGCTGCCGGTCTGTGGATGGCTTCTTTCTTCATAGGTAGTAAAGGCGTATCTCCAGGTACTGCGGCAGCGTTATCTTCCTTGTTCTTTATCGGAATCATCGTAGGACGTATAATCTCTGGTTTTCTTTCGACTCATGTATCCAGCAAAAATCTCATCAGGTATGGTGGAATTGTTGGATGCGTCGGACTGGTTATCCTGGTTATGCCGATTCCTTACTGGATTGCGGCAGGGGCTTTATTTATCGTGGGATTGGGCGGAGCACCGATCTATCCGAGCATTGTTCATGCGACACCGGAACGCTTCGGTGAGAGGGCATCCCCAAGTGTAATTGGACTTGAAATGGCCAGTGCCTATACAGGTTCAACACTCATCCCGTTAGGTATGGGGCTTATAGCCGGCCAATGGGGAATGTCAATGGTACCCCTGATCCTGCTGATTCTGTTTAGTGTCATGTTCGCTGCTACAGAGCTGGTTAACAGAAGCAACAAGGCTACACGCCTGACTGTCTAGCTCCTGCTATATGTCATTATGGTTCTGCCACTATACAACAAAGGAACAACCATCGCTGGTTGTTCCTTTTGGTGTGTGGACTTTTTTTATAAGAAGATCAGTAACAAAGTACCTGCGGCAAAACAATAATACGAAAAGTATTTCAGGTTGCCTTTGGCCATAATGCCCATAAACCATCTCATGGAGAAATACGTGACGAAAAGTGTCGTGATGAATGCGATCAGATAAGGGATAGCCAGTTGTGACCGATTCGGATCATTGGAAATGTCGGATACCCCCATAATGAGTCCACCAATACTTATGGGAATGTACAGCATAAAGGAGAACTTCAAAGCTGTTTCCTGTTTCATGCCAACAGCGATGGACGCAATTACGGTTGCCCCTGAGCGGCTAATGCCCGGAATAAGAGCGACCGCCTGAGCCAGACCTACCAACAATGCATCTTTCGTAGACAGATCACCGTCTTGCTTGCGACCACGAAGATTACGAATCAGCCATAAGGCAACCCCGGTGATCAATAGCGCGATGGAAACGGTATATGCGGACGAGAAGATTTCTTCAATCCGGTCCTTGAACAGGACTGCAACGACAGCAGCAGGGATCGTACCAATAATTATGTATAAGCAAAACATGAAGTCTGCTCGATATTCTTCTTTACGAGTACGCAGGTAACCTAGTGCACCAATAATCAACTTTTTGATATCTTCCCGGTATATAAAAATAATAGCGATAAGTGATGCCGTGTTCGTTAAAATCTCAAATGACAATCCGTTCTGCTTCATGCCCATAAGTCTCTGAGCGATGATCAGATGACCACTTGAGGAGACGGGAATTGGCTCCGTTGCACCTTGAACAATACCTAAAAACAAATACTTTAACCACAATATAATCTCTTCCATGTTGTCCTCCTTGAATACGTTTTTTTGGCTTTTCAAAACTCTCTCTTATAAAAAAGTGAATGGTTTACTCTATTGATGATAGCTGTTTAACTTGGTGACTTGCAAGTTAGAGTTCGTAGAGGGGTGAAATAAACATAGCTTGTCAAATCCTGCATAGCATGATATCGTTGATAACGATTATCAATATCAACGAAAAGGTGGGTTTATTTTGCGTAAACAGATAAAATCAATATGGATCATGATGGCACTTATCTTACTGATTGTACTTAGTGCATGTGGTCAGTCTGCCACGACCAATAGTACAACCGGGGACAGCACGAATGCAGCTGCGGAGACAGAAACCAAGACGAACTCGGATTCAGCTTCTTCCGCTGATAAAGCGGCAACTGCCGAAGAGGAACTTGTTACATATCAATCGGATGCAGGCGAAGTACAGGTACCCAAGAATCCTAAGCGCATTATTGATTTGACATCATTTTCGACAGGCTACTTTGTTGCCCTGGATGCACCGGTAGTCGGCGCTTTATCAGGAGCGATGAACAACAAATATATCAAGGATCAACTTGCAGCAGCGGGCACCAGCGATCTGGGTGAAGAGCCTACGCCAGAGAAGCTAATCAGCTTAAAACCTGACTTATTGATCGTGTACACTGGCACAGAGGGCATCGACAAGCTGGAGCAGATTGCGCCTGTCGTACAGATTGCATATGGTAAGCGCAATTTCAAGGATTTAATGCTTGAAATGGGTAAGCTCACCAATAGAGAAGAAGCAGCTAAAGCTTGGAATGCTAAATGGGAAGCGAAGATCAACGAACTAAAGCCCAAGGTTCATGAAGCTGTAGGCGATCGCACTGTTTCCATACTGAATCCGTACGCCAAAGGATTATTTGTATTTGGTCATAACTATGGTCGAGGCGGTGAAATTATTTACGGGGAGTTTGATCTCAAGGCACCAGCCAAGGCCCAAGCTGAAGCGATTGACAGCGGGACTGGATGGGCTTCAATCTCCATGGAACTATTACCGGAGTATGCGGGTGATATCATCTTCACCAGCCCGTGGTCGGGAGATACAACCGATCCAAAGATCGTATATGATAATACATTGTGGAAAAACTTGCCTGCGGTGAAGGCAAATCATGTGTTCCAGCTTGATCCGACCTCAGACTCGTACAATGATCCGTTAACGTTGGAAGGTCAGCTGCAATTTATTTCCGATAGCCTGCTTACCGCGAAGTAAGATTAGACTGCATAAATGGTAGAGTAGTACAGGAGCATTTCCAAACGTCGTTACATGACGGGGAGATGCTCTTTTTAGTTATAAAGGAACGATACTAGACAGTAACCAGTCAAGAGATGGTAGTCGTTTCATCGGCTCTGCCTCTCAAGCGTTTAATATCTTCTCTGGGCGGAAATCCGAACATGCGAGAATATTCACGGCTGAATTGGGAAGGGCTCTCATAACCTACCTGAAATGCTACATCTGCTGCATCGGTGGACTTGGATAATAACAAGCGGCGAGCTTCTTGCAGCCTCAGTTGTTTTTGAAACTGAATCGGGCTCATGGCAGTCACTTCTTTAAAGTGTCTGTGCAGTGAGGCAGTGCTCATATTTGCTAAATCCGCCAATTCCTCAACCCGAAAATTCTGATCAGAATGATTCATAATATATTCAATAACGTCTCTGATTCGATAAGTATGGCTGCCCTCCATGGTAGTTTGTTCCAGAGCAATCCCATGTGGACCTTTCAGAACTTTATAGAGAATTTCCTTTTTGAACAAAGGAGCGAGCAGAGGGATATCTTCCGAATGATCTTCCAACAAACGGGCTAACCTGACAACCGCATCCAGCAGAGACGGCTCAGCTTGGCTGACAAACATCGCACGTCTCGTCGTTTTTCGCGGTCTTGCTGGGAAATCGGAATGGTTCAATACCTCCAGAATCTCACTGGATGTGAATTCAAGTTTCAGGGCCAGATAGGGGGCCTCAGACGAGGCTTGAATCACTTGTCCACTAACCGGCAAGTCAACGGTTGCCACGATATAACTTCCTGGACCATACCGGAAACGATCCTGTCCCAGCAGGACCTCTTTCTCACCCTGAACGATAATGCAGAAGGATGGTTCATTCACTCTAAATATAGGTTCAGTAACGACCGATTCACGGATTAGAAATAATGAAGGGATCGCCGTCAGGTGTACCCCGTCCTTGTCAGAAAAACGGTCAATGAGTGTGGCTAATTCGTTTTGTTGTTCGTGTATTTGATCAGACATGCAAAGTTCTCCTTTTTTCCTCACAACATAATAATCACATTCTATCGTATATTGACCGAAGGCGGTAAGAAACGGATAGGAATAGGCAAACATTTGATGTGAATGGATAAGACATTCTGATTGCTGGTTGCATATTCACAAGTACACAGGTCATGATATACAACAAGTACAGAAGATATACACTTACGGTTCAGCTAATACATGATAAGATGAGAATGAAAAGGGGATCTGCATCTTTTATTTACTGATCGTTCCCGATGTGTTAGATTGATTTTGGGAGGGAAGTCGAATGGCTAGAAGTAAAGAGTTTGAAGTGAATGAAGTATTGGATAAAGCAATGAAGATCTTCTGGGAACAAGGTTACGAGAAAACGTCGATGAGTGACTTGGTTGAGCATATGGGAATTCATCGCAGAAGTATATATGATACATTTGATGACAAACATTCGCTGTTTTTACAGGCAATGGATCGTTACAGAGGTAAGGTCAGCACCACATTACTTGCAGAAATCAAGGCATCCAAGACGGCAGTGGAAGCACTGGATAAAATTTTCGATGTTATGATCAGTGAAGCAGAGGAGACACCATCAGGTTGTTTGATTGTGAACTCGGCTGTGGAGCTAGGAGCACGTGATCAGGAAGTGGACAACCGATCTCTTGAATCGTTTAACGAAGCTGAGCGGATGTTCGAGCAGATTATTCAATGGGGGCAGCGGGAGGGAGAATTCTCTTCTGATCATGATGCGGAGGAAATGGCAGAGTACCTGCACAATATTTCTGTCGGCATCAGAGCCATGGCAAGAACCTCGACGGATAAGGAAAAATTAAACCGGATTATCCATGTAACGATGAAACTTTTGGAAAAATGATGAGTAGAGACATACCCAAAAAAGCAGCTTGAAATCCGTTAGAGGACTTCAAGCTACTTTTTTTGTGCGCTAATTTTAGAAAATAGAAAGTATGAACCATCAATTGGTGATGGCATTTTCCATCGGTTTAATTTTGTGAATCTCTTCGGTTCCTGCTTCCAAAGCAGTTTCGTAATATGAGCATTTGTGCTCAATGACTTCCATGGTTCTTCTTAGTTGCTCCATTTGTGCTTCCACAATAGCTTTTCGCTCCGTAAACATGTCATATCTTTGCTTCAGCGTGGAGTCCCCTTCAGAGCACCATTCAATAAAGTCCTTAATGTCTTTAATAGGCATGCCGGTCAGCTTCAGACATTGGATGATCTTTAGAAAGTCAATGTCGGAGTCTTTGAACAAGCGTGTTCCGCTTGTGGTTCGTTCTACAAAAGGCATGAGTCCTTCCTTGTCGTAGTAACGCAATGTATATACCGTAAGGTCTAATTTTTTGGCAACTTCACCGATTGAATAGGTCATATAGAATGATTTCCTTTCTACTAGGGGTAGACTTCGAGTTAACTCTAGGATTGATCCGAGTGAATTCTAACATGTTGGATTACTGGATGTCAAAGTAAGTTCGAGATAAAAAAAAAGATAAACATTTGACCTAGAGTTAACTAGAGGGGGTAAGATTATTTTGAACTTTAAATTACTAGGAGGTTATCCCATTGATTATAGCTAAAGCCAGAGCCGTTGACGGACCAGACCAACAATTCAGAAGTGCTGAAATTAAACGACGTGATCTGGATACCAATGATGTATTAATCGAGATTAAATATGCCGGTATCTGCCATTCTGACATCCATACTGCCCACGGTGAATGGGGGCCTGTGAATTATCCACTCGTTCCTGGACACGAAATTGCCGGAATAGTGACTGATGTAGGAACTGGGGTCTCCAAATACAAGGTCGGTGACCGAGTAGGGGTCGGATGTATGGTTGACTCTTGTGGTGAATGTGATAACTGCCGCAAAGGTGAAGAGCAATACTGTCTCAAAGGAAATATCCCCACTTATGCTGGGGTAGACAAATACGGTGAGCCTACGCAGGGTGGATATTCAACTCACATTGTTGTTGTAGAGGATTTCATCGTTCGCATCCCTGATAACATTGCACTTGATGCTGCTGCACCTTTGCTGTGTGCCGGTATTACGACATATTCACCACTGCATCACTGGGGAGCTGGCCCAGGTAAGAAAGTTGCCGTTGTAGGTATGGGTGGTCTTGGTCATATGGCTGTCAAAATTGCACATGCGATGGGTGCCGAAGTAACGGTTCTTTCCCAATCCCTGAGTAAAAAAGAAGATGGACTGCAATTTGGTGCAGATCACTACTTTGCCACAAGCGAACCGGAAACATTCGAGAAACTTGCAGGCACATTTGATCTGATGATTAACACGGTAAGTGCGAATATCGATATTAATGCTTATTTCTCACTGCTCACGCTGGATGGTACACTCGTGAACGTGGGTGCTCCTGCAGAGCCTTTAGCCGTAAACGTATTTTCTCTTATCGGTCATCGTCGTTCATTTGCAGGTTCCATGATTGGTGGCATTCGTGAGACGCAGGAAATGCTTGATTTCTGTGCAGAACATGATATTGCACCTAACATTGAGGTCATCTCCGCCGACCAGATTGACGAAGCTTACAAACGTGTATTAGCTTCCGACGTGAAATATCGATTTGTTATTGATATCAGCACTATGTAAGTGTGAACTCTGCAATAGTGATAGTTAAAGATAGAAGAAAGCAGCTGCCGCCAAGGTCAGCTGCTTTTCTGTTTTGTTAATTGAAGGGTTGAACGTGCAGTCTATACGGATCAGTTGCGATCTTGGATAAAGGAAAATATCTAAGGTCTTTGCGGGTAAGGACTACTCTATGATCATAGATATCGGCCTATTAAAGAGAACTTTGTTGTTACAAATTCTTTTTGCATTAAAACAACCGATAAGGGGTATTGAATTTGATATTCATGATAGAATGAGTTTGAATAGGGCAAATTAAATAGTATATTTCATGATTTGGGGGAAACCAATGGAGACCTTTGCAGAATTTATAGCACGCATCGATAACCCGGAACACCAGGCACGAACGGAAGAAGTTTTGAACTGGGTCACTGAAAAATTCCCGAATTTAAAGCAAAAAATAGCCTGGAATCAACCGATGTTTACCGACCATGAGACCTTTATTATTGGCTTTAGTGTATCCAAGCAACACTTGGCTGTTGCTCCCGAGCAGGCAGGAATTAATCGTTTTTCGGAAGAGATCACACAGGCGGGGTATGATCACACCAAAGAGTTGGTGCGGATGAAGTGGAAACAGGAGATTGATTTTTCGTTACTTGAGAGAATGATTGAGTTCAATATAGCGGATAAGGCAGAATGTTCAACATTTTGGCGCAAATAAATCGTGATATAAAAAGAAGACCCCCAACTTCCGGATACGGAAAGAGGAGGTCTTCTATATTTTAAGCAAAAGCGATTATTGAGCACCTACTACAGGGTGAGGTACATAGGGCTCTTCAAGGAATGAGACGTCTTCTAAGGTCAACTCAACAGAAAGGGCACCTACAGCATCTTCCAGATGCGATATTTTGGTGGCACCGATAATTGGAGCCGCTACAGTGTCTTTTTGTAGCAACCACGCAAGTGCAATGTGTGTGCGAGGGACACCGTATTTTTCTGCAATGGATGCAACTCGTTCAACAACAAGCCGATCCGCATCACTTGTCGCATTGTACTTGGATTTCTGAATTTGGTCTGTCTCGGATCGAAGTGTTGATACGGACCAGTCACGGGTTAACCTGCCTGAAGCAAGAGGACTGTAGGGAGTCACACCAATCTTTTCTTCCTTGCATAGAGGCAGCATTTCTCGTTCCTCTTCACGGTAGATGAGATTCAGGTGGTTTTGCATGGAGACAAACTTGGTCCAACCATTTTTCTCTGCTACATGTAATGCTTTTTGGAACTGCCATGCAAACATGGCCGAAGCGCCAATATATCTCACTTTACCGGACTTCACCACATCATGTAAGGCTTCCATGGTTTCTTCAATAGGCGTATTGTAGTCCCAACGATGGATGATATACAGATCCACATAATCGGTTTCCAATCGTTTCAGGCTTTTATCAATCTCACTCAGGATGGCTTTTCTGGAAAGACCAGAACCGTTGGGTCCTTGATGCATTTGTCCGTGTACTTTGGTAGCAATGACAACTTCATCCCGATTTGCGTAATCTTTTAACGCCCGACCAAGATACTCCTCGCTCGTACCCAGAGAATATATATTCGCTGTATCGAAGAAATTAATGCCTAGATCCAACGCTTTTTTGATCACGGGGCGAGAGTCTTCTTCATTCAGTACCCATTCATGAACCCATTTACTGGCGTCCCCAAATCCCATACAACCCAGGCAAAAGCGAGATACGTCCAAGCCTGTGTTACCAAGTTTGGTATATTCCATATCATGTTCAAATCCTTTCTAATTGTTATTATTGCCACCTGTATGGTGATCTATATACACATTATTATGTCATATCGAATGAACCAATCTGTACCACATTTCTATCAAAGTTTTGCCTATTCCTATCACAATCTCTGAATCTGAATCAGTTGAGTCCATTAAAGTTCTCATATAAAAAGAACAAGCCATTCGTTTCTCTGGTTGGAGATTCAAAGGGCTTGTTCATAAAATATTATTTAATCATTGTTTGATGAATCCAATCGCTTATTTTGGTTAATTTAAGATTGGTTTTGATGTTATCATCCATCTCTTCATACCGTGGAAGAAGATCAGTATGCCCATCAATCCATTGGTACAATCCTTTAAGACCTGCTGCTGTCTCACTTCCCAACAAAGGCTGAATCGCTGCTTCAAAATGATCAAAAGGTAGAGACATGAAGCTGATCTTTTCACCTAATACAGCACTGAATTGTTCCGCTAATTGTGCACCTGTCAGGGCTTCTAATCCGGGTGCTGGGATAATGCTTCCTGCCAATTCCGAATGAGTCAAGGCATAATAGTGGAATTGAGCTGCATCGTTTAAGCTAATCCAGGAGATCGGCTTGTCTGCTGGTACCGGGTAGGCCAAAACGCCATTGTTCAGTATTCCGGGAATCAGGAAGTTTTCCAAGTATACAATGGGTTCCACAATGATATATGGAAGACCACTTTGCTGCAATTCATGGATAACTTCACGTTTCAATTCAATTCCTTTGGAATGGGTGATAGGGTCAGGAACATAGGTGCCCGTGTTAACTACAATCAATTTAACGTTTGCCTGTATAGCAGCATCAATTGCATTTTTGGTATATTGTCTGATCTTATCCGAATTGAACTCCACCGGCAGGTTCAGGAAGACTTTACTTACACCTTCATGCGCCGTATGAAGCTGTTCCACATCTGATAGATCCCCGATGAAAGCTTCAATGTTTTGTTCCTTCAGTGTGTTGGCTGTAGCCTCATTTCGAGTAATCGTGCGAACCTCACAACCGTGTTGAACGAGTAATTGAGCGACAGCTCCGCCTTGGGAGCCCGATGCTCCATATACTAAAAATCGATCATTCTGTGTCATAGTGGTCAATAACTTCCTTTCAATATGTGATTGGAATGAATGAGTTAACACTCAGCAATGACCTCAGCATAACGGATTTAGAATAGGAGCGTAAGTACGCACATTAATGATATAAAGTATCCCTTGGGATACTATGAGAAGGCGTTTTACATATGTTTCGATCCCCAATCACCTAGCTGAAATAAGATCGAAGTCAGGCTTTGTCCTTTTTCTGTAAGGGAATATTCGACTTTAGGCGGAACTACAGGGTGGGTAACACGGTTTATCAAACCAGCTTCTTCAAGTTCTCGTAATTGTCTGGTTAACGTGCGATGCGTAATGGGGTCCAGCATTTTCTGTAATTCATTGAATCGAATTGTTGAATGGCGGATGAGACGATTTATAATTAACAACTTCCATTTCCCACCAATCATATTGACTGCAAACTCAACAGGACACCGGTCCTCCACAGGTTCTATATTCATATTTATGTATCCCTCCCAAAAGCATCAACTCATGTTTCATGTTTCGTTCATTTTATCGAATATATAAAGGGGTGTATAGCTTACAGCGCATTCAGGGTATGAACCATGCCCAGGACACAAAAAAAGATGCCCCCCAGTGTAGCTCAAGAGACATCTAGTTAATATAAATTATTGTTCAATTCAGACAGAATAAAAAAAGCATTGAACGTAAAAAGAAGCCATGATATAATCTATAGCGCAATTGAAACTTCTATTGAATATAAAGGGTGAATCATTATTTCTCCTAATTTAATTTTACATCCGACATTCCGATTTGTCAATGCTCTTTTTTTGGTCCTAATAAATGGAAAAGGGAGTGGACTTATTCATGGATAAAACAAACGAATGGAAGTTGGAAGAGGAAAGACTGGTGCAGGTGAGGAACAAACTTCAGGCACGACTCGAAGAGTTAGAACCGAAGGTTGCAGGACTGCATGAACAGGCTGCCGAAATTCGTAAACGGTTCTGGGAAGAAGTGACGATTAATACGGGTTCGTACACGGATTTTGAAGATGCATTCTATACCATTAATCAGCAGTCCAGAGTGTTGGCCGAGAGGGAGCGCGGACACAAGCTGTTAACACAACAATGGAGAAATACAAAGAGACTGCTTCCAACGCCGTATTTTGGCCGTTTCGACTATAAGGAAAAAGGCATGACATTGACTGAACAGATCTACATCGGCGTATCATCCTTCATGGATGAAGATGGATTGAACTTTCTAATCTATGACTGGCGTACGCCAATTGCGAGTCTGTACTATGATCACTCTCCCGGGCCAGCAAGTTATGACACACCTTCAGGACGAATCGACGGAAAGATGGAGCTCAAGCGTCAGTTCCAGATTCAACATGGGCAGCTTCATAGCATGTTTGATTCAACTGAGACGATTGGTGACGAATTGTTGCAGCAAGTGCTCGCCAAGGGTGCAGACTCACAAATGAAGAGCATTGTAGCAACTATCCAGAAGGAACAAAACGCCATTATCCGTGATGACCGAAGCCGAATGCTTATCGTTCAGGGAGCAGCTGGCAGTGGCAAGACGTCCGCTGCGTTACAGCGAGTGGCCTACTTACTATACAAGCACCGCCAGACCGTCAAAGCAGATCAGATTGTACTTTTCTCGCCGAATCCGATGTTTACCAGTTATATCTCGACTGTACTCCCGGAACTTGGCGAAGAGAACATGCAGCAGACAACTTTCCAGGAATATCTGAATTATTGGCTGGATTCCTCCTTACGACCAGAGGATGCCTTTGATCAGATTGAATATGTGCTGACAGCCCAAGAAGATCCGGGTTATGAAGCTCGTCTGGAGGCGATTAAGTACAAAGCTTCCGAGACATTCCTGCAAGTGCTCCAAAACTACGGTAAGTGGCTGGGGCGGGAGGGCATGCGGTTCAACGGTATTCAATTTCGGGGACGTCAATTCATCACTGCGGACCAAATTAAGACTCAATTTTACAGTTTGGATCAAAATCTTACCTTGTCCAACCGTATTCTTCTTTTGCAGGAATGGTTGCTGAGAGAACTTGTTTCGCTGGAACGTCTGGAACGGGAAGCAGACTGGGTTCAGGAGGAGTTGAATTATCTGGACACGGATGAGTATGTGGAAGCTTTCCGCATGTTGCACAAAGAAAAGCCTGTGTTCGATGTAGCGGAAAAATACGCAGCACGAGATAATGGTAATGACAGCGCAGTGCAAGATGAGGGTGCCTTTAACTTTGCAGTGCGAGAAGAGGAGTTGCTTCGTCAGAAACTGGTGAAAGACATGTTTAAACCGTTAAGAAAGAGTGTGCGGAAATTTCAGTTCGTGGATGTGAAAGGGTTATACGAACAACTATTTGTAGATGAAGCCGCTTATCGGGAACAAACGAATGGGGCAATCCCCCCACAGCACTGGCCTGAGATTTGTAAACAGACCAACGCAATGATCCTTCAGAACAAGCTGTTCCATGAGGATGCTACTCCGTATTTATATGTAAAAGAGATGATCGAAGGCGTCCGGACGAACACAGAGATTCGTTATGTCTTTGTTGATGAAGGTCAGGATTATTCGGCGTTTCAATACGAGTATCTCAAGAAACTGTTTCCTCGTGCCCGCATGACGGTGCTGGGGGATTTCGGGCAAGCGATTTTTATGCAGGCTACGGATTTGGCAGCATCCAACTCGCCACTGGTTCATCTTTACGGAGAAGGCGAAACTACATTGATACGCCTTGTACGCAGTTATCGTTCAACCAAAGAGATTGTTGAATTCACGAGACAGATGTTACCAGGGGGAGAAGAGATAAGACCGTTTGAAAGGGGAGATCAGAAGCCTCTTTTAACAAAATTGAAGGACAAAAATCTGCGTGGTACACAGATTCTCGCAGACATCGCCGCGCTTAAGGCGGAGGGGGTTGATTCCATTGCTGTGATTACGAAAACCGCGGCTGAAAGTCGTGATGCCTATGAAAGGTTGCAAAGTCAAGGCGGCGAAGGGTTACAGCTCATAACAAAGGACACACAGATTTTTGAAAAAGGAATCATGGTTATTCCTGTGTATCTCGCCAAAGGCGTTGAGTTCGATGCTGTCCTGGTCTATGATGCTTCACCCGTTGCTTACAGCCAGGAATATGATCGCAAGCTTCTGTATACGGCATGCACACGGGCCATGCACCGACTTCATCTATATACAGTGAATGACTGGTCACCATTTGTGCAGGCGTTACCTGCGAATCTATATGACATAAAATCATAATCCATATGTAAATCCGTTCTCAATGAAGGACCAAAGAAAGATGCTCGGAGCCTTTTTTCAAAGGTTATCGGGCATCTTCTTTTATTAAAGACTGGCGAGCGAAACCCTGAATCCATTGATCTGCCCGGGGCTATTCCACTGCAACTCGATATTACGGATCCACAATCTGTCATGGCTGCAGCTGAGATAGCTAGTGATGTAACCCTTCTAATTAATAATGCTGGTTCCGCTACGGGTGCTTCTCTGCTCACAGGTGAGCTGAACGATATTCACTTGGAGTTCAATACACATGTATTCGGTACGCTTTCAATGATTCGTGCGTTTGCACCGATGATAGAGAAAAATGGGGGCGGTTCGATACTGAATATCCTGTCCGCTCTATCTTGGCTCAGGCTTGGTAACTCAGGTGCATATTCAGCTGCAAAATCCGCTCAGTGGGGAATTACGAATGCATTACGTCTGGAATTAGCCCCTAAGAACGTTAACGTTGCCGGATTGCACGTAGCGTTCATGGATACGGATATGACGGCAGGCATCGATGCACCAAAAACGAGCCCAACGGATATTGCCAAAATTGCAATAGATTCCATCGAAGCGGATCTCTACGAAATTATTGCTGATGATACTAGTCGGAATGTACAACAGGGTCTTGCTGGTGGTGTTGCTGCCCTTTACCCGCAATTGTTTCAAAAATAGAGAGGTGTAGATACATTTTCTAGAACAACCCCCACCAGATCTGGTGGGGGTTGAGTACGTCATGAATACTCCAATTCTATTCCTTGAGAACCGTGAGAATATAAGGTTTAACCTTTAACTGCACCGGCAGTAAGGCCGCTGACGATATATTTTTGCCCAAATAGATAAAGGATGAATACAGGCAGGGAAGTAAGCACGAGATTGGCGAAGATCAGGTTCCAGTCCCGGCTATATTTGCCGTAGAAATTGTAGATCGATAGTGGCATCGTCCAGGTGGAGCTGTCTGTCAGGAAGTATACCGGAATTGTGATGTCATTCCAAACGGACATGAACACCATGATCGCTACCGTTGCGTTAACGGGCAGGATGAGCGGTGTGACGATGCGGAAGAACACCCCGAACACACTTGCTCCTTCCAGAAATGCCACTTCGTCCAGTGCTCGTGGAATGGTTTTGATGAATCCACTATACAAGAATACACTGAAGGCTGTATTTAACGCGGCGTAGATCAGGATGACACTTGTGATGCTGCCGTAGAATCCCAATCCCTGTACAACACGTATGGTCGTAATAATCGACATTGGCGCAATCAGTCCCATGAAGAAATACATGTAGATCGTGCCGGATAGTTTGGTTTCCCGACGTGCCAGAATGAATGCCGCTGCCGAAGAGGCAACGATATTAATAATGGAAGATACACCAGTAATCAAAATGCTGTTGAAGAACGCTCGCGACAGACCGCCTTCCTGGAAGACACGAACATAGTTCGAGAACTGCCATGTTTCCGGAAAACTCAGGGAGAAGCTAAGCACTTCGGCACTGGTTTTGAATGAACCAAAGATCAGAATGACAAGCGGCAACAGAACGATAAGAGAGGCTAGAATCAGGAAACCTTCCACGATATAGTTGCGGATGGCGAGTTTGCGTGTATAGCCCATGTTATTCCGTAACCTCCTTACGCCGCATGAAGATCAATAGCGGTATAGCAATAATGGTAACGACGACGAACAGAAGAGTGTTGACCGCGGTTCCAAGTCCCCAGTTGCCTTCACCGAAAGATCGCAGAATGATCGTACCCACGACCTGTGAAGCGTTACCCGGGCCACCACCTGTCATGACATATACTTCGGAGAATACTTTGAGTCCACCGATTAATGTCAGCATCAGGTTAATGTTAATGGCTGGCAGCAAGAGCGGCAGTGTGATTTTGAAAAAACTTCTCCACGAGCTTGCGCCATCAATCTTGGCTGCCTCGTAATACTCTTGAGAAATGGACTGCAGGCCCGCCAGATAGATGGCCATCTGGAACCCGGCACTCTGCCAGATCGAGACGATGGCAATCGTCCAGATCACAATGGATGGGTTGGTCAGCCAAGCTTGGCTTAACGAATGTAGCCCTACAGATTCCAACAAATTGTTGATAGTACCTTCGGTACGCAACATGGGAGTGAACAGAATGCTGATCACAAGAATGCTTAGTATGGAAGGGGAGTAGAAGATGGCACGCAGCAGGTTCTTGGTTCTTAATCGCATGTTAAGTCCTACGGCCAGCAACAGACCGATGACATTTTTGCCAACGACGGTGACGATTGCAAATATCGCCGTGTTTTTCAGCGCCAGAATAAGCGTTTTGTCCGAGAAAATTTTCTGGAAATTATCCCACCCGATGAACTTCAGCTCCAGCCGATCCAGCCGCCAATCTGTGAATGAATAATAGAAAGCAGCGAGAGCAGGCACAACGAAAAAGATGGAGTAGATAATCAGTG
Source organism: Paenibacillus sp. FSL R5-0766 (assembly GCF_037971845.1). Taxonomy (NCBI): domain Bacteria; kingdom Bacillati; phylum Bacillota; class Bacilli; order Caryophanales; family Paenibacillaceae; genus Paenibacillus; species Paenibacillus sp. FSL R5-0766. The sequence goes on from NZ_CP150227.1 coordinate 3,302,749, forward strand.
CGGGAAATATCATGTAATACGAGTACAGATTTTTAGTCCTTTTCATGTCTCACACTCCGTTATAACTAGGCAGCATAACGATCGTCCATGTTATGCTGCCTTGTATTTCACTCTTTAGAAACCTTCTACACCTTTATCCTGCATCAGCTGACTGAACTTCTCATCCCAGGATTTCAGTACTTCTTCCGGTGACAAACCACCTGCAAATTGATCCTGCAACAATCGGTACAGTTCGCTGCGATCAACCAGCATGTATGCATCCGTTGTCAGCACGGTTTTCTTCGGCGTAATATAGTTGTCTACAATATCCTGTTTGTATGCTGGCAGTTCCGGTGTAGTAACGTCACTGAAATTGGATACGTATCCTTTGGAATCGACGATCTGTTGTGCGACATCCTTGGAAGCGATATAGTCCAGGAACTGTTTGGCTTCATCCAGATGTTTGGATTTCTTCGGAATGAACAGTTGTCCGCCCAGTGGACTTGCACCCAGACTGGCATTGTCTGACGATGGAATCGGGAATACGCCCAGTTCCATATTTGGATCTTGCTCGGCAACGCCTTCAATTAACCAATCTCCCATAAACATCATGGCTACTTCCTTGTTCAGGAATTTACCTACGGCCATGTCATAGCTGTCGCTAAGCACATCCGTGTTGGTGTAACCTTTGGTGTAAATTTCATATTGTTGTTCCAGGAATGTTTTGAATTCCGGGATATCAGACCATTTTTTCTTATTGCTGTTCAGCTCATCAAAAAAAGTCGGTTCATTTTTGGCTACAAAATCGGCAAAAGCTGCGGCAGGCCAGATGTTGGCAGCCCAAGCATCTTTGTAAGGCATGAATACAGGAGTAATGCCACTTGCTTTGATTTTTTCACAGATCGCCAGGAATTCTTCGTAGTTGGTTGGAATCGACAACCCGAGTTCTTCAAAGATTTGTTTGTTATAAACGACTCCTTGCATCCCTGTATCTTGGCTGACATGGAAGCTGTAGAGATGACCACCAGAAGAGAGGACGTCTTTGTTCACAATTCTGCTCGCCCATGGCTCGTTATCCAGAATCTCGAAGTTACGTTCAAGGTTCAGGTCCGTGACTGCGCTTGCGAGATTGTACTGAATAATGTCAGGCGTTTCATCTACAGCCAGTTTGGTTTGCAGTACAGTCGTTGTTTGTTCCGCTGGAATCAGCTGCAAATTAACACGAATGTTCGTTTGTTTCTCGAATGCATCGAGAATGTCCTGCTGGATGAAAGCAGAGTCCTGAGAACTTTTAGAGATGGCCAGCTCCAATGTGACTTTGCCACTCTTGCTATCCCCGCCAGCAGCTGTGCCGGAATCGGTACCTCCTGATCCACAAGCCGTTAACGAGACCGATAATAAACTGGCCAGAATAATAGAAAGCGCCTTTTTTCTTTTTATTGTTTTCAATGCAAATCCCCCTCTAAAACGTTTAGTGAATCCGTTTACAAATCCGATTATAGTTTCTTTTATCGCCCCGGTACATGTCTGTGCTTGAACGTTGATGTGTAAAATCCTGAACTTGAAATCGCTATCATTTCATGGAGTACCGTGATACAGTAGGACATAAATCTAAGGGATTTCACATCATGTCAGAACAGGAGGGTAACTCTGAGAATGGCAAAGCTCATACATAAAGCAACTCAATTCAGTTTGCAGACAAAGGTGTTTTTGACATTTCTGGCTCTGCTTTTGTTCGTGCTGGGCTGTTTTATCGTTTATGTGAATGTGATTGTTATTCGCCCGCTCAAACTGAAAACGGAGCAGGATACGCTCGTGACTGCTACAAAGGTAAGAGAGCAAGTTGATCTCTACGTAGAACAACAGAACCAGATGTCGCAGCGAATATTATCCAGCAAAAATATATTTGCAGCCATGGACAAGAGCTCCTCAGCGCATAGTAATTATGAAAGGCTGAAACAGATTCGGATCATCAAAGACATCATGTTTCAGGCGATCGGGCCGAGTATGAATATCAAAGACATGTCCATCTACGACAATCACGGTGTTCTCCTGACAACATATCTGGGTTCGGGCAATCCGCCCGCAATCCTGAACACCATGATGGAGAGTAGTCAGGTCGGACGAGATTGGACGGAAAGTGGTTTTGTTCTGCTGCGCCAAGACGATACCATCTCCTTTGTGCGCACGATTAATGATCAGAACGGCAAGGTGTACGGTTATCTTAGCATTCAGATGGAACAGGCATATATACAGAACCTTACGGAAGGTATCACAGCAGGGGATGTCTATATTCTGAATGAACATGGGGAGCAGATGACAGGCAAGGAAGACGGTGTGACATTTGCCAACTGGACGAAACCTTCATCAAATGAGGGACTCGATGTGGACAAAGACGACAATTATGTCACGCATTCCACTTCACCCAGTACAGGCTGGATCACGTATATCATTACTCCCAAAAAATCTGTTCTAGGTTCGATCCATTCGGTTCAGACGATGTCCATTCTGCTGATTACAGCACTGATGCTGGTTTCATTTGTGTATATCTTCCTGTCGACACGTAATCTGCTGTTGCCTATCCGCAAGCTACGCAGTCAAATCTGGCGCATGAACTACAGCAATATGAATTTGAAAGTGGATGAATCGCCGAAGAATAACGATCTCTTATTGCTGAATGAAGCCTTTCAGGATCTGATGGAGAGGCTGCAGCAATCCATTGACCGGGAAAAATCGGCGCTTCATGAAGAAGTAAAGGCGCGTAATTCTGCGCTGCAAGCCCAGATTGCACCTCATTTTATTCATAATGTCTTATACCTGATCAGTATTGCCGCCCAAGAGGGGAAGACCAAAGTTGTATCGGATATGTGCAAACATCTTTCGGACAGTCTACGTTATATTGTCTCTTCACCATACGCGCATGTGACTTTGGGTGAGGAGCTTCAACATACGAGACATTATCTGTCCCTTGTACATCAAAAGTACGAAGAGGATCTGGAGTGGGACATCCGTGCAGACGAGCTGGCGAACGAAATCCGGTTGCCGCGGTTGGTCATTCAGCCATTTGTGGAAAACTGCATTGAACATGCCTTTGCCAACACCGCGCCGCCTTGGCGTATCCAGATTACCGTGAAGCAATATAACGGATTATGGGCTTTGGGGATCAAAGATAATGGAGAAGGCTTTCCACCGGATAAGATCCAGGACATTTTAGCCAATATTCAGGCATCGGGTTCCGGAATGAACCAGACTGCCGATCGTGCCACAGCCCTTGGTAACATGGGGATTATCAATAGCGTCAATCGACTCAAACTAATGTATAACAATCGGCTCTTTATTAATATATTTAACAATCATGCGGATGAGCAACATGGAGCAACGATTCAAATCATCGGCTCACTGACGAAGGATTTTTACTAGCAAGGAGGTACAGACGATGTATGACGTTATGATCGTTGAGGATAGCAAACCGATATTACGTAATATTAAAATGCTCTTGGAAACGCTCAACCTCCCGATTCGTGTAACGGCTACGGCAACCAATGGAGAGGAAGCCTTGGCAGCCATCAAGCAGTCACCGATTGATTTGCTGTTGACAGATATACGAATGCCAAAAATGGATGGGCTATCCCTGATTGAGCAAGCCAAGCTTGCCAACCCGGATCTGAAGGTCATCTTGATTAGTGGTTATAGCGATTTTGAATACACGAGAAAAGCATTAAACCTGCAAGTGTTTGACTATTTGTTAAAACCTGTCGAGCGAGAGGCGCTTGAAGAAGTCATGGGTCGGGTAATTGACCAACTTGATCAACAGATGTCCAAGGAACTGCTGGATTTGCAGGAAATCATTCATCCCCAATGTGAGACTACGCCCAAACAAGGGGAGGAGTTTCCGCCTTTATTCAGCCAGATGATGATCATTATGAGCAAACAGCCTTTTACCGCAGGGCATGAACGATGGGTGCAGGTGGAACTTGATGGCATAGTGCAGGATTTTTTTGCATTCCATCCTTGTCGTGTGTACACTAGTCAAACCCCATATCAATTTGTCGCTTTTGTCAATAAAAGTGCACTTGAGGTGTACTCTTCCGTACATGAATGTCTTGAATCGTTGCGACGGCATTTGGTTGCGCATGACATCGATGCGATCATTGGAGGACAACTTCTATTCGCTGAGTCTGGTAATCTGCCGGAGCTCTATCACCGCATGTCGTCCATTTTGTCTGAGCAGCAACGGTTGAAACAAGGAATAGTGTTGGATACCGGGAATCCGGTGTCTATGGCCAGATCCGAGACAGGCTGTCTGGATCCGGTGCAGGAATCTGTTTTTGTACAGATGATACAGGCTCGGCAGAAAGAACGGTTTGCTCTTAAGTTATCCGAATTGCTGGATCGATGGGCAGAGGAAAATGTACATATGACCGAGGTGGATCGGTTTATTGGATTGATTGTAGACACGTTTGCTCATCTGTACGAGGAACAGGGGTCGGGCATGAGATTGGGCCTGGAGCTCCGGTCAAGACAATTCGCCCAGGCACAGGCCTATGCCGATTTTTGCCGGGAACTGACGGAATGGACGGGACAGTGCTTCGATATGCTGCAATCCCACGTTCGAAAAAGCAAGGCGATCTTGTTCGAACAGATTGACGATTACGTAAAACTAAATAAATACTCTCAATTATCTATCAACGACATTGCCATGAAGTTTCACGTTAGCCCGTCGTACGTCAGCAGAGTGATCAAAAATGCAACACAAATTACATTTGTTCAGTATTACACCCGGCTTCGCATTCAGGAGGCCTGCAGACTGATGGAAAGTCAACCCGACATGAAGTTTAAGGAAGTATCCGATTTACTGTCATTTAGCGACCAACACTATTTCTCGAAGGTGTTCAAAGAGTATACGGGGCTGAGTCCTACGGATTATAAACAACAGATGTCTGGTATAAAGACCCAACCATAGTTAACAAACCCTTTTTATTTATGCTATAATACTAACAAATACGGCTTGTTACTGAATTCATTCAGGCAATACCTATGTATATACATGCTCAAAGTTTCTTTGGGTGTGTGTATATATGGGTTTTTTTGCGTTTACTGGCCGATTGATTCTACCAAAAATGGATAAAGAGAGGAAGATTCACTTTGGAAAAGAAAAAGAAAAAAGGGTCATTTTATAGGAAAGGAGGAGCCGGTTTACGATTAATGAGCACTCGACTCATTGCAGCTTTCCTTGCGGTACTTCTTATCCCTACTGCACTTATCGGATATTTCTCATATCATAGTGCCAAAGATCAAGTACAACAAAAAATGACAGAGCCCATCAATACCATATTAACGATGACCGGACAGCATATTAACAATCTGGTAGGGGAAAAAGCAGCATTATTGAGTTACATAGACAGCATGTATGGCTCCGACCCCAGTCAGGCCAACAACGAAGCACTACAAGTAGGAATCGACCAGTTAGCTGATACATATCCTGATATTCTTTCCATAACCGTGGGCAACGACCAAGGCAGTGTTATATCTTCTTCAGCAATAGAGGATGCAACATACGATCCACGCAGTACAGAATGGTACACCAATGGTATAAGTAACAATGGATCATTCTATTTTTCGAGTATTATGAAAGATCAGGTATCCGGGAAGATTTATGTAGAAATTTCAAAGGCTCTTTCAAATGATCACGGTGTAGCAAGTATTAAACTTAATCTGGAGCGATTAGCAAATGAAATATCGATTGTGGATGTCGGAGGTAATGGGAGTCTGATTGTGGTGGACTCCAATCGAACCATTGTGGCTTGGTCTGGTGCCATTGTAAAGGGTGGGGGAGGAGAGCTTGGCGGAGCACTCATCGAGGGAATTCCAGTCCATCCAAATACGGCTTCAAGTTCCGATGAACCGATGGCATTTTCTCAATTTGTCCGAACGGATCTGGCGTATGATCTGGAGGTATATAACGGTGTTAATGCTTTGACGGGTTGGAATGTCATTGCTTTGATGGGTCATGAAGATTTTATCGCCGCAGCGAAACCCATTATGGTATCGAGTCTAACGGTCATTATTATATCTGTATTGATTGCTGGTGTAATTATATTCTTCATTCTGAGATCTTTTATTGTACCTATGCAAAAACTGAGAAAGGCAACCCGCAGCGTAAGCGAAGGGAATCTGTCCGAACGGGTGAATCTGAAAACCGAAAACGAATTTGGTATATTGGCAAATGATTTTGACCAAATGACCATCTCCCTTCAATCGGTGGTTGCTGAACTTCATCAGGCGTCATCGTTGTTAAGCCACTCTTCCCAAATGATTCAGGAAAGTACTGAACAAACCACCCAATCGGTTCAACATGTGGCGGAAACGATGCACCAGACTGCTGAATCAGCTATCGTTGGGGCGGAAAATTCGGAACAAACCGCGAATGCCGTAGAAGAGATGGCGAGAGGCATCAGTACAATTGCAGAATCTGCGAGTGCGATTGTGGATTCGGCTGAAGAGACGGAGCGTGCTGTTGCTAACGGTGGAAAAACGATAAATCAGGTCGGAGAACAAATGGAACACATTCTCGGAGCTGTTGAAGAAACCTCGGCACTGATTAACGAGCTATCCGGTCTATCCGCTGAAGCCAATCGAATGAATGAAGCGATTGCGGATATCTCTCGGCAAACCAACCTACTATCACTGAATGCTTCTATTGAAGCATCAAGAGCAGGAGAACACGGAAAAGGTTTTGCGGTCGTTGCTGGTGAGGTTCGCACATTATCGATGCAATCCAAACAAAGTGCGGACGAGATTGGCGCTACTATTGGCAAAATGCTCGATCTGATTGCGAAATCCACATCTCTTATGAATGATAAAGTTCGTAATCAAGTTGGTGAAGGAATGCGGATCAGCCAAGAAGCTTCAGCAACCATATCGAACATCGAACAATATACAACGCATATCGTGGATCAAATTCAGGATATTTCCGCTGTCTCAGAACAGTTGTCAGCCAGTACGGAAGAAGTCTCGGCTACCGTTGCCGCGATGAGTCACATCTCTAAAGTGTCGGCTGATAGTGCTCAGACAACTTCAGCAGCAGCCCAACAGCAAATGGCGGCGATGCAGGAGATATCGGCATCATCTGCACAGCTATCCAAAACAGCTGAGAATATGCAAGAACTGGTTCGCCGGTTTAAACTCTAGAGTAGATGTATGTAAGTGTATAAGGAAACGTAAATAGCCAAGGCGCTCCCCAAATTGGAGCGCTTTTTTGGGTTTAGAGAGATTGGTGAAATTAGTAAGAATGTGACACCTCATCCCCGAACATATCCTTTTGATTCTTTTTCCGGAAACTTCGAGGTGATTCACCAACCGTTTTGGTAAATAGAATCGTAAAGTAATTGGGGTTATCGTACCCGACCAGTTTGGCAATTTCCCATATTTTTTTGTTGGTTGAGACTAATAATCGGGTGGCTTCACCCATTCTTCGTTGGATCAGGTAATGATAAGGAGAAGTACCATAGTGATTTTTGTACATATGAATTAAGTAATAAAAATCGATATGAAATTGATCTGCCAATTCTTTGAGTTTAATATTTTGCCGATAGTTGGTATCCAAATAGTCTTTAATGCTCTCAGCAAGGGTATTACTCCCAACGATCTCCCCACTAGGAAGCTGTTGACGGGACTGCCGATCGATGATCAGAAGTATTGCTTTCAGGACATGCCCGGAGATTGACTCGTATCCATGTTCCCGGATTGAAAATTCATTGAAGAGAGTCTGCATTAACGAATGGAGCTCATCGGAATATCGGTTGGCTCGAATGATCGGATTGTTAGAGGGAGGAATGACCCAATCCTCAAGGGTCCGGGTGCCTTCTGCAAAACGAAAGCCACAATAAAAAGTGGATAACGGGTATTCAGGATTGGACTTCTCCTCGTGAAGAGTACCCTTGTTATATATGAGCATGTCCCCTTTTTGAGCCCAGTGTTTGGTACCGTCAATGGTGAACAATCCTTTGCCTTCAGTTACGTAGATAATCTCATGCAGATCGTCATGTTTATGCGTCGGAAAACTCCAATGGGGATTGTCGGCCAGTTTTCCTACATAAATAATGGTGCAATCTCGATTTGGATGCCGTTGGCCGAATTCGTGGTGTGTATTCATCTATGTCTTCCCTTCAGAATTAGTAATGAAAGTCTGTGTTGAAATAACAACATATATAATGTTTTGCAATAAAACCACAACAACCTTGATTGTCGCCATAGCGTATCTGACAGTACAATTTCACTATCCAAAATGTAACTATATATCGAAAGTGAAGGGATGGGAAAGCAGAAAATACATGATTACGGATCGTCAAAAGAATTGAAGCGCTTGCAACAATAGAAAGGATTAGTGAGTATTGATTTATGACTAGAAATAGAGAGAACCTACTTATTTTAACGCTTACGCTCGTTAGTTTTGTTCTGGGAACAACCGAGTATGTCATCGTGGGTGTATTGAAGGAAATTGAAAGTTACATGAAAGTATCAATTGCTGCCGCGGGTATGCTTGTCTCCGGTTTTGCGATTGCATACGCAGTGGGTACACCATTTGCTGTGGCTTTCTTGGCCAAAATATCCAGAAGAAGTTCCATATTGATTGGATTTGCAATCGTGTTAGCTTTAAATCTATTGACCGTGTTCTCAACAACGTTCTCTTCTCTGATGGCCATTCGCATCGTGTCGGCCGTTGCTTGTGGACTTACGATATCACTTTCGATCTCGATCGTAAGCGACGCAGTGAACCGGGAGCGAAGAGGGGAAGCTATCGCCTGGATTTTGGGCGGATTTTCAATCGCAAATGTGCTAGGTGTTCCGCTCGGTACATTTATCGGACAACATCTAAGCTGGTCCATGACGTTTGTTGTTACAGCATGCATAGGTTTTGTGCCGCAGGTATTCATGTTTCGTATTCTGCCACGCCAAACAACAACGATTGCAGGTTCGTTCAGTGATCAGATGTCTCTCTTTGTGAAGCCACGGATATTGCTGGCCTGTCTGATCCCTGTACTGGGAAACAGCTGTATTTTCGTCGTTTTTACGTACATTACGCCACTCCTGAGTGAGACGATGGGTGTGCCAGTACAATGGATTAGTGCAATACTCCTGATCTATGGCGCCTGCAGCATCCTGAGTAACTGGATTGGTGCCAAAATAGCCAAGGGTGATTTCCTACCCAAGCTCAAGGGGCTTTTCGTTATCCAAGCGATCCTCTTCCTGGGCATGAGTTTTACCGTTTCCAATCTGTGGATCGGCTTGGCATTCCTGTTTCTGATTGGATGTGTGTCATCCTCCATGAGCGCGGCATCCCAGTTATATTTGTTTGATGTGTCTGGAGCGATCGCGCCGGGGTCCAAAGCATTTGCATCTACACTCCTGCCTGTGGCAGCCAATGTGGGTATAGCGTTAGGGTCCTGCGTCGGGGGAATTGCCGTCAATATGGGTGGTGTCCAGTGGGTGCCTCCAGTTGCTGTGATGCTTGCCTTGCTGGCTTTTGTCGTTACCCTGATATGCCAGCGTTCCATCCAAGTGAATTCAGACGAAGCAACCACCGTAAAAGCAGCTTAGATGAGATGCTTTCTAGACTAAACGGATGAATGCATATATATGGTATATGAACTACAAACAAAGTCGCTGTTATGCGGCTTTGTTTGTTTTTTTAGTTTTCCAGCATTCCGGATGTAACGGGTTCGTAGATGATAGAGGTAGGATAATGCAATAATTCAGTGAATTTATATATGAAGAGATCTGATAAAATGAATGAAAAGCTGGGAGGTAAAGCCATGAAAAAGCCCATGATCGGTGTACTGCCTTTGTATGATACGGACAAAAAAAGTTACTGGATGCTTCCTGATTATATGAACGCCATAGAAGGAGCAGGTGGAATTCCGATTATGCTGCCTTTGACAACAGATACCGAGATCATAACAAGGTTGGCTAATGAGTTTGATGGGTTCTTGTTCACCGGAGGACATGATCTCAATCCTGAGCTGTATTATGAGCGTGCAGAGGTTACCTGTGGAGAGTTATGTATTGAACGCGATATGATGGAGTCGATATTATTACAAAAGGTAATAGAGCTTGATAAACCTGCCTTTGGCATATGCCGTGGACTGCAGCTATTTAACGTTATGTTGGGTGGAACGTTATATCAAGACATTCCGACTAGCCTTCAACTTCATGGGAACAAGATCGTTAATCATAAGCAAAGTCCGCCGTATACGAATCTTGTACATGATGTACATATTGAGGAAAATAATATCCTATACGATATTTTGCAAACAGATACGATAAAAGTGAACAGTTATCACCATCAGGGAATCAAAATGTTATCGGATAAGTTAACGGCCGTGGCCGTCGCTGAAGATGGACTTATCGAATCCGCGGTAATGCCGAACCGCTCGTTTGTTTTGGCTGTGCAGTGGCATCCAGAGTACAGCTATAAAGTAGATGACTACAGTCAGAAGTTATTTGCGGCGTTTGTTAATGCTGCTAAATCCCCGCGCTATACTAACCATATAGAAGACATCACCGCATAAAATGTGAAAAAGAAAAAAGACCTCCTGTTTATAAAAACAGAGAAGGTCTTAGTATTGGTGAATATAGTTGTAATAGTAATCATGGTATTACCATTCTATTGGCAGGATTATTTTGATCCAGACTTCGTGTTGGCATGCTCTTCAGCATTCAGGGAAGCAATCAGCTTCTCGCCTTCAACATCCAGGTTTGGCAGAATGCGATCCAGCCATTTTGGAAGTGCCCAAGCTTTGTCTCCGAAAATAGCCATGATGGCAGGGACCAAGCCCATACGGATGATAAAAGCATCAATCAGAATGCCTACCGCCAAAGTGAAACCAATCTGCTTGATCATGACATCGTCAGTGAATATAAATCCTGCAAATACAGAGACCATAATCACTGCTGCGGCAACAACCACGCGACTTACCTGATTGTACCCATGAACGACGGATTCGGTCCCGCGATGACCATGCACGTAGGATTCCCGCATGGAGCTCACAAGGAAGACTTGATAGTCCATCGCCAGGCCATACAGGATACCTGTCACGATGATCGGCATAAAGCTCAGCAGCGGGCCGCCTGTATCGAAACCAAAGAGCGAATGCAGCCAGCCCCATTGGAATACAGCAGTGGTGATCCCGAATGTAGCCAGGATACTAAGCAGGAAACCGATGGTGGCTTTAATTGGAACGATAATCGAACGGAATACGAGTAACAGGATGATCAGCGAGAGCAGGATGATGATGCCTACATAAATAGGGAACACCTGCGCCAGTTTGGCTGACATATCGATGTTAACAGCTGTGAGTCCAGTAACTCCGAGTTTCACATCATAGGTCTGTGCGATGCTGGAATCAGCCGCACGTAGATCAGTGACCAGTGTTTTCGTGAGATTATCGTTAGGACCCGTTTTTGGAATGAGACTGAAAATAGCTAAATCTTCTGTCATACCAAGCGGTGTGACTTGTGCAACGTTATTCTGACCTTGGAGTTCCATCACCAGACCACCCAAGAGTTCTGGTGTAACTTTTGCGGAAGACTGATTAGGCTCTGCGACCAGAATAAGTGGTCCGTTGAATCCTTCTCCGAAGCCTTCGGAGATGGCATCATAACTTTGTCTTGCAGTTGTATCCAGATTCGCTGAGGAAGCGCCGGGGATACCCATTTCCATTTTGGTGATCGGCGTCGCGGCAAAACCAAGAATGACGATGATGGCGATGATGGTAGCCCAACGATTTTTGATAACGAATTTTACCCATCTGTCCGCAACTCCGCGGCTAGTGGCTTTAGGCTGTTTCGCGCTTTTTTCACGAGCTTTGGCGGAACAGATGCGTTCTCCTACCAATCCGAGTAAAGCTGGCAACAGGGTTAAAGCAACAAATACGTTGATGAGTACGGTGGCAGCTGCGACCAAAGCCATCGTAGACAAGAATGTGAGACCGATGACAAGCATACCGCACAGTGCAATAATGACGGTTAATCCGGCAAAAAATACTGCGCTGCCCGATGTACCAATGGCTCTGGCCGTTGCTTCTTTTGCGCTCAAGCCTTGATCAATGATCATTCGACGCTGGCGATTAACAATGAAGAGAGCATAATCGATTCCAACAGCCAATCCAACCATGAGAGCCAGGACGGAGGTAACACTAGGCATTTCGATGAATTTGGAGATGGAGAACGCACCACCAACTCCAATGGCAACACCGAGGAGTGCAGTGATCAGAGGTAGACCTGCTGCAACAACGGAGCCAAGGGTGATCAGCAATACAATGACAGCAATGACCAGTCCAACAATCTCTGCCGAGCCGACTCCAATCGATACCGTTTTGAGCGTTTCGCCTGGCAAGACTGTAATGTTGGTTCCTTGCTCTACCGTCATAACCGATTGAATAACAGAATCAAATACATCCTGTGTTATGGCAGACTGCTCGATTGTAAATTGGAACTGGAAAAGTGCAATGCTGCCGTCCGAAGAGATCAGCATTCCAGGTACAGGAACACCATCCACCATCAAAGGTCCATAGGGAGGAGGCGTGGTTGTTGCGGATTGCGCCATATCAGTAGCCTGAGCATTCTGAGCCATTTCCGCCTGAGCACCCGAATTACCCGCTTCAGCTGCATAGTCCGCAGGGTTAAGGACTTTGTCTAATCCGTAAACTTCATTGACACCTTTCATCATGGCCGCCAAACGTTCAGGCGTATCCAAACGCTCGTTGTCTGGTGCTTTGAAGACAACACTTCCTTGACCGCCGGAGGCGGCTGGCAGTTCTTTTGCCAATTGATCCAGAACCTTCTGTGACTCTGTGCCTTCAATCTTCATTTCAGAACTGATGTGAATACCATTGATGCTGATCATGGAGATGACAATTCCCAGAATTAAAACCCAGCCAATGATGAAATAGGCAGGTTTGCTAAAAGCGGTTTTCCCCACTCTGTATAATAATGTAGACATTTCTCTATTTTACACTCCTCTATGATGAATGTGGATGGTTGGCATGTTCAAATCCTGCCCGTAAATGATTAAACGTGGTTTCCAAAAATTGATCGAATGTTAAAACATCGGGCTTGGTATCTTCAGTAATGACTTGTCCGGGCAGTAACACTTTGAGTCTTCCATCAATTAATGGCAGTATTGTTCCATATAGTGCGTTGATCAAAAGATAAGTATAGATCTCGTCATACTTTCCGTTAGATAAGTCTAATAAGGTATCTTGTGCCTGCGTCTGCATCCGGTGCATGGCTCCAAGGTAATGCGGTTCTAGCACAGGATAAGTCTGGGATAGTGATACTAGTTGATGAAGCCTTCCTAAGAGTTCTGTTGTAAGCTGCATCTTGATCAGGTTATACAGTACGTCAAGCAAAGAGGCATTATCGGACATTTTGGTAAGTAACTCTTCGAGTTCGGTTGTATTCTGAACGGATATTGCGCCTCTTGCTACGGCTTCTTCTTTACATGTGAAATAGTTTGCAAATGTTCTACGTGAACAACCCACCTGAAGCACGATATCTTCGACCGTAAAACCATCGAGTCCGTGTTCAAGAGTCAGTTCAAATGCAGCACCAGCAAGTGCTTTTTCAGTCGCTTCTTTTTTCAAATGTCGCAAGTTTCGTTTAATCATTATTCTCCGCTTATGCGTTCACCTCCAATATCAATGAATATGGTTTAATACTTTTTAAGAAGAGCACACTTACTTAATATGCACTTTGTGAGGTTTATCATAACAAACAAGTTGCTCATTGTGCAAATTTACTCATTGTGCAATTATTTTATATGACAGCTATACTACGAATCAATGCTTCAACTCCTGAGAAATGAATGTTAAAATCAATAGAAAAACTTGGGGCGATAACGAGATATGAGTAGTCGTAAACAAAGTTTATTGGAAACAGCACTTGCACTATTTTTAGAGCATAGTTATGCAAATACAACAATTCAGATGATCCTGGATCAATCGGGTGTATCCAAAGGCACATTCTACAAATTTTTCAGTTCCAAAGAAGACTGTTTATATTCGATTATTGATCAGCGTATGCAAGAGGATGTTTTCATTCGTAAAGAGCTTGAACAAAATCACTATACATCGGATTATGACCTGCTCGTTGATCAGATTGCCATTCCCATGTCTGGACCTGACAAAGAGCGAGTGTGGGAATTGTATTGGACTGGTTTTTACGCCGGAGAGATCAACTCAGCGAAACTGGCTAAAGTGCATCTAAACTGGCTGTCTACACGCTTGATTCAGGTGTACGGAAAAGACATCAGCTTATATGCCAACGAAGGTGCAATATTGTGCTATGGCATACTGCATCAGATTGCCAACACCTCGAGAAGTCTAAATACGAAAAAACCGGTTTGGAGCGAAGTTGTTCCAAAAGTATTAACGTACATTGAAGTGATATTAAGAACAATGCATCAAAGAAATGAACATATTTTTGACGTTCAGTCTCTCTATTTCCTGAATGCCGATGAGCGTAACCATGATATGGGACTGGATATTGATAATGTATTGATCGAATTGGATGAGTTCAACAAGCGTGTTCAAAAATCCAGTGAATCTGTATCGTTGAAGCAACTTTCGAAAGGGCTCTTAGCGCTATTACAGGATCAAGGGGATTTAAATATTCCTGTAATCGAAGTGGTGCTGCAAGCGTTTCACAAAGAGTATAAATCCAGTGCGTTTCAATCTGAAGCCAATAGACTGACCGAAGCCTGTTGGTGGTACTTGGAACTGGTGAAGTAACGTAATTAATATGGGGGTTGGCTCGTAGCCGACCTCTTTTTTTGTTTTTTTATGCCCGTAGTTTTAATTAATATACTAATAGTATATTAATTAATTGTTATTATAACAGTTGTTTTATGCTGTTTTACCTATGATATTTGAAATTAAATATACTAGTAGTATATAATCGGAATGAACATATATTTCCATAGATTTGAATCATTTCACTTCGAAAGGAAGATTTATATGAATAATTCGAATAACCAGACATCGGAAAAAGTAGAATTTAATTTGTTTAGCGAAGAAAATAGTAAAGATCCATTTGCCATGTTTGCACAGATGCGTGCCAAAGGTTCTGTTGTCCCTATTCCTAACCCAATGGGTGGAGCAGGGCAAACCTGGATTGTAACTCGGATGGGCGTTGCCATGGAAGTGCTGAAAGATCACTCTCGATTTACGGTAGATATGAACTCTATTGATCGTGGCAATGATATTCGAAAGAATCTCTCAGACGAGCTTGGTTCAACGGAACCCCAGACCTTTTTTACCGGAAAGTCGATGCTCTTTGTTGATGAACCGGATCATCGTAGACTCCGTAGCCTGGTTTCCAAAGCGTTCACTCCAAGATATATGGAAAGCCTGCGTCCACGCGTCCAGGAAATTGCCGATGAGTTGATTGACCAATTCGAAGGAAAAGGAGAGATGGATCTTGTAAAAGATTATGCCTATCCTTTCCCAATCAACGTTATTTCCGAAATGTTGGGTATACCTCAGGAAGACCGACCTCAGATTCATGTATGGTCTGAAGCCATTGCAAAAGGTCTTGGTTTTGGTAAACAGGACCCTGCCGTAGCGCAGCACTTGCGATCATTTGCAGAGTACACCTCACAGCTTGTGGCGAACAAACGAGTAGAACCTTCTGATGACCTCATCAGTCAATTGATTGCGATTGAGGAGGAGGGTGATCGACTGAATGAAGATGAATTAATATCCATGATCACGTTATTGATATTTGCCGGACATGAGACTACTTCCAATCTGATTGCAACTGGTTCTTATCTTCTTCTGACCCATCCCGAACAACTGGAACAACTGAAACAAGATCTGAATCTGGTTCCTTCTGCGGTGGAGGAGTTGCTACGATATAACGGACCCGCCACTTCCTCAGGTCCTCGTTATGCAACACGTGACACGGAGTTGGATGGACAATTGATTCAAAAGGGAGATGTTGTGATTCCCCTTCTGAAATCAGCAAATCGGGACGAGCAGCAGTTCACTGACCCCGAAGAGTTGGATATCGAACGCAAAATAAAACGGCATTTGGCCTTTGGACACGGGATCCATATGTGTCTTGGCGCTCCACTTGCTCGGGTGGAAGGGGACGTGGCGTTTACTACGCTTTTGCGTCGGCTACCCGATCTACAGCTCCGTGTTCCTCAGGAAGAGATTCAGTGGCACTCTGCTTTGTCATCACAAGGATTGGCATCGTTGCCCGTAAAATTCTAATCGTTTTTATAAATGTGACTCACTGGAGTATGACGAATTGTCGTCATACTCTTTATTTATAATGAGGATAGAACGGTATGAACAAGAAGCACTCCAATGGCGTGAACATACTTAATGTTAAACATAAAATTGAGTACATAAATTTTGTTGTGGAGGTAAACATTATGAATAAAGATGAATTTTTAATGCATAAGCGGCACATGATCAATTAGCGGAAATTGCTGGAAGCAACATTATGATCGCTGTGAAGAAGTATTTAAGAAAAGTCCTCAAAAGCCTGAGATAGTGGAGGAATTACTGGGCGCAGAAGGCTTGAAAGTATTCGAAGGATATCCATTTCATTCATGGTCCTTGTTCGGACAAAAAATTAATTTTTAATTATTGCTTGATTTTTTTTTCAACGTCTGATAGTGTAAGACCTGTGATTTTGGGAAGTTTATTTATCAATATGAATTAGAGCTTTCCAGCAGATAATTTTTGACCACTTCACCAGGAAGTTAAGGCCATACGGACAGCCGGGTCAAACGCCGATTGGCAACTTATGTTGCTTTATTGATTGAGTTCAAAGCTCAAATTTTATAAGTTGGTTACTTTACAACCAGTGCAATTGCACATCAACTTGTGAAACGGTCAATAAGAGTGGTAAAGGCGAATTATTTGCTATATAGACTCTGATCCAATATTGATATACATGAAGGAGCTTTCCGCCAAAGGAGTTCTTGTGAACTTTTTTGGTCATGGAGACTTCACGTCTTTTTTATGATGTATATCGATAAGCAAGTGTGATGATGCGCGATTGCGGGCATTTTTCACCTTGCTTTTTTTGTTGTCTTGTTGTCTTGTTGTCATCGTATCAAACCAATTTAAAAAAAATACATATTGGGATAGGAGAATGTAAAATGGGAAAAGCACTAATCATCGGCGCCGGCGGCGTTGCTTCCGTGGCAGTACACAAATGCGTTCAAAACAGCGAAGTTTTTGAGGAAATCTGCATCGCGAGTCGTACAAAATCCAAATGTGATGAACTCAAAGCCAAGCTGGACGGCGGAAAAACAAAAATTACAACGGCACAAGTTGATGCTGACAATGTTGAAGAACTGATCGCTTTGATCAACGAAGTTAAACCTGATATCGTTATGAACCTTGCTTTGCCGTATCAAGATCTGACTATCATGGATGCTTGCCTTGCAACTAAAACAAATTACATGGACACAGCTAACTATGAGCCACATGATACAGCGAAGTTTGAATACAGCTGGCAATGGGATTACAAAGAGCGTTTTGAACAAGCAGGCATCACTGCATTGCTCGGTAGTGGATTTGACCCAGGCGTAACTGGCGTATTCTCCGCTTATGCCCTGAAGCACTACTTTGACGAAATTGAGTACATTGATATTCTGGACTGCAATGGCGGCGACCATGGCTATCCGTTTGCAACCAACTTCAACCCTGAGATCAACATTCGCGAAGTATCTGCGAACGGAAAATATTGGGAAAATGGTGAATGGATCGAGACGAAGCCAATGGAAATCAAACGTGTCTACGACTTCAAAGAAGTTGGCGAGAAAGACATGTACCTGTTGTACCATGAGGAACTGGAATCTTTGGCAAAAAATATGCCAGGTCTGAAACGTATCCGTTTCTTCATGACATTTGGTCAAAGCTACCTGACTCACTTGAAAGCTCTTGAAAATGTAGGCATGACTTCAATCGAGCCTATTGAATATGAAGGTAAACAAATTATTCCACTGCAATTCCTGAAAGCAGTACTGCCGGATCCAGCATCCCTTGGACCACGTACTGTAGGTAAAACAAACATCGGTTGTATTTTCAAAGGCAAAAAAGATGGTCAAGACAAAACATATTATGTATACAATATCTGTGATCACCAAGAGTGTTACAAAGAAGTGGGTTCCCAAGCGATCTCTTACACAACAGGTGTTCCAGCTATGATTGGTGCAGCAATGGTCATGACAGGCAAATGGAACAAACCAGGCGTTTATAATGTAGAAGAGTTCAACCCGGATCCATTCATGGAAGAGTTGAACAAATGGGGCCTCCCATGGGTAGAAGACTTCAACCCGGTACTCGTTGATGAGCTGCCAGAAGAAGTTAAAGAATCGGAGCTTGTTCGTTAAAATGCGGTTCGAGCAATTACCGACACCATGTTTTGTTGTTGACGAGGCGCTTATCGAGAGAAACCTGAAAATCCTGAACGGTGTTATGCAGCGTACAGGTGCCAAAATCGTGCTTGCTCAAAAAGCATTCTCCATGACTGCGATGTATCCGCTGATTGGAGAATACATGAGCGGTGCAACGGCGAGTGGTTTGTATGAAGCGCGTCTGGGCCATGAGGAAATGGGCAAAGAGAATCATGTCTTTGCTCCAGCATACCGCGCAGAAGAGATCGACGAGATTCTCTCCATCTGCGACCACATTATTTTCAACTCATTTTCACAGCTTGCAAAATTCAAGGATAAGGCGCTTCAAGCTGGCCGTAAGGTCGGCTTGCGCGTCAACCCTGAATGTTCTACCCAAGAAGGACATGAGATCTACGATCCGTGTTCTCCGGGTTCGCGTTTTGGCGCGAAACTGGAGGATTTCGATGCAGACCTGTTGGAAGGCGTCTCCGGACTGCACTTCCACACACTGTGTCAGCAAAACTCCGACGATCTGGAGACTACGCTGAATGCAGTGGTCGATAAATTCGGACAATGGTTGCCACAAATGGAATGGATCAACTTCGGCGGTGGGCACCATATCACACGTGAAGATTATGATATTCCAAGACTGGAAGCATGCATCAAACGTATGCAGAACGATTATGGCCTGGAAGTATATCTGGAGCCGGGAGAAGCTGTTGCGCTGAACGCGGGTTATCTGGTGACCTCTGTGCTGGACTTCCATAAAAACGGTATGGACATCGCTATTCTGGATACTTCAGCTACGTGTCATATGCCGGATGTGCTGGAAATGCCATATCGTCCGCCGCTGATCGGTTCGGGAGAAGTAGGCGAGAAAGCCCATCTGTATCGTCTTGGTGGACAAACCTGTCTGTCTGGTGACGTAATTGGGGACTATTCATTCGATCAGCCTTTGCAAGAAGGCGACCGTCTGGTATTCGAGGACATGGCGATTTACTCCATGGTGAAAACCAATACGTTCAACGGCATGCCGCTTCCAGCGATTGCAATCAAAAGAAAAGACGGCGATTGCGAAGTTGTTCGCGAATTCGGATATCAGGATTTCAAAATGAGGCTGGCATAATTACTTCATTATATAGTAAGTATTAATATAGAATTGAAAATAAATACAAAGAAGGGAACCTGGAGACAGGTTCCCTTTTTAACGTCCAATGAAGTTTAACGATTAGATTTAATGATGTTTATCAGTGAGGTTAGGTGAATGTTTACCGGTATTAAGCCGACTTAGCTGCGACTTCAGTTTTCGGGTTAATTTTGTGGTTTCGAGGATGCTCTCGCAGCGTATGGAAAGATCGGTTCTCTTAGTTCAAAGTCATACGTCAACCCATCCACAATGCCGACTACACTCTCACTGTCATACAACTCCAGCAAAAATCCAGCCATTTGTTCCGCCGTATGGAATTTTGGAACTCTGCCTTCATATTCAAACTCGTCTACATTAAAGGAATGTTTCGCAAATTCCGTCTCCGTTGCAGCCGGGGCGAGAACTTTGGCTTGCATTGCTGCGTTCTTGCCTTTCAACTCTTGCGCAAGTCCTTCCGTAAAGGCACTTACATAGAACTTGGTTGCACAGTAGGTTACTGCATCGGCTACAATCGTATATCCACCACCAGAGGAGATATTAATGATCTGTGTGCCATCGATATCTGCATAATCACGTACATACAGGGAAGAAAGAATCGTAAGAGCTTCTATGTTAAGATGAAGCATCTGCTCAATCTTGGGCAGGTGTTGTTCGCCAACGGATGCGAAATTCCCGAATCCTGCGTTGTTAATCCACGTCTCAATGGCGTAAGCCTGGAGACTTTCATAGAATTCATGTACATTAGCGGCAATGGACAGATCCACTGTACGAATGACAACATCCAGATCAGGATTGATTTCAGCTACCTTTGCTTTTAATTTGTCCAATTCATCGGTTCTGCGTGCTGCCAGGATCATATTTTTGCCACGGGCTGCAAAAGCTAAAGCAGCTTCATATCCAATGCCCGAACTGGCACCGGTAATCACTGTGTATTTCATGGGAATTCCTCCTGGATCTGATTTCATTTTTTATTGTGATATGACCACGAGTTGATTATACTGATTAGAGCTTACTCTAAGTCAAGCGTGAAAATGGAGGGGAGGTTAACCATGCATACCATTGGTGAAGTGGCAGAATTACTCCATATCAGTGCACATACATTACGTTATTATGAGAAGGAACAGATTGTAACTCCTCTCCGAGATGCGAGTGGAGACAGGCGATACAACGAGTCACACCTGAAATGGCTGCAATTTGTAATTAAATTAAAAGAGACTCAGATGCCCATTGCTACCATTAAGAAGTATGCATCCTTGTTTCAGGAAGGGGAGCATACGGCGGCGGATCGTTTGAAGCTGCTGGAGGAGCATAAAGCGGCGATTCAAAAACAGATGCACATACTTAACACAGCAGATGAGATGCTTGAGCATAAAATTTCGTCGTATCGAAAGTTCATCGGACAATAGTGTAACAGACACCAATGACGTTCTATTGCCAAAACAGTGATTTTTATTATAGACTATTTTTTATCGGTTGTTTATCAAGGGGGAAAAGCAATGCATCAAATCAGAAAACAAAAGTCAAATAAGTTAAAAATCCTCTCCAAAGTATTATTAATTATCATTGGGGGATTTATAACGGCATATGGTCTGGAAGCCATATTGATCCCGAATAATGTCTCTGATGGTGGTGTCACAGGTCTGAGTATCGTAGGATCACAGCTGTTCGGATTACCACTGGGGATGCTCATCGGGATTATTAACATTCCATTTGTGTGGCTCGGGTACAAGCAAATCGGAAAAAGCTTTGCGTTATATTCGATCATCGGTATTGCTTCACTCGCAATCAGCACCAGTCTGATGCACCATGTACCAACCATCATTGAAGGTGATACCTTGCTTGTTACGGTTGTCGGCGGGATTATCATCGGTTTTGGTATGGGACTTGCATTACGTAATGGCGGGGCATTGGATGGCATAGATATGCTGGCTGTACTCCTTTCCCGAAAAGTACCTTTTGGAACCAGTGATCTAATTCTGTTCCTCAACATGTTTGTCTTTATTGTCGTTTCTACCGTGTTTGGTCTGCAAGGCGCGATCTTGTCAGGACTTGCGTATTTTATTGCTTCCAAAGTAATACATATTGTTGAAGAGGGCTTGAGCGGCTCCAAAACATTTAAAATTATTACGAATCAACCAGAAATCATGGTTGAAACCATTCGTGACCGATTAGGTCGTGGAGCAACGTATACCGATGCATACGGTGGCTACTCTAATGAGCAATTCAAGGAAATCACTTGTGTTATTAACCGGATGGAAGAGAGTAAAATTAAAGATATCATTCATGAAATTGACCCAACTGCCTTTGTAGTTGTATACGATGTAGCTGAAGTAAGAGGCGGCAATTTCAAAAAGAAAGATATTCACTGATTCCGAAAAACAAAATTAACTTATACGTAGTTGGTCAACCAGGAACTTCTGGTTGGCTTTTTTTGTTTGTTCACAGCTTAACTTTGAGTTTTAAAAGGCGCATTTCCTTGTTAATTTAATACGAATATTTAAATTTGCAAATGAAATGAAGATGGTTTATTATTATATCAAATGATACAAATAACTATCATTATTTCAAATTAAGTGTTGATCACAAAACAACAACATGAATGCAGAAGAGGAGAATGTTTTATGGCATGGTTATTTCTTATTCTTGGAGGAATCTTAGAGATAGGTTGGGCATTAGGTTTGTCATTCTCCGATGGTTTTTCGAAAATCGAGATCGTAATCCCCACGGTTATTTTAATGATTGGCAGCTTCTACTTCTTTGCAAAATCCACTAAAATACTTCCTGTATCCACCGCTTATGCGGTGTTTACCGGACTTGGTTCATTTGGAACCGCAATTGTGGGAATGATTTTTTTGGGGGACTCCGTAAGTGCAATTAAAATCGTGCTGGTCATGATATTAATCAGTTGCATCATCGGTCTGAAATTTGTATCCAATGAACCTAAACAAAAGGCAGGTGTATAGATATGAGTTGGTTTTTCTTAATCTTGGCTGGTTTATTTGAAGTTGGCGGTGTAATATTTCTGAAACTTTCAGATGGATTTACCAAATTGAAACATACATTTACGTTCGCTCTGTTTTTGGGATTAAGTTTTATTTTTCTTTCCCTGTCTTTGAGAGAGATACCAATCAGCATTGGTTATGGAATCTGGACAGGTATTGGGGCATCGGGCAGTGTACTATTAGGAATGTATGTATTCAAAGAGCCCAAAAATGCTAAGAAATTGGCTATCGTTAGTGGGATCATCGTCAGTATTGTGGGATTGAAACTAGTCTCTTAACTGTATAAATTAGCTACACTAACAACGGAACGATATCCATCTCATCTATATTCATGCATAAGTACAGCTCTCTTATGGAAAACTTCTATAGTGCGAATACAATGCATGATTTCATGTATGGGAGGTTAGCATAGTGACAAAACAAGACCCGCAAGAGCTATTGAAGCAAAAACACGAGCTGGATGAGCAAAAAAGACAGTTCACTAATTTTTCGCGGAATATTTCAGGTCATGGTGAGGTTGAAGCTGGTCAAGAGTTCAGTGTTGACCGGGTACCAGATGATCAAAACCGTATGAAATCGGTTGAGAACAGACGTGGCGAAGCCTAAAACGTTACAACATAAGCCGATCCTTTCCTGGATCGGCTTATTCGTGCGTAGCAGTTTGATAAACAAAGAATATGTATTGTAATTGCGCATAGGAGAGTATATATATGGTGGTCAATCGTTGGAAAAGGTCGTATATTAATAATATGTCGATTGTGGAATTGAATATGGACCACATCGCAAAATGATAAACGATCTTACATAGAAGGACGGGAAAAAATGGATTTTAAACCGCTTGCTTCATTTATCGACCGCATTACATCCTGGCGTATACCGTGGGCAGAGGTGCTGGTGATGCATCGAAATGATACCGTTTTCCATTATCGTAATGGATACGCCAATCTGGAAGAGAAAACACCTATCGGTGATGGAGCGATCTTCAATCTATATTCCATGACCAAAATTATGACCTGCGTGGCAGGACTGCAACTGATGGAGAAAGGGGCAATCCTGTTAAGTGATCCCTTGTCTGATTATCTGCCAGAGTATGCTGAGATGACGGTAAAGAAAACGATGCCGAACGAGGAGATCCGACTGGAAAAGGCGACAAGAGCCATTACAGTACGTGATTTGTTCACCATGACTGCCGGGTTCTCGTATGACGTTGGTTGTCCAAGCATTCAAGAAGCTGTAAAAAGCACCGATGGAACATTGCCAACACGTGATTTCGCGAGAGCGCTTGCGAAAGAACCGTTGCTGTTTGAACCAGGGACACACTGGAATTACAGCATGTGCCATGATGTGCTGGGAGCCTTGGTGGAAGTGGTAAGTGGCAAACGCTTTGGTACGTATCTGCGGGACGAAATCACCGGACCCCTTGGCATGAACGATACAGCATTTAATCTGAACGATGAGCAGCAGACACGTCTGATTCCACAGTATGCTTACAATGATGAGCTTGAAAAGGCTGTACGTTTGGACGGCAATGGATTCCGTGTGGGTACTGAGCTGGAAAGCGGCGGTGCAGGGTTACTATCAACCGTTAGCGATTATGCACGTTTTCTGAACGCGCTTACTGGGCATGGTACTAGTCCCGAAGGCGTGCGCATTCTGTCACAAGCTTCAGTGGAACTGATGCGAACGGACCACCTGAATGAGATGACTCGTGCTGATTATTCCTGGGATCATATGTATGGATACGGCTATGGACTGGGTGTTCGCACACATATCTCCAAAGCAGGAAGCGGCTCACTGAGTCCAATTGGCGAATTTGGATGGAGCGGCGCTGCTGGTTGTATGGCTATTATTGATCCGGATTCACAGCTTACAGTCATGTATGCACAGCACCTGCTGAACAGTCAGGAGCCGTACGTTCAACGACGCTTACGAAATGTGGTATACTCCTGCCTGTAAATCATATCGTATTCGAAGTTACTTGAAGAGCCGCTAAATAGCGGCTTTTTTATGTTATATGAGTCGAAATCTATTCATTAGATTGTTATTTCTTTATTAGAAAGGGTATGTTATCATTCTTAGGAAAATAGTACTAGTAGGGGGGTATGCTTATTGAACATGAACTTAAATTCATTACATAGTTTAATCAAGATTACACGCTAGCAAGTATCTGTTTGAATGTTGAAATTGTGCACGATTCATAATTAGAAAAGAGCTGTTAGATTTTATTTTTTTACTCAAAGGAGAGTCATCGATGATACACCCTAAGCACCAATCAAAATGGGCTTCTCTGGCCTTACTTACCTTATTCGTCTACGTTCTGAGCGGATTGCTCCTGCTACCACCCAATGCTGCTGCCAAAGGAGAGCAAATCTCCGCCAAACAGCTCGAAAGTATGAGTCGGCTTTCATTTACGCTTCGTGATGCCAAACAAACGGCTTACACCGTTTATATTTTTGCTTATGATGAACAGAAGAGTACACTAACCGAAGAAAATGGTTGGACCAACAATAAAAAAGGCGACAAGAGTTATTCAGGAACGTATCGTGCAGCCTTGCTGAAAAAAGGCGCAGCATACGGAACAGTCCAAGCAGCAAAACTGGATCTGAATACGATTATTTTGCCTCAAACCTGGAACTTTGTTGTGAAAAGCAAAGAGGCTAGTACACCAGACATGCTGATGATCACCGATTGGGGAACTTCTAATTTCAATGAGGTGAAAACGTATATTGTTCGTTCCGGGGAATTGCGCCGTGTAACATATGTCGATAATAAGGGGAAAAAAATCGACGATTCCTACTCTGCAAGCAGAGATGATGGAATCCGTACTCTTTCAGGTGCCCGAGTGCAGTTCAAAAATTACAACAACCTTCAATTTGTCTATGGGGTTGATACGTTTAAGCTGAATGTGAACAAATTGGAATTGCGGTTGGAAGATACACGTAACCTCCGTTCAGAAGCTTGGCCAAACTCGGGTGTTGGCGATCGCGCTTACCTGAAAAGCCTGAAGGAAGCTGCTATAAAGGGTGTGTTGCCAGGCCGGACGGACATCAAGATTGGCATGACGCTTCAAAATGCGCAAAAAAAGCTGGGGAAACCCAATTCTCGTTCAAACGGGGAATGGGGAGCGTACTATTATTATTCTAAATTCGGCATCGGGTTTGATTCATACATGCACGAGCTTAGCAAGAAATCACGTATTGCAGTTATCCAGCTGTACAATGAAAAGCAGTACCTCTCACCATGGAATGTGAAACGATGGATGGGAAAACCCACCTCGGAATATTATAATGAAGTTGTGGGTGGTTATGAGATGGAATATGAGCTGGGTAAGCACACTATAGTTTTTAATTATTTGGAAGAAGAAGACTTAATTGACTTTACGAATATATATTAAGGTATAACATCGTAAAGAAATGAAGCATAGCTTAATCACATTTACAAAAAAAGCCGCTAATTAGCGGCTTTTTTTGTTATCCATGAAAGTGGGACGCGTAGTCTATTTCATTGGAGTGTTATTAGAGCTTTGCACAGAACGTACACGATTGACTAAATAAATGCCAACCGACACGAACAGTAATGCGGCCAGATTTTTCAGTTCCAGAATCGTTTCCCCCAGGAATAACGCTGATAATAAAGCTCCAAATACAGGGATTAGGAAGTTATAGACAGACACTCTTCCGACCTTGTTGTACTTGAGAAGCATATTCCATAGACAAAATGCAACGGATGACAGCAAAGCCAGGTAGATTAAGTTACTGGTGGATTCCAGGGTGAAATGGGTGACCCGACCGCCGAGTGATAGACCTAACAGCGTAAGTACCAGTCCCCCGACGAATAAGCTGACACCTGTTATGATCAGAACATCGATGGTGGCGGTGAGACGTTTTGCGTAAAGGGCCGTAACAGAAAAAACAAGTGCTGCTATAATAACGAACCCTTCGCCTGTGAATGAAAAGGAAAAAGCAAGCAGATCCGTATGGAAGTTTACGATGATTACACCAACGAATCCGAGCAAGCAACCAACGATCTTATTTCTGCTTAATTTGTCGTTTTTATAGATGAAATGGGCTAGAACAACACTAAAAAAGGTTGTAGTTGCGTTCATAATGGAGCCTTTGACACCCGTCGTATTGGCTACGCCGACGTAGAAAAACATATATTGCAAACCCGTTTGCAATATACCTAGCATGATGAGGCTAGTCCACTGCGGCTTGGACAATTGGAGCTTCTCTTTTCTAACGATACGAGACAGGAGCAAGAGCAGCAAGCCCGCCAGTGTAAACCGGTATCCGGCAAATACATACTTGGAAGCAATATCTTCCGGCAGAATGTTAAATGCGATATATCCAAGTTTGATGGATGGGTACGCGCTTCCCCATAACAAGCAACACAGGCTTGCCACGAGCATAACAAAAATGGGATCACTAAATTTACTCGGTTTCTCAAGGGTATTTCTCTCTATCACTTTCGATCTTCTCCTCACATTTCATGTACATATGTATGTATGAATCTATTAATATCCTTCCTGACCATATCACATATCGCCAATGTTTGTAATGAAAATTAATGAACCGCTCTTCAATTGGTAAGATTATAAAGAAGGAACGGTTCATGAGGGGCTTTGTTATAGATTCCTTTCTATAAAATCAAGATCGGATGCTTCCTTGCACAATCTTCTTAGTTCATTGATATGTTGTGCGATATCGCACGTATGTGTGTAATCCATATTTAGGTCAACATTGGAGGTAATAAAATGGCTAAACATGAAGGTTAAAGATGGAATGATATTCCCGGTAGGAGAAAAAAATGAAGCATTTGCGCAATATTTCATAGGAGATTGCTGATTCTTATGTTGATCTGGGTGCCATCGCTCTGAGTTTTAATCGAGTGGTGCCTCTTTAACGTCTATGAATTATAGACCTCCCTTACAGGTGAAAACCATGATATAGATGGATTACAGTGCACTTTATGTATACTTGGAGAAATTTCCAGAATGAAAACGCTTGTCAAATTGAAAATAATATGATAATTTAATGACTGTAACCGGTTACACATAGAGGAGAGCAACTTATGACAACAATTAAAGACGTAGCTCAACTGGCTGGCGTATCTGTAGCCACCGTATCCAGGGTCATTAATGATAGAGGTTATGTTCATGCGGACACACGCAAGAAAGTGGAAGATGCTGTGAAGGCGCTTAACTTTTCGCCAAATGAAGTGGCACGCTCATTATATAAGCGTAAATCCAAACTGATTGGCCTGTTGTTGCCGGATATTACGAACCCTTACTTCCCGCAGTTGGCCCGCGGCGTAGAGGACCGGATGCAGGAGCAGGATTACAGACTGATATTCGGAAATAGTGATGAGGATGAACGGAAGGAGCAGGATTACATCCAGACGTTTATCCAGAACAACGTGGTCGGTGTGATCTCTTCAACGAACTACCCTCATTCTTCGATATATGAAAAACTGAAGATTCCCGTTGTGTTTCTGGACAGAACTTCACTGGATCGTCCATCCGTGTATGCGGATGGCAGGGAAGGTGGAAGACTAGCTGCAAGGGAGATTATCAAACGCGGCAGTCGCCGGATCACAGTTATGCAGGGACCGTCACAGATCAGACCCGCTCAGGATCGTTTTGAAGGGGCGATTGAAATCATCCGTGATGCTGGGTTAGACTACCGGGTAATCCAGACGACCTCATTTTCAATTAATGAGGCAAGTGTGTGGGCTGAAGAATTATTCAGGAAGTATGCGGATACAGACGGGGTCATTGCGAGCAATGATATCGCAGCCATGGCAGTACTGCATGAGGCATCACGGATCGGAAGAAAGGTTCCTGATGACGTACAAGTGATTGGTTTCGATGATATTCCGATGAGCAGCCTGTTATCGCCGGCATTGTCCACCATCCATCAGCCAGCATACGAGATGGGAAGAGAAGCGGCGGGATTACTTATCCAGCTTGTGGAACAAGCTGCAATAGAGAATAAAAACATACAGTTGCCCGTGAGTTTCATCGAACGGGGCACTACGAGAAAGGTGAGATCAGATGGCTAAAATATGTGTAATTGGAAGCAGTTCAATGGATCTGGTTGTTACTTCATCAAGACGGCCGGGGGCGGGTGAAACCGTTCTTGGCGATAGCTTCAAAACGGTTCCTGGTGGCAAAGGAGCCAATCAGGCTGTTGCCGCTGCACGACTGGGTGCCGAGGTTGCGATGATCGGCCGGGTAGGCGACGATGCTTTTGGCAAAGATATTGTAGAGAACTTTAGAGCAAATGCTGTAAATACGCAAAATGTGAAACCGGTTACACATTTAGAAAGTGGTACGGCTCATATCATTTTGGCAGAAGGTGATAATAGTATCGTAGTGGTTGAAGCGGCGAATCGGGAAGTCACTCCTGCATATGTCGATGAAGCAGCTGAAGTGATCCGCGATGCAGATATCGTATTAATTCAGCAGGAAATTCCGGAGGAAACGGTTGTGCATGTGAGTGCATTGTGTGCAGAACTCGGAACACCGCTGCTGCTTAATCCCGCTCCGGCGAGAACATTGCCGCAAGAAGTGATCGACAATGCCGCATATATCACGCCGAACGAGCATGAAGCCGAGATTTTGTTTCAGGGCATGAGTCCTGCACAGGCATTACGTCAGTATCCTAACAAGTTGTTCATTACGGAGGGCAGTAAAGGTGTACGGTACTTTGATGGCACTGACGAAATTCTAGTCCCAACTTATAAAGTTGAGGCTGTTGATACTACGGGGGCAGGGGATACGTTCAACGCCGCATTTGCAGTTGCTTTGGCTGAAGGAAAAGCGTTGCAAGAGAGTATACGCTTCGCCAATCGGGCTGCATCGTTGTCCGTCACCAAGTTTGGAGCGCAGGGCGGCATGCCGACGCGTGATGAAGTAGAGGAGAACTTGTAATGAAAAGAAATGGCATGTTGAATAGTCACATTTCCAAGATTTTGTCTGATCTGGGCCATACGGACATGATTGCGATTGCGGATGCAGGTCTGCCGGTACCGGACGGGGTACTCAAAATCGATCTGGCCCTCAAACTGGGAACACCAAGTTTTCGCGAAGTGGTGGAAGCGATCGCTGAAGATATGGTCATTGAGAAAGTCATTGTGGCTGAAGAGATTTGCGAAGGCAATCCCGTAGCCATGCAATTCATCACAGAGAAATTCGGGGTAGAAGCAATTGATGCTTCCGTCAGCCACGAACAATTCAAAGCATTAACACGGCAGGTGAAAGCTGTTATCCGCACAGGTGAAGCCACACCCTATGCCAATTGCATTTTACAATCGGGAGTCCATTTCGGTTAAAAGGAGGTTGCGTAATGCACATTCAGATGCAAGACATTCATAAAGCGTTTGGAACGAACCAGGTGCTGAGCGGAGTGGATTTTGAACTAAAGGATGGTGAAGTTCATGCCCTAATGGGGGAGAATGGAGCCGGCAAATCCACACTGATGAACATTCTGATTGGTCTTCATCAGCGTGATCAGGGAACCATCACCATAGACGGAGAAGAAAACTATTTTGCAAGTCCAAAGGAAGCCGAGAAACTGGGTATCACTTTCATACATCAGGAGCTGAACGTATGGCCTGAAATGACTGTGCTGGATAATCTCTTTATTGGAAAGGAACTGACATCATCCATCGGGTTGCTTAATACAAGACAAATGAAAGCGCTCGCCAAAGAACAGTTCGCTAAACTTTCTGTAGACATACCAATGGAACGTCCTGCGGGAGAGTGCTCTGTCGGGCAGCAACAGATGATCGAGATTGCCAAAGCACTAATGACTGATGCCAAGGTCATCATTATGGACGAGCCAACAGCAGCACTTACGGAACGCGAGATTCAGAAGCTGTTTGGTGTAATCAGCTCGCTGAAAAAGGAAGGCGTATCCATCGTGTATATTTCTCACCGAATGGAGGAGATATTTACGATCTGTGACCGGATTACCATCATGCGTGACGGTAGAACGGTAGACACGCAGGCTATTCCACAAACAAGTTTTGATGAAGTGGTTCGGAAAATGGTAGGTCGTGAACTGACTGAGCGTTATCCTGTCCGGAATCCTTCTTATGGTGAAGTTGTTCTGGAAGTAAGGAATGCAAGCAGCAAAGGGTTGTTCGAGAATATTAACTTCACCGTGAGAGCGGGAGAAATCCTTGGTTTCTCAGGACTTATGGGTTCTGGACGAACAGAGATCATGAGAACCATCTTTGGTTTGGATACGTTGGATAGCGGTGAAATCTTCATCCGCGGCAAAAAAGCGAACATTCGTAAACCGGCAGATGCAGTGAAACATGGAATCGGGTTCATTACAGAAGACCGCAAGGATGAAGGGCTGGTATTAGACTTCTCCATTCGCGAGAATATGGCGTTGCCAAATCTGTTCAGTTTCTCAAGCAAAGGTTTCATCTCAGCTTCAAAAGAACAAGACTTCGTAGATACACTGATCAAACGTCTACAGATCAAAACGCAATCCTCCGAGACGGCGGCAAGGAATCTATCCGGGGGGAACCAGCAGAAGGTGGTTATCGCGAAATGGGTTGGTATCGGACCAAGCGTACTTATCCTGGATGAACCTACCCGCGGAGTGGATGTCGGGGCGAAGCGCGAAATCTATGAATTGATGAATGAACTGACTGACCGCGGCGTTGCAATCATCATGGTATCGTCGGAGCTGCCTGAAGTGCTTGGCATGAGCGACCGGATCGCGGTTGTGCATGAGGGACACATCAGTGGCGAGGTTGCAAGGGAAGTAGCAACACAAGAACACATTATGACATTGGCCACAGGGGGACAGTGATATGACAACAATGCAGGAAAACAAAACGGCTAAAAGCGGATTCCGTTTCTCAAACGTGATACAAAAATTGGGACCGCTGCTTGGCTTAATCATTCTTATTCTCATCGTATCGGTGTTGAATCCAAGTTTCTTGGAACCGCTTAATATCTTGAATTTATTGCGTCAAGTCTCGATTAATGCGCTGATTGCCTTTGGTATGACGTTTGTTATCCTGACGGGTGGAATTGATCTGTCGGTCGGCTCAATCTTGGCTTTATCCAGTGCTTTTGTAGCAAACATGATGTTGTCCGGCCTGGATCCGATCTTGTCCATCATTATTGGTGTAGCACTCGGTGGTGTCATGGGTATGGTGAACGGACTGATGATTACCAAAGGTAAAATGGCTCCGTTTATCGCTACACTTGCTACCATGACGATATTCAGAGGACTGACGTTGGTGTACACCAATGGTAATCCAATTACAGGACTCGGGGATAACTTGTTGTTCCAATTGTTCGGCCGCGGTTACCTGCTGGGCATTCCAGTACCTGCAATCACGATGCTGATTACCTTCATGATTCTGTGGATTGTTTTGCATAAAACGGCTTTTGGGCGCAAAACGTACGCCATCGGTGGTAATGAGAAAGCTTCCATTATCTCGGGTATCAAAGTTAATCGCGTGAAAATTATGATCTACTCCCTGACAGGTATGCTCGCTGCTCTGGCAGGTGCAATTCTGACATCGCGTTTGAATTCAGCGCAACCAACGGCAGGAACATCCTACGAGCTGGATGCAATCGCAGCAGTTGTATTGGGTGGTACAAGTCTGGCTGGAGGACGTGGACGCATCGTTGGTACACTGATCGGTGTTCTGATTATCGGCGTGTTGAATAACGGATTGAACTTGCTTGAAGTAAACTCATTTTATCAAATGGTTGTAAAAGGTATCGTTATTGCCATTGCCGTCCTGCTGGACCGCAAGAAAACAGCATAAGGAGAGAAGCGAATATGAAAAAGTGGACTGTAACACTCATAAGTATGCTGATGATCATCGTTCTGGCCGGGTGCTCTCTGGAGCCACCAGAATGGGCTAAACCAAACCCTAACAAAAGTAACGGACAGAAGAAAATAGGTTTGTCGATATCTACACTGAACAATCCATTCTTTGTATCACTAAAGGACGGGGTCATGGCTGAAGCCAAAAAACAGGGAATACAGGTCATCGTGGTGGATGCACAGAACGATTCGGCCAAACAAACCAATGATGTGGATGATCTCATTCAGCAAGGCGTTAGTGCACTGCTAATTAACCCTGCGGACTCTGCAGCGATCTCCACAGCGGTTCAATCCGCTAATAGTGTGGGCATTCCTGTAATTACGCTGGATCGCTCCGCCGATAAAGGCGAAGTGGCGGCACTAGTGGCATCGGATAACGTTAAAGGTGGACGCATGGCAGCTGAATACTTTGTTGAACAACTGGGTGAGGGAGCAAAAGTCATTGAACTTGAGGGTGTGCCTGGCGCTTCCGCAACAAGAGAACGGGGTAAAGGTTTCCACGAAGTGGCTGACAAGCAACTTGATGTGGTTTCCAAACAGTCTGCTGATTTCGATCGGTCCAAAGGATTAAATGTCATGGAGAACTTGCTACAGGGTAATCCTGACGTGCAAGCGGTATTTGCCCATAATGACGAGATGGCACTTGGTGCAATTGAAGCGATTCAAAGCTCAGGTAAAGACATTCCGGTCATCGGATTCGATGGTAATGATGATGCAATCAAATCCATTCAGGATGGGAAATTGACGGCAACAGTCGCTCAGCAGCCTATACTGATTGGCCAACTGGCGCTGCAAGCAGCTCTGGATGTGCTCAGTGGCAAGCAGGTGGAGTCATCGATTCCCGCTGAATTGAAGCTGGTAACCAAGGAAAATGTGAATGAGTAAATCATCATAAAACATGTATCTTCTTGGACATGAACATAGAACTAAACCAAGCCGCTAATTTAGCGGCTTTTTTCATTTTGGAAGAAGCGTGTGGACATCACATCAATCAGATTATTGACTTTTAAAAGCATATTAAAGGTGCCCCAATTGAATTAAAGTCCACTTTGTCTTTTTGGACTGCTCAAAATAGCATTTTTGGATATGTATATCCAATCCATGCGTTGCTATACTAGCATGACGTTCTACACAGTCTTCACAACATAAGGAGGAGCTAATCTCATTGATTCATTCCTGTTCGGAATAGAAAGAAGGTGGCTGACATGAAACATCTAGTAGAAGAAAATCTTCAAGCTGTAAGACAGCAAATGGCATTGGCCTGCCAGGCTTCAGGTCGCAACATCGAGGACATCAAGTTGTTGCTCGCGACCAAAACGGTACCGCTTGAGAAATTACAAATAGCTATTCAAGCAGGTGAGGTCCTGTTTGGAGAAAACAAAGCTCAAGAACTCCGAGACAAATTCCCACTCATGGAACAAAGCAAACAGGTGGAATGGCATTTTATCGGACATCTGCAAACAAATAAAGTAAAGGACGTTGTTAAATATGTTACTCTCATCCATTCCGTAGATCGTCTGAAACTGGGTCAAGCGTTACATAACCAGCTTCTCAAAGAGAATAAGACCTTAGATATTCTTGTGCAAATTAATACGTCCTACGAAGAAAGTAAATTTGGTGCCTCTCCAGAAACAGCCGTTGAGCTTGTAGAACAGTTGTCTCAATTCGAGACATTAAATGTGAAAGGTTTAATGACCATTGGAAAACTGAATGCGACAAACGAAGAAACACGACATTGTTTTCGATTGTTAAACCAGATCCGTACACAGATTAAAGAGAAAAATATTCCACGCGTAGAAATGGATATTTTATCGATGGGTATGTCTGGTGACTTCCAGGTCGCCATTGAAGAAGGAGCTACAATGATACGTGTAGGGACAAGTGTATTTGGTCAACGCTACTTACCGGATGAGTATTACTGGAATGAAAACACACGCATCGATGATTAAGTGAGAGGTAGTGTTAAATATGAAGACAGCATCCCCTTCGTTACGTGGCCGCGATTTGATATCGCCGCTTATAGCCGCTTTAATATCCGTAATTGTTAATTACGGGGGTACGTTTATTCTTGTTTTTCAAGCTGCAAAAGTCGCTGGTTTAAGCCCGGAAATGACCGCTTCCTGGATTTGGTCCATCTCGATTGGGGTAGGAGTAACAGGAATTTGGCTCAGTTATCGATATAAGGAACCGATTATTACAGCCTGGTCTACACCGGGTGTGGCGTTTCTCGTTTCAGCATTAGCGGTAACCCCTTATCCAGAAGCTATTGGCGCTTACATGATTTCAGCAGTCGGATTTATTATTTTAGGTTTGTCAGGCATGTTTGAACGTTTCGTTCGACTTATTCCCCCAGGCATCGCCTCCGGATTGTTAGCCGGTATTTTGCTACAGTTTGGTATTTCGGCCTTTGGCGGGGCGAAGGTAGATCCTTTGCTTGTGATTGTACTGTTTGCAGGCTATATCGTGCTAAGAAGGTTTACTTCCCGTTACGCCATTGTTGGCATATTGGCAATTGGTTTGATTTATTTGATATGCATGGGGAAAACAGACTTCAGTACGATCCAATTGGCTGTAGCATCGCCTGTATTTGTTGTTCCAGCATTTTCGTTAAATGCTTTACTTGGCGTAGCGCTACCACTGATCATTATTACCTTGACAGGGCAGTATATGCCCGGAATGCTTGTTCTGCGTAATGATGGATTCAAGACAAGTGCCAATCCTATTTTAGCTGTAACAGGTTTGGGTTCGCTTCTTGCAGCCCCATTCGGATCACATGCTTTTAATGTGGCAGCTATTACAGCAGCGATTTGTACAGGAAAGGATGCACATGAGGATTCAACCAAACGTTATATTGCAGGTATTGCTTGTGGTGTTTTTTATATTTTTGTCGGCATTTTTGGCGTAACATTGGCTGCCCTGTTTTTGATTCTTCCTGCTACCTTTATTGCAACATTAGCGGGATTAGCCTTACTTGGAACGATCGGTGGCAGTCTTGCCAATGCATTAACGGACCCTAAGGGACGTGAAACTGCATTGATTACGTTTTTGGCGACAGCAGCGAATGTGACTTTGCTTGGTGTGGGTGGTGCATTTTGGGGACTGTTTGCAGGAATGATGGCACATCTACTGATGAATAGTAAATTTCCCAAAAAACAACTTGGAACGAATAAATAACCGTAATATTGAGAGGAAGATGTTCATGAAACATTTGGAGAAGCAAGATAAAGTAATAGGAATGGCTGTCCAGCAAGAGCTTGGAAGGCAGCGGGATACGATAGAACTGATTGCATCAGAGAATTTTGTAAGTCAAGCTGTGGTGGAAGCAACAGGTTCGGTATTGACCAATAAATATGCGGAGGGGTATCCGGGCAGAAGATATTATGGCGGGTGTGAGCATGTCGATACAGTCGAAGAGATAGCAAATAGCCGCCTTAAAGCCCTTTTTGGCGCTGAACATGCGAATGTGCAGCCTCACTCCGGCTCTCAGGCCAACATGGCAGTATATTTTGCCTCGGTTGAGATTGGTGACACAATACTTGGCATGAATCTATCCCAAGGAGGTCATCTAACACACGGAAGCCTTGTTAATTTTTCTGGGAGATTTTATAATTTCGTTTCATATGGTGTCGATGCACAAACAGGCCGCATTGACTTTGACGAAGTACGTAAACTTGCTCATAAGTATCGTCCACGCATGATCGTTGCAGGTGGAAGTGCATACCCACGGACCATTGAGTTTGAATTATTCGCCCAGATTGCCGCCGAAGTGGGAGCTCTTTTCTTTGTAGATATGGCGCATATAGCAGGAATTGTTGCGGCAGGTTTGCATCCTAACCCGGTACCACATGCCCATTTTGTTTCAACTACCACACACAAGACCTTACGAGGACCACGAGGGGGAGCCATTTTGTGCCGGGACTCCTGGGCAAAGGCGATCGACAAAGATGTATTCCCGGGAACCCAGGGTGGGCCATTCATGCACGTTATCGCGGGGAAAGCGGTGGCATTAGGCGAGGCATTGAAATCCGATTTCACAACATATATTGAAGGTGTTCTGGATAACGCCAACGTATTGGCAGAAACTTTAATGAATGAAGGGCTCACCCTTGTATCGGGGGGAACAGATAATCATATCGTGTTGGTTGACTTACGAACTATGGGCCTTACAGGCAAAGAAGCCGAAGCTTTACTGGATGAAGTAGGGATTACGGCGAATAAAAATGCAATCCCTCACGATACAGCAAGCCCGTTGATCACGAGCGGTATTCGTTTTGGAACGCCGGCTATGACGTCCAGAGGACTGGGAGCCAGGGAAATGAAAGAAATTGCTCAGCTGATAGGGCTTGCTTTTAAAAATCCAAAGAACTCGGATGTAAAAAATCAAATATTAGGTAGTGTCCGCGAAATTACTTCGCAATTCCCTTTATATGAAGGGCTTAAATAGCTCAAC
This sequence comes from Paenibacillus sp. FSL R5-0766, assembly GCF_037971845.1. Taxonomy (NCBI): domain Bacteria; kingdom Bacillati; phylum Bacillota; class Bacilli; order Caryophanales; family Paenibacillaceae; genus Paenibacillus; species Paenibacillus sp. FSL R5-0766. The sequence continues at coordinate 3,339,608 of NZ_CP150227.1, forward strand.
AGCAGACACAAATAGAGCCTGCAATTGTTCCTGATGGCTAACAATTGCAGGCTCTTTGATTTTCCATGCTTATATTGAAACTCACTTTTTTGAACAGAAGAGATATACCGTAAATGAGATTTAAGACACGCGCTAGTAGGCTATACCTACACGAGACTGTACATACTCATCAGACATTAATTGCTGATAAGCAAACTCCGCAGTATCGATTACAGATATAGAAGTTCCACCGTCAGGCAAATAGTCGCGCTCAACCCGGTACTTACCGAGAGATTCTCCATCAAATAAGTAGGTAGGACACACGATGGTCCATTCTAACTCTGAAGCCTTCAGAATGTTGTACATCTCCAGATGCTCTTCAGCTGCTCGCGTGGACTTACGTTTGGACTCAGGGGATTGAAAACGAAGCAAGCCAGGATCCGTTCGACTTTCCAATATTCCTGCGGTACCAATGGTAATGATTCTTTTGATACGCTCCTGAGCCATAGCCTCAACAATATGTCCCATGGATTGCGATAATGTAGTCGTTCCATCGGTACTTAAGGAACTAACAATGAGATCCACACCCTGTATGGCGTGATGAATATCCTCTTTGACTAGAGCGTTTCCTTGATGCAGAATGAAATTGTCATCGTTGATTTGTACCTTTTCCGGGCTTCTAACCAGTGCAGTTACATGATGATTGGAACGTAGGGCATTAGAGACGAAATGACTTCCAACCCGTCCGGTGGCTCCTAACACTAAAATTTTCATTACAAAAAACATCCTTTCGAATCCGATTGGAGAGCATGTTCTCCATCATAATACAATCTTTGCAAGCCGATGTATTCCTTCCTCAATCTGCTCCTCATCCACTTTCGCAAAACCTAATATCCATCCTTTTCGATGACTCTCCAAGCAATATCTACTAAGCGGATACACGCGTAGACCTTGATCAAGGGCAGCATTCGTCAGCGCTTCTTCGTCAAATGACGTTTCAGATTCTAGAAGCATATGTAATCCCGTTTCCACACCACTTAATGTAAATCGTGAGCCTAGCCCAGAAGCAACAATGGCTTTGGTCATGACTTCGTGTCTGCGTCGATATATGTTCCGAACTCTTCTCATATGGCGCATAAAATGACCACGCTCAATAAAATGAGTTAGCGTTAATTGTTCCATAATCGGCAGATGACGATAGGTTAATTCATGAACTTGGGTAAGGCGCTCGATGGCTATTTTGGGGCCGATGATAGCCGATAGACGAATACCAGGTGCAACCATTTTGGAAAAACTCATCATATAAAGCGTATTCTGAGGTTGCTGACTGAATATAGTTGGAAGCGGATCTCCACGGTACCTAAATTCGCTATCGTAATCATCCTCAACAATCCAATATCGATGATGAGCTGCCAAGTGCATCAATTGTTGCCTGCGTGGCTCCGACATAATAACACCAACGGCGCATTGATGAGAAGGTGTGACAAATACAAGTTTTGTCTGTGGGTGAATATGATCTACACATAATCCATACTCATCAACCGGAACGGGATCGACTTGCATCCGGCGGTATTTCATCGCCATCCAAGCAGCAGGGAAGCCGGGATCTTCTACGGAAACTCTGTCTCCCTCACTTAAAAGTGCCTGGGCAATTAAATCAATGCTATGTTGTGCACCTGAGGTTAACAAGATTTGATCAACATCGATATGAATGCCTCGTTCAAGTGACAAATAACGTTGAATCTGCTCTCTTAACGCCAGTAACCCTCTGGCATCACCATAAGCCCATATATCCAGATTGGGTTCAGTGGAAGCTTGTAAAAAGGATTGCCTCCAGGCTTTTGTGAAACTTTCATCCAGATAAGGCTCGTGGGGATTAAAATCAATTTCTATTTTGCGATTGTCTCTATTGCCAAACCAACTATGCAGATGACCAATCGATTCGTTTAGTGTAGGCAATTCGGGCGGAATAGGCCCTTGCATCGTGACGTCTTCTGATGAACGAGGTGCATATGTCCAATCACTAACTCTTGTCCCGGCTCGTCGGGAGGTTATCGTATACCCTCGACTGAATAATTCCTCGTACACAATCTGTATGGTTGAGCGTGAAACACCAATTAATTGAGCAAGTTCGCGTGAGGGGAGTAGCAATTCTCCTGGTTGCCATTTCCCGGTTGTGATATTATGAATCGCTTGATCCAAAAGTTGCTGCCAGATCGGGCGTTGGTCATTCCGATTAACTTTTAGCATTGCTTCAACTCCATTACTCATGCTGAATTATGGACTGCATTTATTTATGTGCTTAGCCATGTTATTGGCACTCCATTGATTGATATACCATTATAGCAAAAGTTTAATTTGCAAACAAAACAAAGCTGAACTAAAGCGATTTTTACCGTGTGTCCAACCTATTTGGGTTGGTCCTGCTTGGTTCATACTCGATTCATATTCAAGCCACAGACAGTTCATCTTCTTCGGTTACACTACGGGAGTACGAACACAGAGATTCCCAATCCATAGACTAGACAGGAGAAGATGAGATTGACACGAAAGAAACGAACGTCTATCGCCGCCATAACTTTGGTGTTTGCAATGATGTCCCCAATGTCGGCCATGGCCACACCCGCTACCAGTAACGGTAGTAGCTCTACGTATGATCTGACTAAAAAGGCAGTAAGTGCAAAGGCCAAGGTACTCACTGAATCATACGCTACGACAAGTGTGCAGTACGCACTGATGGATGAGGGTGAGATTGTGATCTCCGGTCAGGCAGGCAAAAATGATCTGAAAAACAATATTTCCCTTTCTTCAGACACCATGTATGGCATAGGTTCAACCAGCAAGATGATGCTCACAACCGCCGTAATGAAGCTAGTGGACCAAGGCAAGATCGATCTTGATGAGCCTGTCGTGAAGTATATTTCAGATTTTAAAATGAAAGACAAGCGTTACCAACAGATTACACCACGTATGCTACTGAATCATTCATCCGGACTTCTCGGAACGTCAAGTAACAGTGCAATACTGTTTGGAGATAATGATACCTATGCGCATGATACGTTACTGGAACAATTAGCGACGCAACATCTGAAGGCCGATCCTGGCACATACTCGGTGTATAGTAATGACGGTTTTACATTAGCTGAAATTCTGGTTGAGCGTGTCAGCGGCATGAGCTTCACAACTTTCATGCACCGGTACATAACCGAACCTCTTGGTATGGAGCATACCAAAACACCGCAAGATATTGTGGACTTTAGCCAGATGGCAGCAACATACGCCCCTTCGCATGAGGAACAACTCCCGTTAGAGACTACAAATATGATTGCCTCGGGAGGCATCTATTCCACCGCTGAGGATCTGGTTCAGTTCTCGAAAATCTTTACAGGTGAGGTTGAAACTGTTCTCTCACGGGAATCTGTAGAGGCCATGGAGCAAGAAGAATACAAGAGAGGCATGTGGCCAGAAGAAGGCGATTCGTCCATTGGCTATGGCCTGGGCTGGGATAGCGTGAACCTGTTTCCTTTTAATGATTATGGCATCCAGGCAGTAAGCAAAGGTGGCAATACAATCACCTATCATTCCTCCTTGATTGTGCTACCGGAATATAATATGGCTGCTGCCGTAACCTCTTCGGGTGGTCATAGCTCAACGGATCAATTGCTGGCAACTGAGCTGTTGCTTGGTGCGCTTGAGGAGAAGAATATCATTCCAGAGCGTAAACCGGAGAAGTCACATGATGCACCGGTGAAAATAACCATGCCGAAGGAACTTACACAGCACACAGGCATGTACGCGGGTGGGGCAAACATGTTAATGAAGATGGACGTAACAGATGATGGGCAATTAATGCTATCTAATCTGTCGTCTCCTAACAGTCCTGATCAGACCTATACGTACACCGCTGATGGCTCATTTGTTAATGATGCGGCTACGGAAAAGCTGAAGTTCGTTCAGGAAGTCAATGGGAACACATATTTGTGGTCTCGCTCGTATCAGTCTGTTCCTGGGCTTGGGCAAGTTGCTTCCTCTGAATATAAGGCAGAAAAGCTTGAAACCAATGAATTGTCGGAAGAAGTAAAGGCCGCATGGCAGAAAAGGGAAGGCAAAGCCTACGTGTTGGTTAATGAAAAATACACATCAACACTGTACAACGCAGCGATGCCGATGATTCCCATTCATACTTTTAATGAGCTGCCTGGTTATATCTACACCAACAAAATTATCGGAGCTAACCAAGCTGTGAACCAATTGCAAATTCCTGGATTAGCAGGCCGTGACACGATGGAGTTTAATTTCTATGAGGAAAATGGCGTGGAATACGTTACAGCAGGAGGCAACGTTTATGCTGCTCAAGACATCATCAAACCGATCTATGCGGGAAAACAATCGAAGACAACCATTCAATCGAATGGTCATGCCACATGGTATTCGATTCCGGCATCAGCTGCAGGTAAAGAAATGACGGTCAAGATGTCTGCAAACAGCGCATTTGCTGTATATAACCAAGCTGGCATAGGCATTAATCATACAGTGGTCAGTGGACAAAACGAAATTGTGTTGCCTGAGAACGGAACTATTGTATTCGCGGGTGAAGCTGGTTCGAAGTTCGAGATTGTATTGACAACCAGAGCAAATTAATAGATTATAAAAAACTGTACAATAAAAAGTCGCGGAAATCGCGGCTTTTTTTGAGTTTTAAATTTTAAATAATACGTTTTAAAGTAAATGTACCTTTTTTCAGATTCACAATGTAATATTGGGTTTCGCGAAGCTTACCTAAAGGGTAAGTATTAAAAGGACTTTTACTGGTTGGAAAAAAATGATGGAGGAAAATGTTGCAAGTGGAAAGGCAAAGCATTGATTGTTAATATACAGTAAATAATAACAATCAAATGGGCAGAAGATCGACAAAAAGCATAACCGTAATACCGATTCCAAAGAAAATAATGATTATTCGGACAATACCGAGACGGGGAGGACACATGAAAAAAACGAAGATCTCATTTTTTATACTTTCACTGATGCTGCTCCTGGTGAGCGGTCTATCAGGATGGGTGGGGAACGCTGCTGCAGCGTCCGATTCCGGTAAAACCTATGTTATCGGAACTGATGTCACATTTGCTCCATTCGAATATGAAGACGAGAATGGTGATTTTGTTGGTATCGACATGGATTTGCTGGATGCCATCGCCAAAGATCAAAATTTCAAGTATCAAATCAAAGCTCTGGGATTTAACGCGGCTGTACAGGCACTAGAGGCGAATCAAGTTGATGGTGTGATCGCAGGGATGAGTATTACGGATGAGCGAAAAGCAAAATTTGATTTTTCTGATACTTATTTTGAATCAGGTGTCGTTATGGGTGTTAGTGCCAACAATGACACAATTAAGAGTTATGAAGACCTTCGTGGACAGAAGGTAGCCGTGAAAACCGGAACAGAAGGGTTTAGTTTTGCAGAGTCCATCGCTTCAGAGTATGGATTTACGATCGTTCCGTTTGATGAGTCATACCAAATGTATGAAGATGTAAAAACCGGTAATTCCGTAGCCTGTTTTGAAGATTATCCTGTACTGGCCTATGGAGTTAATCAAAACAACGGTTTGAAAATTGTTACCGACAAAGAAAATGGCGCTCCTTACGGTTTTGCAGTAAGCAAGGGGAAAAACCAGGAGCTTCTGGAGATGTTTAATACAGGTCTTGCGAACATCAAAGCTAACGGTGAGTATAAGCGCATTACCGAGACATATCTGGGTGAGAACGCTCCGACTGTTGCTAATCAAGGTCGCTGGGAGCTAATCCAGAAATCTCTTCCTGCACTTTTTAAAGGTCTGGGAAACACACTTTTATACACGATTGTGTCCCTGTTCTTTGCGTTTATCATCGGTCTGATTTTCGGATTCATGAAGGTGGGACAGAACAAATTCCTTCGTGGTGTTGCCACCGTATTTGTGGATATTTTCCGCGGTATTCCGCTGATTGTCCTGGCATTCTTTATCTATTTCGGGATTCCACAGGCGATGGGCTTCACGATGCCATTGTTCCTGGCGGCTATTCTGACACTTAGTCTGAATGCAGGAGCGTACGTAACCGAGATTATCCGAGGTGGGATTCAATCGATTGATCGTGGTCAGATGGAAGCTGCTCGTTCATTGGGTCTTCCTTATCGCAAAGCGATGATAAAGATTGTTATTCCGCAGGCAGTGCGGGTTATGATTCCGTCCTTCATTAACCAGATGGTTATCACGTTGAAGGATACGTCAATCTTGTCCGTTATTGGTCTCGTAGAGTTGACACAATCGGGTAAAATTGTTATTGCAAGAACGTTCTCCTCGTTTGACATATGGTTAACGGTTGCGGTTATGTACCTGATTGTCATCATCACATTGACCAAAATTGCTGATTATCTGGAGGTGAAGGTTCGTCGTGGCTAAAATAAAAGTTGAAGGTTTGAAGAAAAGTTTCGGCTCGAATCAGGTCCTCAAGGGAATTGATGTGGCGGTCAACGAAGGAGAAGTTGTCTGTGTCATCGGGCCTTCCGGTTCGGGAAAAAGTACATTCTTGCGCTGCATCAACCAATTGGAAGATATCACAGCTGGTCGAGTTATTGTAGATAATCAGGATCTCAATGATCCTAAAACCAACATTAATAAAGCGCGTGAAAATATTGGCATGGTATTTCAACATTTTAACTTATTCCCTCATTTTAACGTATTGAAAAATATAATGTTTGCGCCAAGAGAATTAGGGGTTTTAAACGCAGAAGAGGCTCGAAAAACAGGTCTTAGCCTTCTGGATCGTGTCGGGTTGTCTGATAAAGCGGATAGTTTTCCCAGTCAACTCTCGGGAGGGCAAAAACAACGGGTTGCTATCGCTCGTGCGCTTGCTATGAACCCGGATGTGATGTTATTTGATGAACCGACTTCGGCGCTTGACCCAGAGATGGTAGGCGAAGTTCTGGGTGTAATGAAAGATCTTGCGAGCGAGGGCATGACGATGATCATTGTTACCCATGAGATGGGTTTTGCCCGTGAAGTAGCTGATCGTGTGATCTTCATGGACGGGGGTTATATTGTCGAGCAGGGGACTCCTGAAGAGATATTTGGAAATCCGAAGAATGAACGGACGATCAGCTTTTTGGAGAAGGTACTCTAGCACTGAATCGAGAATGAACACATTAAAAGTCGCTATTTAAGCGGCTTTTTTTGTTATATTTAATTTAATAGAAAGACCGATCAAACTAAGCCTAGAAAGTGAGGTCTATACTCTATGGAAAACGTGTCACAAGAAGATCAACTGCAATCCATCAAAGCTTTTCAATCAACCATCCGAAAATCGGAAAATGCCTTAGTGAATATGACTGAGAAAAGTAATAACACGACATTGCTACAGAAACGTCTCCAAGCTCTATACATCGGCTTAGCAGTTCTGGAAAAACAATGGAACCAGAAGCCTCATCAATACTCCAAGGAAGATATAACAGAAGCCCGTCTTGTCTTGATTGGATTGTTTCCATCCCTTGAGAACATGTATGCCAAGTCCAAAGAAGGTAGCCCACAAAAGACTCTTCTGGAAAGAAGGATTAAAGCATTTCATCTGGCCGTTCAAGCCATGGATACATACTGATGAAATGAGAGAGAGGTCTGTCTAATGAACGACAGACCTCTCTTTTTCTTTTGCAAGCTTAGGAAAACCGATAGAGACGCACACCGTGCGCAGGTACAGTAGTAACTAAGGAATTCTCCGTAAATTCGGCTGCTTCTCGGCTCCACAATTCGGTACCTTCGGTAATGCTGGACAGTCCCACCTCATCAATGGACAGATCCACAGGTAGAGCATTCTCGCCGGTGTTGAACACAGCGACGTAAGAGGAGCCGTCCGTATGCTGGGCAGTCCACACAATAAGATCTTCTTTGCGTAAGGCTTCTCTGGCTCCGTAACTCTCGCGATGCATTCGCAGAACCTCACGATTAGTTAGCAGGGATAGTGTCCAGTCATCGTTATCTCGCAGTTCACCACCAAAGATGAGCGGGGAACGGAAGATACTCCACAGTGACATCATCGTCAACTGCTCGTCAGGCGTGAACCGAGTCCAGCGATCTGCTCCACCACCGTCTACAGAACGGATACCGATATGACCCAAAGGCAACATATCACAGTCTGGCCAGCAGCCTGCTTGGGGAACGCCCTGCCAAGTCCGGCAGCGGTCGAACATATCCAATAACAGCGGCCAAAGGTCCCAGAAATCGTCCGTGACACGCCACATGTTGGCATGATCAGCGAAGAATTCTGAGTATTCCACCGGAGCAGGGCCAGGAGAAAGACTCAGTACCATGGGCCGACCGGAGCGCTCAATCGCTTTGGATATCATTTCGATCTCAGGCTGATGGGTGTCATAGAGCCTTGAAGCAGCAATATCGTCAACCTTCACCAAGTCAACGCCCCATTGTGCATACAGTTCAAAAAGCGAATCGTAGTAGGCTTGTGCGCCTTCTTTTGAGCTATCAACACCATACATATCCGTATTCCACGGACAGATGGAGTTCGGATGAGCAATATCACGCGCAGTGGCGGTTGTTCCCAGAATCGGAGTAGCCGCATGTGCAGCTTGACGTGGAATACCGCGCATGATGTGAATGCCAAATTGCAGCCCAAGACTATGAACGTAGTCGGCTAATGGCTTGAATCCCTGTCCACCTGCAGCGGAGGGAAACCGATTCTCGGCAGGCATAAGCCGCGAATATTCATCCATGATGAGTGGAACGAACGGACGATATTGCGAAGAATTGGCCAAAGGCTCGTACCATTGAATGTCGACCGTAATATAGCTCCAGCCGAAGTCTTTAAGATGTTCTGCCATGTACTCGGCGTTGCCACGAATTTCGTCTTCCGTAACGGCTGCGCCGTAACAATCCCAGCTGTTCCAGCCAAGCGGTGGAGTTGATGCTGCAAGTGTATGATTCATGGGAATGCTCCTTTATGGATTAATTATTGCTCTCGCTCAATTCATCATAATAAAGGATTTTATTAATATCTACAGTAATGTTGAGTGTCGAATAGCAAAATATTGCGGTTAGTCGAAGAACAATTTACGGTAAACAAGGCTTTCTCCGCCACTACGAAATTCACCTGGCGTAACGCCTGTTATGCTGCGAAAGGCTTTGATAAAATAACTTCCGCTGGAATACCCGACTTGCTCGGCGATGACTTCAATGCTAAGAGAAGTTCCGCGCAGCAGTTCCATTGCTTTCTCGGTACGTACACGGGTTAGATAAGCACCTGGGGTCAAACCTGTACTGGAGGAAAAGCGACGTATAAAGTGATATTTGGAAAGGGAAACATGCTCCGCAAGGTGATCGATACTGATCATTTTGGAGTAGTTGTTTTCTATGTATTCAACGGCTATTTGAATGTTTACAGACCAATTCTCCCTGTTGCGCAATGTCGTTTTCTGTAATCGAGTCAATTCTGTCATGAACTGATATACGCTGGATGATGCGATCAGAGGATCAGTGATTCTGCCTGCTGCCGCATCTGTCACGATCATCCGCAACAGTCGAATGGGTGTACAATCAGCGGGTAAATAGGGAACTTCTCCAGCTTCCCGAAGGAACTTTCGCCAATGGGGTAGAATAAGAGTGGGCCTGAACAGCAGGAACAGAAACTCCCAAGGTTCTTTTGATGCTGAATGGTAGTAATAGCGATGAACTCCTGGAATTTCGGCCAAAAAAGCTTGTCCTGCGGTAACATGATGAATGCGATTATTCGACTCAAACACACCTTCACCCGAGATTGTATATTGGAATAACAGGAGAGGCCCGTCCGAACGTTCGAGTCCATCCCAATGATAAGAAGGATCGGTTATTGAATCACATCCAGCCGCATACAGTACACACAGTTGGAGCTCCTTGTCTTCCGCGAATCGAAACCCATAGGTTCCTCTAGGGATATTCATATCAGCTCTCCTTGTTGCCCTGATTTTTTACTGCGCTCCGCGAATGAAAATATCTACTAGCTTCTGGCCTAGCGAAAAGTTGGAACCATATTTATGCAGGTTATCTTCCCGATTACCCATTAACATCAATGTCGAGAAGGTCTCTGCCAGGAAAAATGGATCGTCCGTTCGCAGTCTGTTTTCATCCATTGCCCGTTGGAAATGAGAGGCTAACACTTCATGAATCTGATGCTCCGCGTTGCGTATATCCTGAATCTGAGCTGGTTCAAGAAAAGGCTCAGCTTCTCTCAGCATGGTTTCAATCTCCGCATGTGGATTGCCAAGTCTGGCCTCTGCCAGACGAACAAGCCCCGATTCCAGATTCTCGGCTTGATCAAGGATATGCGAGGTTAACCGGCTCACATTCTGTAACATCGTTGTAAAGGCAACTTTAAAAAGCTCTGGTTTGCTGGTGAAATGATAATAAATGGTTGGTTTTGACACGCTACATGTTTTGCCAATCTGCTGAAGCGTGACTGTTTCGTAGCCATACTCCATGAATAACTGTGAAGCAGTTTGAATAATGGTTTGCTGAATTGAGATATCGTCGTTGCCATGTTTGGGTCTTCCAGGCAATCGTTTAGGTGATTTTTCTGTCATTGAATTTCCCTCCATGAATATTTTATGACAAATAACGATAGTTAGCAAAATCATCTTGTAATTATATTTACCGGTAAGTATAATTATGTAGAGTTAAAAAAGACATATCATTATCCTCATACTAAGGTGGTTTTAAGGTTGAAAACAGCACAACGTACTAACAAATGGAAAAAAATAATTATGTGGACCATCTTGTCCATCGTTATCATCGTGGCCGGTGTTTTCGTATATCTTAATTCGGTAACGTATAGTCCCTCTGAGCGAGCTGAAACTGCGATTACAAGTGATGCTCAGGTTAATGTAGCCAAGATTAAGGACGGTTACCGATTTGAACCCGTGGGTACAGAGATAACCCAACCGAATATTATTTTTTATCCAGGCGGTTTGGTTAAACCTGAAAGTTATTCTCCACTTGCCAGAGAAATGGCAGAACAGGGTCACCGCGTATATATCGCGAACATGCCAATAAACTTGGCGATTTTCGGTCAAAACAAGGCTGATTCCTTTATCGAGGAACATCCTGACGAAGCGTTTGTTATTGGTGGCCATTCGTTGGGAGGGTCATTTGCATCACGGTATGCTGCGCAGCACAATGAGAAGTTGGAAGGCGTCTTTTTCTTGGCTTCTTATGCAGATGAAGGGGGGAGCGTGAAGAATACAGACTTGTCTATCTTACAGATTACAGGCTCGGATGACGGAGTGCTTAACTGGGAAGACTGGGAGAACTCCAAAGCAAATCTTCCGGAAGACACGACATATGTGAGTATTGAAGGTGGAAATCACGGTCAATTTGGTTCATACGGCATGCAAAAAGGAGATAATCAACCTGCAATTACAGAAGAAAAGCAGTTGGAAGAGGTAGTTATGGCCCTAGAGAACTGGATGGATACATTAAATTAAACTATAAAATGAATGTGTTGAATGGTAATGATCGTGGTACGATTAAAGTCGCTATTTTAGCGGCTTTTTTTGTTGAAAGAATTGCTTTAATTACCACAAATCGTTAACATTAGAAGCATTGTCATCGAAATAGCACCAAAACGGAAGACAGCAAGAGCAAGAACATCAAAAGGAGAAAAGATTATGTTTTTCAGAAAATTTGCTTACACGTTAGTGATCATCCTCGCTGCATTATTGTTCTCAGGTTGTACGTCAGAGTCTTTGCGTGATCTTGGATCACCTCAAGTTTCGGAGGATATGGGATTTGATGAGGTTGCCGACTATATCTCGGAGCACAATGAACTCCCGCCAAATTATATTACCAAGAAAGAGGCAAGAGATCTGGGATGGGAACCAAGCGAAGGTAACCTGCGAGAAGTTGCTCCAGGCAAAAGCATCGGCGGCGACGTGTTCAGGAACCGGGAAGGATTACTCCCCAACAAAAAAGGCCGGATCTGGTACGAAGCCGATATAAATTACTCAGGAGGACGGCGCGGAAGCGACCGAATTCTATACTCGAATGACGGTCTAATCTACCAGACGACAGATCATTATAAGTCATTTGAACAGTTAAAATAAACGGAGGAAATGATATGAGCATCATTCAGATTAACGGAAACGACTTTCACAGCAAGGAAGAGCTTCATCAAATTTTGCAAAACCAGCTTGAGTTAGACGAGAGCTATGGAGGCAATTTGGACGCACTATGGGATGTCTTAACTGGGGCTGTAAGCATGCCACTTACTGTTCAATGGATTGGTTTTGAGAAAAGCAAAGAGATTCTTGGAGATTACGCTGACCAGGTCATGGAATTGTTGCGTGATGTGGAAGGGGAGATCCTAGGATTTACGTTGGAATTATATTATTGAAAAGTAGCTTTGGCTTTATAAGGCGATGGGCAACCATCGCTTTTTTGGTCTTCACATTTTTACTGAGACACATGTCTAGATCATGCTATTTTCATGGCTTAATAATCAAGGTTGGGGTGATTAGACTTCCTTATACTTTAAACATGGAATAGGGTAGGCAGGATTGTAGTCGTTTACTAACGGTTGAATATGTAAGCGTATACTATATCAAAGTGAACCATCGTAATGTCTGGATTGGTTATAACGACTAACATCATTTAGGGGGCAGAAAAATAATGAGAGCCGTATCAAAAGTGCTAGGAGCATGTCTCGTAACAAGTGTTGTGTTAGTTTCCGCCGGTTGCGGAAACGCTGGGGAGAATTCCGAATCAAATACGAGTGACACCAACAGCCCAATCACATTTACCTTCTTCGGCGCAGATGCAAGTCCCAACTGGAACAAAATGCAGGATGCGGTAGGGAAGAAAATTACGGAAGAAACCGGTGTAAGCATTGATGCTGAATTCGATATTTCGAGCGGAGGCGGAAACGACCGTATTTCCTTGATGGCTGCAAGCGGTGATTATCCGGATTTGATTTTCCCCAAAGGTAACTTGACCAGACTCGTTGATGCCGGGGCAATGATTGATCTGACGGATCTGATCGAAGAACACGCCCCCAACTTGAAAAAGATCTACGGTGAGCACTTCAATCGGTTGAAATACAGTAATGACGATCCTTCAATCTATTGGATTCCAACGAATGGTGCAATCGATCAGGTCAGCTTTGATGCGACGAATGGTACCGCCATTCAACATCGTGTAGTCAAGGAACTTGGGTATCCTGAGATCAAAACCTTAAACGATTTCGAAAAAGTGCTACGTGAATATTACGAGAAACATCCGACCACAGATGATGGCCAACCCACAATTCCGCTGACGCTTAGTGCAGATGGATGGCGGCGAATGATCACTGTTACTGATCCCGCTGTCATGTCTACTGGAGGACCTGGAGATGGTGAATATTTCATCAATCCGGATACCTACGAAGCCGTTCTGCATTACAAACGTCCCGAGGAGAAAGAATATTTCCGGTGGTTGAACAAGATGTACAATGAAGGCTTGCTGGACAAGGACAGTTTTGTTCAGAAGGATGACCAATATAAGTCCAAAATCGCCAGTGGTCGCGTGTTATCCTTGCTTGATCCAAGCTGGGGATTCAGTGATGCGGAAAATGCTTTGAAAAGTGCAGGGAAAGACGACATGACCTACGGATTCTATCCGGTCACGCTAGATGACAACTTTCAGCGTAAAGATTTCCAGAATATTGGCTTTGACGGTTATGGCATTGGCATAACGGTAGATTGTGAAGATCCTGTCCGGGCTATTAAATTTTTGGACTGGATGTCTTCTGAAGAAGGGCAAGTATTGAGAAACTGGGGCGTTGAAGGCGAGCAATATAACGTGGAAGACGGTGTTCGCACCATCCCGGCCGATGTACAGGAACGTAAAAACAAAGACAATAACACATTCACCAAAGAAACCGGAGTAGGCTTGTATTACATTTTTGGTGCTCATTACGGGGATGGCGTCAAAGATTCAACGGATAACTACTATACAACGAATTATCCTGAACAGATTCAGCAAAGTTATTCCGATGAGGAAAAAGAAGTTTTGAAAGGCTATGGCATCACTACATGGAAGGACTTGTTCCCTTCCGAAAAGGAGTTTCCGGTGAAAGAGTGGGGTGCTGCTTACAATATGCCGATTCCTTCGGATAGCGGGGATTATAACGTTGTGTATCAGAAAACGCAGGATATTATTCAGAAACGGATCGCCGAAGCGATTACATCCTCTCCGAGTGCCTTTGAAGACATATACGACAATATGATTACCGAACTTGATAATGCAGGTGCAGTAGCCATGGAACAGCAGTATACGGAGTGGATTAAAGATCGCGTTCGATTGTGGACGGGTAAAGAGATCAATTAACTTGCGGATATAATCAAAGTAATGCACTGTTTGCAGATCCGAAGTATATCAAGAACTAAAAGAACATCGAGCCATGCAGGATGGCTTGATGTTTTTTAGTTTACATTGAATGAGCTCATCATTATCTTGGCAGTGCTTCCATTGCATCACGTCTTTGTTTGATATATCTACCGGGGGAGATGCCAACCATTTTGGTAAAACTGCGAATAAAATTGGCATAGTCACTAAAGCCCGATTGAAAGCATGCATCCGTAATACTCAATCCTTCAGACAGGTGGAATTTGGCCCGTTCAATACGACGACCCAAAATGTAGGAACGGATGGTTAATCCAGTATGCTTCTTGAACTGGCGGCTGATATAAGTACTGTTCATGTAGAACACTTCGGCAAGTTTGCGAAGCGTAATATCTTGATTTAGATGTGTTTCAATATAATCCATGGTTTCACGAACCAGTTCAGGCATAATGTCATTGGGAACAAAGGAATTGTTATGAAACCAGACGTTAATCATGACCAACAATTGGGCTACGGCTGCATTTATTTTGATATCGGTGCCATAAGCATCACAAGCAAGCAATCCTTCCAGTTCGTTCGTACATTGCAGCATCTGCTTCAAGTTATCGTCGTCTAAATGTACGATGTTGCCTGTACCTTTGGGGCGATGATCAAAACATGACGATAGATTGGTTGATGGTGTGGAAAGCTGAAATAGATATGTTTTTTTGAGATTGATTGTAATTCGCTCATACTCAGATTCATCCAGAATAAAGGCTCGGTGCATCTCCTCGGGTGACATCACAAGCAGATCACCAGGCTGTACATGGTAACATCGATTTTCTACATAAAAGTGAACGTTGCCACGAAGAAACAGGTAGATTTCGTATGCATTATGGCGATGATAGATCGTTTCCAGCTTATACGTCGTTACGCTGTGTAGATATAAGAGCTCAGGCTGGATGGGATCATAAAAACACTCAGAGGATCCACTCATGAAGTACCTCCCGTCATTTCACGCAATAAATACAGCGGTTAACGCAATGAAATTGTACTCAGCTTACCTTAAAATGTAATCATCCTATCATGATACCTTTTGTATTGCAAACGCTTTCTCGTAAAAAGGCACAACTAAAAACGATTATAGGGGGATTCTGTTGATGAATCATCATTCTGCACCACAAGCTGGTGAGCAAAAGCAAGATCAAGCTGCCAATCAGGAGCGTATTCCAGGGGAGATTGGAAAGCTTCGTCCCAACGGTAACCCTCTGGTGGCCCACAAATTTGGAGCCGATCCATATGCTTTGGTATTTAACAATCGAGTCTACTTATATATGACTAGTGATAAGCTGGAATATGATAAGGACGGTCTTCCTCAGAAAAACAGCTACAGTTCAATCAACCGGATTACGGTCATTTCTTCGGATGACTTAATCAACTGGACCGATCATGGAGAGATCAGAGTTGCCGGACCTCAAGGCGCAGCAACATGGGCTTCACAATCTTGGGCGCCCGCAGCTGCTCATCGAAACGTGGATGGCAAGGACTGTTTCTTTCTTTATTTCGCTAACAATGCCAGTGGAATTGGTGTATTGTCTGCACCAACACCTGTAGGTCCATGGATAGACCCTATAGGAAAGGCACTTATTACAAGAGAAACTCCTGGAGTGGAGGAAGTAACTTGGTTATTCGATCCGGCTGTCATTGTAGATGATGATCATCAGGCCTACATATACTTCGGTGGTGGTATTCCGCAGGGGAAAGCAGAAAGACCTGATACGGCAAGAGTGATGCGATTGGGAGAAGATATGATCAGCGTTGTTGGCAAAGCGAAGGTTATTCAGGCGCCTTATATGTTTGAAGATTCAGGGATACATAAATATAATAATAGTTATTACTTTACGTATTGTTCCAATTTTGTTGAGGGTGATCGGCCAGAGGGCAGCCCACCACCTGGTGAAATTGCATATATGACCAGTGTTCAGCCAATGGGGCCATGGACATATCAGGGAACGTTGCTCCAGAATCCGGGCCACTTTTTTGATGTTGGCGGCAATAACCATCATGCTATATTCCAACTGGCCGATCAGTGGTACATTGCCTATCATGCTCAGACATTAAGCCAGGCCATGAATATTCCCGATGGTTACCGTTCAACACATCTGAATCGAGTCGAGCATAATGAGGCCACGGGTAAGATCCAGAAGGTACATGCAGATTATCAGGGCGTAGATCAAATCAAGTGCTTCAATCCCTATGAGCGGGTAAGCGGTTCGACGATTGGATGGAGCAGCAGAGTAACAACAGAGCAATATCTTGACTCTGCTGAGATATCTGCATCCGATTCGAATATCATGTTCGCTAAGCTGCAAAATGACAGCTGGATAGCTGTATCCAAGGTGGACTTTGAAAGTGAAGGACCTACAACCTGTACAGCTACTATTGGAAATCAAGGAACCGAAGGTACGTTGGAACTTCGACTTGATCGTGCAGACGGACCGTTAATTGGAGAAATCATTGTTTCGCCTGCGACAGAATCTCTTCAATGGACGGAACTAACAACTAATGTTACAGGTGCGAAAGGTGTGCAAGACTTGTATATTAAGTTTAAAAGTTCAACAGACAGCTCAACCATCTTTTTAAGAGAATGGAAGTTTAACAGACAAAATGAGGTGTAATTAAAGCATGTATCCGAATCCGATTATTTGGGCCGATTACCCGGATCTTGACGTTATTCGTGTAGAAGACACATATTATATGGTCAGTACAACCATGCATATGATGCCGGGATGTGTCATCCTGCGTTCATATGACCTGATCCATTGGGAAGTAGCCACATATGTATACGACACATTGGACGATACACCTGCCCAACGGCTGGTGGATGGTCATCACGTTTATAGTAAAGGCATGTGGGCTGCATCACTCCGCTATCATCAAGGGATGTTCTATGTGATCTTTGTTGCGAATGATACCCGTAAGACATACTTGTATACGTCGACCTCCATCTCGGGAGTGTGGAAGAAGCAGATCGTGGAAGGGTTTTACCATGATTGCTCCTTATTTTTTGACGATGATGAACGAGCATATCTCGTGTACGGTAATACCGAGATCTATCTGACCGAATTAAGCTCTGATCTGTCCGGACCCAAACCTGGTGGAGTGCATCGCTTGATTGTAAAAGACGAGCAGCCTCATCACCTTGGTTATGAAGGAGCACATTTTTACAAGATCAATGGTAAATATATTGTCTTCCTGATTCATATCACGAAAGCTTCCGGACGTAGAACACAGGCGTTTTATATGGCAGACTCTCTGGAAGATGTCTTCACTGGTGGAGAAGTATTTAATGACGATATGGATTATTTCAATTCAGGTGTTGCTCAGGGCGGTATCGTGGATACGCCGGATGGAGACTGGTATGCAATGCTGTTTCAGGATCATGGGGCTGTTGGCCGGGTTCCTGTTTTGGTTCCGCTATACTTTGATCAAGGTATACCGGTCTTTGCAAGCAAAGCGCCGAAGCAGATTGATATCCCGAGCACGAGACCAGAGCACCGTTATAACCCGTTAGTGGGTAGCGACAGTTTCAATTATGAACCCGAGGAAGATGGAAGCATCCGCATCCGTGATTTTTGGCAATGGAATCATACACCTAATCATGAACTTTGGTCCGTTACTGAGAAATCGGGGGTGTATCGTGTTCGAACGGGACAGATCAGCCCAAATCTGACGTTTGCGGTCAACACACTAACCCAGCGTTCAATGGGGCCCGCTTGCGAAGCAATGGTTACGCTTGACGGCAGTCGTCTGAATGATGGGGATTATGCCGGGTTGTGCTTTCTGATCGGTTCGTACGGTATGATCGCTCTCACGAAGCAGGATAGCAAGTTTTACTTGGTCATGCATGCCAGAGATAGTGAGGATTCCACCATATTTGGCAATCTGATCGACCAGAAGCCAGCCACTGAACATGAACGTATCCCGGTATCAGATCTAGTAGTTAAACTAAAAGCATTCGGAAATTTTGAGAACAATCTGGATGAGTGCTCTTTTGCCTATTTCGATGGGGTTGAATGGAGAGATATAGGGATTGTCCACAAAATGAT
The DNA here is from genome assembly GCF_037971845.1 of Paenibacillus sp. FSL R5-0766. Classification (NCBI taxonomy): domain Bacteria; kingdom Bacillati; phylum Bacillota; class Bacilli; order Caryophanales; family Paenibacillaceae; genus Paenibacillus; species Paenibacillus sp. FSL R5-0766. The sequence continues at coordinate 3,358,062 of NZ_CP150227.1, forward strand.
ATATAAACTGGATCATTTTATGGGTTGCCGGACGGGGTTGTTTGTATATTCAACGGAAATAGTTGGAGGAACAGCTGACTTTTCGAATTTCGAATATCGTGTGATTAATCCTGTTGAGTAACAATAAAAATACGAAAAGCCGCCCAATGGCGGCTTTTCGTATTCAATGAGTACAAGTTGTTGTACAATGATATGGATTAAAGTTGACAGAGAGAAGAGAGTTGTTCAAACCGAACTGGGGGCATGTCGTCATGTATAAGAGATGTCTGGACATAACAAGATGGACCTTCATTCTGTTCCTTGCTGTATCCATACCAGCAGGTCATACCGAAGGTAATAGCAAACAACATCATCCGCAGCAAGATGGGCAGCAGATTCAACTTCCCGCTACGTTTGAGAGGTATTCTCCTCCCATCGTGGTCTCTTTTGTCAGGGAAACTGGAGATGACCTTGAGCGCATGATTAGTCAGTTATCTGGTGAGACGATACTGGATAATCGCTGGACTCGTTTGTACGAGAAAGAGCTAGGTATTCAAATTCACTATGACTGGATTGCTAATGGAGATGTATACAATCAGAAGTTGGGTGTATCCCTTGCTGCAGGACGTTTTCCAGATGTGGTGAAAGTTAATCCATATCAACTTAGACAACTGAGCAACGCTGGAATGATCGAAGATTTAACCCATGTGTACCAAGAGTATGCTTCCCCACTTACAAAGAGTATATTGGAGGCGGAGGGAAGAGGCGCATTTGATGCGGCAACCATTGATGGCAAACTCATGGCTATTCCCGAATCATCTTCCTCCATTGAGACAGCGCAGTACCTGTGGATTAGAACCGATTGGTTGGAGCAACTGGGGCTACGGCCGCCTGAAACGATGGAAGAACTTCTCCAGATTTCGAAAGCGTTTACAGAGGAGGACCCCGACGGGAACGGAGAGCATGATACGTACGGACTTGCGCTAACAAACCATCTATGGGATCCAGTTATGGGAGCTGCAGGGTTGATGTCCGGCTATGGTGCCTACCCTAATATATGGGTTAAAGATGCAGAAGGAAACCTCACTTATGGAGGTATTCAGCCTGAAGTTCGGGAGGCTCTGAAAGTACTGCAAACGTTGTATCGTGAAGGCCAACTTGATCCGGATTTCGGTTATAAAAGTGGAAGCAAGGCGTTTCGTCTGGTTCAGGATGGAAAAATAGGAATGCTCTACGGTGAACAGTGGACATCCTTTATGCTTCAGAGCACCCGTGATACAGATACAGATACAAATACAGATATAGATGTAGATGTAGAATGGCAGGCATATCCCATTGTTGCCAAGTCGGACCGGAGTCTGTTCGTACCGCTACGTTCCAACACAGGGCAATACTTTGCCGTAAAAAAGGGCTTTTCTAATCCGGAGGTCGTCGTAAAGCTTATGAATCTGCATCTGGACATCAACTGGGGGGATCAGGCACAGTATGAAACATACTACAATGACGACTCCCGAGCTGTGTGGATGCTATCACCGGTGACTCCTTTTCCCGGTAATAAAAATATAGATGCATACAAACAAATTCGTGATGCCAGAAGTACAGGAGACTTCTCGGCTCTTCAGAATGAAGCTCTCGCCATTCACAAACGCATTGTGGCCTATGAAACGGAACATGTAGAGAGCGGCTGGGGCTGGAAACAAACCTATGGGCCTTCGGGTGCTTTTAGCATTGCAGATTCTTACGAGAAGAACGGCCAACTTCTCTATGATCAGTTCACTGGCGGCATTACGGACACGATGGTTGATCGACAAATTATTCTTCGAGATCTTCAGCTTGAAGCCTATATGAACATTATTCTAGGCAGGTCGATAGATGAGTTTGATCGATTTGTAGAGAACTGGCGCAAGCTGGGGGGAGATCAGATCACATCGGAAGTTAACGAGTGGTTTCGCACCAGCAAGCCAAAGGAGCGCTAATGTTCACTTTATTCATACAAGGAACCAACTCAGCCTTTGGCATTGGAGGTGAATGCATTGATCAAAATCCCTGCTAAATCATGGTTTAACAGTATATTTGCGCGATTAATAATCACCTATCTGGTATTTGTGCTCCCTCTTATACTTCTTGGCGTGTATCTGTATCATTGGAGTTATGACAATGCAAGCCAGGAAATATCGTTGTCAACGGAGAGACGGTTGAACCAATATGTCGTGGAATTGAACAGAGAGATGGAATGGATGGAATTACAGCAGTTTGATATTGTTGAGGATCGAAAACTGAATCGTCTGGCCATTCTCTGGGACATGATGGATCAGGTTGAGCGGCGTGATACATTAAATTACCTGACTGAACGACTCGCTTCATTTAAGAATAGCACTGCTTATATCAAAAACGTTTATGTACATATCCCTTCTGTCGGCAAGAGTATATCGGCGATCCAAGGCATCGATGATTTCAATAAAAGTTCATATCAATACTTCAGTTCAGGCATGCAAGGAAAAGGTACACGTTTCACTGTGAAAGAGGACGCCTTGAACTTGAGTGCCGTCAGACTGACAGGCACGAGAGGAGAACCCCCGCTTTTTGTCATTCAAGTGGAGTTGGATACAGGCCATTTTCAAAATGAACTTACACGGCTTAATTTGTATCCGGAGAGTTCAACTTTTCTGATTGAGGACAAAACGGGGCATGCCATCACAGATAACCATCAAGTTAGTGTAATTCTCGCGAATTACCGCGAGCACAGTGTAAAAGGTACACTTGATGGCTTTCGGATGAAGGTGGGGGACACCATGTATCATGTTAGTCAATTGCATATGGACTCCCTGGGCTTATCCGTAGCTACATATCTACCCGAGGCAATTGTTACCAAGCCACTTAGCAAGTTCTATCATTGGGCGTGGCTGTTTGCAATTACATCATTTGTTGCCATCACGGCGTATCTCTATTCAAGTTATAAGTTGATTCACATCCCGTTACTGTTGTTGGTGAAAAGATTCAAAAAAATGGAGGGAGGCATGCTGGATGTCCCCATCGCGCATAATCGAAAGGATGAATTTGGCTTCCTATACACCCGTTTCAATCTAATGATTGAAAATCTTCAATCCCTGATCGACCGAGATTTTAAGAAAACACTGATGATGCAGCGGGCCGAGTTGAAGCAGCTCCAATCCCAGATTAATCCTCATTTTCTGTACAATAGCTTCTTTATTCTGAATTCACTGGCAAGAACCGGGGAAACAGAGCGTATTGAGCAATTCACGAACATGCTCGGAGAGTATTTCAGATTCATCACCCGGAATGAAACAGATCATGTGAAGTTGAAATTGGAAGTTGAACATTCACGAATCTATACAGAGATTCAACAACTACGATTCTCCAGACGAATCAAAGTTGATTTTGGGTTACTACCAGCTGAGATGGAACATATTCACGTTCCCAGACTCATTATTCAACCCATTATTGAGAATGCATATGAACACAGCCTTGAAAAGAATACGGACTCTGGTCTTCTGATTATTGGGTTTACTATGGAAGGTTCATATGCCGAGATCACCGTAGAGGATAATGGTAATGAGTTGGAAGAGCAACACATTCAAACTCTTCAACAACGCTTGCATAAGGACGGAGGTACAGACGAAATGACCGCATTAATAAATATTCATCGACGTCTGGTGCTGACGTATGGAGAAGGAAGTGGGCTTTTTCTATCCAGAAGTGAACTGCAAGGGTTAAAAGTCACAATTCGAATCCAGTGGAAAGAGGGGGAAAACGAATGTATCGACTTTTGATTGTAGATGACGAGGAGATTATTACGGATAGTCTCTATGAAACGTTCGCCAGACATATACCCGAACAGCTTGATGTATGTAAAGCCTACTCTGCAACAGAAGCATTGTCGTGGATGCAGCGTTCGAGAATTGACATTGTTCTAACGGACATCCGCATGCCGGGCATGAGTGGCTTGGAACTGACAGAGCGGATTCAAGCCAGTTGGCCGAATTGTCGCGTCATTTTTCTGACAGGACATAGCGATTTTGATTATGCATATCAAGCTTTTCAGATGGCTAATGTGCGTTACTTGCTCAAAACGGAAGGTTATGACAAGGTGATGTCTGTTGTAGAAGATGTGATGGAAGAGATCCGGCAAAGTCACAGCATGGTTGAGTTGTTGGAACATTCTCATAAAGTTAATTCGCAGCTTGCACTGATTCAGCAAAAAGAGTATTTGCGGAAGCTACTTCAAGACTGTACAGCGGTTATAGAATCTACTGTGGATATGCAGGACGAATTATCCAAACGAGATATAAGATTACAGATCAACTTGCCAGTTTATCTCATACTGGGTCGGTTCAATAATCTGCCAGAAAAAGGTTCGGACCTCACACAAATTCAAGAATCTGTTCGCATTATCGGCTCTTCTCTAATGAATGAGCGTACAGTGTGCGCAAGTGTAACGGACCATTATGGGGATACGATCTGGCTGCTTCAGCCGAAGCAGGAGGAAGAGATGACTAATGATAAACTTGTGCGATTTCTAGAAGGTACCCTGGAACTGGTACAGGAAGCATGTATGGTATCACTCGGCGTATCCATTGCTTTTTCATTAAGCAGTCGAAGCTGCAATTGGTCCGAGTTAACCAAACAATATGAACGTCTGCGATTACTCCAGTGGATGAAAATTGGGGATGGTGTATCCATGGTACTGACGGATCATCGCAATGATCTCTCATCTGATGTACCCAAAGAATCCATGCGAATCTCAAACCGGATCGAGATTATGTCAGGATATTTGGAAACGGGACGAATTCAGCCATTTTACGATATATTTGAGGAGCTTGCAGGAGAACTGCTGCAACAGGATATTACGATGGAACGTGCCATGGAGACATACTACAATCTGGCCTTATTATTACATTCAACGATCAATCGTTGGGGGCTTCAACAGAAGATCCCGGATCAACGAAGCTTGCTGCACTTAGGGGAGTATACATGCATGAAGGATGCAGTACAATTTCTATATCGTGCTGCCGATGAATTGGTCCGCTACAAAAGATCAAATGAACAGGAACGCGCTAACGTTGTCATTCATTCCTTATGCAGTTATGTTAAGGAGAATCTGGAGAAAGACCTTTCTCTGGTGAGATTGGCAGAACTTCATCATTTTAATCCATCCTATCTGTCGCGATTCTTTAAGCAGGAAATGGGAATAAACGTGTCAGAGTTCATTGACGACTGCCGAATACGGAAAGCCAAAGAATTGCTTCAGAACACAAATCTTATGGTACGTGAGGTCGCACTTCAAGTGGGGTACGAAGCTGCCCATTCGTTTACCCGACTTTTTAAGAAAATAACGGGAATGACTCCCCAAGAATACCGGGAATCCCTTTTGGTACGTTAATGGTGAATCCTCTGGAATTGACCAAACCCAAATAACCACAAAAAAACGCAGGAAGTAGAATACATCCTGCGTTTTTTGTGGTTATTATCTAATTGATAAACAAACCGATTGGGCAATCCACCTTTAGGCCGTGTGGATTTTTTGTCTTCTATAAGCATTGGGACTCGATCCGGCATACGCTTTGAACTTTTTATAGAACCAATCTATATCCTTATAACCTACCTCAATAGCAATCTCATATATGCGCAGATTCGTGGAAGACAACAACTGCTGGGCCTTTTCCATACGTTGCTGGAGCATATAATCATTGAAAGACATCTTCTCTTCCAGCTTGAACTTTTGCCCAAGGTACGCACAGTTAAAATGAAGCATGTCAGAGATCTTCTTCAGCGTGATTTCATCACTCAGATGATCCCGTACATAGGCCTTAACGATACGAATGACATGACTGGAGTGCATGGGCTTACCGTTCATTTGAACGGGTGTTTTGAAGAACGACGACGTTTTGTGTGCCGGGTCGGTTTCAAGGTGGGATCTAAGTCCATGCAGACTGTTAAGTAAAGAAGAAGGACTAACAGGATACGGGAGGTAATCATTTACCTGATACGTCAAGGCTTTGCGTACAAACCTGAAGTGATCTCTTCCACCCATCAGGAGGATAGGTATCTGACTTTTTTTTCGAATGTCATTGCATAACCAGAGCCCCGCGGTATCAAACCTCTCTGTATGTACCATAACAAGGGAAAAGTCTCGTTCTGACAATGCGGTCAAAGCCTCGGCCGATGAGAACACACAATTTGCGATAGTATATTGAGCTTTGCTCCGTAGCAACATCTGTTGCAACTCCCCGCACAAACGACGGCTGAAATCCACAAGTAAAATATCATACATGAAGCAATACCTCACCTTCTGCTGAATTGTAATGCGCTAGATTAACTGAAATTTGACTTAATTTCATTATGGTAATAAAAGAAAGCGCATACAATGTGCATATTTTTGTAGACAGTGCATTTCTTTACCAATTAAAACCTATAATGCACTTTGCTCGTGCAAAATTACGCAAATCTATATTCAGCCCGGGTAAACATCAATATTTCGGCAGGTTGTTTGCGCTTTCATTTGGACGATACACTGTGATAGCAAACGACAATCAGGGGGGAAGACGATGAGAAAAAACAAGTTCATGCTACTGAGCCTGGTATTTGCGGTCTTGTTGGTGATTGCTGCATGCAGTTCTGCACCTACCGCTCAACCCGAGCCGGAAAAGACAACACCACAGGAGGAACAAAAACCCGCGGAAACCGAACCCAAGAATGAAAACTCCACGCCAGAAATGGATTTTGACATGGGCGGCAGAACCATCAAGGTTGTTGCTTGGTGGGACATGGAAATACAGGGGAACAACCCGGACAACATTCAACGCCTTGAGAATCTCGAAGCGCTGAAGAAAAAACACAACTTTAATATTGAATATGTTTCCATCGATTTTGGTGAATATCAGGAAAAAGTAGTTGCTTCCCTGATGGCCGGTGAACCGCTTGGCGATCTGGTGAGACTGGGCAAAAACTATGCCATCCCGGCATTGACCAAACAGGATCTGTTATGGCCGGTGGATGATTATATTAAAAACGACAAGGTATTTAATCAGAAAACAACCAAAGAATACATGCAGTATGAAGGCAAAGGTTACGGCTTTACCGAGGACCAGTCCTCGTTTATCAACGGAATTTTCTATAATCGCACACTCATGCAAGAGCTCGGCTTGAAGCCACTTCAAGAGTATGTGGATGCCGATGAGTGGAACTGGGATACCTTCATCAGTGTTGCTAAGCAAGCGAACAAGGATAGAAACAATGATGGCAAGCTAGATACTTGGGGACTCGCTCAAACGGGCTTGCTGGAACCGATTCTGTATTCCAACGAGGCTTCTCTGACCAAAGAGGATAAGCAGAACCTGGAAGATCCAAAAACAAAAGAAGCGTTGAACTTCCTGTCCAAACTGGCTACCGAGAAGGTCGGCAGAGCTTCTGAGGGCGGCGATTGGACAGAGCCATCCACATTCTTCCGTCAAGGTAACACCTTGATGTATTCAGGTGCCATGTACGAAGTCGAAGGCATTATGACGGATATGCAGGACTACGATATTGGTTTTGTACCGTTTCCAAAAGGTCCAAGTGCATCAGCGTATCACTCCGGTGAGTCACGTTACCAAGCGATAACAATTCCAAAAGCGGTAGAGAATCCGGAACAACTGATGTACATCTGGGAGAAAATTAACGAGATCGAGTCGATCTATGAGTACCCGGGACAATCCACACTGGAGACACATCTGACTGATGAAGCAGATATCAACAACGCCAGAGAGGTTGCGGAAGGTATGTTGGTTCTCGACCATAACACATTCCCATCCTTGCCGTTCTGGGATTTTGATGGGGAACTCAAAGAAGGGGTATCCGTATCTACGCTGATCGAGAAATACAAGGCTCCTTTCCAGGCTGCGATTGATGAGGTTTACAAATAAGTATTACGTTACACGGGCAGAACGCACCAGTGAAGGTGCGGTCTGTCCGGGTTAGTCAATCGTTCAGTTCTCTCAACGCTTACAGGAAAGGGGATACATTCAAACATGCGGTCACGTAAGAAAAAGGGACTAATCCTGGTGCTTGTCCTGGCCTTGGTGCTCTCCATATGGACACTATATCCATCGCGGGATCGTAATCCGGGAACGGTACATGCGCTTGAGGACTTTGAGGCGGTATCGGGAACCGAGGATTCATTCAGTTATGAGCATTATCTGACTGCTCATGACAATACGGCCAAACCGGATGAAGTTGTACGCATCGAAGGCGAATCTTATGTTCAGGCAGAGGATGGGGAATTCGAGGTTGTGCAAGGGTACGCCGGATTAGACGGAAATGCCGTAATTACGCCGGAAACTGGAACCATTCGCTGGGATGTTCCCGTTCAAGTGAGCGGTTTGTACAACATTCGCATTCACTATTATCCCGTAGAAGGCAAAAGCTCCGGGATCGAACGCAGGCTTGAGCTTAATGGTAAGGTCCCGTTCAGAGGGGCCGATATTCTTCTGTTTGACAGGGTATGGGGGAATCGCGAGGACAACGTCCGGCAGGACGATCGTGGCAACGAGCTTAGACCAAGACAAGTGGAGCAGCCCGAATGGCAGCTGACTTCCTTCAAGGACAGCGCAGGGTACTTCGAGGAACCGTTTCAATTTTATTTTGAAAAAGGCAGTCAGAAGTTATCGCTTACTTCATTAAGAGAAAGCATGGCAATCGATTATATCGAGCTGTACCAAGAAAGCGAAGTTCCTTCCTATGCAGAGCTGGAGCAGACCTATGCCTCACTCGGCTTGAAACAAGCCGCTCCTTTCATGTTGAAAGTTCAGGGGGAGGAAGCTGTCAGCAAATCATCTCCTACACTGGCACCAATCTCGGACAGATCAAGCCCTTCACTCGAGCCTTATAATGTATCGAAAATTCGGATGAACGCCATCGGGGGCATTAACTGGAAGCTGCCGGGCGAATGGATAGAATGGGAAATTGACGTACCTGAAGACGGACTGTATCAACTGGCGCTTAAGGTGAAGCAGGATCAATTGCGTGGCATCTATGCCACCCGCAGTCTGACGATAAACGGTGAGGTTCCGTTTAAGGAAATGAAACGCATTCGATTTAACTACAGCCCGGCCTGGCAAACTCAGGTCTTGGGTTCGGGAGAAGATCAGCCATATCAGTTTCATCTGGAAAAAGGAAAACACCGAATCCGAATGACGGTTACACTTGGCGACATAGCTCCGCTGCTTCGGACCGTGGAATCCAGCGTGCTGGAACTGAATGAGATGTATCGCAAAATATTAATGATCACCTCCAACAGTCCGGACCCACTGCGGGATTACCAGCTGGAACGACGTATTCCGGAGATGACGGAGGTGTTTGAACGACAAGCTGACACCTTGCGCTCCGTTGCAGATTACCTGGAAAAAGCCACGGGTGAGCAAAGTGACAAAGTGGCCGTACTTCACGCCATGGTATTGCAGCTTGAAGATATGGCGGCCAGACCAGAGACGGTTCCCAAACGGCTGGATACGTTCAAAATTAACGTAGGTGGTCTCGGCACATGGATTCTATCGGTACGTGAACAGCCGATTACGTTGGATTACCTTGTCGTATCTCCGCCGGGTGAATCGTTGCCAAAAGCGGAAGCGAGCACCGTCCAGCAGGTGAAGCACGAACTGGGCGCATATGTTGCCTCGTATACCGAAGATTACGACAGCATTGGTAACGTGGAACAAAAGAAAGATGCCATCACCGTATGGATCACAACCGGACGAGATCAGGCCCAAGTACTGAAAGGTATGATCGACGATTCGTTTACCCCGGATACGGATGTGTCCGTGCAGTTACGTCTCGTTCCGCCTAATATTTTGCTGCCCGCAACACTCTCGGGGGAAGGACCGGATGTAGCCATGCAGATGGGCGAAGACATTCCGGTGAACTATGCGATGAGGAATGCAACGGCGGATCTGAGCCAGTTCCCCGATTTCGAGGAAATTTCGGGCAGGTTCCGTGAAAGCGGATTGACGCCATACCGCTACAACGACGGGGTATATGCCCTTCCGGAGCAGCAGCATTTTCCAATGCTCTTTTACCGCAAAGATATTCTGAATGAACTGGGCCTCGAACCGCCAAAAACGTGGCAAGACGTATATAACGCCATCGCCGTGCTGCAGAAGCATAACATGGAGTTTTATCTGCCGATTGAGGATACGCTGAACAATGCCAACCTGGTTCCGAATTCAACCTTTGCGATGTTGTTGTATCAGAATGACGGAACGTTCTACACCGAAGACCAGAAAAAAAGTGCGCTGGATTCGGAGATTTCAATGGACGCGTTCAAACGCTGGACGCAATTTTATACCAATTACAAGTTTCCGCTCAAAGCCGACTTTCCGAACCGGTTCCGTACCGGGGAAATGCCGATCGGAATTGCTGATTACACCACGTATAACATGCTGACGGTTATGGCTCCGGAAATCCGCAATCTCTGGGACTTTACGATTGTTCCGGGTACACAGCTTCCGGATGGGTCCATACGGCATGAAGTGGCCAGCGCGACGAGCGCGGTGATGATGCTCGAAAATGCTGACAACAAGGAAGCGGCGTGGAAGTTCATGAAGTGGTGGACTGATGATCAGACCCAGATTGAATACGGGAGAGAAATGGAAGGTCTTATGGGAGCGGCTGCCCGTTACCCAACGGCCAATATCGAAGCCTTGAAGCAATTGCCTTGGCCTGTGAAGGATTATCAAAATCTCGAGAAACAATGGGAATGGGTACAGGGAATCCCGCAGCTTCCTGGAGGTTATTTCACGGGACGACATCTGGACAACGCCTTCCGCAAGGTGGTCAATGCAAATGAAAATCCGCGTGAAGCCTTATCGGACTATGTATTGTACATTGATGATGAAATTGAGTTGAAACGCAAGGAATTTAATCTGAAATAGAGGAAAGGGAGGGTAACGGTTGCAAGCTAAAACTACCAAGACAGCCGCCGCTCCTGCCGTCCATACCCGCCAGGTCGGCTGGTGGTCCCTATTGAAGCGGGATCTGTATCTCAGCAGGCATTATTATGTATTGATGGCACCGTTTATGCTGATTTTTTTCATGTTTACTGTCATTCCAGTCGGCATTTCACTTGGGCTCAGCTTTTTTCACTTCAATATGCTGGAGCTGCCGCGATTTGTCGGCTGGCAGAACTATTCCCGGCTTTTCCTGAACGATGACGTATTTCTGATCGCGCTCAAAAACACGCTGCTTTTTGCCGTAATTACAGGCCCTCTCAGTTATATAGCCTGCTTTTTGTTTGCGTGGATCATCAATGAGCTGTCTCCTAAAATTCGGGCGGTCATGACGCTGGTTTTCTATGCCCCATCCATATCGGGCAACGTCTTTTTCATCTGGCTGATCATCTTCTCGGGTGACAGCTACGGGTATATGAACGGCTTCCTGATGCGCCTTGGCGTCGTACTGGAACCGATCCAATGGCTCGCAGACGAGAAGTATGTACTGGCAATCGTCATTATTGTACAGCTGTGGCTGAGCCTGGGAACCAGCTTCCTGGCTTTTATTGCAGGACTGCAAACCATTGATCGTTCTCTGGTTGAAGCAGGAACCGTAGATGGGATCAAAAACCGCTGGCAGGAGCTCTGGTACATCACCTTGCCTTCGATGAGACCGCAGCTGATGTTTGGTGCGGTAATGCAGATTACCGCTTCCTTCGCCGTAGCTGAGATTTCCATCGCACTGGCAGGTTTCCCGAGCGTAAACTATGCGGCACACACAGTTGTCACACATCTGATGGACTTCGGAACCATTCGTTTCGAGATGGGGTATGCCTCGGCCATTGCAACGGTCCTGTTTGCCCTGATGCTCGGTACAAACGTTTTCACGCAAAAAATGCTTAGAAAGATAGGTGAATGACGATGACCAGCAAAGTACGTGCCGTGTTTGGCATGCCAAAAAGGCTTAATCGGTCATTTACCGTCAGCCTGATGTTATTTGCATTGCTGGGCGTGTTCGGCTCCTTTATGGTGCTTCCGCTCATCTATGCTGTCAACAATGCATTCAAGCCGCTGGATGAGCTGTTTATTTTCCCGCCGCGCTTCTGGGTGAACAATCCGACAACGGAGAATTTTGCCGATCTGATCAATCTCATGGGTAATTCGTGGGTGCCGTTATCCCGCTATATTGCCAACACATTGCTCATTACGATACTTGGCACAGCGGGGCATATCCTGCTTGCATCTGCAGCAGCTTATCCGCTGGCGAAATATCGTTTTCCGGGTTCCAAAGTGTTGTTTACCATTGTCATTCTGTCCCTGATGTTCTCGCCGCATGTTACGGCGATTCCGAACTACATGGTCATGTCCTGGCTTGGCTGGATTAACACTCATGCCTCCATTATTGTGCCATCACTTGCATTCTCGCTGGGACTTTTCCTGATGAAACAGTTCATGGAGCAGATTCCCGATGCTTTGCTGGAGGCAGCCAAAATCGACGGGGCCAATGAATATCGGATATTCTGGAGCATCGTGATGCCCAATGTGAAGCCGGCATGGCTTACGCTCATGATCCTGCAGTTTCCAGCGTTATGGGGAACGGATGGCGGGAGTTTCATTTACAGTGAAAATCTCAAAACGCTGCATTATGCGCTCAGTCAGATTGTGCAGGGAGGGATTGCAAGAGCTGGTGTAGGTGCGGCTGTTGCTTTGCTGCTGATGATCGTACCGATCACTCTGTTTATCATCTCTCAGAGCAGTGTTATGCAGACGATGGCCACTTCGGGCATGAAAGAGTAGAAAGGAGGCAGCGAGGTGCGGAGAAGCACATGGAACAAACGTAAATCGATCATCATGGGCATGATCTGCCTCCTGTTGTTCGTTCAAGAGGCGCCCTATGTGAATGCAGACGGTAAAACGGATGCGTATCATTATTCCTTCTGGGGTGACGCAGTTCCTTCACCCGCGGCATATGAGGCAACAACCATTATCACCGGCAAGAAGTTGAACACAACTCCGATGAAAGAGCCAAGCGACATGCATGTTACCGCCAATCAGCACGTCTTTGTGCTCGATTCGGGCAATGGCCGCATCATTGAGATGGATCGCAACTTCAAGCTGGTACGGACGATTGATTCATTTGAGCAGGAAGGCAAGGAAGATCATTTTAAAAATCCACAGGGATTGTACGTCACGGAAAAAGGCCATCTGCTGGTCGCTGATTCGGATAATCACCGGGTGGTGCATCTGGATGAACAGGGGAAGCTGGTCAAGATCGTGTCTGAACCAAAATCGGATCTGTTAAAAGCAGACTTCCAGTTTAAACCGATGCGGATTGTTATGGACAAAGGGGAGCGTATCTACGTCATGGCCGAAGGCGTATTTGATGGATTCATGGAGTTCAGCGCCGACGGTACATTCTCTTCCTTCATTGGAGCGAACAGAGTTCAGGTGGACCCGGTGGAGTATCTGTGGAAACGGTTTGCAACACGGGAGCAGCGGAGCCAGATGGTGATGTTCACTCCAACGGAATTTACCAATCTGGATATGGATGAAGAGGGCTTCATCTACGCCACTAGCGGGGATCGCGGCAAAGATCCGGTCAAGAAGTTGAATGCCCAGGGTACAGACATTTTGCGCAGAGAAGGCTATCAGACCCCGCAGGGGGATTTGCTGTATACCCAGGAAGCAGGGCCATCCCGCCTGATTGATGTGGATGTGGGTGACAGTGACATGTATTCCGTACTGGATTCCAGCAAGGGCCGAATCTTCACCTACAATGGAGACGGATACCTGCTCCATATTTATGGCGGCATTGGAAACCGCCTGGGCCAGTTTAATACACCTGTTGCCCTGGAACGTGCGGGAGACCGAATGTTAGTTCTGGATAAAGCGCTGGGTGAAATCACCGTCTTTCAAACAACTGAATACGGACGTACTCTCCACGAAGCGGTGCGCAGCTACTATAACGGTGATGAAGATCAATCTTCGGTGCTGTTTGCCCAAGCTGCCGAGATGAACGCTAACTTGGAATATGCGTATGCGGGAATTGGCAAAGCATTGCTTCGTCAGAAGGAATACGCCGAGTCTGCGAAATATTTCAAGCGCAGCATGGAGCCCAAAGGGTATTCCAAAGCTTTTCTTTTGTACCGCAAAGAGCTGATGCGTGAGCATTTTTCATGGATGATGTCCGGTATATTCCTGGCTGTCGCTGCGATTGTCACCGTCATCATCGTTCGCAGGCAGAAAAGGAGGACTACGAATGCAGGCATCAAGTAAGCAACTATACCAGTACCCGCTGCATCTGATTTTTCATCCGTTTGATGGATACTGGGAAATGAAATATGAACGGAACCAGAGAAACTCACTGCTGATTGCTTTCATGATCCTGATGCTTCTGGTCATCACCAAAATTTTGCATGCCCAGTACAGCGGTTTTCTCATTAATCTCAGTAATCCAAAGTACCTGAACAGTCTGCTCGAAATGTTATATGTCATTATACCGGTACTGTTTTGGTGTGTGGCTAACTGGTCGTTAACCACATTGATGGACGGGGAAGGCAAGTTCTCCGAAATTTTCATGTCAACATGTTTTGCACTGGTACCGTTGTTCCTCATTCATTTCCCATGGATCTGGTTGAGTCTTGTGATCTCACAGCAGGAAACTGCCTTTTATTATTTCTCCAATGCACTCGCCGTTGTGTGGACGGTATATCTGTTATTTGTGGGGAATATGACGGTTCATCAGTACACACCAGCCAAAACGGTGCTCACGATGCTGCTGACACTTGTAGCGATGGCGTTTATGGCATTTCTGTGCCTGTTATTCTTCAGTCTTGTACAGCAGATTGTATCGTTTGTCGTAACCATCTATCAGGAATTAGTGCTTCGGGGCTAAGGGAGGAGGAAATTGTTATGAATTATACCGTAGCCAAAAAAATAACAGGAATGCTGCTCGCGGGCAGTTTGCTTCTGGGCGGTTGTCAATTCTCGCCAACACCGCTCGCTCACGAGACAGTGACTGCCGCTGATCAGACGGACTTTCCCTCCCTGCCTCCCGGAGAGAAACTGAAATCATCGTTCAGCGATGTCCGCCTTCCCGGCATGGTAGGTATTGCGCAGAATGCTGCGCTGCAGTTGTTCATTAACGAAGAGACTGCCGAGATTGCAGTGATTCACACGCAGAGCGGGCAGATCTGGCGCAGCAATCCTGCAGATCGTGAGCAGGATGGGGTTGCTGCCGGGATAAACAAAGACCTTTTGTCATCACAGACAAAGCTCAGCTTCTTCAACAGCCTCGGACAGAGCAGCACCGTGAATTCCTTCACGGATAGTGTTGCACACAAGCAGATAAGCTACGAGGTGCTGCCAAGCGGCGTGCGGGTCCACTACCAGTTTGGAAGCACTGAGCGATCCATAGAAGACTTGCCGATGAAGATCAGCAAGGAGCGATTTGAACAAAGGCTGCTTGCACAGCTAGACAAGGCCGGGCAACGGGCCTTGAAGGTCGGCTATGCGGAAGACAAGGATGAAGGCGCTTACGTCCGGATTGATAAGGCGATGCAAGGA
Organism: Paenibacillus sp. FSL R5-0766; assembly: GCF_037971845.1. NCBI lineage: Bacteria > Bacillati > Bacillota > Bacilli > Caryophanales > Paenibacillaceae > Paenibacillus > Paenibacillus sp. FSL R5-0766. The sequence goes on from NZ_CP150227.1 coordinate 3,373,589, forward strand.
TTGCAATTGTCCCGGGCCTTGAAGGCTTTTGACACAGCCGGTTACACATCGGAGGATCTGGCTCAGGATCATGCCGAGTTTGGCATTGAAGAGGAACGAAGTGGACCACGGCTGTTTATGCTTACGATGGAATATGAGCTGGATGGAGAGGATCTGCTTGTACGTGTTCCGTCCTCAGGCATTCATTTTCCGGAGGAATATCCGATCAACAGCATATCTGTAATGGATTATTTCGGGGCTGGGGGTTCAGAAGAAGAGGGCTCCATACTGGTGCCGGATGGTTCGGGAGCGCTGATCCATTTTAACAATGGCAAGCTGCAGTATCCTGCCTATCAACAAGATATATACGGACCGGATATGACCATGAAACTGCGGGAAGCAAGTTCGAATGAAGCCAGAGCCAGGTTGCCGGTATTTGGACTGATTCGGAAAGAGGGAGCTTTTCTGGGCATTATTGAAGAAGGGGATGCCGTTGCAGTTGTGAATGCCGATATCAGCGGCAAACTGAACAGTTACAACAACGTATATCCAAGCTTCTATGTAGTGAACAAGAGCGATGTGACGCTTCAGGCAAGTGATATGGTTCGTACACTTCCGAAATTCCAGAAGAAACCGACTGTGTCCGACTTCGTCGTTCGATATGCTTTTGTGGGGGCGGATAAAGCCTCGTACTCAGGGCTTGCATCTCTCTATCGGGATTATCTGATGCAAAACGGCGGACTTCCCGAGTTAAACGCCAGCAAAGAGCAGAGTAACGTTCCCTTTTATCTGCAACTGTTCGGTGGCATGACAACAAGGCAGCATATGCTGGGCATACCGTATGATTCAACAGAGGCTTTGACCACATTTGATGAAGCCAAAAACATTCTCTCCGCCTTGACGGAGAAGAAGGTATCCAATATTCAGGTGCGCTATGCGGGATGGCTTAACGGCGGACTTCATCATCGACTGCCGGATTCCATCCAAGTAGATGGCGCGGTAGGCGGGAAAAAGGGATTGCGGGATTTCAGCACATACACACAAGAAGCGGGCATCGGCTTCTATCCCGATATCGCTCTGCTGAATGTGCAATCCAAAAAAGGGTTTAAACCGTCCAAAGAAGCTTCACGCACATTAACTCAGGAACCGGCGGTCTTGTATCCGATGAACCAGGCCATCCAGCGGCGGGACCGGGATCGTTCACCATCCTATGTGCTTTCGCCCAACATGCTGGAGGACGTAACGGCAGACATGTTAGATGAGCTGAGGTCCCTTCAAAAGGATGGACTGTCACTAAGCTTGAATGATCTGGCAGCTCAGTTAAACAGCGATATGAATCCGAAAAAGCTGGTGGACCGAACACAAGCGCTTGGCTCCGTAAAGAAGGCACTTGAACAGATCGGGCAGCAGGCTGGCTCGCTTGTCGCTGAAGGCGGGAACGCTTATGCCCTGCCGTATGTAACTGGTCTGACAGATGCGCCGATGACCAGCAGTCGTTTCAAGCTGGAGGATGAAGAGATTCCGTTCTATCAGCTCGTTGTACACGGCAGCATCGGTTATACGGGTACGCCATACAATCTCTCCACATTTACCAATGCAAGGCAATATGTGCTGAAGCTGATTGAATATGGAGCCAGTCCTTACTTTGCATGGTTCAATGCGCCAAACCATGTTGTGAAAGAAACGGATTATGATGATCTCTACGCGGCGAATTATGAACAATGGATCGATCTGGCTGCCGAGATCTACAACGAGGTGAACCAGGTGAACCAACCATTTGCCGGACGTTCCATGATATCTCATGAATCCCTGGAGGAGGGCGTCTTCCGGACAACATATGAAGGTGGCGGGTTCGTAATCGTCAATTATAACGACTTCCCTGTTGAAGTTGACAACGATACAGTGGAAGCCCAAAGCTATGTGACTGGTGGTGAGCAGCTCTGAAGACGCTCCTGAAATGGAAATGGGGAAGTCGTACGTATGCTCAGCAGAAAGCCATGTGGGGCGTAATCTACGTGCTTCCCTGGCTCATTGGTTTTGTGTTGTTTTTCTTCATTCCGCTGTTAGCCTCTCTGCGATACAGCATGAGTACAATTCAAGCTAACGCGGAAGGCATAGCGATTCAATTCAACGGGGTTGCCAATTATATTCAGGCGCTGACCGTCAATACAAGCTTTAACCGTGCGTTAATTGAGGCGATCACAGACGTGCTCATCAACGTACCGCTTATCGTTATATTCAGTCTGTTCCTTGCCGTCATCCTGAATCAGAAGTTCAGGGGCCGGGCTGTAGCTCGGTCGATCTTTTTCCTGCCCGTTATTCTGGCATCGGGAGTGATTATGACACTGGAGAGCACCAGCCTGATTGAAGCGGTTAATCAGAGCAGCACAGGTGGAAGCTCACTCGGGACATTTGAACTCGAAAATCTGATGGTTAACGCCGGAGTGAGCGATTGGATCGTTACGTATCTGAGCAGCGCCGTAGATCGGATCTATCAGATCGTCAGTCAATCCGGTGTACAGATTTTGATCTTTTTGGCAGGGATCCAGACAATTTCCCCTCAACTGTATGAGGCTTCGAAGATGGAAGGGGCGACGGGTTATGAAGCCTTCTGGAAAATTACGTTCCCGATGGTCAGCCCGCTTATTTTTGTCAATGCGATCTATACGATCATTGATTCGTTTGCCAATAACGCCATGACGGAACTGATCCGGGATACCGGCTTCGTCAAATTTGACTTTGGATTAAGTTCTGCCATGGCATGGGTTTACTTTCTGGCCATTGCCATCATTCTGGTTATCGTAAACATCATTTTCTCGAAGCGAGTCTTCTATCAAGATTAGAAAGGAGGGTGTCCCACGTGACAACATCACGATTATTATCGCTGGAGCATTGGAAAGGCTGGCTGTGGGCCATGATCCGATTCGTTCTGATTACCGGGCTTTCCTTCGTTATCCTGTTTCCCATATTTCAGAAGGTTTCCACATCCATCAAAGCTAAAGGTGATCTGTATTCGGCAGTGGTGGTGTGGATTCCACAGAACTTCTCCATCGACAATTTTAAAGAGGCGATACGCGTAATGGATTACTGGGCAACGCTGTTTAATACGTTTGCCCTGTCTGCAACGACTACACTGCTGACTACAGCATCCTGTGCACTTGCAGGATACGGATTCGCCAGACTGAAATTCAGGGGAAGCAACTGGCTGTTTGCTGGTGTAATTCTGACGATTCTTGTACCACCAACGACCATTCTCATTCCGGTATACCTGAATCTGAAAAGCTTTGATCTCATGGGGCTTATGACGCTTATAGCCGGTAAACCTGTTAATTTGCTTAATACCTATTGGCCGTTTATTCTGACGGCGATTACGGCCAATTCACTTAAGGCCGGTTTGTACATCTTTATCTTCCGGCAATTTTTCAGAGGTATTCCGAAGGAAGTGGAGGAGGCGGCCTATGTAGACGGCGCGGGCATCGGACGAACATTTTCAAGAATCATGCTGCCCAATGCCATTCCGTCCATGGTAACAGTCATGCTGTTTTCCTTCGTATGGCAGTGGAACGACAGCTTCTATACAACGACTTATCTGACTTCAAGTAAAGTCATGTCGACTCAGTTATCGTCCCTTCCGTATAATCTGGCCCAGCAGGTTACTGACGGTGCAGCTTCCCAAGCCGATCCGTTCTATCTGAGTATGATCCAGGATACAGGAATTCTTCTTGCCATTCTGCCTTTGATCATCATCTATTTGTTTGTGCAACGATATTTCGTAGAGAGTGTAGAGCGTACGGGAATCGTAGGTTAAGTTAAGTTCTTCTGTACGTTTGGAGTGGGATCAGACTGGAAGAGGGAGGAGGAACTTCATGCAACATTCCATCTGTGAAAAGGGGGCATGTAACGATCTCATGAACGTCTGCTCACAGCAGAACCGCGATCCTTCCCTGCGCAGGATCCCCCTGCTGGTGTGGAACGGGCTGCGGGAGCGGGCGCCGACCTGAGCGATCTGTTTGATCAGAGATACTCTGACGGAGCTTACCTCGCATTATTGCAAGGCAATATATCAGATCAGGAGGAATTAAAGTGAAGAAGTTCATGACATCTTGTAAACTTGTACTCATTCTGGCTTTATTGATCACAATTACTCCATGGGGAGGCAGCCGTGCCGAAGCATGGGTGGGCATGCCGATGGGCAAGCTTCACGTAAACGGCAAAAACCTGGTGAACAGCAACAACCAGCCTGTGCTACTGAACGGTTGGCATCAACCCACAGGTGCCTACTGGACATATCAGGACAGCAATTATTATCTCAATCTGCACGGCAATAACCGTCATGCAGCTACACTGGCTTATCTGAAAGACATTACCGATACTTTTGCTGACACCAGCGCGAAGTACGGAAGCAACCATGGCTGGAATATGAATCAGGTACGTCTGTTCATCGATCGTCAGGACATGGGAGATGTGGCTGCTGGTACATATAACTTTGCCGGTGTGCAGACCGTTACGCAAAATGTAATTATTCCGTACATTCAATATGCCAAAACAAAAGGTGTCTATGTTGTCCTGGGACTGGACTTCACATTGAAGGATGATCAGGCAACAACACCTGCCAACCTGCAAAAATTCAACGAAATCTGGGGTTATCTCGCTTCACGCCCGGAGATCAAAAGTGCAGACAACGTTCACTTCGAACTGGTCAACGAACCGGTGAAATCCTATGCCAATGGACATTGGGGTGGATACAACGGGGAAAATGACTTTGTGGATCACTGGAATGACTTGCGTAATTTCCAAAATTCCATGATTTCAACAATTCGCAGCAAAGGTGCGGACAATGTCATCTGGGCGGCAGGTCTGGGATACAACCAATTTTACAGCTTGACGGCAAGCCATCCATTGACTGATCCGCTCAATAACTATGGATATGCGGTTCACTGGTACCCTGGTTATGGCGCATATGACAACTTCTCTATCCTGCAAGATCAGTGGAATACCAACGTGAAGGCAGCCGCTGACAAATATCCGATTAATATTACCGAGGTAACCTGGTTCAAAAACAAACCTGGCGATTCGGCCTATTGGAACTTGTTTAATGGCAGCAATGAAGGGTTTGGCACCAATACCAAAACGATCTTCAACGCAGCAGGCAATGTCAGCATTGCAGCTCATATGAACGGATTCATTCTAAGTGAAGGACCACGAAGCTCCTTTGCCGACCCAACGGCTGGGCTGAAATGGGATGGAGATGCTTCACGGAGTGCCATGGGACGATTCCTGTTTAACTGGTACCATGAACGTGCTCAGACTTACCCTGGCAGTGGACCAGGTGGACCAACAACAGGTCTTGTATCCGGTGCAACCTATAAAATTGTAGCCCGGCATTCCAACAAGGTTATTGATGTCCCAGGTGGTCTAAACGAAAATAATCTTCAGCTCCAGCAGTGGAGTGATCTGGGCGGTAACCCTCAGAAGTGGGTTCTGACTTCGATCGGTAACGGCAACTATACACTGACAAGTGTGAACTCGCCGGACAAAGTCATCGACATTCGCAACGGTACCAACACCAATGGGGAAGTGGTCCAGCTCATGAGCAATCTGAACACAACTGCTCAGCATTTTAAGGTCAACGATCTTGGTAACGGGTACTGGAGTATCATCAACGTGAACAGCAATAAAGCGATTGAAGTGGCAAACGCTTCCACTTCGGATGGAGCCAAGCTGCAGCAGAACACCTACACGGGTGCTACAAACCAACAATGGAAATTTGTAGCCGTTAGCAACTAATAGCACAACGTTAAACAAAACCTCCCCAAGTCATTTCATGTCTTGGGGAGGTTTTTTGCGTTTATTACTGATACTTTGAGAATGAGCCCATGCGAAGGTAAAATACAACTATATTTGTGCGCTAACCCGCAGAGTGACAATTATTTTCATGCAAGCATTGTACGCTACAGTATGTAAATGTACCATAAGGAAGAAGTTGTACCTTCACCAGGAAGAAATGCCCGGTGTATCATTGAACAGCTACCTTATCACAGAGAAATGTAAGCGCTTGATAAAAAGAGGGAGGGTACATATGCAGCTCCTATGGTCCAAATTTTCACCCGTGTTCCGCCGATTCCTCATTTCGTATCTTGTCATTCTGATGATTCCTCAAATTGCGGGATATGCCTCTTACCGAGCTTCTATTGAAGCGGCCCGTTCCAGCTCCATTGAAAACAGCTTGAAGTCGCTGAGTCTCGGGAAAGAGATCATTGAGCGAAATCTTCTTCAAGTCGAAGCTTTTACCAGACAGCTTGCTGTCAATCCCGATTTGCAAAATTTAATTGCTGGCCCAAAGCCGCATGATCTCTACAATGTCTACGGTATGAACCGTATGCAGCGGAGCCTCTCCATGTACAGCAGTACCAATGATTACTTGTCCCATTTCTTCATTCACATTCCGAACTACAATGCCATCATCACACCAAGAACTGTGTATTATCGTCCAGAGCATTATTATGCTGCCAATCAGCTGGACGGTATGTCGTTTGAACAATGGCATGACCAAATTCTCAAACAACCACACTTTAATGAAATCATACCGCTTCGAAACTATAAACGTGAAATACTCGGCACTGTGCTTGCAGACGTTCCCGCCATTACGTTTCTGCAATCTCTGCCTTTGAACAGCTTCAATAAACCGCAAGCGACGATTGGTGTCATGATTGATCAGGATCAGATGGCCAGCCTTACTCAACATATTGTGGATCAATATGGCGGCTGGACTCTCGTCACTGATGCGGAAGGACAGATCATTTTCTCCCATGGCATTGAACAAGTCGAAGCCGAGCAAATGGCACAGAGTCGCCAGAGAGAAGATAACGCTGCGGAAACGGAGCTGAACGTGCAGAATGTACAGCCTGGAAGTGATGGTCGGCTGCTGATATCGATGCAGTCCAGTCAAAATGGATGGAATTACATGGCAGGGATTCCGGAGAAAGCACTCATGACAAAAGCGGACCAAATCAAACAAGTCACGCTGGTCTTTACTTTGGCAACCATTGCCTTGGGACTGTTATTCGGGCTGGTTCTGGCCTATCGGAATAGTGCACCCGTATACAGATTGTTGGCCTCTTTTAGGGAACAAATCACCGATTCCCCAGGCAGACGGGGCAATGAATATGATTTTTTGGCAAGCCATATTAACAATCTCATTGCTAATAATGACTCACTTAAAAACGCCATGAATGAGCAGATTCCGTTATTGAGAGACGGTTTTATCAAACGTTTGTTAACGGGAGAAGTCTATACCTCACTTGAGTTGGAGGTTATCTCATCCCAGGCGCACATTTCTCTTCATAGCAGCAAGGGCTTGGCAGGCTTAGTGAAGGTAAACGGATATGCCAATCCGGACAGTGAAGAAACTATCCATGAACTGGGTGTCGCAAGGCTGCTCATCAAACAGGTACTTACAGAGTGGAATGCACAGCTGCTGATCACGGATTGGGGAACAGACCAGATCGCTTTTGCCTGTCCATTGGATGAGAACCAACTGAATGAAGCTATAGGGAGATGTGAAAAAGAGCTGAACACCTTGATGGAAGTGATCTACCGGGAGCATCGGATATCCACAACCATTGGCACAGGTGCAGCTTACGAGGTCTGGAATGATGCAGGGCGTTCCTTTGACGAAGCCAAACAAGCTCTGGATTATGCCATTCATATGGGAACAGATCATCTGGTGAGATTTGAAGATACGATGAAGGAAAATGAAATGTTCTATTATCCGATTGAGTCTGAACAGCGCCTGCTGAACACAATCAAAGTCGGGGAGCCTGAAGAGGCGGTACGCATTCTGGAGCAATTGTTTCTTCGTAATTTAGAGGAGCGGGAACTGTCCTACGAGATGACACAGCAGTTCATCATGGAGCTGAAGGGGACTTTTCTGAAGCTGGACGAACCCAAATTCAAGCTGGATGCCTCCCTGCTGGAGGAATACAAAACCCGGGTGACATCCATTCAGATGACAGAAACGATTACTTCGCTGCGTGCAAAGTTCAAACGGTTAACGGAAGACATCTGCGGTGATTTCCAGAGAAGAAGAGCAGGAGCACATGCGGATACTGTAAGCGAAATGATTTGTTTTATCCAACAACATTATGGGGATGCAAACTTGACGATCTATCGGATTGCCGAGCACATGAGCAAGTCCGAGAAGTTTATATCCCAACTGTTCAAAGAACATACGGGAGAGAATCTTTCCGATTATGTAGAACGGGTACGCATTGATGCTGCCTCGAACTTGTTGCACTCCACTGGTCAGACCATTGACGAGATAGCGGAGGCCACCGGGTATAACAGTGCACATTCATTCCGCCGAGCTTTCAAGCGGGTACGCGGCATTTCTCCGAGTGTATTTCGGAAAATGGATGTTCATAGCGGTTAATGTAGGCTGTTTCTCGGGAACTATATTCGCTTTTTGTACTTTCTCAGCGTAACTGTACCTTTACGCATCCCCAGCGCAATCTTATGATTACTCAAAAAAGTAAGCGCTACCAAGTCGGGTTGCAGTTCAGCACGATTTGGAGCCAAGAATGGGGGGATGATTCTGAGAACCACAATGACCAGTGAATCAAAGTCCGTGGAGAAACCGAGTAAACCGTTTGCCTTGAAGCAAGCATTATCCAGAAGCTGGAGGCGACATTGGCAGCTGTATCTGCTGATCCTGCCACCGATTGCTTACTTTATTATTTTCAAGTATGTACCCATGGTGAATGCGGTCCTGGCATTTAAAGATTACAACGTCATCAAGGGGATCTGGGGCAGTCCGTGGGCCGGAACCAAGTATTTCGAATTACTTTTTCAGAATCCGGCGTTTGTCACGCTGATCAAGAACACGCTTTACATTTCGTTTTACAGCCTGATCGTTGGTTTCCCGATTCCTATATTACTGGCACTGGCGCTGAACGAAATCAAAAACATACGATTCAAAAAAACAGTACAAATGGTGACGTATGCTCCATATTTCATCTCTACCGTTGTTATGGTCTCCATCATTATGCTCTTTCTGTCTCCTAGGCTGGGTATTGTCAACACGATTGCAGGCGCCCTTGGTTTCGAAGCGGTGAATTTTCTCGGTGAGCCTGGACTGTTTCGATCCATCTACGTATTCTCCGATGTGTGGCAGGGAATGGGGTACTCCGCTGTGATATATCTGGCTGCTCTGGCAGGTGTTGATCCATCCCTATATGAAGCCGCCAAAGTGGACGGAGCCAACCGAATACAGAAAATCATTAATGTTGATCTGCCTGGACTACTTCCGGCAGCCGTCATCATTCTGATCCTGAGTGTAGGGAATATCATGGCTGTTGGGTTCGAAAAAATATATTTGCTGCAAAATCCACTCAACCTGTCTGCTTCGGAGATCATCTCCACGTATGTCTATAAAATAGGATTGCTGAATGCCAATTACAGCTTCGCTACTGCGGTTGGCCTGTTCAACTCGGTGATTAACCTGATTCTGCTATTAATTGTAAACGCGGTTGCCAAGCGACTGTCCAATACAAGCCTATGGTAACGGGAGCGAAAGGAGGAGAACCAACCCATGCCTAACACACAGACAAACGCAGGTCGTTCGCGGATCAAGAGCAGCAGTACGATTCGTGAATCCTGGGGAGACCGCGTATTTATAACGGTTGTTTATTTCATGCTGACAGTGGTGCTGATTGCCGTGCTGTATCCCTTGATATATATTGTGAGTTCTTCGCTCAGTAGCCCAGCTGCCGTTTCCTCGGGAAAAGTCTGGTTGTGGCCCATTGACCTGACGTTTGACGGTTACAAGTCTGTATTGCGGAATGATCAAGTCCTTACCGGGTATGCCAATTCCCTTTTTTATACAGCCTGCGGCACCTTCATCAGCGTGGCACTGACCATTATGATTGCTTATCCATTATCCAAAAAAACGTTTGTTGGCCGCAGCTCGTTAATGATGTTTATTACCTTCACCATGTTGTTCTCAGGCGGTTTGATCCCTACCTATCTGGTGGTCAAAACCATGGGACTGATTGATACCCGTTGGGCGTTGCTGATTCCCAATGCCGTCTGGGTATGGCAAGTCATCATTGCTCGTACCTTTTTTCAGAACTCGATACCGGAAGAATTGTCCGAAGCAGCAGATATCGATGGCTGCAGTGACATCCGGTTTATCTTCAGTATTATCCTGCCACTCGCCAAACCGATTATCGCCGTGTTGTCACTTATGTACGCTGTCGGTCAGTGGAATGCATACTTTGACGCCCTCATCTATCTGAAATCACAGTCGCTTTATCCGCTACAGCTGATATTACGCAGCATTCTTATTCTGAACAGCAGTACGGGGAGCATGGATGCATCGGAAATGATCAAACAGCAGCAAATGGCTGAACTCATGAAGTACTCGTTAATTGTGATGGCCAGCTTGCCGGTGCTAATCATCTATCCTTTTGTTCAACGGTATTTCGTGCAAGGTATGCTGATTGGCTCAGTTAAAGGATAAGTTCATTTTTTTCTACTATTCATGAGGGAGAGGATTGTATTGAAAAAAGCGGGATTCATCATTCTTGCCTGTATGCTGTTTACCTCGTTGGTACTTGCCGGATGTTCAGGTTCTGATAAGGGGAACGGGGAAGGCAGCGACCCGTCAGGCAAGACAGCCATTAATGTGTTTGCTCACCAGGGTTCGGATACCAACCTGTCCACTAACAAATTCACGAAGAAAATGGAAGAGAAGTTTGATATTCAGTTCAACTGGACCACGGTTCCATTCGACGGTGCAGCGGAGAAAAGACAGATTTCACTGGCTTCCGGTGATTACCCGGACTTGTATCTGCTCATCCCTTGGGTAGATCGTTTCTCCCAGACAGACTTGTTGAAGTTTGGTCAGCAGGGGGTTATTTTGCCGCTGAATGATCTGATTGAGGAGCATGCTCCCAATATTAAAAAAGTACTTGAAAGCAATGACTATTATCGGGCCATGAACACTGCTCCCGATGGAAATATCTATGGTCTGACGGGTCTGAATGAATGTTTTCACTGTTCATACCCGAACAAGATGTGGGTCAACACCAAATGGATGGAACAACTGGGCCTGACCGAACCCACGACGACAGAAGAATTTAAGGAAATGCTTCGGGCATTTAAAACGAAAGACCCGAACGGGAACGGCAAAGCCGACGAAGTACCGCTAAGCGGTTCGACTGAAAATTTCGGTGTGCACATTATTCCGTACTTGATGAACGGTTTTATCTATGACGACGATCGGAATTATCTCATTGTCAATCAGGGGAAAGTGGAGACCGTAGTGAACAAACCGGAGTGGAAAGAAGGACTTGCCTATATTAAATCCCTGTACGATGAAGGGTTGATTGATCCAGGGGCATTTACCCAAAACGTCGGGGCCTTCAAAAAAATTGGAGATAACGCTGATGCACAGCTTCTCGGTGCGGGAGCAGCGATGCATCCATCATTATTCGTAACCACTGCCGAAGGTTCTCCTTACGGGAATGATTACAATCCCATCCCTCCATTGAAGGGACCCCATGCTGCTTATGCTACGTACAACTATCCGATTGATCCCGGAGCGTCCTTTGTACTGACAAACAAAGCCAGTGAGGAAACACAGATCGCGGCCATAAAGTTGCTGGATTATCTCTATACCCAGGAAGGAACCATGGCATCATATCTGGGAGAAGAGGGCGTAAGCTGGCGCAAACCACAAGAAGGAGAAGTGGCGCTCAATGATCAGATTGAGCCGTTATATAAAGCCATTCCGCTTCCTTCTGGAGAAGAACCTCGTAATGACAGTTGGGCTGCATTGAGTCAGTACAATCATTATCAGGCATATCGGGACTCCGAAGTACAGGGGACAGACATCTATGCCAATGATGGTGGTGAGCGACGTCTCTATGAGGCGACATTGTTAATGGAGGGCAAGGAACCAAAAGAGATTTTCCCTCATTGGGCATTGTGGGTAGATCCGTCCCAAGCTGATGAAGCCAGCATGATGCAGACCAATCTCAAGGATTACATCGATCAGAACGCCCTGCAATTTATTACAGGCGCCAAAAGTCTGGATAAGGATTGGGATGAATATGTGAAAGGCCTGGAGGGACTGAACATGAATCGATATCTGGAGATTATGCAGTCTTCCTATGATACTTCTTCTGTTTCCAAATAATTAAAGTATCTGAATCATACAGGGCGGGAAAAGTTACTGCCTGTATTTGCACAACCAAACGTTCCCGTTTCGCAGTCAACATATGCGAGCCGGGAACATTTTTTATTGATATAGATTAAATCGTAATATCATTGCATCCTACTTAGAATTGTGAGATTGAACCTGTCCTGCAACCTAAACGTTCACAGGACAGGTATAACGGCTCATGCACATTCCCTTAGTTTAGTACATGCGATATCTTCCGCTTAGAGCCAGCATGCTGAAAAAATACAGGCAATTGTCGTAATAACGTCGCTCTCCCTGACGCAGAGGTGCGTTCCAGAACTTGCGAACGAATGTATCAGCATGTGGACCGTCCGCAGCCAGTGAAGCCATGGCATTGGTAGCCAGCAAACCTACAGGATGCAGTGAAGGTTCGTCGAAAGGTACCCCTTCTATTGTATAACGATGATAATCGGACATTTCAATATCACTGAAGAAGGATTGAATCCGATTGGATTGTTCGATCTGCCAGTGATCCTTGCGGAACCATTCCCAGTCCAGTGCTATATTCGCAGCAACACGGTAGGCATCACTGTAGAAATGTCTGAAATCACCATGTGGCTGTATTGGAGCCGGAGAGCCGTCATAGTTCGCATATTCAGGTGATAGTCCGGTTACGGGATGGCAGGCTGTATGAAGGTAAGCCCGACTAGCGGCCGCCGCTTCTTTCCAGAAGCTCTGATCTTCTTCATCCGCATATTTCGCGAATAGTTCATAAAAATGAGGCAGATGGTAGGATGGGTCGCTAAACGGTGTTTCTGGTATGAATTTGATCAGTTTTGTTTCCGGGTCCCACATGGGATCGCCTTCGCCGTCTTCGCCCTGATGTATACATGCACGAAGGATCTTGCGGGCTTGTGCCTTGTAATCATAAGGTTCAGCGCCATCGCCCCAGCGGTTGGAGGCAAAAAAAAGCGCCATGGCAAAAAACTCCTCACCATCTGGAGCAGGACCTTGTGAGAGTCGGGTTCCGTCAGGCTTGCAATGCCAGGCAAAATAATCTTTATAACGTCCCGCTTTATGTTGCATAAACGTGTGTGAGAAATTCCAGAGTCGATCAAATTCCTCCTTTTTGTCCATCTGAACAGCCATCATCATGCCATAGGACATGCCTTCGGAGCGAACATCGAGATTACCGGTGTCCAGCAAATAACCCTTGTCCTCACCTATGGGGTAATATATTCGAGTATTGTCATCGCCATAAAACAGCTCGTTCCATGTTTCTTCCAATCTGTTCGTGATCTCATTCTCATCGTAGCCTAGCTTCAAAAACAGATTTGTATATGTACCCGTATCCCACGCGCCTTGACCCGTGATATTCATGAGTATCCTCCTTCATCAATGCGGTTTTTCAAAATTATAACATGGAAATAGTATACAAATTAAAGCGTTTACATGAAAAATTATAGGTGTTCTGATCTGCATGTAATTCTACTCAAATTAAAATGATATATTGGTTAAAATCCTATACTTTGTCAGGTTGTTGTAAAATTATGTAAGGGATACACTTTGGGAGAAGGATCACATCTGATCTAATAATACAAGCTGTGATTCTTTAAATGTTGTTTGAGGATGGTCAGAATCTAACCGGAAGGATGTGATGATGATTTATGCTCCAGGATTCAGGAGATGCAGGTGAAAACACAGAATTCACTGCACCGCGCGATCCAGTTGGAGTGACAGCGTCGGCAGTCAAACCCGCAATTGATTTTGAGTCACATGGATATCGCGACATGATTGGCCGATCTCTTCTGAACAAAGGGAATAATGTCAGATTAAAACGAGCCATTGAGAAGGCAAAAAACGGCGAACCTGTCGTTATCGCTTATATTGGAGGCTCCATTACTCATGGTGCTGGTGCAGTACCTATTCATCTCCAAAGTTACGCATATCGGTCGTATGAGTCGTTCAAGTTTATGTTTGCGCTTTCAAAAGATAGTCCGATTCATCTGATTAAAGCAGGTGTGGGTGGAACTCCTTCAGAACTGGGGATTGTACGTTATGATCGTGATGTGCTGAGGGGAGGTGCCGTTCAGCCGGATATTGTCATAATCGAATTCGCAGTCAATGACGCGGATGATGAAACCCAAGGTAAATGTTACGAAAGTCTGGTGCTCAAAGCACTTACTGCCGATAACAAGCCAGCGGTCATCTTGTTATTCAGTGTATTCGAAAATGACTGGAATCTACAGGATCGTCTCGCTCCGGTAGGCTGGCATTATGATCTGCCAATGGTAAGTGTGAAAGATGCTGTCGTAGATCAGTTCAGCAAGACAAAAGGTGAAGGCAACGTTATTTCCAAAAAGCAATTTTTCCATGATATATATCATCCAACTAACATAGGGCATCGAATTATGGCCGATTGTTTGGAATATTTGTTCGACGTGACGAATCGTTCTGAGTGGGATGAGAAAGATCATGATATTGAAAAAGCTCCGCTAATTGGAAATGAATTTGTTAATGTGAAGCTGTTGGATCGGAAAAACGGCAATAATATTGCCCGAATCGATGCAGGCTCTTTTTGTAAAACGGACACGGATCTGCAGATGGCTGAGATGGATGCTCATGACTATGGTACACCTCAGTTCCCCAACAACTGGATGCGTACAGGAGAGGGAAAAGAGGATCAGAACAGCTTTCGGATAAGTTTGCAGTGCAAACGCCTCATTCTGATCTTCAAGGATTCTGGTAACGATGAATTCGGAACTGCACATATCAAGGTAGATGGGGTATTCGTCCAAAAAGTCGATCCGCGTCAAGTGAACTGGACCCATTGCCATGCCACACTTCTGCTTAACGAAGAGCATGTGGGGGAGCACTCCATCGAGATCGAAATGGCGGAAGGTCATGAACATAAATGCTTCACAATTCTGGGTTTTGGCTATGTGGATTAACTGAAGACTGATAGTCACTCATATGTTCGGAGGAAAAGAGAATGGAATTGATCTCACCAGCAGTAACGGGATATGACCAGTATCGGGAGAATATACCACGTGGAGTCATGGAGACGGTAGAGTATCCTTCCACCACGGTTGGCAATTCCCGTAAAGCGATGGTGTACACCCCACCAGAATTTTCTTCGACAACGATGTATCCTGTACTTTTTCTTTTGCATGGTATTGGTGGAGACGAAACAGAATGGCATACTCATGGTTCTCCGCAAATTATTCTCGATAATCTGTACAACGATAATTTGCTTGAGCCGATGGTTATTGTTTTCCCCAACGGTCGCGCAATGTCGAATGACCGAGCCGAAGGAGACCTGTTTGAACCTGAGAAAATCAAAGCATTCAAACGGTTTGAATCCGATCTGCTCAACGATTTGATACCTTACATGGAGTCGAACTACCCTTTGCATAAAAGCCGGGACAAAAGGGCGATTGCTGGTTTATCCATGGGCGGAGGTCAATCCTTAAATATCGGATTAAGTAATCTAGACCATTTTGCATGGATCGGTGCTTTCTCCGCAGCCCCAAACACCAGAAGTCCGGAGCTACTTGTCCCTGATCTTTCGAAAGCGCCTTCATTACTCTCGCTGTTATGGATCTCTTGCGGTGAACAGGACAATCTTATAGAGATTAGTCTTGGGGTTCACCAATATCTGGCGCAACACGGAGTACCTCATATTTGGCATGAGGAAAGTGGAGGACATGATTGGCCCGTGTGGAAGAACGATCTGTATCTGTTTTCGCAACGTCTTTTCAAGTGAATTTGCTGAAGAACATTCATATCGGATTGTAGCATCAACCAAATCTATTAAAATATCAGGAGCCATTCCTGTAATGAAGTAATTTGAGCTTTGAATGAAAAATGCGCCTCTAGTATACTGGGAATCGTTGTTCCGGACAAGAACAATACCCACATACGAAAAGAGGCGCACATAATGAAGTATAAGATGAAACAGAAACAGAATCAACGGATTACGCGAATTACGGAAGAAACGCTAGTCATTGGAGCAGACATTGCTAAAAAGATTCACGTAGCTAGAGCGGTAGATTTCCGTGGCATTGAATTAGGAAAAGACTGCGTGTTCCACAACGATCAGGAAGGGTTAACGAAGCTAGTAACATGGATGAAAGAACTTCAGGAGGTTCATCTGAAAACGGACATTGTTTTCGGAATCGAGCCTACCGGGCACTACTGGTTTCCGCTAGCCGCTTTTCTGCAAGCTCGAGATATCAAGATCGTCATTGTGAACCCGCATCACGTAAACAAGAGCAAGGAACTTGAGGATAACTCGCCGACGAAGAGTGACTATAAGGATGCCAAAGTCATTGCAGATCTCATTCGAAACGGGAAGTACTCGGAGCCCAAATTGCCGGCAATGGAATATGCCGAACTACGCATCCTCATGAATTTCCGTGAGAAGGTTATGGTGAGTTTAAACCAAGTCAAGGCACGTGTGCATAATTGGTTCGACCGCTATTTTCCAGAGTATTTGAGCGTGTTTAAAGATTGGGAAGGCAAAACTTCCTTGATGACCATGCGCCAGTTTCCGACACCGGAAGAGATCGTCTCTACAGGCGCCAGAGGCGTTCTCGCACACTGGAAAACGGAAGTGAAGCGCGGAGTCGGTATTAAGAGAGCGGAAAAGCTCTTTGCGACAGCCGGGATATCCATCGGGCTTACCGAAGGGTTACGAGCTGCGAGACTGGAGCTTCTGAGCTTGCTCGACCAGTATGAGCTTTTCTCTAAACAGGTGGAAACGACCATGAAACAGGTCATGGACATCTTAAGTGAGATACCGGGAACAACGCAGATGTTGAATATCCCAGGCGTTGGCGCGGTTACCGTTGCAGGATTTCTGGCTGAGGTTGGCGATTTGAGTCATTACGACCACGGACAACAAATCATCCGATTGGCGGGCTTGAATCTAAAAGAAAATAGTTCTGGTAAGCGTAAGGGTAAAACTGGCATTACCAAGCGTGGACGATCTCGACTAAGAGCTCTATTGTTCCGTTGCGTCATGCCAATGGTAGCTAAGAATGAGGAGTTCAAGGCCCTTCACAAGTATTTCACAACACGAAGTCAAAATCCGCTGAAGAAAAAACAGTCGCTAATCGCGCTCTGCGGCAAACTGATACGCGTCCTGCACACGCTGGGGACGAAGGAAATAGAGTACAACGCAAACGAAGTTCTTGGTCCTGTACGACAAGCGCAGTTACAACAGATTGCAGCTTAGTTCAAAGAATCAATAGCCTGAAATCTCGACTCGTTCACAGATGTATAACGAGACAATTGAAGCACCGGAGAAGCCGAAGAATACCATTCCATAAGGGCAACGACCCCGTTTAGGAGCAAGAATCGGCCTCCACCCCTTGGCAGGTAGAACGAAGGAATGTAAGGGCAATGACCCCGCGTGACATGGGAGGGTGAACCCCGAGGGAGATGTGGAGATCCACTGTGCGATCATAAGTATGACCACAGTTTGGATAAAAAATGGAGTCCAAGCTCTGTTCCCGTCACCGGTCATTACAGCAAAATCTGGTTCTGAACCAATATTCTCCCATCAAGCCAAGATGTCGAAGTTGTAAATCTACGAATGGACGAGAAAACAGGCGAAAACATTACTTTATAGTGGGAGGTATAATCTATGTTTAAATTTAGCAAAAAATTGTTAACCGTTGTTCTCGCATCTGCCATGAGTTTTGGTGTCTTCGCAGCCACATCGAGCGCAGCAACAGATTATTGGCAAAATTGGACAGATGGTGGAGGAACGGTCAACGCCGTGAATGGATCGGGCGGGAATTACAGCGTGAATTGGCAAAATACCGGGAACTTTGTTGTCGGGAAAGGGTGGACATACGGTACGCCTAATCGAGTGGTCAATTATAATGCCGGCGTATTCTCTCCTTCAGGTAACGGCTATCTCACCTTCTATGGTTGGACTAGAAACGCTCTAATTGAATATTACGTGGTGGATAGCTGGGGAACGTATCGTCCTACCGGAACGTATAAGGGCTCGATGACTAGTGATGGCGGCACATATGACATCTATACAACGATGAGATACAATGCACCTTCCATTGATGGTACTCAGACTTTCCCTCAATATTGGAGTGTTAGACAGTCCAAGAGACCGACCGGAGTCAATTCTACCATCACGTTCAGTAATCATGTGAATGCATGGGCGAGCAAAGGGATGTACTTAGGCAACAGCTGGTCCTATCAGGTGATGGCAACGGAAGGTTATCAAAGTAGCGGAAGCGCAAACGTGACGGTTTGGTAAAAATGATGTGATGCAGTTCAACTTCTGCACCTGCATTTGAAATTCAATTTTCCGGTAGCGTTGAGTAACGTTATTCTCCAGACTAACGGACCTCAACGTTGCCGGATTTAAGCTAGTAAAGGAGAATAATGGAATGAAGAAGCTGGTATGGTTAACTTTAATCGCTATAGTTGTTAGTCTGAGTGCTTGTTCAGCAAGTAATACCACAGTAAACGATGACTTGGTATTTGTCGAAGGGGGAGCCTTCAAGAGCAGTAAGCAAAGTCAGATTGATAGGAATGAAACGCTGGATTCCTTCTATATTGGCAAATACGAAGTAACTCAAAAAGAATGGATGGAGGTTATGGGGGAAAACCCTTCTGGCTTCAAGGGAGATGACCTGCCTGTTGAAATGGTCAGCTGGTATGACGCAGTGGAATACTGTAATCAAAAAAGTATAAAAGAAAACCTGAAACCTTATTACAATATAGATAAAGACAACCAGGACACGAATAATCACAATGAAAACGACACTATAAAATGGAATGTAACGATCAACGAGGACGCCAACGGTTACCGTTTACCCACAGAGGCAGAATGGGAATACGCTGCAAGCGGAGGTCAAAAGAGCTTAAATTACACATACAGCGGAAGTAACAATCCTGATGAAGTTGCTTGGTACTGGGTAAATGCCGGCGAGAACATTCTGACGGGTGACTGGAGCTGGCCCGCTATTGAGAGCAATCGTAATCAAACCAAAAAAGTCGGAACTCAGAAGGCGAATGAGTTAGGAATCTATGATATGTCTGGGAATGTGAGAGAATGGTGCTGGGACTGGTACAGCGATTCGGAGAGTCCAAATCAAACTTGGCGAGTTGTGAAAGGCGGAGGCTGGATCGGCGGTGTCAATAACAATGAAATATCATTTCGAGGCAAATTTGATGCAAATGGTTTTGGTCCCGATCAAGGATTCCGTATTGTGCGTGGAGAATGAAAAATCTTTCTCCTGACAAAGATTACTTCTGAGCTAAACCTATACTTTGTCGGGTGAAAACCTATAGTTTAACAGGTTGTTGTACCAAAATGTAAGCGTTACACTTGAATTGTTCTCCCGGCGCTTCGCTACAATCGGAGCGTTCTTATAGTACGGTCCGATGGAACCATGTTCTATGTTATTGATTAATGACGATGAGACTGGTAGGAATTTTGTTCTCCAAGTTGTGCGAGCAGACAACAATCCTGCTGTTGTTCTGCTGTTTAGCGTTTTCAGAACAACTGGAATCTGCCTATTGATATAGATAAAATACATGCAGCTGATCAAGGATAAAAGAGAGGTGAGCTAATGTACAAGGTCATTGTCGCGGATGATGAGCCGTTTATGCTAGAAGGATGGAGAACGATGATTGACTGGCAAGCTTGTGGATATGAACTTTGCGGAACGGCAACGGATGGGGAGGAAGCACTTGCTTTATTCAACTCGGTTGAACCGGATCTTGTCGTCACTGATATTCAAATGCCTGTTATGGATGGTCTTGGTTTGATTCACACCTTGCGAGAAGATCTCGCCTATACCTCTAAAATCGTTATCGTTACAGGATACTCGGATTTTAATTACGCGAAGCAAGCCATACGGTATCAGGTCGATCAGTATGTGCTTAAACCTCTTGTTCCCGAGGAAATTCATCAAATCCTTATGGAAATGATTGAACCTCTGGACAAACGCAGAAATGAGCAAAAACAGCAAAATGGAGTCATGGTTACAGATGAAGCCTATGACAATCATCTTAATGAATATCGGATAAGCGAAGAATATAATTTAGAGCAAATGATGAACATCTCCAAAGAGATCTTGGCGTTGATTGAAGCAGAAAACACGTATTCCATCGATATTGCAGTGAGTGCACTGTTAGAGAAGAGTGAGAAAGCAGAGGTATCGCTGGAATGGATACATCATGTCATTCGATATATCCATGGGGAGTTGCTACGAAAATATGGAAAAAGAGAGGGTTGCAGAGAAATACTATGTGAAAAAGAATGGCATGCGGCTGCGAGCTGGTCTTCCGGCACATTGCAAGACTTGTGTGCTCGACTGTCCAAGCAACTTTCCCAGTCTGAATTGAAGCAAAAGACGGGTACGGGAGTGCTGGTTTCAGAAGCAGTGAATGAATTGAAGCAACACTATCGAAGTAAAATTAAATTACAAGATGTAGCTAATCGAATTCACGTGAATTCTGCCTACCTGGGTCAACAGTTCAAGCGGGAGATGGGGGTCAGTTTCAGTGACTATGTGCACCAGCTTCGTGTTGAGGAGGCCCGTAAACTCCTGCGACGTACCAATATGAAGATCACTGACATTGCATTCAGGCTAGGATATCATGATGCTGAATATTTCACCCAAAAGTTCAGAGCGCATACAGGGGAGCTTCCGTCAGTCTATAAAAACAAAAACCAAGGGTGATCATATGCGTCATAAATTCTGGATGTTCCGTAAGGTTAATGATATTCCTCTCCGATCCAAATTTCTGCTTATTTATGTACTTAGTATTCTCCTTCCTGTAATAACGATTAATATCTTCTTTTATCAACGAACCTCTGCGGATATCAAGATTAGAGAACAGGAAAATCTGCGTAAATCCATCGACAGGGCTGCGGGGGAACTGCTTGGCATGATTGATGAGAGCGTTGCTCTGAGCCGAATTATTGCAGCGGACGATTCACTCTATGAGGCACTGGATCGGACCTATCACTCCCCCGTTGATTATTACAACGTGTACCATGCATTCCTGCGAGATAAATTAACACGGTATATGTCAGCGAATATTCTGGAGGTGCGTATCTATACGGATAACGATACCATTCAGACGGGCAGTCATTATATCGTGATGAAAGACAAGAATGTACTCCCTGGATTGAAACAGCTGAAATCCACCAGTGGGGGCATTCTTGTCGTTGATTATATTGAGCCATCCGGATTTAACGCGGGAAGAAGAATCAGTGTGATTGGCAAAATGGATACCTATACTTCCTATGCCAATTACAACAAGTATTCCAAGATTGATCTGGAACTGAGCCGGGTGTATAGCATTTTAAATCGTGAATCAGACAGTCTTCAGCTGCGTCTGGTGGACAGCAACAATCGAACTGTCGTTTCAAGTGGGGAATTCAGCGAAACCGACTTATCCCCCCTTGATAATGAATCAATGCTCAAGGAATCTGGAGATTCTGCTTACACGCTCGAAAAATCGTTGGGGAATCTAGCCTACCTAAAGGGTTGGAAATTGATTGGAGTTGCCGATACGCGTCACCTTGACCATCTGCTGCAAGAAGCCTTTAAGTCAATTCTGGGGTTGCTTGCATTAAGTATCGTGGTCCCCTCTGTATTGATCTATATTATTTTGCGTTCCTACCACTATCGGATTCGCAAGTTATCCAGACATATGGAGAAGGTTCGTAACGAACGATTCGATCTCATTGAAATTCACGAAGGCCGCGACGAAATTGGCGGGCTTATTCGTACATTTAACATCATGATTGGTAAAATTCATACGCTGATTAATGACGTATATAAACTGGAAATCCGTCAAAAAGATCTGGAGCTGGATCAAGTGAGGACTGAATTGTCCATGCTCCAGAGTCAGATGAATCCCCATTTTTTATTTAACACATTGAATGCCTTGCTGGTCGTTAGTACAAAGAATGGATATACAGAAGTAATTGAGATTATCAAAAGTCTGTCCAAGTTGATGAGACAGTTGCTCAGTCATTCTGACAATCTGATTCCTTTGCAAGAAGAGCTGCAATTTACGAATCTTTATCTCCAGATTGAGAAGTTTCGCTTTGGAGAGCTGTTCGATTACACCTTCGAGGTTGATCCTGATGCAGCTTCGTTGCTCATTCCCCGAATGAGTATTCAACCGCTCGTCGAAAATGCCTGTAAACACGGCTTGCAGGCGCGAAAAAATGGAAGAGAGATCAAGATAACGGCGAGACGAAACGCTTCTGAACTGGTTATTCAGGTGATCGATAATGGAATCGGTATGGATGCAGGGAGACTAACCGAGCTCCTGCGAGATATTCGTTCTGAAAGACCTCGGAACGGCGAGCATGTAGGACTTCGTAATGTCTACCGCAGGTTGGAACTCTTTTATGAAGGAAATGCAATATTTGATCTAAGCAGTGTACCTGGAAAGGAAACCATTGCAGGGTACCGTATACCGATCTCCAAGCTGGAACAGAGGAAATAGGAGGTAAACTCTCATGTACAAAGTACTGTTAGTCGATGATGAACCGTATGCCATTGAAGGGTTACAGCTTCTGATCAATTGGGAAAAGTATGGTTTTGAAATCAAAGGTGTGTGCGCCAACGGGGAGGAAGCCATTCGGATGATGGAACAATATCGACCTGATCTCGTGGTGACAGACATTCGTATGCCAGTGATGAATGGGCTGGAACTTGTAGAAGAAGCACGACGATTGGAACATGAGTCTGTGCTGTTTGTCATCACGAGTGGATACAGTGACTTTAATTATGCCAGACAAGCTATTCGATTAGGTGTCTCCAATTATTTAACCAAACCGGTTGACAGTACAGAAGCAGAGGATATGTTGGTCCGTCTCCGTATGCAATTACAGGAGCGTGAAACCCAGGAGCGTATACGGGAACATGCAAACGAGCAAAGGATCAAAGCGTTTTTGACTGCACTGATTAAGGATAAGCAAAATATATCGGAGGAGGAGATGTCGGAGTTCTTTCCTCGTTTAAACAAGTTCCATTGGGCATACCTGCGGATAGCCTTTCAGGGAGATATTCAGGAAGTCTGTTCAGTAGTTGAACAAACGGCTGAAGAAACAACTTCCTGTTATGTGATAGATAGAACAAGAGACTCATTGGGACTTGTATGGGGGGAGGAAACGAATAATAGAAATGAGACGTTTGAAGCAATTAAAGCTTTTACCCAGCGTTTGATGAACAATATGCAACATAACGGCTGCGGAGATATTCATATCGCGGTTGGATTAACGGTCAACAAACTGGAGCATTTATCTGAATCCTTCCGCTCCGCTCAGGAAGTTGGGCGTTATTTGTTTTTTAATCAAGAGCGTCTTTTGTTTGCCGAAGATATTCAGCTGGAGAATTGGCAGTTTGATCCGGAAACGCTATCAGAAGTGGACCATATTTGCGATTTGCTTGAAAACGGTTCTGTAGAGGAACTCTCGTCTGCAATTCGGAGTGCTTTTGAACTGTTTGTACAGATGAAGGCTGCGCCAGAGATTGTACATATTTTCTCTAACCATATTATATTCCGCGGACTGTCCCTGTGTAGAGAATTAGGAGGAGAACCTAATGCTCTAATGAATGAATTGGCGAGCGGAATTCTGGAGAAGGGCCATCGAAATATAGAAGAGGTTGCTAACACTCTGGAACATTTCTGTTTGCAATGCAAGTCAGAACTGGCTATTTTCCGGGAGAGACAAATGGGTGGCATCCAGGCGACGGTTGCTGAATATGTGCAGATGCATTACAGGGAGACATTTACGATCCAGGAGCTCGCAGAACGATTCTACGTGAATCCTGTCCATTTAGGGCAATCCTTTTTGCGAAAGTATGGTAAGGGTGTAATTGAGGTAGTACATGATCTAAGAATGGAAGAAGCGAAGCGTCTGCTCCAGCAGACGAATCAAACATCAAGTGCGATTGCAGAGCAGGTAGGGTACCGCAGTTACCAGCATTTTCTCAGACACTTCGAAAAACGAACAGCCATGAAACCAGTAGAATACAGGCAAAAGTATGCGAATTGATCGATGAAAAAGAAGAACCCCTCCTGAATAAGACCTACAATTACAGGGGGGTAGACCTTAAATGTATATATTTTGTAACCGCATACATTTCTTCATACTAAAAACAGTAAGACATACCACTTCCAAGGAGGGCAAGTACATGGGGGGACTTAAGAAAAAGAAGCTTTGGGGTTCCGTATCACTCGTTCTGGCTTTGAGTTTGGCACTTGCAGGATGCAGCGGTGACAATGAGAAAGCGACTACAAAGGATGGGAAAGAGGTACTGAACATCACGGCCTTTATCGGAACGCCAAATCAGGCGCCAGCTAAAGATAACCGAATCTACAAGAAGATCCAGGATGAACTCGGCGTTAATCTTGAGATGGAGTTTCTTGTGGGTGATCTTCAACAGAAGCTCGGCGTTATGATTGCCGGAGGCGATTTCCCGGATCTGATCACAGCAGACACCAAGTTGGTCTCAGCGGGTGCGGTTATTCCGCTCGAAGATCTCATTGAAGAGCATGCACCTAATCTGAAGAAACATTTCGGTAAAGACTGGAACCGGATGAAAGATTCCAGTGACGGACATATTTACTGGTTGCCTAACTATGGAGTGTATACAGGGGAGTTCATTAGTAACTATTATTCTGGTCCTGCATTCTGGATCCAAAAGTCCATACTGAAGGATGCCGGGTACCCAACTCCTAAAACGTTGGATGATTTCACAACGTTGGTCCGTGATTATGCAGCCAAGAATCCAACGATTGATGGTCAACCGACGATCGGTTTCACTACATTGGCTTCAGACTGGCGGACGTTCCCTTTGCTTAACCCACCTGAACATCTTACGGGTCACCCCAACGACGGGGGCGTAGTCGTAGATGATAGTGGAGTCGCAACCGTGTTTGCCGACAAAGATATCTCCAAACGGTATTATAAAGAACTAAACAATCTGTACAACGAGGGATTGCTGGATAAAGAAGCCTTTGTTCAGAACTACGATCAATATCTGGCCAAAATTTCTTCGGGACGTGTGCTTAGTATGTTCGACCAGCACTGGAATTTCCAAGCCGGCGAAGACCCACTCGTAGCACAGGGGAAAATTGGCCAGACATACGTAGGCTTCCCGCTTGTCTATGATACAAGTATCACAGATCATTATCTGGATCGTCCGGTCATTAACTTGAACAATGGTTTTGGTATCAGTAAAGATGCCGAAGACCCTGTCGCACTCATCAAATTCCTCGATAAGCTTATGGACGAGAAGTACCAGAAGCTCTTGTCATGGGGTGAAGAGGGTGTAGACTATCAAGTCAATGAAGAGGGAAGATTCTATCGTACACCAGAGCAACGGACAGAGCAGGATGATCCAGCATGGAGATTGGTCAACAAAGCTGAAGGTTTCTACGCTGCTGCACCGAAGCTCGAAGGAACATTTGAAGATGGCAATGCAATTGGAGCGATCAACCAACCTGAGGAATTCTATGACAACCTCAAACCGGAAGATAAAGAACTTCTGGATGCATATGGCTTCAAAACGTGGAGTGACTTCTTCTCTCCTGCACCAGAAAATCCAGTGTACTATCCAGCATGGCAGGTCGATCTGAAAGAAGGCTCTGATGCTGCGGTAGCGAACAAACAAATGACAGACACCTCATTGAAATTCTTGCCTAAAGCAATCATGTCAAAACCGAATGAGTTCGATAACATTTGGACTGAATACGTAGACGCTTACAAGAAGATCGATGTTAAATCCTATGAAGATCGGATTAATGAACAACTGAAATGGAGAATCGAGAACTGGTCTGTTAAATAAAAAAATGCGGCAATGATTCTCTCGGAAGGTATCAACCAAAGGATTACTCAGGCGAGTGCCTTCCGAGACATCATGTTAAAGTCGCTGCAAGCCAATAGGAGGAGTGAAAGATGGCGAACACGCCTGGAGCCATACCAGAGCAAACTACCCGTACAGTCGTTCCCAAAGCACCACTGTTAAAACGATTGCGCGGACAAAGACAACTCATGTTCATGTCATTGCCCATCGTTGCGTACATTCTCGTATTCTCGTATTATCCCATTTGGGGCTGGGTTATGGCCTTTCAGAATTACAGTCCTGCGAAGAGTTTCACGCAGCAGGAATGGGTCGGGCTCAAACACTTTAAGTTTTTGCTAACAGACGATGCATTTCTTAACGTGCTTCGTAATACCATTGCGATGAGCGTCATCAATATGGTGCTCGGATTTGCGACAGCAATTATATTTGCCATTTTACTTAATGAGATCAAACATAAGTTTTATAAACGAACCATTCAAACAATTTCGTATTTACCTCACTTTCTCTCATGGATTATCGTGACAGGTATCGTTGCAAGTTCACTATCTGTAGATGGTGGGATTGTGAATGTGGTGCTCATGAAGCTGCATATCATTCAAGAACCTATCATGTGGCTTAGCGTTCCGGAATACTTCTGGGGCATTGTAGGCGCATCCCATGTATGGAAAGAAGTTGGCTGGAATGCCATTATTTATTTGGCGGCCATCACGTCTATCGATCCTTCCCTCTATGAAGCGGCAGAGATTGATGGTGCGAACCGATATAAGAAAATGCTGTATGTGACCTTACCCGGAATCAAATCCATTGTTATCATTTTGCTGATCATGAATATGGGCTGGATTTTGGAAGCTGGATTCGAGGTTCAGTATCTGTTAGGTAATGGTGTGGTTGTCGACTGGTCACAGACGATAGATATATTTGTCCTGAAATACGGACTACAGATCGGGAATTATTCTTTGGCTACTGCGGCAGGTATCTTCAAAACAGTAGTTAGTATCACGCTGATCTTTGCGGCGAATTCAATTTCCAAACGGCTCGGGGAAGACCGATTAATATAAGGGGGACTAGAGATGGGAATCAATAAATCTCGGCTTGAACCGATTGTCTTCCATACGTTAAATGGTATACTGATGATCGCAATCGCGATTGTTACCCTGTATCCGTTTGTGAATACACTCGCCGTATCATTCAATGCCGGTAATGACACCATCCGGGGTGGGATTTATCTGTGGCCTCGGGTATGGACAGATCAAAACTACAGAGCAGTATTTGCAGGAGGGACCATCTTCAGCGCCTTTGGTATATCTGTGGCGAGAACGGTTTTGGGGACAGTTTTAAGTCTATTCTTAACCTCCATGCTGGCTTACACACTAAGCCGAAAAGATTATATATTACGAAAGCCCATTACCATTACAGTTGTTCTTACGATGTATTTTAGTGCAGGTCTTATTCCAACCTACTTCCTAATGAAAGATTTGCATTTGTTAAACAACTTCCTGGTGTACATTATTCCTGGGCTGATCAGTGCCTTTAATATGATTGTTATTCGAACTTATATCCAGACACTACCGGAGGGATTGATCGAATCCGCCAAAATTGATGGTGCTGGAGATTTCAGAACATTCATTTCCATTATTCTACCGCTGTGCCAACCTGTTCTCGCTACTGTTGCACTGTTCATTGCAGTCGGTCAATGGAACTCTTGGTTTGATACGTTTTTGTATGCATCTTCCAAACAAAACCTGAGCACGCTGCAATATGAGTTGATGAAACTATTATCATCTTCTATGAATTCCAACAGCAGTGCAGCCGTGGCCAATGGTGCAGATCTTGGCGCTGCGCGTAACATGGTCACACCTGTATCTATTCGGGCAGCGATTACGATTGTTGCCGCATTACCGATCTTAGTCGTATATCCATTTTTGCAGAAGTATTTCGTTCATGGCTTGCAGCTTGGAGGGGTAAAAGAGTAAACTTAATGCAGTTCCAGATAACCGATCAAAACGGTCACTAGGTGACCGTTTTTTTCATGTTTTTTTAACGACGGGCGGTAGTATGTCAATTGCACACGAATCTAATTTATTCAATAATGTTGTTGACAATTAAATTAAAGTTACTATAATTTATATTTACTTGATTCACCAGTCAGTCTCTTTTCAGGGTGCCACTGCGCGCGAAAGCCCTATATCAAGAACTGTCCACAGCGCCTGACCATCCCGAGCTTTTACCATTTTATCAAGGAGACTGAAGAGAAAATGAAAGTATTAATTGTAGAAGACTCCATTTTCGTACAGAAATTGCTTACAAAGCTGATTGTTGATCATATTCCAGAATGCGAGATTCAGATTGCTAACAATGGAGAGCAAGGATACAACCTATTTAAGGAATTTCAACCTGATTTTATAACCACCGACCTGCTGATGCCTGGTTTGAACGGACAAGAAATGCTTCGAATGATTCGAGAAACGGATAGCAATGTCAAAATTATTATCTTATCTGCAGATATTCAGAAGACAACTAGGGATGAAGTTGAAATGTTAGGCATTTCTGGTTTTTTGAATAAACCGTTAACCGCCGAGAAGGCAACGACCATGATTCAACTGATTCAGGCGGCCTATCATGCTGAATGATTTACAGAAGGATTTGCTTACTGAACTAGTAAACGTTTACGTGGGACAAGCGGCTAACATGTTGTCAGAGATTGTAGACAAGCGTATCGTTTTGAATATTCCGGAAGTGGAACTAATCTCCATATCCGATGTTGATCCTGGAGATCGAAGATACAACATTTTCTTCAGTGAAGGTCACCTGTTTAGGTCATCCTTACAGTTTGGATACGAATTTCAGGGAAAAGCATTTCTGATGTTTCCTGTTGAGCAGGCTAAAGTATTGGCAAACATCTGTCTTGGAGAACTGGGTGAGAGCGTTATACCGAACGATCCGAACCTGATGGATACGGATTTGGACGTTTTGAAGGAAGTTAGCAATGTCCTGCTTAACGCCATTATTGGAGAATTCGGTAATTTCTTGGAGATCAAACTGGAATACGTCCTGCCTGATATTGAACTGATCTATGTCACCAATTCCGATCAACAAATATTGCTTCAGAATGAAGTCTATGTCCTGGTTTTACATACCTCGTTTTTACTTGCCGATACGGATGTGACAGGTATCATTGTCATAGCATTAAGTATGAACTCCATATCAAGCCTGCTGGCCAAAATGGACGCTTTGTTGGAGGCGGACAATGGATAATCTTATTTCACAAGCTTTGAACAAAGCCCATATGGGAATAATGATCGTGGACAGGCATTTGAAAGTTGTTGTGTGGAATGCCTGGTTGGAGCGCTTTACTGGCAAGAGTGTAGAAGAGGTACTAGGCTTGAATCTGCTTGAGGTCTGCCCGCGGTTTAAGTCAAATATCTATCTAAATATCTTGCAAAATGCGCTGTATCATGGACAGAGCAGATTTTGCTCAAGCGCGTTACATAAGGCATTCATTCTTCCTAATGAAGGAGAGGATGAACAATTATTCAGACAAAATATGCATGTTGAACCGCTCTATCATGAAGATCGGAGTTATGCCCTCATTCAGATTACTGACATGACACACACCAATACCAGGGTATATAAACTTAAAAATCTGATCAAAGAACTGGAGACGGAGTACGCCAAAATCAAAATCTCCGAAAAAATCAGCAAGCATTTGTCTTTGCATGATCCACTTACAGGTCTGCCTAATCGTCTTGCTTATAATGACCGTCTTGCCTGGGCCATCAGTAATGCCAAAAGAAACCATAACAAACTAGCTGTCATGTTTGTGGATGCTGATGGGTTTAAACAAGTGAATGATACATATGGACACCATGTTGGGGATCAAGTGTTGCTGGAAATGGCAAAGCGATTAAGCGAAACAATTCCAAGTGCGGACACTGTAGCTCGGCTTGGCGGGGACGAATTCATCATTTTAAGCCATCTAAAAGATGATCACGATGCTGAAGTCATCGCCAAAAGATTGGAAGCTGCATTCAGTACTCATTTCAAAATTGCCGGAAACTATATCAACCTTTCGATGAGTATTGGTATCAGCCTATTTCCCAAGCATGGACAGGAGCCTTCCGAACTTCTGAGACATGCGGATGGAGCCATGTACAAGATTAAAAAGAATGGCAAGAATGGTTACGGAATCTATGAACCTGAAAATGCTTAAGAAATCTAAAAATGTCTTTTAATAAAGTTGCTATAATAGCAACTTTATTTCTCTATACAATTAACATAAGAAAAAATACGTTTTCTCCTCTATTACTGTACGGAATGCCGATTATCTTAATCATAGTGGGGTATTTTATATTCAAAGGTTACAAGAAGCGCAGGGGTGTGAAGACGAACGAGTCGGTGGCTCCTGATGGTCAGCAAGCTAATATTAAACCATAGGATTAATGTTGCTACCACAATATTGAGAGGGACCAGAGTATGGCCCGATTGAGGCCGCTATATTAGCGGCTTTTTTGGATTTTAAATAAGTAGAAGTCTGAAAGAGGCGATAGTCAACACAACAATAGGGATCACAAAACCCAATATCACATTCAACAACATAGAATTAATCACTCCCTTGTGGATGGTTTCACTATTGTTGACTGAAATACATCTTATAAATATGTCTTTGATGTTAAGGTAAGAAAACTAGCGAATCTATTTCAAAAAAACTGGAACAGTGTTATGATATAAAAGGAAAATAAATCTAATTATTACAATAAATTTAATATATTTACAGAGAGGGATTAAAGATTGAAACTATAATCCAAATATTTTTTATTATGAGGAGGATAAACTATGAATAAGAGAAAAACGAAGAAAGTTAGTACGGTAATGATTTGTATTCTATCGTTATTTTTGGCATCTTCAACAGTCCTGGCTAATACTGCATCTTCACCGTATAGTACACCCAAAATTAAGGGACACACGTACACTTTCACATCTGAAGTATGGACTCGAAATTTTACTACAGGTACGACTGCTGAAGCCGTTGCATCAGTGAAGGCTTCAGCAAGTGTTCCAAATGGATATATGGGAGCTATGGCTAGATTGTACACATCTGGCGGAAGCTTAAAAGCTTCAAGTTCCATGACATATAATACGTCGAAAACCTCTAGTTTTTTTGTCTACTCTCCAAGAATAACGACTAAAACGACGTATTATGCTCAGAACGTTGGTGAATTCTATAATGGGAATGGATACACTCGGTATACTGGATACAAGTCGCCACACTTAAAGTTATCGAACGTAAATTCATCAAATGTTTTATTTGAAAACAACACTGAAACATCGGAAACGATTCACGAATTATTGCTTCAAACTAAATATGATGTCAATTCACACGGCGATACCTATGGCTCAGCATTATCTGAACCAATCATTGGGGTTGAACCCGATTTGATTGCTGCAATTGGCACCAATGGAATCGAGGGTTATCTAAAAGCTGAAGATCTTACACCTAAAATCACTACCATCGAAGAAGCCTTAGCACAAACACAAGTGAATGGTACTGTTCGAACGATTCATTTGTATGGTGTAGAAGGAGACAATATTATTGGAGAATTTGATGTAGTTACTGATTATAAAGTAGAATAGAAATTTTCCAGAGTAAAAGAGCCGCTAAATTTGCGGCTTTTTTGGGTTAAGCTATCCATTTTAATTAAGTTGCTTAGCCGTATTCTTTGCCAAAGTCCTCCATCTTTTCAAGGATCGGTAGTAACTTCATTCCCTTGTCTGTTAACGAATACTCAACTCGCGGAGGAACTTCCGGATATACATCACGTTGAATAACACCATCATTCTCTAACTCTTTAAGCTGCTTTGTGAGGGAGCCTTGAGACAGATCTCCAAGGAATTTTTTGATATCCGTATATCGCCGTGTTTCGTCTTTTAGGTACCATAAGATAAAATATTTCCAACGCCCAGAAAGGACATTCTGAGTAAAAGCAATGGCGTACATGTCACTTTTTCCATCTATAAACTCTTGTTCAAATCCTTCATTGCAAACTCTCATTCATATCACTCCTGATCCAAAGGTACAAAAAGATGTACTATGTTCATTTAAATTGCCCTCTTTGCAAACAAAACAAATACACCTATGATGGTGTCAACACCAAAACAATTTTAGTTTACCTAAAATGTGAAAGAATAATAATGTTATCTCGATTGAATAGTTAGCAAGCTAAATAAAATATATCATAGAAATGAGTGACTTATAAGGGCTGGAGACAAATCAATATTCAATCATACTGTAAATATTAACAAGGGAGATGTTTAACAATGAGTAAAAAAATTCGTACAGGTATCATAGGAGCATCCATTAATAACGGGTGGGCGAGCGGAACCCATATTCCAGCTATTCAGCATTTGGATGAATTCGAGCTTACAGCGGTTGGGACAAGTAATATGGTGAGTGCAAAGAAAAGCGCAGAAGCTTTCCGGGCAGATCATGGCTTTGATAATATGGAGGAGTTGGCTCAGCACCCTGATGTGGATATGGTTGTTGTCAGTATTAACGTCAAGGAACATTATAATGCAGTCAAAGCCATCGCTCCTGCTGGCAAACCAATCTATTGTGAATGGCCACTGGGTTCTAATACAGAGGAAGCGCTTGAAATGCAGGAATGGGTAGCATCCGCACAACTGCCAAATGCAATTGGATTACAGGCTAGACAAGCCCCGGCCCTTCAATACGTAAAAGATTTATTGGCAGACGGTTATGTCGGTAAAGTGTTATCTGCCAACCTGAAGATCTCCATAGATGGCATGGGTGGTGTTGGTGACAAGTCGACTGCGTACTTGTATGACCGGAAAGTTGGAGGGAACTTGCTGACCATTGTAGGGGGCCATAATCTGGATGCCTTCACTTTCATGCTTGGGGACTTTACAGAATTGTCTGCCACCACAGCTCAACAGTTTCCAGAAGTTGAATTGGTAGATATTCAGAAAGTCATCAAGAAAACAACGGATGATCAGATCATGATTACAGGAAAATTGACTAATGGGGCAGCAGCCAGTGTCCATATTCAAGGTGGAGTCAAACATCAGACAGGACTCACACTTGAAATCTTCGGAGAAAACGGCACGATTGTTCTGAGCGCCCCTGCATCCATTCAATTCGGATCACATCAATTACGCGGTGCAGGATCTACGGACAACGAGCTTCGTGAACTAACCATTCCCGATGCCTATTACTCGGCTCCAAATTCTCTATATAACGACTCCGGATTTGTTCTAAACATGGCTCAGGCTTATCGCAAGTTTGCCAAAGATATTCAAGAAGGCACTACCTTAGCACCTACTTTCGAGGATGCGGTGAAACTACATCAGTTACTGGATGCCGTCGAGAAATCAGCCCAGACCGGTGAACGTCAATATCTATAACCCTGCCTCAACGGGAACAAAATCGGATCCATCCATATACTTAGCATGCTAAATATATTCGCGCTATAGTAAGGGCACACATTGTGCCTTTCCAGAACGAAGGAGAAAATCGTTATGAAAAAAAGAAGTGAAATGCAACTGGCTTTACAGATGGTTTCGGGTTATGGAGCCGAATTTAGCGCATGGAGAATGCCTGGCACGGATCCTGCAGCTTACACCAATATGGATAGTTATGTAGAACGGGCTAAATTAGCTGAACAAGGAAAATTTCAAATGATTTTCATCGCTGATACTCCAGCATTATCCAATAATTTAGGCCCACAGACGCCTATGTTTCCTATGGACCCCATGTTGGCACTTATGGCAGTAGCAAGAGAGACACAACACATCGGGCTTGTTGCTACCCTATCTACAACATTCAATTATCCCTACAACATTGCACGTCAGTTCAAAGCACTGGATGTTATCAGTCATGGACGTGTCGGATGGAATGCGGTTACCACATCCGATCCCCTAGCGGCGGCTAATTTCGGTGCCCGGGTTGAAAATCGCCAAGAACGCTATGACAAGGCACATGAAAGCATACAAATTGTTCAGGCCTTGTGGGGGAGTTGGGAGCCAGACGCTTGGACGTTAGATGTAGAAGGAGGGGAATATGCTGATATGGACAAAATCCAGCCTATTAACCTTCAGGGTCAATATTATGCATCTCGTGGTCCTTTGCCCATTCCCCCCTCTGAGCAAGGGCAGCCAGTAATTTTCCAGGCAGGGGGAGGAGGAGAAGGATTAGAATTAGCTGGGAAATATGCTTCCGGAGTGTACGCCAATCCTTATGATATTACGTCTGCTCGTGAACACAGACAAGCCATAAGGCAAAGTGCTGCCCGTTTTGGTCGAAACCCCGATGATATTAAAATGTTTGCAGGTTTTATGTTTTCTCTGGCTTCAACGGAGGAAGAAGCTCTGGATCGTCGGAAACAGCTTATGAGTTTTAATCCCCAGGAAATCCCCAGCAGGGTAAGTTACCTCGGCTCCATGGTTGGTTTACCCTTATCGGTAAACTCCGTAGATATAGATCAACCTTTAGCGGCAGACTTGTTGAAAAATGCATATGCCAACCCCATGGACCCACGTTCTCCGAGAGCCTTAAAGTTATTAAAAGAAGGACTCTCTGTAAGGGATGTTCTCGCTCACGGGGTCATCAACTATCATCCGGTTGTTGCAGGCACCCCGACACAGGTTGCTGACTTCTTGGAAGAATGGTTTTTGGCTGAAGCCTGTGACGGATTCTCAGTTGTGCCCGATGTATCTTTTGATGGCGTTGCAGATTTTGTGAATCAGGTAGTACCTATCTTGCAGGAACGCGGTTTGTTCCATAAGGAATATGAAGGAAAAACACTACGCGAGAATATGGGCGTTCCTTACGAATACGGATTGCAGGAACATGGAATCAACGAATAAAGGAGAGGTTTTTTAATGAATAACACACTCGAATTGCTTCAAAACCATACATCGTTTCGTTCTTACACATCTCAACCCCTAACTGATGAACAAATAGATGCAATATTTCAGGCAGCAAATCAGACTTCATCGTTCAGTCTTCTGCAGGCGGTATCCATTATACGCATCACAGATCCAGTACTTCGAAAAAAAGTCAGACATCTGTGTGTCGATCAACCCTATATTGAAGAAGCGGCCGAATTCTGGGTCTTCTGTGCAGATTTCAACCGAAATCATGAAATCGCTCCGGATGTGGATATTGAATATATTGAATTTCTGTTGATTGGTTCATTCGATGCTGGCCTGATGGCACAAAATGCGTTAACCGCGGCTGAATCGTTGGGACTTGGCGGAGTGTTCATTGGTGGGGTCAGAGCTAATATTAGCGAACTATCTGACGCATTGAATTTACCTAAATATGTTATCCCTCTGGTGGGATTATGTATCGGTAATCCAGCTGGAGATAAGCCGGAACTGAAACCTCGGCTCCCTCAATCCATGGTATTGCTTGATAATCAATACCAACC
Organism: Paenibacillus sp. FSL R5-0766; assembly: GCF_037971845.1. Lineage (NCBI taxonomy): Bacteria > Bacillati > Bacillota > Bacilli > Caryophanales > Paenibacillaceae > Paenibacillus > Paenibacillus sp. FSL R5-0766. Next base: position 3,409,075 of record NZ_CP150227.1, read on the forward strand.
AATGGATCAAGAGAAATTAGCAATTTATGATGAGACCATGCTGAAGTATTATGAAAATCGTCCGACGAGAGCTCCTTTCACCGTAAAAAAAGTAAAAGGATGGAGTGACCATATCCAGGATCACCTCGAGAGAAGTATTCAACCGCAAATGATGACCTATTTGAACAAGCAAGGTTTTGCCAAAAAATAAGGACTAAACCAATCTTTCGGGTGAAACTTGGATAGGAAAAGGCCCTTAAAGACGACACTAAGGTAAATTGACACCTGTATATCTCCATGATACATTTAGTCTGCTAAATATAATTCGGATGTTAGGGAGGGATCGTTTATGACAGATACAGTAGATTGTGAAATTCGACAGTCTTTAGATCGAATTTCCTCCCAAATGCGACGAAATTATAGTGAATCTCTACGGGAACTTAATCTCTATGTAGGACAAGATAATCTGTTGTATCGGCTGTGGTTGGGTGATGGGGTAACCCAGATGCAACTAAGTGAACATATGAAATGCGAACCACCAACGATTACAAACATGGTCAAATCACTGGAGCAGAACGGATTTATATATCGCAAACGTGATGTACAGGATGCAAGGATTATGCGTATCTTTTTAACCGATAAGGGCAAAGAATTAGAAAAACCGGTTGAGTATAAATGGAGAGAGCAGCAAGAGAAACTACTTCAATCCATTTCTTCGGAAGATCGGCTGATATTGAGGCAATTCATGCAACAAATGGAGCGAAATATCTTATAACTTATGCCAAGCTTACGCAAGCTAAATGAAATGAACGAAACTGAGCCGCTATTATAGCGGCTTTTTTTATTGCCAATAGCTATACATCCTTGCCAGAACAAAGAATTTGTACTGTCAGTTTCGGAATTTACGATTACACCTCTAATGCTGGGATAAGATTGTGATAATTCAAGTTAATTTTGTTCATTTAGATGTTTAAGAGATTACAGTACACTGAAAGAACATACAAACGGAACACACTAAACATGAAAATGTGAGGAATTATAATTCGTTGGAGGTTTTAACGTGAAGACCAAAAATATCTGGTTTAATCAACCTGCTGGAACATGGGAAGAGGCATTGCCTATCGGAAATGGAACTCTTGGAGGCATGATTTTTGGGAAAACACAGATCGAGAGAATTCAGCTTAATGAAGATAGTCTGTGGTATGGTGGACCGATGCAGCGGAATAATCCTCAAGCACTTGAATCTTTATCTCAGATCAGAAACCTGATTTTTGACGGTAAGATTAGGGAAGCAGAAGAACTCGCAGCAGATACTCTGGTAGGTGTTCCTGACGGGCAAAGACATTATGAGCCATTAGGGGACTTCTATATCGCTATGGACCACAGTGAACATGAACCGAATGATTATCAAAGACATCTCGATCTGGAACATGGCAAGGTAAACGTGAATTATACCGCAGATCAATCCATTTACAGCCGTGATTATTTTGCCAGCTACCCGGATCAAGTACTCGTTGTTCATCTCAAATCTAGCGTACCTGGAAAGTTAACTTTCTCCACTATTTTTGGCAGGGGAACCGTTCTGCAATCAACATCCTATTCAGATATTCTTAAGCATCCTGTTGGTTTCCAATCCTATCTGGACCGGATCGAGAGGCGTGGAACGAATAACTTGATCATCCGGGGAAGAAGTGGGGGAGAAGAAGGAATCCGATTTTGTTGTGCGATTCGCCTTATATCTGAAGGAGGGCAGGTTCATTATTCAAGCGGTCAGCTTTCTCTGAAGGATGGTAATTCAGCGACTATTCTAATCACGGCGTGCACGGATTTCCGAGTACCCAAGGAACAACTCGAAGTGGAGTGCCTCCGCAGAATTGATGCTGCTTCCGCAAAGTCATATAGCGAACTGCTCGCCGATTATGTCTCGGACTATCAATCCTTATTCGAAAAGATGGATATACATCTCGAAGATGAAAATAAAGATGTGATATGTTCCGAACTTCCAATCGATCAGCGCCTTGAGCGGCTTAGAGCTGGTCAGCATGATCCGGAACTGATGAGTCTATACTTTCAATTTGGTCGTTATCTGCTTATCTCAAGCAGTCGTCCAGGTTCTTTACCGGCAAACCTTCAAGGGATATGGAATAAAGACATGCTTCCTGTATGGGATAGCAAATATACGATTAATATTAATACACAGATGAACTACTGGCCTGCAGAAAGCTGCAATCTGTCTGAATGTCACGTTCCATTGTTTGATTTTATAGATCGACTGCAAGTCCGGGGAAAGGAAACCGCTAGAACCATGTATGGATGCAAGGGGTTCGTTGCTCATCACAATTCGGATATCTGGGCAGACGCTGCTCCGCAGGATGTATGCATGACATCGACGTTTTGGACTATGGGAGGAGCATGGCTTTCATTACATCTATGGGACCACTACGAATACAATAAAGATGTTCAATTTCTCAAAAAAGCTTACGCCACGATGAAAGATGCGGCTATGTTTATTCTGGATTATCTAATCGAGGATCCTTCCGGCAATTGGGTGATATGTCCTTCGTCCTCACCGGAAAATCGCTATATATTAGATAATGGAGAGTCGGGGGCTTTATGTTTTGGTGCTTCAATGGACAATCAGATTATTAGAGAACTCTTCACGCGTTGCATTGAAAGTACCCGAATATTGCAAGAAGATCAGGAATTTGGAGAATTACTTCGTAGTGCTTTAACCAAAATACCGGAGACCTCCATTGGCAAACATGGCCAGATCCAAGAGTGGAGTAACGATTATGATGAATTGGAACCTGGTCACAGACATATTTCCCATTTATTCGCTTTGCATCCTGGAACGCAAATTACGTTGCAATCAACGCCTGACCTGGCCAAGGCAGCTCGAGTAACACTCGACAGAAGACTGGAACACGGTGGTGGACACACAGGATGGAGCAGGGCGTGGATTCTCAACATGTGGGCACGATTAGAGGAGTCGGAACTTGCACACGATAACATCGTGGAACTTCTACGATCCTCCACGTTACCCAATCTGTTTTGTGACCATCCTCCATTTCAAATTGATGGGAACTTTGGAGGTACTGCAGGTATAGCAGAGATGCTTCTCCAGAGCCATAACGAAGTAATCAGATTGTTACCTGCTTTGCCGGCAGCGTGGCCAAAAGGATATATTCGTGGTATTCGGGCTCGGGGCGGATTTGAAATAGATCTGGAATGGGAAAATGGTCGTCTGTTAAATACCAGAATTCGTTCTATTGAAGAAACAAGAGTAACCGTGTCCTATCTGGACCAAAAAATAGAATTAACCTTTCCTGGCCCCAATGCTATGATTGAACTAAAAGGATACGACTGGAATAATCAATAAGAATTTACCGATTACCTGAGCGAATACCGGCTGACAAAATTGCCGGGTAAATTCGCTCTTTTTTTTGCTGAAATAAGATATAGGCAAAAGTTGGCGTGTTTTTGCTCAATACAATGTTTAAAGAAGACTTCTATATTTAACAAATTTACCAGGTGAAGTGCCGACCTGCTTGGTGAAGCTGCGAATAAAATTGGCATAATCTCCAAAACCGGATTGATAACAGGCCTCTGTAATACTTAAACCTTCGATTAAATAAGATTTCGACAGCTCTATACGGCGACTAAGAATGTATGCTCGAATCGTGAGTCCGGTATGCTTTTTGAATTGTCGACTAATATAGCTGCTATTCGTGAACATAGCCTCTGACAATTGTTGGAGCGTCAGTTGCCTCGTCAGATTACATTCAATGTAATCCATCGTGTTTCGAACTAGTTCAGGCATAATATCCGTTGCAACAAAATCCGTATTTTGAAAAGTTAGATTTGTTAGAAGGAGTAGCTGTGTAATCAAAATATTCCCCAGAATATCCGCTCCATAGTCACTTGATGAGAGACACTGTTCAAGCTCGCCAGTTAATTGCAGCACTCGTTGAAGCTCTTCCTCTTCAAGATGTACGATATTACCCTTACCCTTGGGACGGTAGTCGAAACATGCGGATAAGTTGGTGCTTGAAGTAGACAAGCGGTTCAGATATGACTTTTTCAGATTTATGGTAATTCTCTCATATTCGTTTTTGTCCAAGGCAAAGGAACGGTGCATCTCCTCCGGGCTAAGAACGAGCAGATCGCCACGTTCCAAATGGTAACAACGGTTCTCAATATAGAAGTTTACATTGCCACGAAGAAATATGTAAAGTTCATATGCATTATGTCGATGATAAAACGTTCCCATATTATACGTGGTGGTGCGATGAAGGTACAACAGCTCATTCTGGATTGGATCAAACAGGTATTCTGAAGTCTCATTCATATCAGATATATGACCTCCTTGTCGTTTCGCGCAATAAATATAGCCGTTTGTGCAATGAAATTGCAGACGTGAACCTATAAAATGTAACCATCCTAGCATGATGGATACATAATTGCAAGCGTTTCCACTCAGGTGTGTACAACGCGATTGGAGGAAAAGATGGATCTGATTTTCACGGCTAGAAGTAAAGTGCAGGACACCGTAGAATACACGGCACTGGACAAGCATGCTCTCAAAGCTAGCGTAAAAGTAATAAGCGGAAACGGCAGTGCAGAAGCTCCATGGCAAGCCGACATTCAGATTTACAACGAGGGACAGAATGCCTGGGCAGGGGTTATTCATGTGGAAATGCCGTTGGACAAACAGAATCCGAGGTTTTTTTTGCCTGCATTTATGTATGGCCACAACAGGGGCGAAGCACCCCAGAATGTTCCAAATGAGTTCCCCAGACTAAGGGAGGGCAGTCCTTCTCGCCCTTCATCACCTTGGTGGATGGTCCGAAGTGATCGTCTGTCTCATCCAGCTGCACTTATCTATGATGAAGGTCGGATTGTTGGTCTAAGCGCAAGTCCCTACTGGATCAATACAGGAAACCAGAAGCAGCAATGGTATCCAGGAATGGAAGGAACGTTCGTGCAATATGGGGGATTCACATGTTCTATTGAAAAGGGTACGGTCGGATATACGCTGGGATATGAGAATGCTCCGTTGTTATTTATCAAATCCAGACTTGTCCATGAGCGAGCTGCCCTTGGAGAAAATTGTTTTGAACTTGCTGCAGGTGAATCGATTGGGCTCACACTTGAACTATATAACTACGAGTCTGAATCAGAACTGGGCATCAATCCAGCACTGGAAACAATCTATAAGAGGTATCACGAAAAACCAAGAGAAGGAAGTGACACTCAGACAACGGTAACGGATTTGTCCAATGCCATCTATGAGTATGCCTGGCTTCCGGAGGATCGTCATTACTCTACATTTGTATATGAAGATGCTGCTGAAACCGGTGGCTACCGATACAACAAAATTATCTCAATCAGTTGGACCAATGGTATGACCATCGCTGCACCAATGCTTATGGCCGCACTGCGCCTGAATAATGAGCTCATGCGACAGCAGGCGTTATCCTGTATTACCAATATTATCGAGAATGCCATGAATCCCGAATCCGGACTTCCGTATGACGCTTATCAGGATGGGATCTGGAGTGTTAAAGGCTGGTGGTTCGACGGCATGCGTACCCCAGGACATTCCTCTTACCTTGTAGCTCAAGCGATGTTCTACATTCTGAAAAGCTACGATTATGAGAAGCGCATTCGAAATGTGAGACACGATGATTGGCTTGCTTACGTCAAACAAATACTCGATCGTCTGGAGTGCACGAAGAATACGGATGGAGAATATCCCACCATTTTGTCAGAGCGTACAGGAGCAGGTCTTGAATATGATGCCTTTAGTGGGGTCTGGTGTCTTGCTGCCAAGGCATATTACTGTTGGTTAACCCATGATGAATCTTCTCTGGAAGAGCTCAGACGAAGTGAAGCCCACTATTACAACACCTATGTGCAACACATGGAATGTTACGGCGCTCCACTGGATGCGGACAAGGCAGTGGATTCGGAAGGCATCCTGGCTTACATCAAAGCTGTTCGGTTTCTGCATGCGTTGACCGGTGACGAGCTGTTTCTAGATCACATGAGAGATGCAATCAGTTATGAATTCAGCTTCAAATTTTGTTACAACTCACCTATTAAGATTCCGCCACTCAGTACGTTAGGCTGGTCCAGTTCCGGGGGAAGTGTTACTTCAGTAGCTAATCCGCATATTCATCCCATGTCCAGCAATCTAGTGGATGAGCTATTGTATTATGTTGGACAGCGGGAAGAGAATTATGTTCGTCAACGTATGATGGATACCATCGGGTGGGGTTGTCAGACCTATAATCGTTATGAACAAGAATTCGGCTATGGCAAAAAAGGATGGATGTCTGAACGCTTCTGTCATTCGGAAGGACTGGTCACTGAAAAATATGCGGATGGTACGCCAGCCAGCACCTGGTTTTGCCTGATGCCATGGGCCAGTGGATCGATCATCGAAGGCCTCGTTGGCGACTATTGGGAATATGCGCGACATGAATGAATTGCAATAACTATAAAAGTCACCATATTAGATTCATTCCGCCGATAGGGAGAGATGCTACCGGCGGTTTATTTTCGTTGGAGGAAAGGGGACACACGGATGTTAAAAGTATTACTGGTAGATGACGAGATGTATGTACGAAAGGGACTGTATGAACTCATAGATTGGATGGATCTTAATATGGAGATTATCGGAGAGGCAGAGAACGGTGCAGAGGCATTAAATCTGATTGAAAGCCTGCAACCAGACGTGATTATAACAGATATCCGCATGCCAATCCTGGATGGATTGGAACTGATACGTGCCGTAGAGAAAATGCCACTTCTGGAACCTGTGTTCATTATCATCAGTGGTTATCATGACTTCAAATATGCACAGCAGGCAATCAGGTACGGTGTTCATGACTATATCCTGAAGCCTATTGATGATGAAGAACTGACGACGACGTTGCAGAAGTCGGCTAATCTGATTTGCAATAAAAGAAAACATATTTTTTTGGCTGAGGGACAGGCCAGTAACATCATGCTGGAGGATGTGATCAAAGGCCATGTACAGAAGGAGGATGAACACCGATATGCCGAGATGCTTGGGATCAATCGTAACTCCAGTCTGCTCATGACTTTGATTGAACTTCAGACCGGATTAGATGAAATTAAAATTACCATTGAACAGCTACGTGAAGCAGTACATTCTCTGGAGAGTAATTTATGCAAAATGTTCATCAGTGAGCAACAACGTGGCACGTTTGCATTATTACTGTTGTGGCCTGATCATCATCAAGGGGGTCCGGCGTTACAGGATAAACTGCACAATATTCATATAACACTGAGCAAAAGGTTTAACCTGGATATCGGTCTTTACGCAGGAACACTCGTCAAAGAAATTGGTGATGTCCCACAATCCCTTATGGCGGCTGAAGAAGCAGCCAAGCATAAATATGCTGAAACTGGTGGTGTCGTACGTTATACGGAGATCAAGGACAAACCGCTGTTTGTTTTCAATGTATACCAGGACGAGGTGGATCACTTAATTTTGAGCCTGGAAGAGGGGAATAGACCTGCGTACCACAAGATTGTAGAAGAGAAATTCAAATTGTTTCATATGAATCGATTTTCTCCTCAAGCTGTATCGGGTTCTCTTTTGCGTTATATAACGGGTATTCTCGCTGTAGTCAACGAAATGGGTGGTAATGATGAAGGGTTGCAGCAGCTGAAAGAGCTAGCACAACAAAGTCATGAAGGTTGGAATTTACGACTAATGAAAAATGCTTTTCTCACCGCGCTGGAGGAAGCCGAGGATTATGTCTCTCATCTGCGGATGGAACGATCCAAAGGAGATATCAGCAAGATCAAACGATATATTGATGCAAATTATACCGAGAACATCAATCTCAAAAGCATTGCTGCACTCTTCTACATGAATCCCGTTTATCTTGGGCGATTATTCCGCAAAAGCTACAATCAATATTTCAATGACTATCTGCTGAACCTGCGGATTCATGAGGCGAAGAAGTTATTGCGCCAGACGGATCTGAGAATGTACGAGGTTGCTGCACGCGTAGGATTTCAGAATGCGGATTATTTTGTAACCCAGTTTGAGAAACTTGTTAAGTTATCGCCTACAGAATATCGCAATCTCCTTATGGGAAATGAGCAGCGAGGTGCACAATGCCAAGATGGAACCTGAATTACATGAAGCTTCGAGATAAACTACTACTGATGTATGTCCTGTCCGTGTTTATTCCCATCGTTGTTACCAATGTGGTGTTCTATAATGTCACATCCACCAATATTCGTAGTCAGAAAACTCGTGATGCCGGCATGGCACTGAACAATCTGAAGAACGACCTGCGGGTAACCATTGATCAGGGCGTCGGTCTCTCTTATTCGTTATATACTGACCCTGTATTCAATGACACCATCTCCCGTTCATTTCAAAGTCATTTTGAGTATATTGACGCTTATAATTCCTATCTAAAAGGGAAATTCTCCGGTCAAATGAATCAGGGAATTCGCTGGTATCAAGTGTATACCGATAATTCTACCATTTTATCTTCCGGTTATATTGATCGTTTAACTGACGATGTCCGCAACTCGGACTGGTACGTTCAATTTCAGGCGTACTCCGCCCCTTATCCGGCACTGATCTCATCGGATCAGATGTTAAGTCTGGTTCAAAGGCTCGACAATCTGGACACTGGGGGGAGAGAGCAGTTACTTAAAATTGACCTGAATATGGATATGATCAAGCAGTATTTTCACAACAGCGGATTTGATGGAAAAGTGTATCTTCTTGATCCGGGGGGACATATCCAATTTTCAAATGATCCTACAGCAGAAGAAGCTCAGACAGAGAAACGTTACAGCGAAATCCAGTTTCCGAACAAAATGATTCCCTTTGAAAATACGTATACAGGTATTAACTATCTGGAAGGGTGGTCCCTGCATGGAGTGATGGATGAAGAAATTGTGCTGAAGGAGGTGCGGAAGTCCCGTTCCTTCGTCGTATGGCTGGCTTGCATTAATTTTGTCCTGCCTTCTATTATTATCGCGGCTATGTCCAGATCCATCCATGTCAGGCTGGTGCGCATTCTGAAACATATGAAAAAAGTAAAAACACAGAATTTCCAGACGATTCCGCCTGAAGATGCAAGAGATGAAATAGGTCAACTCACGATGGAATTTAATCGAATGACCGAGACGATCCATAACCTGATTCATGAGGTATATCTCGCCGACATCCAAAAGAAAGACCTGGAGTTAAAGCAGCAGCAAGCACAGCTTCATGCGCTCCATAGTCAGATCAACCCACATTTTTTGTTTAATACGCTGGAGTCGGTACGTATGCGGAGCCTCATCAAAGGCGAGAAAGAGACTGCCAAAATCGTGCATAACATGGCCAAGATGTTTCGCAAGTCGATTAGTTGGAATCAGAATGATGTGACAGTGAAGGAAGAATTGGAACTCATTGAGAGTTTTTTGCAAATTCAAAAATACCGCTTTGGAGAAAAACTCCAATATACCATTGAGGCAGATCCTGCGGTACTGATGTACCGAATCCCCAAGATGGTTATCCTTCCCTTTGTTGAAAATGCAAGTATTCATGGAATTGAGTCATCTCCGGGTGTAGGCATCATTCAACTCTTTGTTTCAATGGAAAATGACCAGCTCCATATCAGACTAACGGATAACGGTATAGGGATGTCTCAAGCAAAATTGGAAGAGTTGTTAAGTTACCTGGATCAAAACACCGATATGGGAGAGCATGTTGGCATGAAAAATGCGTATAGTCGCTTAAAACTTTGTTATAAAAATCACTTTACATTCGACATCCAGACATGGGAAGGAGAAGGTACGCGTATCCAAATTAAGCTTCCACTTGAACCATCAGCCATGCCAGGCGACTAAATACGAGGGATATACTTTTCAAAGTAGGAGGTACACTTTCATGGGTAACTTTGAAAGCGCTATCTTGATATATTGAGAAGGCTTAAAGACACAAACAATACTTTAAGGGGGCATTTGCTACATGTTTAGAAAAAAAAACATTATAACAGGTCTGGCCATTTTACTGGCTGTAACCCTGGCAGGTTGTAATAAAGCCAGCCCGGAAGCCTCTTATCCTGACAGTAATGACAACACCCCGGTCACCTTTAAATATTTCACGTTTGGCGGTGGCAAGAAGGACATTCTGGCAAGCAGCACGACCATTGGCAAGAAGTTACAGGAACAAACAGGCGTTGACTGGAAGATGGAATATCTGGTCGGTGACGGTGCAACCAAGGCAGGTGTAATGATTGCGAGTGGGGATTACCCCGACATCATCGACTCCAGTGGTGAAATGGCCAAATTGATGGATGCAGGATCTTTTATCCCGCTGGATGAACTGATCGATCAATACGGGCCTAACATCAAGCGGGTATACGGGCCTTATATGGACAAATTCAGACAGGAGGATGGAAAGATCTATTTCTTGCCATACACTGCCAACATCGGTTATGTGTCAGAGCCTAATTTTCAGACCGGCTTTTATATTCAGCGTGCTGTGTTAAAAGAGTTTAACTACCCCAAGATCAAAACGCTGGACGAATATTTTGACTTGATTGAGCAATACAAGCAAAAACATCCGCAGATCGATGGAAAAGAAACCATCGGCTTCGCCACACTTGCGGGTGAATCGGGCAGCTTTTTCACCCTGCTAAATCCGGCTATGCATCTGGCAGGTTATCCAAACGATGGCAGTGTGATGGTGGATATGCAGAGTCATGAAGCCAAACTGGTAGCCGGATCTGACTATCAGAAACAATGGATTCAGAAGCTGAGCGAGGTTAACGCACAGGGGATGTTTGATCCTGAATCCTTCACAATGAACCAGGATCAGTATCTCGCCAAGTTGACGTCCGGTCGGGTGCTGGGATATTTCAGTTACTCCTGGCAGGTTGGAGACGCAACGAACAATCTCAAGAAGGCTGGTATTGACGATAAACGATACGTATCTCTACCGATCGTATTTGATGACAGTGTCAAAGACCAGTATGTGGACCCGCCAGGTTTTGTGAACAACTACGGTGTCGGAATTACCGTAAATGCCAAAGATCCCGTGCGAATTATTAAATATTTTGATAATTTGCTCAAGGAAGAAAACCAGATTCTGGTTCAATGGGGTGTTGAGAACGAGACGTATAGTGTGAATGATGAGGGCCGCTTTTACTTTGAAAATGATGACCAACGCAAAGCACATGAAGATCCGGAATTAAGTCGTAAATTCGGCTTTGACTATTTTAATTACAGCTGGCCTCGTTACGGGAATAATTCCGTGCTGGAGGATGGTAACGCCTATGGACCAGGCAATCAACCAGAAGTGGCTACCTTTAGTTACACGGACGGAGACAAGCTGTTGTTAGAGAAATATGGTGTGGAGACATTCACAGAATTATTCAGCACACCGGATGAGCGTCCTTGGTCTCCTGCTTGGTCCATTGCATTGGAGCAGGGCTCTCCTGAACAGATTTTTATCACCAAGGCAGAAGATCTCCAGAAGAAATATTTACCCAAAATGATTATGGACTCACCTTCCACTTTCGAGAACACATGGAATGAATATATGAGTCAATTGAATCAACTCGACAAGAAAACATACGAAGCTACGATAACCCAGGCAGTTAAGGATCGTGTAGCTGGCAAATGGTGAGTGTAATCCATGAGAGAAAACACGGAACGGGGGAATATTCACATGTTAAAACCAAAATTTAGAACAGCGGGTTTAGCTGTAGTACTAACAGTTTTGCTGGCAGGGTGCAGTCAGAACAACTCGTCATCATCACCTTCAGCCACAGGTGATGATGAGAACAGTCCAGTCACGTTCTCGTATTACATGTTCTCTCCAGGCAAGAAGGATGTTCTGGCAAGCGAAACTACCATCGGTAAAGCGTTGCAAGAGCAGACGGGTGTGGACTGGAAGATGGAATATCTGGTAGGTGATAGTGCTACAAAAGCCGGTGTCATGATTGCCAGTGGAGACTATCCTGATGTCATTAGCTCCAGTGGTGAGATGTCCAAGTTACTGGATGCCGGGGCCTATATTCCGCTGGATGATCTGATTGAGGAATACGGCCCTAATATCAAAAGGGTGTATGGACCATACTTCGATAAAATGAAAAATGCTGAAGACGGAAAAATCTATGCTCTGCCTTATACGGCTAATCAGGGTGAGTATTCAGGTAGTCCAAATGTGGGCGGAGGAGCTTTCTGGATTCAACGATCTGTGCTCAAAGAGTTTGATTATCCCAAGATCACTACACTGGATGAATATTTTGATCTAATTCAGGATTATAAGGAAAAACATCCAACTGTCGACGGTGCAGAGACGATTGGATTTGTGTCACTTGCAGGTGTGGCTAATAACTTCTTCACGCTGCAAAATCCAGCGATGCATCTTGCCGGTTATCCGAACGATGGCAGTGTCATGGTGGACATGACAACCCATGAAGCAAAAGTTGTCGCCGGAACAGATGCCCAGAAAAAATGGATTCAGAAGTTAAATGAGATCAATGCCCAAGGCATGCTAGATCCGGAATCCTTTACGATGAACAAAGACCAGTATTTGGCCAAGCTGACTTCGGGTCGTGTGTTAGGATACTTCAATTATGGCTGGCAGGTTGGAGATGCGTCCAAGAACCTGCTCTCGGCAGGCATTGATGAGAAGCGCTACGCTCCACTTCCGATTGTGTTTGATGAAGGAATCAAGGATCAGTATGTGGATCCTCCCGGCTTTGTCAACAACTATGCAACAGGTATCTCGGTGAATGCCAAAGACCCTGTTCGTATCATCAAATATTTTGATAATTTGCTGAAGGAAGAGAATCAGGTTCTGGTGCAATGGGGAATCAAGGATGAGACGTACAGTGTGGATGAAAAGGGCCGATTCTATTATGCAAATGAAGATCAACGCAAGGCTCATGATGATCTGGAGCTCAGCCGTAAATTCGGGTTCACCTACTTTGGGACAGACTGGCCGAAATATGGCGGTGAATCTACACTAACCGATGGTAACGCTTATAGCCCTGGCAACCAGCCGGAAGTGGCCGCTGCATCTTACACCGAGGGAGATAAGAAATTCCTTGAAGCCTACGGTATCCAAACCTTTAGTGAATTGTTTAACAAACCGGAAGAGCGGCCATGGTTCCCCGCATGGTCCATCGCCCTTGAGCAAGGATCACCTGAACAGATCTTCACCACCAAATCGGATGATCTGCAACGTAAATACTTACCGGAAATGATCTTGGGAGCACCATCGAATTTTGATAAGCTGTGGGATGCCTACATGGCTGAATTGAACAAATTGGACAAAGCTGGTTATGAAGCGACCATTACCAAAGTTGTGAAGGATCGTGTTGCAGGAAAATGGTAATACAAACGCTTTAAATGCGTGTTCAATAAGACCGGTTTTCAGTACCAAGAAGATGGGATGAAGCTAGAAATGGAGTAGCGGAGCGTAGGGAAAACTACGTGAGCAACGGACATTTCGGCTAAATTCCATATTCGATGCTGATGATGCCGCAAGGCGTCTTTCGTAATCAAAAGCGGACTTTTTGAACAACCTCTTTAAAATAAACTGTTACATGCGCAGGAGAAGATGACAGAGCATAAACTCCGGCTTCTTCTCGCATGAATAACAGCACAGGAAAGGAGCAGGTTCACCGTGGAGAAACCTAATGTCTCCCTTAACTCGATGCCTCCAGCCTCGAGTCCAAAGGGAACCAGAGCACACTCGTTTTTTAAGCGACTTGTGCAGCAACGAACGCTTGCCTGGATGTGTATTCCTTTTGTCATCTGGGCTTTTATCTTCAAGTACCTGCCGTTATGGGGATGGACCATGGCTTTTCAGAATTTCAAACCGGCGAGGTCCTTCTCCGATCAGCAGTGGGTAGGCTGGCATCATTTTAGTATCTTGTTTGAGGACAATACCTTCTACCGGGTGCTGCGAAATACACTCGTTATGAGTTCCATTAAACTGGTGTTAGGATTTGTGACAGCAATTACACTGGCCCTCTTGTTGAATGAGCTGAAAAATGTCATATTTAAGCGTTTTGTGCAAACCGTCAGTTATCTGCCTCACTTTATCTCGTGGGTTGTTGCTTCCAGCATTGTATTAACAGTCCTCTCACCAGACGGAATTATCAATCTGCTGCTGATGAAGCTTCACCTGATTGACAGTCCGGTATTATGGATGGGGAAAGGTGAATACTTCTGGGGTATTCTAGGGGCAACTGAGGTCTGGAAAGATGTCGGTTGGAACACCATTATCTATCTGGCAGCGATTACGGCAATTGATCCGGCGCAATATGAGGCTGCCGAGATTGATGGAGCCAGTCGCTTCAAACGGATGTTATATATCACCCTGCCTGGCTTGAAACCGGTTATTGTGATCTTGTTGATCATGAACATGGGAAGTATTCTTGAATCCGGATTCGAACCCCAATATCTGCTGGGTAACGGGATGAATATGGACTATTCGGAGAATCTGGACATCTTTGTATTGAAATATGGATTAGGGATGGGGAACTTTTCCTTAGGTACAGCAGGCGGCATATTCAAAACTGTGGTCAGCTTCATCTTCCTTTTCTCCGCGAACTATATAGCAAAAAAAATGGGAGAGAGCAGACTATTCTAAAAGGAGGCCTAAGCCATGCGTAAAGGAAACACATCCCGCTTTCGGAATAGCAGCACCGGGGATCGAGCGTTTGACACCATTAACATCGTCTTCATGGTATGTCTGATGATTGTGACGATTTATCCCTTTGTTAATATGATTGCTGTATCCTTCAATAATGCAAATGATGCCATTCGGGGTGGAATATATCTATGGCCTCGTGTATGGACACTGGACAACTACAAATACATTTTTGGCGAATCCGATATCTATCACGCAACTCTGATCTCGGCGCTGCGTACGGTCATTGGAACCGTGGTGTCCGTCTTCTGTACAGCCATGCTCGCGTATACGGTTAGTCGTCAGGAATTTGTGCTTCGCAAGTTTGTTACGATGTTTTTTGTCTTCACCATGTACTTCAGCGGGGGGTTGATCCCCGGTTATCTGCTGATTCGAGACCTTGGATTGATTGGTTCCTTCTGGGTATATATCATTCCGGGTGTAATCGGTGTCTTCAATATGATTGTCATCCGTTCATTTATTGAAGGTCTTCCTGAAGGCATTCTGGAGTCAGCACGCATTGACGGGGCAGGGGAGTTCACGACATTTATCCGCGTTGTCCTGCCCCTAACGATTCCCGCAATGGCAACCGTATCACTCTTTGTAGCCGTGGGACAATGGAATTCCTGGTTCGATGTATTCTTGTACAACTCTTCCAATAAAGAATTAAGCACATTGCAATACGAGTTGATGAAGATTCTGCAAACTTCGACGACCTCAGCGACATCATCAGCTAGTGATGCTTATCAGTCTGCCGAGAGTAATGCAACGGCTGTCACACCAACCTCGATTCGGGCGACCATGACCATTATTGCAAGTGTTCCTATTCTGATGGTGTATCCGTTCTTACAGAAATACTTTGTACAGGGCATGACGATTGGAGGCGTGAAGGGATAGTCAATTCCCTGAATATAATTTCATAGAAGTATGAAAACGCAACAAACTGTACCGTAGTAGCGTCTATTCATCCATAGAATACAACAGGAGTGAAACAAATGCATGTAAAATGGAAGACGATTATTGGTGCTGTTGTCGGCTCTATGCTTATAGGGGTGGGAACGGCAGCTGCGGAAGAAACGTTTGTTGATCTAAAGTATTCCAAGTGGGCAGAGGATGGCATCACGTATATGGCGAAACGGGGAACAGTAGCCGGATATGGCAATGGGATCTTCAAGCCAGAGGCACTTGTGACAAGAGCACAAGCTGTCACTTTTATGGTGCGGGAGCTTTATCCAGATCAACTTCAAAGAGCAGTGGAAGGCACAACCTATTCGGATGTGCCAACTACACACCCGTTCCATCGAGAAATCATGATAGCTGCTAAAAATGGACTTGCAAGTGGTTTTCCTAACGGAACCTTCCGTCCGGACGCACCGCTTAGCCGCGCAGAGACTGCGGCCTTCCTTACACGGGCTTATTCACTAGCGGAAGGTAAGAATCCTGCTAAATGGACTGATACGGACAGGCATTGGGCTGCAGCACCGATTCTTATTATGAGTTCAAACGGCTTGGTCGGCGGTTATTCAGATGCCACCTTCCGTCCGAATCAAGCTGTCACGCGTGCTGAATATGCCGTATTTATGGCGAGAGTAATTCGCTTCGAACGTGAAGCGGCCATTCGGACACAAGATTGGGATAAGCTGATATCCTATATGACGGTAAGCGAGCAAGTTGGTCAGATGCTTATGCCCGACATTAGGCAATGGAATGGTAAAGCGACGACGACCGTGAATGAAGGACTGAAACGCACGATCCATGATCAGGACTTGGGCGGACTTATTCTTTTTGACAAAAATATTGTAGACGTGACGCAGCTTACAACGTTCACACATGATATCCAAAGAGAAGCAGGTGACATTCCTCTATTTCTTAGCATCGACCAAGAAGGAGGCGTTATTAAGCGAATACCAGGAGGCACGAACCTTCCCGGGCAGATGGCGCTTGGCGCAACTGGAGATGCAACGCTAGCCGAAGCAGCTGGTCAGCTGACAGGGGAGGAGCTGAAGGCATTAGGATTGCAGATCAATTTTGCGCCAGTGCTGGACATCAACAGTAATCCAGATAACCCCATCATTGGTATACGTTCGTTTGGCTCGGATGCGGATTTGGTGACACGGCTTGGTCTGGCAACGATAAAAGGGCTACAGCAATCAGGGGTGATGGCGGCAGTTAAGCATTTTCCGGGACATGGAGATACAACGGTAGATTCCCATCTTGGTATGCCTGTGCTTGCCCATAACCGAGAACGGCTTGATGCGGTAGAATTAAAACCGTTTCGGGCTGCGATTAAAAATGGGGTAGAGATGATTATGACCGCGCATATTGCTTTCCCTGCCATAGACAACGAACATGTCACTTCGCTCAAAGACGGTGAACGTGTGCCGATTCCTGCCACCTTATCGAAAAAGGTACTGACAGGACTTCTTCGAGGAGAGTTGGGATACAAAGGTCTCATCGTGTCGGATGCCTTTACCATGAATGCAATTGCGGAGCATTTTGGGGAGAATCAATCAGTAGAACGCGCCGTTTCCGCAGGTGTTGATATCATCCTTATGCCAAAAGATTCAGCAGCGGCCCATCAAACGCTGGTGAACGCGGTGAACAATGAAACGATCAAGGATGAAACCATACATGCATCTGTGAAACGAATCTTGGAGATGAAAGCGAAATATGGTTTATTTGAACGCAGTCAAACTCTCGCGCAAAAGCTAACTAAACTTAACGGTATCATCGGATCGAAGGCGCACCGAGCAGTGGAGCAGACAATCGCAGAGCGGGCGGTCACTGTACTCAGCAGTCGCGAAGGTGTGCTTCCTGATCCAATGAAGCAAGGCGACCGGGTTGTTATTGTCGCAGCCGAGCAGGAACAGGCGAAACAGCTTGAGAAGCAACTGTTGCAGGCCGCTAATAATCTGTCGTTAAAAACTGAAATTGTACTTGTTGGTCAAGGCAACATGAATGAAACGCTCCAAGCAATTGGCAAAGCCAATTATGTCATTCTTGTTTCTTACCAGTTCCGCAATGTGGCCAGCCAGTTCGGTTGGGGTGATTATCAAACCTTGATTAATGCGATGAACAAGAGTAATCAGCGATATACGCTGTTCTCACTCGGTAACCCTTACGAGATGATCTATTTACAGAACGTGCGCTCAGGGCTTGCTGTGTATGGAAAGCAGGAGCCAAATACGTCTGCCGGGATCAAAGTATTGCTTGGTCAACTGAAAGCTGGAGGACAGTTGCCGGTACTAACGGATTAAATGATACTTTATAGAACATTAATGTAACCCAGTGAAAAAGAGAAACTGGGTTGTCTCGAAAAAACTCCCTTAAAGTCGCTTTTATAGCGGCTTTTTTTTTGATTTACAGGTCATTATTCTTAGGTAGAAGAACTTGACCCGATCTCAGATGGCATACTAGAACGTATTGCACCCCTGATGTTAAAAAAAGATTGCTCAATTTTAACCGCAATTGAAAGCGAATACATATTCTCATCATAATTGTACGTATAGGAGGTATGATTTAAGCAATCTATATACACCAGAAGTCAATAAAATAACGAATGTAACCGCTTATTTGAAAACGAACGTTCAAAAAATGCTGTGGTTAATAACCGACTAGAGGTGAAGTGATATGGATTATAAAGAACTGTCCAAACAAATCGTGAAAAACATTGGTGGAGAGAAGAATGTAACTTCTTTGATGCACTGTGCAACACGGTTAAGATTCGTTTTGAAGGACCCGGACAAGGCAAACAAAAACAAATTGATGGAGCTAGACGGGGTGATTCAGGCCTTGGAGGCAACTGGTCAGTATCACGTCGTCATCGGTAGTCAAGTATCAAAGGTCTTTGATGACATACAGCGTCTTTATTCATTTAACAGTGATTCCGGAGACGACGAAGAAGTAACATCCACGCCGCAGGAAAAGCAATCAGATGAAGTTAAACCTGCAAAAAGGAAAAATCCGATCAGTAAACTGCTGGAGACGGTCATCAGCATTATGGGACCTTTGATTGGAGTTATGGCAGCAACTGGTATTGTCAAAGGATTCTTGGCGTTGTTCCTGTCACTAGGATGGATTATGGATTCGAGTGGAACTTACAAAGTACTCTATGTCGTCGCGGACGTAATCTTCTACTTTATGCCAGTCTTTGTTGGCTTCTCCGCAGCTAAACGTTTCAAAATGAACGAACTGGTAGGTATGGCGATCGGTGCAGCATTATTCTATCCAACACTGGCAGAATTGCTTAAGGCTGACCCGATCAGCGTACTAATGTCAGGCTCCCTACTGGAAGCCCCCGTTTATACGACATTTGCGGGAATCCCTGTTTTGTTAGCCAGTTATTCAGCGACAATTATTCCTGCAATTCTGGCCGTGTATTTTGCTTCCAAGGTCGAGCATGTAGCTAAAAAATATATACCTTCGGTTATCTCAAGCTTCGGAGTTCCACTGGTGGTTCTGTTAATCTCTATTCCAGTTACATTGATTGTAATTGGACCACTAGCCATGCTGTTAAGCCAGATGATCGCTAAAGGTATTCTCAGTGTGTACGGCTTGAGTCCAACATTAATTAGCGCGCTTTTAGGTGGATTGTGGATTCCAATGGTTGCTGTGGGTTTGCATGGTGCTATTGTACCGATCGCCCTGACGAACTTCTTCACTAACGGTTATGATGTCATCTTCCCAATGATTACAGGTCATTCGTTTGCGATTGCTGGTGCAATTGTGGCTATGGGCATGAAAAATACCAACAAAAAGCAAAAAGGACTTGCTTATTCCGCCGGATTTAACTCGGGGCTTATGGGAGTCATTGAACCAGCCTTGTATGGCTTCCTGCTTGCTGAGAGAAAGATTTTAACGATGGTTTGTATTGTTTCCGGTATTGGTGGGGGAGCCATTGGATATTTCGGAGCCAAACTTTTGCAACTAACGCCGAGTGGAATCTTCGCTCTGCCAGGATTTATTGATACTCAAAACACTGGAACACAGGTAGGGTTTATCGTTGTACTGGTTGTTATGATCCTGTCATTCGTTATACCTTTTGCTCTTACATTACTGATGTATCGTGGTAAAAAAGAAAATATTTCAAACAAATAGATTCAATAGGGAGAGAGAAACCATGATGAAAAAAGATTTTTTATGGGGTGCAGCGATGTGTGCGACTCAGAGTGAGGGCGGCTATCTCGAAGGTGGAAAGGGTCTCACGCTAGCTGATCTTTTCCCCGCAATCAGCGAAGGTCGTTGGGATGCGATCTATAATATCGAAAAGGCGATGAACACAAAATACGATTACTATCCAAGTCATAACGCGATCGATTTCTATCATCGTTACCCGGAAGATATCAAGTTGCTGGCGGAGCTGGGGATTAATTTTCTTCGTACTTCAATTAACTGGGCTAGAATTTTCCCGAACGGGGACGATCCTGAGCCAAATGAAGAAGGGTTGGCTTTCTACGATCGATTATTCGCAGAATGTGCGAAGTATGGAATCACTCCTGTAGTTACATTAAACCACTTCGATACTCCGCTTGCTCTGATTCACAAAGGCGGTTGGAAAAACAAGAAGGTCATTGATTACTTCGTCACCTATTGTGAAACGGTATTCCGAAGATATAAAAATCACGTCAAGTATTGGATCACATTCAATGAAATCAATATGGTCCTGGGTATTCCAGCAGTTGGTGGTTTGATCGATCCTAATAAGGAAGAGAACATTCTGGAAGCCAAATTCCAAGCCGCTCACAATCAGCTTGTATCTGGAGCACTCGCTACAAAGGTTGGACATGAGATCAATCCTGATTTTGAGATCGGATGCATGATCGGAGCAGGTAAGAACTATGCCTACACATGTAACCCAGAGGATGTCTGGGCAGCTTATCAAGCGGATCAGAATGAGTTCTCACTAGTAGACGTACAAGCCAAAGGGAAATATTCCGACTATATGCTGAGTTACTTTAGAAGAAACGAGATCGATTTGAAAGCTACTGAAGAAGAAATGGACATTCTGCGTAAATATACCAGTGATTTCGTAGCGTTGAGCTACTATTCTACGCGGCTCGTATCCTCGGATAAAGAAGACAAAGAGAAGACTGGCGGCAACATTAATGGTACATTGAAAAACCCATATCTGGAGGCTAACGAATGGGGCTGGCAGATCGATCCGACAGGATTTAGAATCACGTTGAATGAGCTGTATGACCGATATGACCAGCCGCTCTTTATTGTCGAGAATGGTTTCGCAGTTAGAGAAACTCCGGACGAGAATAACTATCTGGAAGACGATTACCGTATTGCCTATTTCCGTTCCCATATCAAGGCAATGCAAGACGCCATGTCCGACGGAGTCGATATCATAGGCTATACCACGTGGGGGACGATAGATATCGTTAGTGCCAGCAGCGGAGAAATGAGCAAGCGATATGGCTTGGTCTATGTCGATCTGGATGATAAAGGGCAAGGAACGGGTGACCGCTTCAAAAAGAAATCTTTCGACTGGTACCAAGAGGTTGTTAGGTCAAACGGTGAAAACTTGTAAGTAAGGTTCTGTAACTAAATCTCATGAGGTCGGCTCGTCTAACGAGTGGCCTCTTTGATGTATGGTCTCTGATCCAAAGAAAAGAAACAAACGATATTTTGCATCTAAGATGAATGTATCAGGAGATGCCAGACGGGGAAAAGTATCGGAAAGACTAGACGAAAGTCTCGTATCCTGTATCAGATTTGCAAGATGAAAGCCGCCGGCAAACCTGTTGTAGCAATTCTAATGAATGGTTTTCGCCTGGCATAGGTATGGAAACGCTGAAAAATTGACGTATTGTTAGAAACATGGCATCTTGGTAGTTAGATAACAAACAACCACTTGAGTATGGTGCGTATAATTACTAAATGAATCTAAAGAAGAATTAAAGGTAGCCATGAACGCGAAATGTTTTTGCGTTTATGGCTTTTTTGGAGGCTTGTTATGAAACTTGTAAACCCGTGGGAAAATATCGCGATTCAACAAATCATCCCTGGAAGCAGCATCCATAATTTTGATGGGAAAGTTCATATCCTTTATGTGTTGAAGGGCTCTATCGAAGTTGAAAGTGAAGAGGAATCGATCAAGGTCGAGTCGCCAGGGTTTTATATTTTACCGAGATCCGACTCCTTTCAGTTGACGTCAACACAGACTCTTTCCTACGATATCGCACTCTATTATAACTATGATAAGAATCAGGGAGACAACGGATACCAGTTCGAGTTTCGTGGCGATTCGAGAAAAGGCGGGAATGGTAGTGACGAGGAGATGAGTCATCTTGCCAATAAGCTACTGTCCGGATTTTACTTGGAGAAAAACAGCATGTCTGACGTCGAGGTATTTAACCTCTACTTCTCAATGTTGAGCTTGCTGGAGAGAAAGTATTATAAGGAAGTTCCCATTCGCAGTAATAAAAATATGCGCAGCCGAATTGAAGAGATTAAATTCTACCTGGGTAACAACTTCGAGAAAGATATCAAGTTGAAGGAAATCGCCAAGAAGTTCTTCGTATCAGAACAGTATTTGTCACGAATATTCTCTGAAATCGTTGGACAATCGTTAAGCGACTATCTGCTGGGGCATCGAATGCGCAACGTGGAAAGACAACTGCTCGAGACAAACGATCCGGTAACCTCTATTGGATACGAGGCGGGGTTTACGAATATCAATTCCTTCAACAGACTTTTCAAAAAGAAACATGGCATAAGTCCGAGCACATTCCGTAAAACGAAGACGCCTAATCCGGTTATTCGGAATATTGAATCAGAGGAATGCGATCAAAAAGAATTAGAAGCCGTTCTGCAGCATGTGAATCAGGAGAAGAAGCGTAAAATTCGAATAGAAGCTCAGAATAGCGAAGATATAAGGATCTCGTCCGCAATCTTGAATGTAGGACAAGCTTCAAAACTGCTGATGACTGAGTTGAACGATCAACTTGCTGTATTTGAAAAGTACAAGATATTTGAATTCTCAAGAGTAAGTGGACTCCTGAACAGAAACATGCTTCGCGTAGAAGGAAATACTCCTGATTACGCACTGGTTGCAAAAGCGATCGGAAAGCTTGTGGCCAGAGGCTGGAAGCCGTTTATTGTACTTAATCCTCCCGAAGCTGCCGAAGTCGTTACGAGTGTTGGTCATAACCATAGAACATACTCCTTGGAAAACTGGCTAAAGGAAATTCAAGAATTGTTCCGTCTGTTACTTAATCAATACGGAAAATCAGCGTTGGTCCAATGGAAAATCGAAGTGGTCAGACCTAGCCCATGGCATTATGAGACGGGTATTAATCATGGTTGTGAACGTTTCAAGGGAAAACTTCGCAGTTATGACTTATCCCTGGATGAAGAATTTGTTAAGTACTACGATGAAGTACGGAAATTACTCAAAAAGGTGGAACCCGGTTTACAGGTTGGGATCGGAGGCATTGTGTTAGAGAATAAGGAGACTCATCAGCATGGCTTTCTGGCTCATCTTGTGCATGAGGGTATCGAACCAGACTTCTGTGGAATTTCCGCACTGCCGTATTCCAAAAAGAACAGTACCACTAACGGTAAATCTGCAATCGTCAAGTCAACCAAAGAAAACTATTTATTGATGATGACCCAAAGCCTGATTACGTATCTGGAGGATAATCTGAACGTACCAGACCTCTATCTCACCGAATTCAACATTACGTCATCGAGTCGCGATCAGTTGAACGATATGGCATTCAAAGGATTATATATATTTCACCAACATCTGGGTCTCACTGACCTCTACAAAGGCATTGGATATTGGTTGGTGTCAGATTTTGCTTACCCAAATGAAATTGCGGAGGAAACCATTGAGTTTAGTGGTGGTCCCGGACTTCTAACCGTGAGTGGCATTCCCAAAATCGGCTTTTATGCCTATGAATTCCTGAACAAACTTGGAAATACATTGCTTTTTCGGGATTCATCCTTGTTCATCACCAAAAACGAAGATGAGGATATTACAATTTTGGCTTATTTATACGCTCCGGTAGACCCATCATATTTTAGCTCGTTCGAAAAATACGATATGAACAGTAACAAATTCATCTTTCACAATCCTGCATCCAAAAATATGATATTACAACTATATAACCTGCCTGCAGACTGCCGTAACTACAGAGCTGTCGTAAAAAAAATAAGCTTCAACGATGGAAATGCGTTAGATGAGGCTTTAAAGATGACCAGTCTGAATTCATTCGACATGGAGACTATAGATTACTTAAAAGTCCGGAGTACCCCGGTAACTTACTTGAGACATATCCAGGCTCGTGGGGGAACTCTGGAAATGGATATTAAGATTGAGCCTCAACAGATACTCTGTATTACGTTGGAGCGAATGTATTGAGAACTATATTTTCTAATCATTAGGTTGTATGTATATAAGTAATTGCTCTAAATTAACCATCAAGTCTTAGAGAAATTAACATCATCAAGATTGTAGGAGTAATTAGTAGGTAAAATGCAATCTTTGTTATGAAAAAGTAACTAAAATATGATATGTAATCGGTTACTTCAGTCCAAAAAATCGGATAAACCCCATGTTGAGATTACAAGTATAAGTTATTAAATTATTAACATGGGGTACGAAGTGAAACAGGAGGAATGGCTTTTGTTTAAGAAAATGAGTGCATTATTTAGAACTGAGAAACAACCACAAGAGCAACAAAGTACAACAGTTGTTGCAGATGAAGTTCAACCATCTATTTCTGACGAAATACTGCTTAGTCCTATGATCGGGCAATTAATTCCATTGAGTGATGTAAAAGATCCTGCTTTTGCTATGGGGGCTATGGGGGATGGAATCGCTATTGAACCCATGGAAGGAAAGGTTTTATCACCAGTAGATGGTGTTATTATGAATACGCCTAAATCCAAACATTCATTATTTATCAATAGTAAGAATGGCGCAGAAATATTAATTCATGTTGGGATAGATACGGTTAAGCTTAAAGGAGAGCATTTCAATGTTCTGGTTCATGTAGGACAACAGATAAAAGCTGGAGATTTACTTATTGAATTTGATTTAAACATGATAAAGCAGAGTGGGTATGAAGTAACTACACCGATAATTATTACGAATAGTTCGAACTACTCTCAGATTGAAAAAAACGAATATAAAAAAGTAATTATCGGCGAACAAATCCTGCAACTACATGCCGAAGTTTAAATTTACTAATATAGAGTGCAATAGCATATCCCATATAAAGCCGCTGTCATAGCGGTTTTTTTGGTATGTACATAAGTTCGTTTACTCTTGAGTGCACCAACCCGAAGGCAGAAAAGATGCAAAAGACTGATCCATCTGCTGGAATCAGTCTTTTGCACTTTCTGGATATGCCGTCACTCATGTATTTCCTCGCTACAGACAAAATGGAGCAGCATCTTCACAAACTGCTCCCTGATCCGTGTATCCATTTCATCGGATTTGGACGGATCGATCTTAACGATCCTCTGTAGCATACCCATCATCGTTGTGAAGATGAATTGAGCAAGCTCGAGTGGGGGGGACGGATTCTTGATACTGCCGTCAGCAACGCCTGTAGTTAAAGCATGCAAGAGGAAATGGTCTTCTTTCCCGTGCTGGTTGAACTTATCATACTTTTCTCTTAATTCAGGACTAAAATCATACATCTCATAGTTGATATCAAATAATTGAATAAACCGGATGTAGTCTGGATGATCCTGGGCAAACACAACCCATACATTCAACATGACCTTAAGTTGTTCTCGCCCGTTCATGTCCTTCGTTGATGTACGACTAATCTCATCTGTTAAATGTTCGATCAGTTGCATCTGAATGGCTAGAAGAAGCTCAGCCATAGACTGAAAATGTTTATAAAAGGTCACTCTACTAAGTTCAGCTTTCGTACATACATCCTTAATCTTCACCTGGAGCAATCCATATTTCAAAAAAAGCTCCTTACCTGCTGCAATCAAATCATCACGATGTTTATTTCCCAATTGTTGATGCCAGTTTTCATTCACTTGTATACAATTGTCCTTTCTTCGAACGAAATGCGTTCAAGGTCAGTCCGAGAGAAGCGAGCAGCATAATTGCACCAAAAATATACGGGAAGTTTATGTTTTTGTCAAACAATAGTCCTGCGATCAGCGGCCCAATCACCGTTCCGAGACTGGAAAATGTGGTGTTCAGACCGGATGCATAACCTTGCCGATCTCCCGCATTCTTGGATATTAACGTGCTGACCGAAGGTCGCAAAAACGAATTAAAGGCAAAGAATAACGCAGAAGCGAACAACAGAAACACAAGGTTGACTTTAATTAACATTAACAATAAAGCTATAGGTGTGATTATCAAGGAGAGACGGATCAACTTAATTTCACCGATTCTCTGTACGAACCAATCCAAAAGCCAGATCTGAACAACGATACCGATAATCGCGCCCAAGGTAATAATGATGGAGATTGTTGCAGCATCAAATCCATATTTTTGCTCTGCAAAAAGAGCGAATACCGTCTCATAACTCATGAGGCCAAAGGTCATGACAAGCAATACAATCAAATATTTGAAATAGGGGACTTTAAAAGAACTCCAGATTTTTTTGCCCAAGTGATCTCCTTTTTGAAGACGGATGGAGACCGTTCTTTTCTCCGGGGGAAGTGTCTCAGGCAATAGCAACGTCATTAGGGCCGCAATCAGTCCCAGCCCCGCTGCGAAGAAATAGGGCATGCGAATGCCCATCTCGGCGATGAGACCGCCCAGACCAGGTCCCAGAACCATCCCCAAGTTCATAGCTGCGCCGAAATAGCCCATGCCTTTTGCACGTGTTTCTGGCGTTGTAATATCGGCGACATATGCGAGGTTGGCAGGAACCATTAAACCAAGACTGATTCCACCGATAAAGCGTGCGACATAGAGGAACGGTAATGACGTCGACAGCGCAAATATGATATCTGAGATGACAGACAGAAACATACCTGCGATGATCAACTTTTTGCGTCCAAATCGATCAGACAGTTGTCCCCCGAGAGGTGAAAAGAAGAATTGAGCCGCACCAAAGGCGGCAACTAAAAATCCTGCTACTGTGCCTCCCGCATGAAAAAGCTTCAAATACTCTGGCAATATGGGGATGATCATGCCTTGCCCCAATAAAGCGATAAACAGATTTAACATCAGAATGAACAGTGGAAAGCGAACTGATTTTGGTAATGTACTCATGTACGTCATTAACCCCTTCGTTTACAACTTGTTAACCTTTACATCGTGTAAACCATTTTAAATGATTTGAAGGAAATATGTAAATCTTTTTTTTAATGAAGCAGTCTGATGAGTAGAGTTATAATTGAATTCATATGGAGGTGGGAACACGTGAAATTAGAGGAATTGTTTACGGTACATGTGAACATCGAAGAATCATTTGATTTGCAGAATAGCGAAGATGATTCGGTTGTCATGATTACTTTTACAGGCAGCGTAACCGGAAAGTACTTTGAAGGAATCGTGCTGGGTGGAGGAGTGGATACGCAGATCATCGGGAAGAATGGTGGTCCGCATACTCTATCGGCAAGATACATGCTCCAAGGCAAGGACTACACAGGGCATACATGCAAAATTTATATCGAAAATAACGGAATCATCGATAAAACGCTGAAAACTGCTTTATTTCGTACTTCCCCCAAGATGATTACAGACAGCAAAGCCTTATCCTTCTTGAATCGTGAGACACTTGTTGGAGAAGGTCATCCGACGGAGTCCGGAGTAGATATAAAAATATATAGAAAACCGCTGTAATGCGGGATAAATAGCAATTATTTGTTTATTGTATGGCAGAGAAGATAGCTTTTTATAATGAAAAGTCAGAGTCGCTAAATAATGCGGCTCTTTTTGTGTATGAGACTTTACGTCAATTTTTATATGTATTTTTTTACAATCAATTAACATAGGATGGATACTGCGCAGACACTTCTCACCTATAGTATGATGAGCGAAAATAAAACTAATACGAGCATATCAAGGGAGAAAACGATTCAATATGATGATCAAAAAAATCGGGATTTCAGTAGCATCACTCGCCATGTTAACGTCTGTAAGTGTGTTTGACGTATATGGTGCAGGCTCCAAACGCATGATCGAAGTTTCCGAACAATCGGCTAATGTGGTCGTGAACGGACAAAGGGTGGAAGGAGAGTCGTTTCTCTACAATGGAGTTACTTATGTACCGGCAAGAGCTGTTGGAGAGGCCCTGGGGCAAGATGTAGACTGGGATAACAACACCCAATCGGTATTTGTTGGAGCAAAAATGAACGATCAGCAGGGATACCGCGGCACCAAAACGCCATATCCTTTTAAGGCAACAAGTTATACAAAAGCTCCTAATGGATATGAACCCGTATTTATTAACTACATAGGGAGACACGGTTCCAGACATCTATCCAGTTCCAAATACGACAAGACGCTCTTTGAACTGCTTGACATCGCTGAGAAGGATGGGCAGGCTACCAATCTCGGCAAAGAGTTGAAGAAGGAAATTGGCAAACTGATGAAGGTTGAAAAAGACCATTATGGATTGTTATCCACTACGGGTGGAGAAGAACTGAAAGGAATAGGAACCAGAGTTGGGCAGAATTTCAGAGAACTATTTACATCAGATAAAAAAGTAATCGCTCAAGCGACCTTCAAAGATCGAACGCCCCAGAGCAGAGATCAGTTTATTGACGGGTTAGAGGAAAGCTTGGGAGATAACAAGGTAGACATTCTGGCTTCAGCCTTTGAAGAAGGGAAAGACCCCTATCTACGGCCCTACGACCTAGCTACGAAGTATAACGAGTACGTAGAAGATGGAGACTGGGTTAAGTTATACGAGGATTATGTCACACAGAGCACGGGAACGCGTTATGCAAAAGAGGTCCTTCTGCAATTTTTCTCTGAAGACTTTTATGAGAGATTGAATTCTGGAGAGTTTGAATTGAAGGATGAGAAAGGAAAAGTGAAGCTCAGCAACCCTAGCGAGGCTGCTTCTAATTTATACGAACTGTACATCATTTCTTCAAATATTAAAGGAGAAGGTGACTTTGAATTCGGGCGGTATTTTACGACCAATCAGTTAAGTTGGTACGAGAGCGTTGATAATATCAATGACTTTTATGAAAAAGGTCCATCTTTAACGTCAACAGATCTGCCGCAGAATATCATTGCACCTCTGGTCAAAGAGTTGATCGTGTCTACCGAACAGTCCATTCAGCAGAAAGACACGGCTGGTATATTTCGTTTTGCTCACGCAGAAACCATCATTCCATTATCTTCATTCCTGGATATCGCCGGAGCTAATGTGAGTATTGATAAACCGCAGGACGTGACCCAAAACTGGAATGGCTCGGTTATCTCACCGATGGGGGCAAATATCCAATGGATTCTGTATTCCAATGGTAAGGATATTCTCGTAAAAATGCTTAGAAATGAAGAAGAGATTGCCTTCCCGATTGAAACAAAGACCTATCCGTACTATAAATGGGAAGATGTGAAGACATATTACGAAAACAAACTGCAGAAGGTAGGCTTAAGCTTGGACAGCAGTTTGGAAGACAATATCGAGCTTTTACAGAAAGAATTCTAGTTGGTGAACCCATATCAATTGTGGATGAACATGAAGAAAGCAACTCCTAAACGGGGCTGCTTTCTTTTTTTATTTGGAACGAAAAGAATGAACGCAAAAAAATCCTAAAACAAAATGTGACCAAATGCCGTCCGTAAGAGTGTTAGAGGTATAAAGGAGGGCATAACAACCATGCAGCGATCAGTGCCCCAGCTGGGCGATCATGTGATGAAAGTTTATGAGACATACGCAGATACGCTGTTCCGGATTGCCATGGTGCACCTCGGCAGACGGGAAGACGCGGAGGAAGCCACTCAGGATACCTTCATCAAACTAATAGAAAAAGCCCCTACGTTCAACGATGCGGAGCATCAGAAAGCATGGTTGATTCGGGTCATCACCAATCATTGCAAATCCTTATTAGGCAGAGGCTGGCGTAAACGGGAGGTCAAGCTGGAGGGAGTCGATCCTCTTACAACAGACAACCCTGAAGATCACGCGCTGATCGAACTCGTGCTGTCACTGCCTGTCAAGTATAGATCAGTGGTTCATCTGTATTATTACGAAGATTATCCGATCCGAGAAATCAGCGAGATCCTGGAGATTAGCGAATCAGCGGTGAAAATGAGATTGAAACGTGGCAGACAGCTGTTAAAACTGGAGCTGGAAGGAGAGGAACTGTAATGAACGAAGAGCAATTCAAACAAAACTACAAGAAAGCGGTGGATCATATGAAAGCAAACGAACAAATGAAGAAACGAGTAGAGAAATCCTTAAACTCACAACATCAGGGACCAAAACGTCAACGTAAACCATTATACATTGCAGCAAGTGTCGTTATCGCTGCCAGCATTGGCTTGGCTGCGCCGAGTGTATGGCAAGAATTCAATGGACCAACCGCACCAACACCAACTCCACAGGTTGCAGAGGTGACTCCAGTCGCGTCGTTCGATCCGGTTGTGATTCCAAAGATGGAGTTGCCGGATTCACAGGGCAAAGGCGCGATGGCTGATATGGTGCAATTGGTCGTGTATGGAGGAAATGTCTATACACAGTCCCCAACTTTGCTTGAAGGCGCAAATGCACTCAACCTGCGGGGTGAGAAGCTTGGCACTACAACTGGTGGCATCAATGAGCTGAGCGGCCAGGATAAATACACGGAGCTTGCTTCCAACATTGGCGAAGCAGACATCTATGCGGTCAATGGCTACGATAAGGACTTCCGTATCATGTCTTACACCGAGATCGATGGTCAGGTGTATGCTCAACTATTCGACAAAAATAACGGGATCACCATCAGTAGCGGAGCAGACTTGATCGGAAAGCTTCATCTCGAAGGCAACATCACTTCTGCGCAATGGGAGACGTTCGACAGCTGGAATAACGGATTGCAGCAGCTTCAACCGTTAGCAGCGGATGAAGCACTGGACAGCTTTATCTCGGCGTTATCTGCTGCCAAACCGATCGCAACGAGCCCGGAATTGGAAGAGAACCTCTACGGCAAGGAAGATCGCAAGATCATCTATCTCACGCTGGAAGATAAAACGCAGGTCCCACTGGTTCTATTTGGTGAAGGGCTGGTTCGTTACGGTAATGTTCCGGCATTCCTGGAAGTGGAGAAAGGCGCATTTCAATCATTCTGGAACAGCTTGAGCGAGTAAGGCTAAGACGTAATATAGATTCATGAAGAAGAGCGAACATGGCACGCAAGTGCTTTGTTCGCTCTTTTGATTATCGGTGGGGTTAGATTAATTAGAATTTTTGTAATACACCAAGTGATCGGTCCATTCATTATTTTCGTGTATAAACCCTTTACGTAGACATTCAAATTCCATACCAACACTCTCTGCTAGTTTCATGGAAGGGGTATTATCCACATTAATATGAGCTTCTATGCGGTGGAATTTCAGATGTTCAAATGCAATATGAAGAGCTTCATTCACTGCTTCTTTCCCATAACCTTTTCGCCAATACTGATTATGGATCGTGTATCCGAAGCTTCCCCATTGAAAATCATCTCTCGCCAAGGTAGCAATATCAATCATACCCAGATGTGTACCATCATGCTTTCTAAACACACCAAATACATAAACGGCATCTGTACGCGCTAACTCTTGATGTCGATCTACCAGATCACGAAACCAATCCAGTGTGCATTCACTCATATCCATTTTGCCTTTATCATGACGGTGTTGGGATGGATGACGGTTTTCGAATTCATATAACCAATTTTCATAGTCTTCTTTCTGTAATGGTCGGATGACTAGCCGTTCTGTCTCTGAAATATAATCAAATTTTTCTGCTTTTAATATCAAAATGACCTCTCCTCTGTATTGAATGTATGCTCATGGCATAGCATTGAAATAGTCCATAACTACGCTGCGAAACTCTAAAGCGGCTTTGGAAATATATCTGTTTTTGTGCGAAAGTAGAGCGATTTCCCGAACGAGCTTGTGTTCCTCTACCTGAAGATATCTAATGCGCTCATGCGGGTTTCTGGCTGTGCTAGGTATAAACGCGAGACCGATCTCCGCTTCAACAAGGGCTGTTAATCTTGCAGGCTCATCACCTTCATATACATACTTCGGTACAAAACCAACGGATTGACATACGGAATCTACCATATCACGAACCCCATACCCTTGCTTCACCCCAACAAACCGCTCGTCCTTAAGCTCGGTTAATTGAATGCTGCTTCGATCTGCATATCGATGACCCATAGGAACAGCGACTACAATCGGATCGTCATATAGGATCTGACATTCGATATCGTCACCTTGAATCGGAGGGGAGGAGAGACAAAAGTCCACCTCGCCCCGATGTAGAAGTCTGGACATGTTTTCTAACGAAACCATTTGCACATGAAATTGAATGTCCGGTTTGTTTTTCCGGAATTCCCGCAGTATACCTGGCAAAGTACTTGCCGTAGTCACCGCCAATTGCAGTGTACCCTGATCCGGGTTGGAGAGGTCAGCGATTTCCCGCTTTCCTTGTTCCAATTCAAATAAAGCTTTTTCAGTTCGCTGAAGAAATGTTCTTCCAAAGTCATTTAATCGCAGCTTTCTCCCGATACGATCAAATAAAGGGACTCCCAGGTCATCCTCTAATCGTTGTATCGTTTTGCTCAGGGAGGATTGCGTGACATGCAGCTTTCCTGCAGCTTCCGTAACATGTTCGCATCGGGCCACCGTCAGGAAATATTTTAGTTGAAGAAGTTCCATTTGCACCATTCCTTCATTCCTTCTAGTTCATCAAATCATAACATATAATGCGTTGGAATAAATGAATATTTTCAAGTAAGATGACAGCAGAAGAAGGAGTGATGCACCGATGAACATTCGAAATAAAGGATTGATGTTAGCTGTTGGACTCGGAATTATGTTGAATCCGTTGAATTCCTCCATGATTTCTGTGGCAATCTCCAGGTTACAACAAGTGTATCAACTTAATTTTACAGCCGTCTCGTGGATTATTTTATCATTTTACATTGCTAGTGCTGTCGCTCAACCCGTCATGGGCAAGTGTAGTGATTTGTTTGGCCGCAGGAAGATTTTCCTCATGGGTCTTATTATTGTTTTTGTATCGTCCATGCTAGCTCCGTGGTCTCCCAGTTTTTCGTGGCTCATCGTATTCCGGATCGTTCAATCGATTGGCACAAGCATGATGGTGGCCGTCGGAATGGCGATTGTCAGAATTAACGTGACTGACAAGCAAGCCTCCGCCTTGTCCACCTTGGCTATATTCCTTTCTGGAGCGGCTGCGATCGGGCCCTTTATTGGTGGAGTATTGATTCATTGGTGGGACTGGCATAGCATATTCATCGTTAATATTCCGTTTGTCATGGCAAGCTTTTGGTTCGCCTGGAAAACAATCCCGAAGGACGAGCAATCCCCGTCTATCTCTGGTCACATGTCCATTCGGAAATGGCTTGCGTTAATTGACGCACCAGGCATCCTGATGTTTACGGTAGCCTTGGTCACTCTCCTCATCGGTTTACTTTCAGTATATTCCACAGGAGATATTTCAACATGGCATCTGCTGACAGGAGCGATCGGGTTAATCGCACTCGTTATGTTCATTCGACATGAATTAAAAGCAGACACGCCTTTCATCCCTCTGCGAACCTTTGCCACATATCCCGAGATGACTTGGGTGAATGTGCAATACATGCTGGTAAATATCCTGTTTTACGCACTATTTTTTGGAGTTCCTACGTATTTGAAGCAGATACGACATCTCAATGAAGTTCATACAGGAATGAGCATGCTAGCTTTGGGGTTATGTTCAGTCATTATTGCTCCGATCGCAGGGCGCTGGATTGACAGATCAGGAACACGGCCAGCGCTGATCGTATCCGCTTCTTTAATGACATTTGGCTCTATATTGATCGTTGTTATGAATGAAACTTCTCCAATCTTCATCATCATTGTTGCCTTAGCTTTATTTGGAATAAGTAACGGCCTAAACGCGGTTGGCATGCAAGCTGCTCTGTTCAAAAGCACACCCAAAGAAATGATTGGAGTCGCATCGGGTATTTTTAATACATCACGCTACCTGGGGACCATCTTATCGTCGTTATTCATTGGAATTGTTATGGGAGATACATTTAATGTGACAGGATTTCACATGCTTGGAATCATCCTTACGGTATTAGCTGCATCACTGATCATCATGAGTGTACGTCGCGAGGCAGGTGCGGTGAGTCCGGAGCAAGTAAGCAAGTAAAATAGCGAATCTGCCGTGCAATAGCACGTTTACACCCAATGAATCAATAGCTCCATTGGGTGTATTTTTTGTTTTTCACCAAGTTGTCAGAAAGAGTTGATCCTTTCTTGAACGTTTAGGGTAGAAGACGTGTCTTTGATTGAATTAGGTAAAAATAAAGATATAATAATTTTGATTAATAGGCTTGGTCAGTACTTGAAGTGCATCAATATCAGATTTTCATAGGCATCCAGCGCTTGTTATAATCGGGAGCCAACAGGAGTAAACGCATTAAAGGTGTGGCAAGATATCGTCGTACCTAACTTTGTGAAATATTTCGCAACTATGCATTGAGCTTGGCCGAAGCTGATATTGAATGTTTCAAAATTGAACAGAGTTTGAAGGGAGGCATTATAACGAATGGTTATTGATACGGTGTTATGGAGCAGGCTGGTGACTGGTTTGACGCTCGGGTTCCACGTGATTTTTGCAACACTTGGTGTCGGTGTACCTTTGATGATCGCTATTGCAGAATTCATCGGCATTCGGAAGAAAGATCACCATTACATACTTATGGCGAAGAGATGGTCACGAGGGTTTGTTATTTCTGTCGCAGTTGGTGTCGTGACAGGCACAGCGATATCGCTGCAATTGGCCCTGGTATGGCCGAATTTTATGAAGCTGGCCGGGAATGTCATTGCACTGCCACTATTTATGGAAGTATTCGCGTTCTTTTTTGAAGCCATCTTCCTGGGCATTTACCTGTACACGTGGGATCGGTTCAAAAGTCCGTATATCCACTGGTTGCTGACCATTCCAATTGTCGCCGGGGCAGGTATGTCTGCTGTTTTTATTACTACAGTGAACGGGTTCATGAACCAGCCTGAAGGCTTTGTCATGGAAGCAGGCCAATTCATGGCAGTGAACCCAGTGCAAGCGATGCTGAATACGGCGACGTTCTCCAAAGTGTTCCATGTATTAAGCTCGGCTTATCTGACAGGAGCTGCCCTGTTAGCAGGAATAGCAGCCTTTGCGATGCTGAGAAAAGGAGTGTCCGCGTACCACAAAAAAGGCTTGAATCTCATGATGGCCGTTGTGCTGGTATTCAGTTTGTTAAATTCTTTAGCTGGAGATGTGTCTGCCAAGTTTTTGGCTGAGCATCAGCCGGAGAAGCTCGCAGCTGCCGAGTGGCATTTCGAGACGGAAAGCGGAGCGGATTTGATTTTTTTGGGATGGCTGAATGCAGAACATGAAATTATAGGCGCTCTTCATTTGCCGAAACTGCTCAGTTTCCTTGCCTTTGGAGACTTTAACGCCGAGGTAACCGGGCTGAACGAATTTCCACCAGATGAACACCCGCCCTTACTTGTGCATTATTTGTTTGATCTAATGGCTGGTATTGGATTCGCTCTGCTTGCTATATCAAGTCTGTACTTCCTGTTTGTATTCTGGAAGAAACGTAATCAGTTTAACAAGTGGATGCTTCGTATGGTTGCACTCAGTGCACCGCTTGCTTTTCTAGCCGTTGAGATGGGTTGGTTCTATGCAGAGATCGGGCGGCAGCCATGGATCATCCGAGGTTATATGCGGGTAGAAGAGGCCGCTACTTCTTCACCGAGTGTGAGAATTTTATTTTTCGTCTTCTTGCTTCTCTACATCCTGCTAGGCGTTATGTGTGTCGTCGTACTGAGACGGTTGTTCAATAATAATCCTGCTGAACTCGAGATGGAGAAATGGTTGAAGGAGAAGCATGATCAAACAGCCGAGAAAGGGGGCCAGGCCTGATGAGTTATGAATTAATTGGTATTTCGGTACTCTGGCTGTTCTTGTACGGCTATCTTATTGTAGCTTCCATTGATTTTGGAGCAGGTTTCTTTGCCTTTTATGCACGCCTGACGAAGCAGGATCACCTGATTAATCGTCTGATCTCCCGTTATCTATCACCTGTCTGGGAGATCACCAATGTATTTTTTGTCTTTTTCTATATTGGCATCGTCGGATTTTTCCCGGACACGGCCTATTATTATGGCTCCGCGCTGCTTGTTCCGGGAAGTATTGCCGTCATTTTACTTGCCATTCGTGGTTCATTCTATGCTTTCGAAAATTATGGTTCCAAAAAAAGTATCGTGTATTTGTTCTTATACGGAGCTACGGGTCTACTTATTCCAGCGTCATTGTCAGTGGCACTGACCCTGTCTGAAGGTGGCTTTATTTTGAAGCAGGGAGATACCGTTTCCCTCGATTACTGGGCACTATTTACGAATCCATTATCGTGGAGCATCGTTGGACTAGCCATCGTGTCCGTATTGTTCATTAGCGGGTCATTTCTCACATTTTACGCTTCTCGCGCAGAGGACCATTCGGCATTGAAGCTGATGCGGAATTATGCTTTGTTCTGGAGCACACCGACCATTATTCTCGCGCTGACTGCATTTATATATTTGGGTCAACACAATGAGCGTCATTTTCAAAATATGATGGATTTATGGTGGCTGCTGGCGCTTTCTGTTGCGTTTTTCATGATTGCCATGTGGCTGTTATATAACGGACGGCGTTACGGATTAGCTTTTATATGCATCATGCTGCAATTTTTCACAGCCTTTTTCGCTTACGGGATTGGGCAATATCCTTACATTCTTGATCCATACATCACCATTCAGAGCAGCGCCACACCACCTGCAATGGGATTTGCACTCGTCGTAGTGTTTATCGGTGGTCTGTGCCTGTTAATTCCTTCTCTGATTCTGGTCTTCAAACTGTTCCTGTTTGATGCGGATTATGTGAAAGGGAAAAAATAAAGGAGGAGCGTTCAATGAAGAGGAGAGCCAAATCCAATCTGATCTCGCAGCAAATGTCTTTACAACGAAAAAACAGACTTCTCCTTGCGGTCATTTCGCTGGCCCTTGGTGTAGCTATTGTAAGCCAGGCCACCTTGGTAGCTGAAGCGGTCCAGCGAATCTTTGTAGAGAAAGCTTCCTTTTCATCAGTGATGCTGTTGCTTGGCCTATTGCTGGCTGTCATGGCTGTACGCTCACTGTTGTCGTATGGTAATGGGAAAGTGGGCTTGCATATGGCAGCACGCGCCAAGACGAATATGCGAGCATCTGTGTTGCAGAACCTGACCCGCGCTTCCATGCCTTCAACCCTGAGTGGACAGACGGGAGGAAAGGTCAGTGTTGCTTTGGATGCTGTGGATGAGGCTGACAGTTATTTCAGTCAATATATGCCTCGAATGATGGAAGCCGCGATGATCCCGATTCTGATTCTGGTTGTTACATTTACGCAGCACGCCAACACAGGCTGGATTATGCTATTCACGGCACCGTTTATCCCGCTGTTCATGATTTTGGTTGGGCTCCAGACGAAGAACAAATCAGAAGAAAAATATGCGCAACTTGCCGAGTTTTCCGGTACGTTTCTGGATTCGCTTCAAGGGCTGGTTACGTTGAAAATATTCGGACGGGCTAAACGTCAGCAGCAGGAGATTGAACGCAGCAGTCTGGGGTATCGTGATGCCACCATGGGCATTTTGAAGATTGCATTTACAAATACGTTTATGCTGGAATCGATCGTGATGTTAAGCATTGGTATTGTTGCGCTTGAATTGGCTATTCAGTTACTTGTGTTCAAATCGATGAGCTTTCATACAGCCTTTCTTGTGTTGTTACTCGTGCCCGAGTTTTACAGTCTGTTGAAGAATACGGGAACGGCTTTTCACAGCGGTCGAACCAGTATGGGGGCCATTCGTAAGGTGGAACAAATGCTTGAGGAAACTAGTGTCAAGAGCACACAAACGAAGCCTGAAGAAGGACCGGATCAAAGCGAATTAACCGATGTCGATGCAATGGCACAAACGGAGGAGCTTCGTACAGCTCGTGCCGAGTTGATTCCAATGCCACCAACCATTGAACTGAACGATGTCCGATTCCAGTACACACCTGATTCCTTTGGACTTGAGACAGGACAGATCTCGATTGGACCGGGAGAACAGATTGCTATTGTAGGCAAAAGCGGCTCAGGTAAAACCACGCTGCTTCATCTCATTGCCGGTTTACTGAAACCAGATTCGGGAGCGGTTCTGGTTAACGGAAGCCAGCTTTCGCAGCATGATGAGGCTGCATGGTTTGAACGTGTTAGCTATATTACACAGCATCCGTATATTTTTGCAGGTACATTTGCCGAAAATATCGCGATTGGCGCGGGTCGGAACGTCTCCAGAGCTGAAATTGAGCAGGCGGCAGAGGAAGCAGGACTTGCTGGCGTTGTTGCACAATTGGAGCAGGGCTTGGATACGTTTGTTGGTGAAGGTGGCCGGGGGCTGTCTGGTGGGGAAAAGCAACGACTTGCCTTAGCACGTGCTTTTCTGAAGAGACCATCCGTCATTTTGTTCGACGAACCCACCGTAGGACTGGATCTACACACCGAGCGGGTATTGCAACAATCCATTGCGGCATTAGCCAAAACGGCAACGATGATTACGGTGGCACACCGTTTATATACAATTCAACATGCGGACAACATTTTGTTTATGGATAGTGGGGTATTAGTGGATTCAGGACATCATGAAGCACTTCTGGCGCGCCTGCCTCAATATGCGGAGATGGTTGATGTACAACGGAAAGGAGGGTTAGCATGAATGAGCTGACGATTCTGTCAAAAGCGATGATTCAGGAGCGCAAGGATATCTTGCTTTCGATATTGGGCGGATTTATCGCCGGCATAGCAGGGGTAGCTCTCTTTTCCGCGAGTGGTTATATGATATCTCAAACAGTATTTGCGCCACCGCTGTACACCTTAATTGTACTCACCTCCATGGTCAAACTACTTGGTTTCCTTCGAGCGGCAAGTCGCTACGGGGAACGCTTGTATTCGCACAGGGCAACATTCTCCATGCTGAGCCGTTTGCGGACGTCCTTTTTTGCCAAACTGATCCCGGTAACGCCAGGTATATTGAACAAAAACCGAAGCGGGGATCTGCTTGCGCGGATCGTTGGTGATGTGGAAAGTTTGCAAAATTACTTTTTGCGGGTCGCGTATCCACCCATCATGGTCGTTATGGTGTTTTTGGCTACCATGCTGTTCACTTCGGCCTTTTCGATCTGGATTGCGTGTTTGTTAGTACTAGGTATGCTGATTACGGCATTTGTTGTACCAGGTATTGTCTTGTTAGGTCAGCGAAAAATAAACGGACGTGTCCGCCAGCAACGGGCCTTGCTGTCCACGGAAGTAACCGAAGTGTTGTATGGTTTCAGGGATTTGAAAGTATACGGCCAATTGGAACAGCGTGAGCAACAGCTTCAGCAGGCTTCCGCTGCATTGGCAACGGAACAGAAACAAGCCGCTTCCCATCTGCTGCGCGGGCAATCCATGCACGTTTTTGTGACGTATCTTGTTACATGGGGTGTGCTAGCACTCAGTGCCTTCTTAATTGTGAATGGAGCGTTTGCCGGTGTATTCCTCGCCATGCTGATCCTGGCCACGCAGACCGTGTTCGAAGAAGCTGCCGCAATGGCTATATTACCTCTATATAAGCAGGATAGTGAACACGCTGCTCAGAGACTGGCGGAAACGGTGCCGACCTCTGATGTGCAACCTGTTCAGCCAAGCGGTGACGTGTCAGCCGATCAGGCGGTTTCGATTGAACTATCCGGTGTTAGCTTTCAATATGAAGGGGAGTGGAGACCGGCGCTGAGGGAGCTCTCCCTGCAACTTGCAGCAGGCTCCAAAACAGCGATTGTAGGGCCGAGCGGGTCAGGTAAGTCAACGATTATCGATTTGTTACTCAAGCTGCGTGTACCAACGTCTGGCGATATACGGTTAAACGATGTTCCGGTGCAGGAACTGAATGAGGAGAGTATTTGGCAAAGGGCAAATGTTGTGTTGCAGCAAAGCCATTTCTTCCGGGGAACCATCCGGGACAACCTGTTGCTGAATGGAGAAGAACATTCAGATGAACAACTGTCGGCTGTGCTGGATAAAGTCCAACTGCCGAATAAGTTGTTGACCGACATGGTGTATGAAAAAGGGGAAAACCTGTCGGATGGTGAGAAGCAGCGGCTGGCTCTCGCACGGGCCATGCTGCGCAAAGGACGGTTATGGCTTCTGGACGAACCAACTTCTTCGCTGGATTACGTCACAGAGAAACATGTGCTCCAGCATCTTCTTGCACAAGCATCCGAAGATACATTTCTCCTGATCTGCCATCGGTTGACGGGATTGGAAGAGATGGATCGGATTGTGGTCATGGACCAAGGCAAGATTGTGGAATCGGGTTCTTTCTCCGAGCTGATGGAGCAAAAAGGATACTTTTATGAGATGAAACAAATTGAACGACAAATGATTGGAGACGCCGGGGCGTGAGAATCTAGTCTATTGAGTAGACAATGCTGTCGGTTGTCGTTAATAAAGAAAATTTCAATGAATCAATTTTTATAAATTTAACTAAACCCCAAAGGATGCAGAGCATAGACTCCTTGGGGTTTGTTTTGATATAATAGTTTTTTTGTGTCTATGAAGGAGGTGGATGATGGGAAAAAATAAGTGGGATATTGTTTTTTATTTGGCCATATTTTTATTTGTTGTGTACATGAAGATGAATGACCAATCTCTGTTTTGGATACTTGGGGTTGTTCTCACCGCGACTCTGATCATGTTAACCATTCGTATTTTTTATCCTCTGGGTTGGGAAACACGCATGGACCGCGTCGAGGCTTTTCTACGCAGACAGGAGAATACCCCAAAGCTTTATATCTATTACGCTCTTGCAAACAGACTTGATGATGAATTGGAACACACAATAGAGCGCATCAGAAATGAGGACACCAATAAAAGGACACAAGCAGTATATAATGCAGCTTACGGCTCCTATCGCAACGACTTGGTAGCTGTTCGTACTGCGGTGCAGAATATGCGTAGATCGGATTATCGTACATATTATGAAACGTATTTGCTTATGGAAGAAGGAAGAAGTGAGCAGGCGAGGGAACACTTGAAATCCATTAACAAGGTCTGGATGAGATCTTCGCTTCTTGCAGCGATTGAACTAAAAGCGGGACAACGCGAAACTGCGATTCAGCTAATACAAGAAGCAATGCATGCTGTCAGAGGTGTCCATCGTTATATGATATTTAAGGAATCAGAGAGATACTAAACGGTGAACAACAATCTTTCTTGGCATATAGTACAACTGACACGGATAAAAGCTTGTTCCACATAGGAGCAGGCTTTTATCTTTGGTATTAAAGGAAGGACAGGAAGGACAAGAGTATACTGAGGCGCTAAACTGTTCGGCTGAACGGAGAACACCCGAATTAAAATGTACCCTAACCAGTTAGCCTGTTTAAGGAAAATCTTAAACTTGTATACTGGTGAAGATAGCCTCATTGAACATCCAATTAATCATAATGTTATAGCGTAGAAACTCGAATGATGTATAATGACGCAGGAACTCTATAATCAAATTGAAATAAATACAAATTCAAAATAGCATGAGCTGAGGTGTACGATGAATTGCTTATTACTTGTCGAAGATGATGAAAATCTGGTGTTTGGTATGCAGTATACACTGTCCAATGAAGGATATGAGGTTGTGGTGGCGGGTAGCTTGGAAGAAGCCAGACAGGCACTGCAGGCAAATTCGATCGATCTGATTCTGTTGGATGTCACTTTGCCTGATGGATCGGGATATCAACTATGCGGTGAGATTCGGGTAACGTCGCAAGTGCCCATTATCTTTTTGACAGCTTTGGATGAGGAAGCAAACGTAGTCGCAGGGCTTGATCTCGGAGCAGATGACTATGTAACCAAGCCTGTTCGAACCAAAGAACTTATTTCACGAATTAAAGCCGTATTACGACGTAACAACAAGGGAAAACAAGAAGTAAGCTTATGGATATCCGATAACATCCAGGTGCGTATTTTAGAAGGAACTGTACTCAAAAACAATAGTGAAATTACACTGACGGCGCTTGAATATCGACTACTATTGATGTTGATCTCTCATCCGAAGCAGATATGCAGCAGAAGTTCGATTCTGAATCATCTCTGGGATCTCTCGGGCGACTTCATTGATGATAATACGCTCTCTGTCCATATCCGCAGGTTAAGAGAGAAAGTCGAAGATATTCCTGCAGAACCACAATATATCGTAACTGTTCGGGGGATCGGATATAAATGGAACGTGGAAGTTATAGGGAAATGAACATGATCGAAGTTTTGCGAAATCCAGAGTGGAAATCCATCGCCATTAAAGTACTTGCTATGCAAGTTCTTTTGTCGTTTTTGATGTTTTTATACATGCACCATCAAGTTGATAGCATCAACACAACTATAGTGAATCAGAATAGCGCCCTGATCGGACATCTGTTGATGAAAGATCCCCAGTTGGAGAATGAGGTGATTCACTTTGTTACCCAAGGTGCCCAGGCCGATGAACTTGCTGAGGGGCAACGTATCCTTGCACAATACGGATATCAGGCGGGTATGTCTTTAGAAGATCAGCCGGCTCTTTCAGGACTAGCATTACCCTTAAAAACAGCGACTCAAGTATTGTTGTTCCTGATCCCACTCATGGTATTGCTTCTGTGGGAGTATCGTAAATTTTTCGTAAAAATCAGAACGATTTCTCATGCAGCGGAGCAGGTTGTGGAACAGCAATTCGATAAAAAACTGCCTGAGACGGAGGATGGAGACTTCGGCTCACTTGGCCGGAGCTTCAATGCGATGGCTGGAAGACTAACTAACAGCCTGGAGCTA
Organism: Paenibacillus sp. FSL R5-0766; assembly: GCF_037971845.1. Lineage (NCBI taxonomy): Bacteria > Bacillati > Bacillota > Bacilli > Caryophanales > Paenibacillaceae > Paenibacillus > Paenibacillus sp. FSL R5-0766. The sequence continues at coordinate 3,451,795 of NZ_CP150227.1, forward strand.
CTCCAGCAGGAAAAAACCTTTCTGCGCAATCTGTTATCCGACATTTCTCACCAGCTCAAGACACCCCTGGCCTCTCTGATTGTGTTCAATGAGAATCTGCTGAATGAACCCGGGATGAAAGAAGAAATGAGAATGACGTTTCTGGAACGAAGTCGGCAGCAGCTTGATCGAATGGAATGGCTCATCATCAGCCTGCTGAAGCTGGCACGGGTCGAAGCGGGAGCTATTGAATTTCGAAAAGAAAGGATCGAGCTAAGGGAGATGGTGGAGAGCGCTGTCTATTCACTTCGGACGGTAGCAGACCAGAAACGGCAGACGATCTCCATCCTCGGTAGTGAAAATGCGTTTGTGCAGGCAGATGAAGAATGGCTTAAGGAAGCTGTTATGAATTTGATAAAAAATGCACTGGAACACACCCCGCCAGAGGGTGAGGTTCAAATCCATTTGGAAGAAAACGCACTGTTTGATACAATCATTATTCAGGACAACGGCGAAGGCATTCATCCCGATGATATGCCTCATATTTTCAAACGATTCTATAAAGGCAAGAACCATAACAAGCCCAACAGTATAGGCATTGGTCTGGCTTTGACCAAATCGATCATTGAGGAACAACAAGGGATCATTACGGTGGAGAGTGTGCCTCAAGAAGGGACGACATTCAGAATTTCGTTTTTCAAAAAAGAGTGGACTTAAGAAGAAGCTTACGAAAATGTAAGCTTCTTCTTCACTTCAACGTAAGCTTCCACACCTATAATAACAAGTAAGCAATGTTAATCATACAACTGGAGGTACAACAGGGTGGAAATTTTGAAGACCGATCATTTATGGAAAATATACGGAAGTGCTGAGGCTAAGGTGGAAGCATTGAGAGATGTTAATCTGTCCGTCAATCAAGGAGAATTCGTTGCGATCGTGGGCGCCAGCGGATCTGGTAAAAGCTCATTGCTGCATCTGCTCGGGGGAGTGGATCAACCGACAAGTGGCCAAGTCATTATTGACGGTATGGACCTGTATTCTCAAAGTGAAAATGAACTGGCTGTGTTCAGAAGACGCAAAATCGGTTTTATTTTCCAATCATACAATCTGATCCCGGTGTTAACTGCGGAAGAGAACATTAAATTGCCGATGCTGCTTGAGAATAAACATGTGGACGAGGATTATCTTGAGGAATTATTGAGCGTGCTGGGACTCAGCGATCGAAGGCAGCACCTTCCGTCCCAACTATCAGGCGGGCAACAGCAGCGGACTGCAATTGGACGCGCATTGATTAATAAACCATCGATTATTCTGGCGGATGAACCAACCGGCAATCTGGATAGCAAGAACAGTAAAGAAATCGTGGATCTTCTTACCTTCTCCGTCAGAAAGTACAATCAAACCTTGATTATGATCACACATGATTTGAATGTGGCCCAGCGAGCGGACCGTGTTGTAAATATAAAAGATGGCACACTCTTGCAACAAACAGGGGTGAAAGATCGTGAATAGGTATACTAGTCTTACTCAAAAATATTTGCTAGGGCAGAAAAAAAGATCAATACTAACGATCGTTGGCATTATTTTGTCTGTGACTCTACTTACAGCCATGGGAACCATTGGCCTCAGCTTCAGAGACAAGGTGGTTCGGCAAACCGTTCAAGAGTACGGGGATTACCATGTTTCTTTTAACGGATTACCCGGAGAAGCCATCTCTAAAGTTGTCAATAATGCATCGGTGGAGAGTGCCGGAATTATTAGTAGGGAAGGATATTCAGTCCTTAGTAAAACGAGTGAGAAAGAGAAGCGAGAAAATCCATTTGCTGCGCCTTATCGGTATTTGAATCTCAAAAATTATAACATCGATGCAATGAGCAAACTCCAGATTCAATTGGATGCGGGCAGACTTCCCAAGAATTCTCACGAAATTATCCTACCTACGTTGAGTCTGGATAGCTTTCCAACGAAACCGAAACTGGGTGATTCGATTAAGTTAAATCTGGGAGATCGGATTGTTGCATCAACAGGGGAAATGAAAAAAATTAATGGTTTGGGAGATCTCGGCTGGGATCAGGATGAGGATTTCCGCCCCCAAACAGAGAGGGAATTTACCGTCGTCGGGTTTAGTAACCCAGGCACTAAGGGTTCCTGGTCGGCTAACTTCATTTTACCGGCCATCACTTATGATGATAACCAAACGATCAAACCGGATAAAAAATACTTCATTTACGTCAAAATGAAATCGATGGATCAAATCGAGCCAAAGACAAAAGCTATCATATCATCAATAAATGTTGAGAAAGTGGATCAAGGTTCTGCCGTAAAACTAGATAGGGCTATCGACATTAAAAATGTTCGGATCGATTACAATAATGAACTGCTCAAGTTATATGGCAAAAGCACCTACGAAGGTGTAAACCATAGCCTACTATACGCATTCGCTGCAATCATCATCATTATTATGGGTTGTACGAGTGCGGTAATTTATAACACGTTTCATATTTCTGTTTTGGAGCGCACTTCCCAATTCGGTATGCTGCGTTGCATAGGAGCAACCCCATCACAAATACGCAAATTAGTTCTCAAAGAGGCGACAATTCTCAGTCTGATTGGCATTCCCGTAGGACTATTCACGGGAACGGTCTTTATGAAGCTTCTGTTTTACAACATTAGCTTTTTGGCACTAGGTTTTCTGAATGATATGCAAATGGTCATTTCCCTACCGATTCTGATTATTGCTGGTGTACTTGGACTGCTGACTGTGTATCTTTCTGCCATCGGACCGGCTAGACTGGCAGCGAAAGTATCCCCACTTGAAGCAATAAATGGCTCGGGAAGTACAAAGGTGGACAACGTAACGTCCATCCGAAAATCAATGCTGGTGAAAAAGCTGTTTGGTATGGAAGGCCAGTTTGCTAGTCGAAACATACGACGAAATAAAAAACGCTTCCGCATCACAGCCTTTTCCATGGTTGTCAGTATCCTTTTATTTATTGTCTTTAGCGGCTTGGCCGGATTCTTAGGACAGACGTCTCAATCGGGGATCGAGTATTCCTATTCAGTTCAATATGAAGGGGATTCCAAGCAGATCGATGATTCCGTATATTCAGACATTGTCAAAATTGACGCAGTAGAACATGCTTATAAGTTATATAGCCATCAAGTGATGGCAATTCTTCCGAAGGATAAAGTCAATCCCAAATATTATGAACTCAGGAAGGGAATGTATTCTGTTGAAGAAGGAGAGGGGTATCGAACAGACAACAATTTCCTCGAATCCTACGGAGATAACGGACTCGATGCTCTGAAATCCAAACTAACGGCGGGTACGATCGACAAAGATAAGATGAACCAGGAGAATGGCGTCATTCTCAATCAGAAGATACGAATTATAACGACGGAGGAAGGCAAACAGATTATCATCGACCAAACCCAGTTTAAGGTTGGGGATCACATCCAAGTACGTACTTTAGAGGGGGGGAATCAAAAATACAAGACACTGACGGTGACGGGGATCGTTGAACAAGGGGTGTTATCGAAAGATTATAATGAGAGCGCGATGCTTGAACTCATTACGACACCTGAAGTCATAGAGAAAGTTACAGGTAACGATGCATATTCAAGGATCTTTATTCTTGCGAAAACCGATATATCAAACAAACCGATCACGGATTACCTCAAGTCCCTAACCGAAAAAGATGCTGGTTACAGCTATATGGACAATGTGATGGCGCAAGCAAAGGCCAAAAACGACGCCACCACAGCAAGCATCTTTTTGTATGGTTTTATCGGTGTAATTGTCCTTATTGCATTCCTGAATATACTGAACACCGTCAGCACCAATCTCATTCTACGCACCAAAGAATTTGCGGTGCTCAAAGCTATCGGCATGACACAGCGTAATGTTGGGAAAATGATCCTATTAGAAGGTGTTTTATACGGCCTGTACGCTGCATTATACGGTAGTATACTCGGAACAATACTGAGCTATGGGATACATCATCTCTTCAAAGGTGCTCTCGATGTAGGTTGGGCCATTCCATGGTCTAGTATTGTTCTTGCTTGTGCAGGCGCCATAGCAACAACACTCGTTGCTACAGCTTGGCCGATGTATCGATTAAACCAAACGAGCATCGTTGAGGCATTGAGAAAGGAAACATAGAGAAACTGGAGAACTATAAAATAGAATATTCCTTGAAAAAGTCGCATAAATAGAGTGCGACTTTTTTTGTTTTAAGAAGCTTGGTACTTATGCGGTACATCAGAAGAAAACCTCATAATTGTAATTAACATGAAAATCAAACAACGATTGAATGTGTTCCGGTTCACTTGTCTTTTCTTACATCTTGTAAAACACCTTTACATAACAGCAGATGACTCAGCCGTTTTATTTTTCTTCGCAAGCGGTTTTTTCCTTAGTGTCCTATCATATAGATACGGCTTACCGTGATATTCCCGTGCATGCTTTTGTTTCTGCTTTTTATGTATATCAACCTTGATCTCCAGATTGGCAACGTTATTCTGGAATTCAGAAGCAACTCGTTTGCACCATTTCAATCCACTTTCTTCTGATGCACTGAAATGAACACGTAGTAGATATCCGTTCACCGTTAATTCAAACTTGTATAAATTCATGATATGTATCCTTTCCAGACGGGCATGTTATGTTACGCCAAATACGATAATCTGATTATAACAGGAACATACGTTCTATAAAAGTGTTATTTATGATACCCGCAATGTAATAAGGTTCGCTAGACATCTTTGCAACAGTTCGTTTAATGGTAAAATATCTAAAAATGGTTCATGTTGGGGGATACGCATGTATAAACTGATGATCGTAGATGATGAATTGCTCATGCGGGTTGGAATTCGTTCCATGCTGAATTGGGAAGAGTACAATTTCTATGTTGTTGGTGAAGCGGGAAATGGAAAAGAGGCATTAAGCCTTGCGCTTGAAGTGATGCCTGATCTAATCATTACAGATATTAAGATGCCAATTATGGATGGGCTGCAGCTTATACAAGAGGCCTCCTGCGTACTGAAAACCTGTAAGTATGTCATCCTGAGTAATTTTGACGAGTTTCATTATGTGAAAGAGGCGCTAAAACTTGGTGCTTCAGATTACTTGATTAAAAGTGAGATCACCGAATCCTCCCTTATTGACCTACTGAGCACGGTTGGACAGAAACTGCAAAGTGAACATGTTCACCCAACCAACACACCCTCTATGACACAGGACTATTCCAAGAGCCTAAGATATCTGAAGGATAGTTTCTTCCAAGATATTGTAAGCGGATTCATTAGTGAGGAGGATATCGTCACCAAAGCGGAAGAACTGCATTTTCGTATACGTTCCGACCAGTTGGTCGTTATTAAGTTCATCGTGAATTATTACGAGGATGCGAAGCGGAAATATGTAGAGAAGGGGGAAAAGCTGCTCCGATTTTCGATTCTTAATATTATGGAAGAGATTATTCCTTCGAAATGGGAGAAAGAGATTTTTGTTGAAAGTTCCTCAGAATATTGGGTGATCGTCAATGTACTTCCTGAGAGCCAATCTGTACACGCCGACTTGAATAAACTATGTAATAAATTGCTGTCTTCAATCAAGGATTTTATGAATCTATCGCTCACGGCTGGGGTAAGTAGAATGACTTCCGGTTTCCTTCAAATCAAGAAGGCCTGCCAAGAGGCAGAAACGGCTCTACAACAGAGTTTCTTCACAGGAAGCAACCAGGTGTTGTATTACGATGATATGGTTCAATCCCCAGATCGACATGAAGTTAAGGGGGCTTTAAGCCCGCAACAAGAACGAGATTTGTTGAAGTTGTGGGTAAGCAAAGACAACCAAAAGGCGGAAGAGTTCCTGGAAGGAATCCGATCCAATCTGGAACAGTTACGAGCAGATGAGAATAGCATTCGCAAGCAATATATCATGGTGATGGAAACGATACATTCCCATCTATCCCGCGCTTCGGAAAGAGGTGCCCCTTCTTTAACAGAAAAATCGCCCTATGAAATCGTTCTCAAGGGGGAGTATTGGGAGGATATCCACCAAGATATGCTTGCTCATATTGCGTATTACTTCCAAACCGATTCCCAAATCAAACAGGAAAGCACTTACACCGATCTCGCTACTGAATTGATCGACAAGTATTATGCGGAAGATATCTCATTGCAAAGTATCGCTAGCCAAATCAGTGTGAATCCGTCATATCTCAGCCGCGTGTTCAAACAGGAACGAGGAGAGAACTTTATTACGTACTTGACCCGAGTTCGAATTGAACATGCGAAGGCGTATCTATTGAGCAGAGGAATGAGAGTGTATGAAATCGCAGAAAAGGTGGGCTACCATAATTACACGTACTTCAGCAAGATTTTCAAAAAATCGGTAGGTGTCACTCCTGAGGAATATCGAGAATTACAGCAGGGATGAATGTAATCGGTGAATAGAGGTGCAGCATATGAAGCATGTTCGGCCCTTCCGAATCAAGTACAAAATTATGGTGATCTGTATGACGGTCATTATCCTTCCGGTATTGGTGATGACCATCAATTCGTATTACTCCTCAGAGCGGTTATTGGCACAGAACTATACAACGTTGCTAAACGATCTGGCCAAACAAACAAATATTCGCATTGACGAGTTCCTCAAGGAGATTGAGAAAATTTCGCTGCTAGCCAGCAATGGGCTTAGTGACAATTTGTCTGCGACTCATGAAGGGAGTTTTCCGATCCAGGATTTCCTGCGAGAGGGTGATGAACAACATGAGATTGCCGCATACAATATTCTGATGAATTATATCATGATGAAAGATCGCGTATTCTCCATCTACCTCTACAATATGAACGGGGGGCAAGACCTTTTTGTCAGTCCACATCAACCCATTGATCCAAACTTCAAAGTAGCAAACGAATTGTGGTTTAAAAAGTTCATGCATGATAAAGATCGAACCATTACCCTCACAACACGAATCGACGAGCAATTGGAGAATAAAATACTGGCAGTGTCACACGCTCGCAAAATTCATGATGTGACTAGTGGAAAACTGCTTGGCGTGATTGTTGTCAGCATTGATATCAAATTCATTGAAATCGTCAACCGCAACTTGCAGGAAGGGCTGCGCTCCAGATTCATGATTGTTGATGAGGATGACAAGATCGTATATAACGTGAATGAACGATTAATCGGGACACTGTTCCGGGACAACGTTCGTCCGCCTGAAGCACTAAATGTCGTGGTGACCAGTCCCCTTAGTCAGCAAAAATGGACAACTTACTTATATATGCCTTTGGATGAGCTGACTGCTGATGGCAAAATATTGGGCCGTAATCTGGTGACGCTTGCCATTGTCATTGTTCTTTTTGCTGCCGTCATTTCCATCTTTCTATCTCATGTCATTACAACTCCCATTAAAAAACTGCTACGGAATATTGCTCTAGTCGAGAAAGGTCAGTTTGAACAAGTTGAACCTATTGGATCAAGAGACGAGATTGGCCATTTATCCATTCGATTTAACAGAATGTCGCATGAATTGAAGCGGTTGGTCGAACGGATGCAGCAGGAAGAAATAGAGAAAGCCAAGGCCGAGATGCGTGCGCTCCATGATCAGATCAAGCCTCATTTTCTGTATAACACCCTTGGGTCGGTGAAATGGATTGCCTCAATGCAGCAGGCTGATAAAATCGTGGAAATGACCGATGCACTAATCTCGATGCTCCGCTATGCAACAAAATCTGATGGAACCCTCGTAACCATTCGTGAGGAACTTGATAATATAACGAATTACGTAACGATCCAGAATGTCAGGTACTACGATTGTATTCAGATGAGATACGAGATTGAGGATAGACTGCTGAATTATCGCATGCCCAAAATGATCCTGCAGCCGATTGTGGAGAATGCGATTTTTCATGGTCTGGCCGAACTGGAAGAAGACGGAATCATCACCATTCGGATTCAATCACAGCTGGATGAAGTTGTGATCGAGGTCTGCGATAATGGCGTGGGTATGGATCATCATACGATGCAGAATCTATTGGAAGAGAAGCCCGGTGCAAGTACGGGAACGAATGGGATTGGATTGCATAATGTGCAACGGCGGATTCAACTTCATTTTGGGAAACCCTATGGAATACAGGTGGAGAGTAAAATAGGTGAAGGTACCATTTTCTCCATTCTGCTGCCTGCCATCCTAGATGCCAAATAGTCATAGATGCTTTCATTTATGTATCTCATAATGCGATACAGCGATCATAAAAATAAGTTTAGATATAAACAAAGGGCTCGCAGTATGGACTGCAAGCCCTTTGTTTACCCTTTGACGCTACCTAACACCAAACCTTTAGTGAAATATTTCTGTAAAAACGGATACACGAGCAAAATCGGAATGGCACCCAGGAACATCTGAGCGGCGCGCCCCGTTCTGGCGTTCATCATGGACAACAGTTGTGTATAATCTGACCCGGATTTCAGCATGATTTGCTCAAAACTTTGCAGGAGGGTCTGGAGGTAACTTTGTAATGGATAATTGTCTGGATTGTTCATATAGATAATGCCATCGAACCACGAATTCCAGTGGGCAACGATACTGAACAAACCAACCGTAGCGAGAGCGGGCTTGAGAAGTGGAAGTAAAATACGAAGCAATACCTGTACAGGCCCAGCACCATCGATAATTGCTGATTCTTCAATCTCCTCGGGCAGCCCCCGAATGAAATTCATGAGGATAATCATACTGAATACGGGGAGGGCCCCAGGCAGGATCAGAGACCAGATGGAATCGATCAGTCCCATTTTGACGACCACGAGATAGGTTGGAATTAGACCTCCACTGAATAACATGGTTACGATGAAAAATCCCATATAGATATTACGCCCCATCAATTTTTGTTTGGATTTGGAGAGGGGATAAGCGGTGAGTACGATCAGAACCAGATTCACCACCGTTCCGATAACGGTTCGTTGAATGGCTACCCAGAGAGAGGAGAAAAACGATCCTCCCGTTAATGCAAATTCATAGGCTTTTGTCGTAAATTCCACAGGCCAGAACGTAACACTCCCCGCAGATACAGCCGCGCTGCTGCTGAATGAAACAGCCAGCAGGTTGATAAACGGCAGAATACATAGGAGAGAGATTAGAAGCAATATGGTGTAGTTTATGATAAGAAATACACGTCTGCTCATACTTTTATCATAGATCATAATGTGAGTTCCTCCTTCTTAGAAGATACGATAGCCAGCCACTCTGTAAGCCAGGATGTATGATACAGCAACGAGAACACTGGAAATGATCGATTTGAATAACCCGACAGCGGTACCAATTGAATACTGTGCTTGTTGAATTCCTAAACGGTAGACATAGGTATCAATAATATCACCCGTCTGATAGACAACAGGGGAGTAGAGATTATAGATTTGGTCAAAGCCAGCATTGAGTACGTTTCCAAGTGAAAGTACGGTCATTAAAACAATGGTTGGCATGAGGAGAGGCAACGTAATGTAGATGGTCTGCTTCCACCGTTTCGCTCCGTCGATCACTGCGGCTTCGTAAAGTCCCGGATCAATACTGGTCAGGGCTGCCAAATAAACAACCGTGCCAAACCCGAAACCTTTCCATATTTCACTCACAATCATCGTCCAAGGAAAAATAGAGGGTGTGCCAAGAAAGGAGATCGGTGCAATCCCAAATACACTTAGAAATGTATTGATAATGCCGTCGGAGCTAAGGATATCCAGCATGATGCCGGCCATAATGACCCAAGAGAGGAAGTTCGGAATGTAGACAAGGGTTTGAAATGTACGTTTGATTCCACTATGCAGTACCTCGTTGAGCAGTAATGCAAAAATTACGGGTACGATTATACCACCGATAATCTTAAAGACAGACATGTACAATGTATTCCAGATCGTTCTTACGAAGTTCGGCTGATTAAATATGTGGGTAAAATTATCCCATCCTACCCATGGCGAGTTGAAGCCGAGGCCCGGATTGTACTTCTGAAACGCAATAATAAGTCCGTAGAAAGGGATGTAACAAAAGATGAAGACCAAGACCAGGCTTGGGATCAACATGAGATGGTAAGGACTCTGCTGCTTCCATTTTCTCAACATACATATTCCTCCGTTCCTTGTACGCCAAATGTAATCGCTATCAAATAAAGGGGAGAGATGACCCTCATCCCCTCTTTGTGACAAACGAGATTATTTCTTCCCGTAGGCTTCATTAACTGCCTGAGTTGCGTCATCGCCCCCGGCTGCAAGCCAATTCTGGACAATAACATCGAAATAATCGATACTTTCGCTACCCATAATGATCTTGGTGAAACCTTCGGTGAGGATATCATCCAAGGTTGTACCGTAGCTTGAAAGTATTTCTGGCGTAACACCCCATAAGGCCGTCTTTGTATAGTTCTCGCTGTCCAGTACTTTCTTGGCAAGACCATACGCATTCTTTGGAGCCCCTTGTTGCAAATAATCACCAACTGCTCCTGGGGTTGCATTCTCCATGAATTCCACACTGTTGTTATATTTTTGCCACATTCCCGAAGTCGTGAGCCCACTGGTATCCTTGGATTGAAGGGCAGCGGATACCGCCTCAAATTGCTCGTAATCAGAATTCGGATTAAGTACACGGAACGCTCCAACCACATGGGCAATATCGTTGTCCAGCAAGGCGGATAACGTTTCTGTCGATTCCTTGCCATTGCCTTCATCCACAATATAAGCATAGTCGTTCAAAATTTTGATCACTTCTTCAGGGCTCTTAAATCCCTTTTTCATAACGATATAATTGTTGTTGGCGAAGAAAATGGATTGTTTGGCTTCTTTCCCATCAACGGTAGGGATGATATAAGGGTAGAAGATGGCGTCCTTACCCAGATTGGATACTGTGTCGACACCCGGATTATAACCCCACCATTGGTAATAAGGCTGCATTCCCACTTTGCCGGCTACAATGTCCGCGTTCATCGCATTAAAGTCTTTGATTGCAAATTCCGGATCAATGATGCCTCGCTTGTACCATTCTGACCACTCAGCCAGCGCATTTTTCATCTCAGGCTGCACGGAGCCGTACACGAGTTTTCCAGTGCTATCCTCCATCCACATATCCGGATGCGCATTCCATGCAATGGCCAGCAGGTTGAGGTAATCCAACGATTGGTCTACCGCTATACCATAACCACCGTGCTTTTCCATGAATTTTAGTGCGATATTTTTGATGTCTTCCACAGATTTCGGATCTTGGACTCCCAATTCTTCTTTCCAGTCGTTCCGAATCCAGATGAAGTCTGGTTGTTCAATTAATCCCCAGTGCATCTGTGGTATCCCGTATAGCTTACCGTCTTTCTTTCCAGATTCGTAACTGTCTGCATCTGCTTCCATGTAACCTTTGAGACGATCTGAAGCGTGTTGATCAAAGACCTCGGAAAGGTCCATGACCATATCTGCTTCGACTAACTGTCTCAGTTGTGAAGGATTAACTCTGAATACGTCAGGAAGATCGTTCGATGCGATAGCCAAATTGAGTTTTGTATCGTACTCATCGCTAACCCAGTCTGTTTTGACGTTGATATTAAACTTCTCTTTGTATCGCTTAATCCATACATTGTTGGTGATATCGTCGCCCTTTGGATATTTTGCAGAAGAGTATTCTGATGTTACGGTATGAATGGTTGTTGTTCCAGCCTCGTTGGAATCCGTGTCCGTTGTTGAACCTTTATCAGCACCGCTTCCATTGCTACAGGCTGCGAGTAATAAGGTTGACATGCACACAGACAAGACTAAGGCTTTCGTTTTCTTGTTCATTTCTTTTCCCCCTTATCAGTCGTATTTCAATAACGCTTACTTGAAAATATTCTAAACGAGAAAGGGGGGAATGTGATATAAAGGTTATTGACGAGAACCGGTATCTATTTTTACTTTTGAGTTGTAGCGGAGAAAAGAATAATGAGCTTTGTGCACTTTTTTTACTTTGTACTCCTTCTTTTTTTACTCATGTCTCCAAAAATTGCTTTAGATGACGATCGATAACGAGTGAATCCTCTTCGTTTGCTCCGATTCCAAAGCAGTGTCCCCACTTGGACTCTACAGGTTGATACACCGCGTTTGGCATATGCTGAGCATCATACGAACTGTCTTCTGGCGTGAAAAACAAGTCACTTGATCCTGGCATAACGAGTGCAGGAGCAGTGATCTTGCTTAACGCCTGTTCGAAGTTGCCATCATCTACGGGATTATCGCTAATGTCTCCATAGATTCCTGTACGCAACATGGTAATCAAGTCGTTAGCATCGAAGGGAAGAAATACTTGATCCCAGTAATCTTCTACATAAGATTTCAAGGAGTCGTAACCCTCAGATTGGTACAATTTCTCCAAATAATACGCCTGCGAGAACCCCCATGGAGCATACGCTCTTCCCATCGCTGCGAGACCGGCAACCGGAGGGCGCTCATATCTACCATTTTTATAATTTGAATCTGCCTGTAACGCCGCGATCATTGCTTCGAATACCAACTGAGTATGGGGTCTGCTCTTTGCCGTTCCGCCAAAGGGGGCAATACGCTCGACCATCTCAGGATAACTGGTTCCCCATTGATAAACCTGCATGGCTCCCAGAGACCAGCCCACAACAAGTTTGATTTTGGAGATACCGAATTTTTGAGTGATGAGTTGATGTTGGGCACGCACATTGTCATACATGGAGATGAGGGGAAAGTTGTCCTTATCATATGGGGCAGGGGTATTACTTGGAGAAGACGATAATCCGTTACCCAACATATTGGGCACAATGATAAAATAACGACTGGGGTCCAGTGCTTTGTCCGTTCCAATTAACCATTCATTATCTGTGTGAATTCCAGCAAACCATGTTGGGACAACAATAACATTGTCCTTTGCCGCATTTAAGTTTCCATAGGTTTTGTAAGCGATAAAGGCTTGAGGGAGCTGTTGTCCCGATTGAAGTAATGTAACTCCAAGGTTATATGTTTCATAATCGTTCATAGATTGATTCTCCTTATAAAATAGTAATAACTTGATTTCACTCTACAATACGTCTATTATCAATTCAACGAAACGTTATCGAACATATCATTCATTTATTTTGAACTTAGGAGGTGCCTAACTCATGGAAATACGCCAGCTAAAAACCTTTTGGACACTTGCATCGACCTGCAGCTTTAATCAAACTGCTGAATTATTGAGCTATGTACCCTCTACCATAACCATGCAAATCAAATCGCTGGAAGAAGAGCTTGGGGTGAAATTGCTGGATCGATTAGGAAAAAAGGTCGTGTTAACGGATGCTGGCCAACAGTTTCTACCTTACGCCACTAAGATTTTAAACGATGTAGAGGAAGCAAAGTGTATATCCAGTCAGCACGGAGAATTGGCGGGAACGGTTGTGATCGGAGCAGACGAAGTGCTTTGTGCATATCTTCTTCCAGCCTTGTTCAAACGCTTCCGAACGGACTATCCTGGTGTGCGGTTATTGTTCCGCCCCTTGTCTGGGCAAGAGCTTAAATCAAGTCTGAGAGAAGGGCATGCCGATGTCGTTTTTGTATTGGATGAGCCAATTAATTCCAAAGACCTTCATTCAGAGTTTTTAAAGGATGAGACCTTTCAAATGGTGGTTTCTCCCGATCATATGTTAGCATCGCGTTCCGAGTTGGTCATTGATGACTTCCACAAACAGCATTTTCTACTGACCGAAAAGAACTGTTCGTATCGCACTTATTTTGACCAATCCATAACAAAGAAAGGTGCAGATGCTCTGACAGAGCTGGAGTTTCATAGTGTAGAAGCCATTAAACAATGTGTTGTGGCTGGTCTAGGGATCGCTTTATTACCTGAAATGGCTTTGAAGAAAGAGTTGAGCGATGGGGAAGTGGTTGCTCTGCCGTGGGATTTATCAGATATATCCTTTTCTGCGCAAATGCTCTGGCATCGGGAAAAATGGATCTCTCCGTCTATGGCTGCTTTCATGGAGGTCGCCAAGAGTGAGTTGATTTGATTGTTCAGAATTTGTTTAGATGTATGTGTTAAAATATTCTTCATGGAGATCGTGAGGTTAAATGGAATCAACCTTCAACAACATGATACAGATATAAATATGGGGGATTAGCAATGGAGAGAAAGATTAGAAATTCTGCAAAAGCATTGATCATTAAAGACGGGAGGATGCTTGCAATGAAGCAGGATGATAATGATGAAGTCATCTACATCCTGCCTGGTGGGAGCCAGAATGCAGGTGAAACCCTGACGGATGCTGTGAAGCGTGAAGTTGCGGAAGAAATCGGAATAGATGTAGAACCATTATCACTGGAATTTGTCATTGAAGGGGTATACGGTGAAGCTCTTCATCGTGTAGATTTTGTTTTTTTATGCGAGTACATAGGTTTGATGGACCAAGATAGTTCTATTCTGCCAAGTGACGAAAACCAAGTGGAATTTGAATGGCTTGAAATTAAAGATATATACGAACTACCTTTATTTCCTTCAAAATTACGAAAGCAGATCATTAGATTGGTTGAGGGAGAAAAAACGGTTATGTATTTAGGAAATGAGGAAGATGACGACCTGAATAGTTAGATGTGTACACGTCGTAAACAAGCGCCCGTCTTGTATTTATAAAGGAAAGGCTATTTCAAAGGACACGATGATCCAGTGAAATAGCCTTTTTGTCGTTGAACAAAGTGTACAGAGCGATTCAAAAAAGAACATCTATGATAAGGGGTTACACTAGGCCAGGAGTTATAGTTCTTGTTGCTTCACGCCTGCTGTCATATTTTTCTGACCCCATATTACCATGGATTCAATTAAAGGAACCAATTCCTTGCCTGATTCTGTGAGCGAATACTCCACTCTCGGTGGCACCTCGTTATATTGCTCCCGGTGCACGATGCCGGAATGAATCAAATCTTTCAAACAGTTCGTTAACATCGTTCCGGTAATGCCAGGCAGTCTTCTTTTTAATTCATTGTAACGTATACAGTCATTTTCACTGAGGATTGCCAGAATCGGAAGATTCCACTTGCCTCCAATGACCTGAAATGCATAAGTCGCTGGACATAACTGATCAAAATTAAACTCGTATTTCACTTGATACCCTCCAATAGTATACTTTTTGATACTAAGTCAGAAAAAGAATCGTACTTGTTCAGAAGATTGTAGACATTATAATCAAACTAACACAAGAAAATCAATTCATAAGACAATATAAAGGCGGGATAACGTGAGTAACGAATCTATGATGTGTGATCTGGAAACAGGCGTATGTGGTGTGAACGAAGAAGAGGCGATGCAAGAAATCAATCTGAATCACGTTGAGAAAAGGATAACTCTTTATTACGCAACAGATCCGATCTGCTCTCACTGCTGGGCGCTTGAGCCTGTGCTTCATCGGTTTATTGAGGAATACGGCCATTATTTTACGCTGCAAATCAAAATGGGTGGGCTATTGGCTAACTGGAATGGTTTCTCGGATGGCGCTAACGGGATTCAGAAACCTTCGGACGTTGCAGAGCATTGGAAGGAAGTGGGTGAACATTCACGCATGCCCATCGACGGTTCCTTATGGCACGATAATCCAATACTTTCTTCCTATCCGCCATCTCGCGTATTTAAGGTCATTCAGAGTACACACCCCGGGAAAGAGCAGGACTTTTTAAGACGTGCGCGTGAAGCCGTGTTTGCATTTAATCGAAATATTGGAGAAGATGATGTGCTGACGGATATCGTAAATCAATTGGGCTTGAATGGAAAAGAAGTGGTTGAGGCGGCTGCACAGCAATCAGCACAAGAGTTATTAGAGGAAGACTTTGAGAGTGTCGCTAGTTTGGGAGTTAGAGGTTTCCCATCAATTATCATTGTGAATGAAGAGAACCAGGGTATGAAAATTGTCGGAGCGCGTTCTCTTGAAACATATGTGCAAGCACTTCAGCAGGTGCTCGGTGGTGATCTGAAACCCAAACAGATAACCTCGTTGGAGCAGAAAATCAATGAGGGACATCTTCTTTTTTCTAAAGAAATGGAGGTCTTGTACAATATCGAAAAGAGTGATATTGAATCATATGTGAAATCTGAATTGGCAGAGCACACATATCGTATGGGTCATATTTTGAATGAGATGTATATTGAACATATCTGAGACAGGAGCCATGTAAGAATCTTCCTGCTTTCGGCACACGGATGTGTTATTCGCACAGGCAAGTCGTCCACCCATTGCGTAGACTGAAGTAGATCAAGTCAAGTGAGGTGAATTCCATGGCTAAAACCAATGAAATACACGTCAGGGTGAAACGGCTCAAGGATCGCCCAGTCTGCGTGACTCTTCATAATGGCGAAACGTACGTCGGGTACATCTCTGGCGTTAACAACGAAGGCGTAGTGCTTACCGGGGGCGGGAAGCTTACTCAGGCTGCAATCACAGCAACCTCATCTGAAGGCAGTGCTCGCAAAACCAAACCTAAAGCAGGGGTTAAGAGAAAAACAGACTCCTCTCGGAACCGTAAACGGGTGAACAGCACTTGTAAGTCGCAAGTACGATTCCGGTCGATGTCTCGTTCAACGTCTAGGCAAGCCCAGGTATCCTCTTTCATGCCTATGCTAGGCTCACTGTTAGGTGGCTTTGGCGGTGCAGGGTCGATTGGAGGGATGTTAGGCGGCGGTATGCGGTTGTTTGGCATGATCCAGCGGTTTACACCTGTGGTCAAAATGGGGTATGGCATGATTAAGCAGATTCAGCCATTTATGGGGGCAGTTCAAGGGCTGATGACTCCAGCAAGCCAAGCAGCTCAGGCTGAAACCGAAGTTGAAGAGGAAGCACAACAAGGATAATACTTGAAATGAAAATCGTGAAATAGAACACAACCTTCGTTGCATTTGGGAAGAAAGCATTGCTAGTGTGTTGGGTGATCTGATCGCTTTCTGATCTGTTCTGTTCCTTATCTTCTCCGCTAGATGCTTCACTGCAAGCTGCTCTCCGTACGCCAAACGGAGGGTGGCTTATTTGCTTATGCTGCATACGAGAAAGAAACGGTGAGAGAAACAAATACACCTAAATACACCCCGTACAAAGAAATTGTACGGGGTGTAAAAAACAATGCTGATGTTGCAGAGTAGAAACTGATTCTATTCCGCTGTTATTAAGCCTTTATGCCTGTTTGGTTTTGAGGCGAATCACGTTCCATGATGCTTTGTTCAAGACTGCTTGCACTTTACCTTGGTCAACCGTTGTATATCCGCCGTTGTGAGGAACAACGTTACGTGGGTTTTCTTTGGTATTGGTGGCTTTCAAGTCGTTGTTCTCTAATACAATATGCTCCACAAATGTGGTTTCTCCGAAGGAACGCAGATCCACATTCAGTTCCAACTTCTCATCCAGATGTCTGTTCACCGCAAAGATTGTGATCGTGCCGTTTTCTTCATCATGCACACTGATCGCTTCGAGATAAGGCACATCTGTAAAGTCTTTGGAATCATATTTAGGTGAAGTTGTGATGGATCGCAACACCGTACCACGACCGAAGTTGGATGCGTGCATGAATGGGAAATACGTCGTCTGGAACCAGATTGCTCCGTTATTCTCGGTCATGATTGGTGCAATGGTGTTAATCAACTGAGCAAGGCAAGCCATTTTTACACGGTCGGCGTGCTTGAGTATGGTAATCAGATAACAGCCCACAGCTAGTGCATCTTCATGTGTATACACATCTTCAAACTCTGGAGGCGCAATCTGCCACCGTTCTTCCATACGGCTCGTGCCGATGGATTTCCAGACATTCCATTCATCCAGAGACAGCATTAATTTCTTTTTGCTGCGTTTCTTGGCTTGTACAAAATCACAGATTGAAGCCACACTATCAATAAATTGATCCAGATCCAGCGAAGTCGCCAGGAAGTCATACGTGTTGTCTTTATTGTTGTTGTAATACTGATGCAGGGACAAGTAGTCCACATTTTCATAGGTGAGATCCAGCACGGTTGCTTCCCAATCTGCAAATGTACTCATGTCACGGCTGGAGCTGCCGCACGCGACGAGTTCAATATCCGGATCAACCCATTTCATCGCTTTAGCGGTCTCATTGGCAATACGGCCATATTCATATGCAGTCATTGCACCAATCTGCCAAGGGCCGTCCATTTCGTTGCCTAGACACCAGGTTTTGAATTTATGCGGGTCCTTGTAACCGTGAGAGATACGCAGATCACTCCAGTATGTGCCAGATGGGTGGTTGCAGTATTCGATCAGGTTTCTGGCCGCATCAATGCCGCGAGTACCCAGATTTACAGCCATCATGACTTCGGTTCCAACCAGTTTGGCCCAGTCTGCAAATTCGTTTGTTCCCACTGCATTTGTTTCAATCGTCCACCAAGCGAGTTCAAGTCTGCGTTTGCGCTCCGCTACCGGGCCCACACCGTCTTCCCAGTTATAACCGGATACAAAATTGCCGCCCGGATAACGAACAATTGGCACATTCAAAGCTTTAATCGCTTCAATGGCATCCTGACGGAAACCTTGAGCATCTGCCGTAGGATGACCTGGATCATAAATACCGCCGTATACGGCCCGTCCCAGATGTTCTATAAATGAACCATAGACACGCGGATCAACTTCAGCAATCTGAAAGTCTTTATCGATAAGCATTTTGGATGTAAGCATGGTAAGTACCTCCATTGAATGAATTCATATTTTGAATTATCGTGATATTGAATTCGCTTAAAAGCAAAATCAAATCATTGATTTGTTATCTAATATGTATCATAATGCTTATATATTGAGCAAGTTCATTTTCGTGAGTTCGCTAAATAACGAATCCTGAAATTGAAATAGATCGATTTTACTCAAAAAGGAAGTGGACATCATGATGCTTGGGACAGATGCAGCTTCATTGCTAATTTACGAGGCACTGGCAAGTGAAGCCCGATTAAACATAGTGCGCCTGCTGCTACAAAACAGAGAAATGCATATCAATGCGCTTGCCCAAGAGCTTTTTCTGAGCAAAGCTATTGTAAGTACACATGTCAGCAAGCTGCAAAAAGCCGGAATTGTCGGTAGCCGAATGAAACGGGAGAACGGCGGAACCTATAAGTACTGTTTTATCGTACGAGAGTTCATGACTATTAACCTGTCACCAGAGCCTGTTGACGCTCCTTACCATGAAATATCCATACCGGTAGGTCAATATACAGATTATGAAGCATGGCCGACCTGCGGGATTGCGACAACTACGCAGATGATTGGACAGTACGACACACCTGCCTGCTTTATGGACCCGGATCGGGTGAACGCGGGAATCCTTTGGATGGCACGAGGTTTTCTTGAATATAAGATTCCCAATTATCTGTATAATGATCAGCATCTTCGAGAGATTGAAATTTCCCTTGAACTAAGCTCGGAAGCGCCAAAGGTAAACGAAAACTGGCCGTCTGATATTCGCTTTACCCTTAACGGCAGTGATCTCGGTACTTGGACAAGCCCTGGCGATTTCGGGGATCGGAAAGGTAAACATACGCCACAATGGTGGAAGCTGGATGTCAATCAGTATGGTGTATTGAAAATGCTGCGTATTAACGGGGAAGGCACGTTTATGGATGGTCAGCGCATCTCGGACGTGCGCGTTCAAGACCTGAATCTGGGTGCATCCACCTATTGGACCTTTGGATTGAAGCCGGAAGAGGGAGTAGATGGTCGAGGCGGGCTTACCCTGTTTGGCAAAGGTTTTGGCAACTATGATCAGGATATTCTGATTCGATACTATTATGATGCTCAGGAAAATAAAACTCCAGACGAATAGGATTTTCGTTTTGATGTCAGTTTATAGAGGGAAAGTTCCACGATGAACCACCTGCAGAACAATTCCAGAGTAATGGTATTGACAACGATTACATAGCTGATATAAGATACAGCTATATAAGGAGTGTCACTGATTCGATCAGGCACCACCAGAGTCTGGATTCCACAAGTTTGTTTATTACTTGTGAATTGGACATTGGTGGTGCTTTTTGCATACTGGGGGTGATTGCATCATGAGGTTTAAAAAATCGTTAAATAACAACATCGCACTGGCGGAAGACGCCGAAGGCTGCGAAGTCATTGTCATCGGAACGGGTGTTGGCTTCAAAAAAGTAAAAGGACAGCCGATTGAGCAGAGCCAGATCCAGAAAATGTTCCGAATTGGCTCGAATGATAAATATCAGCGAGTTGAACAATTTCTCAGTGATATCCCACTGCAAGTCATCGATATTACGGATCAGATTATTGAAGAAGGCAAGACGATGATCGGAAAAAAGCTGAATGACTCGATCCTGTTAACACTTGCGGACCATATTCATTTTGCGCTGGATCGTTTCAAAAAAGGCGTGGTTGTGCAAAATCCGCTTCATTGGGACATTCGCCATCTATATCCTGCCGAATACCGTGCCGGAGAATGGGCAGTTCGAAAAATCAATGATGCTTTTCAAGTCTCGTTGCCATCTGGTGAATCAAGCTCTATTGCCCTTCATTTCGTGAACTCACAATTCGACTCGGGCAGTATGAACCAAACGATTAAAATTACACAGATGATTAATGAGATTTTAGGTATCATGACAGAACATTTTGGAATGGCACTGAATCAGGAATCTGCTGATTTTTCCAGGTTCATCACCCATCTGAGATACTTCATTGTTCGTCAGTTGAACCGGGAAGTGCTCTCGTTTAAAGATCAGCAATTTCTATATGATGTATTGTCGGAGCGATATCCTGTCAGCTTCCAATGCGCACTCAAAATAAAGGAGGCGATGGAGCAGCAACGCGGATTCGTGATTACTCCCGATGAGATGGTATATCTCATGATCCACATCGAGAGAGTGACATCCCGTACCGATACGGATTGATCTCCATACAACCTGTTTGAAGTTATACCATCATCAATATGAATTGAATATGGAGTGTTACTGATTCGATCAGGCACCACCAAATGTTTCCGACTCCGCATCTGCGGCGGGCCGGTATTACATTTGGTTTTTTTTTCGCCAAAAAAGGAGGAAGCAACATGAATCATCGGGAGTTGTCCAAAGAAATTATCCAGTTAACAGGAGGGCAAGAGAATATTACCCAAGCCTGGCATTGCATTACACGGCTTCGTTTCAACGTTCGAGAGCAAAACAAAGTTCAATTGGAACAGATCAAAGCGCTTCATGGTGTGCTCGGCGCACAGTTTCAGAACGATCAGTTTCAGGTGGTCATTGGCAACCAGGTTGCAGCCGTATATGAGCAGATCGAGGATCAGATGAAGCAGAGTGGTATATCGAAGCCCGAAACAGACGCGCCACGCTCTAAAGGGATTAATGCTGTTTTGGATACGATCTCCGGCATTTTCACTCCGATTCTGCCTGCCATCGTAGGTACCGGGATGTTAAAGGGGATTCTGGCATTGCTCGTTACACTTGGAGCGATACAGGAGAAAAGCGGTGAGTATCAAGTTCTGTCTTCCATCGCAAACGCGGCCTTTTATTTCTTGCCTTTTCTTCTGGCTCTATCATCAGCCCGAAAGTTCAAAGTGAATGAATATATCGCCCTGACGCTTGCAGGTACTTTATTGTATCCTACGATGCTGAATGCGTATCTGGCAAACCAGCTTGAACCGATTCGTTTTCTCTCGCTGCCCGTGTCCATTGTGAATTACACCCAGTCCGTTATTCCCATTATTCTGGGCGTGTGGCTTCTGAGTTATGTACATCGCTGGGTGGATCGTTTTATTCCCGGTCCGGTCAAAGTCATCTTTACCTCGATGATTGTACTAGTCATCACGGTGCCGATTCTATTAATTGCGATTGGCCCCCTAGGGAATTACATGGGCATCTATCTGGAAATGGGCACTTCTTGGCTCTTTGCCCATTCGGGTCCGTTAACCGGCATTATTCTTGGCGGCCTCATGCCTCTGATTGTTATGACGGGAATGCATTATGCGTTCTTCCCAGGCACCTTGCAGAATCTGAGCAAACTCGGATATGACGTGCTTTTGCTGCCGATCAACCTGATAACCAATATGAGCCAGGCTGGTGCAGTCACGGCTGTTTTCCTCAAGACCAAAGATAAAAGAATGAAATCCATTGCTTTATCCAGTGGCATATCTGCCTTGCTTGGCATTACTGAACCTGCACTGTACGGTGTCACCTTGAAGCTGAAAAAACCATTTTACGCTTCACTCATCGGTGGAGCAGCAGGGGGTGGCTTTATTACCGCAGTGGGTCTGAAATGCTTCGGTTTTGCTGTACCAGGATTGCTGTCACTTCCGTTATACATTGGCCCGAATGGTGGCATGTCCAATTTCTGGTATGCATTAATCGGAATTGGCATCAGCTTTAGCGTTTCCTTCGTGGTGACTTTGCTGCTCAAGTGGGATGAGCCAAATGCACACAATTCTGCCATGTCCGACTCAGCACAAACAATAACCGAACAGGAACAGGATACAACCACTGCCTTTTCTGAAGAAACGGTGGCACCTGTCACAGTACATTCCATTGAGGATAAAAAAGGGGAGGTGTTCAGCCCGCTCACTGGTGAATTGGTGCCGCTCGCAGAGCTTCCGGATCAAACGTTTGCCGAGGAATTGACCGGGAAAGGTATTGCCATTCGTCCGCAGGATGGCCGTGTTACAGCTCCTTTTGACGGAACCGTCACGTTGGTTGCCAAAAGTAAACATGCGATTATGCTGACCTCATCCAGTGGAATCGACATTCTCATTCATGTTGGACTAAACAGTGTGTCGCTCAAAGGGAAATTTTTTGACGTGAAGGTTGTTGCAGGACAAGAAGTGAAGAAGGGTGACTTGCTTCTGGAATTTGATATGGATGGCATTCAGGGTGCGGGTATTGACCTTGTGACACCAGTCATCGTAACCAATACGCCGGATTACCTCGATGTAGTACCTGTTCAGGTGAAGGGGGTGATTCCAATGAATGAATTGCTTCTCCTCACCGTTCGTTAACAGCTTCATAAATACCATATACAACAAAAGGAGAGAAACAACATGACAAAAACAATTAAACACTCATTTCCTGAAGGATTTTTATGGGGCGGAGCTACCGCTGCCAATCAGCTCGAAGGTGCATATGACGCAGACGGCAAAGGACTCTCTACCTCAGACATGGCTCCATTCGTTCCTCATGAGGAGCGCAATGGCAAGGATTTCACCTTCGACGTCGATTCTGTTCAATTGGAAGAATATCTGAGCGGTAACACCGACGTATATTTCCCGAAACGGAACGGCGTGGATTTCTACCATCGCTACAAAGAAGACATTGCCTTGTTTGCAGAGATGGGTTTCAAAGTGTTTCGTCTTTCAATCGCGTGGACACGGATCTTCCCAACAGGAGAAGAAGCAGTTCCCAATGAAGCTGGTCTTGCCTTCTATGATAACGTGCTCGACGAACTCTTGAAATACGGCATTGAGCCGCTCGTAACGATCTCTCACTACGAGATGCCCGTAGAGTTAACCCGCAAATACAACGGCTGGGAAAGCCGCGAAATGATCGATCTGTATCTGAAATTTGCCAATACGCTGTTTGACCGTTACAAAGACAAAGTGAAATACTGGATCACCTTCAATGAAATGAACATGATGCTGACAAGTCTGTATACTGGCGGCGGCATTCTGGAAGATAAAATCAAGGGAAACCCGGAGCAAGTGGCTTATCAGGCAACGCATCATCAGTTTGTAGCTAGTGCGCTGGCTGTCAAAAGTGGTAAAGAGAAGATGCCAAATGCTCAGATTGGCTGCATGATCTGCCGTCTGGAAACGTATGCTGCTTCTAGTAAACCGGAAGATGTGTTGCAGACGATGAAGGAAGATCAGATGAACCTGTTCTACCCAGAGGTACAGGCACGGGGCGAATACCCATCCTATATGCAAAGATATTTTGAGGAAAACGGCATTGAACTGGTTAAAGCTCCTAACGACGATGCCATTATCCGGGATAATACCGTGGACTTTATTGCTTTCAGTTATTACATGACGTATATCGGAAAGTATGACCCGAATGACAACAGCAACTCAGGTATGCTGGTAAGTCAGATCAAAAACCCTCATCTGAAAGCTAGCGAATGGGGATGGCCTATCGATCCGATTGGTCTTCGCGTCGCGCTGAACCGATTGTATGACCGCTACCGGATGCCGCTCTTCATCGTTGAAAACGGGCTGGGTGCTATCGACACACCGGAAGAGGACGGGGCAGTGCATGACCCTTATCGCATCAAGTACTTGCGCAGCCACATCGAACAGATGAAAGAAGCTGTCGCTGACGGCGTTGAATTGATGGGTTTCACTAGCTGGGGACCTATCGATATCATTAGCTGCTCCACTTCTGAAATGGGCAAACGTTATGGTTTCATTTATGTAGATCAAGACAATGCTGGCAATGGTTCATTAGAAAGAACCCGCAAGGATTCCTTCTACTGGTACAAACAAGTTATTGAAACGAACGGAGAAATCCTGTAATTATACAAAATTCTTACACGCCGCCCGTATGGGCGGTTCTTTATTTTACACTAGTAAAATCAGGGATAATTATGTAAACTTGTGATATTCAAACAAGAGGAGTGAATTCAATGTCTAACAAGGTGATTTTGCTTTAGGTTCACAGAAGGATATTTGCGTTACAGAGATTCCTTTTGTGGACATTCCAGTGCGGGAAACCGTCCAAACAATGTTTACTGGAGGAGATTATTATTAATTTTAACGAAGCTGTTAACATCAGCAATACACATGTACTGACGCTGGTACCCGAGTTGTTTCATCTGGAGGGTTACAATATTCAGCTTATTCCGCCTCATGAGGGTGGACGTAATGTCGTTTACACTTGCGAGCAAGAGGGGCGTGAATCGCTAATTCTACGGGTGTCTTTTTTGCCTGACAGAAAGCGGGAAGATTACATTGCCGAACTGGAATATGTCCGGTATCTGTTTGAGCACGGTGCAAGTGTCTCGAATGTAGTCAGCTCGAAAAAGGGCGATCTGTTAGAAGAGGTCACTTATGGTGAGCATACGTTCTTTATCTGTATGTTTGTGAAGGCCACAGGGAAGTTGCTGGTAGAGAACCATTATCAGTACCGGGAAGGCGTTCCACTTAGCGAATACTATTATAATAGCGGTAAAGTTCTGGGCAGAATGCATCAGCTATCGAAAGGGTACACTCCCGTCCATCGCCGGCATCATTTGATTGACAATTACAGCGGTGAATATATCGATAACCTGGTACCTGAATCATTCCCTCTGCTTAAGGGGAAGATGGTCGAACTCCTGAATACTTTAAGAGCTTTGGATACAAATAAGGAAACATTCGGCATGATCCATTTTGATTATAACGATGGGAATTACTCGATCGATTTTGATACCGGTCAGATCACCGTGTATGATTTTGATAATTCATGCTTTGGTTGGTATATGTATGATCTGGCCGATCTATGGACACACGGCGTCGGCTGGGTTCAATTTGAGCCGGATGCGGATAAACGCAGACAGTTCATGGATGACTATTTTCAAAATGCCCTCGCTGGATATACTTCCGAGACCAAGATCGAAGATTCGATGTTGGAGAAGCTGTCTTTATTTATTCAAGTTACTCTCTTGGAGAACATTCTAGGTCAATTTGAGGAAATGCAGCGTGCTGGCGAAGAACCGGAAGCTGACGAAGCACTGTTGTATCTCATTAAATGTCTGGAAGAGGATATACCGTATAAAGGATTTTTCCATGAGATGTATTCCACTGAAGCTCCTTTTGAGTATGAGGGACGCTGAAGGGACCTGTACGTAAACTAAACCCTGAATAACCAAGGATTCATCAAGTGGGGAGGCAGCCGGATCGACCGGTTGCCTCTTTGTTTGTCTGTGACATGTTATTCGAATTTGGAAGGAGGCACATTGTAAAATTTTTTGAATGCTTTGGAGAACGTAAAGGGATCGGGATAACCCAGAAATTCGGCAATTTGCTGGATCGTATATTTTTTCTCGTACAGATAGTCTCTTGCCCGATTCATTTTGATCTGATTGATGTACTGTCCGGGTGTTATGCCGAGAATTTTTTTGAACAAAGAAATAAAATATTTCTCAGAGACGCCAGCAATATCTGCAAGTTCGTTAACTCGGATGGCACGATGCAGATTCGCATCCACGTAGGGGAAGACATTCTGCAGAACTTCCAGACTTCCTTCGATCTTCCTCGGTTTTCGGTCTTTCAGGAACTCACCGTGATACAGCCCTTGCCTATGTAATTCCAAAATTTTGGCGATGACAAGAAGCAGAGAGGCTTTCAAGTAAAGTGGACTGGCGGAAGTGCCGCTACTCTGCTTGAATCTTCGATAGGACGAAGTGAACAGCGTTGATTCCTCTTGAATGAGATTGCCAGGTACAATGCCCGGAAGTTGAAACTCGCCGAGTATTCGCTTTTGCTCAGCGATGCTGAAATCAAAGTGCATGTATATGAATCGGCACAACTCTCCGGTCGTGCAAGCCATATAGGGTATATCCGGATAAAAAAACACCACGTCCCCCGGTTCTGCCATATGCTCGATTCCATCGATGGTAATCTGCACGGAGCCTGCTGTAATGAACCACAGATCATAATCGGAATGAGACTTGTGCTCCGTCCAATTACTGTCGTGCGTTTGTTCCAAATAAGAGCTCATGCGAAGTGTGATGTACTCCGAAAGTTCGTCGATTATACTCATATTTACAGTTCCTGCATGCATCTAACCCAATTCATTCCTCTCTACTTTATGACATCCTTTATTTTTCACTATCATATACAAGGAATTATCTTTTATTAATTATCGTACCATATGACATGTATTGAAAACTATGACGCATTCCGATTCCAGCCCACTCACCTATAATGAACTTATATCGTTACGAGGAGGGGTTATTGATGAATGCTACAAGTACACAACATCCAAAGGTGGTTGTTATTGGGGCGGGCAGCCTTTTTTTTGGTCGTCAGTCCATCTGGCAGATGGTACACTCCCCATATTTGAATCAGGGAACGTTGGCTTTGGTGGATACGGACGAGGAACGGCTCTCGAAAATGGTAAAACTAGCGGAAATGGTCGCCAAGGAGAACAACGTATCCCTAAAGATTGAGGGTTCAGTGGACCGAAGACAGGTACTTCCGGAAGCCGACTTCGTTGTGCTCAGCTTTGCGGAAGAATCGGTGAAATATCGGGGCATCGACTGCCAGGTTTCTCTAAAGTATGGGATTCGGATGTGTTCTGGCGATACGATTGGCCCGGGCGGAATCTTTCGTGCGATGAGGGAACTGCCAGTTATTATGGAATGCGCCAAAGACATTGAGGAGTTGTGTCCGGATGCTTGGGTGATCAATTATATTAACCCGTCTACCGTGCATGGCATCGCATTACATCGATATGCTCCGAAGCTTAAATCGTTTGCGCTGTGCGATAGTCATCATATGCCGCATAAGAAAGCCTATTATGCCGTACGAGCCGGAATCATCGAAAATACGAGCCAGTTCACCGCAGAAATAGACCAGAAATTCGATTTTCGTATCGCGGGTGTCAATCATTTCACTTGGCTGCTCAAAGCAGAATATGAAGGAAAAAATGTGATGCCCACAATTGCAGAAGCCATGCGTAAACTGGCAGGTGATGAGAATAACGGAGGTGATCGCGGCGCAAAAGCTCTTTTTAACGATGCAATTACCTATGAACTGTATGATATTTTCGGAATCATTCCTACTTGTACGGCGCATACGAAGGAATACGTGCGGTATTGGCAGGGTCTTGGCAAAACTGCGGACACGATTCCTCCATTATCAATCTGGGAGACAGAGGACAGATATGAGCGTCACGATGAAATGTGGCAGCAAGTCGATGACTTCCTTGCAGGAAACATCCCGATTGCCGATTACATGAGCACCTTTGGACCGGATCATGCGACAGATATCATCGAAAATATGGTGGGGAACTTGGGCAAAAAATTCTTCATCAATACGCTCAATCAAGGTGCGGTAACCAATATGAATGCGGATTCGTTCCTGGAACTCCTATGCGATGTAGATATGGATGGGGCGAAGCCACTCCATGTAGGCGAGATGCCACGCGGAATTAGAGGGATGCAAGAACTTGTACTGGATACGCATGAGCTTACGGTTGAAGCTGTTCTGGAACAGAGCTACGAGAAGCTGAGAAGGGCGATGCTCACTGACCCGCTCGTGAGTTCCATCAGTGACGCGGACAAGATCATCCATGAATTGTTGGAACTGGAGCGTAAGATGATTCCGGACGTTTGGTATAAGGACAGACTGCAGTATAGCTAAGAAGGGAGAATGATAAAGATAAAGACCACGTTGGCTCCTTCAAAGGGCTAACGTTGGTCTTTATTTTTTATCATTTGTCATTTATCCAGACTTCCTACTCTACTTTAAACAGGCCAGCATTATCTTCATAGTACGAAGTAATAAAATCACGAAATTCTCCAACAGCAGGAGATAACCATTTTTGTTTGACCCAGGAGAGGCTAATTGGATATATCGCTGAATCATCAGCAATTTTTACATAACGTAACCCCAGTGCTCTACATACGGAGATCGGAAGTAATGCAACACCCTGATTAAGCCTGATAATTTCAAGCAGGGTATGAGAATCGACCTCGAATGCAAGATTGGGCAGGAAGCCTGCTTTTTCACAGAGCATAGTGGTAAATCGGCTGTACTCCTTATTATCGGCAAGGGAAATAAAGGGCTCATTTGCAACAACATTTAATGAAATTCTTGTCTCTCCGCCGTATTGATGATTTGTTGGCACAACCAGAACAATATCCTCCTCAACAAGGACAACACTCTCAATCTCCTCATCCTGAATCGGATGCCCCGTAATGCCCAGATGCATGTCGCCTTTCTTCAATCCTGTAATAATTTCACTGCGTGTCCCAATACCCTGATGAAGCTTGGTCTCGGGGGTACCGTTGATATAGTTACTAATGAGACCTGTGAGGAATCGGGTATTGGTAATCGAGATCCTGATCGTATTGGATATTTGCTGTTCCTCCGCTTTAATTTCCATCTCTGCATTTTCAATTTCAATAAAAATCCGGTTCACATGTTTCAATAAAATTTCACCTGAGGAATTCAATTGAATGTTTCGTCCTCTCCTATGAAATAGGGGGGTACCCAATTCATCCTCAAGTCTTTTAATCGTCAAGCTTAGGGAAGGTTGAGCAATATTCAATTGTGCAGCTGCCTTAGAGATATGTTCAGTATAGGCAACGGTCTGAAAGTATTTGAGCTGAAGCAATTCCATTCATTCGCACTCCTTATTTATTCTGATAAATATATATAGTACTTATTATGTATTATATTAAATTTAAATATTGATGTAGAATTTTTTTATGAGATACAGTTCAAATTTTTATATAACAAAACTTAACTAAATTTATGAGGTAGGTGTCTTTGATGAAAATCGATGTGAATAACATAGCTAAAAATCTGAATACACCCCTAACGGCTCCGGCATACCCGATGCCACCGTACAAATTCGTGAATCGTGAATATTTGAATATTATTTACCGGACCGATGAAAAAGCTTTACGGGCAGCCGTACCAGAACCTCTCGAAATTACTGAACCACTGGTTAAATTCGAAGTGATGTGGATGCCGGATGTTTCTGGACTGGGTGCTTATACAGAAGCTGGACAAGTCATTCCTGTGCAATTTAATGGAGAGGAAGGCGATTATGTGCATTCAATGTACGTAGACAATTTCCCCGCGATTGCGAGTGGTCGAGAGCTTACAGCCTATCCGAAAAAGCTGGGTGCGCCCAAGTTGTATACCGATTCAGATACACTTGTCGGCACACTTGATTATGGAACGCTGCGTGTAGCCACAGCAACGATGGGCTATAAACACGTAGAAATGGATAAGGATATCGCCAAACGTGAAATATGCGCACCTAATTTTATGATTAAGATTGCTACTGACTATACCGGGAATTTAAGAATATGTGATCTAATCCGTACTCAAATTACGGACATCGAAGTGAAGGAAGCTTGGACAGGACCTGCCCGGCTTCAATTGTTCGAACATGCGTTGGCACCTCTTGCAGATCTGCCTGTGTTGGAAGTGGTGTCCGCTTCTCATATCCTTACCAACCTAACCTTAAACGCTGCACAACCTGTATATAACTACCTGGAAGAGAAATAAGGAGGAAAAATAAAATGAGAATTGCAATTGTAGGCGCAGGATCTTTGGGAACCATCGTAGGTGCATACCTTGCGGATGGTGGACTGGACGTTGAGTTAATTGATGCATATCAGGAACATGTAAATGCTTTAAATCAGACGGGTGCTAAAGTGACCGGAACCACGGAGTTTCAGGCCAAAGTAAAAGCCATTACTCCTGATCAGAAATCAGGACAATATGACCTTGTCTTACTTTTAACTAAACAACTTTATAACGATTCCATTCTTCAGGAATTACTTCCATTCTTGAAGGAAGACAGTATGGTGTGTTCCTTGCAGAACGGGATTCCGGAAGAAAAAGTGGCGTCCATCGTGGGTGAAAAACGTGTCATTGCAGGCTCCGTTGAATTTGGCGCTACGTTCATTGAACCAGGTGTATCAAGTCTGACTACCGAGTACACTCAATTTAAGCAGTATGCTTTTCAGATTGGCGAATTAAATGGTGAAATCACCGAACGAATTCAACGTGTGAAATCGGTGTTGGATCTTGTGGGTGGAACACATATTTCCGATAACCTGGTTGGAACCAAATGGTCCAAATTGTTGATTAACAATGCATTCAGTGGTTTGTCCGCTGCATTGAATGGGGAATACGGAGACATTATCGATCATGAAGCCGGCATTGTGAGTGCAGCTCATATTGCGGACGAGACGATTAAAGTTGCTCGCGCCAATGGGGTTACCTTGGTTAAAATGAATGGATTCGACATCGCTTCACTCGAACTGAACAGCGAAGAAGATATCCCTGAACGGGTGAAAACATTACGTTACGTGATGGAGCCTTCCAGACTCCTCAAAGCAAGTATGCTTCAAGATCTGGAGAAAAACCGCAAAACAGAGATTGATTATATTAACGGGGTTGTTTCAAGCAGAGCAGAAGGTACCGGAATTGCGACACCTTATAATGATTTAGTTGTAAAACTGGTCAAATCTGCTGAAGAAACGCAAACCGTTCCTGATTTTGACACGAATATTAAAGCTTTTGAAGAACTATTAAGTGCTATCTAGAGACATGTTCTGAAAGGAATACGTCTAACGAAAAACGAAGGAATTAATAACCGTTGGATAATAATTACATTGACAACTGCAGGTTTTTCCAAAATAATAGAATGTAATTGAATACTGGTACCTTTAATTCAGTCCAGAGAGGCTGGCAAGGGCAGCGGATTTCATAATCACGCGAGAATCAGGGCATATTCCGTAATAGGATGCTCTGTGTCTTCGCGCGGATTATGATGCAAAAAGAGGCTACTTGTCAGTGCATAACTTGACGAGTAGCCTCTTTTTTTCTGCTTTTTTGGTATCAGATACACTTTATGTTGGGGGTATTCTGATGAGCAAACAAGATCAAGAATTTTCATGGCAAGCGGTGCCGAAAGCACAAAGAAACCAATTTTGGAAGACGTTATCCGTCATGCTCGGTTTCACATTTTTCTCTGCAAGCATGCTGGCAGGAGGGACATTGGGCGTCAGCTTGACGTTCATGGAGTTCATTGGCATCGTACTTGTAGGAAATCTGGTGCTTGGTATCTACACAGGGGCACTGGCACATATCGCCGCCAAAACGGGCCTGTCCACGCATTTGCTCGCTAAATATGCGTTCGGTGCAAAAGGGTCGTATCTGCCTTCGTTCCTGTTAGGCTTCACTCAGGTTGGATGGTTCGGTGTTGGTGTGGCCATGTTCGCAATCCCGGTTGCCAAAGCCATGGACTGGAACGTGTACCTGCTCATCATCGTGTTCGGACTTGCCATGACAGCATCAGCCATCTTCGGCATGAAGTCACTCGTCATTCTCGGATATATCGCAGTTCCTGCGATTGCCATTCTCGGTGGTTACTCCATGTTCGAAGGGGCAGGTTCGCTGGGTGGTCTGCAAGGGTTGCTTGAATACACGCCGACTCAGTCGCTCACCACGGCGGCAGCATTAACCATCTGTATCGGATCATTCATAAGCGGCGGAACACTGACACCCGATTTTGCGCGGTTTTCCCGGACATCGAAACAGGCAGTTACCGCAACAGTGATTGCATTCTTCCTGGGTAACTCACTCATGTTTCTGTTCGGTGCAGTTGGTGCGATGGCCTATAACCTGGCCGATATCTCAGAGGTCATGTTCCTGCAAGGGTTAATGATCCCGGCAATTATTGTTCTGGGCCTGAATATCTGGACAACGAATGATAATGCACTGTACGCTTCGGGTCTTGGTTTTGCGAACATCACCAAAATTTCAAAGAAATTCTTCGTCATCGTTAACGGCATCGTGGGTACCATATTCGCCATGTGGATGTACAACAACTTTGTCAGTTTCCTGAACGTACTGGGCGCGGCGGTACCGTCCATCGGGGCTATTATTATCGCAGATTACTTCATTGTGAAACGTAGAAACTATAAGCCATTTGCCGACATGTCATTCAAAAATGTAAACTGGGTAGCAATGGTGGCTTGGGCCATCGGCGTGGCATTTGCTCAACTGGCTCCTGGCGTAACACCATTGAACGCACTGCTTGGTACAGCAGTGGCCTATATCGTCTTGATGCTGATTGTTCCTGCGAGAGAAACCAAAGAAATGGGGAAAATAAATGATTATACAGAACGCAAAATTGCGGGGTAAAGAAGGACTATGGAATATCGTTGTGAAAGACGGAAAGTTTGAACGAATTACACAATCGTTGGAAGTGACTGAAAATGAGGAAATCCTGGATGTCAACGGATCGCTTGTGCTGCCACCTTTCATTGAGCCGCATATTCACCTCGATACAACGCTCACCGCAGGTGAGCCGGAATGGAATCTAAGCGGAACGCTGTTTGAAGGCATCCAGCGCTGGTCAGAGCGCAAGGCTTTCTTAACACATGAGGATGTGAAAACACGTTCCAAAACGGCACTCAAGTGGCAATTGGCACAGGGCATCCAGCATGTACGAACACATGTCGACGTTACCGATCCAAGCTTGATTGCTGTTAAAGCAATGCTTGAAGTAAAAGAAGAGATGGCTCCATATATGGACATCCAGCTTGTTGCTTTTCCACAGGAAGGCATTCACTCTTATCCAAACGGGG
Source organism: Paenibacillus sp. FSL R5-0766 (assembly GCF_037971845.1). NCBI lineage: Bacteria > Bacillati > Bacillota > Bacilli > Caryophanales > Paenibacillaceae > Paenibacillus > Paenibacillus sp. FSL R5-0766. Next base: position 3,485,071 of record NZ_CP150227.1, read on the forward strand.
CAGAATTGCTGGAAGAGTCACTGAAAATGGGCGTTGACGTGGTCGGCGGCATTCCACACTTCGAATTCACGCGGGAATATGGCGTTGATTCAATGAAAGTTGCGTTTGATCTGGCCGAAAAATACGACCGTCTGATCGACATCCATTGTGATGAAATCGATGACGAGCAATCCCGTTTTGTTGAAGTTGTTGCCAAGGAAGCTTACGAACGTGGACTGGGTTCACGAACAACGGCAAGCCACACGACAGCAATGGGGTCCTATAATGACGCTTATACGTACAAATTGTTCCGTTTGCTGAAGATGGCTGATTTGAACTTTGTCTCTAATCCGCTGGTCAACATTCACCTGCAAGGACGATTCGACACATATCCGAAAAGAAGAGGGCTGACACGTGTCAAAGAGTTGCAGGAAGCAGGTCTGAATGTGTGCTTTGGTCACGATGACATCTTCGATCCTTGGTATCCGCTCGGTACAGGCAATATGCTGCAAGTACTGCACATGGGGATTCATGCTTCGCAGTTGCTTGGTTATGACCAGATCGTGAATTCAATTGACCTCATTACAAAAAACAGCGCAAGAACGTTACACATTGAGGAAGTATACGGCATTGAAGAAGGTAAACCTGCTAACTTCATCGTACTTGAAGCAGAGAATGAATATGAGGCTGTTCGCAAACAAGCCGGCGTACTTTATTCCTACAGAGGCGGTCGTAAAATTGCGGAATCGAAGCCGCGGGACACATCTATCATTTTTGAGGGCGGTACAGAAAAGGTTACTTTTAATAAATAATGAAGAAGAACGAATCCCATTAAAAGTCGCTATTTAAGCGGCTTTTTTTGCGTAATCACCTGTTATACTGCCTGGCCCATACAATGTATTTTATATGGAACATGAAAGGTATCAACAGACAACTTGCAAAGACCTCCCTATGTTAATAGAGGAGGTCTTTGTGTACTCATATTTTTGCTACAAGGAGAAGAGATCTGCTACTTGTTTTTTCTTTACAACAATCCAGCCCATTTCAGACCATGCCAGATTCCGTCCTGCTCCGCACTTGCTGTAACATGAGACGCCAGTTGTTGTAGAGAATGCGGGGCGTTGCCCATGGCAATGCTGCAGCCTGCATAACGGAACATCTCCAGATCATTGAAGTTATCGCCAAAAGCATACACATCTTCAGGGGAAAACCCTGTTCGGTCTGAGAGTCGGGAAACCCCTTCGGCTTTGGAGCCTCCGGCGGGTAGAACGTCCATGGACAACGGATGCCAGCGTACAAAGTGGAGATCACGAAACCTTTCACGGTATACCGTTTCCTCTTCTGGTGAGCAGAATAACATCGTCTGATAGATGAGTCTATTTATACGAAAGCTTTTGCTAAACCCAGGATGCGTGACACCAAGCGAAGTTAGACAAAGGTCTACATGCGGATGATATTCCTGACTGCAACTCATCTGTGAATGATCCAGATAAACGAGAGGATGTCCCGACAACTCAGCAAATGCAGACAATTGCTCCAAAGCTTCCGAACAGATGGGATTACTGTGAATGAGTTCTCCTTGATGCATCACATATTGTCCATTGAAACTAACATAAGACTCCAGCTCCAGTTCAAGCCGAACCTGTTCCAACATAAACGGAGATCGTCCTGAAGCTAAAGCGACCACATGTCCGGCTTCCTTTAATGAAAGAACAGCTTGCTTGGCGGAAGCGGGAATTCGATTATGGCGGTCGAGCAGCGTACCATCAATGTCAAAGAAAATCAGTTTCGGGGTCTGAGTCATAACGTCACACTCCTTCACCGCCGACGGAAGAAAGACTCAAACTTACTTGTTCATTCAGGGCGAAAGGAAGAGGGGAGATGACTTCCCAACGTTTCGTATCACTACGAATATCATAGTGGAATTCTTTCCCTTGAAACTGTACATTGGCGATCTCGCCCATTATTCCAGCTTCACTGGAAGGTTGTAAATGGAACTCATCGGGTCTAACGGGATACAAACCGTTGGATTTAAAATAGTTAGCAACATGCTTGCCAGGCCAAGCAATATTTGTACTGTCTTCAGGGACGAACATATCTGCATCCCAGTGACCTTTGACCAAATTCGACTTCGATACAAACCTCGCCACGAATTCGGTCTCTGGCCGCAAATAAATCTCCTGGGGTGTGCCAGCTTGTTCAATACGACCATCCTTCATCACGATAATTCGGTCAGCCATGGCAAGGGCTTCGCCTTGATCATGCGTCACATAAACTACGGCTGATTTCGTATTCCGATGTACTTGTTGAATCTCACGCCGCATATCCATGCGAAGCATGGCATCCAGACTGCTGAGGGGTTCATCCATCAGCAGTAATGAGGGCTGGGGAGCGATGGCGCGTGCAATAGCGACGCGTTGTTTTTGTCCTCCAGATAGCTCATGCGGCATACGTTCAGCCAGATGGGACAACCCCGACATATTCAGGACTTCCTGAATGCGGTTCTGCTCGTTATTTTTAATATGAGGAGGTGTTGATTTATGTGTTCTAATGGGAAAACGGACATGTTCGGAAACATTCATATGCGGCCAAAGTGCGAAGGACTGGAACACCATGCCAATTCTCCGTTTCTCCGGAGGTAGTAATGTCCCTGAACCTGCAACTACCTTGCCATCCATCAGAACATTACCGCTGCTTGGCTGCTCAAATCCGGCAAGAATGCGCAGCAATGTGGTTTTTCCACAGCCCGACGGTCCAAGAATCGCCACGAATTCGCCATCCTTAATCGTTAAATCAATGGAATGAAGTGCCTGGTAACTTCCGAAGGATTTGCTGACCTGTTGAATCTGGATACTCATGACTTCACTCCCTTACGAGTTGCCCAACGTTGAGCGATGAGCAAAATAACTCCGCCTGCCGCAATAAGTGCGACAATCAGACTGGACAATGCAGTTGAATAGAGGGTATCTCCTGCCTGTTCAAAACTAAATATGGTAACACCAATGGTCTGTGAACCTGATGAATATAACAATGCCGATACAGTAAGCTCGGTCAGTGCAGTCAGGAAGACCAACATACCTCCGGTCAGAATACCTGGCAGCAGTAAGGGCAGCAGAACAGCAGTCCATTTACGCCAGAAACCGGCTCCGGATATCCGCGCGGCTTCTTCCATGGATGCATCCAACTGCATGAATGAAGTGACACTTGAACGGATCTGAAGAATAAGGAATCGGCAGATGTAGGCAATAAACAAAATGGTCATGGTCCCATAGATGCCAGGGTTCCAACCGGGAACCGGCTCCATCCATACCAGAATCATGGACAGTGCGAACACAATGCCGGGTAATGTATAGGGAACAGCAGTGGCCAGTTCGGCCATTTTATTGAATTGATTAGGCTTGCGAACTCGTATATAAGCAAATCCTGAACCAATAATCAGACAAGCCAGCATCGTGACAAGGGAGAGGACCAGGCTGTTCTGGATCGCCTGCCATACACGCTCATTCTCGAAGAGAATATATTTATAATTGTCCAGGGTCATATTGGCAGGAGTCAGACCGAGACCATACGCTCTTTTTAAAGACATCGATATCATCGAAGACAACGGAATAATTGTAATCAGTGCGAGACCTGCCCATATGGCCAAGGTCAGCGGCTTGCGCATGCGACCCAAATTATACCTTGGGGTAAGATCAGGTTGCATCGTATCCGAAGCATGACTTTTACGTAAAAGAATCCATTGCAACAGACTGCCGACTACCGCAGCAGCACCGAGTAGTACAGATAACGATGCACCACGGGCAAATGCCGAAGGGCCGAATCCAATAATCTCTTCATATATAAGTGTACTGAGAACGGAAATATTTACAGGTGTGCCAAGGAAAGCAGGTATTCCGAAATTGTCCAGCGAAGCCAGGAAAACCAGCAATCCGCCTGCCGTTAGACCCGGAAGAGCAAGCGGCAGTGTAATACGACGGAAGACCTCGATCCTGCTGGCACCACCGGCTCTGGCTGCCCACTCCAGATCAGGCGGGATTTTGCGGAGTACATCCAAAGTGAACATATACACCAACGGAAAATGATGAATACCCATCACAAACACGATGCCCCCCATACTGTACATGCTCCAAGGAGCCAGATCGGGATGAATCCATTGCAGCAGATGTGCGAGCCAGCTCTGTGACCCGGTAAATGAAGACCAAGATAACGTGAGAACATAAGAGGGAAGAATAAAACAAAGCATGATTCCCATATGAAGGGCCGATTTGTGTCGTATATCCGTATAGGCGACGACCCAGGCCAGTGCAGTTCCAATCACGAGCGAGAACACAGTTGAACCGATGACGATATATACAGTATTGCGTAATGTGGACCAGAAGCGCTCCTGCTGAAGCAATTCGTTATAATGTGCTAACGTTAACCCTTGCTCACCCTGAAAACTGAGAAGAACCAGCTTCAGGATGGGGTATACAAAGAATAATAGAACAGCTATAGCACCCAACAGGGCGATCAATCGATTCCAACGAAACAGGCCGGGGAGGGAGAAAACGGACTTGCGCCCGTTAGCTTGCCCCCTAAGAATGATCATGTTTCTCTTCAATTTCTCCATTCAGACAGCTCCAATCCTTACTCGCCAAACACATTAATGAATTGCTGTTTATCTGTTTCACGATCCGCTGCAAGTTTGGCCGCATCGCCAGGCAAAATCTTCATTTCTGATACACCTTTCAATCCTTCAGGTGGGGCAATACCTTCACGAATAGGGGAGTAACCGATCTCGGCAGACAACTTCTGGCCCTCTTCAGAGAGAATGAAATCTACAAAGGCTTGAGAAGCCGGTACGTTGGCAGCTTCTTTCATAATCCCGATCGGTTCTGTAATGATGGGAACACCTTCTTCTGGATAGATCAGTTCAACTGGAGAACCTTTCGCTTTTTCACGTGCTACGAGGTAATCAACAACGACGCCATATGATTTTTCACCGCTGGCTACAGCTTTCATAACGGCACCATTTCCTTTAATTACGGCCATGCCATTCATCTTGGTTTCCTGTAGAAAATCCCATCCAAACCCATCTGTTCGACTAAACACACCGATGTTGTATGCTGCTGCACCAGAGTATAAGGGACTCGGCATAATACTTGCGTCCTTACTGTCCGGCAGGGTCAGCACTTGCCAAGATGTCGGTTGAGTAGTGACTTTTTGGGTGTTGGTAGCGAGTACCGTTGCCATAACCTTCGTACCGGCGTACATACCGTCCGGATCAACCAGATCTGTCGGGATTTCACTTAGCTCTGGGGACTTGTACGATTGTAGAAGGTCATCTTTTTTCAGATTTTCAAAGGTAACGGCATCGGCCAGCAGGAGTACATCCGCCTGTGTTTTACCCGCTTGACGCTCTGCCTGAAGCTTGGCAGTGACTTCTTCGGTTCCGGAACGGAAGATGCTGACTTGAACATCAGGATATTTATCGTTAAACGCCTTTACCAGTTTGCCTGCATCTTCTTCTGGTTGGGATGTATAGAATGAAAGCTTACCTGAGACTGTGCTCGAAGCTGCGCCTGAACTATCTTGATCTGTCGTGGCTTGTCCCTGTGCAGAACAACCGCTGAATACAATCATGCCTGCCAAAAGGGGCAGTAGTAACGACTTTTTGAATGGAATCACAGATAATCTCTCCTTTGGTGTCTAACTGATAGATTAGAGTAAAAACGTATGGATTGCCTGTGCAACGCCATCTTCAGCGTTGCTGCCAGTGACAACATTAGCGATTTCCTTCACATGAAGCTCTGCATTTCCCATGGCGATTCCTAATCCTGCCCATTGCAGCATGTCCAGATCATTATCATAATCCCCGGCTGCAGCTACCTGTTCGCGTTCGATCTGATGTGCATGACATAAACGTTCCAGTGCGCCTCGTTTACTAACTCCGGCTGAATTAACATCAAACCGCAAACTTCCTGTTCGTGTACATTGGAATAACCCTGATTCTTCAAGGGTACGAAACAGGTTTTCGCGTGAGTCGTGGTCTGTACAGATCACGGCTGCTTTGAACAGCATGCCTGGCATCTGGTTTACAAAGGTTCTGAAATCCTTTCCGACTTCAACGAAGCGAATAAAATCAGCCTCTATAGCATCAAGTTCATCACGTTCTTCGAAAGAATCCAATTCCGGTCTGTTGACCCTATTGTTGATGGCCCAGTTCCTATTGATATCATTAATCTCTTGAACATAGAGGACATTGTATCCATAGAAATGGATGTAGGCTCCTTCTTGCTGGATGACATCCAACATGAACAGCATATCTTCTATTTTCAGCGCAACGCAATCAAGCAGTTGTCCTGTCAAGGGATCTACCGTCACGGCACCGTTTAGTGCAACCAGTGGGAAATTCATGGAGACTTCCCTAGCGTGTGACCATACGGAAGCGGGAAATCGCCCAGATGCAATCGTGACATTCACTTCCGCTGAGATTAATTGTTGAATGGAACTTCGTGTCATAGGTGTTATCATTTTATCTGGATTGAGCATCGTACCGTCCAGATCAAGGGCTAACAATCTGTACATGAACATATTCCTCCCGGATTGATTAACTTACACAACATACATACGAAGTGGTTCGGGTATATCCACAGGTCCTTGGAAAGAGCGACTTGCTTCATCCCGCATGAACTCCAGATCGCCATCTCCGGGAAGATGGACAAGGACGAGCTGCTTGACGTTAGCCTGACCAGCAATCATGCCTGCCTGAAGAGCATTCATATGTCCTTGGCCAGTTGTGTGTACACTGCCTTCACAGATGGTAGCCTCACATAGAAAGATGTCTGCATCCCGAGCGAGTTCGATAAGAGAATCACAGTACGAGGTATCACCGGAATACACCAGCACCTTGCCTTGATATGTGATCTTAACGGCATAACATGTAATGGTATGCTGCACCTGTACAAATTCGATTTCTGCGCCAGCAAGCTGAATTTTGGATGAAGGATCAATCGAGATGACCTCGGTATGTTCACCATATAGACCATTCAGAATATCCACTGGATTATCCGGAGCATACAGCTTCAGTTTATTCAACATGCGACCATTGCGGATCGCACCCGCTGCAGCATATTGGAGGACTCCCAAATCCGCGATATGATCATGATGCAAGTGAGACAAAATAACACCTGATAGATCTTCCACGCATGTCTCGGTGGGGAGCTTACTCATAACGCCGCTACCACAGTCCAACAAAATCTGCCCTTCATCTGTGGTTACAAGGTATCCCGCAGTTGCTCCGCCAGCGGCGGGATAACCACCCCAGTAACCTAATATCTTCACATTCATCTTTGCACCTCTGTCTGTCTTGATCTGCATTCTTTACAAATGTTCCGCACAGTTACAATTGTAAAAAGGGTTTGTTTCTCTCGTGTCAACCGAAAGTCAATCTTTTGTAAAACTGCTTTTGGCAAAGTTATCCTGGCTTGACTCCGCCGCGAATCCCATTTTATAGTGGGAAATGTGTTAGAAGGGAAATTTAAACGTCAAAGGCGGACTTATATGTGAATATAGACGAACGCAAAAATATGATAAGAGTCTGTAAGATGTATTATTATGAATCCTGGACACAGGAGAAGATTGCGGAGAAGTTAGGTGTATCGAGGCCAGTCATCTCCAAGATGCTGCAACGTGCGAAGGAAGAAGGCATTATTGAGATTGTCATTCATGATGATGATTACGAAACGTCCAAATTGGAGAAAAAACTGGAAGACTTATTTAACCTCAAACAGGTCTTGGTCGTTCCAACCAAGGATCTGAATAAAGAGTTGTTGTCGAGTGCTGTAGGCAAGGCTGCCGCTCAATTTGTCCAAAAATTAATTAAAAACGGTGACCGTGTGGGTGTCTCATGGGGCAATACGCTCTATCATATGGTGCGAGAGTTCCCTTTGGAGAAAAAAGAGAATGTCAAAATCATTCCACTGGTGGGTGGAACAGGGAATTCGCGCAATGAAATGCACTCTAATCAGATCGCCTATGAGTTATCCAAAAAAATGGGCGTAACCTGTGATACGTTATATGCTCCGGCCGTTGTGGAAACAGAAGAGTTAAGGGAGCAAATTATTGGCATGCCTAATATTTCGGCCGTTCTTAAAGAGGGGGAGAATATTAATCTCGCGCTGGTTGGGATCGGAAATCCGTATTCCATGTCAACGATGGAACGATCGGGTTATCTGAATGAGCAAGTGTTAACTGAATTAGAAGCACTTCACACGGTAGCGGATATTAATTCTGTGTTTATTACTCGTGAAGGTACAATCACCGAGCATCCCATTAATCATAGAGTCATTGGCCTTGGACTGGAGCAGTTAAAGAAGACTAAAACGGTGGTAGGCATGGCCTTTGGTTTGCACAAAATAGACTGCATACTGGCTGCTTTGCGGGGTGGATATATTAATATGCTCATTACGGATGAAGCCACAGCAAGTCATATTACAAAAATTTGATGTTCGGGAAAGATCCTTTCGTTTGGCTAATGAAACAAGTTGAAGCCGAGACTAATTGTATATTCATGAAGCCAGGAGAACGACAAGGTTCTCCTGTGCACCTACAAGAAGGACTAACCATTTAGCCTGCTTTTATGGCTTCACTAGAAGCCTGCTTCCCGCTTTTTTTACGAACAAAACTAATGATCAGCAGCAGCAGTAACAAGCCAAACAAAAAAATGGATATATTGCCAAGAAAATCACCTAAAGCTAACGTTTCCTCCAGTTTTTAGGCAAGTAAGCAATTACATATAAGACTAGCAACATCGCGAATTGTATGCTCGTAATATTTTTGAGACAAAACAAATCTCGGATCCCGATTGCCGCAAAATAGTGTTTAAAAGCATAGGTTGCAAAGATCTGCATCAGCCAAAATACAATGTACAACGATTCATATCGCTCAAAAAGAAACCCCTCAATTTCAAAACTTCATATCCAGAATAGGAGAGACACGAAGGTTTAAGACCCTTCAACACAGGCATGAATCCAGCGCCCAGGAGTGGTCTGAGGTTATTCAGTTCAAACATCTTGCTGCCACCCGTTAACATATAAATACCAATCCACAGACTGACCATAATGGTGACCCAAGTAGGCGTACGCTCAAGGATATACATACTAGTAATTTCGGCCATGACTCTAACTTCGAATGAACAAAGAACAACAAAATACACGATAATTAAAAGTCCCAATAGATAAGCAATCCATTGACCTGTGATTTCGGGTATAAATTCGAACACCGTTTTACCGGGGAATCTACGACACAAGGTTACAAGAAGAATGCTGATTGTGGTTACAATTAATCCTGATAAAATGACAGCAATCCATACATCTGGTGTTCCTACTGCTTTACTAATTGTGCGAGGGAGTGTTAGAATTCCAGCTCCGAGTATTGAATTGATAACTACAATAATGACCTCAGAGGTATTAATATTAGTTGTGGATTGCTTCATTGGCCTTCGTTCCAAACCGGAGAATATATTTCTAGGTAGTATCGCCCAATGCAGTTGTTTTATGTAAAATATGCCGTACTGATATAATGTAGTGATATCCAATAACGAATTGAAGATGAGGATGTAGGTTATGCCAAAGAACGATAATATGTTAGCCATGCTATGGATGCTGAATTCAGGCAGCAAAGTAACTGCAAAACAGATGTCCGAAAAGTTAGAAATCAATATAAGAACCGTATATCGCTATATTGATGCATTATGCACCAGTGGAGTACCGATTATTTCCGATACAGGTCACAACGGCGGGTATAGCTTGCTGAATCAGCATATCAAAGCACCTCTATTATTTGATATTGATGAAAAAAAGGCACTTCTCCAAGCTGCTGTTTTTGCAAAAGAAGCTGGATACCCTTTGAGTGAGGCATTGGACAATGCGACATCCAAATTGAGAATGTATTCAAATCAGGATCAGGAAAACACACTTCGCCGTCATTTAGCCGGGTTTAACGTTATCAATCGCATGGGAGATCCATCCGTTCAGTCAATCTTGGCGGAATTGGAGCAAGCCGTGGCTAATGATTGTTCTGTCGAAATTGATTATCTCAGAAGCCGAGATGAACAACCCAAGAATAGAGTAATAGACCCGTATGGAATGGTTTACTGGAATAATAAATGGTATACCATTGCGTTTTGCCACTTGAGAAATGAATTCCGCAGCTTTCGGGCAGATCGGATTCTGCGAATCAAGCATACTCCGCTCCGCTTTAAGCGTTCGGAAGCTTTTTCTGCTCGTGAATTTTTCCTGCAAAATTTATTGCCTGATGTAGGAGGGGAAGAGGGGTTAATTTCCTTGGTTATCGAAGGCCGATCAGAGGCATTGGACGACTTGGGGCTGCATTGGTTTATGGGACATTATCTGAAAGAACGGACTTCTAATCAAGCCATCTTTTTATTTGATGAAAAATCAATTGATACATACGTCCCCTATTTTCTCCTCTCCTATGGGAAATCCATTCAAGTCATCGAACCACGGCGCTTGAAGGACAAACTTGTTGCTGTGGTATCCGAGTTAATGGAATACTATCAACTTTAACAACTTCACTGACAGTATTGGAACTCATCGAATTTTGATCTGTGAACTTGATAAAAAAGTTGCGAAGCTTTGCTGCTTTGGATATGATTATCTAATGTTCAATCAAAAAAATACTTATGTAATCATTTAATGATAAAAGATAGTGAGGTAGAAAAAAATGATCGCAAGAACAGAAGAAGATTTTAATGGCTTGAAGGAAATTGGCAAAATTGTAGCTTCTATTAGAGATGAATTGGTTCAAAGAACCATCCCAGGCATAACCACTAAAGAACTTGATGATTTGGCAGGAGAGCTTTTTGAGAAAGCTGGCGCAGTTTCTGCTCCAAAAAGTGAATATAATTTCCCGGGATTTACTTGTATTAGTGTTAATGAAGAAGTGGCACATGGTATTCCGGGAGATCGGGTTATTCAAGAAGGGGACATCGTCAATATTGATGTGTCTGGCTCCAAGAACAGTTATTTTGCAGATACGGGAATCTCGTTTGTCGTAGGCGAAGGTGCAGAAGTGTTAACGAAAATATGCGACGTTGTTAAACTGGCATTTGAAGCAGGCCTTAAAAAAGCAAAACCGGGCTCCAAAAAAAGCGGAATCGGGAAAACCGTATTCCAAACTGCCAGACAGCATGAATTAACGGTTATTAAAAACCTTACAGGACATGGTGTTGGACGTGGAATACACGAAGCACCTGACCACATCTATAATTATAATGATCCATCGGATGATGAATTGTTAAAAGAAGGCATGGTTATTGCTTTCGAGCCATTTATCTCAACTTCAGAAGAAGAAGTAGTCCAAACTGGAGATGGCTGGACCTTTGTTACTAAAAACAGCTATGTAGCTCAAATAGAACATACCATTATTCTTACTAAAAATGGTCCAATTATTGTCACTCTTTAAGGTGTTCAAACTGAAAGTCGCTAAATTTAGCGACTTTTTTTGATTTTGTTTTATTGGTACGTCAAAGTAAATCAAAATGACAGATTGTAATATGAAGTGCGACACCCGCTGGAAATAAATAAAAAATGGCCCATGGCCGGATTCGTGTAGAATGAAGTCACCACAACAACCATTCACACAAGGAGAATCCACCATGAGCTACAGACATCTTAGCATAATCGAGCGCAGCAAGCTAGAAATCCTCCATCGGCAAGGTCAAAGTTCAAGAGGCATCGCAAAAGAATTAGGAAGACATCCTTCGACGATTTGTCGTGAATTGAATCGTGCTACTTCATCGCAAGCCTATCAGGCAGAACAGGCTCAGAGCGCGTATGAGGAGCGTCGTAAGGCTTCTGTCTCACCTGGTAAATGGTCCGAAGTCTTAGCTATTTCCTTGGAGGAAAAACTGCAGGCAACGTGGTCTCCGGAACAGATCACGGAACGTTTCCGCATCCAAGGCCTGCCGTCGGTCTCCTTTAAAACCATCTATCGTTGGCTCTATGCCGGACGTCTAGTTCGAGGCGTGTTACAGGTCCTTCGACACAAAGGGAAGCGTCAGAAACCCACAGAAACTCGCGGTAAATTCGCTATCGGCAGATCCATTTCGGATCGCCCCAATGAGGTTCGTTCCCGAGAAACGTTTGGGCACTGGGAACTGGATACCGTCGTATCAGGTCGTGGGAAAAGTAAAGGATGCGTAGCCACGCTCATTGAACGCAAAACCCGGCTGTATACCGCCATTCTCATGCCGGATCGTACCGCTTTGTCCATGGAAATTGCGCTTGGTGTAGCCATCTCCCAGTACCCTAAAGGCACCTTCCTTACAGCCACGGCTGACAGAGGCAAGGAATTTGCTTGCTATGCAAACCTGGAAGACACACATGGCTTTCACGTCTATTTTGCTGACCCGTATTCTTCCTGGCAACGCGGTTCCAACGAAAATGGGAATGGACTACTGCGGGAGTTTCATCCCAAGGGCACCGACTTCGCTCAAGTAGAGGATGAAGATCTCGGCCACTCACTGGATCTGATTAACCACAGACCCCGAAAATGCTTGGGCTGGAGAACCGCTCACGAATCTTTCACAGAGGAACTGTCGCACTTGGTTTGACAATCTGTCAAATATAAACGTTCACTTATTAATTTATGTTGAAATTATGGAAGGATTTAACGTATATTTAGATCTGATCTTTATGTTATAGACAGAGGTGATTAATTGAGCACATCAAAAAAGCGCGTTCAAGTCATTGATGGACTGCGCGGATTCAGTCTGGCCGGCATTGTGCTGGCGAATATGCTGGCTTTCCAATATGGAATCTATGGCCAGAGCAAACCCCAACTGTTCGGGATCGGTGGAGCAGATCAGGCTTTCCTCTCCTTCCTGCTGATCACTGTGGTGGGCAGTTTTATGCCGATTTTTGCATTTATGTTTGGCTTTGGAATGGTTAAGCTCTCGGAAAGCCTAAAATCACGAGATTTACGACCAAAGTGTCATCTGGCACGCCGTTTTCTACTACTGTTTGGAATCGGATTATTGCACATCATCTATCTGTGGGAAGGGGATATCCTGACTTTTTATGGCGTACTCGGTTTCTTCCTGCTCATGTTCCTTAATCGGAAGCCTATAACGCTGCTCATTTGGGCGGTACTGCTACTCATGGGAGCGGGGATACTTGGTCTCCCGGCATCTAATCCGATGAACCCGCTGGCGATTGAGTCCATTCATATGGAGAACTACATCATTCAAAGTCAGGATGTATACGGTAGCGGCACATACGCGGAAATAAGGAATTTCAGTAATAACGGCGATCCATACGGCGGGGATTTGGAGCTGTCATACGCCCTGATAGCCCTGATGTTAGCGCCACTCATGACAGTGCCGATGTTCCTGCTCGGCATGCACGCTGCCAGAACCGGCACGTTTAGCGATCCACAATCGATGCGGACTATGTATCTTCGCCGGGCATCGTTATTGATCCCAGTTGGTTTGATACTCAAAGCATACGGCGTATTGGCGCCACAATTGGGTGCGGAAGGTTGGCTCGGTATCGGTATCGGGGGGACGGTTGGAGGATCGTTGCTTGCGCTGGGATACATATACGCATTTGCGCTGTTGTATGCTGGAAACCGCCGTTCCAGCCTGATGGACAGGTTCGAGGCGGTCGGCCGTCTCTCGTTGACGAATTACCTGATGCAGAGCGTAATCTGTACGACAATTTTCTATGGATATGGCCTGGGACTGTTTGGAAGTGTTGGCGTGTTTATCGGAGCGATTATTGCACTTGCAGTCTACGGCATTCAATTGTGGCTCAGTCCGCTATATCTTAAGAAATTTAGCACTGGGCCTGTCGAGTACCTGCTACGGATTTGGACATATCTGTCCTGGAAAGGGCAGCCAAGAAAGAAGAAAAGATCGAACTTATCTTCGCATGAAAACGCGCCTGGTGTCCATTAAGCATAAAGTGTTATCGTGAAACGCAAAAAGAAGCTCGTTCTCCAAAAGAAAGGGCTTCTTTATGCCGTAACGATCATCTTCCTAATGTTTCCTGTTATAATTAGTAATTATTTATAGATTCAACATATCAACCCTAATACATAAGCTAACTATTATAGTGCGGGCAGTGGTAAGGTAATGCGAAATGAAAGATGAAGCATATACATTCAACTGTGTCCAATCAAGCTTGAAAGGATCATTATTGTGCTAAAAATAATTAACTTTCTTCTTTTCTTGCTGATCATTTGGGTAGTCATCTTTTATCCTTTTCGTTTTGCTTGGTTTGAAGGTTTGAAACAGATTCCTGCAGATCTTCATGGTGTTTATTTACTTTTCTTGTTCTTTGGGTATCTGATCTGCTCATCTGCTATGGGACTTATGGTTGGCAAGATGTTTTTTAAACGAAAAGAACAGTGAGTATGTGTAGGTAAGAAGTAGGGAGCTTGGAGAATGGACAAAGGTATTTTAATCAATCAATTCTTAGAACTTTTTCCTGAATTCCACGATTGTTATATAGAACATTTGGATTTATATCAAGAGTTTCTAGGACATGTGTTTTTTGGTGATGAAGTGGCTACTTATGTTGAAGGATTGCTTCGTGAAAATGATGATACAGAACAAATTGAGAAGTTTTTCAATTTTTTTGAATGGATGGCAACTCAAACGAGCCTTTATATTGTACAAGTGTTATCTACTACAATCTTGTATGATCTAGGCGGGCATACAGATATTTTCCAAAAAGCTCAATGTTATATGAAGTTACATACTAAAAGACTTTCTCAAGAAATAGAAGATTTACACTCAGGAAAATATTTTTCATAGAATACTCTGCCTTGACCCATGTATTCTTTTCGCGACCTCGTAATAAAATCGGAAGAAATCTTCCAAAACAGGAGGCGACATATGAATACCATTCTAAAAGTTATAGAAAAGCTAAATTTGAATGTCTTAAATATCGAAGATGTTCCAGAGTCATTTAGTTCTGATGTATACAAACTTACTCTTGTCAGTGGAGAAAACGTGTTTGTGAAAATCCCATTTAATAAGGATAAACTATTCCGTGAATTTCAGATGCTTGAACAATTAAAGGGTGTAATACCGGTTCCTAAGGTATTGGACATCTGGTACGGGGATGAAAGTGCTGCTGGAGCATTGCTCCTTTCAGCAATTAAAGGTATTCCTAGTACAGGAGAGATTGATGAGAATCTTTCTTTTCAGATTGGCGTGTATCATGCTATGCTCCATGAGGTTAATACTCCTGGGTATGGTTACCATGTAAGCGATGGTTTTAAGTTACTTGACCAAAATAATTGGAGATTACATATCAAAAGTAATTTTGAAAAGTGGAAAGAGCCATGTAAAGAAATTCTCGACTCTGAATTGTATAAGAGATGTATTCATCACTTTGATGGAGTTTTCTCTGCTTTACCGCATCCTGACGGACCATGCATTGTTCACATGGATTTTAGACCAGGTAATATATTGGTGAATGGTAGCGAGGTTGCTGGCATTATTGATTTCGAGAGTGCTCGTAGTGGTTCCTCGGAAATAGATTTTACAAAAGTTAATCGATATATTTGGAAAGCCAATCCGAGAACAAAGATACCGTTCATTAAAGGTTATCAATCGATTCGACCTATGTTGCCTCTGGAAAGAGTGCTGCCATTTTACGATTTTTACGATGCGTTCAGCGCAGTTGTTTGGTGTAAAAATAGAGGCATTGAAAAAAATCATACGTTCCTTCAAGAGAATATTCTTATTTTAAGGAATTCGGTGGAGTGTTGAGTATAGTTGTTTATATAGGCTAGGGCGTCAGCCCATATTCTACTATAGAATTGTATACGTTTTCACAATAGGGTAATAGAAGGGAGATTTGACTTAGTATGAATGAACAAAGTGCTAAAAATAAGGTGGCATGGGAACATCGGGCATATGAATTTTGGAACAAACGAGATGGATCACCTAAGGAAAAAGCACAACAAATATTAGCTAATCCCCTAGTACAGCTAAAAAAACATAAGCAGTATTTTGAACAGATTGCAGGAAAAAGGATTGCTAACCTTTGTGGTTCAAATGGAAGAAAAGCAGTCCCAATAGCGCTGTTAGGCGCAGATGTAACCGTATTTGATATATCTGAAGAAAATAAAAAATATGCTCTAGAACTGGCACATTCCGCCAATGTGTCTATACAATATGTTGTTACTGATATTTATGATATAGACTTAGAAAAGTATAGTGCTCATTTTGACATGTTATATTTGGAAGGAGGAATTTTACACTATTTCAATGACATTGAAAAATTCATGTCTCTACTGTTCTCATTACTAAAAGATGATGGTGTAATGATTTTGAGTGACTTTCATCCTTTAAGAAGATGTATCGTTTCCTCTAATTCTAAAATCGAATACCCAATCCAACAAAACTACTTTGACGAAGAATTACATAGTGGTGATGTAGCATATAAACATTATTTCTCTCAAGATGAACAACAAGACTTTCCAGATGTTTCGATTAGGCTGTATACCCTTAGCGAAATAATAAATTCTGTTATTACATCTGGCTTTAATATAAAGAAATTTGATGAGCATCGTGGTTGGGAAAATGAGAACATTCCATGGGAATTTACAATTGTCGCTAGTAAGTAAACTGAAAGTTTTATCCCTAATAAGAACCACTCCTTTGTCGGAGTGGATTCTTTTTAATCATACGGGATGAGTGAATTAGTAGACAGTTATATAACCCGAAAATAGTTCGATTACCGACAGGTAATCCATCTCCAATCGTTAGACTACCGCCGACATTAGATAATCGCCTTGCTTCACTTCCTGTTCAGTAGTTTTTAACACGTCCAAGTAGTTGGCGGAGTTGGTAACGATGACTGAGGTGGCAGTGATGTAACCCGCTGTCCGGATTTGTTCCGCGTCAAACTCTACAAGCAGTTGCCCGCAAGAAACCCGATCGCCCTCTTTAACTTTTTTCTCAAAAAATTGTCCTTTTAGCTTTACCGTATTCACTCCAATATGGATAAGAAGCTCCATGCCACTGTCCGTGGTCAGACCGAGCGCATGACCGGTAGGGAATACGGTGGTTACGACACCATTGATTGGCGATACCAAAATTCCATCAGTGGGTTCAATGACAAGCCCCTGTCCCATGGCACCTGAAGAGAAGGCGGGATCAGGCAAAACTTCAAGTAGCTGAACACTGCCTTTCAGCGGACTCACAATGATTTCCTTGTTTAACCGAGATTCACTTGGCTCAATCGCTTGTTTTTCCTGTCCAGAAGTTTCAATCTGCTGCTCCTCAACAGTAGCCTTAAGATCCTTGAATCCAAGCAGCAACGTGAGTAGAAAAGCCAGGACAAAAGATACGGAAACACCGATCACAACCGAGGCGAACCCCGTTGTTACGTAAGTAGGAAAAGCGAGCAGGCTGGGAAGTGAGTAAGCGACTGCCCGACCACCCCCGACTCCGATAATTGCGCCCCCGATCGCTGCGGAAATACATGCGTAAATGAACGGTTTTTTCAATCGTAAAGTAACCCCGTAAATGCCTGGTTCCGTAATTCCGAAAATCGCAGTAATCGTAGCAGATCCGGAAAGGGTTTTAAGCTGTGAATTGCGGGTTTTCAGCATAACGGCGAGCAAAGCACCGGCTTGAGCCAGCACGGCTGCGGTCAACATGGGCCGCATTAGGTCATAGCCTAGTGTCGCCAGATTATTGAGAGTAATTGGAAGGAAAGCCCAGTGAAGTCCGAAGATAACAATGACCTGCCAGAAACCACCGGTGACCGCTCCTGCCAACATTGGGCTGAATTGCATGAGTGAGGTAAAACCGCTAGCTAACCCCTGACTAACACTGTTGCCGATCGGTCCAAAAGCAAGAATGGTAAGCGGGACGACAATTAGAAGCGACAGCATCGGCACAAGAATATTGCGGATAGACTGGTGAATAATCGAGTTGAACCATTTTTCTATATGAGATTGAACCCACACCGCCAGAAGGATTGGAAACACGGTGGAAGTGTACATCACAAGCACAATGGGGATGCCTAAGAAATCATAAGTTTGACCGCTATTAAACGCAGCGGAAATGGTCGGAAAGACCAGGGCTCCTGCAATAGCCAAGGATACGTTCATATTAGCTTTGAATTTCCTTGCGGCAGTAACTGCCAAAAATATGGGCAAAAAGGTGAATACACTGCTTGATGCCGCGTTTAAAATTAGATAAGTTCCTGAGGTGTCATCTAGCCAGCCGAACGCCACAGACAAAACAACCAGACCTTTGAGCAATCCAGCTCCAGCTAGCGCACTGAGCAGCGGGGAAAAAACACTGGAAATAAGATCTACGGTTTTTCCGAATATTCCTGTTTTTTCTGCATTCTCTTTAGTATCCGTTTTGCTGCCGCCATCTTGAAGGTTGGTGTGCTCCATGATTCCTTCATAAACTTTGGACACGTTATTGCCGATGACGACTTGAAATTGACCGCCGCTTTTCACAACGGTGATGACTCCAGCTGTATTTTTCAACGCCTGTTCATTCGCTTTTGTATGATCTTTCAGGGTGAATCTAAGCCTGGTTGCACAGTGATATACATCATTCACATTAGATTCACCGCCAACAAGTTCAATAACACGTATGGACAGTTCTTTGTCTTTATTACTCATAGCATATTGCCTCCTTCATGATGGGTAATTGATCTCAGGTTGTGAGCTGTTCGTTCCTGATGTGCCGGCTTACATCGTTTCACTTCCAAAAAGCAGCAAAACCTGAACTCGTGGCAAAATAAAAAGAAAAATCATTTTGCCATCAGTCCAGGTTTTGCCTGCTTTACCAGTCACAATCCTTTATCCTAATGTGTTGTATATGAAGTTTTAGCTTGAAAGAAATAGGGCTATAAAATGCTTCGTTCAGTAAGCCGCTGGATATGAATGGTTAAGTAAACGAATTCATCTTTGTTTAAGGACTGTACATACGTTTTTTCTAAGTACTCGTTGATCTTGCAAGTGCAGGAAAAGGCTCTGACATAAGTCTTTTTCACCTGCTGATATAAAAAATCTTCGCCGCTTTGGTGAATCTCGTGGCGCAATAAGCGCATGGCGAAATATTGAAGGTGTGTTAAAAAACGCGAATAATTTAAGCTCGATTCATCAAGAACAGTGCCGTAATGGTACGTGACGATTTTCAAAATTTCGTTGACAATTTCAGTCATCTTTATCGTCAATTTCATTTCAGTGCCGTCAAGTCGGGCATTGACTACATGTAAGGCGATAAACCCAGCCTCATCTTCCCCGAGCGAAACTCCAATCATGTCGCTGATTAACTGGAGAGCATCCAATCCGATACTGAATTCCGTTTTATAGAAACGTTTAATTTCGAACAGCATGGCATTTTTAATCACCATACCTTTGTTCTTACGTTGGATGGCAAAACTAATATGGTCGGTTAAGGACAGATAAATATTGTCGCTGAGTTCAGTACCAAGGACATGGTTGGCGTGTTTTACGATTTCGTTCACAACTTCGAAATGAACGGCGGGTAATTCATGAATCAGTTCAGCCATTTTTACAGCAAATGCATGCTCGGCTAAATGGAAGATTTTATCGATCTTGTGTTCATCGACCTCATCACCTGCACTTTTTTGAAAGGAGATGCCTTTACCCATAACGATGACTTCCTTCCCCTTTGTATTGCGGGTCAGCAGAAGGTTATTGTTTAATACTTTTTCAATAATCATGTGCATCGGCTCCTTGTTTTCTGCAATATGCATAAAAAAAACCTAAGATAGTTCAAACGCCGCCAATTGGTTAACGGCATTCAAACTTTCTTAGGTATTGCCCGAATCAACGGTCACAATCCTTATTTGAGGTAACTATAGCACAAGTGATAAAGCGGTTTCAAGTTACAAATTAATACCATTTAATTCCATTAAAAAAGTTCTTGACATGTAATGCATTACACAAGATAGAGTCCAAATTGAGAACACAATAGAACAAGGAGGACTTCAAAATGAAAAAGGGATTAAAAATTGTGACGATTGGCGGCGGATCGAGTTACACCCCAGAATTGATCGAAGGTTTTATCAAACGGCATCATGAACTTCCAATACGTGAATTGTGGCTTGTGGATATCGAAGCAGGAAGAGAGAAACTTGAAATTGTAGGAGCCATGGCTAAACGGATGGTAAAAGCGGCGGGAATCGATTGTGATATTCACTTGACGCTTAATCGAAGAGAAGCGTTGGCCGATGCCGATTTTGTCACCACCCAATTCCGGGTCGGTCTTTTGGAAGCTCGCATTAAGGACGAAACGATTCCGATTAGCCATGGGATGATTGGTCAGGAAACCAACGGAGCAGGTGGGATGTTCAAAGCATTCCGTACCATTCCGGTCGTTCTTGGAATTGTTGAGGACATGAAGGAACTTTGCCCAGATGCTTGGTTAATTAATTTCACGAACCCTGCGGGAATGGTAACGGAAGCTGTGCTCCAATATGGTAAATGGGAGAAGGTCATTGGTTTGTGCAATGTTCCGATTATTTCCTCCAAGAATGAAGCAGCTGTTCTGGAAAAAAATGAAGAGGAACTGTTCTTCAAATTCGCCGGTATTAATCACCTTCACTGGCACAAAATTTATGACCGAGATGGTAAAGAGCTTACTAAACAGGCCATCGAAAAGCTCTACGGTCCTGATGCCGAGCCAGAAAAAATGGTGGAAAATATAAAAAGCATGCGTTTCTTGTATGAGCAAATTCTCCAACTGGGTATGCTGCCTTGTCCTTATCACAGGTACTATTACATGACCGACAGCATGCTTGAAGAGGAAGTAGAAGCGGTCAATGGCGAAGGAACTCGCGGGCAGGTTGTGAAACGCCTGGAGGAAAGTTTGTTTGAACTTTATAAAGATCCTAACCTGAATTACAAGCCTAAGGAATTGGAAAAACGCGGAGGGGCTTATTACAGCGACGCAGCTTGTGAAGTTATTAATTCCGTATATAACAACAAGGGAACGCATATGGTAGTCAACACACAGAATCGCGGGGCCATAAGCGACCTGCCGTATAACAGTGCCATCGAAGTTACAAGTATCATTACAGCCCATGGTGCAGAGCCTGTTCACTTTGGCGCATTCCCGTCCGCACAAAAAGGGCTATTGCAGGTCATGAAGGCAATGGAGGAACTGACGATCGAAGCAGCGGTCACAGGAGATTATGCAACCGCTCTACAAGCATTCACACTTAATCCGCTCGTTACCAGCGGTGACATTGCTAAGGTAGTTTTAGATGAAATGTTGGAAGCGCATAAAGAACATCTTCCGCAATTTCACAATTAATTTATTTAGAGATTGAAGCCATTCAGGCCTGTCCCTCATATAGGGACAGGCCTGAATGTTGTTCGTTCATGAAGTTTAACGGGATGTTGTTTTATGTAGATTTTCGTTCAATCAGTCTAAACTGAAGAGGATGAAGATTGGATGCTGAATTTTCCAGCATACTCATAATAATATTAAAAGCATTCTCCGCTTGTTTATCCACGGGGTAATGGATGGTTGTCAGGTCGAGCAGGTGAGCGCTGTCTGTATTATCAAATCCCATGATACCCACATCATCAGGAACCGAAAATCCCGAGCGTTGAATCTCCGTTAAAATACCTGCTGCTACCTCATCAGTCGAACAGGAAATGGCATCTGGCTTGTCCGTTTGTTCTATCCACCATCGCGCTATTTCTTCGCCATCATGAATGGTGACTTTATTATGAAATTGCGGAAAGCCGGTGTCCTTCAACCCATGCTTCTGCACAAAATCCTCATAAGCTCTTATTCGCTCCAAGGTATTCTGTCCTTTGGACGAATATACGTTCAAAATTCTACGATAACCTCTGGTATACAGATATTCGAGACCCAGCGTATAACCTTGATATTGGTCCATAAATACGGATGGTATGGTGTCGCTGGTAAGACGCTGCCATGTTACAATTGGCCCATATTTCGTGTAGGATTCGATGATATCCCACTCAATTGTCCGAACCAGACAAAGAAGGGCATCCACCTGTTTACTGCGTAACATCTCAAGCGCTACAAGCTCCTTATCACGATCTCCGTCTGTCATAAAAAGCATAATGTTGAATCCGTATTTTTGGGATATCATGTGGAATGAACGGACAAGTGACATCAAAAGGGGATTGTAAGTAACACCCATAACACCGATGACTTTTGTCGCTCCATTTTTTAAGGACTTTGCATTCGAATTAGGGACATAATCCAATTGCTCAATGATGTTCAAGACTTTTTCTCTTGTTAAATCGCTTACATAAGGATGTCGATTAATTACCCTTGAAACGGTTGCTGTAGAAACGCCTGCAAGGCGTGCAATCTCTTGAATATTTGCCATCTGATCCACCTCATCATAAGGATAGCACGATTTTAATTGTTTACAAGGTAGAGGCCATCATCTCGATTTGTGACCAGGTAATCCTCTGGACATATATCCTTTGTCTTAAGACATGGGAAAAATAGGTTCTTGAATTTCTTTCCCGATGTACAGCCGAATCCGAGATTGTGATAGGCTGTATCTACAAAAGTATTACACATTCTAAATGGAAGGGGATGATTTACCTGGATCAGGAACTTGCGACCACGATTGCTATCGAATTTAAGAACAATCAGAAGGTGTTGAGTGCGATCGGAGACGAGACCCGGCAAGCCATCCTCATTGCCTTGATTCAAGGGCCGCAAAAACCCGGCATGCGCGTAGGAGAGATCAGGATGAAGACTCACCTTTCCCGACCGACCGTATCACATCATCTGAAAATATTGAAAGAATCACAGATAATAAGTGTTCGTAAAGAAGGAACTCTCAACTATTACAGCCTTGACTCTGGTAGCAAGTTGAAATTGTTGAAAAACCTGGTGAACGAGATAGAAAAGTTGCTAGCACAATGCGAAGAACAAGCATCGGAACAACAAATAGGAAACACGGGGAGGGGGAGTTGCGAATGAATCAGACAGTCGCAGCGGCAAACGGAGTGGACATTCCTCAACTCGGGTTCGGCCTATATAAGATCAAAAACGGGGAGACCTTCGAGAGGACTGTCCAGGAGGCTATTCGAATGGGTTATCGCCATTTCGATACGGCCAAAATTTACGGTAATGAAGCGGTGTTAGGTCGGGTCATCCAAAACAGCGGCATTCCCAGGGAGGAGTTCTTCGTTACCTCCAAGGTATGGACGACAGACCTGGGGTACCGTGCGACGAAAAAGGCGTTTGAGCAGACTTGCCAGAAGCTGAACGTAACATATCTCGATATGTATTTGATTCATTTTGCTGGTCCTCAATACGTGAATGCCTGGAAGGCGATGGAAGAGTTATACGACGCAGGTAAAATCAAAGTTATAGGTGTAGCCAATTTCGAGATCCGGCATCTGGAGCATTTGAAGAAACATTCCCGGATTTCGCCGATGGTAAATCAGATCGAGACCCATCCGGAATTCCCGCAAAACGAATTGCACGATTATATGGTTCGGCATCGGATTCTGCATGAGGCTTGGGGACCGTTGGGGCAGGGAAACAAAGCGCTGCTGGAGCATCCGGAGCTGGCGGCAATTGCCCTTTGCCATCAGAAGTCGGTTGCGCAAGTCATTTTGCGCTGGCATCTGCAACGCGGAATTATTGTCATCCCCAAATCATCGAATCCTCAAAGGATAAAAGAGAATAACAATATATTCGACTTTGAGTTAAATGAGAAGGAAATGGAACAAATACGACGGTTGGACAAGGGTAAGAGATATTCCGTAAGTCCGAATGGCTACATGGTCAACCCGTTTTATATCAATTTGATGAAGTTATTTATTCGTTCTCATTGATGGATCATATTTCTGCGGTACTGGTAGGGCGTAACTCCATATTCCACTTTGAACAACTGGATAAAATATTGATTTTTTCGGTAACCAACCATCTGCGCTATATCGGCTACACGGAGTTCCGAATCTTGAAGCAGTTGAGAAGCCTTCTCCAACCTCTTCCTGGAAATGTAGTTTGACACATTTTCTCCTGTCTCCTGTTTAAACAGTTTGGAAAAGTAGACGGGATGGAGATGTGCAACTTTCCCCAGTTCATCCAGGCTAAGGCCATGTGACAGATGGTCTTCGATATACGTTTGTACTTTGTCAACGATGGTTTGAATGGACATCTGTTTGTTGTTTCTGATCCGACTGACACGATCCATGAGAGTTGAGGATAGTTCATCAGGATGCCGTAACAGGTTGAATATCCAATCCACAGTTTCAGAGTCATCCCGATCCTTGTCCGTCAGATATACATATAGAATGGTCTCCATGAGAAAGATTATTTTTTGCTTATGGAGGTGGATTTGATCATATTTTTTAATGATATTTCCGGCAGACTCCCAATCACCGCATGACGGAGAATGGTTGAATATGCTGCTGAAGTCGGCTGAGTGTACTTCCTCATTAAGAAAGAATCGGTAGAACATCTGTCGGGTCACGTTTCGATCGGTCAATGAAAAGGGAGGAGACGCGACTGATTGCTCCAGTTTGATGGTCAGTTCCCCAGCAGTTTCTTCCGGAACAAGACCGAACAGTCCCGTTCCCGCATTCCAAACGAGACGATCCAATTTGTCTCCGACAGCATGTTTTATAACATCCTCATGTTCCTGTGTGAAACCCTCTAGCTTGAAGCAGCACATACGGCGTTCCCCTAAAAATTCAGTATAAGCATCATATTCCTTCCTTAATGTCTCGTTATGACCAAGAAGTGAAAGTAGATACCCCAATCCATTGAAGTTCTCCCATGCGACAGATTGAGCGGGCCGTGTCTTTGTAATATTATTTATGGCTTTGGACATGGCTTTCTCCACATCATCTTTGTCGACAGGTTTGAGTAAATAGTCGAGCGCACCTAAACGAATTCCTTGTTGCGCGTATTCGAACTCAGAGTAGCCGGAAAGGATGATCACTTTGGTTGGCAAGTTATGTTGGTGGATATGTTGAAGCAGATCAATACCCGACACCTCAGGCATTCGGATGTCAGTGATTAGAATATCGATATGGTTTTGAGTCAACATCTCTCGGGCTTCAATCGAATTGGTCATCGTCTCGATCTGATCAATGCCAAAGGTGTTCCAATCGAGCAAGTGCTTCATATATTCAACGACATAATGTCCGTCATCCACAATTAATAATCGCATTAGTTATCTCCTTTCACCTCGGGAATGCTGATGAGCAGCAGGACGGACAAGCCGCCCCAATAATTGGTAGTAAAATGTAACCCGCTACGTTCACCGTACGTATTTTTCAGACGTTGATTTACATTCCAGAGCCCTACGCCTTTAATTCCTTCAGGCGGGGTATCACTCTCAAGCCGAGCCTCCAGGCTACGAATATCATCCAGTGAAAGACCTTTGCCGTCATCGGAGACCTTAATCGTTATTGCAGCCTCCGTCTGTTTTACATCAATCGAGACCCGATGGGCACCTTGTTGTCCTTCAATGCCATGTTGAATCGCATTTTCAACCACTGGCTGGATGATCAGCGGCATCAGGGGAAGGGAGGACAGTTCTGGAGGCAGATCAATGCTATACTCCATTTTTTTGCTAAGAGCCATAATAATCAGGAAATGTTCCGCAAACTGAAGCTCGCTTTCCAGCGTGACTTCATGCCGGTCCAACTTGGTTAAATAACGATAATATTCAGCTAGATGTTTGCTCATGCGCATGACAGAATCAGGTGAAAACTGAGCCACCGACATGATGAAAAACAAACTGTTGTACAAAAAATGAGGATTGATCTGAGCTTGGAGTTGTTGAAGTTCCGCACTTCGTCTTAGTTCCGTTTCGGTTTTCAAGGATATAAACAGATCCTGGATCTCGGTAACCATATGATTAAAACTTCTGAACAGGCTGTAAAACTCTCTATCCGTATTTTCGGTAATACGAGTATTATGATTGCCTTGTTCTACCTGTGAAAACTTCCGCTCCAACAAACGAATATTACGGTAATAGTTCCGGTAAAACGTAAAGATCACAACCAGACCAAGCGTGAAAATGGCTAAAATGCTGGCAAAAAAAACTTTGCGGTTGCGGTCAATTGGTTGCAGAAAATCATTCGTCTGTGTATATGTAATCAGGTAGGCGTCGATTGATTCAATATATCGGGAAAGAACATAATAGTCGTCTGAATTAGTGTGATAATCATATTTCAAAGTGATCTCCGGCTGTGGAGAGAGTATTTCGGTAACCGCTTTCAATAGATCATTGTCGACTTCTTTCTCACTCCATAACTGATGGGAATTAAACCAAAAAAAAGCGTTTGAGCTGTCGTTGTTCACAGCCTTTTTCAGCAGATTTTTCAAATAATCGGTATTCAGCTTTACACCAACGACGTACTGAGTCGGTTCATTTTGTCCGGATTTTTGGATGTAAGGGTAGAGGGCAAAATAATACAAGCTATTGCCGACGATCTGCCATCCCCGTTGATGAACATCCTTGAACGGAAGTCTCGCCTCCGGCGTACTGTTAGTGGACAGAAACGTTTCTTCAGACTTCCAGTAAATGCCGATCGATTCAATCGATCGACTGGAGAGGAGCGTTTGCCGCAAGCGATCAACAATATCGTTTTTCTTCATTTGGGAATCGTAATTGCTCAGCTCGATAACATGCCTCTGATAAAATCGGACATCACTGTCAGCTGCATATTGAACTCCGTACATGTTAGCCTCGTATATAATCCCGTCCAGAATGCCTTTCACATAATCAAGCTGGTTTTTGGAAGCGCCAATCAGATTTTCTTCAAGTGTCTTGGAGCTTAATCGGTTCATCACGAAAAACAAACTTAACGTCAGCAGCAGAAAAAAAACAAAGAAATAGATGAATCGCTTCATATACATTTTTCTGATCATATGTGTTTCCTTTCATATCGTCAAACGCAGAAGTTTAAAATCCAGATCGGATTAACTTTAATATAAGCCAAACCTTCGAAAAGCGGAAGGGCAGCATCTGCTATAAATGAAAGCGTTTTAAAATTGATTCAGGATGAGGTGATGATCTTGAAATTTTGGCATTTTGGAGTGTAAGCGCTTTTGTTAAGCTTAACTGCAAGGATCGCTTTCGAAGAACCATCATAGAGGAGGTATGCAACATTAACGAGATTGTGCCCGTCAGATCCGCTAAAAAAACAAAAACAAAGCTTTCCCAGCGGACTTCATTCAAAAAGGAAATCAAGAAAAGCTGGCCTTTGTATGTACTGTGTATTCCCGCATTTGTGTTTGTTTGCATCTTTTCTTATGGCCCGATGGTAGGTTTGCTCATGGCATTTCAGGACTACAAACCATGGCTGGGCATCACAGGTTCACGGTGGATCGGGTTAGATAATTTCGAACGAATTTTCCAGTACAAAGAAGCCACACAAGCGATCGTTAATACGTTAATTATCGCCGTTTCTAAAATTATCGTTGGTATTATCGTTCCAATCGTCATGGCTATTCTGCTGAGCGAGATCCGAAATATGGGCATTAAGAAAAGTGTTCAGACACTGGTGTATCTGCCGCATTTCTTGTCCTGGGTAACGGTCGCGGGGTTGATGATCGACATTCTCGGATTAGACGGAGGAATCAATCACATCTTGACCCAGATTTTTGGGAACGATCCCATTTACTTCTTGGGAGATCCTGATCTGTTTCGATTTACGGTTGTGATCAGCGATGTGTGGAAGAGCTTTGGCTTTGGCATGATTGTTTATCTGGCGACCATTGCGGGAATTAATCCTTCCTATTACGAAGCGGCCGAGATTGATGGTGCCACACGTCGGCAGCAAATTCGATACGTCACCTTGCCTAGCATGTTGCCTATGATTATCGTCATTTCTACGCTGAGTCTGGGCAATATTCTGGACGCGGGCTTTGATCAGGTCTTCAATCTGTACAATCCGCTTGTCTACAGTACGGGAGATATCATTGACACCTATGTCTACCGTTCATCCTTGTTAAACGGGCAATACGGGTTCGGGACAGCAGTAGGATTGTTCAAATCGGGGATTAGCTTGATCTTGATCGTTGTCTCTTACAGGCTGGCCTATAAGTATGCCAATTACAAAATATTCTAACAAGGAGGGAGAGGGTTCATGTACCATAAGACGACAGGTTATAGAGTATTCTCCTATTTTAATTACGCGTTTATGATACTGGCGGGGCTGGCGTGTTTCCTACCACTGCTTCATCTATTGGCGCAATCGCTCAGCAGCAAAGCGGCCATTAGCGGTAATATGGTTTCATTTTGGCCGGTGGGGTTCAATGTGGACGCCTATGTAAAAACGTTCAACAATTCTAATTTCAACGGTGCCATGCTGACATCCATCACTCGAACCGTATTGGGTACAACCATCAGTATGTTTATTCTTACCTGTGCAGGATATGCCCTGTCCAAGGAATTCAGGGGACGCAACGTGCTCATGTGGTTTTTTATCTTTACCATGCTCTTCTCGGGGGGATTGATACCTTCTTATATATTGATCACAGCCCTTGGTTTAAAGGACACAATTTGGGCTCTTGTGCTACCGGGAGCTTTCGGTGCTTATAATTTGATTCTTCTCGTCAATTTTTTCAAAACGATTCCCAAAGCCTTGGAAGAAGCAGCATTTATTGATGGAGCGTCCTTTTTCGTAATTCTCAGCAAAATATATTTACCATTATCTCTGCCCGGCATAGCGACCGTATCCTTGTTCATTATGGTGGGGCACTGGAATTCCTGGTTTGACGGGATATTGTACATGTCGGATGCAAGTAAGTATCCGTTAGCTTCGTTTTTACAGACGGTCGTCGTGCAGAGCAATATGCAGAATATGGCAATGAGCCAGTCTGAGGTGGCAGCCATGTCTGAACAGAGCATCAAAGCAGCGCAAATTTTTGTCAGCACGCTACCGATCATTTTGGTCTATCCTTTTTTACAACGATATTTCGTAAAGGGAATTGTACTAGGAGCCGTCAAAGAATAGTTAGGATGACGAAAAACAAATTGAGTATGAGTGAAGGGGGCATGTTTCCATGAAGAAAAGAACTGATTTATGGAAAATGGTAAGTATGGTTATGCTGTCGGCTGTTCTTGTGGCTGGCTGTAGCAAAGGGGAGAGTGCTTCCGAGACCGCACCGGCATCGGTGCTTAAGGACGGAAAATATGATCCACCGTTTACGATCACCATCGCCAAACAACAGGATGAAAATGCTGGAAAGTACATCAACGGTGAGACGTTGAATGACAATGTATTGACCCGCTGGGGCGAACAAAACCTGGGTATCAAAATCCAAACCACCCTGCTGGGAGGTGATGCTTCACAATATAATACCAAGCTGAGGCTGGCACTGACAGGTTCCGAGAAGCTGCCAGACGTTCTGCCCGTCTATGATACCATGCTGGTCAATGATCTGATCGAGTCGGGGCAGGTCAAGGAGATTACGGAAGACATCTCAACCTACATGCCTGACCGGATAAAAGAAATATACAAACAATACCCGACCACCTTCAATCCAGTGGTTAGGGAGGGCAAGGTCTACGGGATGGCGATTGCGCCGAATTTAACGGAAGGCGAAGTCATGTTGATCCGCCAGGACTGGTTGGACAGATTGAATTTGGAAGCGCCAACAACGATTGATGAGTTTGAACAAGTCATCGCGGCGTTCACTAATGAGGACCCGGATGGGAACGGCAAGAAAGACACATACGGCTTTACTTTTTCAGGTAAAGATTCCTACAATACGGGCTGGGTCAGCGATCCGGTCATGATATTCAGCGCATACACGGGCAAACATCTTCCAAGACAATGGCATAACGACAACGGCAAACTCACCTATGGATCTGTGGCTCCTGGCAACAAAGAAGCACTTGCCAAGTTACGTGATTGGTATGCAAAAGGGTACTTGAACAAAGAACTGGCCACCCAAGGGGCCTGGGATGCACTGTCTGATTTTACGGAGGGGAAAGCTGGTATCATCATTGGTCGTCCTTGGCTGTACGACAGTGTGAAGGACGTAGAGAAAAATGTGGATGGTGCAAAAATTAGTGCTTATCCGAC
This sequence comes from Paenibacillus sp. FSL R5-0766, assembly GCF_037971845.1. Taxonomy (NCBI): domain Bacteria; kingdom Bacillati; phylum Bacillota; class Bacilli; order Caryophanales; family Paenibacillaceae; genus Paenibacillus; species Paenibacillus sp. FSL R5-0766. Next base: position 3,515,125 of record NZ_CP150227.1, read on the forward strand.
CATTCAAGGTGTGAACGGTGATAAGACCTACCAATCCGCCCAGTTGAACGATGGTGTGTTCATGTTTAACAAGGATTTTCAGAACATGGAAGCCTTCTTCCTGTACTACGATAAAATGTACGACGCAGCGTTCAGCACGGGAGAGTTCAAATACGGCTACGCTCAAGGATACGATTACGATATCGTTAACGATGAAGTCACTTTTGATCCAACGAAATTCAATACACCATTAGAGGCTGTACAAGGCGTTGGAAAAATGGCATTTACCAAAAATACACCGAGTGTTGATGGTCCCGGCCAATCCTACTACGATCTGGCGAATGGAGTTAAAGCCGACACGGGCGTCCTCATTCAGAGTGCTTCAAAAGATCAAACGACGCAGGACGGATATCGTATTTCGTATGAAAACAGAGATGTTTTATTACCAAATGAGTTTAACGGTCCACCAACGCCAACGATGCAAAATGTGTGGGAACAGTTGACCACTATGGAACAGGAGACGTTCACCAAAATCATATATGGCAATGAGCCGCTTGAAGCATTTGATACCTTTGTGAAACAGTGGCATGAAAAAGGCGGAGACACCGTGATCGAAGAAGTTAACGAATGGTACAACCAAGCCAGTGAGACGGATGTAATGACACTGATGAATTTGAAATAAAGTCAAGTTTCACCTGGATCAGCCTTCCTACAACAGGAAGGTTGGTCTTCTAAAAAAGGAGATGATGAGACATGATCAAAGGTAAATCGTGGATGGCTATCGTCATTGGATTGATGTTGTTAACACTTCAATTAACGTCCTCAGCTCAGACCGTTCACGCTGCCGCTGGCGAAGAGACCCATATTGCTGCAACACTGTTTGTATTGAAGAACGAATCCGAAGTATCCAATGCCAAAATTCATTGGGCACCTGTAACGGGAGCCACAGCATACGAGTTGTACAGATCCGAGAACAATGCGCCATATACTTTATTACAGACCTTAACCGGTATAACGACGGACGATTATGACCTCAACATAGGTAGCACGTACAAATACCAAGTGAAAGCATATGGGGGAACTTCCTTCATTGCCTCCGCTGTCTCACCAGAATATACCCCTTACACTCTTCCAGAAAACCTCACAACTTTTGATAATACAACGCAATCAACGCTCATGCTTCCGAATGAACTAAAAGTGGGGGATACCTACTACAGATTCAATTTCGTACAAAAATCATCAGGCGGTTTTGGTGAAATGATTCAACAGACTTCAACGGATGATATCACTTACGGTAACGACAAAGTGGTTCTTTCCTACACGGATCATCCCGATCTGGCGAATTCTAAATTTGAGGGGATTAATATCCTATACCATGCGCCCACGAACAAATTCGTTTTTTGGGCTCACTATGAAAACAGTACAGACTACACACTTGCCAGGGTATCTGTAGCTTCGGCTACGCCTGGAGAAAACTTTACATTTCACAAAAGCTTTCGACCGGAAGGAAACGAGTCCAGAGATATCTCCATTTTCAAAGATGACGATGATTCGGCGTATCTGATCTCTACGGCCAATAATAATTCGGACACGATTTTGTATAAATTGACCTCCGATTGGCTGGATGTGGATCATCAAGTTTCAGTTATTTACCAAAATCAACACAGGGAACTGCCCAAAATGATCAAAAAAGATGGCATTTATTATTTGTTCTCTTCCCAAGCAGCAGGATGGTATCCGAGCATACCCTTGTATTCTTCAGCAACAAGCATAGACGGCGATTGGTCTGAATTACGGACGATTGGCAACACGTCAACCTTCTCGGCGCAGTCGGGTTCCGTCATGCGGGTGAAGCCAGATACGGGCAACAACGTGGTTATGGTTGCATATCGCTGGATGTTCGGCTGGGCAGGTTCGCAAAATGGAACAACGGAGGAACGATTGCTTCCCGTTTGGTTCTCCGATGGTTACGCATTTTATGATTATTTTGATCAAGTCCTGTACAACACAAGTGATGATGTTGTCGTTCCCGTTCAGAATGGAAAACTGCTGTCGCAAGGTAAACCTGCAACAGCGCAAACGGCTACCGGAACGTACCCGGCAAGTTATGCTAATGATGGTAACTATCAAACCGAATGGATCGGCACAGGCAGTTCCTGGCCACATTGGTGGAAGGTAGACCTCGGCTCCGTTCAACAATTGAGTAATGTGCAAATCTCCTGGTGGATGCAAAAAGGCTCCGAAGGTTTTTACAAATACAAAATCGAGACCAGTACGGATAATGTGAACTGGACCGTGGCATTGGATCGAACCAATAATACATCTTACGGTTTCACATCAGATACGCTATCGAGTAATGCTGCCAGATATGTACGAATTAATATGCAAAATGCGGCACTTCATAACAACCCCAACAATTGGTACACACCAAGACTATGGGAGGTGAAGATATTTGGAACAAGTGCAGAATAATAAACTAATCAATGGTACCATCTGGAAGGATCTCAGTGGTCAACCGATTCATGCCCATGGTGGACATATGTTATTCCATGACGATTATTATTACTGGTATGGTGAAGATCGGAGAGACGATATTTATGTTAGTTGTTACCGTTCCAAGGATCTATTCAACTGGGAGTTTCGGAACCATATCCTGATGACCTCTACGCCAGCTGCACCCATTCGAGTTCGGACGAATCTGAGATTAATGAATGACAAAGGCGGAAAGGTAAATCTCGAACGACCTAAAGTGCTGTTCAACGCGGTGACAAAAAAGTTCGTACTCTGGGTCCACTATGAGAATGGTGACAATTACAATGATGCCGCGTGCGCCATAGCCACCTCTGATTTTCCAGATAGCCATTTCGTTTATCATGGCAGCTTTAATCCGTATGGTTATATGTCGCGTGACTGCACACTCTTTCAGGATGATGACGGTACGGCATATTTTATTTCAGCTGCCCGAGACAATGCGGATCTTCACATCTATCGCCTTCAAGAAGATTACCTTAATGTCGAAAGTCTTGTTGGGAAGTTGTGGCAGGGGGAATATCGAGAGGCGCCAGCCGTCTTTAAACGAAAAGGGAAGTACTATATGATAAGCTCCTTTTGCACGGGTTGGGAACCCAATCAAGGAAAGTACGCGATGGCTGATACGATGGATGGACCATGGGGGATGCTCAGCGATTTTGGCGATGAAACGACGTACCGAACGCAACCAGCATTTGTGCTGAAGCGATCAGAAGAGGAGTACCTATACTTTTCAGATCGCTGGAACGGATCGGATTATTTTCAGTCCAGCTATGTGGTACTGCCCATTGAGTTCAGTGGGGACATTCCGATTCTGAATCATTATTCCACGTTGTCTTTGAGAGAGGATGCACTTCTGATTCATTTTGATCGATAAATGGGCTGATGAGAAAAGACTTTGATCCTACAGAAAATGCAGGTTCAAAGTCTTTTTGAGTGAATTTTATAATTGCACATCCAGCGAATAGTGATCGCGAAGTACTGATAAATGATGGAGCTCATGTCCAGCCATAACAAATGCAATCGATCGAGCTGAAGCAGGATTCTCACTGACGATCCCTCTACAGAGCCAAGCTTCCGGCGTGAGGCGACGAAGCATAAGAATGGTTGAGCGGCGTGTGACGGCATATTCTTCGCTCAAATCGGCGAGGGTATACGTATTAAAAGGGTGGGTCTGCATAAGCACGTCCTGATCGTAGCCGGGATGATTCGCTTTGTCACCTCTGGCAATGCGAAGCAATCGGCTGCTCATGATGCGTTCGTTATCCAAAAGGTGGCCGATGACCTCCTTCACGCTCCATTTGCCTTCGGCGTACCGATAATTTGCTTGCTCCTCTGTCAATGAAGAGAGCAAAGTTGGTATGATGTTGGCTTGCAGCTCTAAGCGTTCGATGATGTTCCCTTCAGGAACAAGCTGGATGTACCCTTCATAATAAGCTGCATATTCCTCTGTAGTTGGTCTTTCAACCATGGTAATACCTCCTTTGGGATTCGTAGATCTGGAATATATTGTAGCATAAATCTTACTTCCAGCATTAAAATTGGCCCTTCCGCTTGATAGGTGGAAGGGCCGTTTCATGTGATTTGAACAGTTTATAGCGTTTGGGTGTACCACTTCTAATCCGTTCGTCGTATCCCCTTAGTTTGAACAAACTTCTCCAAAACCACAAAATCCTCCGTCACTTTTTTGAACGGCAACGTGTCCAGCACCTGTGCCCGGTAACTCTTTTTAGCCGCTTCGCTGAGACGGGAGTCAAGTATGCTGAGTATGCCAAGGTCGGTTTCACTACGAATCAAGCGTCCCGTTCCTTGCCGCAACCGAAGAAGCATGTCCGGTACAAACACCTCCATGAACGGATTCTCCGTTACAGATGACTTATATTCATACACAGGATCCGATGGAACAGGGAAGGGCAGTCGGAAAATAATGACCTGTGACAGGTCAGACCCCTCGATATTCACGCCTTCCCAGAATACACCGGTACCCAGCAGTACACCTTTGCTTTTCCTGAATTCGGCGATGACACTGTCCTGTGATGACCCCTCTTTCTGAACATGGACTGCCCATGTGTATTCATTAGCCCTTGAGATCAACTTTTTGTGAATGTACTTCATGTCCTCTTTTGCTGAAAAAAGGATGATTGTTCTTCCCTGAGTTAGATTACAGAGTTGAACCACTTCGTTGTAAGCTGCTTTAAGATAGTTTTCGCGCTGATCGTGGTGGTAATAGGGAACTTTGTTCGAAATATACATCATGGCATGGTTGGTGTAGTCAAAAGGGGAGGGTTGGCGCTCTAAGAAATCTCCCTTATAACCGAGGGAGTCCGTCATATAAGAATATTGTTCCTCCAGCGTATCCCCGCCTTGGCACAGCGTTGCTGATGTTAGGACTACAGGTACCTTGCCATTAAATAAAGCGTATTTCAGAAATTGACTTATATCTTTGGGACAGATGCTGATTGTGGTTACTCCAAGGGGACTGCTTGCCCATCTGAGATAGTTGTCCTCTATTTCAGCCAAGACATGGATGAGCGTAATGAGCCCATTCATGGCTTCAAAAGCGTCATCTATCTCCCGCTCGTGGCGTGAGGTCAAAATGGAAAGGCGTAGACTGAGATCTTTTAATTCGTTCGAGACCTGGTTCAACGGTATTCCTTTGATCTCTGACACTTTAATTCGGTCGTTATCCTGCTTGGCATGGTGGAGCAAATCCGCGTTTACCTGTTTGAAGATGCGCTCAGCGCAGTTTTTGATGAACTTGGATTGTGAGAAGAGACTTTTATCCCCGGACTGCTTCGTGAGAAGCTGCACCGTGGTATCCAGAATGCGGCAGATTCCCCGATATGTGAACTCGAGTGTTCTGGCATCCCGAACTTTTGTTTCCAGATTATGCGCTTCATCAATGACGATCAGAGCAGGCTGTTCTGAGATGATGCTCTTGGTTCCTTCTTTTTTCTTCATCAAATCCCGTATGAGCAAGTCCTGGTTCACGATAATAAAATCAATCTCGTGAGCTTTTGCATTCAATTTCGCTCTCATATCGTAAAACAAACATGCATTTTTGTGATGACAACGTTCAAATTTGCAATCATTCACGGAAACGTGGGACCATTCGGCATCACTAACTCCAGCTTTAATATCGGCTCTTTCATCAATTTCATAATCTAATATGCGCTGTGCGAGGGTAGATACGGAGGAGTTTGCATCATCAAGACTGATCCATTCCGCTGCTCTACTTCGGCAGGCATACTGCCCCATGCCTTTTCCCACCACGGAGCGAACCGTTGAGAATCCCAACCGACTACCAATAATCCTTAAATCTTTATGTATCTGTTCCGAGAGCTGAATGGAGGATGTCGCTATAATGACTGGTTTCTGAGACATTTGATTCGTGAGCAGACTTGGGATCAGGTACGCAAAAGACTTACCGATTCCGACACCAGCTTCAATCATGGCATTATGTCCATGGATATAAGCATCGGCGATATCGAGAGACATTTCTTGCTGTCCGATCCGCTCTCTAAGGCCAATTCGGGGGAACCGGTCATATATTCGGAAGATGGCGTTAACCAAAGAACGTTCGATTTCCTTGTCCGGTTCCTGCTTATTTATTTTATAAAGTTCATTTAACCAATTCATAACGATCGCCTCTCTTCCGAATGATGATCTTCTTGTACTCACTTTGGAGACGATTTACGTCACAATACAGTTGTAACGGCATTTTTCAATCTGGATACGCCTTCCTGTAATTGTTCATCTGACAAATGTGCAAAAGACAAATAGATACCATACTTCGTACCAACAGACGTTGAACTGCTGACTTCTGAGTATACCACACCTTGTGACCTAGCCGATTCCCGAAAGGCCTCATAAGTGGTCACATTACCTCGCCACCAGCCAAACACGTGTAGACCCGCTTCATTCTCCACCCAATCAAACCATGTAGAGAGTTGCTTGTTCAAATGTTTGAGTAACAGATGGAATTTGCGACTGTATAATCGATTCATTCTGCGCAGATGACGCTCATATTGACCACTTGTCATGAATGCAGCTAATGCCCGTTGTTCGATCAGGTTAACGGGTCTTGGCTCGTATAATGCCTGTGCCTTTCTAAAAGTATCAGCCAAGGTAGGGGGAAGAACCACATAACCAAGTCGTACTTCTAAAGGCAAGGTTTTGGTAAAGCTACCCAGGTAGATTACGCGTCCTGCTTTATCGAGCGTTTTCAGTGGTTCAACATGCATTCCACGATATCGGAATTCACTATCATAATCATCTTCAACAATCATGGCATCATTTCGCTGTGCCCAGTCCAGCAAGGTTTGTCTGCGTTCCAGACTGAGCATTTCACCAGTAGGAAATTGTCGTGACGGCGTGACAAACAACATACGTGCTTCCCAGTCCTGGGGCACAACGCCCTGACCATCGAGATTAGCTTCAATCAACTTTGCACCCGCAGCCAATATGGCTTTAGAAATCCCGACATAACAAGGACTCTCTGTCACGACATAATCCCCAGGATCTGCAAGTAATTGAGTGAGTAGAGCTATAGCTTGCATGGAGCCTGCAGTTACTGCAATATGATCCGGATCAACTTGAATGCCCCGCATCCTCCGCAGATAGGCAGCAATGGCTTCTCTCAATTTTGGATCCCCGGTTGAACTAACCATAGCAGAGGTTGCTTTCAGGTGAAGCTCACGCTGCCTTATCTCTGCATACAATCGATTATTCCATTCATCGTAAGGAAACTTGGAGAAGTCAGGTTGATATTTGCTAAAGTCGATCACTTCGTCGCTATTCATTCTGGAATCATGTGTATGAGCATTGGCTGGTGTATTTCTTTGAATCGACTGCTGTTCAAACTGCTGAATACGGTTCCCCCAGGCAGATAAGTGATGCGTACAAGCTTTCTCGGTGGAAGCATCATTGCTTAAGTCCAACTGATATGCAACAAAGGTTCCTCTTCCATGCTCTGAATGAATGTAACCTTGTGCAGTCAACGTATCATAGACCTGATTCACGGTTCCTCTGGAAATGTGATACGTTGCAGCTAACTCTCGAGTAGAGGGTAACTTCTCGCCATGTATAAGAATACCTTCATGAATTGCATCACGAATGGCATGATAGAGAGCCTTCATCTTCGTATATTTTCGGTTCAAATATGAACTGTAAGCTACATGAAATTGCATAGGACCTCCAGAGTTATCATTAAAGTGGTACAATAAAAATCAAAATTATTGGATCTTTTTATATGACCATTCTCATTCTATACTAAATCATAGATTAGAGCGATGCCTTTATTGAAAATCACCCAAAAGTTACTTAGGAGGACTACAATCATGCAAACAGGTACAGATCGTGTAAAAAGAGGAATGGCTGAAATGCAAAAAGGTGGCGTCATCATGGACGTTATGAATGCAGAGCAAGCTAAAATCGCTGAGGCGGCAGGGGCAACAGCTGTTATGGCTCTTGAACGGGTACCTTCCGATATTCGCGCAGCTGGCGGTGTAGCTCGTATGGCAGATCCAACCATCGTTGAAGAGGTTATGAAGGTTGTATCTATCCCAGTTATGGCCAAAGCACGTATCGGTCATTACATAGAAGCCAAAGTGCTTGAATCCCTAGGTGTGGACTATCTCGATGAAAGTGAAGTTCTTACTCCAGCAGACGAAGTGTTCCATATCGATAAACATGAGTTTACTGTACCATTTGTATGTGGAGCCAAAGATTTGGGAGAAGCTCTTCGCCGTATTGGTGAGGGTGCATCGATGATTCGTACAAAAGGTGAGCCTGGAACGGGCAACATTGTTGAGGCAGTTCGTCATATGCGTCTAATTAACAGCCAGCTCCGTAAAGTGCAAAACATGTCCAAAGACGAGCTGTACGCTGAAGCAAAAAATCTAGGTGTAGCTTATGAGTTGCTGCGCGAAGTTCATGAAAACGGAAAACTTCCTGTCGTTAACTTTGCAGCAGGCGGTGTAGCTACTCCGGCGGACGCAGCATTAATGATGCACCTGGGAGCAGACGGTGTGTTTGTAGGATCAGGTATCTTCAAATCCGATAGCCCTGAGAAATTCGCTCGTGCAATCGTTGAAGCTACAACACATTACACCGATTACAAACTGATTGCTGAAGTATCCAAAAACTTGGGCGCCCCGATGAAAGGGATCGAAATTTCTAAATTGGCTCCAGAAGAGCGCATGTCCAACCGCGGTTGGTAAGATAACAGGGCATCTAGTTGAATAGGTAGTTTGAACATTTATATAGAGAAGAGCCGATCAATTGAACCTTAATTGATCGGCTTTTTTGTTCTTAATATGTAGTTTGTTGATATCTTCAAAATGCTGTGCCTATAATAATCGGTATGAAGGAAGGTGCAGACAATTCGCTATCTATATGAGTTTATTCAACATCAGGACGATCTGCCTATGAAACTCTTCGTGAACTCGGTAAAACATATTGATTTTCATTGGCACAAGGAAGTGGAAGTTGTATATGTTCTCCACGGTTCAATCATCATGTATCTGGACCAGCAGCAATATACACTGCATGAAGATGATGTGATCGTGGTTAACAGTATGTCCGTCCACAAGATCGAACGAACCAATCAGGACAATGTGTTATTAACATTGCAGTTCGGTCCCGAGTTGATGAACAATAATGCATTTATCTCCTGTAACTCTGCTATGAATGTGGAACAAAACGCTCCTCGCCTGCAAAGTATTAAACAATATCTTGCGCAGATGGTATGGGAGATCAACAAAAAAACGCCGGGTTATCAAAATTTCACAATGGGCAGATTACAGATGTTATGCGGATGCCTGCAGAGGTATTTTTCCAGTGGTACGAATTCCGCATTGGAAGACGGTAGCAGGGATTATGACTATAAAAGACTGAACAGGGTCCTCACATATATTGATTTACACTACAATGAGAAGATTACACTGCAGGATATGGCGGATTCCGAACATTTAAGTTTGCATTATTTCTCCCATTTCTTCACCGACAAAATCGGGATACCTTTTCAAAAGTATTTGACGCTCATTCGCTTGGAGAAGGCTCAGGCTCAGCTGGCAGCCAACGATAAAAATATTTCGGAGATCGCGCTGGATTGCGGATTTGCCAATGTGAAGCTGTTTAACAAATATTTCAAGGAAAAGTACGGCTGTACGCCTGGTTCCTATCGGGAAGCTTCGCGTACACCGGAACTCCATCAGTTGAATGTAAACCGCAAACCCAAAACATATGAGGAATCTTCAAGCGGAGATTATTACGAGATGGAAACGTTGAATGCGATTGGTTTACTGTATCGATATCTGGATGTTAAGGTTGACGCTGATCAAGACACGCTTCCTATACCGTCTGTACATCTGTCAGACCAAACTTATATTGAAATTCGTGCGGATCAGACGTCGTCTGTCTATGAAAAGCACTGGAATATGACCATGACGGCAGGTAGAGCCATTGAAGGTTTGCGTGAAGATTGGCGGAAGCAGCTCTCCGCGCTGAAAGGAAAAGTGCCTTTTCAATATATTCGATTTCATGGCATCTTCAATGACGAGATGATGGTGTACAGCGAGAACGAAAAGGGCATCCCCCTCTATAATTGGTCTTATGTGGACAAATTATATGATTTCCTGCTGGATCAGGGCGTTCGGCCATTTGTGGAATTAAGTTTTATGCCGAGCCAACTGGCGAGATCGAAAGAAACGCTGTTTTGGTGGAGGGGGAATATTAGCCCGCCATCCGACCCTGCCAAGTGGCAGACGCTTGTTGGTGAATTTGTTCGCCATTGTTTGAATCGTTATGGTGCGGAAGAAGTGAGGCAGTGGTATTTCGAAGTATGGAACGAGCCCGACCTGGCGGGTGTTTGTTGGGCAGGAAGCAAGGAAGAATACTTTGCGTTTTACGAATCGACCGTTCATGCCATCAAATCGATTTTGCCGGAACTGACGGTGGGGGGCCCAGCTATGGGTTACGGATCTCTCTGGAATGATACCTGGGCTGAGGAATTTTTGTCCTATTGCCGCAAGCGTGAAGTGGCTCTCGACTTTTTCTCGTTTCATATCTATTCGGAGTATCCCAAGCTAAAAGTTGAAGACGATCGTTTAACCCAGATCATGCCGCCTTCTTTTTATAAAGAAAGTATTGAGCTTATGCGGCAAAAAATGAATACGTCATCTTACGGTCATGTTGAACTTCATGTCACCGAGTGGAACTTTTCGCTGTATGACCGGAACTTGCTGCACGATACCATGTTTATGGCTCCGTTTGTCATTTACCACACCATGAACACACTCGGTGACGTGAAAGCGATGGCTTTCTGGTCCTTTACCGATGTATTCGAAGAAAGTATCGTTCCCGCTTCTCCTTTCTACGGAGGTTTTGGCCTGATTAACCGCGATGGGCTGAAGAAACCCAGCTATTATGCATTTGAGCTTATGCAAAAGCTTGGGGATGAGCTGATGGTCAAGGGGGACGGTTATGTCGGAACCCGAAAAAGGGACGGAAGCATGCAGTTTTTGTTCTATCACTATGTTCACGTAGACCAGCTGTTTGCAAGTGGAGATTGGTCGGAATTATCCAGCTCAACCCGCTATGACGTATTTGAGGAAAAAGGCAGCAAAACTTATGAACTTACCCTGAGCAATCTCGAGGGACCTTATAAATGCACCACTTATCAACTGGATCGGGAGCATGGCTCGGTATTTGATGAGTGGACCCGCATGGGATCGCCCTATTCCTTGACGGAAGAAGAAATTGCCTATCTAAACGGCAGGAGTGGACCCGTGATGGGGACAGAGATGGTAAGAGATGAAAGTTGGCGCAGAGAGATTTTGCTTCCACCGCATGGGGTAATGCTGCTCATTTTGGATAGACAATATTAAAAAAAGTGCTTTTAAGACATCCTTTCAGTATTGAAGGGATGTTTTTTGTTGTTTATTTCTTGTTCAGGCTGGCAAGCTAGAACTATAGCGATGGATTGGGCAAAAAACGAACCATGATGCGGCAAGTTCCAACAAGAAAGCGTTAACACAAATCGATATACTATGGTTGTGGCAGCATAGAGGAAGACAGGGGGAGTTTTGGATGAAGCGTTTCATGAAATGGATGACAGATTCGTTTGCGCCAAGATTGGAGGCGTTTACGAACAATATTTGGGTTTCTTCGATTCAAGAAGCCATCATGGTCGCCATTCCGATGATTTTCATCGGTTCGATTATTACATTGATTTCGATTTTGCAGGATTTCATTCCGGGAATGCCGGACCTGACACCTATCACGACATTCAGTTTCGGTTTGCTCGGGTTGTTTATTGCTTTTCTGACGCCTTATGTTGTGATGGAAAAAAGAGAACGACATAAAATCAAGTTGCTGGCGGGAATGACGGGGATATCTCTGTTCGTTATGCTGCTTAACCCGACGGTAAACGAAGACGGTACCATTCAGTTCATCCTTGAACGATTTGGACCCTCGGGTATGATTACAGCACTCCTGGTAGGTGTATTTGTCGCTCTTGTAATGATCATGTGCAACAAATTTTCGTTCTTCAAAAAGGGGTCTTCACTTCCCGAATTCATTATGGACTGGTTCGATTTTCTCGTCCCGATCGCCCTGGTATTAACAACAGGATGGTTGCTTGTATATCAGCTTCATTTTGATATTTTTGGACTGATCGTAAACGTATTTGAGCCGATCAATGCCGTAGGGCAAAGTTTAACCGGATTTTTATTGTTCAATTTCATTGGTGTTGTACTGTATTCTTTCGGCGTAAGCCCGTGGGTCATGACACCGATCTGGTACGCGATCTGGATACCTGCAATCGAAGAAAATGCAGCTCTTGTGGCAGCAGGACAAGATCCAGTCAATATCAACACATTTGAAACCTTTTTCTCCGGATGGCTGGGTATTGGCGGTATGGGTGCGACCTTGCCGTTAGTTGTTTGGTTCCTGATGGCACGTTCGAAAAAACTGAAATCTGTCGGCAAGGCGACTATTATCCCGTCCCTGTTCAACATCAATGAACCCGTCGTGTACGGAGCACCGATCGCCTTTAATCCATTACTCATGGTACCGATGTGGATTAACTCACTTATCACGCCGGTGATTGTGTACTTGGCTCTCGACTGGGGTTGGGTGCGAATTCCGAGCCAGATCTTCCAGTTATGGTACACACCGATCGGCCTGTCCACTTACATTATGTCCGGACTCAATGGGCTTATCTTGCTGGCGGTCGTCCTGGTGATTGTATTTATTGTCTGGTTTCCGTTTTTTAAACTGTATGATGCACAGGAACTGAAGAAAGAACAAGAACAAAATTGATATCAGAAGGGTGAGTACTATGGATAAATCAATCAATGAATTGTTGTCGGCATTGACGCTGGCCGAGAAAGCTTCACTCTGCGCAGGATTGAATATGTGGATGACAAAAGGAATCGAGCGATTAAACATTCCGCCAGTTCATATGTACGATGGCACAAACGGCATCCGTAAAACAAACAGCGATGAAGAAATGGGGATTACAACGGAAAATGTACCCGCAACCTGTTACCCTACGGGTTCAGCCATCGGTTCTTCGTGGAATACGGAATTGTTATATGAAGTTGGTGTGGCACTGGGACGTGAATCAAAAACCATGGATATTGAGCTGCTGCTTGGACCGGGTGTCAATATGAAAAGAACGCCGCTTGGCGGAAGAAACTTCGAATACTACTCGGAAGACCCATACTTGACGGGGGAACTTGGGGCGGCGTTTATAAACGGGATCCAAAGCGAAGGCGTGGGCGCTTCTGTCAAACACTTTGCAGGAAATAACCAGGAGTTTGAAAAGATGGTAACCAGTTCGGAAATCGACGAGCGAACGCTTCGCGAGATTTACCTGAGCGCCTTTGAACGAATTATTAAGAAATCCGACCCTTGGACGGTGATGTGTTCTTATAATTTATTGAATGGAACGTATACAAGTGAGAACGAACATTTGCTGCATGACATTTTGAGAGAAGAGTGGGGTTATGAAGGTGTTGTTCTATCCGACTGGACAGCTGTTAATGATCGCATACGCGGTCTGAAGGCTGGGCTTGATCTGGAGATGCCGGGTCCCGCCAATTACAATGCCAAAGCGATCATTGAAGCGGTTCAGAACGGAAGCCTTTCCGAAGAACAGTTGGATCGCAGCGTGGGACGGATTTTGAAGCTTGTTGAGCGGGTAACGGGCAAGAAGAATATGGATTCTTCTCCAGATTCGGACTATCATGCACTCGCACGTAAAGCGGCGGCCGAGAGTATTGTGCTTCTGAAAAATGAGAACGCGATTCTCCCGCTAGTGCAGGGGTCCATTTCGTCGATTGCCGTGATCGGACGGTTTGCCAAAAAACCGAGAATTCAGGGAGCGGGCAGTGCAAAGGTAACGCCTACAAATGTCGATATTCCATGGGACGAGATAAAAAATCTGGCTGGCGATGCCATGACCCTGAATTATGCAGAAGGGTACCCGGAGGATGACTCCATCAATGATGAGCTAATTAAGGAAAGCGTCTCATTAGCGATGAATTCCGATGTTGCTGTATTGTTTGTTGGCCAACCGGAATATGCGGAATCGGAGATGCATGATTTGCAAGGCATTGATCTTCCCGAGCATCAAGTGAAATTGGTTCTTGCGGTAGCCGCAGTTCAACCCAAGTGTATTGTCGTAACGAGCAGTGGCTCCGCACTAGCGATGCGCCCATGGGTGCAGCATGTACCTGGTGTGATTCATTCGTGGTTGTCGGGTCAAGGCATGGGTAAAGTGATTGCAGATGTATTATTCGGACAGACAAATCCTTCGGGTAAACTGTCTGAGACATTCCCTGTCAAACTGTCGGACAACCCTTCACATATGCGAATTCGCGGAGAGAACGGCAAGCTGTATTATCGCGAAGGCCTGTTCGTGGGTTATCGGTATTATGACCGGAAAGAACTGGCACCTCAATTCCCGTTTGGACACGGATTGTCTTACACATCGTTCTCCTATACGGATCTGGAAGTGTCTCAGACCCACACCGGTGTTACGGTCTCCTTCCAATTGAAAAATAGCGGAAAGCGCAAGGGGAAAGAAGTTGTTCAACTGTATGTTCACGATGAAGAGTGCACATGGACCCGTCCAGAGAAAGAATTGAAAGCTTTTGCTAAAGTTGAACTAGAGCCGGGTGAAAAACGCAAGATTACTTTTGAACTGGAAGAGAGAGATTTTTCATACTACAACACCAAGTATAACCGTTGGGTGGCTGAGACCGGGTTTTTCCAAATTTCACTTGGCAGCTCGTCCAAAGATATCCGAATTACGGAACGTCTGCATTGTGACTTTGGTAAGGAAGAAATCACGTTCCACAAATTCAGTCTGCTCAGTGAGTGGATGAGTGATCCTGCAGCGAAAAAGGAATTGGAGCATTGCCTGAATGAAATGAACGAGCACGTTACGGACAAGGTATATCTTAACGAGGAGTTTGTAGGATTCTGGGCAGATTTCCCGATGATCAAAGTATTCCAAATGTTCGGTCAACAATGGATGAATGAACGTTCACCTGATGAAATTATTAATGAACTTATCGCCAAGGTTAACCAGGCACGTAATGAATAGTTAAGTAAAAGAAAAACCAAGTTCAATCCCGTACAAAGGAGATGAACTTGGTTTCTTTTTATTCATCAGACGAATGATATTGATTATTGTTCTCATTTACACACTTCGACATTTACTGTATACTGACAATAGTTATTTTACATATGGGTCTAAAAGACAAGAGTGAATTGAAAAGGGAGAGATTATTTACATGTTGGTATCCGTTAAAAAAGGGATGTTTCTTTGTTTGATTACTGCAATGATTCTGGTGCTCGCAGCGTGTTCAGGCAACAATGGTGGCAGCGAAGATGCAAATGGCAGTTCACAGCAAGCTGCGGAGAGCAGCACCACGAATGCAACAACAAATGGGGAACAAACCGACGCTGACGCTTCAGCACCTGCCGAAACAACTTACCCGGTAACCGTTTCAAACTATACAACAGAGAACGGCACATGGGTGAAGAAGGATCAAACGTTTGACAAGGCACCTGAACGAGTAGTTGCCAATACCCAAGGCGCAGCCGAGCTGATGATTCGCCTTGGTTTGACAGACAAACTTGTAGGTGTAGCTGCGTTGTTTGGTAGTGTACCTGAAGATATTGCTGATGAGTTTAAAAAAATTCCTGTGCTTGCTGAAGGCTATGTAGGTAAGGAAGTGACAATAGGTGCTTCGCCTGATCTGGTTGTGGGGCGTGGTGGATTGTTTGAGGATGCGGACTGGGGTGTTGGTACAGTAAGCAGCTTGAATGATATGGGGATTAAAACGTATGTACAAAGCACCAGTGTTCCTGATGCATCGTTAGATAGTCTGTATCAGGATATTACTGAATTAGGTGAGATATTCAACGTACAAGCGAATGCAGCGGCGTATATTGAGACACTTAAAGCACGCGAGAATGCCTTGTCGGCCCGAGCTAGCGCTGAAACGATCAATTATGCATCATTTTCGGATAATGGTGATGGAACTATTGGAATCTACAACGGAAATGGTGATACGTTTATTGAAAGTGCAATGTCATTAATCAATATGCATAATATGCTGATTAATGAAACCGGCACACTCAGTCTGGAGAAGTTAATCGAGATTAATCCGGATGCGATGATTATTTCGAGGTATGCAGGTGGTATTGATCCTGAGCAGACGATTGAAAAGCTGCTTGCCAACAAACAGGTACAAAACATTAACGCAGTTAAAAACAAAAAAATCTACATTATTGATTTCAACAACTTCTGGGGTTACGGGGATTCCATCTTCACAGGTGTAGAAGGACTCGCTGATGATCTCGGGTTGTAATGAAGCCAAGTACAAAAACATAGTACCATTAAAAGTCGCTATTTTAGCGGCTTTTTTTGTTATCAGGGACCAAATTCCTGTCTAAAGCTGTTCCCGGTCAGCCTGAATGATAGCGAGAATGGAGTGAACGCTCTATTTTAATACGATTTGACTTGTGAATATATTATCGGTATAGTGTGAATAAGTTCACACTTTACATCAAGGAGTAATCTATGCCAAAAAATACTTTCTTTCGTTTAGACGAAACAAGGCGTGAGGAAATATCGAATAGCGCTATGCATCTTTTTGTTGATAATCTTTACGAGGATATAACTATGAAGATGGTTTTGGATAGTTTGTCCATGCACCCCGGAACATTTTATCGGTATTTTGAAGACAAAGATGACCTTTATTGTCACTTAATACGTAATGTGACCCAGAAAAGAGCTGCATATTTCAGTAACAGTAATGAAGATTCCCTTTACAGCTATTTCCTTACTGGTTTATTCGGTAACGTTAATGGCATGGTGACCGAGCCACTGAATGAGTTGGAAATCAAACTGACTAAAACATTTTCATATATTCCTGAGGACATTTTGCTGAAAGTATATGTGAATGTGTTAAAGGGCGAGTCATTCCCCATGATCAAGGACATTTTACGCCGAATGAGGGTTGATGGATATCTCCGACCGGATGTTGACGACGACCTGATTTCTTTTATGTTTGAGTCAATGCAGCTTAATTTAATCTTGTTTTTTAGGGAATTCGATATTAAGGACTCTGAGCTGCAACATAAGATCAGCAAGTACTTTGCTGAATTTATGGGTCATGGGCTGCTTGAAGATCATAAATATTCTGAAATGGTTAGCGATCTCAAGGGGGAAAGAAAATGAAAACCTATAATGCATTTCCAGAACCAACTGGCGGCTATACTGTCGGTCGAACCCAGATGGATTTTGAGTACACGGCATCAGATTACTCCAAAAGAGAACTGACCGCTTTTGTGTATTATCCGTCTGACAGTAGCGAAGGTAAGACTACATCAACGTACATGTTTCCTGAAGTCTACGAGATGTTTAAAGAGCAGCCACTTGTCACTGCGTTGAAGGATGTTTTCTCTATAGATATCAAGACCCAGTGTTACGACGACCTTGCTCTCTCCGGGAAGGAAAAGCGCTATCCAGTGTTATTCTATGTTTGCGGCGGGGGCGGTTCTCCAGAATGGGGTACAGTGCTCTGTACAGACTTGGCAAGCATGGGGTATGTTGTGGTAAGCATCGGCCATCAGAATAGCACGATGTATAAACGTAAAGATGGGCGACTGTTTAATGTATCCAAGGATTTTTCGGATGTCATTACAGCGTTTGGTGAAGATCCTGAGATGCTGGCGTTGGCTGGTAAGATGGAGATGCGTCCTGACGATGAAACTGCCATTGAGATGTGCCGTAACGTGCTTGCACTACCGATACTTTCCAAGATAACAGAGTATAGTGAATCACAGGCAGAAGATGTAAGGTATGTAGCCGATTATCTTTACAAACTGGATTCTGGAGAGCTGAATTCCATCTTTAAGGGCAGATTGTTGCTTGACATCGGCATGGGCATAGTCGGACATTCTTATGGAGGGCCTACGACGGCGATGGTTTGTCGGGATGACGACCGATTCACCTGCGGGATTGGCTTGGATAGCAGTGCGTTTGGCCTTCTTGACAGCGATCTTAAGAAACCCTTCTTGCTCCTGTTTTGTGAACCTAACTATAATATGAATGCGATTATTGGCGCTAGCAATAGCATGGAAACCTATTATTTCTCAGTTGATCGTGTTGCGCATTTGGATTACTGTGACATCGTGTTTACCAGTGTTAATGAGGAACTCAGAGGCAAACGGGATGTTATGGAGATGCGAAATCTTGTTACAGACTATGCGAAGAACTTTTTTGATCATTACATACTGCAGAAGGCAACAAGTGTGGAAAGTCTGTCATACGATGGTGTGGAATTGATCAAGAAGACCGGCAACAAGTGACATAACCGAGAGACTGCTGGTTAATGCATGTCAATTAAAGCATGTCAAAGAGCTGGCCGTACAGACGCAGAGCCGATAACCCCTATTACGCGGTTATCGGCTCTCTGATATTACAAATTGACATTCTGGTTCCAATAACTGACGCTTATTCGGCCTTAGTCCCGCCAGTGTTTACTTCGCTTCCAGGTTCCATCAACATGATATGACATTCCTTTTCGGCGGAAGGTTTGATCTCGACTCCTTTAGGGACAATATACATCTCGCCCTTGGAAATCTTCACTTGCCCATCACGAAAATCAATTATCATTTCCCCTTCGAGCACAAAAAATAACTTGTCAGTCTCCTCATGAACATGCCACTCAAAATCTCCAGCAATCTTAACGATCTTAAATTGATAGTCATTCATTTCACCAATGAGTTTCGGAGACCAAAGATCGTTTAATTTCGAAAATTCCTCATTTAATTGAATAGCTTGATAGTGCATCGTCATTCCTCCTGTGTATTAATCCTATATGTTCAGTATACTGATCTAAGCTTTGGTATAACATGGATGCCTATTGAAATCAGGATGGATTATTGATGAACTTCAGACGATACTCCGTAGGAGAAATACCACATTGTTTCTTAAACACTCTGCTAAAATAAAAGGGGTCAGCAATGCCAACGGTCTCGGCAATCTGTTGTACAGACACATCACTTGCCAATAACATTTGCTGTGCCATGTTTATACGATATTTCAATACATATTCTGCTGGACCCATACCTGCATGTCTTCTAAACACGTAGGAAAGTCGATTTCGATTAACTTTATTTTGTTCTGCAAGTGAGGCGACAGTCAGATTTTGATCATAGTATTCTTGGATATAGGTAGAGACGCGTTCGAATAAAACATCTGATTCACAACTATTTTGCCTATGATCAACACATATTAAAGTCTCATTCAGTACATCGCGAAACAGCATCTCGGTCTGAAACTTTGAAATACCTCCACGCTGGTTATACACATGCCAAAGACGCGTGATTAATTCGATCAGACGTGGGGACTGACCCGTTGATAATTCAAAATGCTGATGAGAAAAGCTTGTCTCTTCGAGGTCCGAACTACATATCCGGTATAAAACGAGGATGTATTCCCAGTCCGTTCTATGAAACACGGTTTGATCCAGTTTCATTTTCGCGCCCCCATGTACAACTTTTCCTGGTGAAAAAATATAGGGCGTACCATCAAATTGAAATTGTATTTTTCCTGTAAGAGGAAATACAAATCCAGGAAAAGAATCGGTATAGTCAGCCTGGGGAACCCCTGGATTTTTAGCATATCGATATACTCCTTCGACTTGAAAAGGAATGTGTGCAAAATGGGCTGCTAACTGATTAACGTCTACTTTCACATTACGTACCTCATTTCAAAAGTGTTTGCCGGTCATTCTAAGATAAATCGTTGTGCACCTTACTCCAACATTATTGATAACGATTATCACTGTCAACATATATAATGAAAAGGTTACTTTCGGCTAAATAAAAACCAGCGTTCCATATGGGCAATAGAATCCATCTTGTGTTAACATGTGCACTAACTAATCCAATAGTTTGTTTGAGAAGGGGAACCCATGTCCATTCGAATAAAAATGCTGCTGTCCTTCACGGGCATGCTTGTTATAAGTCTGCTGTTCATCTTGCTTACCGCAAGTCTGTATACGATTGCGGCCACAGGGGATCTACAGAGTTTCCGCGATATATACAAGGTACATTATCAGATCAACCCCCTGACTGAACAGGGAGAATCGATCTTTCAAGAGATGAAGTTTCTGGCCAAAAATGACCCGGACGACCTGCAGAATAAGGTTTTGCTGCGTGAATATGATATGAAACTTCGAGCTGAGAAGTCAGGGCTCTACGTCAGACGGGAGAATAGTCAGATCTTCGAATCACTGACCTTCAACCAGCCAGAACTGAAGCAGGCACTGCCTGCTTATGATCTTAACAATTATCAGATTCGGAGCACCTTCAATATTGGTGAGCGATTTTACGCGTATGCAAAATTTGATTTTCAATATTCAGATGGGGAACGTGGGAGTATCTTTGTCATTCGTGAGAGAAGCCCCTTTGCGGAGCTTACTCGTAAGTTGCTGCCTGTGATGTCATTCCTGCTTATTGGTGTCCTCATCATTGCAAATCTACTCTTGTTCCGCTGGATCACGCGCAGCTTCATTAAACCCTTGAATCAACTACGAAGTTCAGCCGAACATATTAAGGATGGCAATCTATCCTTTGAACTTCAGCTAAACTCCAATGACGAGGTTGGCCAACTCAGCGAAGCGTTTGAGAGCATGCGGAATCAATTACAGCTCTCCTATGCGTTACGTCAGCAGGACGAAGTGAACCGCAAAGAGCTTATCTCCAACATTTCGCATGATCTCCGTACACCCATTACCAATATCAAAGGGTATATTGAGGGTATTCGTGACGGAGTGGCTAATACTCCGGAGAAAATGGAGAGTTATGTTAATATCATTCACTCCAAAGCAGTTAGCATGGATAAGCTGGTGGATGAACTGTTTTTGTATTCCAAGCTCGACTTGAACCAAGAACCTTTCCTGTTCAAAACAGTTGATCTCGCTGATTTCCTTGAAGATAGCATTGAAGAGCTGAGATATGATCTGGAGGATAAAGGTGTTGCCCTGGATTGGATTAACCAGGTGTCTGGTCCCGCCATGGCTGCTGTGGATCCGGAGAAGTTAAAACGTACCGTTGTTAATGTGGTGGATAATGCACTCAAATACATGGAGAATGAACATAAACGATTCGAGATTACACTTCAAGCTGATGAGAACTGGATTACGATGGGCTTTAAAGATAATGGCAGGGGAATACCTGAAGAGGCACTGCCTTATATATTTGAACGCTTCTATCGTGCAGAACAATCCCGCAATTCCTCAACGGGCGGAAGTGGACTTGGGCTGGCAATTGCTCGCCAAATCATTGATGGACATGGGGGCTTCATCTGGGCTGAAAGCCAGCCCAATGATGGTACGAGCATATATATCAAGCTGAAACGGCTGAATGAAGAGAGGGACTAATAAGTAATGGCAAACATTTTGATCATTGAAGATGAAACAACGATTGCGGAACTGGAACGGGATTATTTTGAGCTCAACGGATTTTCCGTGGATCTCTGCCATACTGGAGATGAAGGCCTGAAGCAGGCACTGGAGGGGGACTATAATCTGATCATTGTTGATCTGATGCTTCCGGGACTCGACGGCTTCGAATGTTGCAGACGTATCCGCGAGGTGAAAGAGGTGCCCATCCTTGTCGTTTCCGCGAAAAAGGAAGAAATCGATAAGATCCGGACGTTCAATCTGGGAGTGGATGATTTTATTACAAAACCGTTTAGCCCAAGTGAGTTGGTTGCACGAGCAAAGGCTCATTTGACCCGATACGAGAGACTACTTGGCAAAAACAAACCAGCTGAGCAGGATGAAATCCACATTCGCGGGCTTCACATTGATAAAGGATCACGCCGCGTTTTTGTTAATGGAGAAGAGGTGGCGATTACAACCAAGGAGTTCGAGTTACTTGTATTTCTTGCGAGTCATCCCAACCGTGTATTTAGCAAATCCGATCTGTTCGAGCGGATCTGGGGCATGGATTCCACCGGAGACATTGCAACGGTTACTGTCCATATTCGCAAACTACGCGGCAAGCTGGAGACAGACCCCAAAAATCCGGAGTATATTGAAACCGTCTGGGGTGCAGGCTACCGGTTTACTGCATAAGTTTCGTGAAAATTTAGAGCCAGTTTATATTTTGTTAATAACTTTAGCCTTGGGAGTTTCTTTTTGTCCTCTATTCTATAGATACAGGCAACTACAACCTATAGAGGAGGAATTCAACTATGAATTCTACAACCCGCAAAATCGCTACATTTCTAACCATAACTGCATTAGGTACAGCAGTGTTCCCGTTAACTGCGAATCAAGTACATGCAGCTACATACGTTACTAACATTGCGGCAACAACCACACAGCTTAACCAACAACAGATTGAAGCTGCTATCAAGGATCTGAATAGCTTGGGGATCATGAACGGGTATGCAGATCAATCTATGGGTGAACATCGAGCAATTACCCGTGCGGAGTTAGCTTCATTGGTTTTCAAAACGTTTAATTTGGAGAGCAAGACGGGAGAAACCGTAGAATTGACGGATGTGAATCCGAATGCATGGTATGCGCCATATGCGTCAAAGCTTGTTGAACTTGGCATCATGCAGGCTAACGATGGACAATTCAATCCGCAAACTCAAGTGTCGGATGCTGAACTCGAACAGGTCGTATCCAAAGCGATGCAACGTGATGTAAAGTCCGTTCACCATTGGATGAGCGAGTTCTACTCCGAGAATGGTACAGCAACGCGCGGCGAAACAGCAGTGCTGTTGCAAACTGCACACCAAGCTATTCCTTCGGAGCAAGCTCAAATCAAGAGCGTTAGATCACTGAATGCCATTACGTTAATTGTAACTTTTGACAAACCGCTGACAGCGGCGGATGAGGCTTTTGCCAAAGCACAAACGGACTTTGCGTTTAGTGGTGAGCTGACGTTGACCAATATGCCCCGTTTAAAAACAGGGTCAATTGCGACTTACATCGTTCCAACGTCCGTACAAGATGCTGGTGAAGTGTACAACCTGACTTACAAAGGCCAAGACGCTGGTTCCTTTGAAGGCAGCGGTACGAAAATAAACATGACAACGGCTAATCAAGTAACGAATGATACATTCGAGATTGAAGCATTGCAAGTCAACAGTGTCGTGGATTATGGTTACATCATTTCGGCTTACAGCGGTGGTCGAGGAGCTAATGCATTTGTGCTGAATGATCAAGAGCAAGCAGGAGGCAAAACGTATCAAGTTATCTCCTCCATGCAGGCAAGACAAGTTGTAATTACGCCAGAAGGTGGCGAGCCTATCGTTGCCAGATATGTTCCGTTCACACAATCCACAGATGGCAAACAAGAACCGAAGTTCCGTTTGCCTGAGGGACAAACGCTGAAATCAGGTGTCAAATATACGGTTTCTTCGGATTGGGCCAACATCGAAAATGCTTCATTTACGGCGAAATCGTTTGATGCACTAGTGGTTGCAAGTGCTCAAGCAGTGAGCGAAACCTCCATTGAAGTTACACTTGACCAGGACCCTGGGGATGAACTGTTCTCTGGTCGAAGTGTAACGTTAACTTCACCTAGCGGGGATGTTCTGACGGCTACTTATAAATATTCAAGTCGAAAAGGTGCGACGGGTGTATTCGACCTAACAAATGATGGGAAGTTGACTCCGGGTACTTCGTATACAATAAACCCAGTTGGGGATTGGAGTATCGATTCTTCGGTCACCTTGACACTGGAGTAAAGGAGGCAGTATGAGTAAATCGCTGATCATCGTTGTCCTGATAAGTAGTATGTTGATCGTCCAAGGCTGCGTGCCTGAAATGAGAAACGACTCTAATGTGGAGGTAAAGGCCATGACTTCAGCAGATGAACAGCTGTTCAAGGCAGTCGAGGACAGCGATACTGAGCGCATCGAACAAATGATTCAAGCAGGCGCCAATATCAATGTTCAAGATCAGAGTGGACGAACCGCTACAATGATTGCAACCTACAATAATGATCTAACATCGGCTAAAGTGTTAATTGAAGCGGGGGCAGATGTGAATATACAGGACGATATGAAAAATACCCCGTTTCTGTATGCTGGCGCTGAAGGATACTTGGATATTTTGAAGCTGACAATCGAGGCGGGAGCGGACCCAGCGATAACGAATCGATATGGAGGGACAGCACTTATTCCAGCTTCGGAGCATGGATATGTGGATGTAGTGCAAGAATTACTGACTCAAACTTCGGTGGATGTGGACCATGTGAATCAATTGGGATGGACAGCACTACTCGAAGCGATCATTCTTAACGATGGCAATGCTCAGCAGCAGGAGACGATACAATTACTCATTGATTACGGAGCAGACGTGAACATACCGGATCGTGATGGGGTATCACCACTCAGTCATGCGAAGAATAAAGGCTTTAAGGAAATTGAAGATATTTTGATACGAGCTGGTACGAAATAGACCTTTTTAGGCTGAATAAAGAAACAAACATGTTGAGATATATGCAAAAATGGTTTACATGGAGCGCCTGATTCCTTCTATGCTGAAGGGCAGGCGCTTCATTCAATCCATCAATCTTACGTGTATGAAACTGGCATAGTCTTAACATGACATGATTAGATACAAGAACGAGGATCTTAAAAATTGAATATCTCTGCT
Organism: Paenibacillus sp. FSL R5-0766; assembly: GCF_037971845.1. NCBI lineage: Bacteria > Bacillati > Bacillota > Bacilli > Caryophanales > Paenibacillaceae > Paenibacillus > Paenibacillus sp. FSL R5-0766. The sequence goes on from NZ_CP150227.1 coordinate 3,539,847, forward strand.
TTGAAGTTTGCTATAGTGTACCGCTCTGCTTCCAGATAAAATGGAAATACCAACCATGTAAGCGTTATCTATTATTATACTGCTTATACATGTTGGAATCATTCATGGAGGTGTATGATGAAGAGGAAGTCTTGGTATACTTTGGCGGTAACTGGTGTCATCTCTTTGTTTTTTTCGGTAAGCGCTTTCGCGGGTTATGTGTTCTGGGAACCTCTAACCTATTTTAACGCAAGTACGTGGCAAAAAGCGGATGGGTATTCCAATGGGAACATGTTTAACTGTACGTGGAGGGCTAACAATGTTAATTTTACAAGTGACGGCAAGCTTAAGCTTGGTTTGACCAGCTCTGCACAGAACAAGTTTGATTGCGGAGAGTATCGTACCACGAATACGTATGGGTACGGCTTATATGAAGTCAGTATGAAACCTGCCAAGAACACAGGTGTAGTTTCCTCATTTTTCACATACACAGGCCCTGCACATGGCACCCAATGGGATGAGATTGATATCGAATTTTTAGGAAAAGACACAACCAAAGTGCAGTTTAATTATTATACCAATGGGGTTGGTAATCATGAGAAGATTATCAATCTAGGGTTTGATGCATCCCAGGGCTTCCATACGTACGCATTTGACTGGCAGCCGGGACATATCAAATGGTATGTTGATGGTGTATTGAAACATACGGCAACCAGCAATATTCCTAAAACACCCGGAAAAATCATGATGAACCTGTGGAATGGAACAGGAGTAGATAGCTGGCTCGGTCCTTACAACGGGGCCAATCCGCTCTATGCAGAGTACGATTGGGTCAAATATACGAGTAATTAAGCAGACTGAAGCAGCCGTTAGCGGCTGCTTTTTTCTATATTCTGGCATTGTATTTATTCAATATATGTATTCAATATCCAATATCCTAAATTAATGCAATAAATGTTGCAATATTAGTATGGGCATAAATATCAAAAATTCATTATGATTAACCTGTAAGCAACATTACATAGACTGGGGGAACGAAGTTGGACACAAGTAAAAAGAGACGAGTAGGCAGTTTGGTCATGATCGGAGTATTGGCCCTATCTGCAGCCTTGAGTGGGTGTAGTAACGGGAACGAAAAGAAAACTGAATCAAGTACACCAGCGACAACGTTGGAGCTCAAAAATGGGAAGTATGATCCACCAGTATCCATTACGTATCTACGACCATGGGGTCCAGACGTGAAGTTTAAGTCAGGTGAGGATCAGGATAACAACGTCCATACAAAATGGGCCAAGGAGAAACTCGGAATTGAGTTGAAAAACCAGTGGATATCTCCATCCACCAATAATGCATTTGAGACAAAACTGCGTCTATCGCTTGCTTCCAATGCAGACATGCCAGACATTATTTCGTATCGCGGCGAATTCAATCTAGTGCGTGAATTGATTGAGTCCGGAAAATTTGTCGATGCGGGGGAGTTGTTTGACAAATATGCCAGCGACACATGGAAAGCAGCCGTAAACGAAGATCCTTCCGTATGGTATCCATACATGCAAGATGGCAAAAAGATCGGTATTCCGATTCTGGACTATTCCTATAATGGTGATCCTGTCATGTGGATCCGTGAAGACTGGATGAAGAAATTCAATCTGGAAGCACCTAAAACTATAGATGATCTTGAAGTCATTATGGAAACGTTTACGAATCAAGATCCGGATGGCAATGGGAAGCAGGACACTTACGGACTCACCATTGGCTTCAAGAACTGGCTGAACACATGGATGTCTGAAGCTGGGTGGGTATTTGGCGCTTATGGTACAATGCCAAACCAATGGAATCTGACGGCAGACGGAAAACTTGAATACGGTTCCGTTACACCTGGTGCCAAACAGGCTTTGGCCAAATTACAGAGCTGGATGAGCAAAGGGTATATCCCGGAAGAAGCTGGCGTGTATGACGAGACAAAAGCAGCTGAAGAATTTACTGCCGGAAAAGCAGGTATTGTGGTCGGTCCTCACTGGATGCCATCCTGGCCGCTGGAGGATGTGAAGAAAAACAATCCTGAGGCTGAATACAAAGCGTATCCAATTCCTTCTGGTCCAAACGGTCAAGCAGGCAGACATGGTACGTCAAACGGAAATGGCGTAGTTCTAATTAACAAAGACATGAAAAATCCGGAAGCCTTTTTCACCTATCAGAACTATCTCTTTGATCACTATGCAAATCCTAAAGAGGGCGATGAGTTTGAACATGGATTTGCGGAAGGATACGATTGGGTTATGGTAGATGGGAAACCATCAACCGATGCAAGTCTTACGGGTGGTTATGCTCCCGAGAAGTACACGTTGACTTTTGATGGAGCGAGAATTCCGAATCTGAGTATGACAACACTTGCCAAGCTGGCAAGCGGTGAAGAAGCAACTACACCGTTTGAGAAAAAAATCAAATCAGGTGTACCAGTACCTATGCTTGATGCAGCCAAGATTGTTTTGGATCAAAAGGATATCGTGTTCAATCAAATGTTTACCGGTTCACCTTCAATGACGATGCAGATGAACAATGACATTTTGACGAAGATGGAGAAAGACACCTTCTCTCAAATTGTATATGGCAAAACCTCTGTGGACGCGTTCGACTCATTTGTTGAGAAGTGGAAGTCTTCAGGTGGAGATCAGATTACGAAAGAAGTTAACGAGTGGTATGATTCCGTGAAAAGCGGAAAATAGGATGACAAAGGGCTGGCTGAAATGATTCATCCCGGCCACATAAGCACCAAAAAGGCATTGCAGGAGAAGATCTCCGGCAATGCCTTTTTGTATTTGATATGGAGAAGGGGAAACCGGAGAGATTACTAGAACGTCAAGTCTGGTCTGTGTACTCTCTTAAACCGGCAGATTTTCCCGATATTCCTGCGGTGTAAGATCATAAAATTTCTTGAAAACTCGAATGAAATATGCGGTATTGTTGTAACCGACAAGTTCTGCAATCTCAAACACTTTGGCGGTTGATGTTCGCAAATGATAGGCTGCTTTCTCCATTCTTAACCGGTACACATAGGCAGTAAGTGCTTCACCTGTCTCCGCCTTGTATACCTTGGACAAGTAGACTGGATGCAGATGCACATGGTCGGCAATTGCAGGCAGTGATACATCTCCAGCCAGATGAAGGTCGACAAAACTTTTGACGCTGCGCACAATGGTGCTGTGATTGTCTCTAAGCTCTTGTTCAGCATCATCTCGTATGTAATGAAGTGTACGCACGGACCAGTCCTGTAGCTGCTGCGCAGTGGAATAGCTGGGAGCTTGAAAGTAACGATAGGACTCTGCTGGAATCAAAGAAGAGATTTGTTTGCCATTTTTATGAATGATGTACGCAAACGCGCCCGCTATAGCAAAATACACCTCAAAGGTTGACTCGGCAATATCATGATGTTCATTGGAATGCAGCAGTTCCGCAAAAATGTGTTCGATTTTCTGTTCCACATCCTCAAAGCGACCAGCTTCGAGCAGGCTAATCAACGTTGGTGGCTGATACAGCGACCTAATCGTATGTAGAGGGTTAGCATCCGTTTCATCAGAAGCGGTAACAAACAAACCTTGCACCTGACCCATCCGTTTACGCATGGACATAACCGTTCGCTCATAGAGTTCTCCAATTTCGTGGGGAAACTTGCCCCAACTGGAGACGGAAATGGATATTGCACCTTTCAGGTATAACTGAACATTGGTTTGAATCTGGGCCGCATACTGCTCAAGCAGGGTCTGAGGCGTCTCGCTCCTGCTATAACTCATCGTTGTGGAATGTTTCATGCTTACCAGAACGACAATGTAATCGTGCACGTCACGTGTATGCCAGATATGAAAATGATTATGCATCACTTCACTTATGATATTACATATCGCATATTCCATTAGAGCCAGGTCGCCGTGTGCCATATCGGATAGATGTTTCTCCATACGGATAATCAGCATGCCGAGATCCTCTCCTACGGAGTAGGGAAGCTCCAGCAGATCAAGCTTGTCTGCCAGCGTCTTCTGATCATAGACTTTTCCAGTCAGCAACTCATGCAGCATCGTGGATTGAAGCAATGGCAGATGATCCTGAAAGGCGTGTAAGGCTCTTTGATGAGATGCTGCTGTTTCCCACTTTTCTTTAATTCGATGAACAAGACGCTGCACGGATTCGATCAGATCTTCATCGCTAACAGGTTTCAGCAAGTAATCAAAGCTTTCCTGCGCAATGGCCTGTTTCGCATATTCAAAGTCGGCGTGACCTGATAAAAGAATTGTCTGCACATGAGGCCACTTTTCATGAATCGCTGTAATCAGTGCAATGCCTGACATTTCGGGCATACGTATATCCGTAATTACAATGTCAATGTCGTGGTTGTCCATAATTTCCAGCGCTACTGCACCGGATAATGCTTCATGGACTGTACCGATCCCGCAGCTTTCCCACGGAATGGTCTCTGCCAGCGTTTCCACGACGGAACGTTCATCGTCAACTAATAATATTTGCAGCATGGGTCGTTCACCTACTTGTCTGTATTGTCGTGCCACGTGATGTTAACTTTAATCCCACCCATTGAAGAATGATCATAAGATAGTCCAGATCCTTCACCGTACAGAAAAGATAAACGCTGATGGACATTCCATGTACCACATCCCATATTCTCATCCAGCGGTTTAAGAAGATTATCTCTCAGATGATCAAGCTGTTTCTCAGACATGCCAAGCCCGCTGTCCTCCACGGTAATCGTGTACACATCATCCTCGCAGTCCGCATAGATTTTAATCTCACCATCTACCGATTTGGGCTCCAGACCATGAATAATAGCGTTCTCAATAATAGGCTGGAGGGTTAGTCTGGGAACTGTTTTATCTAAAATATCATGGGGCACGTCGATTGTAAAATGCATTCGTTCCAGACGAAGTGACTGGATTTCCAAATAATTTTTGACCATCGTCAGCTCTTCACGAAGCGTGGCTTGATCCTTTTCGGACCTGGTTATGTATCGGTAATACTCCCCCAGATTCAGTGCCATGGCTACCACGGCCTTTTCATTTTTCATTCGGGCCATGTTCTTGATATAGAACAGACAGTTATATAGAAAATGCGGATTAATCTGCGATTGCAACTGTTTGAGCGTGGCTTCCCGACTTCTTAATTTCTCCTCATATACATTCTCGATTAATTCTTGAATTCGTTGAGCCATGATGTTGAAACGTGCAAATAACAAGCTGAACTCATTGCGTGCAGAATGATGAAGCCGAACGGAAAAGTCCCCGGTGGACAGGCGATTCGTCCCTTTCACCAACTGTAAGAGTGGAAGCTGCACACTTCGGTAGAGTGTATATAATACAACAACGCTCATCACGATCAGAACGGCAATTGAAGCATAAAAAAGATTCCGGCTGCTCGTAATCGGTTTCAAAATTTGCTGCATAGGCACATAGTCAACATAATACCAGCCGAGGCTCTTGGATTGAATATAAGAGACGTAATATTCCGTTTTGTTCAACGTTGTACTGAATCCACCGCTGGCCTGCAGTTTTGCTTCTTTCAGAGAAGGGAGAATTGCGTTCAAGGTTTCTTTTCCAGAACTATTGCTGATTAATCCATAATCGGGATGGAACATAAACGGGTCACCTTTATTATTTAACTTGTTTTGATTAAGAAGTGCAGTTAAGTGATGAACTGGAAAACTGATTTTGGTAATCAATCTGGCTTTGCTAGGTCTCGCCATCGCTGTCGTTGGATCGGTAGTGTACCAGATAAACTGATTGTCGGCATAGGTCCAGGATTGCGAGAGAGGCTCCTTAAATTCATCATCCCTGTAAGGAATGTAAGCATAATAATCCGTTGATATCACTTTTTGCATCCTTGGGAAGTATAGTGTGATGGTCGAATGCCATTTGCTTGCTGCGTTGTACAGATTCATTTTCTCCAGAATGGCACTTCCAACTTTCACACGTTCATAGGGAATGTCCTTGTAGTCGGGGCGTTGATATTCCTGAATACTCGAATCTTGCCCAATAGACATCCCATACAATGACAATTGGTAAATGTTGGATTCTACTGAATCAGCAAATGTTGAGAGATGATTCATCGTATTGTTCTGAATCTCGTGTTCGATAACACGCACGCTTTCCCGGTTCGAGTATGTATAGAGAAACAGCACCAGAATAAGCAGCATCACAAACAACAGTGTAATTTTGGTAAAGACATTCAAGCGTGTGAACAAAGTCCAACCTCCTTAATCTTATTAAAATATTGATATCGTTGTTGCAATATTAGGATATAGATCACAAATTTCCATTGCTATAATTTTAATATACAAGTTCACGATGACTTGTAAAATACAAAATTTAGAACATGGGGGATGCAGGAGTGAAGGAACATACGTTAGAAACGCCGCATAAACGGCGCTCCACCAGGGTTAAACAGCGCTGGAATATGCAACGGAACTGGACCTTGCATATGATGCTCATTCCAGCTGTATTGCTGGCACTGGTGTTTCAGTACATACCGATGGGCGGCATTGTAATTGCTTTTCAGGATTTCAAACCATACTTGGGATTTTCTGAATCCAAATGGGTGGGTTGGGACAATTTCCGATATTTATTTTTATATCCGGACGTAGGTCAGGTGATCTGGAATACGCTGGTCATTGCATTTTTCAAAATCATAGCAGGACTATTCGCTCCATTCCTGTTTGCCATTTTGCTCAATGAAGTACGCTTGACGGCATTCAAGAGAGTAAGTCAAACGCTTGTGTATCTACCGCATTTCCTATCATGGGTTATTCTCGGTGGTATTCTGCTCGATATCCTGTCTCCTCAGGGCGGCATGGTCAACCAGCTTGTCGTAGCCTTTGGAGGAGAACCGATCTTCTTCCTGGGAGACGGTACATGGTTCCGAATAACGCTGATCCTCAGTGATGTGTGGAAAGAATTTGGTTTTGGTACGATCGTATTTCTGGCTTCTCTCTCAGGAATTAATCCCGCACTCTACGAGGCTGCCGAGGTGGATGGGGCCAACCGATTTAAACAGACGCTGCACATTACGATTCCGGCATTAATGCCGATTACAATCGTACTGATGACACTCTCTATCGGCAACATCTTGAACGCCGGTTTTGATCAGGTGTTCAACTTGTACAATCCACTTGTGTATGACAAAGGCGACATCATTGACACCTTTGTATATCGACTCGGGATTCTGAACGGGAAGATGAGTTTTGCCACAGCAGTAGGATTGTTCAAATCTGTGGTTGCTACCATTTTGATTGTTATATCTTACAGAATGGCTTACAAACTAGCTAATTATCGAGTTTTCTAGAGAGGAGAAAAGGGCTTGTATTATAAAACAAAAGGATACCGCATATTCAGCATCGCTAACTATACTTTTCTTGGGATATTATCGATACTCTGCATTTTACCAATTATTCATATATTGGCTGTTTCATTCAGCAGTATGGCGCCAGCATCATCAAACCTGGTTACCTTCTGGCCCATCGGGTTCACAACCGACGCATATGTGAAAACATTCGGGAATTCAAACTTCATCAACTCCTTGATCGTATCACTTAAACGGACTGTAATTGCAACGATCATTGGTATGGTCATCATGCTCATAACCGCATTTCCGTTGTCAAAGGAAGATATCAGTTTTAAAGGTCGCTCCTTATATACATGGTTTTTCGTATTTACCATTTTGTTCAGCGGCGGTTTGATTCCAAGTTACATTCTGATCCAGAAGCTTGGCTTGATGAATACAATCTGGGCGCTTATTCTGCCTGGCGCACTGTCCGTGTGGAACGTTATTCTCATGATGAACTTCTTCCGCGGTCTGCCCAAAGAACTTGAGGAAGCAGCTTATTTGGATGGAGCAGGTCATATCAAAACGTTGATTCTGGTCTACGTACCGCTTTCACTTCCAGCTATCGCAACCTTGTCCTTATTTACGATGGTGTATCAGTGGAACTCCTGGTTCGACGGCATGATCTATATGTCTGATATTAAAAATTATCCACTTGCTTCTCTATTACAGACCATTATTGTTCAGCAAGATCTCAGCAAAATCAACGTCGATCCTTCCATGTTGGAGAATATCTCGCAGCGAACCGTACGCGCAGCACAGATCTTTATCGGCGCGCTTCCGATCCTGATGGTATACCCGTTTTTACAACGTTTCTTCGTTAAGGGGATCGTTATTGGAGCAGTTAAGGAATAGGTTATGCAAATGCAAGGATAACTGAGCTGAGGGAGGAAGAAGGATGAGAAAAGGACTGGCATGTATGGTGGCATGGAGTTTAATGGCTTCTCTCGTTTATCCAGCAACTGCTGGAGCAGAAAGTGTACAGGGTCAAGCGGAGGTGGGAAATGTGCAGGCAAAAAGCCTGCACTTCTCTGTTCCCTATACAGACCTGACGGGGCATTGGTCACAATCTGCAGTTACACGTTTGCAAGACTTGAATTTATTGAAAGGTTATACGGACGGTACGTTCAAGCCCAGTCAGGTCATTAGCCGAGCTGAATTCGTCATGATTCTGGATCGGGCCTTTGGTTTCACCGGTAATGCGGCGACTGGTTCATATGCGGATATGACTTCAGACGATTGGTACTATGACGTGATGGTACGAGCGAATGGTTCTGGCATCATCGAAGGGACAGACCGTGAACATCTGTCACCACAACAACCGATTACACGCCAAGATGCAGCGGTTATGGTAGATCGAGCTTTTCAACTTTCAGCGGTTACAAATGAAGATAGTGAACAATTGAAATTTCAGGATGCAGATGATATTTCCGGTTATGCAAAGAAAGCGCTTACCTATCTGGTGAACGAAAATATTCTTAAAGGTTTCCAAGGCAAATTAAATCCCAAAGCCCCGATTACACGAGCGGAGACGGCAGAGTTACTGTCAGCGATGATTGCAGATGTAAAAAGCACTCCTGGAACATATGAGTCCCGGGTAGATGGCAACTTGATTATTAAATCGACGGATGTCACGTTGAAAAATATGATTGTTAATGGAAATCTGCTGCTGGCAGAAGGCATAGGCGAGGGATCTGTTGTTCTTCAGGGCGTAACTGTTACAGGAAGTGTCATCATTAAAGGCGGAGGCAGTCATTCCATCAACATTAACAACTCCAAGCTGAAGCGAGTAGTCGTTGACAAACGTGGGGAACCCGTCAGAGTTGCCATTACGGAAGAAAGCAACATTCAGGAGATGCATGTAAAGCAGAAATCCATTCTGGAGATCTCTTCAAACAGCCTGATTGATTCCATGAATATTCATGCAGAAGCGAGTCAGACTCGAATGGATACCAAAGGTACGATCCAAAAATTGAGTGTAGATGCCGATGATGTTGTGATCAACGGAGAGAAAGTAAAACAAGGATTGCGCACATCCATGGTGGGTGAAGCCCAACAACCTGCTTCATCGCAGCCTGGTGGTTCAACAAATGTGACAAGTACACCTACACCATCTTCTCCAGACGGGCAATCACCGTCTACACCATCAACACCAAGCAATCCTGCGGGCGAAAAACCGGTTCCAGCAACAACGATTCCGCATGATCAATGGGAGCTGGTCTGGAATGATGAGTTTAACGGGCCTTCGATTGATGCTTCCAAATGGACCGTGCAGGATACAGGACTCGTTTATAACAATGAAATGCAATATTATAGCCCCGATAACACTCGCATTACAAAAGATCAGAATCGAAGCGTGTTGCAGATTGAAGCAAAAAAGGGTCCGAAAAACGGTAAAGATTACAGCTCTGGCAAACTGATCTCCATGGGAAAAGGCGACTGGACCTACGGTAAAGTAGTTGTACGTGCGAAGCTTCCGATTGAAAAAGGCATGTGGCCTGCCATATGGATGATGCCAACAGATGAAGCACATTATGGTGGATGGCCTGCCTCTGGAGAAATCGATATTATGGAGCTAATTGGTGGCAAAGAGAGTAATAACAAGGTATATAGCACATTGCATTATGACAGTGTGAAGCCTGTCGGTTCCCATGGACATGATCAGGGAAGCCTTACTCTTCCGAAGGGAGAAACTTTTACTGACGATTATCATGATTTCCAGGTGGAATGGTTGCCGGGTATGATTCGTTTCTATGTGGATGGAAAGCTACATCATGAAGTGACCAACTGGCAAACGAAGGCCGCGGGCCAACCCGAGTATTATACGTTCCCTGCACCATTTGATCGTCCATTCTATCTGATTCTGAATCTGGCAGTTGGAGGAGACTGGCCGGGGGCACCTGAAAGCAACTTCACTTCCGAAAAGATGAATGTTGATTTTGTGCGAGTATATTCTTACAAAAATCTAGACACATGGCCTGATGTAACAACAAATCCCATCGAGCCTGCACAACAGCGTGACCCACAAGCCGATGGCAATCAAATATACAATGATCGTTTTGCGGAAGGGTCTGCAGACAATGGAGTGCCTCTTCAGTGGAAATTCATCACAAATGCTGATGGAGCTGGCAGTGTCAAAGTTGTAACGGATGAGCAGAAAGGGAAAGCAGCAGAAGTTACCATTGATGCATCGGGTACTGAAAACTACTCGGTTCAACTCACTCAGATGCCGATGTACATCAAGAAAAACAAAAAGTACAAAATACAATTTGATGCGAAAGCATCTGCTAACCGTACAATCATGTCCAAACTGAACCAATTTGAAAAAAGCTGGACCAATTATTCGGGTGATAACACCTTTGAACTCACGACAGATTGGCAATCCTATGACTATACCTTCAATATGCGGGATGGCACGGATAACAATGCCAGATTCGAATTTAATCTGGGGTTGGATGATACAACCGTTTCGTTTGCCAATGTCAGACTGATCGAGGTGGGTGAGGCTGATCCGTTAACTGTCGAACGAAACGCGCTACCTGATGGCAACTTTATTTACAATGGCACATTCGATCAAGGCAAGGAGCGTCTGGGATTCTGGTCAAGCAGCATTCAGGACAGTGCGGCAGCCAATATAAGTGTAAATAACTTTTCGAAATTCCCGATTATGGAGCGTCAGCTGGTTGTTGATGTTACTCAAACGAATGGTGACCCACAGCAAGTTTCGGTGAACCAATCGGATTTGAAGTTGGAAGCGAATACAACGTATGGTTTCTCCTTAGATGCCAAGGCAGATACAACGCGAAGCATCGACATTGATGTTGTCAGTAGTAATGGGCATACAGTACAGGCTCATCAAGGACAAAACCTCTCCTTGAACCAAGAAATGAAAACATTCACTGGAGAAATCATCATTGGAGATGGAGCATCAATCGCACAATCCGAGCTAAGAATGTTATTCGGCAGTACTGAAGGTAAGGTATATGTGGACAATGTTCGTCTGACGAAACGCGGCAAACCTCTGTCAGTGAATGGCTACGCACATGTACCTGCAACCGAAGCCTGGATGATGCAGGGTTTACAACTGGAGGACTCCGTAGAAGGAGGAAAACATGTCAGTTACATGGATCAGGGAGATCTGCTGCAATATAAAATCGATGTAGCTCACGACGGAGTATATGTTCTGTCTGCCCGAATGGCCAGTGGAAAAAGTGACTCTAGCGTTCGTTTCAGCATCAAAGACGAACAAGGGATAATTGTCGCACAATCTGACCTCAATCTCGGAGATACAGGTGGATGGCAGAAATACAAAACGGTTTATTTCCCTCCAGTTTCCTTAAATGCAGGAAGCCAATATTATGTTGACTTTGAAGGCGAGAATTATAATACACGCTGGATAGACATTTCACAAAATAAAGTTCAAAATGGAAAACTTGCAGCAGACCTGAACTACTGGGAGCTGATTCCCGATGTTCTGACAGCCACATATGCAGAAAATGCCGGCGTGACGATTGACATGCCCGGCACGAGTACGGATTGGTGGGATGCTTTGCTGCAACAAGGTCAGATCAAACTGGATGCAAACAAAACATACCGACTTACCTTCGAGGCATCTACTTCCAGTCCTAAATCCATGCAAGCGGTTCTTTCTCAGAATGCAGGGGATTTTGTGAAGTATTTTGAAGAAGAAGTAGAATTAACCACAGATCAAAAGTCGTATAGTTATACCTTCACCATGGGAGATACCTCAGATTCGGCAGCTATGCTTGCATTTGGATTAGGATATCCGCTTTCTACAGGTGAACACTCGATTCACATCCATAACGTGCAATTATATGAAGTTAATCCGAATGCAGATCAAGGAGGTCAGCCAGCTCATGTTAACCTTATTCCTAATGGAGACTTCTCCAAAGGTAAGGAAGGTTGGTTTACCCACGCGGACGGTAATGCAGCGGACCTTGAGATGCAAGTTAGCAATCAACAGCTTCAAGCCAAGATTGGCCATGCAGGCCAGCATCCATGGGATCGTCAAGTCATCAATGAAGGATTTGGCATACAGCAAGGTTTTAAATATAAATTGACGTTTAAAGCCAAAGCGGAGAAGTCCAGGAAATTGGGTTTGGGGATTGGATGGGTCGATGCAGCTGCCAACTATGAATGGCATGGGTTCTTTGGGGCACGAGTTGATTTGACTCCAGAAGAACAGGAGTTCACGTTTACTTTTGATGCAACAGAAGACAGCTATGCGAATACTCGAATTTCATTTGATCTGGGTAACATTGATGGTGAGCAAGATGGCAACACAACCGTCTCATTATCCGAGGTCAGCTTGATTAATCTGGGTCCTGCCAATTAACTTCTGAATTCTCTATAATTTGTCTTATATGCTTGCCTAATTCTCTTATTACCTATGCACGCAGAATAAAGTTGTCCAGGAATGACATCATAAAGAAGTAGTATACATCTCAGTTTCCAGAGGAGGATATCTTGTATGGCTGACCAGAAGAAAAGAAAAGAAGCTGCCTGGAAGTCACGAAAGCAAGAACAGCATCCCCATGGCAAAATCAAATCGCTTAAAGAATTATCCAGCGAATATGAAGAGAAACCTACTACGAATTAAGCAAGAGACTGTCAGTGAACATTGCTGGCAGTCTTTTCTTCATATATTGCAGACATTGAGCGATACGTACTTACTCTATTCTAAAAACGAATGAATGCAAGATATAATGCCTGGATAGTTCGTAAATAACTGTGAACAAATCGTTAATTCATTGACATTGCATGTAATTTTAATTAGAATACGAAATGGACTTCAGGTTGAAAACAGATATGAGTATCTTTATGTTTAGTTTAGAGCTTAGCTGTTGAATCTTTAAATCCTAACAACGAATATAGGAGCGACAATATTACAATCCTATATGAAGATTAGGATTTTTTGTTTTTAGCTTTGGAGTATAATTTGAAAGTTGGAGGCTGGCTTTACCATGGACAAATGGTTCAAACTTAAAGAACGAGGCACGAGCATCCCCACAGAAATTATCGCAGGGGTTACAACATTTTTCACAATGGTATACATAGTTATCGTAAACCCAGGAATACTCAGCAGCACAGGCATGGACTTTAACGGAGTATTCATAGCAACGGTGCTGGCAAGTATTGTGGGAACTCTGATTATGGGAATATGGTCCAATTATCCAATCGTCATTGCGCCGGGTATGGGCCTGAATGCATTCTTTGCCTATAGCGTAGTTGCCGGGTATGGCGTGTCATGGCAGGTTGCACTGGGAGCCGTATTTATAGCAGGGATTTTGTTTATTATTTTATCACTGACTTCATTCCGTTACATGTTGCTTGATGCAATTCCTGCTAGCTTAAAACATGCCATAACCGCAGGGATCGGATTGTTTATTACAACGGTAGGTTTGCAAAATGCCGGGATTATTGCCGATTCAGAATCGAATTTGATTACGATCGGAAACTTGGCTGAGCCAATGGCTTATCTGACTATTATCGGATTGATTATTACCGTTGTGCTGATGGCTTATAATGTGAAAGGTTACCTTTTCATTGGAATGGTGGTAACAGCGATACTTGCCTGGATCATGGGACTATTCCAAATGCCGGAATCGATTGTATCCATGCCGCAAGGCCTCGCGTCAACGGCTTTGCAACTGGATCTGGCAGGGGTATTCTCGAATGGCTTATATACAATCATATTTACCTTCTTGTTGATCACGCTGTTTGATACGACAGGCACGATGCTCGGCGTTGCTGAACAAGCAGGATTGCTTAAGGATGGTAAATTCCCACGCTCGCGTGGCGCATTATTGGCAGATGCCGTAGGAACAACCAGTGGCGCTTTGCTCGGAACAAGCCCAACATCAGCTTATATCGAATCCAGCACAGGGGTAGCTGCAGGAGGAAGAACGGGACTGACAGCGGTAACGGTAAGTGTACTGCTTGCGCTGACCTTGTTCTTCACACCAATCGTAAGTGTAATATCAAGCATTCCGGCGATCACTTCTCCGGCACTGATCATTGTTGGATACTTTATGATTAACGTTATCAGCAAAATCAAATGGGATGATCTCGAAGAAGCATTTCCTGCCTTCCTGATTATCATCCTTACTCCATTGACGCATAGTATTGCGACAGGCATCGGCGTAGGTTTCATCTTTTATCCGGTACTCAAGCTGCTTCGTGGAAAAGGTAAAGATGTTCATCCAATCTTCTACATTTTTGCAGTATTGTTCTTCATTCAACTTGTGTTCCTGGACCACTAAAACTGTCTTATCCTATGGAGAACTGCTCTCAACAAGCAGCTCTCTTTTTTTTGTAGTTCATACTCCGTTCATATTCCCGTCACGAAGGGGACATCTTCGATGGTTACACTAGACCTATGTCGCAAGAGCGGCTCTACAGATATAATGGACAGGAGAAGATGGATTTGGAAAAAACAGTGGAAGTAACAACAACGGGGACTAAGGGCCGTAAAAAACGGAACTTATGGTTAAAAATAATAGGTGGTATTATCGGCGCGCTGGTGCTGTTCATGGGCATCACGTTTGTCGTTCATACGATAAGTAATGGGGTAGAGAAAAAGAAAATCGAATCGTACGGCCAATATGTCAATGTCGACGGGAAAAATATGAATGTGTCCATTCAAGGCAGCGGCGAACAAACCATTGTGCTTCTTCCTGGACAAGGAACTCCGTCACCAGTGCTAGATTTCAAATTGTTAGTCGATGAATTGACGCCTGATTACAAAGTTGTGGCGATTGAGCCTTTCGGTTATGGGTTAAGTGATCAAACCGAAACGGAGAGAACCACCGAGAATATTGTTAGTGAAATTCATGAAGCTGTACAGCAGCTCGGTATAGATCGTTATATTCTGATGGGGCATTCCATCACGGGACTGTACGCAGCGACGTATGTGAACACGTATCCGGATGAAGTCTCTGCTTTTGTCGGGATCGATAGCAGTGTTCCGAATCAACCTGGCATGGATGTTAAATTACCTTTGAACTTAATGAAATTCCTTCAAAAATCAGGCTTAATGAGAGTACTCAATAAAGTGAGTGGTGATTCATATGCATCACTTGCCTATGATGAACATACCAAAGAACAGATGAAGTTGATTTCGAATCAAGTCTCGACAAATCCGACTTTAGTAAATGAGCTTAAACATCTGGGTTCCAATTTCAAAAATGGAGAAAAACTCACGTATCCTCGTGATCTGCCAGTGCTTCTCTTTGTACTTTCCAATAACGAGAAAAACCCGCAGTGGATTCCGCTACATGAAGAACAAGCCAAACAATCCGCGCAGGGCAAAATGATCCCTATGGAAGGTTCACATTACCTGCATCATACGAAATACAAAGAAATTGCCGAGGAATTCAAATCTTACATGAAACAAATCCAATAGGATGATTGATCATTGAACTGCGGTGATAATTGAAGGCAGGATTGAGGGGATACCCTGATCCTGCCTTCTTTCTTTTTTTTGGATAACTACTGTACCAAATGTTCCAGATCCGGCTGCAATTTGGTCCGCAAAACATATAACATGATGGCCCCAACTAGGAACGCGGCGGCATCAGCAATAACAAGTGACCAGATCACTCCATGAAAGCCATTCATTTGATTAGCGATATACAATACAGGAATTAACGTAACTCCTTGAATTATGGACATAACAAACGCGGCTGTTCCTTGGGCTGTTGCTTGGAAGATCCCCATAAACAAAGAAGTCATTCCTGTAATGAACAAGGATAAAAAGGTTACATGAAGAATGTAGCTACCCATTTCAATTAATTGCGGGTCCGTCGTAAATAAACCAATCAAGTGGTCAGAGATCAGATAAACGATAACACCAAACAGGACGGCTAAGCCCAAAATAGCTTTGATCGTGAATCCAATCGTTTGTTTCATGCGTAATTTGTTCGCTGTGAATGAGAAGGCAATCAATGGCACAACTCCCTCGCACAAGCCCATCAGAATAAACTCAGGAAATTGCAATAAACGTGATGAGATTCCATACCCCGCAACGGCCTGATCCCCATATTCGACAAGAAAAAGGTTAAGAATAAGGGACATTGCACCCAAGAAGACACTCATAACAAAGACGGGAACACCGATTTTGAACACATTGCTCAGGATGTCCTTGGTCACCTTGAACCATTTTAGGGAGACGGTTAAGAATTGACTCTTATAACTCATATGGTAAGCGTAAAATGCACTCGCAACCGAGTTGGAGATGACGGTAGCAGATGCAACGCCAATCACGCCCCAATGGAAGACAAAAATGAATAGTGCATCAAGGATAATATTTATAACAACACTGAGAATCATACCGGTCATAGAAGTCATTGCTGAACCTTCTGAGCGCACGATATTCTCCAGGGTGAAGAATAAGATGACGAAGGGTGAACCCATAAGCATAATCGTGACATACTCTTTCGTAAATCCGAAGGACTCTGGCGTTGCCCCCAGCCCATGAACGATTGGTTCACTCAGCGGGAGCCCAACGGCCATCACAATAATTCCGAGAACTAAACTGCTGTAAAAGGCAAATGAAGATACATGCTTCAGATCATCTACTTTTTTCTCTCCCAGCAAACGGGAGATGAATGTGCCGCTGCCTATACCAATTAAATTACCAAGGGCCATGATGACCGCGAATAAAGGTAAAGTTAATGCGAGTGCGGTTAACATTGCCGTATTACCCAGTGTGCCAAGGAAATAGGCATTCAAGATGGAGTAAATAACACTCATTGACGTGCCTAGCATCATTGGGACAGCAAAATGAGCTACGGCTTTAGCGATTGGTGCTTTTTCAAAGTAATGGAGGTTTTCTGCATCCATGTGGGTCACTACTTTCTTCGTTAATATTGATCTAATCTAACACCGTTAGATTGAACCTTACAGTGTTAGATGTTATCATGAACTTATGAACCTGTAAAGCATAAACTTACACTGTTAGATAAAAGGGCGGATACTGATGAAAAAACAACAGCCTCAGATTTCGGAAGATAAGATTTTGGAAATTTCGTGGGAGCTTCTCGGGGAAGAGGGCATCGAGAAATTCAGCATGAGACGCTTGGCAGACAAGTTGGGGATTCAGGCTCCATCTCTATACTGGTACTTCAAGAGCAAGCAGACGCTCTACCAGCGTCTGGCCAACCAGATATCGAAAATTATTCTTGACGAGTTTCATACTGAAGGGGACTGGAAGGAGCAGATGGAGGGGCTTGCGGTGACGGTACGGAGTGTGCTCAGCAGATACCCGTGCTCCACACAGCTCATGATGATGACGTTGCCCCATGAACCGGACATGATCCGCTTCACCAACCGCATGTTGCTCTGCATGGAATCAACGCCATTGGAGCAAGAACAGAAATTACAGGCAGTTCTTACGCTTGTCAATTATGTATTCTATTTCGTTCTGGACGATTATCAGCATCAGCGCAATATCTCTGCTGTTCTTAAGGATCAGGAAGCACTTCAGGGTGAGGAGATGATCCAACTTCTGGACTCCATGAGTGAGAAGGAAGCTGGAATCTTCAGTAGGATGTATAAGAGCGGTATGTTTGAGGTGATGGGAACCGATGGAGCGTTTGAGTTTGGAGTGAAGTTGATTTTGTCGGGGATTGAGCAAGTGATCAAGGCTGATCAATAAAGGATCATCAGGAGATATATGATGGTAATGGCTTCGGACCATTCATCTCAACCTAGGAAAAGAAGTATACCAGCTCATGCTTAAGGACGATTCCCATTCGGAAATCGTCCTTTTTTTGTGATAACTTGACATGGATTCAGACAATATTGATTGAAAATCATTTGGAAACAGTCGATCTACTTTGAAGATAAATTTCCATATCTGGGCTCGATCCTTTGAGTATCTTTTCCGATACAATATTGGCTAAAACACTGTTATATACAGTTCCGTTATCTCCGTAGGCCATAATGATATAACAATGCGGATAAGATTCGTATTGACCTATCACAGGTAATCCGTCATGTGTTCCTCCATAAAATGCGCCCAAGTAGTATTCCGGTTCGACCTGAATGTCCGTAAATAACTTATTAAATTCCTCAATTAGTTTGTTTTTGCTTGCTCGTATTTTGGAGTCTCTGGTTTCAGCGTATGCTGTGTCCTTATCCATTCCTCCGATGATCACCCGATTGTCTGCGGTTGTACGCATGTACACATATGGTCGAGCAGTCTCCCATATCAATGTCCTCTTATACCAGCTTGAAAAATCATTAATGGGTTTAGTGATTACTGCATAGGAGCTGGAGAGTGTAGCATTTCTCTCGACTTTGAAGTCCGCATCTTCATAGCCGGCTGCGATGATAACGTGTTTTGCCCGGATCTCGCGGCGTTCTTTGGTATAGAATATAGCGTAATCCTTTTCGAATCGCTTACCGGTTATTTCCGTATTCTCGAATATCATTATTCCTTGTGCTTTTACTTTCTCAAGAAGTCCGTATACATATTTTAACGGATTCATCTCGCCATCATCATGATAGTATAGCGCTGCTTCTTTCTGAAAAGGGTACGCCCTTGATATATGCTGTTTGTCCCACAGATCGACTTTGAATCCATGTTTCTGAAGAAGAGCATGCTCATCCTTCAGAGCGGACACATCCGCTTGGTAACTTGCGTAATACAGGCTATCACGTCTTGTGAAATCGGGATCAATCGGAAGCTTTTGACATGCTCGCTCTATCTCATTAATAGCTTCTTCACATAATTTAAGATGACGAGCAGCCACTTTTTCACCAAAGGAGTGACTAAGCGATACAAAACTTTTTTCTCCCGCGTATTGAATCAAAGCTGTGTTGGTACTGGTACTGCCTTCTCCAGTTTTTCTCTTATCCACGATAACGACGGACAATCCCTGATCACTTAGGAAATTTGCACACTGGGCACCTGAACTGCCAGCCCCTATGATTAGTACATCGCAGGATATGTCCTCTTCAAGCTTGGGATAGGAGGGAGGATTCACCATTGTTGTTGGCCAATATAGTTTACCGCTTTGCAGATCCATATCAAGTCTCTCCCTTATATATATTCGGAGCTTAGTATGAACAGTTTGTGGAAACTCAATGCAGGCCAACGGAGTCTCTTATTATCAAGGAGTTATGAGTATTAGGTATCGATGTGATAAATGCCAATCTCGTTGTGAAATAGGTGACCGTCCAGGTGGCAAATCCTGCTCCGTACATCCAGCCGTCCGTTTATGGGAAGTACCATTCATTTATCCGAATCGTTCTAGTTACTTTAAAACCCAAACCAAAAGAGCAATCTCCAATGAGGTTGCTCTTTTGGTCATGGCTTATTTTGCCTAACGGTGTATACGCAGTTTCTTCCTCCGGCTAGAATGTATTCTCCCCGTTCAATATGAACATTATCACCTAGAACTGTTTTGAATAAATGTAGCTCATTCTTGCATAACCCGGTACATACCGCGGCCGCTTCACAGATCGGACAATGTTTCTCAATGAGTAGGAGACTACCATCATCCTGCTCCTTAACCTCGGCCATATAACCTTCATTGGTGCGAATTTCGGCCAATTTCTCCAATTTCTCTCGAACTCCTGATGCATCCCCAAGATGCTGAAGATATTGTTCTTGCATATTTTTATTTCGAACATCCAGCAGCTTGTCCAGCCCTTCAGTACCAAAAGCCTCTTTCATCGAATGGATGAGACTGACGGATAAATCGGAATATCCACTTGGGAAAAAACGATTAGCCGCGGGAGTTAATATCCATAGCTTGGTGGGGCGACCCATGGGACGGGCCTCTTCCACAGTGGTAACCAATCCTTCTTCTTTTAGCGCATTCAGATGTTGCCGAATAGCCATTCCAGATAACGAAAACTGAGTGGAGAGTGCCACGACATCCATTCCCCCGCGCTCTTTTAACAGATTAATAATTGCTCTCCGGGTACTGGTCGAGGCATCCTTTTTGGTTTGATTTCCGCTCATGGTGCACCTCCTTTTGAAACAACTGAATCTTCATGAATAACTACATTTTAAACAAAAATGTTGACAAAGTCAAAGCCGAACTGTAGCTTAGACATTATAAACAAAAATGTTTACTAAGTATCCGGATACGATGTATACATACCAATTTTCTTGGAGGTCACATTTCATGTCGTCTAATCATCAAAGTATTTTCAGCCCGCGTTATTTTGCACTAACCATAGGGATTATTTTGTCAGTGATGGCCGTTGGATTCGAAGGTTTATCCGTCACCACCATTGCTCCTTCAATTGCTGGAGACTTGAACGGTCTTAGCCTATTCGGGTGGATATTCAGTACATATCTGCTTGCGCAGATTATCGGAACGCTGGTCGTCGGTCGGATCATTGATAAAAGAGGACCTGCAGCACCGTTCACTTTTGCACTTCTGTTGTTTATCGTAGGGCTGATCGCTGCCGCAACCGCAGGCGACATGTATACCATGATAGGATCACGGGCTCTACAGGGTTTGGGTGCCGGAGCTATGATGACTTGTGTGTATACGGCTATATCGTTAAGTTACCCGGATGAGTTACGTGCCAAAATACTTGGAGCATTTGGTACTGCCTATGTTCTTCCGTCCATGCTCGGTCCATATGTAGCAGGAGTTATCGCAGATCAGTGGTCCTGGCGCTTTGTTTTCTGGGGGATCTTACCTGTGCTGGTGGTTTCAGCATTGCTTAGTTTACCTGCCTTTAGGAAATTGAAAGTGCAGAAGACGGGAGGGGATAGCGGATCTTCATCCACTTGGATGGCTTTACTCTTAACGTTGGGTACAGGGGTTTTCCTGGTTGGTCTAAGTAGGCTTCCGAGCATTATGGGATTTGTTTTAGTCATAATTGGCTTCGTATTGATGATATTTCCTCTCCGTAAATTGCTACCGAAGGGAACACTTACGTTGCGCAGAGGAATGCCAGCTATTTTGGCAACACGTGGATTGTTCTTCGCTGCCTATACTAGTACACAGAATTTCCTGGTATTGGCTCTAATCGATGTGAAAGGAATTACACCTTCTCAGGCCGGATTAATTGTGGCGAGTGCTGCATTAAGTTGGTGTATCATTGCGTATTTGCAAGGACGGTGGGATGCGGCAGATCAGGGCAGTGGACGTCATATGAGAATTATTCTTGGCGTATTGTTACTTGCCATAGGGATTGCCATCGTATTTTGGGTACCTGTTGTGACCGTTACCATTGCAGTTATTGGTCAGATCATTGCAGGAGTTGGTATTGGATTGGCGCATCCGATTAGTGGTGTTGTCGCATTTTCCCAAACGGGGGAAGAAGGCGTGGGCCAAACCTCGGCAAATCTGCAATTTGCAGATTCTTTTACACCTGGTGTAGTGATCGGTATTGGTGGTTCCATTCTTGTCGTGTGTCAGGCTGGCGGTATGTCCCTTCAATCGGGCTTAATTGTAGCCATGGGTTTCCATCTCTTGTTGATCGTCACGAGTATCATTGCCAGCACTCGGATCTCACCACGCAGATGAATAAGAAAGTGGGTGTACAGACCATTGCTCACTGAAGATCCGAATAAACTATTTACAGCTTATCGCATCATCGGAACGAAATGGACGATCCATATTTTATGTGCTCTGTCTCAAGGCCCGAAGAGATTCGGTGAAATATTCGATAACATTCCTTCCATTTCCGAAATGATCCTCTCCAGACGTTTAAAGGGTCTTCAACATGATCATTTGGTCAAAAGAACAATACTGACACGCCCTACACAAATTATTTATGAACTTACGCCAAAAGGTGCTGCTCTTGCAGCATTCATACCCTGTCTAATGGATTGGGATACCAAATTTCAAAATGATACCACCGGGAGGAATAAAAATGATCATTGAGGTCAGTGATACAGCATCGGACAAAATCGTTGAGATCTTATCAAGTACGGATATCCAAAATGCCTTCCTTAGAGTAGGCGTTGATGAAGGGGGATGCAGTGGTTTATCTTATACCCTTATCGTGGATGAACAGCAGGCAGAAGAAGACATTGTGTTAAATAAAAAGAAATTTAGGATATTGGTTCACACAAACAGTATTCCATATATTGATGGTCTTGAGATTGACTATGAAGAGAGCGGAATGTTAGGCGGATTCACCATGAATAATCCAAATGCCAAAGTTTCGTGTGGATGCGGGGCCAGTTTTAGAATGGCCAATTATCGTGGTGAAGTGAAAAAATGTTGATTCTATTCTAGACCATCATTCTACTTTTTAAACATTCAACTTTACAAAGTATGACACTTGATGTATATTCAGGAAGAAATTGAAGGTTTATTTTACCATATTATCCATCTAATTATGGAGGTGTAGAAGACAAATAACAATCAGATTGGGATCTTTGATGCTCAGTACAGGGCGCCTACAATTGGGATTATGCTGGTTTTGGCAACCGTCGCTTTCGAAGGACTGGCTATTACAACGATTGCCGCGAAAATGGCACAAAGTTTAGAGGGCATTCATTTATACGGTTGGATCTTCAGCGCATTTTTGTTATCTCAGCTTATTGGAACCTTGGTTATGGGTCAGCAGATTGACAAGCGCGGTGTTTTTACATCCATGCTGATATCTTTTAGTGTTTTTGTGTTCGGAACTGTGGTCTCCGCGATCTCTTTCGATATGCACATGCTTATTGCTGGAAGAGCCCTTCAAGGTTTTGGAGCGGGGGCCCTGATCACATGTGTTTATACCTGTGTGACATTACATTATCCAGATACACTTCGTACTCAAATCCTGGCCGCATTCTCCCTGGCATTTGTCCTGCCAACCTTAATCGGACCTTATGCAGCAGGCCTTATTGCTTCCTACATCTCGTGGCGATATGTTTTCTGGATCGTTTTACCCTTGATTGGAATAGCGCTCAGTCTCACATTCCGTTCTTTCCGTCATTTGCAGCTTCAGCAAGATCTGTCAGGTCCAGCGCGAGCAACCGACTCAAAGATTATGTATGCGATTCTGCTTGCCGTTGGAACGGGGCTGTTACTCACAGGCCTTGGTATGATTACCGATTGGAAAGGCATAGTACTCACTTTGGCTGGATTAGTCGTCATGATCACACCAATGCGTAAATTGCTGCCTGTGGGCACTTTCTCTGTACAAAAAGGATTGCCTGCTACTTTGGTTTCGAGAGGGCTATATGTTGCTTGTTATTTTACAACGGAAAGTTTTGTGATCTTGGCACTAACCGAAATGAAGGGGTTATCAGCTGACCTTGCTGGCCTCATTGTAGCAGCAGGTTCTCTGAGCTGGTCCGCCGCAGCGTGGTTGCAAGCCAAGCTGGATGCACGAGATCAAGGTCGTGCCCGAAAGGGTAGGGTCATGACGGGCATTGGGATTATGATCGTTGGAACTGCACTTGTGATCCTGGCTCTTATTTTGACGGATGGGGGGATTATACTAATCCTTCTCTCACAAATGATTACAGGGTTCGGTGTTGGATTGGCCAACCCTACAACGGCAGCTATTGCTTTACAACATGCATTGCCCAGGAAAGAGGGAGAAATGTCCGCGAATCTGCAATTTGTGGATTCCTTCTATATGGGAGTAAGCATTGGAGTTGGTGGCGCTTTGATTGCCTTGTCCGAAACTTTACAGTGGGGCATATCGACAGGTGTTTTGATCGTGTTAACACTACAATTATTATGGGTCTTGTTAAGTTTCTTAGCATCACTACGAATTACCAAACTCGTTCATCAAGAACATCATCCAATCAACCAAGTGAAGGATAACATCTCCATGTAACGGATGACGACCGCGTCGTTAAATACATCATGAAGAACGGGGGGACTAATTGCATTGGGAGGTGGATAAGATGGCACGTGTATTAGTAGTCATTACTCCAGCTGAAGGACATGTGAATCCATCGTTAGGATTAGTTACTCAGTTGATAGACAATGGTGAGGAAGTCATCTATGTATGCACGGAGGAGTACCGTTCCCGAATTGAACAAACCGGTGCCCAGATCATTACCTATCCGTTTCCACAAGATGCCTTTTCTCATGATCCGGTGTTGAAACCCCAGGAATACAAGCATTCTTATCAGTTTATTTATATGATGGTAAGCGGTATTATCCGGAGGATCATCCCCAATGTGCTGCAGGTGATCGAGGATCAAAAGTTCGATTATATGATCTTTGATTCCCTGATGGGATGGGGAGGGACTATTCTTGCAGAAAAACTGGGAATTCCTGCGGTGTGCTCGATTGCGTCCTTTGCTTTTGTGGAGCCTCTGGGGTCTAGCTCAGTTCTGAATGAGACGGAGACCAAGGAGCTTTATGAGGCTACGATGAAGATCACAACGGAGTTAGCTGAAGAGCTTCAAGTGAGTATTCCGGCCATGGAAGAGATTCCGGCACATGCAGGTCAGTTAAAGCTCGTTTACACCAGCCGTTATTTTCAGCCGCAGGCCGACAAGCTGGATGATCGTTTTATTTTCACGGGTCCTTCGATCATAACACGTCAAGATGCTCCGGGCTTCTCGTTTGAGTTGCTTCGTGAACGGTACCCGCAAACCGTGTACATTGCTATGGGTACGATTTTAAATAAAGACTTGGATTTCTATCAGCTTTGCTTTGAAGCATTAGGGGATCTACCCGTGAATGTTGTTTTATCTTCAGGAAAATACACAGATATGGAGCCACTGGCTGATCAAATACCTCCTAATTTTATCGTCAAGCCATACATTGCCCAGTTGGACATGCTGCAGCATACCGATGTTTTTATTACACATGCTGGAATGAACAGCACAAGTGAGGCGTTATATTACAACGTTCCGATGGTGATGATTCCATTAACATCGGATCAGCCTCTTGTCGCCAATCGGGTACAGGAGCTCGGCGCAGGTATTACTTTAAATAAACATAACCTCAGTGCAACTAATTTGAGAGAGGCATTAACAGAAGTACTACACAATTCACTTTATAGACGGCAGGCTTACCTCATTGGTGAATCTCTAAGGCAGGCAGGCGGTTACAAGCGAGCTGCCGAAATGATCATGAGTCATATGGGTTCAGGCCGGGGGAGTTACACAATTTAAATGGTTTTCCATTCAAAGTCGCTTAATAAGCGGCTTTTTTTTGGTTTTAATGGTCTCAAGACTTGACCTACAGTTAACTCTATGTCTTATACTCGATTAGGCTTGCAAATTATATGTGGAATTGGAGATTTTATTTATTATGGCGAAGAGCACAAATTGGAATGTTTTTGGACTGGCAATACTACTAGGTTTATTTTCTACATTAGGTCCATTTACGATTGATATGTATTTACCGGCTTTTCCGGAGATTGCACAAAATATGAATACAACGGCATCACTTGTACAATTTAGCCTTACTGCTTGTTTATTAGGACTCGGTGTAGGACAACTCGTTATGGGTCCTTTGAGTGACGCGTACGGTAGACGAAGACCATTGTTGATCTGTATGGCAGCCTATATTATTTGTTCCTTGGCATGTGCCTTTGCTCCGAATATCGGACTATTGATTTTGTTTCGTTTCACGCAAGGATTTGCGGCATCAGCTGGAATTGTCATTTCCCGTGCGATAGCTAGAGATCTATATAGTGGACATGAACTCACTAAATTTTTCTCTTTGCTGTTGCTTGTAGGGAATTTGGGGCCTCTGGCAGCACCGATTGCGGGAAGTGGGGTTCTTTCCTTCACAACATGGATTGGCGTATTTATCTGCCTTTCATTCTTGGGGATTTTCTTATTAATCATGACAAAGTGGAGCTTAAAAGAAACACACCCCGTCGAAAGACGTATGGTTCCTGACTTCAAACAACAATTGGGTAATTACAGAATGCTTCTGCGTGACCGCAAATTTGTTGGTTACATGCTGGCACAAGGAATCATGACGGCAGGGGTCTTTGCTTATGTGGCGGGAACACCATTTATTTACCAAAATATATATGGAGTCACACCCACAGTTTTTGCTATACTGTTTGCTTCAAACGGCATCAGCTTGATCATCGGATCTCAAATCGTGGGTCGATTGGCCAAACGTATCCCTGAGCAGACGCTGCTATTATCGGGACTATGGCTTGCTATAATAGCTAGTGTTGCTGCTTTGGTCGTAACCCTGGCTCATGGTCCACTTTTCGCGTTGGTGATTCCATTGTTCTTCTTCGTATGCTCGATCGGCATTACGTCTACAGCGGCATTCCCACTTGCCATGGAGAGTCAAGCTAAGATGGCCGGAAGTGCAGCAGCACTGCTCGGCGTTGTTCCTTTTCTTCTGGGTGCACTGGTTGCTCCTCTGGTCGGCATCGCGGGTGAGGACACTGCCGTCCCGTTAGGACTCACTTTACTAATGACCAGTATCATTGCGATTGTTACTTATTTCCTACTCGTTAAAAACGTCCCGCAGCATACACCTAATCATGCCCAGTCTAATGCTGACTTTTAGCATAGAAGGAACAGCTCGCCAAGCATTGGCGTGAGACATGAATGAATATGATTCCATTACAAGTCGCTAACACAGCGGCTTTTTTGGTTTTCCGTACTAAATCCTCAGCCTGAATTCCGGTAAGGCATTGTTAGAAAATGGAGAGACTAGGGAGGAGGAGCTGCTCACTGCTTCATTTGGTATAGGCTTAATCTCTCTTGTACAGCATCCAGGACTTCTTCCGGAATTTCCTTAACCTTGATGTCTTCACCTAGAAAGAGCAACCAATTGGTGATTTCGGTTAACTCTTCCAAGTTATGAACATTCATAAATGCCTTTAGGAGGGCTGTAGTTTGGTATGGATTCGTATAGGCTATTGAAAACTTTAAAGGATGGTATTTTTTGAATTGCGCAATCGCCTTTGGACCAAGTTCCAGGACAAGATTGATAACTTCTTCCTGCGTATTTCGTTTGAGTTGTTCTACAATCTTTTTTGTACTCCGTCTTTTTTTCGCCGGGTATGCTTCAACATGGATGAGGTTGTCAACGGATACGATCCGTCTTTTTTCTTCCTCCAAGTCAAAACCTTCAATGATCCAATGGCCTTTTTGATGATGAAGGTGCAAGAGAAGAATGGGATAGGACTTTGTTTCCTTCTCTTCTTGGACTGTAACTAACAAATAATTTTCTAAGAGAAGAATTTGGATGAGTTTTTCCAAGGTAGGGTGAGGCAAGTCTGACAGATCAAGCAAGTCTGGATTATGGGGATTGGTCCCTTCAAAAAGCAATATTTGATTCAAATGCACAAGGTCATCTTGCTGATTTTCTGAGATAAGGCCCAATAATTTTTCAGCCAAAGAATGACGACTCTTCAGATAAGGAAGCTGTTGATTTCTTGTCGCCATAAAGGCAATGA
Source organism: Paenibacillus sp. FSL R5-0766 (assembly GCF_037971845.1). Taxonomy (NCBI): domain Bacteria; kingdom Bacillati; phylum Bacillota; class Bacilli; order Caryophanales; family Paenibacillaceae; genus Paenibacillus; species Paenibacillus sp. FSL R5-0766. The sequence goes on from NZ_CP150227.1 coordinate 3,567,543, forward strand.
ATAACGCTTTGATTTCATTATCGGTAAACCGGACCGTGGGCAGGAGGGAGTTGTTCATGACAAAATAACCCCCGTCACGCCCAACTTCAGCGACAAGTGGCATTCCCATGGCTTCAATTTCTCTGATATCTCGAATGGCTGTTGAACGAGAAATATTAAATTCTCGCATGATTTCAGAGATGGTAAAGTGGGCACGGTTATTGATATACCGCGTGATGGTATTTATGCGTTCAACTTTTTTCATTGGGCCCCCTAAACAGTATCATATTCTGACATGATTTAAGGTTATTATAAACCTATCAAGTGAAAACACAAATCAACTGAAAATTTAAAGAGGACGGTGTAAACCATGAGTAATTATCATTTCGAAGAAAAAGACAGCTTTATCGTTTTGGGTATTGGAACAGAGCTAAAAAGCGACTACACAGACTATGCTGGGATCAGCAAAGAGAAGGCGGATTTTTGGTCCGCTGTGAAAGAGGATGGAAGTCTGGACACATTAAAGTCTCTAGCTACGAATGACTACATTTTTGCTGTGAACGAAGCAGTGAATAACAAGATGATGCATTATGCTGGGGTCATGACAGAACAATCTCTGCCAGAAGCAACGAGAGTAATCCAATTTCCTAAGGGAGAATACCTGGTTGTGAAGGGTGAAGCAGAGACAGCTGATGCGCTCAGTAACATGCTTACTGGCATTGCCTTTGGTCAAGCCCTCCCCGTAGAAAAGGATTATGCCTATGTTGGTGGCCCAAACACAACGGTTGAAATGGGAGAGAGAAACGGCGTGGTATATGGTGAAATGTGGGTTCCTGTTGTAAGGAATGGATAAGAAGTGGAGATCTGAAGACTTTTGAATTGAATATGAAGGAGAAAGCTCTCTTCCAAATGGAAGAGAGCTTTCCCAATTGCACGACAGCTTGCATGACAGCATGTTATTAATTTAAAACGCCACTTCCGACTATTGTAACCTTTACTTCCGGGTGAAAACGAACTTGCGCATATTCTTTATTCCAGTCTAGGCTTTTCCATAAGTCCGGGTAATGGGCAATTACATGTCTGCCAATACCGAAGGAATCACAACCACTTTGCTGAAGTGTCTTGATAATTTGTTCTGCGTCCTGAGTCATGTCATCGGATAACTGGCGGTTCAGACGTTCAATGGTGTCTTTTTCCTGAAGATGATTCATTGCATACTCAACGATCGTTACTGGAAGTTCGATACGGAGATTCACATCAATTTGGCTATCATTTGCCACCTTTACTGCAAGTTTGCGCTTAATTTGTGCGATATTTGCTTCATAAGTGACATAGTTCCGCGGGTTGTTGGAAGGCCCTGGGTGGACCTTTTTGACAAAACGCGCCGTTTTATTCCATTTCCCACTCATAATAATGTATAGGGGAGCCTGTTCGGTATTAAGACTGCCACTGAACCTTTGCCCATGAAACAGGGCAATTCCCCGAGCATCAATTTCCTCTCCATCCTTATATAGATAAGGCAGCGTAAAATCCTGTCCCGGATCCAGCATGGGAGGGAGAAGGGTCTCTAACGTCATCTCAGGAAAAATACATAATTCCTCCAGACTCTTAATTTTTTTCGTGATAAACTCACCAATCAATATGCTGCCAACTCTTTTTTGGTGTAACAAATCTCCGGCATCGCCATCCACAATCGCAATTTTCACATGTGAGGTTGGGTAATCGGGTTCCCGATATAAGACGTCCAGGTATGGGTAGATATCATTTTGTGCGAGTTTGTTGCCGTATAAGATCATTCCATATTTGAAAAACCGGATATCACCAGTCACTTTAGCGCGAATTCTATCTGTACTTTGACGGACAGATCTCCCGGTGCCTGAGTGGACTTCATTACCGCTGCTCCCTTGTTGACTCTCAGAATCATCGACAATTTCAAGCGTCTGTTTAATTTCACCCTCTGAGGTGATGTCGAACGCCGAAGCACTAGCCAGTCTGGCATCCTTTAAACTATCCTGATCCCAACATCCCGTCATCACCATGAGCAGGGTCAGCAGGATGAGGATTTCCCCCCGTTTACTCATATCATCTTCTCTTTTCGTTTCATTATATAAGATAGAACCAACAGGAGCAGAGGCAGGATCATGAGAAAAAAGTATGCCGATCTGTTGGCAATTGTACTAATCAACTCCAATTTTTCCTTCTGTTGTGGCAGATAGGCAATTATGCAAGAAGCAAGAACGACATACGGTACGGCTTTTTTATGGTGTTTTTGTTTGAAGAGATAACTTATCCCATAGGATGCCGTATAGTAATAGCCACATATGGCCCCGAAAATGGATATTAACCAGATGGGGAGGAACAGGAAATCGGCCCGATCCATTGTCCCGAGTGGGATAGAACGAAGCAGATAAATGACCGGTTCAGGCATTAAGTCAAGTTGCTGGGGGCTGAAAGCCGTTGAACAAATGAACACGGTGAACGCATACAACAACACAACAACAGCACTTGCTGAAGCAACAGACTTAAGTTTGCCACCGCTGCTACCTTCAACCATAGGAAACACAACGAGAAAAAACTCGAATCCAAACATAGCCATTAATGTTTCGGTTGATCCACTAATGATATTGGGCCATCCTGCTTCGGTTAAAGGCAAAAGATATAACAGATTGACTTCCTTGAGTCCATAACTGATCAATACCATCATGGGCAAGACCAAAAAGGAGATGAGCACTAGTACTCGCGCAATGATTCTTAATTTTTGCCGAACCAAATAGATACTGCTGAACAGGAAGAGGGCTAATATAGCCCATCGAGGCGTATCCTGCAGCATCCAGCGGTTAATCACACCGTAAGCGTTCACCAGAACAGAAGTACCCATTAACAGGAAATATCCAACATAGGCAATGATCAGCAACTTGCCAATCCATTTACCCGTGATCAGCGTTAAAATGTGATAAATGGACGAACTCGGGAATCTTCGCATCAAAAGCCAGCACAACAGTATGACAAGTTGAATCAGAAACCCTCCAAGGAAAACAGAGATCCACCCGCCGCCCTTAGAGAGAAGGTGTATGCGGTAAGGGAGAGACAAAATATCTACACCGATCTCAAATTTCAGAATGAGCAAGAATAATTGTCCCTGAGTGATTGTTGTTTCCTTATTCACGTTTTTTCCCACTCCTATAGAACTTCTGCTGATTCAGCCGCTGCGGGCGGGCATCATGAGGACGCCCGCGAAGCGCCCAAATGGGAAATCGAATCCATACATCCTTCATGTCAGCTAATCGGAAAGGGGCCACTGGAGCAAAATAAGGCGATCCGAAGTTTTCCATCTTACTGAGGTGAATGGTTAGAATCACCAGACCAAAAGCGATGCCGATATATCCAAAAAGTGCCGCTCCAATCATCATTGGAAACCGGAGGATACGTACTGCCGAACTCATCTCATGCGAAGGCACCAAAAATGACGAGATAGCGGTTAGTGAAACCACAATAATCATTGTGTAGGATACAAGCCCCGCACGAACGATAGCATCTCCGATAACCAAACCGCCAACGATGCCGATAGTCTGGCCCACGCGGCTGGGAAGTCGGACCCCGGCTTCTCTTAATACTTCAAAGATCAATTCAAGCAACATTGCCTCTACAAGTGCAGGAAAGGGGATGTTCTGCAATGATTTCTTGATTGTGTGTGCCAGCTCGATCGGTAAAATAGCGGAGTGAAAGGAGATGGTAGCAATATAAACAGCAGGTAATGTAAAAGCAATGACAAAACTCATCATGCGAATTAAACGTAAAAAGGAACTGACGATCCAGCGACCATGATAATCATCCGGACTTTGATAAAAAGCAAAAAACGTAACTGGAGCGATAAGAGCTGAAGGACTCCCTTCGGCAAGTATGGCGACACGTCCTTCCATCAAGTTGGCAATAACCCGGTCAGGTCTTTCTGTATTGAGCTGCTGGGGAAACAGAGAGAAGGGGTTATCCTCTATAAACTCTTCAATAAAACCTGGAGCCAGCACCATATCTGAAGATATGGATGAGATTCGCTCTTCTACTTCGTTCACCAACTCCGGATTGGCCAAGTCCTGAAGATATACAACTGCAATTTTGGTATGTGTCTTCTCGCCGACGTTAAAATATCGAACGATTAAGGATGGACTGATAATTTGTCTACGGATCAGATTCAAATTAACGGAAAGCTGCTCTACGAATCCATTGTGCGGACCGCGAATAACACCTTCGTTTTCAGGTTCGGTTGTGCTACGGACATACATTTTCTCGGTAGAAAGAATGTAAAACTCCGGGTACCCGTCGATTATGTAAAGACATTTCCCTTGAATAAGTGAGTCTATTCCACGTTGCAGATCCGTATCTTTTCGACTTTCTAAAGTGGTGAACGATGGGTAGATTTCCGAATGAGCTTGGCCATTCAGTGCTGTTAAGACATGTGTTTGAATGATCTCCTGATCTACAAGTGAATCGATGTAGAGAAGTACACTCTGTACACCATGTAGTAGAAGCTGTTGTTGTTTCAAATCGTCAGTACAGTAGAGGGACTGTTCCACATAAGAAATATTCATTTTTAATTCAGAGAAAGCCTGATTGGTTGGGGTCATTGATCCACCTCTTTATAAAATGCGACATGGATTATCTTGTGCAAAATCAAGACTATTATTCAATAGGTGTTCCTTATTCAAAGAACTTATAACCAAACATTGAAAAAATAGTTGCACAAAAATCCATAATTTACAATTCAATTAGAAACTTTTTCCTAAATCTAGCGTCTAATATTATGACTTTTTGAGGGGTTATAAATTACTAGAGAGTAGAAGGAGCCAAAGACAACACATGAATATGAAGAAGAAATTATCCATTTTTACCGCTTTAGCCGTTTTTCAAGCATTTGCAGTCGGTTCTGTGAATGCGCAATCAGCACCGCAAGGTGACACCGCGTCAGTAAACACGGCCAATGTAGAATCAGTTGAGGTGTTACAGCAAGAGCAGCCGATTGCAGAGCGTGAAGTGAAGACGGAGAGCAACAACAAATCTACCAATACTCCGCCCACTGAAGCCAAGGACACTCAAACCTCAACCGGCACTGAGGCAACACCCAAAACAGATAGCGAGAAACCTGCATTGGATGTGGGAGAGACCACTACAAACGAAACGGATACAAAACCTGTAGTTCAAGAGGAAACCCCTGAGACGGTTGAAACGCCAGCTACGCCTGCTCAGATAGAGCAACCATCCGTTGATGGGACGTCTCCTGCAGTAGCAGGTGGAAATCTGACGTTGTACATGAATAGCAACAAAATGGAGCAGGATGGAAAAACGTATCTTGCTGGACAACCAATGGCTGTAAAAAACGGTGTATCCTATGTTGCAATCCGTGCGCTGGTTGACCGTGTGGGATACGGCGTCAAATATGATAACAAAACCAAGGAAACCATCATTATTAGTGGTGAGGATGAACTCCGATTCAAAACTAACAGCAAGGACTATACGGTAAATGGAGAGACCAGAACGATGAAAGGCCCTGCTTATCAGCAAAAAAGTACATTCATGGTGCCGTTAACTTCCATTACTCAAGCTCTGAACATCACCTATAAAGTGAATCAGTCGGCTAAAACCGTTGTGTTGAATCTGAATACAAAACCTGTTGCAAGCTTCACCATTTCCCAAAAGGAAATCTTTGCGGGTGATCAAGTGGACTACGTGACTTCTTCCAGTTCACCTAATGGACTGGATATCGTTGACGAACGCTGGACAGGTCGCCAGGATTCATTTGATCAAGCAGGTACATATACGATTTCATATCAAGTACAGGATTCCAATGGTCAATGGAGCGATCCCTATTCAACTACGATTGAAGTTTTGGCTCCTAATCTTCCTCCTGTAGCCATGTTCGCCACGGATAAAGAACAGTATAAAATGGGCGAAAAAATAACATACACAGACCAAAGTACAGATGATGAAAATAATATTGTTAAAGCGGCGTGGGAGAACAATTCACTTGCGTTCTTTGAACCGGGTCCAAAAACGGTGACTCTTACGGTTACTGACAATCACGGTGCTACGAACACGTACTCCAAAGTCATCACCATAACCAATGAGACCTTATATTCATTTACCGATTTTAATTTACTCTTCACGCCGGTAGGACAGAAATTCACCTTTAACGGCGGCGAAGTGACTACGATGGAGAAAGTGCCTTATACGTACATGGATGAGCCAAGTTTGCTGATCCGCAGCAACAGTCCGGAAACTGTGAATACGGAAGGCATTGTATATAAAGAATCATCTTCGGGGCAGACCCGTTTCATGATTCACCACGTGAACAATACAGGCAAAAGAGTAAAAATGTATGTGATTGCAACCAATAACAACCCAAATCCGGCCGTATTTGAACAACAGAATATGGGCTTTGCCGGCCCTACACCATATGCTACCGTAGCTGGGAAATTGTCTATTGATAAATGGTTCAAGTCGATTCAGACTGGAGCGGATCAAAAGAAAGAGTACCTTCAACCTGGAGAAAGCAAACTCATTTTGACCGAACTTAATAAAACGCCGATGAAAGAAGGACAAGTCATCTCTCTCTATTCGGACGCTTATAGCGATTATTCCTTAGACTATAACGTTATCCTGGTGGAAGAAAATAAAGATCCGTTCGAGGCTCTGCCATTGCTACCTGTGCTTGATCGTGACGGAGTGCACAACCGTGGTACGTACCCGAATGCGACTCGCGTTATAAAGTACGATGAGCACGTGGGAATCAAACCTGCCCGTCTGCCACTTGGTGACAATTCAAGCGATCCCAATCTGGTAGGAACAGATCCGATGGCATACACAGACGCATCCAATGCGGGTAATTTTGGCGTATTGTACAAAATCACGCTGACCAATGTTGCACCGCGTACGCTTATCTCCTTTAACCCTCGTGGAGGGAAGTACTCCGGAGTAGCTCTGGTAAATAATCAGTTGGTATCGATTGCCGAAGGTAACGTTGCGGTTGCCAATTCAAGTGAACAAAGCGTGCTTTACCGCACCGGTTCAACTGGAGAGAGCGTGACCATTCTATTCTCTGCCGCACCAGGAAGCAACCTGCCGGTCAATCTGCTCTTTACACCACTCCCATCGGAGAAGTAATGTATATAAAGGTTTTATAACTAAATCAAAGGCAACCGAACACGAATGATTCGGTTGCCTTTTTCCGTACGGGTGTTTCCCGGTAATCCGCCGGGGAACGCCCGTTTAGTCTTTTCTGGAATCGGTTCTGGTTATAGAACAGAATATATTCCCTCACTTGCTGCTCAACCTCCTCTCGCAAGTAAGCCATTTCTTCTACCATACTACAAAACTTCGTTTTAGGGCGTTCTCGTTTAGATGTAGCAATTTCTAAGCCATTCACTTCCTTAAAATCTTATAAGAAATTCTTGATATATCAGAAATTTATCCGATAGGCGGGTGCTATTATACAAATACAAACAAAGACGAGGTGATGAAATGCAAGCAAAGTTGGCAGCGGACGCCATTCCCATCTCCAAAAAGCGAAAGACATGGATAAGGACGATACAAAAGCACAAAGTGATGTATGCTCTCTTATTACCAGCTTTAATTTACTTTGCGGTATTCAAATACATTCCTATGGCGGGAATCATGATTGCTTTTAAAAACTACAACCTGGCTTTGGGACTATGGGATAGCCCATGGGTGGGATTCAAAAATTTTACCGATTTTATGAACGGCGTTTATTTCTGGGACATCATGAAAAATACGATTGTTATATCGCTGTATAAGTTATTGTTCGGTTTCTCCGCGCCTATCGTACTTGCTTTACTCCTCAATGAAGTGTATAGCCAATGGTTTAAGAAAATCGTACAGACAATCACTTATTTACCTCATTTTCTATCATGGGTCATCGTGTATGGAATTATGGTAGCATTACTAGCCCCAGGCGATGGTCTCTTTAACATGATTTTGAAGGATTTTGGTGTTGAACCCATCTCGTTTCTAACCGAACCTGCCTGGGGCAGAATGCTGATCATCTTATCTGAAGTATGGAAGGATATTGGATGGGGGGCGATTTTGTACCTTGCCGCCTTGGCAGGAATCGATCCAAGCTTGTATGAAGCGGCTCGAATGGATGGTGCATCCAAATGGAGACAGCTCTGGCATATCACGTTACCTGGTATTCGAGGAGTCATTATTCTGATGCTGATTCTTAAATTAAGCCATATCCTGGATGCGGGATTTGACCAAATATTCATGTTTGCCAACACCTTTAACCAGGAGAAGATCGATATTATCGACACATGGGTATACCGGGAAGGGTTGGAGCGCCTTAAGATTGGCTTGGCTACGGCTGTAGGATTGTTTAAAGCTGTCATCGGATTTGCTTTAGTGTTGGCAGCGAATAAGCTCGCCAAAAAATTCGATGGGCAAATCTGGTGAGGTGGTCTTTAGAATGATCCATATGACAATCGGGGAAAAAGTCTGGCAAACCGTCGTTTATGTAATTCTTATTTTGTTATCCCTACTGTGCGTGCTGCCCTTTCTATATGTGGTTGCTGTTTCCGTAACGCCAGAATCGGAAGTATTAAGAAGAGGGATTGTCATTATACCAGAATCCTTTACCTTTCTGGCCTATAAGGAAGTATTCATCTCGCATGGGATCTGGCAGGCGTATAAAATTACGTTATTTCGAACGATTGTAGGCACTGCGTTAAATGTGTTTTTTACGGTAATCGCGGCCTACCCGTTATCCAAAAAATATTTGCCCGGAAGAAGTCCGTTTTTACTCTTCATTGTGTTTACCATGATGTTCAGTGGGGGATTAATTCCGACATATTTACTAATCCGCTCTCTGGGATTGTTAAACAGTCCTTGGGTATTGATTATTCCAAATCTCATTAGTGCATTTAATCTGGTGATTATCAAAGGTTTTTTTGAGCAATTACCTGGTGAAATTGAGGAATCAGCGAGGGTAGACGGTGCCAGTGAACTTCAGACGTTATGGCGGATCATTTTACCCCTGTCCTTACCCGTCCTTTCCACCATTTCTTTATTTTACGCAGTCGGGCATTGGAACAGTTATTTTGATGCCATTGTATATATCAATGATTCCAACTACATGCCACTTCAAGTGATTTTGCGCAACATCCTGCTTAACGTTGCAACTCAAAGCGCTGATTCGCTTGCCAATTCCGGGGCTGTCAGTACGTTCGCTGTGCAGATGGCTACAGTTGTTGTAACTACAGTCCCGATATTGATCGTTTATCCATTTTTGCAAAAGCATTTTACCAAAGGTGTACTCCTGGGATCCGTTAAAGGTTAAAAAGTGTTCCAACCTAACTTATTACGGGGAAACCGTGATAATATACAAGCAAAGGAGAGGTCAATATGCAGCGTAAAAAGATTTCATTTGCTATTCTGTCGGCAATCTTAGGACTTGGAACGCTATTGTCAGGGTGTGGGGGAAATGAAGAAATTACATCGACAACTTCGGGTAATTCGCAAGGCCAGTCTGGCCAGTTTGCAACCAAAATGAAAATCTCAATGTTTAACCAAGGCACTTTTAATGCTGCTGCTCCGGTACCTCCACGTGAAGAAGATATTCAACGCCAAATGTTGGAAGAAGAGATGAACATCGACTTGGAGATGATGATTCCTCAAGCGGGTCAAGCAACAACCAAACTGAATACACTCATTGCAGGCGGGGATATTCCAGACCTGATCTTCTTGAAGAGCCGTGCTGATCTTGCGCAATATTACGACCAAGGTGTTCTTGCGGATTTGACACCGTATATGGACCAATTCCCTGAACTACAGAAACGGTTTGGCACCGACTCGTGGGAGGCTATGTCCTATCAAGGGAAGACCATTGGAGTTCCGGGCTATGATAATGTAAACGGTATCAGTCGAAGCTTCTTCATCCGTAATGATTGGCTGAAAAAGCTGAATATGGAGGTGCCAACAACACCTGATGAGTTGTTCGAAGTTATGAAAGCCTTTACAGAGAAAGATCCGGACGGAAATGGCAAAAACGATACGTACGGATTCATCGGTGGTATGAATAAAGAGGGCAATCTGCAAACCTATGGCTTTGATAGCTTGATGTGGATGTTTGGCGTCAATCCTCCTTCAGCCGTTGAGATAAAAGATAATGAACCGGTATTTCTGTTTATCGATCCCAAAATGAAAGAGGCGCTTGCTTACATTAATAAAATGATGGCAGCCAAGGTCGTTGACCCGGACTGGGTGACGATGAATTCGCCTGATCTGTTGGACCAAAAGATGTTTAAGGGTAGAGTTGGCTTCATGATCAGAGATGCTCGCAGACTGGAGCCGGACTATCAGCAGAAAATGAAAGAAATTAGTGGCGAGGTGCCGGAATGGATCGTTATTCCTCCGATGAAAGGTCCTTACGGGGATCAAATTGTAGAGAGAAAATCGTTCCAGGGCAATTCATGGGCCATATCCGCAAAAGCGGACGAGGATAAAATCATTCGGATCTTGTCCATGCTGAATTATCTCTTTACGGATGAAGAAGCTTATCCAAACTTTGCATACGGAATCAAAGGCATCCATTGGGATGTTGTAGACGGCAAGATCAAAAATAAAACCTCCGAATTATCGAAGGAAATGAAAGAAAAGTACCTGTGGGTCGATCATTATAGAATGCCACGCCGTGGTGATGATGCAGAGTACTTCAGCTTCCAGAATCCGAAGACGGCGGAAGCTTTCAAGGACAATCAGCAATATGTGGGGCCAACGCTGCCCGGGAATTTATTGACCCCTGATCCAAGCGATACCTTGGATGCTGACCGCACACGTTTCATTAATGAAAGCTTGGTTAAATTTATGACGGGCAAAGAGCCTCTTTCCAACTGGGACAATTTCCTTCAGACGCTGGATACCAAGTTTGACATGCAGAAATATAAAGAAACAGCAATCCAGCAATTTAAAGAAGCCGGCCTTATCAAGTAAAAATAAACGAAGAGAGAGTGGCTATTCGTAGCCCCTCTCTTTATTAGCATATGTTATTCTTAGTTTAAAACGGAACTAAAGGAAGATGATGGATGCGAAGAAGAATCAGCTTGCCTTTAAAATTATTTTTTATCGTGTTTGCCTTTGTATTGGGGTGCATCATCTTGATAAGCCAATTGTCTTATCGCTATGTGCAAAAGGAAATAAGAACCAATGACATTTTTTACACCAATCAAATACTAGACAAGGTAGACCAGTATTTCACTGTTAATTTCTCCTCCTTCCAGACGATTCTCTTCTCAGTTGAAACATCAGTGAAAGCCAACATTAACAATACCGAAGTGATTAAAAAGCAATTAAGGGAGCTGTATGAACTCAACAGTATCTATGTCAGTAATATTTATTTGATCAAAAGCGATTTATCCATTCTGGGTGGAAGTACACCGACTCGAATATTTGATGAACCTTTATCTGAAAGAGCACCTTTATTTGATGCGGCTGACAAAAATAGAAGGACTACCTTTGTTAGTGAACCTTACAAATCGAAGTATTCCGGCTGGACCGTTACGATGGTTCGATATCTGAATGGTACTCCGTTTCCTATGGCCATTGCGGTTGATTTGGATCTAAATGCCATTGAAGAAACCTTGTTCAAGATTAATAAACAGGAACAAATGAATCTGGCTCTGATCACTGCGTCAGGTAAGATCATTGCCGGATTTTCTGAAAATAAAGGACCTCTGAATATTCAAGATCATTCTTTTTCGATCGGAGAGACGTCAGCGGAAGAAATTCTGGATACGACGGAAACAAACCTTCAACTGTCTACCAACGATGGTATTCCGGTCTCCCTTTTGAAAAAACCAACGGAGAAATTCAACTGGACCATCATCTCGATCAACGATGAATCACGCTTAAAAGCAGCGTTGTCCAGATTGGAAACCTATTACCTCGAGCTTCTCGCTGCAGGTCTTCTTTTAAGTTTGTTCATTTCTTTTTTGGTTGCCAAATATATAAGAAAACCACTCTATACGCTCAAAACAAAAATGAAGCAGGTGGAACAAGGCATCCTCACAACGACAGTAACGATTAATCGAAACGATGAGTTTGGCGATCTTTCACGAGCATTCGATCGTATGCTTCAGCAGATTGTGGAACTGATTCGCCGAGCTGAACTTCATAATGAACTAGAGCGCAAGTTGGAAATCCAGGTGTTACAGTCTCAAATTAACCCTCATTTTCTGTATAACACGCTTGGTTCAATCAGCAATGTGATACGTCTCGGACAAATAGAGAAAGTAGATGTGGTGATCGGGTCGCTCATTTCATTATTGGAGTACGGAATAGACGATGCTTCCGAGAAGGTTTCCCTACGCCAGGAATTACGCAATGTAGCGGACTATATCGAGATCCAGAACATCCGGTATAACCGTAACTTCCACTTGATTGAACATATCGAAGCAGGGTTAATGGATTTTCCAGTTTTTCGAATGCTGCTGCAACCTCTTGTGGAGAATAGCATCTTCCATGGTTATAACGGAGGGGGAATTGAGGGGCCTATTACGATTCATGCGTACAGGGAGGACGGCATCGTCATCATCGAAGTTGTTGATCAAGGCGAGGGAATTCCAGCTGATAAAATAAAGCATATTTTAATCTCAGAACCGAGTGAAGAGGAAGTAAAAAGAAAACGAATCGGGCTGAACAATATTCATGGGCGAATAAGACTCCACTACGGAGATCAATTCGGACTGCAAATCATAAGCATACCTAAGGAAATAACCCGTATACGCGCTGTATTCCCGGCAGAATTGCCAAAAGGAGATGCATAATGGGGAGAGACTATACCTGCTTCATTGTTGACGATGAAGACCTGATCATTCAACGATTGGAATTGTTTTTTAATGAACTCTCTCATAGGGATCGACGATTTGTTCTGGTGGGCAAAGCAAATAATGGGCTGAATGGGATCGAGGAGATCATAAAACTTAAACCGGATATCGTCATATCCGATATTGTAATGCCGCGTATGGATGGCATCTCCATGATTGAGCAGCTCAAGGCGGAGCTCCCCCATACCCAATACATACTGCTGACCGCCTATTCATCCTTCGAATACGCTCAGCGAGCGATTCAAGCCAACGTATTGGAGTACATTGTAAAGGTTCCGCTGAGGGAAGCCGATTTGAATCGAGCGTTGGATAAGGCAGCCGGAATTTTAAATGAGTTTGAGAAAAAAGAAGCGGAATTTCACTCGTTAAACGTATCCGTGCTTGAAAATAAATACAGAGTCCGCAAGCAATTTTTTAACGAATTGATCCGAGGTGAAATTCCTTCTCATCGGGCATCGGATTTTGCCAATCGCATGCAGTTTCATTTCTTTCAATCCAACTATTGCTGCTTCATCGTTGAAATGAATACGTACGAAAGTTTCCGAAACGAATACGCGGCCGCAGATCAAAACATCTTGAAGTATGCGATAACAAATATCATCGAAGAAACAGTGATGAATGGTAGTAGTGGGGTAGCTGCGGATCTGTCGGATAATCGTTTTATTGGCTTTTTATCCTGGGAAAATAACCGCAGTGATATGGAAACGGAATATGCTTGCCTATCTTTGGGAGGGCAGATCATCTCTCATTTGCATCAATATTTGAATAAAAGGGTATCTGTCGCTTTTGGAAGTCCGCATCGAGGCTGGGAATCGATCAAACAGGCGTATACGGAAGCAAAAAATGTGAGTGAGGATTTCTATTATCATACCGAAAAAGTCGTAAAAACACCGATGCATCGGTTCCAATACCATAATGACAAAAAAGCAGACGTTCAGCAGAAGCTTGCTGATTTTCTTATACGCCTGAAGAGGAAGATTTCCAAGGAAGAGCTGGATAATGCACTTGCTGATTTGAACCAATTTGTTACGGACCATAAAATCCACAAGTCCATCATGGTGCCAATGATTAGAGACTTGTACAGAGACATTACGGTGAAATTTAAATCAGGGAACAAGATGGCCACGGAAGTTCCAGAGTTCCCCATGGAATTTATGGCATTTCAGGAGCAGCTCGCTTATATTGGCGACTTCACATTCGAATACGTGCATGCGGGCCAACTATTACATCGTGCAGAAATTATGAGTGCTATGCATTATATAGAGACAAACCTGAAACAGCGCTTAACGCTGGAAGCAATTGCGGAGGAAGTGAATCTAGCGCCATCGTATTTTAGCAGCTTATTCAAAAAAACAATGAACGAAGGCGTGATCAGCTACATTAACCGTAAAAAAATCCATCTCGCCCTCGAGTTGTTAAACGTTCAGGATTATTCTTTATTGGAATTGTGCGAGGAAGTAGGCATCGTCAATGAAGGGTACTTTTGCAAACTGTTTAAAGAATATACGGGGGATACACCTAAGCAATATCGGATAAAAATGACACGGTAGGAATCCAAATAAGGATGCTAAAAATGTATGATTTTTTCGCGAAATCCTGTAAAAAAAAAGGGGCTAAAACCATTACCATGATAGGAGCATCTAATCATGGAGGTTATCAAAATGGAACTTATGAAAGCAGATGTAACCGTCATAGGCGGAGGAATTGCCGGGATATGTGCTGCCATTGCTGCCGCACGCCAAGGGCTACAGGTTTCACTTATCAATGATCGGCCGGTGCTTGGGGGAAATGCGAGCAGCGAGGTCAGAGTTCATATCAACGGGTCGGCATATCTTGGAAACAGTCCATCCTATTATGCTCGCGAAGGCGGGTTAGTGGAAGAACTTAAGCTGAAGATCTTTCATTATAATCCGTTATACAACAAAAAACTTATGCTTTCACTTTCGGATACGGTTTTGCTCGACATGGCGTATGATGAGCCTAACATTTCTCTATTCCTGAATACATGTGTGCATGAAACGGGCATGGAGAACGGCAGAATCAAATGGGTGGAGGGCCTTCAATTGGCTTCAGAGAGAAAATTTCGTTTTGAAAGCCCTACCTACATTGATTGCTCCGGCGATGGAATTGTTGGATATCAATCAGGTGCTCACTTCCGATGGGGAAGAGAGGCGAAGCATGAATACAAGGAGGAGCTCGCTCCAGAAGTGGCGGATCATTACACCATGGGCGATACGATTCTGTTTCAAGCCCGTGACGTAGACTATCCAGTTCCTTACAAAAGGCCAGGCTTTGCGTATGATATTACGAAGTTGGAATTTTTCGATAGTATCAGAAAAGGATTAAACCATCGGTCTTTTCCAAGGAAAATCAACGGGCTTGGCGGATTGTGGTGGCTGGAATACGGCGGACATATGGATATTATCAAGAATAATGAAGACATTGCATTAGAACTGCGGAAATTGGTGTACGGGATATGGGATTATATCAAAAATAGCGGTGAGTTTGATGATGTAGACAACCTCATCCTGGATTATGTATGCCCGATTCCGGGAAAGCGAGAGTCGAGACGGTTTATAGGTGAACACATGCTGTCTCAGAACGATCTTACAGCAAAGCCTCATTTCGAAGATGCGGTATCCGTCGGAGGCTGGTATATGGATCTGCATGCGAATAAAGGCATCTACGATGAGGGTCCGGCTACCGCGTGGAATTTTGTGCCGGGATTGTATAATATCCCTTTTCGCAGCTTATTTTCACGCAATATTCCTAATCTCATGTTCGCTGGCCGTAATATAAGCGCTACTCATGTGGCTTTTGGGTCTACAAGGGTCATGGCAACCTGTGGTTGTATGGGGCAGGCGGTAGGAACGGCTGCTGCATTATGCGTAAAATATGATACAGACCCTGCGGACATCGTCAAAGCACATATGGATGAGCTTCAGGCGCAGCTGCTTCGAGACGGGCAAACGATTGTAGGGCTTCAAGAGCCGTTAGATCCTTATTTCGCAGACGGATTAACGATTCGTGCCTCTTCTCAGCGAAGCTATGAACAACTTTATCCAACCGAAGAGATCTCCTTGGAGAAAGCGTTATGTTTTGTCTTGCCGATTAAGACATCTGTGGTTGAGAGTGTGCAGATCAAAATTAAAAATAGATCCGAGCATTCGGAAACGTTGCAAGTGAAGCTGTTTGGCGGGGAGCGGAAGGAAAACTATATTCCCACCAGCGAGCTGAAAGGCTACAACTTGGTGATTTCAGCGGGTCACGATGACTGGATTACACTGGACCTCAGCTGCAAGAAGTCAGAAGACGACAAAATCTATATCGTATTGGAAGGTACGGCGAGCCTTACTGTGCACAGCAATGAAGAGAAAATGACTGGAGCGGTGAGCTTCCTTTATAGACCAGAAGAGCCATCCAGGTTGAAGAAACTTAATAAGAGCATTTGCTTCAAAGACCTGATACCATCCCAGGATATGTATAATCCCGCGAATGTCGTCAACGGTTTCTCCAGACCTTATGGTCTGCCAAACGTCTGGATTTCGGAACGTACGGAAGGACAGGAATGGTTGGAATTTGGTTTTGCAAGCCCCAAGAATCTGGATGAAATCCATCTTGTTTTCAATTCGCAGCTGAATTTGGAGCATTTCGACGATCCAATCGAGTCGTTGATTCAAGATTATGATGTGACTTTAACTTTGGAAGACGGAACCGAGAGTGCAATTAAAGTCCGTGGGAATTATCTTTCGTTGAACAAACATCAGGTGCATGCACAAGCTGTAACCCACATCCGGTTTGATTTCTGTGCAACGTATGGTTCGCCTTATTATGAAGTGTTTGCTGTAAAACTTTATGCTCCTAATAACGCTAAGTGAGGGCGGGTGAAGTCGTGATGAAGGAATTTTTCCCACGAAGAGGGCTACCTAATGTCATTCAGAAGTTGGAAAATGGAGAAACCGTGACCATCGTTTATTTCGGCGGCAGTAATACACGTTCAAAAGGATACAGGGTCATGACGGCGGATTGGCTGCGAGGGCAATATCCCCATGCCGATATCCGCGCTGTGAACGCAGGCATTGATGGGACAGGATCGGACCTCGGCTGCGCCCGTTTGGAGACAGATGTGCTTCGTCATCAGCCTGATCTCGTGTTTGTTGAATTTGTTGGTAACGATGGCGGAGTTCCCGAATCGAAGGCGCGGATCGAAGGCATTGTCCGTCAGATTCGCAAGCGGAGCCGATTTACCGATATCCTGTTTGTATATACGGTTAAGGAGCGGGATTTGACCTCATTTCAATCCGGCGAATACCAGAAGGGCGCTCTTATGCAAGAGGAAGTCGCCGACTATTACGGCATTCCTTCCATTCATCTGGGCGTAGCGGTCAGTCAATTGGTATCGGAAGGAAAACTTATTTTTACTTCAAGGGCAGACGTGTCCATTCCCGGAGCCGTTATTTTCACGCATGATTCGATCCATCCGACAATTCCCGAAGGACACCAGATCTACACGGATACCATCACCCGGTCGTTTGAGAAAATGAGCGAGCTTCGAGATCACGTGGGAAAAGTCGAACATCACTTGCCGCTGGCCCCCTTGGTCCCGGCCAATCCATGGGAGTATGCAACCATGCTGCCACTGGATCGTTTTAGTCATTTTTCGGCAGGATGGTCTTACATGACTCCCGATGACTTTCCTTTAGTGCGAGAATATGATTGGTTGTTCCCCGGTCTATGGCGAGCAGTTGATCCCGGAGAGGCGATCACAGTGGAATTTGAGGGAACACACATCGGCTTATTTGATATCGGGGGGCCGGATTCTGGCCGATTGAAGGTGTCGGTGGATGGAGGAGAACCCTTCCTTATTGATCGATTCACGCTCTACAACGATCATAATAGAAATCAATATATTTTCTTGCCGGAGCTACCAAATGGGAAACATACAGTTCGCTTCGAGATCGATCACGAGAAAACTGACAAAGCTGCCGTGTTTGAGGCAAGTGGCAATGAACGAGGTATGGAACATGTTCGGCAGCATTCAGCTTGGTATGATCAAACCGTCATTCAGCTTGGAAAGTTGTTATTGGTGCAGCCGCCATTATAATTGATGGATTCACTTGGGACACTTGGAAGACCTATATTCTATCTGACTGCAACTGAGCAATCAATTAGGATGTAGGTTTCTTTTTTTACTTAAAATCGTATAAGAAATTCTTAAAATCAAAGAAATTTCACGGTGATGTAACATGCTAAGATAAAAACGACAGAGCGGGATTAGGCAAAAGGCAACTCATTTCTGGAAGCGTTATCATTTTAAGGAGAGGCTGTGAATTGTATGTTCAAAAGGAAGCTGTTTTTTTTCATCGTTTTCATGTTGACGGTCGTAGTTCCTTCCAGCCTGATCGGAATAAGGACCGCTTATGCGGAGACCTTACCTTATCAGACGATTATCATCGATGACGGGAGTATCAAGATCAATGATGTTGTGACACCTGATGCGGGTAACGAGAACAATGGATATGCGGCTCCAAATTGGACTACAAGCACAGGGGTGAAGGGGTATGATCTTTCCAGCACCAAATATACGAGTACAGCAGGCAGAACGATAACATGGAATCCACGCTTGGAAGAAGGAACCGCGAAAATATCGTTCTATAAGCTGGATTGGGCGGATAAGGCTGATAGCAATGTAAAAATCGAAATTGTTCATAATGGAACAACGGATGTAGTCTTTATGGATCTAAGACCCTCATCTGGCGCTCCAGCAGGGTGGGTTGATTTGGGAGAGTACTATTTTTCTGGAGTTGGTGAAGAATTTGTTCAATTGACCCGGTCTACCGGCACCACAAACACGATCCTTACGCGCGCGGATGCGGTTAAGTTCGAAGGGAATATAAGGCAGAAAGAGCCACAAAAGACAATCATCATTGATGATGGGAGCCTCACAATTGATCATGTCGTCACTGTTGATTCAGGCAACGTCAGTAACGGGTTCTCCGCTCCTTATTGGACGACAAGTGCAGGAGTGAAGGGATACAATAATTCCAGTTCCAAATTTACAGACGCTGTAGGTAGAAGCATCACCTGGAATCCACGCTTGGAAGCAGGGACGACGAGAATATCGTTCTATAAGCTGGATTGGGCGGATAAAGCAGACAGTAATGTGAAAATTGAGATTGTTCATAACGGGATTACGGATGTTAAGTTTATGGATCTTAGACCTTCGTCAGGTCCATCGGTTGGATGGGTGGATCTGGGGGAGTATGAGTTTAGTGGTGATGATAGCGAATTTGTCAGGCTGACTCGAACGCAGCCTTCTACGGGTACAATTATTACGCGGGCTGATGCAGTCAAGTTCGAGGGGAATATCCGTCAACAAGCACCACCGCTGCCCCCGCTAAGAAGCCGTACTTTAGCTAATCTCAGTTACACAGAGAAAGGCAGCATCGAAAATGCTAATTACAAGGCAACCTTCTATGAGGCAGTATGGGATGAAGGTAAATCCATCGTTCGTGACATGTTCTACAAAAACACGGACACGGGAAACTGGATGCCAATCAATAATGAATCAGAACGACTTGAGGAGCAATGGGTTTTATTAGATGGGAATGCGGGGAGCCGAACCAATTATTATGATACGATGAACAAACGCTGGATTACATTTGACGGGGTCCATTTTCCAGACAGCCAGACGGCGGTATTAACCGATTCTACGCATGGCAGTGATTACGATTTTGAAGTGAACTGGTCCATGGCAGGGGATAAACCAGATGTTTCCTTTGCTTTTACGCCTCGCCGCGACGGCAATTATGTGATTGGATATCAGTCCTTCACAACAGAGGCAGTCTCGGGCATCAATGAAGTGTTAAATGGATTCAGGTCACATGCCAAAATGGTAGGTACGGTGGAATCAACAAGTTTAAGAGAGCTGAGCGCTCCGATGAGCCTGGTTGAGAAAAATGATGGTTCGGGAAATCCATTGACGTATGGTGTATTTGTACCTCCGGCAGAGCTTCCGGTTGAATTTGAACCGACGGGAGGCGTGACGAAACAACGGCTTGGCATGAGCCTGGTCAACAACGAAGGCAGTGTGCAGCCCATCCTTTACGCCCCTCAATTAGGGACTTATTCGCAAATGACCGCAGAAAGCACCTATCAATTTCATATGGGGCTAATCGCTCAAAAAAGCAATCTGTATGAGTCCTACGCGGATATACTTCGCAATGAGTACGATTATTCGGCATACCGGGAAAATGTTTCAGATCAGTCACTTACTGACGCAATGTTCAATATGATCGATCTGCTTAAGATAGAGCCACAAGGAGATGACTCTGTTGATTATGTCCCTTCACCCAGCGGGTGGTGGAGCCGTGCCAAGGGCTTTATTGATATCGAAAACGAGGATAGCGTCCGAACAAGCTCGAATGCGGTTCTGTTGGGGGCTTACTATTTGACGGGGGATGATCAACTTTACGATTCGAGAGCATTGCCGTCTGTCCAGTATGGCGTATCGCGAAATGGTATCGGTTGGTCGCCAACGCAGAAGAAAGTATACGGTGTGCCTTCCTTATGGAAAATGGCTACTCTGCCGTTTGATGTTTCAAGCGTAGCCGCTGTTAATCAGATGATGGGCACTTCGGCAGGCATTGGTGCACTCGCTCAGGAAGAGTACCTTGTGCGTGACCCGGATCAGAAAGACCGTGGGCCTGTCATTCAGCCCCTGATGATGTATCGGATGACGGGAGATGCGCAGTATTTGCAGGCTGCGAAGGATGCAGCCGACAGTTATATCACGCAACATATCGATACGCCAGCATCCATCGATGTGAGTAAAAATGAGTTCATTTATTATTATAGCAAGCTGTGGATGGAGATCTTGGAGCTATATGAGGAAACTCAGGATCCCAAATACTTGGATGCCGCCTATAAGGAAGCCAAACGGTATGCAACCATGTTTGTTGCTCGTCCAGTTCCTGAAGGTAACGTTACGATTCCTCAGCCGGAGACATATAATTACGCGGAGTCGTTCCATTGGCCGGAAAGTGGTAAATTTCAATATCCTAGGCTTAAGCTTCCCGAAGATATTGCCGGAGGGGTTCAAGCGGAGCGTTGGCTTGTTTCACCAAGCGGATTGACGTTTGAAGCAGGAAGTACAACCGGCTATTATCGGATGAATGCTCAGGAAGCTCCATTCATGCTGAGATTGTCGCTTTATACAGGGGATGAACTGCTGCAGGATATTGCTCATAATTCGGTTATTGGACGATATTCCAGTTATCCAGGTTATTATTATAAAGGCTTCGCCGTTAGCCAACTTGAACCGGACTTTCCTCTGGAAGGCCCAAGCGGGGCTACCTCCATCTATTATCACCATATTCCGGGGCAACTCGGGCAAACGATGGATTATTTGATCAGCGAACAATCATTGAAATCAAACGGGAGCATTACGTTTCCTTCTGTATTTGAAACGAATTTTTTATGGTTCAAATATCACCTTTATGGGAATAAACCAGGTCAATTTTATGGTAACTCCGACGTTTGGCTTTGGATGCCCAAGGGGATTATTAAGACCAACCATCCTCAATTAAACTGGATAACCGGTGAGAGCGGGGATAAATTCTACATCGGGTTAAGCAACGCATCGTCAGAAGAAGTTCAGACTCCAATTGAATTGAACGAACAAATTATTGGGTTCAACCCGGCACAAGATTACGCCGTAACGATCATCCGCGACAATGGCACACCAGAACAAGCAGTTATGACTGGTGGAATCATTCAAGCCACGGTTTCAGGCAAGGGCATCACAGCGATCATTGTAGAGGGACTCGATATTGATGTACCGCTGCATCAGGTCAAAACGGCAGATACATCGGATGCAAGTTATTTCTTTGATACACACAGTCCAATTGATGCGGTTAAAGGCATGCTGATCGTTAAGCCTGACGAAACAGTTTATGATGCTTATGTGCAGGCCAAAACAACGAAACCAGCGACAATCCATTATTCCCTGGATGGCGGGGCCACGTACACAACCGTGCCAGATACGATATACCCAATGGAATGGTCGATACGGGTGAATGATTTATCCCAGACCTTCACTTATTATGTGGAATCGGAGGGGAAACAGACCCGTAAACGGACACTCTATCTGCCGAATCAGGTATCGGAAACTCCAGTCCAACCCGATGGGCAGGATAGCTCAACCATCATCGTGGATAATACGGAGGCGGAGACAGATGGCGTCTGGATAAGGGATACGACGGCTAACGATTATTATTATGATAACTATGTGTATGCCAAATCTACGACCGGCACAGCGGCAAGCAAAATGAGATGGCGGCCTGAGCTGCCGGAAAGTGTCACTTACAGTGTGTATTACAAGATTCCGCAAATCACGGCTGCGAGTGAAAATTGGGCAACAAATGCCTCATTTACCGTTTATCATAGCGGCGGCTCCGAGACGGTGACAGTTGATGAGACAACAGCGAATGGTACTTGGGTTCACCTGGGGGATTATCCTTTTGCTGCAGGCGATAGCGGGTACGTGGAATTAACCAATAAGGCCAATAAGTCCAGAGTCGTTGCCGATGCAATCATGTGGGTGGATCCAAACCGGATACCGCAATTGGAGTCTGCTGTGATCCTGTCCGATCGGAACGAGCTGCAGATGACTCAAACCGCACAACTGAGCGTAACCGGTTATTTGGATAACGGTTTGGTCGGTGATCTTACACAGGCCGATGTGCAGTATTTCGTTGATCGTACGGATCTGGCCGAAGTGAATAACAGTGGGTTGTTGACTCTTCTTAATCTCGATGGGGACACGGATCACATTGAGGTATGGGCTACTGTCACGATTGACGGAGTGACCTTAACCACAGCCCCTTTGAATATCACGATCAGGGACCTAACGGTTATCGTCGATAGTACAAATACAACGGGGTTATACACCACAGAAGGGTCATGGAGCCAAAGCAATTTAGCCGGATACAAAATTGGGGTTAAATCCCGCTATTCAACAGTTCAAGGCTCATCAGCAACGTGGAAAGGCGAGTTTCCAGAGGGGAAATATACGGTCTCGATCTACAAACTTGTCCATACGACCGCAAACGATAACAATGTCAAAGTGGAAGTGAAGCATAAAACGGGTACCAAGGTCACCTATATGGATGCAACGGTCGGCTCATCGGGTTGGGTTAATCTGGGAACGTTCGACTTTGCGGGTGACGGCAGCGAGTATGTCCGGTTAACCAGAGTTACGCCTACAACGGTAGACCCACCAACGCTTCCTGCGGATATGATCTATACGAGGGTTGACGCAGTTATGTTCGAACGGCATTCTGATGATTCGGAGCTGCTTGCCAATGAGGTGCAAGGTGAACCGACACTTTCTGAATAAGGGCACTGAATTATGAATGGAAGTGGAACAACGGTAAGTGATGTTATACAAATGAGTGTAAAATAACGCTAAGAGCCGAGTGGATCAAGACGATCCATTCGGCTCTTTATGTCTAGGTGCAAAAAAGTGTGTTTACAAGGAAATACAGTCGGCAACCTTCCTCTTACCACCCATTAATCACTTAAGTTTGCCAAATCCAACTTTTTTGGATGCTCGTAAAAAAATTGCCGCTTTCAGATTATGTTTCGTCACACTCAAAACGTTTCTCTAGACCCACACAAATCTTCAATGGTACCATCATACACGTGCTTGAATTGAAGTTTGCAGGAGGATATCATGTGGATCAACTTAAATACGATAATCTAAAGCTGGGGGAGCGCGGAGCTATCATCAGCATTATCGCCTACATATGTTTGACCGTATTAAAACTGATCGTTGGCAATATGGCCGGATCAGAAGCGCTCAAGGCGGATGGATTAAACAATGCCACCGATATTGTGGCCTCAATAGCTGTACTGATCGGTTTGAAGCTTGCCCAACGTCCAGCCGACACAGATCATACATATGGTCACTGGAGAGCAGAGACCGTTGCGTCACTTGTTGCTTCTTTCATTATGATGGCAGTAGGTTTACAAGTACTGTTTGAAGCCATTGGTTCTGTGTTTCAGGGTACACATGAATCTCCGGATATCATCGCTGCGTACACAGGCATTTTCTGCGCAATTATAATGTATCTGGTCTATCGCTATAACAAGAGACTTGCTTCCCGTATTAAAAGTCAGGCGGTCATGGCTGCAGCTCGAGATAATATCTCCGATGCCTGGGTGAGCACCGGTACGGTCATTGGGATCGTGGGTTCC
The DNA here is from genome assembly GCF_037971845.1 of Paenibacillus sp. FSL R5-0766. NCBI lineage: Bacteria > Bacillati > Bacillota > Bacilli > Caryophanales > Paenibacillaceae > Paenibacillus > Paenibacillus sp. FSL R5-0766. Next base: position 3,591,668 of record NZ_CP150227.1, read on the forward strand.
CAGTTCGGTCTCCCGTGGCTGGACCCTGTAACGGCTGTCATCGTAGGTTTCCTGATCTGCAAGACCGCTTGGGACATTTTCAAGGAAGCCACGCATCATCTGACGGACGGTTTTGATGTTGAACTGATTCAGGAGTACAAAAAGACGATTGCCGGAATTGACAGCGTAGAGACGGTTAAAGACGTTAGAGCGCGGAACTATGGCAATAACGTTGTAGTGGATGTTGTCATAACAGTTGATGCAGAGCTGGATCTTCAACAAGCACACGATATCTGTACAGACGTGGAGAATGAGTTAATGGAGGAGCATGACGTATACACCGTTCACGTTCATGTGGAACCTGATATGTTGGAAGAGTGCATTTGATATCAAGATGCTATGATAAAAGAAAAACTCGGCAAAGCAAAAACCAGTGAAATGTAATTCATTCACTGGTTTTTGCTGATTTCAATTTTCATCTTTAAAAGAGTACGGGCGTTATTTATCCATACCGGAGTAAAAGTGTATCACTTGGTATACCTCAAAAGTTTACTGTAACCATAAGCAAGAACAAATGGCAGGAGGTATGACAAAAAGGTCCAAAGAATGTTCCATCCATTAAAATAAATGACATGCCCCAGCATTTTGGCAACCCATTCGATTAATGTCAGCGACAATGATGCAACAAGAATCGCCAACCATGGCTTGGCACCTTTGACGATAATGGCATACATCATCAAGCAGCCGGCAATCGGATAGATTCCAAGATCCATTGGAAGAGCAGCCAAGGATTGATTATGAGTATTCGGAAGAATATTCCAGAAGTAATTAAACCCGATATTGTTGATGGATGCTGCTACAGCCACACCAAGTGGATAATATAGAATAAGGATTGTAAAGTTCCGACGCAGAATCCATACACCCAATATAATGGGAATGACCATACCCAGCAGAATGTTTCCTAACATGCAATTGTCCTCCAAAGCTTGTTACTTCTATAGCTCACAATAAGCTGCATCACTCCGTTGTTTTTTCCTCCAGAAGACGATCGACCTTATCTGTGAGTGCATCCAATTTTTTGTCATAATGCTTGTACGTATAGAACCCAATGACTGCTTTGACTGCAAAAAAGAGCACCGCAGCAATGACAATGAGAATATAGTTGTGGGCAAGCTGCCTTAACCATTCGTTAACTGCATTTATCGGATTTCTCTCCCTTCAATGCGAGCGGTTTTGTATAAGGTAACCAACTCCATGGGATATAATGCATATTAGCAAATTCGGAACAGGCATGCTCTTGCATTCGTCTGGCATCGTACGCCTTACTCGAAGTGAATGGACAAGTTTCGGTCATGAAAAAAGCCAAGTATAGAACGGCTACGGTTGAGGTTGTTCATAAAAAGGTAGAGTGGCATATCAATAAGGATTTTATGAAAAAAATCCCTTCTCTTCGGATGAAAGAAGAGAAGGGATGATCGTAAACTATTGAATTATTATCGAATTATTGGTGTTTGCTGAGAATATCGAATATGACCTTGGCATTATCTGTGTTGTCGATCAAACCAGCGAAGCGATGACTTGCCGGGCCGTAGGCATAGACCGGAACATCTTCACCTGTATGTCCACCTGTTGTCCAGCCCGTAAATGAACGGTTATCAATAATCGCTTCAATGGCATTATCAATCTTTGTTACATCCGCGGTTTGGGCTGCTTCTTTCACCGATTGAATCTCTTCCGGTTTCAACTCCAGTTTCAGATAACTTTTTAGTGTTTCTTCAACCGAAGCACCTTTTGCAATTTGTGCTGCCATGAAGTCAGGTGTACGCAGTGCAGCTTTGATCGGGTCTACGAAGAAGTTGTATTCTCCGTCTTTTCCCAGGGTAAGTCCGCCCGTGGAGTGGTCGGCAGTAGCAACGACAAGTGTTTCACCGTCTTTTTTGGCAAAATCAATAGCTGCCTGAAATGCTGCTGCGAAATCATCCATTTCACTCATCGCACCAACGATATCATTATCATGTCCAGCCCAGTCGATCTGGCTGCCTTCGACCATTAGAAAGAATCCTTTGTCATTCGAACTGAGACGATCAATCGCTGTATTGGTCATCTCAGCCAATGATGGAGTTGCAGCACTACGATCAATCAACTTGTCCAGACCTCCGTCCGCAAACAGTCCAAGCACTTGTTGATTCTTATCAGCAAGGAGAGAGGAACGATCCGTGACATAGCTGAATCCGGCCTTCTGAAACTCCTTCGTCAGGTCACGACCCTCGCGTACAAAATTGGATTTCCCTCCACCCAGAAGTACATCCACCTTATGCTTGCCATTAATCAACTCATCATAATAATCGTCCGCAATTGCATCCATATTTTTTCGACTGATATCATGGGCACCAAATGCAGCTGGTGTGGCATGAGTGATCTCCGACGTAGCCACGAGTCCGGTGGCTTTGCCGTTTTCTTTGGCCTGCTCAAGTACGGTTTTGACTTCCTTCTGCTCAGGGTCAACCGCAATGGCCGCATTGTAGGTTTTTACACCTGCCGACATGGCCGTGGCTGCGGAAGCGGAATCCGTCACATTTTGTTTATCATCATCAGGATAAGTCATTTGTGCTCCAACAAGATAAGGGTCGAATACGGTTTTATCCATGCCCTTCGTCGAAGGATCATCTTTCATATAACGGTAGGCTGAAGTATAAGAGGTCCCCATTCCATCCCCAATGAGGAAGATGATATTCTTGATTTGTTTTTTCTCCACACTTACAGCTTGAACGGCACTTGCTTGTCCGGCGGACAAGAGAGTAGAAGCCGATACAGCCAGAGTCAGCGCTACCGCTGGTAATACTCTTTTGGATAATTTCACAATGATTCCTCCTCATAATATCTCAACAACAAAAATGAATGTATGAATCTATATTCATTTGTTCATCATTAAAAAGGTTAGCATTTATTTGTAAATGAAAACCAAGAACTTTGTATACCTGAGGTAAAATAAATAAGGCGATAACTTTATTCCTTTGCATGAGGAGCAAGTCAAACATTCCAATCAGGGCAATATGTTTCCGCCGAAAGATTCACATGATCTGCAACATACGAGGTTATAAAAATATACTCATTCCGCTGTTTTTGAAGTATGATACAACATAAGTAGAACGCTTTCATTTTTATATTACTGTTAATATAAAGTCAATTTCATTTCAGGAGGCTCTTGACCATTGATCAAAACAACTCCAACTTATGATGGGTATCTCTTTGTACATTTTATTGGCGAACAACCAGACGGAGAGCAGGTTTATTTCTCATATAGCGAGGATGGTCTTCACTGGAAGGACCTTAATGGCGGCTCGCCTGTGCTGTTTTCCGACCTTGGAGAAAAGGGGGTACGGGACCCGTTTCTGGTTCGTTCAGTTAAGGATAATAAATTTTATCTGATTGCTACGGATCTCCGCATCGCAAGCGGCAAAGGATGGGCTCATGCCGTTAATGCCGGGAGCCGTGACGTAATTGTATGGGAATCCAGCAATCTCGTAAACTGGTCATCCCCATGGAACGTTACACTAGGTGTTGAGGGCGCTGGATGTGTCTGGGCACCAGAAGCTGTGTATGATGAAATGGCAGATGAGTTTCTTGTATTCTGGGCTTCTGCGACGCAGGAACCTCAGGAGCAAGAACGAAAGCAAAAAATATACACCGCTCGCACAAAAGACTTTCGTACGTTCTCCGCATCGGAAAAATACATTGAACGGGATAATCATATTATTGATACAACGATTCTTCCTGCGGCTGGCTGTTACTATCGATACTCCAAGGATGAAACAACCAAAAACATACGGGTAGAAAAAGGAGACTCTCTCGACAAAGAGGCGTTTGTTACGCTTCAAGCTCCGGTACTGGAGGCTATGGCAGGTGTGGAGGGACCTCAAATCTTTAAATTCAATGACCGGGAGGAATGGTGCCTGATTGTTGATCGATTTGCTGAAGGCAAGGGTTATCTTCCTCTGCTGACTACAGATCTGGGAAGCGGAGAATTCCGAATCGTCCCTGATGGTGAATTCGATATGGGAACGACTCAGAAGCGGCATGGAAGTGTCCTGCCCATCACAGCTGAGGAGTGCAGTCGGCTTCTTGCGGCTTTTGGGGATGGTCATCAGGTGCTTCCCGGACAATATGCCGATCCTGATGTCGCACAGTTTGGGGATCGTTACTATATGTATCCAACAACAGATGGCTTCGAGGGGTGGTCGGGGACACAGTTCAAGGTGTTTTCTTCTTCAGACCTGAAGCATTGGCAAGATGAAGGTGTTATCCTTGATCTGGGAACAGAGGATGTAGCCTGGGCAACCGGTAATGCCTGGGCGCCGGCAATTGCCAGCCGTAACGCGAAGTTCTATTTTTATTTCTGTGGTAAAATGCGGAACGGAGAGAGTGCCATTGGCGTTGCTGTAGCAGATACACCGATTGGTCCATTCCTGGCCGAGTCGCAGCCTTTAATCACAATGGAGCAGTTGAAACGTCTGGGCATTACTATGGGCCAGGCTATTGATCCCTCTATCTATGTCGAAGATAATGGAAAGTCGTATCTGTTATTTGGCAATGGACATGCTGCCATTGTGGAGCTCGGTGAAGACATGATAAGTGTCGTAGAGGACACAATGAGCAATCTGGCGGGCTTGCATGATTTTCGTGAGGCTGTAACCGTGTTGAAGCAGGGTGGACTATACCACTTTACATGGTCCTGTGATGATACAGGCAGCGAAGACTATCATGTGAATTACGGTACGGCAGAGCAGCTATATGGTCCAATCACCTATCGATACCCAATCCTGAGCAAAAATGTGGAGAAGGGCATGCTGGGCACAGGTCATCACTGTATATTTAATGATTCCGAAACGGGTCAATACCAGATTGCCTATCATCGTTTTGTAACACCACTGTCCAGATTTTCCTCTGGAAAGGGGTATCACCGCGAAATATGTATGGACCCGCTTCTTTTTGGTAAGGACGGACTGATTCAGCCTGTTATACTCTAACATAAGCCGTTCAATTGAATCGCTATCTATAATAAAGGCCTGATACAAACATAAATGCCTGTCAAATATCGCTTTAGCGGTTTTGGCAGGCATTTTTATCATCCACCTGAAACAAATCAAAGCCGTAGGGTTGAGCGGGTATCAAACATATTGAACGCGTTCATTCGAGAATACATTTGACATAAGAATCAATAAATCGTATTATTACGATATAACGATTTAGGAGGAATACTTTTGAACACTCCCGCTTTTGACAGCAATAACATTAAACAGTTCGATGAACCAGCTAATCTGCTGAAAGCTTTGTCTCACCCCATTCGTTTATGCATTGTGCGGGGACTGATGATGAAAAAAAAATGTAATGTCTCTTATATGCAGGAATGTCTGGATCTTCCCCAATCAACAGTCTCACAACACCTCCAGAAGCTTCGTAGTGCAGGTATTGTTGCTACGGAGCGGAATGGACTTGAAGTGAACTATGTGCTTGCCGATCAACGGGTTGAACAGATTATTAAAACTTTATTTGAAAAGGATGATTGTGAATCATGAGCAAAAAAGTACTTATTGTTGGCGGTGTAGCTGGAGGTGCTTCTGCAGCTGCACGTCTTCGCCGTCTGGATGAACATGCCGAAATTATTATCTTTGAGAAGGGACCCTATATCTCATTTGCCAATTGTGGCTTGCCTTATTATATAGGTGGCACAATCGATGATCGAGAGCGTCTGCTGGTGCAGACGCCAAAAGGGATGGCAGATCGCTTTCGTATCGATGTGCGTACAAGAAGTGAGGTCGTAGCTATTGATTCGCAGAAGCGAGTGGTTAAGATACAGTCTCAGGAGCGCGGTGCATATGAAGAAAGCTATGACGAGTTGATATTGTCACCAGGTGCAAAACCGATGATTCCCGATCTGCCGGGTAAGGACAATCCACTAATTTATACCGTACGAAGTATTCCAGATATTGATCGGATCAAAGAACAGGTAAGTTCTTCTAACAACAAGTCTTCGATCGTCATAGGCGGTGGATTTATTGGCGTGGAAATGGCTGAGAATTTAAAGGAAGCTGGTCTGGATGTAACGCTGATTGAGGGGAACGCACAAGTACTCACACCATATGATACCGAGTTAGCAGCCGCATTGGCACAGGAAATGGAGAATCATGGTGTAAACCTGCTGTTTTCCAAGCGTGTTCAGGGATTCCATTCCCTAGAGCAGGGCATAGGAGTTGAACTTGCAGATGGTCATACGCTGACTGCTGACATGGTTATTCTTGCGATAGGCGTAACACCGGACACCTATTTTTTGAAGGATAGCGGCGTTTCGCTGGGTGCACGTGGACATATTATCGTAAATGAAGCTTTAGAAAGCAGTGTGCCACATATCTATGCTGTTGGGGATGCGATCGAAGTAACCGAAACCATTCATGATACGAAGGCAACGATACCACTTGCCGGACCTGCCAACAAACAAGGTCGTATTGTTGCCGACCGTATCGCAGGGCTTCCTTCTACCTATAAAGGAACACAAGGTACGTCCATTATCAAAGTATTTGGAATGACCGCAGCCACGACAGGCAGTAATGAAAAAACACTGCAACGTCTCGGCGTGGAATATCAAACCGTTATTGTACACCCTGCTTCTCATGCATCTTATTGTCCGGGTTCAAGCGCGATTACTCTTAAACTGCTGTTTACTCCGGAAGGTAAAATTTTGGGCGCACAAGCAGTCGGTTATGACGGAGTGGATAAACGAATAGATGATATTGCTGTAGCCATTCATTTTGGAGGGCATGTCCGGGATTTGACAGAGCTTGAACTGAGTTACGCACCACCTTATTCTTCTGCCAAAGATCCCGTGAATATGGCTGGATATGCGGCAGAGAATATGATCACCGGACGTGTTCAGACGTTCACCTATAATCAACTGGCTGATCGTCAGGCGGGGCAGTCCATACTTCTGGATGTTCGCAGTGAAATCGAGCATCAAAATGGTCATATTCCGGATTCACTCTCTATTCCAGTTGATGAGCTTCGTCAACGTTTAGATGAATTAGACCGATCCAAAGAGATCTGGCTATACTGTCAAGTCGGCTTACGTGGTTATACAGCTTCGCAAATTTTGCGTCAGCATGGTTTTAGCGTAAAAAACCTGAGTGGTGGTTATAAAACTTACCGTCAAGCCCAGTTTAAGCCTGCTCCATTTACTGCTACAAAACAAGAGCAGCATGATCCTGGGATAGACGCTAACGATAAGGAGTCTATTCCCACTGACTCAATACAGCCGCAACGTATTGATCATGAGTTGAACGTATGCGGATTAAGTTGTCCTGGTCCCCTGATTCAGGTTAAGCAGAAAATGGATCAACTCTCAAACGGAGAAACCCTTCGTGTGAAAGCTTCCGATCCAGGCTTCTATGAAGATGTCAAAGCATGGGCCACGATGTCGGGTTCCACAATCTTGCAGTTGGAAAGAATGAAAGGCGGTACGATTGAGTCTGTCATTGCTAAAAATACAGCACAACCCGTATCGGAGGCCCCAATCAGCGATCCTAATCCTGCCAGCACGATGGTTGTCTTCAGTGGTGATCTGGATAAAGCGATCGCTTCACTCATTATTGCAAATGGGGCCGCAGCCAGTGGTCGGAAAGTAACCCTATTTTTCACGTTTTGGGGATTGAGCATTATTCGCAAGCAGCAGCCGCAGAAGTTATCCAAAACCATGATCGGCCGTATGTTTGATATGATGTTACCTCGCGGTAGCCAGAAGCTTGGCATGTCCAAAATGAATATGCTTGGAGCAGGCCCGAAGATGATCCGTGGTTTGATGAAAAAACATCATGTGCCTTCATTGGAAGAATTGATTGAGAGCGCAATTGCACAAGGAGTAGAGATCGTTGCCTGCCAAATGTCCATGGATTTAATGGGAATTCAGCGCGAAGAACTAATAGACCAAGTCAAAATTGGTGGTGTCGGTTACTATCTTGGACAAGCATCACAAGCCAATCATAATCTGTTTATTTAAAAATTAGTAATGCTGAACAGTTAAATTAAATGAGTACCGAGAAGATGCCACCATGCGTGGCATTTTTTTGTTCAAAAAAAATGAACGTTTCATTCAGAAACGGTTCTTTGACTTACCCATAACAGAAACATAGAGTGATGACAAGGACGGTGGTTGATTTTAGCTAGGCAAATGAGAAGCATATACACCCTTGACTTTCCCCTGTACGGGAAACTATATACTCGCATTATGTTAAAAGATTGGAGATGATATGTTGTTCAAAATCAGTGCGTTTTCCAGGCTAAGTAGGGTCTCATTAAAAACACTGCGTTATTATGACCAGATTGGCATACTTAAGCCGAGAAAGGTAGATCACGATACGGGTTACCGTTACTATTCCGCAGATCAGCTTCTCGAGCTCAACCGAATCTTCATTTATAAAGAATTGGGGTTCACGTTGCCACAAATCACACAGCTGTTACAGGAACATATTACATTGGAGAATATTCAAGGCATGTTTAAGCTAAAAAGAAGCGAAATTCAGCAGATTATCGATACGGAACAAGCCAAACTCGTCCGAATTGAGGAACGCATGCAGCTTTTAGAGGAAGAGGGGCACGTTGAAACCGGGCAAGAAATCCGAATCAAAGAGGAAGGTGCTCGGCAGTTTCTTTTTCAGACAGGGTGCGGGAGGGAAGAGGAGATCCCGAGTTTATTTCGTCAGTTTGATCAGTCATTAACAAAAGAAATGCGCCAACTGATCGACGGACCTCAAGTTGTTTTGTGGAAAGAAATCGCAGGACAAGAGGAAGCGTTCGAGTTTGAAATAGGTTACTTCTTAAGCTGTGAGCTGCGATCACCTCCCGACCCATTTCAACTGCGGACTCTTCCTGCTGAGCCCATGATGGCCACCATAGCTTATCGTTCCAATGCCACCTTTGCCTGTAAAGCCTGTGTTCATCTAGCTACATGGATTGAGAAGAATAACTATCAGATTAAGGAAAACGAGTCTGGTAGGGAACTGTACTTACCCTTATCTCAAGAACAAGATGCACAATTGATAGAAATACAAATCCCCATACTAAATAGATAACTGTAGAAGACGGAGTGGAGTAAATTGAAAAATAAATGGATTATATATATCTTGGCATTGGCTGTTTTTCTGATCGGAACCCTTGAATACATTATTACAGGAGTCATAGAAATGATCGCCTCAGACTTGAGTGTATCTACTTCCGAAGTGGGTTTACTGGTGACTGTATTCGCTCTGGCAGCGGCCATTATCGCTCCGATTCTCATTGCAATTACAATAAATATGGATCGCAAGAAGTTACTGTTGTCCGCCCTCAGTGTGTTTATTGCCAGCAACGGACTTATGCTTGTTGACCTTTCTTACGAAACTTTACTATGGGTGCGAATTATTCAAGGGGCTAGCGGAGGAGTGGCTACCGTAGTAGCAATGGCCGTATCGACACGACTGGTTGAAAAAGAAAAAAGGGGCAATGCCATCGGCATCATTTTGATGGGGCTAAGCAGTTCGCTAGTGCTCGGTGTCCCATTGGGCACATTTTTTAGTGAAATGTTTGGGTGGAGGGTTCTATTTATATTCATTGGATTGTTAAGTGTTCTTCCATTACTTATTATCTACAAAAAGGTTCCGGCAATCAAAGAGGAAGAAAAGATCACCCTCAGAATGCAGCTCTCCATTTTAAAAAATCCACTCATACTGACTGCCTTGCTTATTACATTATTGTATATCGGCGGCTATTCGACACTGTTCACGTACATTACGCCTTTCTTACAAGCTACGTCTTCTCTTTCCATGACCGAGATAAGCGGTGTTCTGTTTCTCGCAGGAATTTGCAGCTTTGTCGGATCAAAAGTGGGCGGACAATTGGCAGATGCAAAGGGATCAAAGTTTACAATTTGTCTAGGCCTTCTGTTACAAGGCATAACTCTTCTTTTGTTTGCTCTAGCTGGAGTTAATCTTATGATGTTAATCTTGGTTTTAATGATTTTTATGTTGGCAACGTGGAGCATATCTCCGGCCCAGCAACTATATCTGGTTACACTGGCACCTCGTAATCCTGACATTGCCCTTAGCGTAAATACATCATTTATCCAATTTGGTTTTGCACTGGGATCTGGATTAGGTGGGATTGTGATCAGTCGTACATCTGTCCTGTACTTAAATTGGTTGGGGTTTGGAGCTGTAGGAATTGCTTTACTTCTTGCCATACTGCTATTTAAGAAATCGAGAAGCAGAACTGGAACTCCAGATCCAGTGTAATTTCAATGATGGGTAATTCTTGCTTATGAGTAAAATAAAAAGAGGATCTCTTCAGCATTCACTGCTCAAGAGATCTTTTTGGCGTATAACAAAGTTATAACGAGAATCACGTGTGTTTTGCGTATCACAATATGATAATTGATCAATCATGCTTGAGAATATGTCATTGCATCATACAGTCTAAAACCTTAACTTAAAATGAAAGCAGAGAACGCTAACAACCTCGATGACGTTTATACCGATTGAATGGCTAAGGTATGTGTAAACGCCCATTGGACAGAGTGGGAATTTTTCCATTGATCTAAGTACATCCCCCTTAAAAGTGAGATTTATATCCCAACTCTGTTAAGTCCCGGGACACCTTCATGTCGTTTGTGAAACTGTTTAGGCGAGGAACCTGTCATTTGTTTGAACTGCCTGCAAAAATGCTCAACATTACGGTAACCGCATCGATCGGCAATCTCTGCAACCGTATACAAATGATGTCTGAGATATTCTTTGGCCAAACGTATTCTGCTATGAATAACATCCTCCATACACGAGAGGCCAAACGATTTCTTGTACATCAACTGCAAGTACCCCGGACTGACGTTTATGATCTTCGCCATTTCTGATATTGTCCAAGGATGGCTGGGATGGTTATGAATTGCTGTTCGAAGCTTCAACAGAGGATAGTGCTGAGGACTAATATCCTCTTGGACACAAGACTCAAGCAATTTATTGAACAAGGTTCGCAGCAAGCAATTGATGGATGATTCCCGGTAATCGTTCTGAAAAGAATGCTCTGCAACAAGCAATTGGAACAGTTTATGACAGTATTCCGGATCATCCAGTGGGAAAGGTCTGCCTGGCGGAAGGGAGGTATCGGTTACAAACGGTTCATCACTTTCAAAACGAATCCAATCATTTATATAGCGCTCTGAACAAGCCCGATAATATATTTTTTGATACGGTTTGAAAAGTACAGCACAATGAGCCGGGTATTCCTTAAGTTGTCCATCAACCCAAAACTGGGCAGGGGTCTGTGTAATGACTAATAACCAGGCATCATGCCCTTCAGGGATATCAAAAACAAAATGATTCTGATGTACCGCGTCACATTCAACGTAAAAAATAGATGTCATGGTTCTTCCCCTTTATCTTTAAGTTGTAGAAAAGAATAGTCAATACACTACTTAAGCTATTTTCTATTATACGAGAGTTATTTTCATTTCATAGAACGAATGTACTATTACGATGATATGAGGAGTGTAGCTGGAATGAACAAGCAGGGGTTCAACCCATATCTTCCATCCTGGGAGTACGTACCTGATAGTGAGCCTTATGTATTCAATGAAAGAGTGTATGTGTATGGTTCACATGACCGTTTTCACGGACATGCCTTCTGTCTGAACGATTATGTATGCTGGTCTGCACCCGTGAATGACCTTGGGAATTGGAGAAATGAAGGGGTGATCTACCGAAAAACAGATGACCCGTTGAATCCGAATGGCCATATGTGCTTGTATGCACCAGATGTTACGCTGGGTCCCGATGGGCGGTATTATCTGTATTATGTGCTCGATAAGGTACCCGTTGTTTCGGTGGCTGTATGTGATGCACCTGCCGGTAAATATGAATTCTATGGTTATGTACAATATGACGACGGCACTCGTCTGGGCGAAAGAGAAGGGGACGAGCCCCAGTTCGATCCCGGCGTGATGACTGAAGGACAGCACACTTATCTGTATACCGGCTTCTGTGCGGCTGGAGACCAATCAAGACATGGCGCGATGGCCACGATGCTAGGTCCGGATATGCTGACGATTGTGGAAGAACCCGTATTCGTAGCACCGAGCGAGCCTTACAGTGAGGGCAGCGGTTATGAGGGCCATGAATTTTTTGAGGCGCCTTCCATCCGGAAGAGAGGTGATACCTACTATCTGGTGTATTCCTCCATCGTTATGCATGAATTATGTTATGCCACCAGTCGATTTCCAAATAAAGGATTTACATATCAGGGCGTCATCGTAAGCAACTGTGATCTCCATATCGACTCCTACAAACCTGCTGACAAACCCATGTATTATGGAGGCAATAACCATGGCAGCATTGTGGAGATCAACGGAGACTGGTATGTCTTCTATCACCGTCATACCAATGGGGACGCATTCAACCGGCAGGGTTGTATTGAGAAGATATCTTTTGCAGAGGACGGCAGCATTCCTCAGGTGGAAATGACCTCCTCTGGTCCAAGTGGGAGACCGCTTGAAGGAAAAGGTGAGTACCCCGCATATATTGCATGTAATCTTTTGACCAAAGATGATCAGAAGTACACTGGAGGTTTCGGGGCAGGAGCCTGGCTGGACAGCCGCTTTCCAAAGATCACCCAGGATGGTAGAGACGGTGATGAAGAAGTCGGATATATCGCCAATATGGTTGAATCCGCAACGGCAGGTTTTAAATTCTTTGATTGCCGAGGAATTCGCCAGGTCTCGATCAAGGTACGGGGATATTGTCACGGGGTATTTGAGGTCAAAACTGCATGGGACGGTCCTGTCCTGGGTACAATCCCGGTACATTTCACCAATCATTGGAAACCCTATTCAGTCGAGATGACCATTCCGGATGGTATACAAGCTTTGTATTTTACGTACAGAGGTTCGGGAAGTGCAAGCCTTGCATCATTTATTTTAGCGTAATCCTCAAACACATGATCTGAGCAATCCAGACAAAACAAAGCAGCTGCTGGTCATCCAGTAGCTGTTTTGTTGACCGATCAGCCTATGCGGCTCAGACAATTGGTTTTTTTATGATTAAACTTTTAGTCATCCGCAACGTTGGCTTCTCCAGCCTGCTGCGAATGGCTACGATATTCGCTTGGCGCGATGCCTGTCCACCGCTTGAACTGGCGGCTGAAATGCGCATTGGTCTTATACCCAAGCATCATCGCAATATGGTCTATGTTCAGGTCGGTTTGTTTTAACAGCCGCTGCGCTTCGTTCAGAAGGGTTTCGGATAGAAACTTGCGTGGAGCGATGCCATATACCTGCCGAAAAATTCGATTAACCTGTGACGGGCTAACGCTCAGCGATTTGGCAATGTCCTGAATCCAGGTTCGCTCACTCTCCTGAATTTCCCCGTGAAGATGGATATATCTTACCGAATCCTCAATGTGCTCAGCAATCTGATGGGCAATAGTTTCTTTTCTCGACAACGTAACGGAAGCTTGCTGAGATAACTGGCCAACCAGGGAACCAAGCAGTTCAAACACTGCGGCATGTACCTTCATTTGTTTGGAGGAAGATAACGAGTTAGACAGATGCTCTGTAGCCAGACCATACAAGGTAGACAGGGAAGAGGAGAGCCCCAGAGCCAAATTCGAATTTGCCGGATAATAGATGTCTTTGCAACGGTTAAGTTCTCTGCAAAAGGATGTATCGTGTATGCTGAAATGCACGGAAAAATAAGTGAACCCCTCCGGTCCGGCTCCGGTGCAAGAGTGGGTCATACCCGGTCGGATGAACAGGAGGTCGCCAACCGACTGACGATAAGACTGCCCGTTGACCACCATGTTCATCTGCCCGTCCATCATCCAGTGAACTTCATACATGGAATGTTCATGAGACGGATAAGTCCAGCTGGAATCAACTTTTCTTGCATGCAGCCCCAATAATTGAAAAGACATGCGAACATCGGGTAGACGACCTAAATACACAGCATCCGAAAGCTTGGTCACAGCAAACCAACCCCCTTGTACGATTCTATATTCCAACATCCTGTCATCGGAGTGTCCTCGTAAATTATTTTCAGTTCAACGGATATAACCTCATCTTAACAGAAAAAAAATGCGTGAAAAGGGTAAATCGTCGGAGTGATTAGAACATCGTCATGAACCATAGCCGGTGCTATGGTAGTATTATCAACCCGATGGGGAAAAATGGAGGCAAGCTTGAATGAGAATTATTCGATTTCTGGACGGACAACAGAAGTGGCTGGCAGCCGTTACGGATGATGAACAAGCGTATCGTTTGCCACAAGCAGATTTTATGACTTTGATCCATCAAGCAAGAAAGCAGGGGATTTCTCCAGTTCAACTTGTTGAAAGCGCTTTTAAACCGTCGAACAAGTTAACTGACGATTGGACTTCCCTGCATCTAATCACTCCATTGGAAGCTCCGGAAGTATGGGCGGCGGGTGTAACTTATCAACGCAGCCGCGAAGCGCGAAATTATGAAGCAACCGAAGGCAAGCTGGATGCAAAGACCTTTTACGATAAAGTTTATGATGCCGAAAGACCGGAGATCTTTTTTAAATCTACAGCTGCCCGCACCGTCGGGCCCAATGAGGCTGTCACACTTCGCAGCGATTCCAATTGGCAGATCCCGGAGCCTGAGCTGGGGTTAGTGCTTGCCGCGGATGGCAGCATTGTGGGATACATTGTTGGCAATGACATGAGCTGCCGCGATATTGAAGGGGAAAACCCGCTGTATCTGCCGCAAGCAAAAATGTGGCGCAATTCCTGCTCGATAGGTCCATCCATTCGTCTAGCGGAAACGGTGCAGGATCCATATGCGTTCAGCATCGTTTGCGAAATATATCGCGAAAGTGAAATAGTTGTCAAAAGCGAGGCAAGCACAAGTGAGTTAAACCGAAAACTCGATGAACTGGTCTCCTTTCTGGCCAGAGATAACGATTTGTTTGACGGTACGGTGTTATTGACAGGCACAAGCATCGTGCCACCCAATGATTTTACACTTGCACCCGGGGACCGCATTGAAATATCCATTAGCGATATCGGGACACTTATTAATCCAGTCATTTCAAACTAATGTACAAGGAGGATGAATGCAATGACCACATTTCAGGTAGAGCAGACATACAGCAATTACATTAACGGAGAATGGGTGAAGGCGACATCCGGCGAAACCGAACCGAGCATCAACCCGGCGAATCGGAAGGAGGTAGTTGGCTACGTACCCACCTCAGGCGTAGAGGATCTGAACCGGGCTGTTGCAGCCGCGAAGGAAGCAGCAAAAGATTGGCGGAGGTTATCGGGCGCGGAACGCGGAAACTATCTATTTCAAGCAGCCAATGTGCTGGAACGCCGGGCCGATGAAGTTGCAGAGGCGATGACCAGGGAAATGGGCAAAACACTCCCAGAAGCTAAAGGAGAGACACTGCGCGGTGTAGCAATCTTAAGGTATTACGCTGGAGAAGGCATGCGAAAAACCGGTGATGTCATTCCATCAACGGACAGCGAAGCACTGATGTTTACGACCCGCGTACCCCTTGGCGTTGTAGGGGTTATTGCTCCTTGGAATTTCCCGGTAGCCATTCCGATTTGGAAAACGGCTCCGGCCTTAATTTACGGCAATACGGTTGTGTTGAAGCCTGCTCAGGAAACTGCGGTCACTGCAGCTAAAGTAATGGAGTGTTTTGAAGAGGCGGGCATTCCGGCAGGCGTTCTTAATCTGGTATGCGGCAGAGGCTCAGTGATCGGATCTGCACTTGCTGAGCATCCGGATGTGGGCGGAATAACGTTCACAGGCTCCAATGAAGTGGGCAAACGGGTCGGAGGCGCAGCACTGGCACGTGGGGCCAAGTATCAACTTGAAATGGGTGGGAAAAACCCGATTATTATCGCGGCTGACGCTGACCTCGATTTGGCTGTGGAAGCCACAATCAGCGGTGGGTTGAAATCGACCGGGCAAAAATGTACGGCCACCAGCAAGGTCATTATTGAACGAAAAGTATACGATGCCTTCAAAGAAAAGCTGCTCTCGCAAATCCAGGAAATCCGGCTTGGTGACGGCATGTCTTCTGGAAGCTGGATGGGTCCATGTGCAAGCGAAGGACAGCTCAATACCGTGCTGAGTTATATTCAAAAAGGCCAAGATGAAGGTGCCGTTCTGCTCACTGGCGGAAAAAGAGGGGACGGTCCGGGACTGGAAGAGGGATTCTATGTGCAGCCGACCGTATTTGAAGGGGTCGAATCCCATATGTCCATCGCCCGGGAAGAAATCTTTGGCCCGGTTCTGGCCTTGATTGCGGTAGATTCCCTGGAGGAAGCGATCGAAGCGGCTAATGATAGCGATTATGGCTTGAGTGCTTCCATCTATACACAGAACGTCGGAGCCATGTTGTCTTTCATCCGGGACATGGATGCAGGACTGGTCAGAATTAATGCAGAAACAGCCGGCGTAGAGCTGCAGGCTCCGTTTGGCGGTATGAAGATGTCAAGTTCACACTCCAGAGAACAGGGGCAAGCGGCTATCGAGTTTTTCACGGCCATCAAAACGGTCTTTGTGAAGTCATAAACTGTGGGAGGCTATCATGTACGAACAGATTACGTCGATTATGGGAGAGACCGCATCCAACTGCTTCGATATCATAGCCCATGCTCCAGGGGCTGCAGGACGTCTGCCTCTAACGGATGATTTGCTGCGGAATGCTCCAAGCGGCGACTTGTTTGGCATGTCCCAGAATGTTGGAATGGGCTGGAAGCCCGGGGATTTGAACGGAAAACAATTTCTGATCTTGAGTACACAAGGTGGCATACGCAATGAAGACGGCAGCCCGGCAGCGCTCGGTTACCATACCGGCCACTGGGAGGTCGGCCTACTGATGAAGGCTGCCGCAGAGGAACTCTCAAGCCGGGGAGGAATCCCGTTTGCTGGATATGTCAGCGATCCGTGTGACGGCAGATCACAGGGGACAACCGGCATGTTTGACTCGCTTCCGTACCGGAACGATGCCGCTATGGTATTTCGCAGACTGATTCGCTCGCTGCCAACGCGTAAAGGTGTTCTTGGTGTCGCCACTTGTGACAAAGGTCTTCCAGCGATGATGCTCGCGCTTGCCGGCATGCCGCAATTGCCTGGTGTAATCGTTCCCGGTGGCGTCACACTTCCGCCTACCGATGGAGAGGACGCCGGTAAAATTCAGACCATCGGTGCACGTTACGTCAACGGGGAACTTTCTCTGGAAATGGCGTCCGATTTAGGATGCCGAGCTTGTGCTACACCGGGAGGAGGCTGTCAGTTTTTAGGTACCGCGGCTACGGCCCAGGTTGTAGCAGAGGCTCTGGGTATGACAGTGCCACATGCCGCGCTTGCCCCTTCCGGTCAGCCCATCTGGTTTGAAATGGCACGCCAATCGTCACGTGCACTCATCCATATGGAGTCTCAGGGGATGAGAATGGGAGACATTGTCACGGATGCATCCATTCGCAATGCGATGACCGTTCATGCCGCGTTTGGCGGATCGACCAATCTGCTTCTTCACATACCGGCGATTGCCCATGCCGCCGGTTTAACCGTACCCACGGTACAGGACTGGATACAGGTTAACAAAAATGTTCCAAGGCTGGTTAGTGCTCTGCCAAACGGACCGATCTTTTATCCGACCATACGTGTCTTTCAGGCCGGAGGTGTACCGGAGGTCATGCTACACCTCAGACAGCTTGGTCTGTTGGATGAGTCTGTACCAACCGTTACAGGTACTTCATTGGGTCAGGTACTGGATTGGTGGGAATCGTCGGAACGGCGTCATCTCATGCGGAAGCAGTTAAAAGAGCAGGACGGCATTGATCCGGACAGTGTCATCATGAGTGTAGAGCACGCTCAGCGGCTTGGAATCTCTTCCACCGTAACATTTCCAACCGGGAATATCGCTCCGGAAGGTTCTGTCATCAAATCCACCTCTATTGATCCTGCTGTGCTGGATGAGCATGGTGTATACCGTCATCGTGGCAGAGCAAAGGTGTTTACCACCGAACGTGAGGCAATCCATGCGATTAAGACCGGAGGTATTCTGGCTGGCGACGTTGTTGTGCTTCTTGGGCGAGGTCCATCGGGAACCGGGATGGAGGAGACGTACCAGCTTACATCTGCGCTTAAACATTTGCCTTTTGGCAAATACGTGTCACTGATTACGGATGCCCGGTTCTCCGGTGTTTCCACCGGAGCGTGCTTTGGTCATGTTGGCCCTGAAGCGCTGGCAGGCGGACCAATTGGCAAGCTGCGGAACGGAGATCTGATTGACATCGTGGTTGATCGTAACACGCTGGAGGGCAGCATTAACTTTGTCGGAGAAGGAGAGCTGGCGTTTTCGCCGGAAGAAGGTGCTCTCATCCTGGCACAAAGGTCCTTCCATCCGGATATGAGGCCTGATGAAGCTTTGCCGGATGATACAAAGCTCTGGGCTGCATTGCAATCGGTCAGCGGTGGGACTTGGAGAGGGAATGTATATGATGTAGAGCGGATAATAACCGCCCTGGAAGCCGGCAAAAAAGCGCTGGGCTGGTACTGATATCCACCTTTTGTGTATCTGTTGTTGTACAGATCATTACTTTCATACCGGAGGTTTCTTCCATGAATAAGATCCAGAAAATGATCACCAATCCCATCCTTCCCGGTTTCCATCCTGATCCGTCCATCTGCCGAGCAGGGGAGGATTATTATATCGCCACTTCCACCTTTGAATGGTTCCCTGGTGTACGGATTCACCATTCCCGGGATCTGGTTCATTGGCGGCCCATCGCTTCTCCGCTGACTCGTGTAACGCAGTTGAACATGGAGGGCAACATTAATTCCGGAGGCGTATGGGCACCCTGTCTTAGTTACAACAACGGTGTGTTTTACCTGATCTACACCGATGTCAAAAGCCGGGTAGGCGCTTTTAAAGATACCCACAATTACCTTGTGACAGCAACGGATATCGAGGGCCCTTGGTCCGATCCGGTGTATCTGAACAGCAGCGGTTTTGATCCTTCCCTGTTTCATGATGAAGACGGGCGTAAGTGGCTGGTCAATATGATATGGGATCACCGTAAGGGCAAAAATCGGTTTGCAGGCATCGTTCTTCAGGAATATTCTGTCCAGGAACATAAGCTGATCGGACCGGCCATGAACATATTTAAGGGAACAGAACTAGGCCTGACCGAAGCACCCCACCTGTACAAACACAACGACTATTATTATCTCATTACGGCTGAAGGTGGAACCGGTTATGAGCATGCGGTTACCTCAGCACGTTCCCGTACGTTACAAGGTCCTTATGAGGTCGATCCTGCCAATCCGATCCTCACTTCATACGGCAGACCGGATTTAGCTCTGCAAAAGGCAGGCCACGGTAGTCTGGTCGAAACGCATACCGGCGAATGGTACATGGCTCATCTGGTCGGACGACCCGTTCAGCGCAAATATTGCATTCTTGGACGTGAGACCGCACTTCAGCTATGTACGTGGAGTGAGGACGGCTGGCTGAGACTTGCGAGCGGTGACCGATATCCGGAGGTTCAGGTGCCTGCACCAATGATCCAGTCCCATCCGTTTGAGCCGATTGCTGAAATGGATCATTTCGATCACTTTGAGCTTCGGCATGATTGGAATACACTTCGCATTCCACCCGATTCGACTTGGCTCAGCTTGACGGAACGTCCCGGTTACTTACGCTTGCACGGCATGGAGTCGATGAGTTCAACGCACAGGCAAAGCATGATCGCACGGAGACTTCAGGCCTTGGAGTGTGAAGCCGAGACGTGTCTGGAATTTGCGCCGGACCATCCACAGCAAATGGCCGGATTGATTTTGTACTACGATACCCAGGACTATCTCTACTTACGTGTAACTTATCATGAAGAGAAAGGGCTCTGCCTGGGGATTATTCAGTCCAAATACGGGGTATACGACGAACTGCTGGAGGATATTCCGCTAGAGTTGGTGAGCACGCTTCGTTTAAAGGCTGTGGTGGATCAAGATCGCGCCCGCTTTTATTATGCGTTAAATAGCGATTCATCCTGGAATACAGCAGGCGGGTGGATTGATATCACACATCTGTCCGATGAATCTCCGGAGTATATCCGGTTTACGGGAACCTATATCGGTCTTTGTGTGCAGGATCTTGGTGGAACCCGAAAACATGCCGATTTTGACTATTTTATGTATAAGGAAATATAGCATGCTGTGAGTTTATTGAGATAAGCCAGAGCCCCTTGTGATGGGGGCTCTGGCTTATCCTAATAGGGATGAATAACTACATAATAATATGATATTATGTTTGTCGGTAACAGGTCGAATATAATAGTTGGAGGTATATTATGAATTTATATAAAGTTATTGAACCCCATAATTCAAACTATCCTGATCCCATCGTTTTAGCTAAAGGAGATACGATCCTATATGGGAGAGAAGATACTGAATTCCCCAACTGGATTTTCTGTGAATCCTTGCATTCTAAAAAATGCGGCTGGGTACCGAAGCAAATATTAAGCACTCCCAATGAAGAAGAGATCGCAACTGCATTATCAGACTATTCTGCACACGAATTAACCGTAAAACCCGGTATCATCGTTACAAAAGAATTTGAACTAAATGAATGGAGTTTTGTTCATACCGCAGAGGGTGAGAAGGGCTGGTTGCCAAACAAGGTATTGACTCCATCGGAATTATAATCGAAGGCATAGAGAAACTTACTCTGCATCATAATTGGATTGTTTCGCAGTTGTAATGGTCTCGTTCGTAATTAGGCATGCATCTACCTTGAGGATTTTATTCCTCTCGTGTAAATGCATGCCTGTTTTTTTATTTGTGCTGTAAATCCCTTGTGATTTTGCGTCCCGTTGGTGTCTGGGCATGACCCTGAGTAATCAGGAGCATCTGCTCCATCTGCAACTGGCCTGTTATCTAAAGCAGACATATCGTTCATCGTGATATTTAAATCAACTTACGCGAAATCACGCCTCAAACTTGTCACCCACATAATGAAAAGAGTGAATATGCGTTTTGGTGAGTTCAATTACGTTTTTGATAAATGCCTCGCGTGATTCACGATATCCGCTTAATATCCAATTGTTTAATAGTCCAAAAAAACCGTAGGCGGTATAGTACTTGAAATAATCCATATTAACTGGGGAGTTGTTGATCGTCTCAAAGACAAATTGCTCCTGATAGATTTTGAGTATGGTTTGTGGAAAGCCTGTGTGTAGACCGGGTAACGTATCATCGTATTGAATCAGTTCGAAGAAGTCACGGTGCTCGTAGATATAATCCACGATTTGAAAAGATTCGGCATCCAGCTTGTTTGTTGAGACCTTTTGACCATGCCAATAGGGTTTGCCTACTGCGCCCCTCAATCCTTCGAGTGTCATAGTCAACAACTCTTCGGCGAAAATATATTTATCCTGGTAGTGTAAATAAAACGTGCTGCGATTATAACCCGCCTGATCAACGATGTCTTTGACAGAAACACCATGGAATCCTTTTTCTTAATGAGCTGAATCAGAGCGGTTTTTAGGTGCTCCTTGGTTCGATTACGATGTTGAGATGTCACAGTAAGTTCATTATTCATTCAAAAAAACTCCTATAAATATAGACATAGTTTTATAAAGTGTCTACGAGGTAGACACTTGGTCACATCTTAATGATTGGATTGTTACAATTTTAAGCATAGAATTAGTTTTGTAAACATCATATAGCACTATTTATATAGGCGCTATTCAAAATATTATACTGGGGGATTTATTCATGGGCAAACTTCAAGATAAAGTTGCAGTCATCACAGGAGGAGCATCCGGGATTGGTGCAGCAACAGCTCGCTTATTCGTTTCCGAAGGAGCTAAAGTGGTCTTGGTGGATCTGAATGAAGAAAAAGGCAAGGCGTTTGAGCAGGAACTGAAAGCGCTTAAAGCAGAGGCTCTCTTTATTAAAGCAAACATAACAAGTGAAGAAGAGGTTTCTGAGATTTTCAAACAAACCGTAGAAGCATTTGGTCAAGTCGATATCGTATTCAACAATGCGGGAATCGGACGTGTTCATCCGACGCATGAGCTTGATTATGCCGAATGGCGCAATACGGTCAATGTTGATCTGGACGGCGTTTTCTTGGTTGCACGTGAATCGATTCGCGAAATGCTCAAAATTGGTGGAGGTACAATCGTTAACACGGCGTCCATGTACGGATGGGTTGGTTCGCCTGGTTCAGCAGCCTATAATGCAGCTAAAGGCGGCGTTGTGAACCTGACTCGTTCGCTCGCGCTGGAGTATGCTGAGCAGAATATTCGGGTGAACTCCCTTTGCCCTGGCTTCATCGATACACCGATTATTCCGGAAGAGAGCAAACAAGCACTTTCTGCGGCAACACCAATGAAACGTCTGGGTCAAGCAGAAGAGATGGCCAAAGCCGTTCTGTTCCTAGCTAGTGACGATTCTTCATATATGACAGGAAATAGCCTGATCATAGATGGAGGATACACCGCTCAATAAGTACAGCAATTATCGAAGCACACAATGAACATAGTTCCATTAAAAGTCGCTATTTCAGCGGCTTTTTTTATTGTATTGGTATAAGAGCTGTTCCCAAGCCAAGGACAACTGGCAAACAGCGAGTTTAGCTACTCATAATAGATGGCCTCATAAGGAAACTCTAACTTATTCAAGCGGTATTCTTTGGGCGACATGGACATATATTGACGGAAAACTTTGCCGAAATAGCTGGGACTCTCAAAACCGCATTGTTGACCAATTTGGGAAATCGGAAGTTCCGTTGTACGGAGTAGTCGGATTGCAACCTCAATGCGTCTGTCTTTGAGATAGGCTAGCGGTGATGTTTTCTCGGATTTCTGAAACAATCTGCACAAGTAGTGTTTATTGATATCACAATGGCTGGCTAGAAGATCCAACGTTAATGGAGATGCATAATTCTCTCGGATGAACTTTTTGCATTTCTCAATCGTTGTTATGGATAGGGCACCGATATCCTTCTCCGCATCCCGACTCGTCTGTACCAGGATAAGCAACCACCGATAGACTTGCATGGACAAGCGATACTTGTCCGTAACCTTCTCTTGATGAATCAAATGGATAATTTGCCATAACTCTTGAATCAAGGGAGAGTCCGCGTTTCGTCGAATGACATGTCCCTCATTATCATGCATCATATCCCAAATTCGGTTAGCTTCATCCCCGCGAATGTTGATCCATATAAATTCCCATGGCTCGTTGTTTTCTTGTTTATAGTAATAGCAATGTTCTCCAGAGATTTTAACAAGTAGGGCATGTCCCTTTGGTAAAGGAATCGTTTGATTTTCAATATCCAGATAACCCTGACCATTAAGTGTGTATTGAAAAACGACGTGTCCCGGGTCCGGTCTATCATCACTTGGACAACGATATTCCTCGCTAGAAACGATCTGCCATCCAATAGAGTCCAGTGTCATGATTGATGTATCGTCATTACGAAAAGCATAAGAGACCGTATGAACCATCGTTTCATCTCCTTCCTAAAAAAGTCAATTATCTTATATAATACGTCACATTTTTTAGATTGTCTGTCTTTTTTTAGACCTGTAAGATAAATGTAAGCGGTAACATATAAAGGAGGTGGCTATAAATTGTGTTCAAATGACAACAATCTGGGCAGGGTCGAACTGATGATTCTAAAAATGAATTTTTAGATAAGGGGGAGTTAATCGAATGATCCGAAGAACTGTTTCCATCCAGAAATCGATGTTTGTCTCTTTTTTAGCACTCCTTATGGTTATTTCACTGGCTGTTCCTCCGGCGCCGATACGTGCAGAGTCATCAAGCAGCCTGCCGGGTCGCCAAGGAGAGTATCTTAACCGGGGTTTGGTTGCGGTTCTTGTAGACAACGGCGTTTTTTTAAGCTGGAGGTATTTAAACAACGATCCAGATGATATCTCTTTCAATATATATAAAAATGGAACCAAAGTGAACACATCACCCATAAGCGATGTGACAAACTACGTGGACACCACTGGTTTCGACAGCTCGCAATATCAGATCTCCACCGTTATTGCAGGCAAAGAGCAAATGCAACCGGAGGTTGTATCGGTCTGGCATAACGATTATCTACCTATTCCGCTCGATAAACCGGCCGATGGTCGGACTAAGGATGGCGGAACGTACTCCTATTATGCTGGAGATGCTTCCGTAGCTGACTTGGACGGGGATGGCGAGTATGAAATTGTCTTCCTGTGGAGTCCAAGCAATTCCAAGGACAATTCGCAGGCGGGCTATACGGGGAATGTCTATATCGATGCCATCAAACTGGATGGCACAAAGCTGTGGAGGATTGACCTGGGAGTCAACATCCGCGCCGGAGCGCATTATACGCAGTTAATGGTGTATGACCTCGATGGCAATGGAAAGGCTGAGGTTGTTGTCAAGACGGCGGACGGCACGAAGGACGGCCAAGGCGCGGTCATTGGTGACGGCACGAAGGATTATCGCAATGACGGCGGATACATACTTTCAGGTCCAGAATATCTCACGCTGTTTAACGGTGAGACTGGCGCGGCTGTATCCACTGTGAATTATGATCCGCCAAGAGGCAACGTCAGTGACTGGGGTGACGGCTATGGCAACCGTGTAGACCGTTTCCTTGGCGGCATCGCTTATCTGGACGGTACGAAGCCAAGTGTCGTGATGAGCCGGGGTTATTATACCCGCACAGTGCTTGTTGCTTATGATTATGTTGGCGGGGAACTCGTCAAGCGCTGGACGTTCGACACAAACGAAGCAGGATCACAATATCAATCACAGGGCAACCACAATCTAAGTGTGCTGGATGTCGACAAGGACGGCAAGGACGAAATTATGTTTGGCGCCTTGGCCATTGACGATGACGGCAGCTTGATGTACAGCACCGGACTCGGCCACGGTGACGCCATGCACGCCGGCCAGCTCGATCCGAACCGGGAGGGCTATCAGGTCGTAAGTGTGCATGAGCATTCCGATGCGGCATACGGGCTGGAGATGCGCGATGCGGCAACAGGTGAAATCCTCTGGGGTGAGAAAACAGGTTTTGACACCGGTCGCGGGATGTCGGCGGACATTGATCCGAACTATCCGGGTTACGAATCATGGGCCACGACTATTACCAACGGGCAAAGTGTACCTGTAACCAATACCTATTCAGCAGCCGGAGAGGCTATCTACACTGTGGACGAAGGGCCCAAAACCGCCAATTTCGCCATCTGGTGGGATGGAGATCTTCAGCGGGAGCTGTTGGACCATGAGTGGGATAATAGCACAGCCAAAGGAATTCCGCTCATCTATAAGTGGGATTACCAAAACAAAAAGCTGAATGAAATCTTCCGGGCAACCGGTACGTTAACGAACAACCATACCAAAGGCAATCCAGCACTCCAGGCGGACATTCTGGGCGACTGGCGTGAGGAGCTTCTGCTGCGGAGCGAAGATAGTTCGGAGTATCGTCTCTACACAACGACCATTCCTTCAGACTACCGCATCCCTACGCTGATGCAGGACCCTGTGTATCGACTTGGCGTAGCCTGGCAAAATGTATCCTACAACCAGCCGCCTCATACCGGGTTTTATCTTGGAGCGGAAGCTACAGCATTCCCTAAAGCCGATCTGGCGCTGACTCTCGAAGCTGAAATGCTGGAGCCGGTCTACCGCTTTAATTTCGGTACAGAGACTGAGTCAGGAAGTACGAACATACAGGATACGCTCTACACACAAGATCCGGGATACGGCTTCAAGGATACAAGTGGTGTTACGGTAGGGGCAAACCAGGTTTCGGTCGCTACAGGTACGACATTTGCTGTTGACCTGCCAAATGCCAACTATAAGGTGACGCTGCGATTGGGCAATGATGCAAATGACTCGAACGTTGGAGTCAAATCCGAATTCGTCCAGAAGCTCGCCTTAACCAATGTGACAGCAGGAGCACCGCTGGAGTATTCCTATAATGTCGCATTAGTGGATGGACAGCTCGATCTTCTCTTCACAGGTACAGCCATAGACATCCAAGACGTCATCATTGAGAAATATCCAGAGAAAGCGGCTGGTGCGGCAACAACGATCTATATGGCTGGTGATTCAACCATGCAATCGTACAGTGAAGCGCAGGCTCCTCAAGAAGGATGGGGGCAGCAGTTTGGACGTTATTTCTCCAATGGGGCAGTGATAGTGAACGATGCGATCGGCGGTCGAAGCAGCAAATCGTTTATGGTAGACGGTCGTCTCGATACAATCCTGCAACGAATTAAGCCGGGGGACTTCTTCTTCATTTCCTTTGGTCATAACGACGCCAGTGCAGGGATACCGGACCGTTACGCATCACCGGAGGACTATAAGATCTACTTGGCTCGTTATGTAAACGGTGCCAAACAGCGGGGCGCAACACCGGTATTGCTCACTCCGGTTGGACGCAGAGATTTTAACACGGTGACTCAGGAATTCAATGTCAGCTTCCCGGCATACGTGCAGGCTGCCAAAGAAGTGGCGGAGGAGCTTGATGTGCCACTTATTGATCTCAGCAAATTAAGCATTGCGTACTACGACAAAATTGGTAATACAGCTACGGAGAAAGTGTTCCTCTATGCTAATCCGGGTGAATATCCAAAATACCCGAATGGCATCAACGATAATACGCATTTCAGCAGCTACGGTGCACAGAAAATTGCCGGACTCGTTGCTGGTGCAGTCAAAGGCATGGAGCTGAGCATTTCATCACTGGTCATCGACCCGGATATTTCCGAGCCAGAACCAGAACCGGAAGCCCAGCTCTATGAGGAGGATTTTGAAGGCGACGCTGCCAACTACCAGTATGCGATGGTCAATGCCACGGGTATTGCAGGAACCATGGCGGGAACGGTAGTTGAACAGTCCGGAAATAAGGTCCTGTCCGTCGCGGGGTCAGGTTCAGGCAATCGGGCCAAAGTATTCCGTCTGTTCGATGCCGTAAACGGCGATCAGGTGAACGTGAACTTTGACTGGCAATCCGGTAATGTGAGTGCCTATCCATCAGAAGGTCATCTCACGGTCCAGGATTCTAACGAAAATGCCCTGTTCACGCTGTATACCAAAACCGGAAGCACCAAAATTCATTATTTTGTCGGTGCATATAACCCGGACTACGGCACAGGGGATACAGCCATACCCGAAGGGGGAACGGCTACAGATATTTCCAAGAACCAGTGGGTCAATGTGGATGCAACTGTTAATTTTGCCGAGAAAACATTGGATCTGACATTAACGAACCTAGCCGATCCGACAGTTACACAAACGATTGCAGATATCTCGCTGAGTTCCGCCGCATATGCGGACAACGTCAGATCCATGCGATTCCTGGGCACGAGAAAAGGCGGTGGAGGCACGTTGAACTGGACTACCCAGATCGACAACGTGCGAATTGAAGGCACTCAGCTCTCTTCAGAGGGCGGCGATCAGACGGCCTTAATCGCTCTGTACGATGAGATCAAAGCACTGAATCTGTCGGATTATACAGATGCATCGAAGGCCGTGGTGAACCGGGCTTTGGCAGCTGCGGAAGCTATATTCAATACGGAAGCCACGCAGGCTAAAGTTGACCATACGTTTAACATGTTAACTGTAGCGAAGGATTCATTGACAAGTGAACCAGGCGAAGAGATAAGTGAATACAAATTTGACTTTGGTTCTGGCGACGCAGCCGACGGATACATCAAGGTAGATGGCAAAAGAGCGTACATTGAAGGCAATGGGTACGGCTTTGCTGATACTGCGCTGACCAAAGATGAGAACCGGGAAACCGGAGATTTGCTCAAGGAGGATTTCACACGGGTAAACGGCACCTCCTTCCTGACGGAAATGGAGCCGGCGAATTACCGGGTAACGATGACCATCGGGGATGCGGAGGAATTGACCAGCGCAAATGTCGTTGTAGAGCAGATGACAAAGCTGCCGCTTACAAGCATTGCCAAGGGCGAATTCAAAGAAATCACGTATGACGTTGCCCTGATTGATGGGGTCTTTAACTTCAACTTCACAGGAAATTCACCGAAAATCAATGCACTGAAACTGGAGCGACTGCCAGATCATACTGCAAGCGATAAACCGGTTATTTATTTGGCCAGTGATTCCACTGTGGCCAATTACGCGGAGAACTATCGTCCGCAAGCAGGCTGGGGCGAAACGTTGGATGGATATTTTGATCCAAATGAAGTCAGTATTGATAACAGGGCAGTTGGAGGGCTCAGCAGCAAAACCTTCTTGGTCGGCGGATATCTCAACGATATTTTGCTCGACATTCATGAAGGGGATTATCTGTTCATGCAGTGGTCTCATAACGATTCTACGCCGTCCCGTCCGGAGCGTTATCTTACTCCCGAGCAGTTTAAGGTATATTTGAAAGAATACATTAACGGTGCTGTGCAGAGAGGTGCTATTCCGGTTCTGGTCACACCAGTGAACCGCCGTGATTTTACCGGAGAGGTGCTGAACAAAAGCTTCCCGGAATACGTACAGGCGATGAAAGAAACGGCGCAGGAAACGGAAACGCTTATCATCGATCTGAACCAAGCCAGTTGGGAGCATTTCCAGGAGCTTGGCACAGAAGGAACCAAATCGATATTCATGTGGGTAGGCACAACGGAAGACAATACACATTTGCAAATGAACGGTGCAATCAAGGTGTCTGAAATCGTGGCACGTCTTGTGAAGGAATTGAATGTACCGCTATCTGATTTTGTTACGCTGGAAGGGGAAACTCCGGAGCAGGAAGCCCCTCATACCACGGCAACTGTAGAAGGAGAATCGCAGAACGGCTGGTATACTTCTCCAGCACAAGTAACCTTCACAGCAAGCGATGAAGATTCCGATATCGAAGGGACCTATTATCAAATTAATGGTGGCGAAACGGTGAGTGGCACTCAGTTGACTCTAACTGAAGAAGGAACACATACCATCACCTACTGGAGCGTCGATGTTGACGGTAACAAAGAGAGCGAACAGTCTTTGTCCATATCCATTGATTTCGTACCTCCAACCATTGAAATTCATGGTCAAACCGAATACA
Organism: Paenibacillus sp. FSL R5-0766; assembly: GCF_037971845.1. Classification (NCBI taxonomy): domain Bacteria; kingdom Bacillati; phylum Bacillota; class Bacilli; order Caryophanales; family Paenibacillaceae; genus Paenibacillus; species Paenibacillus sp. FSL R5-0766. Next base: position 3,620,767 of record NZ_CP150227.1, read on the forward strand.
CCATTGATCAGCAGGTGGAAATTGGCTATACAGCCTCCGATTCGGTATCCGGTGTAGAAGAACCAGAGGGTGTGCTTCTCGACACTCCTGCGTATACACTGGAACCCGGACTGAACCAGGTTACGGCAACCGTCTCCGATTTGGCTGGGTGGGAACAGACGGTAGAATATAGTTTTGCAGTTATTACTACATTCGACAGCCTGATTAATCTGACCAACACCTTTGCTGATGAATCGATCGATCCTAATGCCAGCATTCTTGCTGATCAGCTCACAAACACGTTACAGCAGGCCAAACAGGCAGCCAACGATCGTGAAGGAGCAAAAGCGCGTCAATTGCTTGCATCCTACGGTAATGACGTTCAAGCAGCTAGAGGAAACGTATTTACGGATGAGCAGGCAAGCGTGCTGATTAAGTGGGAGGAATGGCTCCATCAGACTACGCCACTTGCAAACGGTGCCCCTGGCACTCCGGTGTTATCTGATAATAATGGTTATGACACGGGGCTCAAAGACGGAGACTATACAATCACGATGAATCTGTGGTGGGGGAATAACGGCAATCAGTTCAAGCTGTATGAGAATGGTGAATTGATTAAAGAAATTTCTCTGGTCGATCAATCCCCGTCCGCCCAGTCTGTTCAAGTGGATATTACTGGACAGAAAAATGGTACCTATATCTATACTGGAGAATTGATCAATGCACTGGGTTCAACCATGAGTGTTCCACTGACAGTCATCGTCACAGATGCTTCCCCAGGGCAAGCGGTTCTGTCGAATGACAACTGGGACGGTGACGGCAACTTTAATGTCACCATGAATCTATGGTGGGGAATAAACGCAACCGAATATGAACTTTACGAAAATGGTGTATTGATCGACACACAATCGCTTCAATCCAATACGCCTAGTGCACAGTCTGCAGTTACCGCAATCTCTGGAAGGGCACCTGGAATCTACGAGTATGAAGCGGTACTTCGCAATTCCTCAGGGGAAACCAGATCACACAAATTAAATGTGACGGTACGAGAGTAGACTGAAATGTTTGAGCATTCCATGAACAAGAAGTGATTACAACTGAAGTAAGGTACACATATAAAAGTGCTATTCCTCATCATTTTGAGGAGTAGCACTTTTTGTATACGCACAGTATGAAAGCGTTTGACTTATTTGAATATCAATCTATAATGATGAAAGGAAATTGGACCTGGACAGGATACAGACAGCCTGTCCGCTTGAATGTATATTCAGAGCAAGCTTCCATACGCAGGAGGCTTGCTGTTTCATTTTCAGAAGGAGAATAGGTTCCCATGACACTTAAAAAAAGAATTTTTTTACTGTTCTTTCTCAGTGCGTTTATCCCCTTTATCAGTATATTTGCGATTTCTTATTATACGATCGACTCCATTTTCGCAAATAAGATCGATGATGGCATCCGCAGCAATTTACAACAGGTGACATCCTCATTGGAGAACTCCATCACCAATCTGAATCATGTTACGCAACAATTATCTTACAGGGGGACTTTAGGCAAAAGAATGGATGAATTCTTGAATCCGTCCTCCGATATCTTCGAACTGATTGAGGCCAGGGACGAATTAAAGAACGAGTTAAGTGTTGTCACCTTCACCAATCCTAATATCGGATTGACCCTGTATTACTTTCAAAAAGAAGGTACTACTCAGTTCGGCAACTTTCCAATCAAGGATCGTTTCTCTCCTGAGTCTCTGCCTGTGCTCTTCCAAACCTATGGCATTAAGTACTATAGCCCCCATATGAGTATGAACCGATTTGATGATCAACTCGTTCTGTCTGCTATGCGTAAAGTACAACTTTCCGAGAGGAACGACGTGTTCATTTACGTAGAATCAGGCTTTCGCCTCACACAGGATATCTTGGGCTACAATCAATACAACGGCGCATTATCTCATCTCATCCTGGATGGTGAGGGAAACATTGTGTACAGTGAAATACCGGAAGCCATGAAGGTAGGAGAAAATTTCTCCAGCTTAACGGTCGATCCTGCCAAGGACGGAATATCCCGCGGGTATCACTGGTTCAAAGAGGATTCCTCACAGAAATGGAGTGTTGTATCGGTCATTTCGCAGTCCCAATATCAACAGGAGAAAAACCAGTGGTTGCTTCAAATTTTGCTGGTCGCTTTATTCTTCCTCGGCTTTACCGTGTTTCTTGCTTGGCTCCTGTGGAAGATGGTCTACAAGCCTCTCGGTCTGTTCCATTCGGAGATCAATGGGATGTCCAAAAATCCACAAACAAAAGGGAACCGAGCTCGCACTCAGATTCCTGAATTTGATTTTCTGTTGGGCGAATTTTCGAATATGCAGCATCAGATTGGTGACCTCTTCAAGGAAGTTCAGCAGAAAGAGAAGATACGTGCAGACCTGGAAGTGGAAAAACTGCTCTATCAGATCAATCCGCACTTTCTGATGAATACGCTGGATACGGTGCACTGGCTGGCGGTCATGAACGGACAAGGGGAGATCGACAAGCTGGTGCAGTCATTAAACAAGCTGCTCTATTACAATCTAGGCAAATTAGGGCAAGTATCCACCATGGAAGAGGAGATCGATGCATTAAGACAGTATCTGATTTTGCAGCAAATTCGCTATGACTTTGAATTTGACGTCCGCATTACGGCAGATGAACAAGTACTTCAAATTCCTGTGCCCCGCTTTATTCTGCAACCGCTGGTTGAAAATTCGTTATATCATGGATTGAGTGACGAAGGTTTTATTCAGATTGAAGTGACATGCACTTCAACGTTGAACATTATGATACAAGATAATGGCGCAGGTATGACGGAGGAAACCATTCATAATCTGCTGAACAATCGTGAAGCTGAACAACAAAAAGTAGGGATGGGCATCGGACTCAATTACGTTCACCGCATGTTGAAAGCACAGTACGGGGACCAAGCACAACTGGTGATCGAGAGTGAATTGGGAACAGGGACAAGCATACTGCTCGTATTGCCTATTAAAGGAGAAGATATCTCGGCATGATTAAGGTATTGATTGTAGATGATGATAAGCTGGTACGCAAAGGCATTAGCTCTGCGATGCCATGGAACGAGTTCGACATGGAGGTTGTAGGAGAAGCAAGCAACGGGTTGAAAGCACTGGATTTTCTAAAATCCCAACCGGTCGATCTGATGCTAACGGATCTTGCGATGCCCGTCATGTCAGGGATTGAACTGATGCGAGCTGCGAGGCAGCTCTATCCCGAACTTCATATCGTTGTGTTAACACTGCATCAGGATTTCGATTATATCCAGGAAGCGCTAAGACTCGGAGCCATCGATTATATAGCCAAAGTGCAGCTGGAGAAAGAGCAGTTCGAACATGTTCTGCAACGGATACATACCCGAATTAGCGGGTTGACAAACACGATAAGAAAGATGCCTTCGCAGGATGAAATCAATGTCCATTATCCAAATGTGTATGCACTTGTTTCACAGGATCGTAAATCAGAGCATAAGTGGCCAACGGAGTTAACTGCGCATGAAGATGAGATAAGGTGGGAGGTTGAGCGTCATAGCTGCATGTGGGCTGCACCCTCGTCCGAAGAGGATCAACTATTTCATCAATTGAAGGAATGCTTGCATCAAGTTCCCCAAAGTACGTTGTTGGTTTTGTCTGATGTACAAGAGCGAACATGGTCTCAAATCAAAAACTGGATTAGGAATTATACAGAGACGACTTTATTCTATGCGTACAATCCCAATAACCAAGTCATTACCATTTCCATGAATGATGAAGATACATGTTCAAAAGAACCGCAGGATGAGGACCTTGATCGGATTAAGCAAAGTTGGTTCCAAACCCCATGGACCCACCACGACAGTTACTACAATCAACTCATTGATCAGTTTATATCCTTACGATTACATAAAGGTCAGTTGATGGGATTGCTGTACTCGATCGTGATGGAATGGAACCACCTTTTTGCCCAAACTACGCTTGGAAGAATCTCGATGATCCATTCTTTCGAGTCCTGGTACGAGGTTGAAGAATGGATCAAACAGACTGCTGCAAGCATTCGAAAGGCTGATGAACAGACTTCATATTCACAGGAAATCATTGATGCCGTGAAAAAAGCAGTGATGATCGTGCAGCATGATTTGGAGCAGGCCTATACAGCTTCAGGTCTCTCCCAACAACTCAACATCAGCCGAAGTTATTTCAGTCAATGTTTCAAAGATTTGATGGGGAAAACCTTTAATGAGTACTCCCGCTTCATCCGGGTAGAGAAATCCAAAGAGTATTTGCTCAATACAAATAATACGATTTTCTGGATTGCAGAGCGAGTGGGTTATACGGATGAAAAATATTTCAGCCGGATTTTCCGCGAACTGACAGGTCTTCTGCCAAGCGAATATCGGCAGCTAGGTAGAGGAAATAAATAGCCGACAGTCTCCTGTTTTAGGAGCTGCCGGCTTTTGTTTTTGATCGAGAAGAGGGGTAGATAGACAAATGTTGGTCAGTAGGTAGGGTAAATGATCACAAGTTAACCATACTTCATCATACGGACTGAAAACTGTAACCATTTCTCTATCCAAACGGACGTGTAATCCCTATCTCGATTGGCCTTCACTTCATTTTATAATGAAAGCGCAAACAAATATTGAACATCAGAATAAAGGGGAATCGAACTAGATGAGAACAAAATGGTCTATGAAAAGCAAACGGGTGACAAAGCGTCTGGCCGTGCTGTCCATGTCCGCCTTGATGGTTGCAGCCCTAGCGGCATGTGGAGGCACTTCCACCCCTCCTACAGCAGAGGAAGCAGGCAAATATGAGGTAACGCCGGGAGATCCGTTCAGTGCCTATAAAGACGAAATCACCGTAACCATGGGACGGGTAACCACAGCCAATCCAAAACTGCCGGCTGGTGATACCTATGAGAACAATGCATATACTCGGCTGGTCAAAGACACGTTTAACGCTCAGATTACAGACCAATTTGAAGCCAATGGCGAAGATTATAGTCGTCAAGTTTCGCTCGCCATCGCATCCGGGGAATTGCCTGACATGATGCGTGTTGATTCCAAAGATGAACTGAAAGAGCTGGTGGATAACGACCTGATTGAGGATCTGACTGCCATTTACGATCAATATGCTACGGATAATATCAAGCAGATGTACGATTCCTATGATGGACGTGCATTAGAAAATGCAACAATCGATGGACGTTTGATGGGCCTTCCGGCGACTTCCCTGGATTCCGCGCCAACGATGGTTTGGGTTCGTCAAGATTGGCTGGATCTGCTGGGGATTCAACTGGATGCAGACGGAGACGGTGCCATTTCGCTGAATGAGGTGGAGCAAACAGCACTGGAATTCCTGAAAAGAGATCCTGGTCAATCCGGGAACCCGGTAGGTATTCCATTTGTGAACACGATGAATACAACAGATTATAATGGCTCTGCTTATACGATGCTGGGTGTGGCCTCAACCGAGGGAGCCTTCCCGCAATATTGGATGAATGGTGAAGACGGCAAAATCGTGTATGGTTCCACAACAGAAGAAACGAAGAAAATGCTGGGTACCATGGCGGATTGGTTCAAGAATGGCATTATCGACCCGCAATTCGGAACCCGCACGTTTGATGATATTACCGCACTCTACGCCAATGGCCAAAGCGGTATTGCCTTTGGACCGTGGCATATCCCTGACTGGGGACTGATCAGTGCAAAACAGATGGATAAAAATGCGAAATTCTCGGCTTATACGCTGGAAGATGCAGACGGCAAGGTCAACGTGGCGCATGCCAATCCATCCAATCAGTTTATCGTGGTGAGAAAGGGTTATGAACACCCTGAACTGGCCGTTAAGATTCTTAACCTGTTCTACGATAAACTAGCCAATGATAAAGATGCCGCAACAACCATGCCGGAAGCTGCCAAATATCAGGAGACCGGGGTAGACGGATCTACGAGACCTTTTAATATCGAAGTCAACTCGGCTACATCGCTGCTGGATGATTACTCTGACGTTGTTCGCGGGATTAAAGGAGAGATCAGCCTAGATGAGGTTCGCACAACCGAATCGAAAAACAACATCGGAAGCATCAAAACGTATTTGAGCGACATGGATACGGATGATGTGACTGCTTGGTCAAAATATCATTCGCGGATCAACGGAGTTGGACTGATCGACAAACTGACACAAGAAAACAAATTTGTATGGATGACACCTGCTTTCTCTGGCACTACGCCAAGCATGAAACAGACGTGGGCCAATCTGACAAAGTTGGAGCAGGAATCGTTTATCAAAATCATAACGGGTTCAGAACCGCTCGATTACTTCGATACATTCGTCAGCAATTGGAAGAAACAAGGTGGTGATCAAGTCATTCAGGAAATTGAAGACGAGATCACATCGAAACAATAGACATCCATGAACAGTAGCAGGGCTGCGATACGCAGCCTTTCTTCAACGAAAGGGGTTCATCCATGAAACAGGGGAATTGGAAAGCGAGAGGGCGGCTCGGCCCAGGTGCCATGTACCATATGATGATGATTCCGGGCATTTTGTTTTTGCTTGTATTCAGCTATGTTCCAATGGTCGGTATCATTACAGCGTTTCAGGATTATATACCGGCCAAGGGCATGTTCGGCTCTGAATTTGTAGGCTTGAAACATTTTATGTATATGTTCAAGCTGCCGGATATCGCGCAGGTCGTCAGCAATACGTTGGTGATTGCGATTGGCAAGATTCTGCTCGGAACGATGATGGCCATCATTTTTTCCGTTTTATTAAATGAAATTCGTATCAAATACGTTAAAAAATCCGTGCAGACGATTGTTTATCTGCCACACTTTCTATCCTGGGTTGTACTGGCATCGGTTGTTGTCAACATGTTCAGTTTGGATGGCATTGTGAATCAAATGTTGGCGTTTTTTGGCCTCGAAAATATTAATTTCCTTGGCAGCAACACCTGGTTCCAGCCACTGATTATCGGTACAGACGTATGGAAAGAGTTTGGTTACAGTTCCATCGTTTATTTGGCTGCGATTACGTCGATTGATCCCGGTCTGTATGAAGCAGCAGGAATGGATGGAGCAAGTTGGTGGAGAAAAGTGTGGCATATTACATTGCCAGGCATGCTGCCTATTATTCTGCTCATGGGCGTAATGAGTCTGACCAACATTTTGAGCGCCGGTTTCGATCAAGTCTATAATCTGTATAACCCGGTTGTCTATGAGTCGGGCGACATTCTGGATACCTATGTCTATCGAATCGGTCTCGTTGGGCGACAGTATAGCTTCGGTACAGCTGTTGGTTTGTTCAAGTCCGTTATCGGTATTGTTTTGCTCATGTCTGCCAACCAGTTGGCCAAAAAATATACGGACCGAAAAATATTCTAAGGAGGCCAAACCTGTGTCCTATTCTGCAAACTTCAAAGATCGAATTGGCCGGTTTGCCATCTATGCCATCGTCATCATGCTGGCATTGGTCTGCCTTCTTCCGTTATGGAATATCGTTGCCATTTCATTCAGCAGCAGCGAGGCGGTATCCGCCAACGCAGTAGGTCTCGTTCCAGTTAATTTCACAACAGCAGCGTATACCAAAATTATCGAAGATGCACAGTTCTGGCGCTCCTTTGGTATATCCGTTCTACGTGTTGCGCTAGCTCTTGTGCTCAACATGATTCTGATTATTTTAATGGCTTATCCACTATCCAAATCAAAAAGAGATTTTAAAGGCAGAAACATTTATATGAATATCATGATTTTTGCCATGTTGTTCAGTGGAGGCATGATTCCCAGTTACCTGCTGATCAAAAACCTGGATATGCTGAATACGATCTGGGCACTTGTTCTGCCAGGCGCTGTCCCGATATTCAGTGTCATTCTCGTGATGAATTTCTTCTCCGCTGTACCTAAAGCGCTTGAAGAAGCAGCATTCATCGATGGGGCCAATCCGCTCCAGGTCTTGTTCAAAGTGTATGTTCCCGTATCCATTCCTGCACTGGCGACAGTCGCCTTATTCAGTATCGTGGGTACGTGGAATGACTTTTTCGGCGGGTTGATCTATATGACCAAAGTGAGTAATTATCCGTTAATGACCTATATTCAGTCCCTTAACGTGAATATTGCTGATTTGCTTCAAGCCGGCACCAATTCCAGTGAACTCAGTAACCTGACTGAAATTTCGAACAAAAACCTGAATGCAGCCAAAATCGTAGTCGCTGTTATCCCGCTATTGCTGATTTATCCCTTGCTGCAAAAATACTTTGTGACGGGCATTGTCGTAGGATCGGTCAAAGAATAACATTAGAGAGGTTGAATGGAACATGGAAAATAAAAAATGGTGGAAAGAAACCGTTGTATATCAGATATATCCACGCAGCTTTCAAGATCGAAACGGGGATGGCATTGGAGACTTGAAGGGCATTGTGTCACGATTGGATTATTTGCAGCAACTCGGCATCGGTGCGATCTGGTTATCACCCGTGTGCAAGTCTCCTCAAGATGATTACGGATATGATATTTCAGATTATCAGGATATCGATCCGATGTTTGGGTCCTTGGAAGATATGGAAACATTAATTGATGAAGCCGGGAAACGAGAGATCCGGATCATTATGGATTTGGTGTTGAACCATACCTCGGATGAACACCCCTGGTTCCAAGAAGCCAAAAAAGGCAAAGACAATCCGTACCATGACTACTACGTCTGGAGAGATGGCGTGGAAGGAACGCCTCCAAACGACCTGGGGTCCACCTTTGGTGGTTCAGCCTGGGAATGGGTGCCTGAGATCGGGCAATATTATTTGCATCTATTTTCCGTAAAACAGCCAGATCTCAACTGGGAAAACCCCAAAGTCCGGCAGGAGATATATAACATGATCAATTGGTGGATCGACAAGGGTGTGGGTGGTTTTCGACTTGACGTGATCGACTTAATTGGTAAAGAACCGGATTTGAAAATTACGGGAAACGGACCTAATCTGCATAAATACATCAGGGAACTGAGCAAGGAGACGTTTCAAAAAGCAGAAGACTTGCTAACGGTTGGAGAAACATGGGGCGCCACTCCGGAGATCGCCAAACTGTACAGCAATCCGGACGGCAGTGAATTTTCAATGGTATTCCAGTTTGAACACATCAGTTTGGATGAACAAGAAGGCAAAGGAAAGTGGGATCTTAAACCTTTGGATGTGATGGCATTAAAAAAAGTGCTGTCCAAGTGGCAAACGGAGCTCAAGGGTGATGCCTGGAACAGTCTGTTCTGGAACAACCACGATTTGCCACGTATCGTATCACGTTGGGGAAATGATGGAGAATTCAGAGTTGAATCGGCTAAAATGTTAGCTACCCTTCTTCATGGCATGCAAGGTACGCCTTACATATATCAAGGTGAAGAGCTGGGGATGACGAATGTTCAATATGCGATCGAGGATTATCGGGATATTGAATTGCTCAATTTTTATAAGGAAAGAATGGGGAAAGGTTATCCTGAACAAAGTGTGAAGGAGTCGATCTACGCCAAGGGACGTGATAATGCACGCACACCTATGCAATGGGATACTTCCGATAACGCGGGTTTTACACAAGGCGAACCTTGGATTAAGGTGAATCCAAATTATAAGCAGATCCATGCCGAGGAAAGTTTGAATAACCCTGAATCCATATTTCATTATTACCGGAAGTTAATTCATTTACGAAAAGAACATGAAGTCATTGTATATGGCGATTATGAGCTGATCTTTCCAGAGAACCCAGATGTGTTTGCTTATACCCGAACGCTGAATGGTACGACAATTCTTGTGGTATGCAATTTCCAGGGATATACGACCGAACTTCCGCTTCAGGAGCAATTGACAGGGTCCCATCAGCTTTTGATAGCTAACTATACAGGTGAACTCTCGGAGAGTGAATTACGTCCATATGAAGCAAGAATGTACGTTATTCATAATTAAAGCATAATACGTTATATAATGTTCAGTTCTCAAGAAAGAAGGATTGTATTCAATGAAAAGAGTATGGTGGAAAGAAGCAGTAGCTTATCAAATCTATCCGAGAAGTTTTATGGATTCCAACGGAGATGGGGTTGGTGACATCAAGGGGATCCTATCTAAACTGGATTATATTCAAGATCTCGGTATTGATCTGATATGGATCTGCCCAATGTATAAGTCACCCAACGATGATAATGGGTATGACATCAGTGATTACTGTTCCATTATGGATGAATTCGGCACGATGGCGGACTTTGATCAATTACTGAATGAAGTTCATCTTCGCGGCATGAAACTCATTATGGACTTGGTGATCAATCATACAAGTGACGAACACCCGTGGTTTATTGAATCCAGAGCTTCACTGGATAATCCCAAACGAGATTGGTACATCTGGAGAGATGGGAAGAATGGAGACGAACCGAATAACTGGGAGAGCATCTTTGGCGGTTCTGCATGGGAATATGATGAAGTCTCCGGACAGTACTATCTCCATCTGTTCTCCAAGAAACAACCGGATTTGAATTGGGCAAATCAGGAAGTTCGGAAATCCATATATGAAATGATGAATTGGTGGCTGGATAAAGGGATTGATGGTTTCCGTGTGGATGCAATCAGCCATATTCACAAAGAAGAGGGCCTCTTGGATATGCCAATCCGAGAAGGTGTCAAATACGTCTCTTCTTTTGAAAAGCATATGAATGTGAAGGGAATCCAGAGTTATCTGCAAGAAATGAAAGAGAACACATTATCCAGATATGACGTCGTGACTGTTGGGGAAGCAAATGGAGTTAAGGTAGAGGACCAAGAAGATCTGCTGGATTGGATCTGTGAAGTCAGAGGGAAATTTAATATGGTCTTTCAATTCGAACACCTGGACCTTTGGAAAAACAGCACAGACAGGCAACTGGATGTTCCCAAACTGAAAAACGTCTTGACCAAGTGGCAAAAATCACTGGAAGGCGTCGGTTGGAATGCATTGTTTATTGAAAATCATGATCAGCCTCGCAAAGTTTCATCTTGGGGAAATGAAACAGAGTATTGGTATGAAAGTGCCACAGCACTTGGAACCATGTACTTTTTCATGCAAGGCACACCTTTCATATATCAGGGGCAAGAGATCGGCATGACAAACGTGGCATTCCCTTCCATAGAGGACTATAACGATATCGCTGATCGGAATTTATATCAGATCAAACGCGAAGAGGGGATGTCACATGAGGAGATCATGAACATCATCTGGGCTTCGAGTCGCGATAACTCCAGAACGCCGATGCAATGGTCCTCGGCCAAAGAGGCGGGGTTTACCAGTGGTACACCATGGCTGAAGGTGAATGACAATTACATCCATATTAATGTAGAGAAACAACTCCAGGAACCAGGTTCCATTCTTCAATTTTATAAACAAATGATTCAGCTGCGAAAAGAGCACGATACGTTGACTTATGGTATCTATGAGCTTCATATGCCGGATCATCCGAGTGTATATGCATATACACGTACACTGGCAGACCAACAGGTGCTGGTAGTCATCAACCTTACTGAACACATGGTGGAGCTTGAGGAAGATGAGCTTGGCCTCGACTTCTCAGAGATCTGGCTTACCAACTATGAGAATGGCTTGCTGCCACTGGTGTTGCGACCGTTTGAAACCATTGTTGGATTAAGCAATAAAGTAAAGTAGGATACGTAAAAGGAAAAAGGCGTCTATATCATGGTCTGAATGATATAGACGCCTTTTATTGTTGTGTAACCACATGAATATTCGTTATTGATGGAGAACATCCGCATATTCAGAGATACGTTCGAAACGTCCCTTGGCAAACGGGCATATCGCCAAGCCCTTGTCCTCGGTAAGCATTTTCCACCAAAGTGTGATCAATGATGTATAGCTCTGGACTCGAGATTACATAGGTCATCACCGCAGCAATGTCACCGTTATCTTGAATAAGGAATCTTTTATTGGCAGGTTCATGTTGGGATTGGGAACTTATTTAGTGACTTCGATCTGAAATTGATCGGAATATGATTTGAGGTTGCCTGCAAGACCGGCGAGTTCCCCGGAGATGTTCGACAGTTCGTTTGCCGATCGCTGCTGCTCCACAGCACTAGCCGTGACTTCCTCGGCCATGGCTGAAGTTTCCTCGGTTGCGGAAGCAATATAACTGAGGTTCTGTTCCAGCTCCTGACGAATAGAGTGCATATCCATCGTCCGGCTGTCTAAACTCTGAGCCAACTCATGCACTTCGGTCGATAAGCGGCTAACCTGTCTAAATGCCTGGAGACAATCAGCGATCTGTTTCTCCTGTTCCTTAACAGCTACCATATTTGCATCAAAATGACTGCCCATCCGATGTATCTCTTGAACAAATGAACCCAGGATCTCATCAATCTCCTGGATCGAACGTTCGGATTGTTGAGCGAGCTGTCCCATTTCACCAGCAACGACTGCAAAGCCTTTACCCGCTTCTCCAGCTCGTGCTGCTTCAATTGAAGCATTTAGGGATAGTATTTGAGTTTGTTTTAAAATGTTGTGAATTTGACCGCTAATAGAGGAAGCGAGTTCGGATTGAGTCGTCAGAGACCTGGAAATATCCTGTTGATGCTCAACACGCTTGGCATTCTCTCGGCCCTTCTCAAGTAGAACCTCATGTTCACGTGTAACTTGTACTTGAACAGAAGATAGCTGCTCTGAAGTATAAGTAAACTGTTTCACATATGAACCTACTTCATCCATTATTTTGCCCAGATTCTCTGAATGCTGGACGGAGTGTTCTGTCTCTTCAGCCTGTTTCATTGAACCTATGGCAATTTCCTCAATTGCTCTGGAAAGTTCTTCACTCTGACGTTGGTTCGTCTGAGCGGTTTCCGAAATATCTTTTGAGGACTGCTGTAACGTATTTGATCCTTGCTGTATTCCCATCAGAATGTTCGTCAATTGGGCAACCATGATGTTAATCAAATCACTGATGTCACCGAGTTGATCATTGGTCATATGTGTGGATACGACTTTGAGATTCCCATCAGCAACCTGTTCTAGGCTTGACTTAATATCGCGTACTTGTCTGAGAATGCCTCGTACTACGAATAACATCATGACCAAAGAAAGAATCAGTACAACCACAAAAATCGGGATTATGGTCCGATAAGCATTATTCACAGATGTCGCGGAGACTTGATTCACTGCTCCAGCAGAAATATCAATGCCCAGATAGCCAATGACAGTACCTTGCGAATCCTTGATTGGTGTAAAGGAGGACAATAGCTGTCCCCAGGTTGGATCATCTACAATGCCTGTTGTGACGACTTCACCGCGTAACAAGCGTTCCTGAATCTGGGGATTGAATTCCATTGCAGTGCCGTAAGGACTATACTCTGTATCATTCCAATCCGCTCCATCCACGGTGTAGATCCACCCGTCCGAAGTTTTGTTATACATATAAACATACAAGGCTCCCGATTGAAGCCTAACTTTAACGAGTTCGTCCCTAAGACTTTTATATTCGTTGCTCTCCTCTGAAGCAGTAGAAGATAAGGTCTTAATTAATTCCGACTCCTGACCTAGTTGAGAGGCGGTATTCACAGCCAGCTGCTGATTGTTATGCTGCATGGTCATTAGTGATGCATTTTCACTGGAGTCGATGGTGGCCCATATGATTAGACCGCCCATGGCCAGTAGCGGAACCAGAATAATCAAATACAGTTTGAACCTTAAATCCATCTTTTTTTGGTAAGTCTTTCTCAAATCCTGTTCCCCCTTGGATGTAATAAAGTAAATAGGGTTATCCATATAACCCCATACTATTTATCGTAATATTGAAGGGGGAAATGAAGACTAACACTAAATTTGTATATACATATACGTAGGAGAATGTGATCATTTGTGGTACCAGTGCACTCAAACCAAATGTAGAAGTTACGTCTTGCATCAAGAAACGTTGTCATTAACCAAAAAAGCTCCACCAGCTTCATGCCAGTGGAACGCTTAATTTTTCTCTAAGACATTCTGTTCAATATACAAATATACTCATGGATGCTCATTGCAGAAACGGTCGATATAATCAGAACATTGGCCCGGCTCATCTTCCATTACGAAATGACCAGCTTTGGGAATGACATGTAGGCAGGCATGGGGAATATCCTGGACAAGCCTCTTTGCATAAGCGAGAGGCTGCCATTCATCTTCTTCACCCCATAGAATTTGAACAGGGACCTTCAGCTTGGGTAAATCTGTTCCATAGGATTCAGTATATTTTGCATTATAGTGAGCTACCTGATGGGAGAAAAAAGAGGCTTTGCCCAATGAACCTGCATGGGGTTCGAGATATGCATCCAGTGTATCGCCAGTCATAAGCTCTTTATTATACACTGCCATGGGTAATTGTTTCTTTAGCATGGTATCAAAATCAGCACGGGGCATTTGTTCAACCTGTTCAAGCTGTTCTTCAATAATTTTCTTCCAGGTTGGTGAGGGCCACGAATCATAGCTGGGCATGTTGAGTAACGTAAGCGATTGTACACGCTCAGGCTGTTCCAAGGCTAGTTGGACTCCAACAATTCCACCTAGATCGTGGGCTGCGACATGTAAACGATCCATTCCGAGTTCGTCTAAAAGCTGACTAAACAGCGTATATTGTGCTGCCACAGAAGTATCTGCCTCGAGTGGTCTTTCGGATGCTCCATATCCCAGAAGGTCATGAACGTAGACTTTGTACCCTTTTTGAACCAGAGCGGGTATTACTTTTCTCCATTCATAACTATAAGAGGGTGTTCCGTGAAGGAGCCATATGGGAGAGCCTTCTCCGTATTGTTCATAAGCGATTCGATATCCATTAATCAAGATGGATGACGTTGCTGCTGTTTGCATAGTGATTACTCCCTTCCATAAACGATTGAGATTAAAAAATGAAATGGGCTCTTAATGAGCTACATTGAATATAAACGATTGCTTTCCATTAGTGAAATTGATAGTTTATATGTAAACGATCAGTTTTAATGATGTTACAAAGAAGGGAGCCAATGATGGAAATACGTCATCTGGTCACATTTATTACAATTGTGGAACACGAGGGATTTACCAAAGCTGCTGAACATCTTGGATACGCGCAATCTACAATTACATTGCATATTAAGGCATTGGAAGAGGAGATTAACTACCCTTTATTTGATCGGATTGGTAAGCGGGTTATTTTAACGGAGACCGGAAAAAAATTGTTGCCACATGCACAGAAAATGCTTGAGCTGTATCATATGATTAAGGAAGTGACCGCTGCACAAGGTGAATTAACGGGTAATATCGTGATCAGTATTGGAGAAACGTTGTTGATCTATCGTTTTCCGCCTATTATTGAAGAGTTTAAAAAATTGCATCCTCATGTCAATATCGAGTGGCACCAATTAGATTCCGTACATTATAAAGAGAATTTGATGCAAGGTAAAAGTGATATTTCCTTCATGCTGGGGACAGAGGTACATGACCCCAATCTGTACAGTGAGAAATTGGCTGAGGAGCCCATGATGCTGCTGTACCCCAATTCATTTGAGCTACAACGGGACATTGTACGAAGCAATTTACTTTTTACCGAAAGAGGTTGCGGTTATCGCACATTGTTTGAACAATGCATTGAAGAGTATCAGATTGGGATTACTTCCAATATTGAATTCTGGAGTATTGAAGCTGTGAAACAGTCGATATTGAGCGGTATGGGCATATCTTTGTTACCTCGAATTACGGTAGAGAAGGAGCTGAAGGAAGAAAAACTTTCAGGTCAGCAGTACAAACAAAATCTAGCTACGCAATTGCTGTATCCCAAAAACAAGTGGATCTCTCCCCAAGTAGAAGCTTTTATTGAGATCGTTAGAAAGCATGCCTCCCTATGGTAGCTCATTTCAACTGTCCTTAACGCCTAAGACTGAACCGTTGGATTGCTTCCTCGGTCACTGGTGTGAAGAGATTAACCAGATTACCGTCAGGATCGCGAAACAGTAAAGCACGATTCCCCCAAGGCATTGTGGTAGGTTCCTTTACCCACTCATCGACAAACGGCTTCAAGCGCTCGTATTCCGCATCGACATCGTGGACATGGAACTCAATAATGACTGTACGATCGTTGGCCGCCACAGCGGAACCAGCGCCAAATAGTTGCACCGTCTGGGAGTGGCCGATCGCTAGAGTGCACAATGGCATAACAAGTTCGGCAAAGACAGGTGCAGGGCGTTCTGCTGAAACACCCGTAATTTTCTCATAGAACTCGACAAGACGATCCACGTCATCAGTAATGATGCGCACAGAAGCAAAATTCACGAGATATCATCCTTCCTATAATAAGTAATACATTTTGGATCAAAAACATTTCGCATTTACTTCTACTCCTTTACAATTACTTACTCCGACTATACAAAAACACTACTGACAACGGTATGTCAGTAGTGTTTTATGAGAAATGATAACGCCGGGAGGGATCTCACAGTTGGTTGCCACTGTAATTTGTATTATTGCTTCAATGGTATTATCTAGCTAGCTTTGAGTTATCTGCTGTATATGTGAATGTATCCTTTGCGCTTATTCTTGCATTTCTGCCAGCCAGTGTGAATATCCCAAGTTCTTTTTTACTCGATGGAGAAAAAAGTATGCCGGAATAATCCTTTCTTATGTAGTCACTGCCCTTGCCATTGCAGGATTAAGAAAATTGCTAGGCTACTATATGAACATAGAAGAATATCTCTTTTAGTATTCGGAATAGTAGCTGCATTTAGTGTTGTAGTATATACACTCTCATGGATCATATGCCCAAGATGGCTAAGCCATAAAGAATTATGACCACTTGGAAAAGAACTGTATTTTTCTTATGAAATAATCTAAGATTTATTTTAGGTAGTGATAACACTTGGTGAGTAGGGAGTGGAAAATATTTTAATGGAGTCAGAGCAGTCATCTTTCAATGATTCTCGTTATCTAGGAGCTAGAATGAAAAAAATCATTGCTTTCATGGACTGGAGTATATTCTCGCTTCGTTTTTATCATTACTTGTTGCTTGCCATTCTTATTCTAACTGTACCCGGAGACTCGGCTCACGTTCAATTGGAGATCATCTGGCTTTTGGCCGCCTTCCTTGTTCCGATCTTATTTTGGTTCCCACAACTGCGGTTGAACAATCTGTGGTTTTGTATTACCGAGGTCATTCTTGGCGGATCATATTATGTGAACATGACTATCCATTCTGAATTCATCTCCTCGCCTGATTACTTGCTTCCCAGCCTAACCATGGGCTACTTATTGACCAGAAAGACAGTTTGGATTATCCCCACTGTTTTTTTGCTACCATTTGTCTTCCTGTTCAATCAAGGATATACCTTGAACCAGAGCATGAGTATTGGGTTCGACAACTTGTTATTTTGCTTTATTGGTATCTGGGTAAGCTTCATAGCTAATGCTTACCGTCAGAAAAATGCCTTGGCGGTTGAAGTTGCACATCAGAACAGGTTGTTGAGCCATTATGCCGCTCAGGTCGAGAAATTAACGTTAATGGAAGAACGCAGTCGTATGTCCAAGGAACTGCACGATACACTTGGGCATTCCTTTATTTCTCTGATCATGAGTCTGGATGCCGCCATTGCTCTATTGGATCATAAGCCTGCTGAGGTGAAAGATAGACTCATTCGCTTGAGAGCGTTAGCTGAGAGAAATCTCGACGAAATGAGAGATGTTGTTCACGAAATGGGAGAAGACGAAAATAGCCTCTTTAAGCAGATTAGGGTACTTGCAGATAGCTTTGCCGAGCACACTGGAACGAATGTTACATTGAATCTGCCTGTGACAGAACATGCAATGCTTCTTAAAGCACGACAAGCTATTCTTCGCATGATTCAGGAATCGTTTACGAATGCGCTAAAACACGGAAAAGCGTCTAAGTTGAAGTTGGAGCTTTCCTTTGTTGAAGAAGCCTTACATATCGTTATTCGAAATAATGGTAAGCCAATAGACAAATTGGAATACGGCTTTGGCTTAACCACGATGAAGCAACGGATTCAGGAAATTGGAGGTAAGCTTACCCTCTCTTCCTCATCTGGAGCCACATCGTTCACCGAGGTGAGATGCGAAATTCCGTTAAATGGAGTGATGTTACATGCAGAAGATTAGAATATTAATTGTCGACGATCAAGAGCTTATTCTGGAGAGTCTGCATATTGTCCTGTCTCTTGAAGAAGATTTTGAAATTGTCGGATTAGCCAAAAATGGGGAAGAAGCCATTGAAGGCAGTAAACAATTTCAGCCAGATATCGTGCTAATGGATATTAATATGCCCGTCATGGATGGTGTTGCTGCAACGTCACGAATTAAGCAACAGCTTCCGGCGATTAAGATCATAATGCTGACCTCATATAAGGAAGTGGATTATGTTTTGACGGCATTAAGCCATGGAGCAGAGGGGTATCTACTCAAAGCGATCCGTCCCAAGGAGTTGGCTGCAGGAATACGTGTGGTTCATACAGGAGGTACATTGATTTCTCAGGAAATGGCGGCCAAAATGATAAAAAATATACTTCCGTCTGCTGCTCCAAAAAGCAATGAGTATGGATTGAGCGCACGTGAAATTGAAGTGCTTCACAAGTTGGCATCTGGCTTGCGCAATCAAGATATTGCTGAGGCTTTGTTTCTTAGTGAAGGGACCGTTAAAAACTATATTTCCTCCATCTATTCCAAAATGGATGTGAAAGGAAGGAGGGAGGCAACTCGCAAAGCCAGAGATTCTGGAATGATGGAAGAATAAACAGGTAGAATTTTAATGATGTTCATAAAAAATCGGCAACTCATTAGAGTTGCCGATTTTTTATGTCATAGGTCAATTCATGACTAAATCGCACTATGTCTATATGACTTTTAAAGTCTAAATTTATAACAAGCGGAACAATCACTTCGGAAGATTGAAGCGCAGAGAGGGGTAATTCGGATGAAAAAAATGAAGAAATTATTTTTTGGGATCGGTATTGCTGTTTTAATACTTTCAATGGTGGTTCTTTACTTTCCAACATGGACTCCGAAAATAAAAGGGGAAAATAGTATTAATGTACTGGAACAAGTGGAGATCAATGGAACAGGTCATGAAATCATGATCCGCGGTCAAAATGCAGAGAATCCGGTCATTCTGTATGTACACGGTGGGCCAAGCGCATCTGAAATTCCGCACGCGAAGCAATATCAGGATGTATTGGAATCCAGATTTACCATTGTGAACTATGATCAAAGAGCGAGCGGCAAGTCTTATCATTTTTTTGAGGATTACTCCAATTTATCAACGGACTTGTTGGTTGATGATATACTGACCATCACGGATTATATATCTGAACGGCTTGGCAAGGAAAAGGTGATCCTGATCGGCCATTCCTTCGGTACTTACATTGGTTCTTTGGCTGCCCATAAAGCACCGGAGAAATATGAAGCCTACATCGGAATTGGTCAGGTAGGAGATACCAAGCAGAGTGAGATAGACGGTTGGAATTATGTAATGAAACAAGCTCAGCTTGCAGGTAATGATGATGACATAGCAAGACTGAATCAGGTTTCTGAAGCCATCAATCAAGGGCAGACATTTACACCGAGAGACATTGTTACACGATACAATGGTGCTGCGAGATTGATGGATAACCCTGATGACAGTTTCCTTGGAATGACGTTCAGCAGTGAATACAACATGCTCGATGTCATACGTTATTATAAAGGAATGACTTATTCACAAGGAATTCTGATTGGTGAAGTGATGAGTCGTCCATTGCCTTCCTTAATTAAGAAGCTGGATCTGCCATTTTATTTTGTTATGGGAGATTATGACTTTATGACTTCGTCCCATGCTGCCAAGCAGTTTTTTGACGGAATTAAAGCTAACAAGAAAGAATTTATTTCTTATGAAGAATCGGCTCACTACCCACACTATGAAGAAAAGGAAAGATTCTTCAATTGGATGACAGATACGTTCACTCAATAACATTTGTTAGAAATTAAAAAGAGAAGCGTGCGTAAATAAAAAGTGATCCGCTGCTGTTTTCAACTAGCAGGCTGACAATAGGAATCGTTGCAGAAATGCTGACGATTTTTTTGTATACATTTACAGAGCGTTATAGACCTAGAGCCCATATGATTAACAAAGTAGAAGATTTTAAGTTTTAGATGAAAAGATGATACCTCGCGATCAGTATGATGGAATATTACTTATTCATAAAATCCATCCCTCTAATCACTAGGAAAGAGCGTACTCAAATTTCGAAGTGAGGGTAAGGGCTAAAAATCGATTGTACTTGGTGGTAAACAGTGTTACTCTAAAAGTCTGTGTTCGACAATATATTCAATACTAGCCACCAATTTAGTTGTAAAGAAAGGTAACACTATGATAAAAGTTGAAAACTTATCCTTCTCATTTCCACAAAAGGAACTATATAAAAACATTTCATTTACGTTTGAAGAGGCACAACATTGTGCTTTTATTGGAACAAGCGGAAGTGGAAAAAGTACACTGATCGATATCCTGATGGATCCGGAGCGATATTTGTTCGAGGGCAAGTTAGAGATAGACCCTGATTGCAGAATCGGGTATGTGAGTCAGTTTTTGCAAGTAGACAAAACAAAAGAAATGACCGTTTTTGAATATATCGCAGAAGAATTCATCAAGATACAAGATGAAATTACAGGGATTTATGCGGAGATGGCCACCACATCGGATATGGATTCCCTGATGGAAAAGCTTCAATTGGCTTTGGATGCCTTCGAAGCGATGGATGGGGACAATTTCGAAAAAAACATCAATAAACAGTTAAACCTTGCCAACCTCATGAAGCTCAAAGATCTTAGTATATCCGCCATAAGCGGCGGGGAATTCAAACTTATTCAAGTGATGAAGGAAATGCTGAATCGTCCAGACTACATGATTATGGACGAACCCGATGTATTTCTAGACTTTGAAAACCTGAACGCGCTTAAAAAATTGATTAACTCCCACAAGGGAATGCTGCTGGTCGTTACACACAACCGGTATCTGTTGAATCATTGTTTCAACAAAATCATACACCTTGAAAACACGGAGCTCCAGGAGTTTGACGGGCGATATATCGATTATAACTTCTCACTGCTTCAGTCTAAGATCGAACTGCAAGAAATCGCGGTTGCTGAAGCTGAAGAAATTGAGAGATATGATCACATCATCGACAATCTTAGAGAGATCGCCACATATAATTCGGAAGCCTCAAGAGGCAGAGCGTTAAAAGCCAGAGTCAAGTTTCAAGAGAGATTGGAAGCACGTCGAATAAAAGAGCCCTTTGTCGATATCAAACAGCCGAATATCCGTTTTGGGATCGATAAGGAAATGGAAGACACCGTTGTAGTTAACGTCAATAACTATAGCGTTTCCTTTGACGATTTGCTTTTGGAAAATGTGAACTTTGAGATCAAATCAACAGATAAAGTAGCTCTGATCGGCCCTAACGGTACCGGGAAAACGACTTTACTCCGAGAAATCTTTAAAAACAATCAGGATTCCATTGAAATCAATCCTGATGTTAAAGTGGCTTATTTATCTCAGGTTCAAGGCGAAATGTTAAAGGATTCGAATACCATTCTAAATGAATTCATAGATTCCGGGTTTCAAACGTATGATGAAATTAGATCGTATCTTCCAAACTATGGCTTTGAAGGAGAAATCCTTGATCAAAAGATTGAATCGTTATCTGGCGGAGAAAAAAACATGCTTCAATTGGCTAAAGTTTCTGCCAGTCAAGCCAACGTATTGCTCCTGGATGAACCAACAAGCCATTTGGACATCTATACACAAATCGCATTGGAGAAAGCCATTGAGGACTACAAAGGTGCGATTATCATGATTTCTCATGATTTCTATTCGGTTGTAAATGGTATGGATTATGTTTTAATTATCGAGGACAAAACGATTAGTAAAATGAGTATAGAAGAATTCAGACAGATGATTTATGCGAGTCATTTTGATGAGCACTATCTAGAAAATGAACAAAAGAAAAAGTCTGTTGAAATGAAAATTGAATTGGCTTTAAAAGATACTAATTTTGAACTTGCAAAAAGTTTGGTTGATGAGCTAGAAAAGCTGATTAAGTTGCTTTAGACAAGGTGAATATTCCATAAATCTAAATCCCCCTGTATGTGGATTACTCCACATATAGGGGGATTTACTTCTAGAAACAACTAAACGAGCTGATTCGCTGCAGATCAATGCCGGTGTATAGCCAGAAGAAGCCATTCCAGCGGAAGCCAGCCACCGAATTTCTACCGACAAATACCGGGTACATCCAGAAGCCGGGACCACGATCCGGCCAAATATATGTGTAGCGAAACAAACAGCCGGATATGGCTCTTGGATCTACCGCATATAACGAAGCGGGTTGCTGTGGAATGAATGATGGTGGCGGTCCGGTAGGTGCCTGCACGCCTTGTGGTCCGCCGCCTCCACCCCCGGGGAACGATGGCGGACCAGGAAATCCGCCGGGTCCGCCGGGTCCTCCGGGACCCCCAGGTCCGCCAAATCCTCCACCAGGTCCAAAAGGAGGTAAAAATGTCATATCACATCACTCCTGTTCATTAGTCTAATGTATTGTATGTAGGCAATTGAGCAGGGGAATGGGTGAAAGCCTATAAGAGGCTGCTAATTTGGTCATGGCCTTGTCAGGCGGATATTCAAAATAAAGACAAGACCAAGCTGCGACCGTTTATCCTTGAGTAGTGAGTTTCTTTCATGTTTTGGGAAAATTGGACAAAACTACGGTGAAGCCATAATAGATTTATACGAACTGCAAAAATGCACTGGGAGCAATCCCGGTGCATTCTCCTTTTAAAATGAGCGATAGGCCAAGACCTTTTTTTTCCATTCATTTCGTTAACGAGTGCGAAATTCCTGTGGTGTGCAACCATAA
Organism: Paenibacillus sp. FSL R5-0766; assembly: GCF_037971845.1. Classification (NCBI taxonomy): domain Bacteria; kingdom Bacillati; phylum Bacillota; class Bacilli; order Caryophanales; family Paenibacillaceae; genus Paenibacillus; species Paenibacillus sp. FSL R5-0766. The sequence goes on from NZ_CP150227.1 coordinate 3,643,680, forward strand.
TGCTTTTTGAATATTTTTATAAAATGCGGCGGAGCCAAAAAGCCAAGCGCCTTGCTGACATCTGCAATTTTGAGGTCTGAGTTCAATAACAGGTAAGATGCTCTGTTCATACGTAAGCTGTACAAATAATCACCAATCGTTTCTCCAGTGACCGTTTTGTACACCTTGGACAGGTAAACGGGGTGCAGGCCGATATAATCGGCAATGACCTGAAGGGAGATACCTTCTGCCAAATGCTCCTGAATGTATGTTCTCACTTTAGACGTAATTTGTTCGTGCGCATTCATCAGCTGATTGGAGGCCTGCTTGCGTCGCTGATTAATCATTTTCTCTGCCCAGCTATATATGCGTTGGCCGGATAACTGGCTTTTTTTCCGAAGCAAAAATTCGAACTCCTCCCCCAGCATTTCCTCAACCGTCGTGTCCTGCGATTTTAGTGAAATCGAGAATGTGGAAGACAGGTAGAGTAGTACTGTAAACAATTGATCGTGGGACAGTTCTTTGCCAACTTCGTTCAAGAAAAGAATTCTGGAAATTTTGCTTATGGCCTCATCCCAATTACCTGATTCCAGCAAGTTAGGGAGCAAGGGTGGCTCATACAAATTAATGAGGTTTTGCTGTTCATGGGAATCCGCATCCTTTTTGTCCAGCGTAATAAAATAGCTTTTGTTGCTGCCCACATTCCGATTGATGGCTGACACGGAGGCTAAATATAGATCGGAGAGGTGGTCAGGGAAGAATTGCTCTTTACTCAGACAAATGGAGATGGCTCCCTTTAAAAATTTTTGCACATTGTTTTGCAGTCTGACCGCGTGGGAGTCGACTGAATCGAGTGCATGCAGATCACAGTTTTTGATCAGAAATACCAGATATCCCTGCTCTGTAATGCAATGCCACAGCTTGAACGGATGCTGAAACACTTCTTCGGCTATATTGGTTACAGCATATTCGAGCAAGGATAATGACCGAAGATCATAACCGGAAAATTCTTCCTCCATCCGAATGACCATCATAATAAAGGGGTCAGAAGACGCAAAGGGAATCTCCAGCATGCTGAGACGCTCGGCCAAAATCTGATGGCTCATGGCTTTGTTCTGAAGAAGTTCCTTGAGTAGTTGATTGCGCAACAAGGGCATATTGGCGTGAAGAGCATGCTGAATTTGCTGAAATGAACTGATGCGCTCCCATTCGCGCTCAATATTGGCGATAGCCTTTGTTACAGCTTGGATGAGCTCATCGGTATTTATCGGCTTCAGCAGATAATTAGCAGCCTGATACTGAATTGCTTTTTGGGCATATTCAAACTCATCGTGACCAGACAAAATAATGCATCTAATTTTACTGGAGAATCGTCGAATCTCCAAAATAAGCTCCAATCCATCCATCTCGGGCATACGAATATCGGTAATCATAATATCAACAGCGTATTTGGAAGCTATATCGAGAGCCTCCGCAGCCGAGTAAGCTCTATGCACTTCCTGGATGCCATAATCTTCCCAGGGAATTGTCAGCGCGAGACTATCAACAACCGATTTCTCGTCATCCACTATTAATAAACCGTACAAGCTAATTCCCCCTCTATAGACAAGCTGTTTCAACACTTATTGTATTGTATGATGGCCGAACTATCATTTCAATGGATGCCGCCTTGGCTGACCTCAAATCTTAAGAAAACGATACAGATGTTCAGATATACTTATGCGAATTAGCGCTGCAAGTGGCCAGCGAGGCATGAGAGATCTCTTTTCTTCAGATTGCGTTATATCACATTAAGAAAACGCTATTTCATGTCATTCAACCAGACAGTACTATTAAAAAGAGAACTAAACTCAAGCCCTATACTATTATGTGGGACCTTACATAGCCGTATTGCATGTCAAGGATACCTGCCGATAAATGAAGGAGTGTCTGGATGATGAATCGCGATATCAAGCAAATTGTGAAACAGTTAACCTTAAACGAAAAGGCAACACTCTGCTCAGGTAGCAGCTTTTGGACAACGCAGGCTGTAGAACGTTTGGATATTCCATCCATTATGATGACGGATGGTCCTCATGGATTACGCAAGCAAGCAGGTGATGCCGACCATTTGGGACTGAATGGAAGTGTTCCCTCCACTTGTTTTCCATCGGCGGTTGGGTTGGCCAGCTCCTGGAACCGGGATCTCGTTCAGCTTGTCGGAGAAACAATTGGTAAAGAGGCGCAAGCGGAGGATGTCGCCATTCTGCTCGGCCCAGGGGCGAACATCAAGCGTTCCCCGTTGTGCGGGCGCAACTTCGAATATTTCTCAGAGGACCCTTACCTGACGGGTGAACTGGCAGCATCTCATATTTCAGGTGTGCAAAGCCAGGGTGTGGGAACCTCACTTAAGCATTTTGCAGTGAACAATCAGGAGCATCGCCGAATGACGACCGATGCGGTGGTCGACGAGCGGACGTTAAGAGAAATATATCTGACCGGGTTTGAGAAGGCGGTCAAGCAAGCTCAGCCATGGACAGTGATGTCTTCTTACAATAGAGTGAATGGAACGTATGCGTCGGAGAATGAATATTTGCTGAATACCATTCTGAAGGAAGAATGGGGACATGAGGGCTTTGTTGTGACAGACTGGTCCGCAGTGAATGAGATCGCAGCCAGCATCGCTGCAGGACTTGGACTGGAGATGCCTTCTTCCAACGGAGAAGGTCCACGCAAAATTGTGGAAGCGGTGAATGGAGGCGAGTTGTCCGAAGAACAGCTTGATCAAGCCGTGGAGAGGTTGTTAGCTGTTATTTTCAAGGCGGCAGAAAATAAACGTCCAGAAGCAACCTTTGATTCTGAGCAGCATCATCAGATTGCCAGAGAGGTAGCAGGAGAAACAATGGTGTTGTTGAAAAACGAGGACGATATTCTTCCGCTGAGCAAGAATAGCCGCATCGCCGTTATCGGAGAGCTAGCTCAGAAGGTCAGATATCAGGGCGGCGGCAGTTCGCATATCCATCCTACTCAACTGGATAACCCTTATGAACAGATGGTTTTACTTGCTGAAGCGGATGCATCGGTGACTTATGCTGAGGGCTACAAGCTTGCTTCAGATGAAAGTGACCCGCTATTGATGAAGGAAGCCGTCGAGGCGGCCAAGGCAGCGGAAGTCGCTGTGCTGTTCATTGGTCTGCCTGACCGCTATGAATCGGAAGGATATGACCGGTCTCACATGGACATCCCCGCTAACCAATCGGCGCTAATCAAAGCCGTTGCCTCAGAGCAGCCTAACCTTGTTGTCGTATTAAGCAATGGATCACCGATTGTGATGCCATGGCTTGATGATGTGAAGGGAGTACTTGAGGCTTATCTGGGCGGTCAGGCAACTGGAGGAGCCATGGCGGATCTGTTGTTCGGAGAAACAAACCCAAGCGGTAAGCTGGCGGAAACGTTCCCGCAATCGGTGCATCATAACCCTTCGGCTCTGTTTTTCCCCGGGGACGGAGATCGTGTGGATTACCGTGAAGGCATATATGTTGGTTATCGTTACTATGATCGTAAGGGCATTGAACCGTTGTTCCCGTTTGGTTACGGATTGAGCTATACACAGTTTGAATATACCGGTCTGAATCTGAACGATACACAGTTCAAGGATACGGATCGGGTTACGGTAACTGTTACGATTCGAAACACAGGCACTCGTTACGGTCAAGAGGTTGTGCAATTGTATGTGCGGGATCAGCAAACCGTAGTAAGTCGTCCGGACAAGGAATTGAAGGGATTTGCCAAAATCGGACTGGAGCCGGACGCTGAGGGCAGCGTTTCCTTCACACTGGATAAACGCAGCTTTGCCTATTATAATGTTGATTTGAAGGACTGGCATGTAGAGAGCGGTTCCTATGATATTTTGATTGGCTCATCCTCTCGTTCCATTCTCCTGCAACAGACGGTCAACGTGGAGTCCACAACAACCGGGCCAGTACCTACCTTTGACCGTAATACAACGCTGGGTGAGCTGCTCGCCAATCCAAAAACGATGGCTGTCATGAGTCAATTACAGGGACTGGTTCCAGAGGGAACGGAAGAGGCACAATCCGATGCGATATCCTCCGAAATGATTCAGGCAACCATGAAATACATGCCGCTTCGTTCGTTGATTCCGTTTACGGGAGGGGCTTTCACGGAGGAAACTCTTTCCCAGTTGCTTGCTGGATTAAATGCGGCTGTTCGTCAGTAAAATCAAACTTCTGCTTCAACTATAAAACGCTCAAAAACGCCTATAAGTCATGACTTATAGGCGTTTTCCATCTAAGGATGTTATAAGATGTATTCAGGATGTACACATCATCGAGAGGGCTGCTCCATCTGATCTCACAGCGGTCCTCATAGCACAGCTATCAGTTATATCTTAAAATCGGAACCGCTATTCAGGACTTGAGATGATCCAAAAATATGTTCTTGAGGATATTAAATTGCTCGGCTTCGTCCACTTTTGTTTGGAAGGCTTCAATGCCATTGAGCATCGCTGTTTTTTTGGAGAAGTTGCCAAAGACATTAATCATCGTGTTAATCGTTTCAACCACATTAGCATCGTTACGAACAGATCCATCCTTTTGACCAAGCTCAGCCAGCTCTGCACAAAGCATAATAATCTGTTGGTAGTTAGAATGATACATCTCGATATCCTCCAACGGGGACTTGGACATTGCGACGTAACACTCAAAAGCTTCTATTAATTTGGAACTTCGCTGGCTTTCTACCTGCTGGAAAAAAACTAACGAGTCGAAAAGGCGGCCAAGCTTGTCGTAGCAGGTGCCTTCACCTCTGATAATATCGGAGAATACCAGAACCTCGGACTGAACAATATCTGAAGCTACAGCAACAATAAGCTGCTCTTTCCGCGGAAAGTAGCGAAAGATTGTGGCCACGCCAAGTACTGCCTCGTCCGCAATATCCTGCATGGTCGCTTGCTCGAAGCCTTTATTCAAAAAAGCAATTTTAGCTGCTTCAATTATAGCTGCTCGTCTTCTTGTTTTGAGGTCACTGCGCTCTTGTTGAAGCCTTTGACGGGGTTCTATTGTAAAAACCTCCTTGTTGGAATGAACTCAAACTATGCTATCAAACTAGACTCTTTTCTGTCAACGTAAGGATTCATTCTGCCAATTGGCGAGCGACCAGTTTAATCGGACACGCATGCCTCCAAGGGGACTCTGTTCAAACTGGATACCCGAATGGGTAGCGTCCTGAATGCGCAGACGCTCCGCAATATTCCAGAGTGCACATCCCATCGTGTCCACAGGCGGCTCGGATATTCTGGCCTTAAGTGCATTAATTTCTTCCTCCGTCATGCCTTTCCCGTCGTCGTCAACCACAATACAGAGCCCGTGTTCCGTGCGCTCAACGGTGATATGAATGGAACCGGAATCCCACTTGGCTTCTATGCCATGGATGATGCTGTTTTCCACCAAAGGCTGAATGAGTAGTTTGGGAATCGGGACAGATCTTAGCTCGTCCGGTAGCTCAATCAGATAAGAGAGACGGTCCATGCGTAAGCTCTGTATCTCAAGGTAATTGCGAACGATACCCAACTCTTTTTCCAAACAGGTCATCGGCTCGTCAAGGCGTGTGGTGTACCTGAAATATTCAGCCAAGTTCTGGGTCATGGCAGTAACCGCTTCCTCATTGCCCAATCTTGTCATATTATTAATGAAAAAGAGACAATTATATAAAAAGTGAGGATTAATCTGGGCTTGTAGCTGTTTCAGCACCGCTTCACGAGCTACGATTTTTTCCTTGTATACCTTTTCAATCAAATCCTCAATCTGTCCGGCCATGTCGTTGAATTGACCATATAAGTAATCAAATTCATTACCGCTCTGCCGCTGAATACGATAAGAGAAGTCGCCATGCTTCAAAAGACGAACACCTTTTAACAGAGCAAGTATGGGGATCTGTACCTTGCGGAAAAGAACAACAATAATCGTGACCCCCGCCATAAACAGCATGACACAGGCAGAGTAAAACCAGAATTGGGTCATTCGTATAGGCTGTAACGCTTTATCAAGAGGCATAAAATCAATTAAATACCAACCGAGCTGATGAGAGTACACATAATTGACAATGTACTGGGCTCCGTTAACCGAAACGGTTTCTGTACCGGAGGATGGTTGTAGATGACCGGTTAGCTCCTTCATGATGAGAGGGGTAATGGAATTAGCCTCTTTGCGAGTAATCAATTGCTCGTCCGGTTTATAGAATAACGTCTCATTCTCGCTCTGATGTGAGTTCTCAACTATATCCTCCAGATTGCTGCGCGGGAACTCCAACCGAATAATGATCTGTGGACTGACCTTGTATTTATAATATTTAGCTGTAGCTGCATCATAGTTCCAGCCTGATTTCAGTGAATCTACAGAGGGAGTCTTCATATCTAACTCCGAAGAAATGATCCATTGATTCAACAGAACCGAGTAGACCGATATTTTGTTATTCCATCCCTCGGACAAACTTTGCAAATTGACTCTCACAGCAACATTTTGAATCAACTGTACCTGCTCAAAGGAACTCATCACGTCAATGGATCGCAGCAGTGCAATAGAATTGTCCGTTTCCATGGAGATGGATAACATATTCAGCCGATTTATGCTCTGATCGAGTGAGTTAACGACAAACTGCACTCGATTGAGATTGTTGGTTTCAATATCCTTTTGAACGGTATCCAGACTGGATTGAACCGAGAAGGTATACATGACCAGGACGGCGACAAGCATAATCAGCGTGATGGCCACTATGTTCATAAAGGTCCTGTATTTCTTTTTCAACCCTTAACGCCTCCTGCCAACGATGTAAATTCACCTTATTGTAGGCTGGCATTGGATGAAATACAAGTGATTTGGAATGTAATATAGATGAAGGTTAAGAATGAATTATCTAATGTTGAAAAAGCGTTATTTCGACTGTATAACTGGCACGATATGATGAAGATGAATTAGATGAAGGAGTGCATTTCGCACATGAGTAGCAAAATATACCTGTCTCTTTCTGTTGCTTGTTTGATTCTGTTTACCGCCGCATGCAGTGGTAAAGCACAAGAGCCTATGCCTGTAAAAACAGGTGTGATCGTAACAACAGTCAAAATGAATGATCCAACCACCATCTACAAAAATGGCGAAACTGCTGCCGATAATGTACATATCCGTTGGGCCAGAGAAACGCTTGGCGTGGATATTCGGACCCAATGGAGTGCTCCTGTCGATGACTATGATATGAAGCTTCGATTAATGCTCTCTGCTGACAATACGTTACCTGACGTGTTCTCATCCAATGTCATGGACACAGTCAATGGATTTATGATCTCAGGCAAACTGTTGGACGCTGGACAAGCCTTTGATCGATATGCATCATCCACTTGGAAAGCGGCTATGGCTGAAGTGCCAGAAGCATGGAAGCCTTTTGAGATTGACGGGAAACGGATGGCGATTCCGATCATTACGGAGCAAGCCTCGCAGTCCGTACTTTGGATTCGCAAGGATTGGCTAGATTATCTGAACCTGAAGGCACCAAGCAATCTTGACGAACTGGAAAGTGTAATGAAGGCCTTTACCTATGATGATCCAGACGGTGATGGCGTACAGAATACCTACGGTATTGATTTTGCAATCAAGGACCAGTATCTGGCCTCGCCTATCGGAGACATATCCTGGGTATTTGGTGCGTATGGAGCGATTCCAAGTATATGGAGCAAGAATGTACAGGGCAATCTCGTGTACGGAAGTATCCAGCCTCAGATCAAAACCGCACTGGCAAAACTGCAAGACTGGAAGAAAAAAGGATATGTGAGCAATAACATAGCTCTGCAGGACTTCAATCAGGTCAATAAAAATATCTTTGATGGCAAAGTTGGCATGGTAGCTGGTCCACGCTGGTTTGGAGATTATCCGCTGCAACAACTTAATGAAAAGGATCCGAAGGCTGAGTTTGTGCCTTATCCGATTCCTGCAGGAATGGACGGAACCACAGCGAGATTCAAAGGAAACTCTTACAGCGGGGCTTTAATGATCAGCGCAAACATTTCTGAAGAAGCCTTGCAGGCTTTTTTTAAGTATCAGAACTATCTGTATGAGGCTACGGTGACGAATAATCCGTTGTATCTGAGTGCCTATCAGAATGGATATGATTATGTACTGAACCCGGATGGTTCGGTGGATAGTGACAGCCGCGATATTCCCGGGGGGAAAGTGATAACGTTCAAATATACCCTCATGGGACAATATGTGAGTTACCCTTCCCGATTCAGAGCAGCTCTTCTGAAAATGGGCAAGCGAGAAGGGCTCAGCTCTCATGATCGCGCCATTTTGTTCAGTATGGGAATTGACCCTAAGGATGAGAAGCAGTATCCCATTATGAAGGCAAATGTTGTAGAGACCAGGCAGCGGCAGATTGATCGAGTCAATCTGTTTCAGGGGCCCCCGACAAAAACAATGCAAGCTCGAAACACTTATTTGCAAAAAATGGAACTGGACACCTTCAACTCCATTATTTATGGAGAGGAGCCACTCACCATTTTTGATGAGTTCGTGAAAAAATGGATGGATTCAGGCGGAAGAAAAATCACGGAAGAAGTGAATGAATGGTACCAATCGGCGCAGACTCGGCCTTAAAGCAGGATGGTTAAACGTTCCGAAAGGTAATCGACAAGGGGAGGTTTCATCGATGAACATTACTCATATGAAAACAAATCACATCACTAATCCGCTCGGTTTTGCGGTAACCAAGCCAACCTTTTCTTATACCGTTACGGATACGACAGCGACAACGCAGATCGCCGCACAGGTAGAAATTGCACTGGATGAATCTTTTACAGAACTTGTATTTGATAGTGGAATAACAGAGGATATTGATTCGCTCGCGTATTCTCCGGATCTGGAACTGGCTGCACGGACGCGTTACTTCTGGAGAGTTCGATTATGGAATGAGCTTGGGGAAAAGGCGACCAGTGAAACGGCCTGGTTTGAAACGGCGAAGCAGGATGAACCATGGACAGCAAAGTGGATTACACCTGAACTGGAACCGACGATTCATCCAGTCCTTCAGAAAACGTTCGAAGTCAAAGGTCCCATCGCCAAAGCACGGGCGTACATCTGTGGTTTGGGAGTATACGAATTGGAACTAAACGGAGTCAAGGCTGGGGATGAGTACTTGGCCCCTCATTATAATGCCTATCACAAATGGCTTCAGTATCAAACCTACGATATTACCGACCTGCTGCAAGAAGGGTCCAACGCGATAGATGTCCGTTTGGGGAATGGCTGGTATAAGGGACGGTTTGGTTTTGAAGGAGATACCACTGCCAATTTGTATGGTGATCATTTTGCATTGCTGTCCGAGCTGGTGATTACGTATACGGATGGAACAGAAGTTGTTGTCCCTTCAGATCTGTCCTGGCATGCCACCCGCTCGAATGTGGTGGATGGTAACATCTATGATGGAGAAATCTATGATGCCACGCTGGACGTGACTGAGATTTATCCAGTTCGGGAAAGTGAAATGGGGTATGAGCTTTTACAAGCAAGAAAAAGTCTTCCGGTCGTGATCAAGGAAACCTTGAAGCCGATCGAAATTTTGACCACGCCTGCGGGAGAAACGGTCATTGATATGGGCCAGAATATGGTAGGCTGGCTGCAATTCCGTACTACGGCACCAAGCGGAACGGTCATCCATTTGCAATATGGCGAAGTGTTGCAGAAAGGCAATTTCTACCGGGAGAACCTTCGCTCGGCTAAGGCGGAGTACATCTATACAGCAAACGGTGAAGAAGCTATTGTGCGTCCGTATTTCACATTTTACGGTTTCCGATATGTTAAGGTTGAAGGCTGGGCAGGCGAACTGGATCTGAATGACTTCACAGGCTGTGTGGTTTACTCGGATATGGAACGTACCGGGTATTTAGAAACCAGTCATGCTGGCGTGAATCGTTTGTTCGAAAATGCACTCTGGGGGCAAAAGGGAAACTTCCTAGATACCCCTACCGATTGTCCACAGCGCGATGAGCGCATGGGCTGGACAGGGGATGCACAGGTATTCTCCGGTACAGCAAATTACAATATGGATACGTATGCCTTTTTTAACAAGTATGGATATGATCTGTGGATGGAACAAGAGGATCGGAACGGTATGGTTCCGATGGTCATTCCGGTTGGACGTGTGCAGGGCGGAGGGTCCAGCGCCTGGGGAGATGCGGCAACCATTATTCCGTGGAACACGTATCTGCATTCCGGGGACCCATCCATTCTGGAGCAGCAGTTTGACAGCATGAAGACATGGGTAGATTACATCAAGCGTTTGGATGACGAATCCGGTAGTACACGTTTATGGGCGATAGGTTTTCACTTTGGTGACTGGCTTGCGCTAGATGGGGATGATCCGAACTCTCCAATGGGGGGAACAGATAATTACTTTATTGCCTCAGCCTACTATGCCTATTCTTCAGATATCGTAGCCAAGGCTGCCAAAGTACTTGGACATCACGATCTTGCCGCATCCTATGACCAGTTGGCGCAAGAGGTTAGAGCTGCAATTCTGAAGGAATACTTTACTGCGAATGGACGTCTGGCAGTAGATACACAGACCGCATACGCTATAGCGTTGTATATGGATCTCGTTCCTGAGCAACATAAAGCACGGATTGCAGAAGCTATTCGCTTGCGTGTACGCAAGGATCAGAACCACTTGAGAACTGGCTTTGTAGGTACGCCGTATTTGAACCGGGTTCTATCAGCATATGGAAGCAATGATATCGCCTATACGCTTCTGCTCAATGATGATTACCCAAGCTGGCTGTATGCGGTCAATATGGGAGCAACAACAATCTGGGAGCGTTGGAACTCCATTTTGCCAGATGGTACAATCAGTGAAAATGGTATGAACTCGCTTAATCACTATGCCTATGGTGCCGTTGTTGAATGGATGTATCGTCATATGGCGGGGATCAATCCAGTAGAGGATCGACCTGGCTTCCGCCATGCACTGCTGGCACCGATGCCTGATTTCAGAATCCAGTGGACTAAAGGTCGCATTGACACCGCTGCAGGAACTTATTGCAGTGAATGGAGGTTTGATGAAGCAGGTAAGCTGTATTTAAGCTTCTCTGTTCCATTTAATGCAACAGCAACGATCAAGCTGCCACGCGCCGTGGTTGATCAGGTGATGATGAACGGAATTACACTTTCGGATACAGGCCTGATTGTCGTTCAGGTTGAAGATGAAGTGATCATCGAAGTGGTGAGTGGCACGTATGATTTTATTTATGTACCATCCGTGCCATACAAACAAACGTTAAGCACCCGTACACCTCTGAATGTACTGCTTCGTAACGAGCATAGCCGGAGTATGCTGCACGAGCTTTCACCGGTGCTGGCTTCGCTGGACCCGGGGACAATTGGCCCGATGGGGGAAGCAAGCTTGCGTGATCTATCCACCTATCCTTCGTTCAGTACGCCAGAGGAAGAACTTGACCAGCTCGATCTCAAGCTGGAGACCATTCAAATCGTATAGAATAAATCATTGCTCGTAGATACGACGAAAACGAAACACGATGACGTTTCTTTAAATGCAAATCATCTCAAACCGATGGCCTGCTGAGGTGAGTAATATTCGCTGGGCTACCGAGGATGTCGAATTCGGTGGCAAGCACATCCGTAAGGGCGACATGCTCTTTGTTTCCTTTTCCTCAGTCAACCGGGATGAGAATCAGTTCGCTGACCCGGATGCATTTGATATCACACGGAAGGTCAATAATCATAATACGAGAGGATAGCCCTACTTAACCGCGATTTCGCGGTTTTTTCTTTGTCTTTGACTAGCAATGGGCTTGAATTACGCTACACAATCTTTGTATCGCGTTATAGTCGATCGTCTCACTTGAAATCTACAATAGAAGTATCCTTTTGGCCATGTCAATCCACTCTACCTGTTGGATTCTTCACCCTAGCTGGCAAATACCAAAAAGCGGCCAGCGGTACTTGTGCTTCCAGGTGGAGGATATAGAGCTTGTTCTGATCGAGAAGCTGAACCCGTTTGCTATGGCATTTTTGGCTGAAGGTTATCAAGTCTTTATCCTGTGAAATTCACTCAATCAGCATGCTGTATTTCCAAAACCATTGAACGATGCGGAGGAAGCGTTGACACGCAAGCGGGCCAACAGTGCGGACTGGAGAATTGATCCTCAAAAAGTAGCGGTATGCGGCTTCTCCGCAGGGGGCCATCTTGCTGCAGCTTTGAGGATGATGGGTTCCACTCGGCCTAATGCAATGATTCTTGGTTATCCTTGTATTCTGGAGGAGATGAGTGATATTTTTCCTGCGCCCGTTCCAGGCGTGGAACCTGTTAACCGAGGAAGAGCAGAAGCAGCTTAACGATGGGCTAAAGACTATTTCGGTGACATAACACTGGAGGCAACACAGCATAAACAGAATAAGTCCTTTAGCCATTTTCGGGCTCGTTCCTAATCTATTAAAATGACGAATTGCAAAAAAAGACACAAAATGATAGTATTTATATCAAGATAATAGTAAAACTATCAAAATAAAATTTGGAGGAAACAACTATGACAACTTACAATGAAAACATTAAAATTTCGGAACTATTGAATAATGATGAAGCAACAACATTGCTTACCAAACATCTACCTGAATTCATTAACGAGCCATCATTCAAAATGGCTTCCCATTTTACGCTGGATCAACTCGCAGCCGTTCCACAGGTCGATCTGCCAGAAGACATTTTGTCCGCACTGAAAGCGGATCTTGCTAACGTAACCTTCGAATCTGCAGAGGCTCCTAAAGCGAGCAAAGCTGTGAATACCAAATCCGATTCGCTTGCAGGCAAAGTGATTACCATCACAGGCGCTGGTAGCGGTATTGGCCGAGCTAGTGCAGTGTTGATGGCATCGAGAGGAGCCAAGCTCGTTCTGGTGGATTACAATGTAACAACAGGGGAAGAGACACTTGCGCTTGTGAAGGAGCAGGATGGCGAGGGCATCTTTGTTCAAGCTGATGTATCCAAGGAAGAGGATGTAGAAAACTATATTCAAAAAGCAATTGAAACATTTGGTAAAATCGATGTCGCGTTCAACAATGCAGGAATCATTCAGAAGTTCCAGCCTTTCCATGAAACATCCCTGAACGATTTCTCCCGTATCATTGACGTCAACTTGAAGGGGATCTTCCTGGGGATGAAGCACGCTCTCAACGTGATGGTTCAACAAGGTTACGGTCATGTGATAAATACAGCATCAACCACGGCGCTTCGAGCTGAGCACAGTCTGGCCGCTTATACAGCGAGTAAACACGGTGTTGCCGGATTGACAAAAGCAGCAGCGATTGAGTACGTCAGAAAGGGCATTCGGGTAAATGCTATCTGCCCTGGGGGTGTAGCCACTTCGCTGACCGCAGCTGTTCCGCAAATGTTACAAGAAAGCGATTATATGCCCGAAGAATTCCCAAATATGAGAATTGGGCGTTTTGCGGAGCCAGAGGAGCTGGCTGAACTCGTAGCATTCCTGGCATCGGACGGCTCCAGTTATATGACAGGCTCTATCCTTGTAGCAGACGGTGGATTGACACTTTAAGGAGTAACAGCAAGTCTTTCGAACATGGTTCTAGCGATTTTAAAGCCGATTCCTGATCTATTTCGGTTCATTTTATTCATAAGAATCGTGCATAAAACAGATGGACCAAAAACTGATTCAGTATACCTGAGTCAGTTTTTTTGTCGTTCAAACAGCAGGAATACCTTCTGTTTGGATTGCGTTATTTGATCTTAACAATGCGCTATATCTGTTATATATGCCAGGACATAAAATGAAAGTATAGAAGAGGAAGAGAAATTCAACATGAAGAGTAACGGAGGCGAGTGTTATGGGAGTTGCAGTGAACGAGCAGCATATTAAAGTAGATAATACGCCGGCTCAGCCACCCCGGGAAATACCAACGAAAAAGTTAATTGGCGATTCAATGGGACAGTTCGGGTTAAACATTTCAAGTGGATTGTTGGGTTTGATCACGTATTATTATACGGATGTCGTTGGCGTGTCTGCCGCTGTAGTCGGTACGGTAATGCTGCTTACCAAAGTTTTGGATGCGTTTGCAGACATCGGTATGGGTGTACTGGTGGATCGGACCAAAACCAAGTATGGGCAAGCTCGTCCCTGGTTGTTATGGATGACCATTCCAATGTTCATCTCATTATTCTTAATGTTTTCCGTGCCGGATATAAGTTCTACAGGCAAAATTATATATGCGATTATTACGAATCTTGTATTCTACATTTTGGTGTTTACTCCAACCTCGATTCCATATAACAGTTTGATGGCGTTAACAACGCGTAACAGTTACGAGCGTTCCTTAATGGGTATTATCCGTTCAAGCAGCGGGTATCTGGCAGGTATGGTTGTTGCCGTTGCATTTGTTCCAATCGTTACAGCCATGGGCAATAGCAGAAGTGACTGGACGTTGCTCGCATCAATTTTTGCTGGTGTTGCAGCAATCGGGATTTTCATTTCATTCCTGTCCAATAGGGAAAAGTACAACAATGTTCAATTGGATGAGCTTGGCATGTTTCAGGATAAAACGCCGATTCGTGAAGGACTGAAATTGCTCTTTGCCAATAAATACTGGGTATATATGTTCTTCGTAATGGCTCTCGCTAGCATTTTGTTTGCTCTGGGCGTGGCAGCAGGAAGTTATTATGCCAAATATATTTGGGGCAATGTAAGCCTGATCGGCATTATGGGTGCTATTGGTTTGATTCCGGTTATTATCGGATTTGCCTTGTCCGGACCATTCATCAAACGTTATGGCAAGCGAAATACAGCCCTCGGCGGTATATTAATCGGACTCCTCGGAGCAGCCGTTCGGTTAGTCGCTCCCGAGAGCATTACATTGGGTCTGATCTGTTCTATCTTCCAAACGCTTGGTACAATTCCGCTAATGGCAGTAGGTGGAGCAATGGTCACAGACACGATTGAATACGGCGAATGGAAATTTAACAAAAGACTTGTTGGTTTAACGAATAGTGTCATCGGTTTCGGTTCAAAAGTAGGCACAGCCATTGGCACAGCAATGATTGGATGGTTCCTCGCGCTAGGAGGATATGTCGAACAAGCTACAACCCAAGGAGAAGGAGCAAAGCAGGCCATCATCGCGTTGAATATATACGTCCCCATTGTTGTATTCATTCTTCTTGTAGTATTCCTTTACAAAAACAAGCTGGACAAGGAATATCCAACGATTATTAGAGAGCTTGAAGATAGAAGAAAGGCATAACAAGATTTAAGTGTCCTTACACACAGCCAATCGCTTGTGTGTAAGGGCACTTTTAATTTGATGAAATTAGTTCAAAAAAGCTTGGTTGTTACGATGGCTGGCAGGTTTTGAAGAGTCTGTGTACCCGGGTAGAGCTGGCTTGCCGCTTCAAATTTGATTTTTGCAGTAATATTGGAAAAGTGATTCGTGAACCCTCTCAGCACCAGTTGGCCCTCTAGCCTGGCTAATGGAGCGCCCAGACAAAAGTGAGGTCCTTTGCCAAACGAGAGATGACGATTGCTGTTGGGACGGTAGATATCAAAGCGGGAAGGTTCGGGAAAATGTCTAGGGTCATTGTTGGCTGCACCCAGCCAGGTTAATATAACATCTCCTTTTTTCATAGGCACGCCAAGGATGTCTGTATCCTCTACTACCACACGATCAAGTGTCGTGGGAAAACGATACCTTAACGATTCTTCAACAGTATTCTCTATCAGTTCTGGATCTGCGGCAATATCCTGATAGATTCCGGGTTGATCATACATAAAACTGTAGAACAGGCTGTTTATCATGTTAGTCGTTGTTTCGTTCCCAGCAGCAAGGAGGCCCAAGCTAAAGGTAACAACCTCTTCATCGGTTAGTTGATCCCCATCCAGCTCGGCAAGTGTGAGATCGGAAATAATGTCCTCGGCAGGATGCTTTCTCTTCTGCTGAACAATGGGGAGCAAAAATTCGTTAAATTCTTGCATAGCCGCATACTTCGCATTCATCTGCTCCTTCTCATTACCTGTGGCATTGGGGAAAAATAACATGTCAGACCAGGCTTTGATCTGTGCCCGGTGTTGCCTCTCTACCCCAAGTAGATCGGCAATGACAGTAACAGGAAGTGGAACCCCTAGGTCTCGAACAATGTCCACATCATCTTTCGTCTTCATCTCAAGCATTAACTCATCAACGATAGCCGCGATTTGAGGCTCCCAGGTTTTTAACTGACGTGGGGTGAAGGCACTAGAGACTAACTTTCTAATATCACGTTGAACAGGGGGATCAACAGAATTGATGTTCACTCGGGTAACTACCGGTGGAACCGGGGATACACTCCGTTTACGAACACTGGAGAACCGTTTCCAGTCTGTTAGAACGGAATTGACATCATCATAACGATACAGATTCCATACTTGCTGCTTCTCGTCAAAATAGATGGGATGATTCTCCAGCATGTACTCATAATAAGCATATGGATTCCAAAGTTCTTCAGGTGTCTCTAAATTAGATACCTGATGAATAACGATCGATCTGTTATCAGTCTGCATGTCTCCTCGCCATCCTTTAATGTAGTTTGTGGAAATCTCCAAATAATGATAGCCAACCTATCATTATTTGTTTTAAAGGTACCATAAATCACACTTATTTAGCAATTAAATGAAATGTTTTACTGAATATCAATTATTTAGAGATACTCTTAGGGTCACAGATGAAGAAACATTTTCATATCAAAATGCAGAAAAATGTCGAATAAAGTGATTGCTAACAAATTTATTGTGTGATATTATGATCCAGTAAACGTTTACATCTACAACGAATTAAATATTAGCAGTGTTTGGCTGTTACTGGTAAAGCAGGCATGACCAAAATGATTTGCATTTTCCTTATGTGAGTAGGGGAAGGCATATCGTTTTGGTCTTTTTTATATCCAAATTCAGAAATGAGGCAATGGTATGGATTATCGCAAGTTGGGACAAGAGATTACGGAATTGGTTGGGAAGAAGGATAATATCGCTCGGCTTACGCACTGCGCAACCCGACTACGATTCGAACTGCACGATATCTCCAAAGCGGAGACAGAAAAACTCAAAGCACTTCCAGGTGTCATTACCGTTGTGAACAATGGTGGACAATATCAGGTCGTTGTGGGCAATGAGGTGCAGCAGGTCTACCGAGTTATCACTCAGCAGATGGGTTCTGCTACCCGAAGTGCGGAATCCAAATCGGATTCTGGCAAAAATAACGGACCAAAACAAAAACAGAGCTGGATCTCCAGATTCATCAGTGTGATCTCAACAACATTTACTCCGGTAATACCGGCAATCATTGGCGCGGGTATGATCAAAGCGATATTAGCCGTACTTGTGCTGACAGGCCTTGTAACGACGGAAAGCCAAAACTACTATATTCTTAATACCATTGCGGACGCGGCTTTTTATTTCATGCCTATTCTGCTGGCTTATGGAGCTTCCATTAAATTTGAAACTAGTCCCATTCTGGCGATGACAGTTGCCGGCGTGTTGTTACACCCGGGATGGAGCGCCCTGATGGCGGAAGGAAAAGACGTGTTTTTCATCGGTGTTCCAGTTCGACTAACCGATTACGCGGGCTCCGTGCTGCCGATTATTATCGTCGTTTGGCTCATGTCCTATATTGAACGTTTCGCGGATCGGGTATCGCCCTCCATGATCAAATTTTTCACGAAACCAATGATTGTACTATTGATTACAGCACCACTTGCATTGGTGGCGATTGGACCTTTCGGAACGTACCTGAATGATCTGGTTGCCATTGGTGCAGAAGCGATTAATGCCAGAGCCAGTTGGCTGATTCCTTTGTTAATGGGAACTTTGCAACCATTCCTGATCGTAACAGGCACTGCATGGGCGATGACACCGATTGCAACTAGCCAACTAACCAAAAATGGATATGAAATGATCAACGGTCCGGGAATGCTCGCGTCCAATATTGCTCAAGGTGGGGCCACCCTTGCTGTAGCATTAAAAACAAAAAACAAAAAACTGAAACAGCTCGCTGCTTCATCCGGTTTCACCGCCGTACTGGGCATCACGGAACCATCCTTGTATGGTGTAACTTTGAAACTGAAGAAACCCTTAATTGCCGCAATGATTGGTGGTGGTGTAGCAGGGATATATGCTGGTCTGACCGGATTAGTACGTTATGCCTTCGTGTCTCCAGGGCTTGCCGCGTTACCTGCATTCATTGGCAGCAATCCGATGAACATCGTTCATGCCATTGTGACTTGTCTGATCGCTTTTATCGTTACTTTTGCTCTGACATGGATCATTGGTTTTGAGGATCCAGTGGATGATGAAGAAGAAGGCAATACCAACGTTAACGATGACAAGACACTTTCCGGGCAGTCTGTTCAAGACAACACTCTAAGCACGCAGTCAGTTGCAACAACAAATGCAAATGGACCAACCCAAAATGAATTACGCCCACTTACGATCGCAAGTCCGATGCAAGGGGAATTAGTCCATCTAGACCGTGTACCAGACGATGTCTTCTCTTTGGGATTACTGGGTAAGGGCGCTGCTATCATTCCTGCCAAAGGAGAACTGTATGCTCCGATCGCAGGTGAAGTTACGGCTTTCATGGACTCCAAACATGCGGTGAAATTAAATGGTTACGATGGAGAAGAGGTGCTCATTCATATTGGAGTGGATACCGTAAACCTGAAGGGGCGACACTTCGACTCTTCCATTAAAGTAGGGGATCGCGTAAAACGGGGGGACTTGTTGATCCGCTTTGATATCGACGCCATCAAGGCAGAAGGCTACGAAGTCATAACCCCGATCATTATCGCCAATTCGGATCGTTTCCCGGACATTAAGCTGGAGAAGCAGAGTCCTGTGGAGGTTGGAGCGACGATTATCCACCTTTCGTAACAAGCTTAATATGGTCCGTCATATATCTTAATCAACATTAAAATGAAGGAGTGTTTGAGATGTTATATCAACACACCAAACCATTCCCCAATGAATTTCTGTGGGGAGGCTCTACCTCGGCCTACCAAGTCGAGGGAGCCTGGAACGAAGATGGCAAAGGCCTGTCCGTCATCGATATGTGTGATCATCCGGCTGGAACCGCCGATTTCACGGTTGCGAGCGATCACTATCACCGATTCAGAGAAGACGTGAAGCTTTTTGCAGAGCTGGGCCTCAAAGCATATCGTTTTTCGATTGCATGGACTCGAATCTTGCCTTCAGGCACAGGGCCTGTTAATGAAAAGGGACTCGATTTTTATCACCAATTAATTGACGAATTGCTGCTCCATGGTATTGAGCCCATTGTGACCATGTATCATTTCGACTTACCCTACGAGCTTGAGAAAACCGGAGGATGGAACAACCGGGGGACGATTGATGCCTTTGTGGAGTACGGGCGTATCTTGTTTGAGCATTACGGGCATAAAGTGAAATATTGGTTGACCATTAATGAGCAGAATACAATGATTCTCCATCCCGGTGCTATTGGTACACCAAAAGGCGGACGTCTGCCTTCCAGTAAGGAACTGTATCAGCAAAATCATCACATGTTTGTGGCTCAAGGCAGAACGATGCGACTATTTCATGATATGCTCCCGCAAGGCAAGATTGGTCCTGCATTAAACATGACCTCCATGTACCAGGCAACCTCCAGACCAGCAGATGCAATCGCTGCACATAACTGGGAGACAATTCGCGGATGGGGTTTTCTCGACTTATCGGTGTGGGGACGGTATAATCCATTATTCTGGAGTTATGTACAGGAACGCGGCATCGAGCCGGTTATTGAGCAGGGTGACATGGAAGATATCCAGTCTGGCCGCCCCGATCTGGTAGCAATCAACTACTACTCGACGGCAACCATTGCCGCCAGTATGGGAGATGCGTCGGATGTTACAGCTCGTGCGGGTGATCAGCAAATTATGCTTGGTGAGCAGGGAGTCTACCGAGCCGCGGAGAATCCTTATACCGAAAAAACAAAATATGGCTGGGTCATCGATCCGATTGGCCTAAGGCTAACATTGCGTAAGGTATGTGAACGATATGGTCTCCCGATTCTAATTACGGAAAATGGTATAGGAGCCCCAGATATACTCGAGGCAGATTACACGATTAACGACACGTACCGGATTGATTTTATTGAGAAACATCTGGAACAGATCAGACTGGCTCTAACAGATGGAGTAGATGTGATTGGTTATTGCCCTTGGTCCGTTATTGACGTGGTAAGCACCCATCAGGGTTATGGGAAACGTTATGGAATGATCTATGTAAACCGCGGTGAACAGGATCTGAAAGACTTGAAGCGTTTGAAGAAGAAAAGCTTCTCGTGGTATCAAGAGGTCATTAAACAGAATGGCAGATGTATCGGAAATCCGGATCAGGCGGTCACGAAAGAATAAAGGATCGTGATGAATGCATGAAAGTAATCAAAATATTAAATAACAGCTTGCTTCTGACCAAAGATGAACAGGGGCAAGAGATGATTGTCATGGGAAAAGGGTTGGCATTCAAAGGCAAAGTTGGCGAGCGACTCGATGAGGAGCATATCCAGAAACGATTTATTCTGCAAAATAATCCGTCTGCCCAGGCTTACGTACGAACCATCGAAAACATGCCAGAAAAACATGTGAATGTCATAAACAAACTGATTACCAATGCAAAAGAAAAGTTGTCTCTTGACGACCAAATCTTCTTTACGCTTATGGATCACTTGTCGTTTGCCATTGAACGATGGAAAAAAGGTGTAGCATTACAGAATCGCATGTTATGGGAGATCCAGAGGTTTCACCCTGTTGAATTCGAACTTGGCCTTGAAGCCGTTCAGTTGCTGAATCTAGAACTGGGGGTTGAACTGCCGGAAGAAGAAGCAGGGAATATCGCTTTTCATTTCGTGAATGCCCAAACGCATGAGCAGAATATGGAGCGCACAATGCAATCCGTTAAGATGTTAAAAGATATTTTTAACCTGATACAATACACCTTTGATATGCAATTGAACAAAAATTCCATTCATTATGTGAGACTTGTCACACATCTGCAATTCTTCATCCAGCGTTTACAAGAAGGGCGTCTGGGCAATTCGGCGAAAGATTTTATATTTCAACACATGGTGAAGGAGCATCCGCTTGAATACAAATGCGCGGAGATGATCAAAACCTACGTGCAGAATATGCTGGACATCTCCATATCGAACGAGGAATTATTATATTTGATGATTCACATTGCTCGAATTGTCCAGGAGGAACAGGGTGATGATGGACGATTATAAAGCAAAGTTAAAGTTGTATTCCCTTAACTCTTTTTCGGGAAGATATTTTCTAACTATGACCGTTTTCTCGTATTTTATCGGGAAACGGTCTTTTATTTTTGCAAATATGTAGCGGCTTTTTGATATTCCATGATTAACGAACTTCTGATTCCTAAAATCATAATTACCAATTGATAACTTTTTATTATAATTATTGGAAATTTATTATATGTAAGCGCTATCTAAACAACTATAATCTATTTATCTGGATGTTAATCCGTTCAGAAATACTTAGACCAAATCAAGAGGAGGAATTGTATGAAACGGTTAGGTCAATGGAATATAACGGCCTTGGTTCTTGTGCTGGTACTCGCCATGCTTCCATTTTCGAATGTCTCACATGCAGCCAAGGCAGTTACGGAAGTGGAGGGAAGTCATTTGAGCACAAACTTTGAAGACGGTACACTTCAGGGATGGACTCCACGTACAGGTAACGAAAGGCTGACAGTGACACAGCAGGAAGCACACGAAGGTCAGTCCAGCATGCTGGTCGCCAACCGTGAGCGTTCCTATCATGGACCGATGTTTTCCATGAAGGATCTGCTTAAGCGTAACCAAGAGTACGAAATTGCAGCATATGTAAGACTTACTCAGGAGCCCACCACGGATCAAACACTACAGCTCACCACATATAAAAAAACAACTGCCGAAAGTTGGAACCCGATCGGCAGCGTGAAGATTGCCAAAGCAGAATGGAATACATGGCACAAGATCACCGGAAAATTTCAGTATAGCGATGATCCCACTGAATTGAATTTGTTCATCGAAACACCCTACATCTCTGAAGATAGCGTAGATACGTTATCGTTCTATGTGGATGATGTATCATTTACTCTGGCCGAGCAACTGGAGATTGAAGAAGGTATTCGGTCTCTGGAGGACCTGTATCAAGATGATTTCCCCATTGGTGCAGCGGTGTATCGCTGGCAGTTGGAAGGCGCATATGGAAAACTGCTCACAAAGCACTTTAACAGCTTGACCGCAACCTATGAGATGAAGCCGAAGTACATGTCTCCTTCCGAAGGTGTTTATGAGTTCGAGGCAGCCGATCAATATGTTCAGTTCGCCGAGGAGCATGGTATGGGCGTACGCGCACATGCGTTGTTGTGGCACATTGATGCAGCAGAGTGGATGTTCAAGGATCCTCAGGGTAACCCTGCGAGTCGAGAATTACTACTTGCCCGGATTCAGGATTACGTTGAAACCGTCATGACCCGATACAAAGGTAAGATCTATGCCTGGGATGTGGTAAACGAGGCGATTGCGGATAGCAATGGTGATGCCAACGGTTTACGTAAAAGTCCCTTTTATGAACTAATCGGTCCGGATTACATTGAGAAAACCTATGAATTCGCTCGTGCAGCCGATCCGAATGCCAAATTATATTACAACGAATACTTCACGGAAATCCCTGAGAAAAGAGAGCATATGTATCAGTTGGTCAAACGACTGAAAGAGAAAGGGCTCATCGATGGTGTGGGTTTGCAATCCCACTATAACCTGGAATCCCCGCCCATCAAGGAAATTGAAAAAACGATCAACATGTTCGCCGAACTTGGATTGGATATTCAGATCACGGAACTGGATGTGGATAGCGGAATTCCATTTGGTGAAGAGATGTCCGATGAAGTTGCAGTAAAGCAGGCGTATCGATATAAGGAACTGTTGGATTTGTACAAAAAACACAAAGACCACATTTCTTCAGTTACCTTATGGGGACTCCAAGATGAGAAGTCTTACAACAACCAGGCTATGCTGTTTGATTCAGCCCTGAAGGCCAAAAAGGCATACTGGGGACTCGTGGATGAATCCAGTTTGCCTGTGTTGACGCAGAGAGCCGTCTCACTTTCGGGTAAACCGGATATCAAAAAACAGTCACAAGATCCGCTCTGGAACAAAGCGGTGTCTACTCCACTGAAGGGTGACTCTTCGGGATCAGCCAGTTTCCGCACCTTATGGGATCATAGTAACCTGTATATCCTCGTGGATGTTCAGGATGCGAAGGCAGATGTGAATGACAGAGTAGATATCTTTGTTGATCTCAATAATGGCAAGACCACTTCATATGAAGCAGATGACCGACACGTAATCATTAAGCGGTCGGGCAAAGTTGAGGGTGCGGAGCAACGTTCATATCGTGTACGTGAGACCAAAGCCGGATATCAGGTTGAATTGTCCATTCCATGGAGTGGTATCCAAGTCGGTTCAGAATATGAAGTTGGCATGGATATTCGTGTGGCTGATGGCGCTACAAGTGGGACACAACCTTATAATCCACTGTACTGGAATGATCGAACACAATCTCAGGAACAGGATACAAGCAAATACGGCGTGATTCAGCTTGCCCCTATGCCCAAATCTGCACAAGCTGTACAAGGGATTGTTCAGATTGATGGGAAGAAAGACACATCATGGAATAAGGCTGCACCATTTGAAGTTAAACGGTTGAACCAGAGCGAAGGTGCAGAGGCAGTGGCTCGCGCAATGTGGTCAGGTGAGTATCTATACCTGCTGATCGACGTCACTGATCCAAACATCATTACAGACAGCATCAACCCATGGGATCAGGATTCGGTTGAGATTTTCCTGGACGAGAATCACCAGCGCACACCGTATTTTCAATATGATGATGCCCAGTTCAGAATCAGTGCAGACAATGTAGGAACCTTTGCAGGGGGTGCCTCACCTGGACGCCTTGTAAGTGCTGTGAAGAAAACAAATAAAGGATATCTCGTAGAAGCCAGAATTCATTTACAATCATTGACGCCCAAAACAGGAAATGTTCTCGGCTTCGAGCTTCAAATTAACGACAACCAGGGCGGAGGTAAGCAGAGCGTAGCTAAATGGAATGATACGACCAATGAGAGCTGGAGAAACACTTCCCAGTACGGAATACTCACTTTTGTCGGAAAGAACAAACTCGGGCATTAAACCATCGGCAGTAGTTGCAAGAATAGAAACCATCATAACAGTGGCTATAACTCAACCATTGTTGCGATGGTTTCCATCGTTTACATACGTCACCGAAGGTGATGAGGGAGGATACAATCTGCCTTGACTATATTTAACAGCCCTTGATATACTAAATGGATATTATTTTTTCTTTTATGGGAATAAGAAAGTAATCAACTACATACAACCGTTTGCGAGGGAGCCTTAACCGGCTGAGAGGGTGTTAAACCGACCTTACCTGACTTGGATCATGCCAACGTAGGGATGCAACGATGAAACGCTGTACTTGGGTAGCTCATGCGAACCCCCTTGTTTTAGTGTATTTGTCTGCGAAACATCCTATGGATGTTTCGTTTTTTTGTTTTTAAATACGTACATTATGAATTGGAGGAACACATGTTGACTATTTCAGAGAGACTATATCAGGCAGCACAGCCTGTGTGGAAGGAATGTCTTGAGCATCCTTTTGTTAAAGGGATCGGAGATGGTTCTTTACAGGTTGAACAATTTCGTTATTATTTGCTGCAAGACTACTTGTACCTGTACGATTATGCCCGTGTATTTGCACTAGGTATTGTCAAGTCGCACGACCCCAAATTGATGCAGTTTTTTAGTAAAAACGTAGATAACATCCTGAATGGTGAAATGAAAATTCATCGTTCTTATATGGAGAGATTAGGAATTACAGAGGATCATGTTTTCCAGGTAAAACCTGCACTGAAAAATGCAGCCTATACTAACTATATGCTCTCTGTTTCCCATGCGGGTGGCATAGCAGAAGTACTTGTATCCATTCTGGCCTGCTCATGGAGCTATGCGGAGATTGGTCAAGTCCTTGCCCAAAAGCCAGGCGCAGCTGATCATCCTTTTTACGGAGAGTGGATCACAGGATATGCTTCCTCTGAATACAACAGCAACAATCAATCCCTAGTGACGTTAACGGATAAGCTATTAGAAGGCTGTAGCGAGGGCACGTACCAACGGATGGAAGATATTTTCGTGATGTGCAGTCGCTTTGAGCTTGATTTTTGGGAGATGTCAT
Organism: Paenibacillus sp. FSL R5-0766; assembly: GCF_037971845.1. Lineage (NCBI taxonomy): Bacteria > Bacillati > Bacillota > Bacilli > Caryophanales > Paenibacillaceae > Paenibacillus > Paenibacillus sp. FSL R5-0766. Next base: position 3,669,024 of record NZ_CP150227.1, read on the forward strand.
GGAGGCTGGAGCCTTATGTTCACTGTAGTCAATTAAAGTAGAGAGCAGCGGCCATAAACAGTCTCAGGATAGAAATAAGTAGAATACGTAAAGGAACGCTTGCAATAAGCGTGTTTCGTGACGATGCCAAAAAAAGGGCGGATAGTATCCGCCTTTTTTCATTGTTGAAATTCTTGACACAGGGACATTTTGTTCTCTGAAGTCTCTGGCTAAAATCAAAAAGGGTGTCAGGACGGAATGTTCATAGCAGTCTGAATGTTTTTCAGATCGAGCTGAATTTGCTCTGCAATATGGTAAGGGTGGTATAAACCATGCTGCACCATGTAATTTGATATCTTTTCATGAGAATCTATGGCTTCATCGAGCTGTTTCATCAAAATTTGTTTGATTTCGGGGGTGGCACATTCGGTCACAGCCATGGCGTAGTTTCTGACACCGCTCTTGGCGTTCATCAAAAAATCCATTGCGATCACGTCATCGGTCAGCGTATTAAGACCAGTCATGTGTTCTAATATTGGGTTCATTTTTTTATCTCCTATACAGTCGCTTTAGACAGCACTCCACCGAGCTCCTGAAGCTGCTGTTGTGATAAGATCGCATCTTGTTGCAAAATTTGCTTGAGCTCCGGGTCGGTTACCAGAGCTTGCATGGTCTTGGATTTAGTCATACAAACCGTCTTGAACGCAGCTATTTCATGTACCTCGAGCATCTCATGCAAAGCGTATGTGGAATCCATTCAGATTGTCCTCCCATGTATCTATTCATATTTAAGGCTTTAAGATGACTTTAATGCAATCGTCCGTTTTTGTATCGAACACTTCATAGCCCCGTTTGGCCTCGCTGAGCGGAATGACGTGCGTAACAATGTCGCCAGGGTCCACTTTGCCAGACGTAACCAACTCGTACATGTATGGCATGTAGTGAATGACCGGAGCTTGTCCGGAACGGATATTCACGTTTCGCTGCATGATATCACCGAGCGGGAATCCGTTATAACGTCCGCCGTATACCCCAGTGACTTGAATGGTGCCACCTTTGCGAACAGCCTGAGATGCAATGATAAATGCGCTCATGGTGCCGCCTTGCAGTTTCATACCGCTGGCTAGAAATTCAAGATCGCTCATCTTGCCGTCCATTCCTACCGCATCAATGACAACATCGGCGCCGCCTTTGGTCATTTCCTTGAGAGTGTTCCCAATATTCTTATCCTGTTCGAAGTTTACTATTTCCACATTGTTTGTTCGCTTTGCATGCTTTAAGCGATAATCGACATAGTCGACGGCTATGACCCGCTTAGCTCCTTTCAGCCAGCAGAACTTCTGGGCCAGGAGTCCGACCGGGCCGCAGCCGAGCACGATGACCGTATCTCCATTCTTAACGCCGGCGTTATCTACGCTCCAGAATGCCGTCGTCATGGCATCGGCGATCAAGCTTAGCTTTTCGTCCGGTTGTTCGCAGTTTTCAGGGATTTTAAAATGGGTAAAATTGGCAAATGGGACCCGTAAATACTCGGCTTGCCCACCGGGATATCCGCCGGTCGTTCCGGAGTAGCCGAAATATGCGCCCATATCCCCGTGCTCGTTGGAATTGTCACATTGGCTTTCCAGCTGATTTTTGCAAAAAAAGCATTCTCCGCATGCGATGTTAAACGGGATGATTACGCGGTCGCCTTTTTTTACCTTGGTCACGCCAGGGCCCACTTCTTCTACGATCCCCATCGGCTCATGTCCGATGACATAGTTTTCCTGAAGGTTAGGGATCATCCCGTGAATCAGATGAAGGTCAGAACCGCAAATGGCGGTACTGGTGATCTTTACGATCATATCGTCCGGTTTCACAATCTTCGCATCCGGCACCTCTTTGACCACGACATTTTTAACCCCTTGATACGTTACCGCCTTCATGCTTTATGTCCTCCAATATGCTCATCTGGGGTCCGATCAAACATCCCTTTACGTGACGTATCCCCCGGGAACAGATTCATCTGCCCGATCATCACCGTATTTTTCGCCGAAAGCTGATCGAGTTGGTACTGTTCGTTCAGCTCATAAGGATGAAACCATTTTTTGCGAATCATGAGCTCCGAGATTTCTTGGTGCATTGCAATTCCCTGCTTAAGATGAGTATGCAGCAGGGCTCTTACATCCGGTGAAGCCGTTTCCGTCAGGGCGATGGACAAATTACGTACACCCTCCTTGGCACGAAGAAGGAAGTCCATGGCAAAAGTCATATCTGCCATTTCCGGCATATTCAATGAATTAATCGGATCTAAATAATCGGTATTCATCTGAGTTCCCCTTAATGTGTTATAGGTGTCGGATTATTCGGAACGGTTGCTTTAAAAGGAGCTCTTGCGTAGATTGCTTGCAGCTCAGCGATCTGTTGTATGGATTGAATTACGTCTTTCTGCATTAATGCTTTTAGCTCTTGGTCAAAGACCAGGCCTTGCATAAGTTTCGACTTAGCGATGCAGAGCGTTTTGAAGTTTAATGCTTCATGCAGTTCCATCGATTCGTGCGGCGCTAGCGTTGGATTAGCCATTCAGAAATGTTCCCCTCCTTTTTCATCAAGATTAGATTTTCCAATGCATCGGATCTTATACTAATATGGATCACCGGAGAGATAAGATCCGAATATTCCCATACAGTCGCAGGGATATAAACAAAATCTCAATCCCATACTTATTTCTGTTTAAATGAATGATTTTACTGAAGGAAGGAGGAGTCACGGTGCCCAATAAAAACAAAATTGATCTAGCAACCGAAAACGCAAGAAAACCGGCAGAAGATGCACTTAACTCGAGTGGTAGTAATACGCTGGAGCAGCATGCATCTAACGCGGTTTCTGAGGTGCAGACGGCTTTAAATCAGGCAATAAGCTCGTTAAGTGAATCTAATGCGGCAACAAATTCACAAGCGTTGGAGATTGCCAGGCAGCAATTGACCCGAGCAGAGGAATTTTTAGATCAAGCGATAACTTCAGCCAATGCATTAGGTTTACCGGACCAACAATAAAACGGTTTTGGTACTGATAAGCTTGGCAAAGTTTTGCGTTGACGATCGGAGGAAGCATTTTTCCTAGAACACATATAGTTACAGTCAACATGCTTCGGCTTACGCCGAAGTTTTTTGTATTTTTAGATCTATCGGACAATTTCAAAATGAAGGTTGAAAAAGAATGATTAAGGGAGAGGCATTAGAATAAGTCTTGAACATAATTATAGGTAATATCTATTCAACCTTGTTGAGGAGGACATCATACTGCCTATGTTACCTATGGAAGAATATTTTGGTAAGTTAGAACTCGTTCATTCCTTTTACGGGGCTATGCCTACAGGCGTTAGTGTATCCGAAACCGGGCGTATCTTCATTTGCTTTCCGAAATGGGGAGATGACGTAAGATTTACGGTAGCGGAAATTGTTGAGGGTGAGATGCAACCTTATCCTAATGTAGAAACGAATTTGATCAACCCATTGAATATCGTTATGTCCTTCATCAGTGTCCAAAGTGTTGTTGCAGATGGAAGAGGAACCTTGTGGGTACTGGACACAGCTGCACCAAATTTTTCTGAGCCAATTAAAGGAGGTGCAAAATTAGTCGCGGTAGATTTAAAAACAAATACAATAAGAAAAGTATATACATTTGCAGATGATGTAGTCTTGCCAACAACGTATCTGAATGATGTCCGATTTGACTTTCGTGTAGGAAAAGCAGGTTACGCATATATAACGGATTCTTCTTCCAATGGGCCAGGCGCTATTATCGTCGTAAATTTAGAAAACGGAAATGCGTATAGACGGTTGCATGGAGCAAGCTCGACCTCACCCGATCCGTATTTTGTGCCAAAAGTGGAAGGTAAAATTTTGATGAATCGAAACGCGGATGGTTCGACATCTCCGTTTCGATTGGCCTCTGATGGTATAGCGATTTCCCCTGATGGAAAAATGTTATTCTATTGTCCATTAACCAGTCGCCAGTTATTCTCTATCTCAACAGAATCGTTAAGAGACAGAACGATACCGGATTTTAAGTTAAGTGATCTTGTGCAGTATTGGGGAGAGAAGGGTGCATCTGATGGGATGATCACAGACGCTAAAGGAAACGTTTATGCTGGAGATTATGAAAACGATAGTATTCGAAAGATATTGCCAAATGGAATCATGGAAACCATCGCCCATGATCCCCGAATTTTATGGCCGGATACTTTTTCGATTGGTCCGGATCAATACTTATATGTGATTGTGAACCAATTACATAGGCAGGCGAGATTTCATTATGGAAGAGACCTGCGACAAAAACCGTATAGTTTACTACGCATGAAAATTGATGAATTACCCGCTCCTACCTTTTGATATACATCCCACTTTACGCGTTCAATCGTGTCAGCCCCAAAAGACATAATTAAACAATTCAACAACAAGCCCTGATATAATAAGCGAATAGCAAACTATCTATTTTCTATGGAGGTGAGGCTAATGAAAACAATCGGAGTAGGATTCTTACATGCACGGCTCTATGCAAAGCCAGTGAAGGATATGGCAATGCTTTGTATAGAGCCCGGGAATAATCACATTGCCAACGACGAATCGTAATATTCTACTAACTGGCTTTGCACCTTATTGATCTATTAAATAAGGAGTGAGGCCCATGAAATATTCAAAAGCCGAGTCTATTTTTCCGGAAGAATTGTTACGGATCATTCAAGAATACGTTCAAGGGGAATTGGTTTATATCCCAAAACCCAAAGAGGCGCACCTAAAATGGGGCGAGAAAACAGAGAGCAAGAGCAGGGTCTCTGCTCGAAACGCTGAGATTAAATCTTTATTCTGCAACGGAGTCAAGATAGAGGAGTTGGCGGGTCGATATTTCTTGTCCTGTGAAAGCATAAAGAAAATAGTCTATACAAAGAACTAATAAAATCCGCTAACACGTCGTTTCGACGGTTTAGCGGATTTTGTGCAAAGATGACTTAAATCAACTTATGCATAGTAACCGTACCTCTAAGTCGATAGACTCAAATTAAGGTTGTTGTGATGAAGGACGGCCGGATCATACAAAGAGGTGTAACGAATGAACGAAATCATAAAGAAGAAGCTGCTGGACAATAATGAACTGCTCATTAACATGGTGATTGAACGCGTAAAAAGAGATTTTCTAGACGATATCGCCATTATTGGGCTTACTGGTTCATTTAGCACCGGTGACTTTCACGAGAAGAGCGATCTTGATTTAATTATCATTAATAATACAGAAAAGGGATGGGAAATATCCGACTGCTTCATCTTGGACGACGTTGGGTATGACATCTATTGCACGCCATGGGATTCAAGAATACAAGAGCAATCCACCTTGGAGAGTCCTAACGTATCGAGCCTAACCGACCTCAAAATACTCTACTATGCTAAGCCTGAGGATTTGGAGAAATTGAACGACTTCCAGCAAAAAGCTCTTGATGCACTTGCAAACCCGATAGGAGAAGCATGCCTTAATCGAGCAAATAAATGGATCGATCTGGCTAAGCAAGCATACAGCGACACGATGCTGGGTGAAGATATCGGTTCAGTGCGATATGCATCTGCTGGCGTTCTGTACAATCTAGTCAATGCCTTGGTGAGTATGAATAACACGTGTATCAAACGAGGAATCAGGCGATATTTGGAAGAGATACGTTCGTTTCGGTATGTTCCGGATGATCTTGAATCCTTATACATGTCAATCATCGAAGCTCATACCATTGAAGATATTCGAATAACATCTTTTAATATGTTGAATAGCGTTATGAGGTTACATAACACGATGTGTGATAACTTCATTGTTAAACCGGCTCCAACCTTTGATAATCTGGGAGGAACATACGAAGACTGTGGTGCAACTACCGCAATAAAATTTTGAACAGTGTTATAACGAATGATGCTTCCTACGTCTTTCTTTCGGCCTTTGGAGCACATGGATATCTTGAAGAAATGACTATGGAGAAAGGAACCAAGAAATATGATCTTATGCAGTACTTTGATGCAAGTAATTTACCAGTTATGAAAGAGAAGCTCCTTGAAGTGATGCATGATTATCTAGAAGAGTATGATAAGGTCGGCAGAGAAGTCGAACATTTTACAACCTTCGAGCAACTATATGCCTATTATATGAATCATTGACCTTACGTATCAGGTAGTCAACCAAACATTGTGTTTACATTTGGATATCTTTAGAAAATGGAAAGTCTGACGATTTTATCGTCAACAATAACAAAATGATAATTCAATAATAGTGGATCGGGTAGACCAGTCTTGTCGTAGGTACCATCCAGCTCGCATGTTAGTACAATTTCATCACCTATTTTTTTTGCTATTGTTGGCTTTAACGTTACATTTGCCGCGAAATGGTTTTGATCACTCCATTCCCGAATCGCCTGTTTGCCATTTCGCTTTTTCCCTTCATCCAACACGACAGCATTTTCTGAGAAACAATCTACAAATACTACCGGGTCTGGCTTGTTAGATGCAGTAATGTATTTGCCAATTACAGCTGGTAAATGATTGAGATCCATATTGTTCTCTCCCTTTATTAATTAATTTTTAGACGGTAGGGATCGTTCCCCCATCTATGACATATTCACTACCTGTAATAGATGCTGCTCGGTCTGAGACCAGAAATGCGACCAGTTCAGCGACTTCTTCAGGAAATCCTGGCCGGCCAATTGGAATACCTCCGAGTGAAGTCATAAGTTGTTCGAGCGCACTTTCTCGACTTCCGGTTTCGGTTGCAATCCGATCAATTAATGCGTCAGCCGCTTCAGTCTGAATAAACCCGGGAGACAATGTATTGATGCGAATTCCTTGAGGGGAAAATTCATTCGATAATCCCTTGCTATAATTAGTCAGCGCGGCTTTGGCAGATGCATAAGCCAGTGTAGTTTCATATAAAGGCAAACGTCTCTGGATGGAAGTGAAATGAAGAATAACGCCTGAATTATTTTCTAACATAAGTGGAATTAAGCCACGATCAAGTCGAACTGCTGCGAGTAAATTCCAATTTAATGTATGAAGCCAATCCTCATCACTCAATACAAGTGCGCCTCCTGGTGGTGTCGTTGATCCACCTACGCAATGGACAATAATATCGATACCTCCAAGTTGCTCTTTTACTGCTGAAATTATTTGCTCTACACCTTCAGGTGTGGCGATATCTGCTTGCACAAATTTGACCGAATTGGGCAAGTCAGCAGATAGGGAACGGGCAGTAGTAAGGACTGTAGCTCCGCCATTTGCAAGTCTTTTTACAACTGCTTGCCCCATTCCCTTTGTTCCTCCAGTTACAAGCACCTTTTTACCTTTAAATTCTGATACAGAGAACTCAAATTCTTTATGCATAACTATTCCTCCTAGTGATGGTATTCGATGATTAATTTAAAATTGCTCTGTCTCTAAACCTTAATGTGTAGTTCGAGAGGAGCTAGAACTAATACTACACTTGCTACTTTCATAACGTCCAATTTATTATAATAATAGAAATGATGAATATTATTAATATATGGAGGGATGTTTTAATGGAACTTACACAATTGGAATACTTTATGACCGTTGCACAGCTTGAACATATGACCTTAGCTTCCAAAAAACTAGGTATCACTCAGCCCGCTTTAAGTCATGCAATCGCCAAGCTTGAAAACGAGATAGGAGCTCCTTTATTTGAGCGAAATGGACGAAATATTAAGCTGAACCGAAACGGTACTATGTTCTCTAAATGGATTGGTAGGGCCCTACATAATATTGAAAATGGTCTAAAGGAAATCGAAGAGTGGTCCAACCCGGATACTGGTGTGATTACGTTGTCTTATCTAAACATTCTCGGTGTTGAATTAATCCCTAGCCTAATTCGAAGTTATCAATTGAAGTATCCCAAAGTTCGATTCGAATTGACACAAGGGAACTTAGGAGATATTGATGAACATCTGGAGCAAGGATTTTCGGATATTATGATTACATCGAGGGAATCTACTTTGAATAATCATCACTGGAAGACTATTCTAAATGTTCCTTTATACATTGTTGTTCCCTCCCAACATCGTTATGCAGATTGTAGCGCTCTTAGTTTGGCAGAGCTGTCTGGCGAGCCATTTATTGGATTGAAAAACAACTGCGGATTAAAAGCAACGATTTTATCCCGGTTCCAACATACCGGATTTTTTCTTGCTTCTGCTTATGAAGCGGAGGACCTGATCACTGTAGCCGGTTTTATAAAGTCGGGTCTAGGTGTATCAGTACTGCCTAAGACACTGGGGTTGATGTTAGATGAATTGGTTTGGATCCCTATCATTGATGAAGGATGGTACTGGGAAATAGGATTAAAGTGGAGAGATGATCATAATATTTCCCCCGCAGCGAAAAGGTTTATTGAATATGTGGATACTTTACATCAAGGAGAATGACCGCCAAATGTTTAGTTTTGAAAAGAAATTCTGAGAAAACAATCATACTTTATTGTATTGAACACAAGGAAAAAATCCTTTTACAATGATTGGCAGTACGTTATAATACAATCACCAGGTAGATCACCCAACAAAAAAGTGAAATATTGTAATATCAAGTCACACTCGGCTCATCATAGTTCTTTGAGCTTGCTTACTTCAACATAATAGATATCGGAGGTATGATTATGGTTAAGAAGAAAATTTCCACAGCTCTCAGCGCAGCTTTAATCGTTTCTATGCTGGCTACTGGTGTAATAGTCACTATCCAAGGTAACACAACGTTAGAGGTAGCGAAGTCAGCAGGGGATAAAAAGGTTGAAGTTGTTAAAGCATAAAAAGACGTTAATTTATTTAGAACATGTCAAGAACAAAAATATATTCCTATTGAAGTCGCTATTTTAGCGGCTTTTTTTGTATCGGTAAAATTGGGTTTAATACTAACGATATTTTGTTGAACAAGTAAAGAGAAGTTTAGAAGTCACCTTTTTTACATTTGTAAACCATTAGGTTTAAAGTAATAAAAAAATGATTAGATCGACTTAAGTAAAAATTGTTATTTTCTATAATCAGGCATAAAATGTGCAAATGTAAACTAAAAAAAAGACATATACATAAAAAATAATGTTTATTTATATAAAAAATACTTTGACAAATGAAAACGGGTGGATTATTTTGTTAATAAGGAATGCATATATCTTCTTTTAGATTCTAAGTAGCTTAAGGGAGCGTGAATAAAATTAAAAAAGTACATCTATCAGGTGAAAACTTTATTCCCCACGGATACGCTAGACTTTCGAGACCCAAAAGTATTCTGGCATGAAGAATCTTCAAACTGGGTAATGGTTCTTGCTGTAAGCGACCGTGTAGAATTTTACACATCTTCAAATCTTAAGGATTGGTCTTTTGCAAGCGCTTTCGGTTCTGGTATTCCGGGCATCCATCGTGGAATATTTGAATGTCCTGATGTTTTTAAAATCCAAGTGGATGAGGACCCTAATACCACTAAATGGATTCTGACACTAAGTGTCGGACATAGAAATGGCGTAAATCCAAACGATTCAGAACCACCGCAGGCGGTTCTGGCATGATGTATTTTATAGGTCACTTTGATGGTAAGGTTTTTACACTAGATGAAACATTTAACTGAGTTAAATCAACTTAGAAGATCAATCCTGTCTCTACAAGACATTACGATTAAACCAGATATGAACGTTTTGTCTGCTGTTTCTGCTGCGAAAGTCTTCCTCTTCCAACCAGGAGACAGTCATCGGATATAATGTCTTGAATGAGGAGTTGTTTGTCGATCGGACGAAGTCAAACACTGTTGATTTTCATCCCGATTTTGCTGCAAAACACAAGGCCTCCATGAAGCCAGAGCATAAACGGATACAGTTGAGCATCTATGTTGATTGGTCAAGTGCAGAGATCTTTGGCAACAACGGGACAACTATCATTTCAGACACGATTTTCCCCGACTTGGAAAGTAGAGAACTGGAACTCTATGCCATTGGTGGAGAACTAAAGGTCATGTCGCTTCAAATCAATGATCTCGTAAGCATTTGGGAAAATCAACCGAACTGAACTGATTTCCAAAACCAATTAAATTTGAACCGACTTTACAATCCTATTAGAAAAGAGGGTATGGAATGAAAGATAAATCTAAATTCGCAATATGTCTTCTGATGGCAACGGGATTAACTCTGACTTCAAACAGTATTTTTACATCTACATCAGTTGCGGCTAGTGCTGTACTTGCTGATCAGGAAACAAATAAACAGGCAAAGGAGGAGCTTGATATTTTTGAAAGCGCATCCAAATCAAACACCAATCTGATAGGCTGGCAAGTGAAAGGAAAAGGTGGATTAGAGGATACTTCAGAAGGAATCTTGCTGACTTCGCAGCCTAAAGAAAATGTAATGGCCATCTCAGAGACAGTGTCAGGCGATTTTATCTATGAAGCTGATGTCATGATCAGGGATACGAAGGCAGACGCCACATTGTTGTTTCGTTCTAATGAAGATGGCCTTAGCTCGTACATGCTGCAAATCGTTCCGGACGCAGGTCTGATTCGGTTAAGAGATGCAAGAAATGGAGATGGGAGATTAAAGGAGGAGCGTAAAGTTTCTGTTGAAATGGGGCAAATCTATCATCTCAAAGTGAAGGCAGTGGGTTCCTCGCTAAAAGTATATTGGGGCAATCAATATAAACCATTAATTGATGTTCAAGACATTTCGTATCAAAGCGGAAAGCTTGGACTCCATGTATGGGATGGATCCGCCTTGTTTTCGAACATCGTGGTGAGCGATCTGAAAGGTAATTTGGGTACGGTGCTTTCTAGCAAGGGAAAATGGCAGCCTGATATCAACGGCAAAAGAGGGACGGTAGAGCAGGAGAGCAAAGCACAGCAAATCTATAATAAAGAGGCGGCTGATATGGTCTATGAAGGGAATATTACCCTTCGTCCTGATTCTATTGCAGCTCTCGCATTTCGATCTTCAACCGATGGAGCTGAAGGATATGAAGCTACTCTTACGAAGGAAGGAGATCAGGTCCGTGTAAGTTTGACGAATACAACAGGAACAGTAATTGCAAGTTCGCAACGTACTTATCCGAGTCAGACGGGAACCAAACATCATGTGGAAATCAAGGCAAAGGGAGACCGAATTCAGGTTTTCCTGGATGGGTACACTACGGCCGCGATTGACGTGAAAGATTCAACCTACAGGAGTGGAAGTACTGGAATCGTCGTAAAAAAAGGGACGGCTTACTTTCAGGATACTTATGTGACGGAACTGAGCCAATATTACAATGAGATATATCGTCCACAATATCATTACACGCCAATACGTGGTTCAGCGAGTGATCCGAATGGACTTGTCTACTTCGAAGGAGAATATCATCTCTTCCATCAGGATGGAGGAACATGGGCGCATGCGGTAAGTAAAGATATGCTGAACTGGAAACGACTTCCGATTGCACTTCCCTGGAATGATCACGGACATGTCTGGTCTGGGTCGGCTGTTGCGGATATGACAAATGCATCTGGTTTATTCGGAGATTCAGGAGGCAAAGGCATTCTTGCATACTACACTTCCTTTAATCCGGATAGCCCGAATGGGAACCAGCGTATAGGTCTGGCTTACAGTAAAGACCAAGGTCGTACTTGGGAGTATTCGAAGGAGCGCCCGATTGTGATCGAGAACCCAGGTAAGAGCGGAAATGAAGCTGGGAATTGGGATTTCCGCGATCCGAAAGTGATCCGTGATGATGAGAATAACCGCTGGGTTATGGTTGTGTCCGGAGGAGATCATATTCGTTTCTACACGTCAACGAATTTACTTGACTGGACATTGACGGATAATTGGGGATATGGGGATTACGTCCGCGGAGGAGTATGGGAATGCCCTGATTTGTTCCAGCTTCCGGTAGACGGAACGTCACAGAAGAAGTGGGTTATGATGATCAGTACAGGAGCGAATCCCAAAACAGGTGGATCAGATGCCGAGTATTTTATCGGTCATTTAACAGCTGATGGTAAATTCGTGAACGATAATCCGGCGGGTAAGGTGCTAAGAACAGATTTTGGTAAAGAATTTTACGCTTCGATGTCTTTCGCTAACATGCCTGATCATCGCACAGTGATGATGGCGTGGATGACGAATTGGGATTATCCGTTCGCTTTCCCAACGTCCAATTGGAAAGGTGAACTAACCATTCCGAGAGAAGTGTCATTGGTAACAACCAAAGATGGAATTCGGATGGTGCAAAGTCCAATCAAAGAATTGGAATCACTTCGTAAACCTTTGTATTCTGCTTCCAACAAGTCGGTGAGTCCTTCTTCCGGGAATCTGCTAAAAGGTATTATTTCAGGTGCTTACGAAATTGAAGCTGAAATTGAAATCCCTGAAAATAGCACAGTGACCGAGTTTGGATTTAACATTCGTGAGGGTGCAAATCAGAAGACGGTCGTGGGTTATCAGGCAAGTGATAGTCGTATGTTTGTGGACCGAACTGCATCCGGTGAAACGGATTTTTCTAACCTTTTCAGTAAGAAACATGAAGCGCCTACGCAAATGGAGAATAATCGGATCAAGATGCGTATTCTTGTGGATGAGTCTTCTGTTGAAGCCTTTGGTAACGACGGCAAAGTCGTCTTTTCAGATGTAATATTTCCGGATCCTGCTAGTAGAGCGATGAGTTTTTACGTGAAAAATGGGAATGTGAACGTTGTTTCCTTGAAAGTGCATCAACTTCAATCGGTCTGGAATGCGGACATTCCTTCAAAAGCTCAAATAAAAATGGATACGAGCGTTCGGGAACTGGGGGTAGGCGAGTCGGATACACTGCAGGCGATGGTCGAGTATGGCCCAGGTCTAGGCGTTCAACCACTGAAGTGGAATTCCACTAATAACGAAGTAATAGCCATAGATTTGGTAGACAATTCACACGCAGTTATTAAGGCAAAAAAAGAAGGGGAGTCCACAGTCACCGTATCTACTCCGAATGGCAAAACTTCCACTAGTGTACTCGTTAAAGTCTCAGGTGGCGAGTTCCGGACAAACCTGAGTGGATGGACTAAAGACCTGTCTGCTGCTTCATGGTTAGTTAGTGAATATGGGATTCGTGGTAAATATATTAGCGATGCGAATTATATTGCCAAAGAGAAGGCTGGGAATTTTACGTATGAAGCAGACATGATGCTCGGTGAAACAGGAGGGGCAGGTTCTATTTTGTTCAGGGCTAGCGAGGATGGGCGCAGTGGTTATTATCTGAATCTAGACCATAACATGAAGGCAATCCGTCTGTTCTACAAAATCAATGGAGGATTTGAAGAACGGCAGGTTCTTGCAAAAGTACCAACTTTCATTCAACCAGGTCAAACGTATAAGGTGAAAATAGAAGCGAATGGTCCGCATATTGTCGTTCACGTGGACAGTCAAAAAGTCATAGATATCATGGATGGTACTTTTGCAGAAGGCCAATTTGGACTGAATGTATTTGGCGGCTCCGCATCTTATCAGAACGTCAATGTGAGCAACGGTGAACCTGCAAACATCACCAAGTCCAGCCTTGTAAATGCCGCAACACAGAAATCCATTTATACAGTGAACCTTGTCAACGGGGAGCCCGTTGCCTTGCAGGATGCAAGTGCAGCTTCCACCCAGAAGTGGGTATTTGTTCCGACAGGCGACGAAGCAGGTTCGTATTCGATTCGTACTACGGCCGGTCAGACGCTTGATCTGGATATAGGGCAAAACAAACTTCAGCTATATCATTACTTAGGGTACAACAACCAGCGTTGGGTCCTTCACCAGAACAAAGACGGATCAGTTCATATTACTTCAGCTCATCATCAAAAAGCATTAGGAGTATCGGAAGATGGGACCGAACTCTTCCTAAGTGAACTGAATCCATCACTTGATCGACAAAAATGGATATTAACGAAATAATCAAGATATATCCCATGATGGCGTATCTCATAGATATTCCAATTATATTGGTTGGGATAGACTCAAAGGGGACGACAACTGGAGGTTTTTTTATCAAAGCATATACACGGCCATCCGACAAAGGATGGCCTTTCCCAATCTATACGTACAAAAAGATGTACTATGTTCATTTTAATTGCCCTCTTTGCAAACGAAACGATTACGCTTAAGATTGGCTCAACAACCAACTATTTTCACTCTTATAGTTAGCAAGCTAAATAATAAACTTAAGAGGGCAAGGAGTAACGGAGTGCTGACTTCTATCCAAATCAAGAGAGTCGGAAGAAAGGGCACAAGTTATCGGCTAAGGAATTAGGTGTTCTACAAGGAAAGTAAGTGAACTCGTGAAAAGGAGATCATTCTATTATGGAAGAAAGAAAGCTTAAACTAGGAGGAATTATTGATGGCGTGGGTTGGAATTACACGGGTTGGAGACACCCTCATATTCCAGCAGATGCCAGTGAAAATATTGAGTATTACGTACAGAAAGCCATACAACTTGAACAGGGAAAGTTCGATCTGATCTTTTTGGCAGACGTAAGTCATATCGGACCTGGCATGATCCCGCACTATCTAAGCATGTTTGAGGGTGTATCCATTCTATCTGCATTGAGTATGGTGACTCATTCCATTGGTTTAACCGCAACGATAGCGACTTCATACGCTGATCCCTTTACGGTTGCTAGGCAAATCGCTTCCCTTGATAAGATTAGCAAAGGCAGAGCAGGGTGGAATGCAATTACCTCCAATCCTGGAGGATTAGCCAATTACAGTCGGTCCCATCTGAAGAAAGCAGATCTTTATCCCATGAAAAAAGAGTTTTTGGAGATTGTTGAAGGACTTTGGGACTCGTATGAAGATGATGCCTTTATACGTGATAAGGAACGTGGGATATTTTATGACCCGCTTAAAATGCATCCGCTAGATTATACCGGGAATTACTTTTCCGTGGAGGGTCCCTTAAACATCAGTCGATCGAGGCAAGGAAGACCAGTGGTCTTTCAAGCGGGCACCTCACCGGAGTTCATGGATATTGCTGCACAGCATGCCGAAGTCATCATGGCACCTGGACATGATTTGGAATATCTCAAGGCATTTACTAATGAACTTAAACGTAAAGTTCAAAATCAAGGGCGTTCACCATATGACCTGTTGATGATGCCTTCTCACAACCCGATCGTTGGTAGAACGGAACAAGAAGCCCTGGAAAAGCTAAGGGAAATTGAATCATGGATGCCTAAAGGTTATCGAATGCCGAAACCTGGATTGATAGGATCGGCAGAGCAGGTAGCCGAACAAATCGAACATTGGTATCGAGAAGGCATCATGGATATTTTGCTGATTAGACAAGATCATCCGGCAGGATTTAAGGACTTTATCCAATTGGTTGTTCCTATCTTGCAAGATAGAGGCATATTCCGTAAGGAATATGAGGACGACACACTTCGGGGAAATTTGGGTCTACCTTACCCAGAAAATAAATACACGAAGTAATAATATAGGTCCAAATGCCGGTCAGGTTGATATAACTCGCTCACCCGAAATAAGTGCGGAAAGAATGAGAACTGAAATACAAAAAACCAAATCCTTAACGAATAAGCCATTTGGCATTCCATTGATCGTGAATCGTGATTTAGCTTACACATGGCCACTTATAGAAACAGTTATTGACGAGAAAGTTCCTGTTGTTCTGGTGAATGATATACTGGATGAAAGAATCTTTAAACCATTAAAAGAAAACAATATTAAAATTGTATATAGACCCCTTACGCCTACTATTGAAAATGCAAAAGCTGCAGAACAATTTGGAATCGATGTTTATGTAGCGACTGGATTTGATGAAGGGGGTACGGTTCCAGAACGAGTTATTGGAACATTTTCGATTGTTCCAATGATTGTAGATGCTACAGCAGAAGATTTACTAATGTTCCGTACTTTACCAGCATACTATCGTTCTTTACCTACTAAATTGGCGTATAAACTAGTCGAAATGGATAAACAAGGTGCCAGTCGTGAAGAAACAGCAAAATTGATGCGTGGAAGAATGCGTATCGGAATGCTAGAAGGCAATACAGACGATGGCTATATTACTGTCGGCACAGGAATTACACCAATTAAAGAGATTAGAACTGTAAAAGCAGTCATCGATGATTTAATGCAAGATTTTAAATAATTGCCTTGATAGACTTACCCTCACCAAGCAGCCGATCATATGATCGGCTGCTTGGTTTATTATTAGTTAGAAAAACTCGATATGAAATAACTCTGACCTACTACGAACCAATCGGACCCTCTCGATCCCATATAAAATGTTTCATTGACTATTCAAAAAGAGAAGAGTAGATTTGGCTTTATGTAAACAGGGAAATTACAATATTAATCATATGTGAATTTCATCCATCATTATCAGAACTACATATAGGAAAGAGGCCCGTGCTATGCGCTTTATCCGAATACTAAATGACATCAGACTTAAAAGTAAGCTATCATTGATCTTTATAACCGTGGCCGTACTCCCACTTTTAATAAGTGGTATCTATCTAACAAGCAAGCTGAAGGAAGTCATGATCCTGAATGCCGCTGAACAAGCAACCAATAACGTGGAGCGTGTACAGAAAAGGACCGAGGAAGTTATCAATGTAGCTATTGATATTTCCTATCAACTCTCCAATGATAACCGAATGAAGTCCATAGCAAGCCGCAATTATGAAAGTTATAACGAAGTTATCCAAACCTATCGTCAATATACTGACATTCGGGATTATATGCGGCTGTATAAGGAAATAAAATCAATTCGGTTATATACGTCTAATTCAACGATGCTCAATAATTGGGAATTTATGCAGCCAGAAGACCAAACGAAACAGTCTGAGTGGTATAGAGCCGCCTTGAGTCAAAAGGGGCTTGCAGGGTGGGACTATATTCAGGATGAGCGTGATCATAAACATTATCTAAGTCTGGTTCGAAAAATCAATCTGGATGAGTTGAAAAATGAAAGTGTTTTGGTGATTAATGTGAATTCTGATTTGCTAAACTCTATTCTATCCCAAGAGACTTTCTCAACGATGATCGTGGATGACAACAACAATATTGTGGCAGCCAACCGCCCTGATCTCTACGGTAAAAACCTTGCCTCTGTACATGCCGGGAGTAATATGTTGTCTCAAACGGAGGGCAGCTACGAAGCTGTTATGGATGGGAAAAATTCGAAGGTGGTTATAGCAAACATAACTCCACAGAATAGTTGGAATGGACTACGTATCATTTCCGTTTTTACCGTGTCTGAGATTCTACATGATGCAAACGCTATCATTCGCTTGGCTACATTTGTTATAGGTGGATGTCTAATCATCGCAGTTTTGCTTGTTTATGTTTCGGCATCATTTATTGCGAGAAGACTGCTTCGACTTAGTAAGCACATGTCCCGAGTAGGTACGGTGTCCTGGGATACTTATCTTGACCTCGATGGAAAAGATGAAATCGGCCAACTCTCCAGACAATTCAATGATCTGGTTCATCGAATCAGTGAACTAATGTTGGAAGTGGAGGAGAGTAACCAGCAGAAACAGACACTATTGCAAAAACAAAATGATATTAAATTTAAGATGTTAGCGAGTCAGGTCAATCCCCACTTCCTGTTTAATACACTTGAGTCCATTCGAATGGAAGCACATCTTCGCGGGGAAGAGGGTTTAGCCCAAGCTGTATGGCAGCTTAGTGTGTTGATCCGAAATAGTTTAGAGGTCGGAAGTCGCCAGATCCCACTTTCAGAAGAGTTAAACATGGTTCGGTGTTACTTGGAACTTCAAAAATTCCGGTATGAAGACCGACTTCAATACATTATGGAAATCGACCCAACAAGCGAACACATTGAAATTCCCCCACTTATCATTCAACCTTTGGTTGAGAACTCGATACTCCATGGGTTGGATCGCAAAGAGGGTCCAACGTTGATCACTGTTCGAACGAAGGTTAACGATCAGGGGGTGTTATTTGTAGAAATCCATGATGATGGTGCGGGTATTCCTCCAAAGAAAATGAATGAGATAAAAAAACAGTTAATAGACTCCGATGAAGCCGGGGATCGTATTGGGCTACGTAACGTGAACGACCGATTAGAACTTACCTACGGTATACGTTCAAGGCTTTCAATTGAAAGCACAGAGGGCAGAGGCACCTGCATCACATTTTGTATTCCGAAGGAGGGAGGGGAACCTGATGTTCTCCGTGATCATTGTTGATGATGAACCGAAACTACGTTTGGGGTTACAAACGTTAATACCTTGGAGGGAATTGGGATTTGAAGTGATTGGAACGGCAGCCGGTGGAAATGAGGCTCTCCGAATCTTCGAAGAAACGATTCCCGACGTATTGTTGGTTGATATACGTATGCCAGGCATGGACGGATTGGAACTCCTTCAGCAGATCCGTCACCGTGGCTGGATCAGTCATGTCATTATACTCAGTGGTTACGCCGATTTTGAGTACGCGCGGCAAGCTCTTCAATTCGGTGTTGAAGCATATCTGCTCAAACCTGTAAACAAGGAAGAACTTTCAGCATCACTTCACAAGATTCATGAACAGCTCTCAAACGTGCAGAAAAAAAATATGTTACAAAAAACGAATACACCGGAATGGATACTTTATTCTCTACTAACCGGTAATCATGCTTCAGAGGATTCCATTTTGAGTAAGTGGTCAGACTCATTTGAAATCAGCTGGACTACGTATCAGATCGTTCTAATCGGGTTCTCAGGTTCAGATCCAGAAGAAAGCGAACAAATTCAGAATTTCAAAAATGTAGTCAGCAGAACCTACGCTTCGGAACGTCAAGGGTTCGTTTTATATTTTCCACCATACATTGTTTTATTGCTAAGTAACTCTCCTGTTAGCGAATTGGGATGGACCGAGCTTCACAAGAATCTCCAACTCTTATCAGGTGAGCTTCGATTTGAAATGGACGTAGCAGTAGGGCAGCCCGTGCGGTCTCTTGAGGAAGTTGTTCATTCGTTTAGAACAGCAAAATCCCTTTTGGAGCGTAGTTTTTTCTATGACAGAGGAAGGCTTCTCACTGAGGAAACACCAGAAAGCTATCGACAGGAAACTGTCCATTCTCCAGTATTATCTATCTCAAATAAGGAGGAAGAAGCTTTCAGGTTGCATTATCTGGTCGATGTTGGGCATGCAAGTGCAATCTCGTCATTTTTGAACGAAATAGCATTACAACAAGTAGCTAATCAGGCTGATGAAAAGGAGATCCGTGACCGTTTCTTCTATCTTGCTAATGAAACAGTTCGAAAAATTCATTCCCGTGTCTGGTCTTTAAGCGATTATCCAGGAGACCCGGCCCAATTCCTTGCTGAAGTATATCAATCCCGACATATTCAGGATCTCGTCGACCGTATTTCTGTTGTTATGGAGAGGCTCGCTCGATGCGCAGATTACAATAGTAAAGACAATGAAATGAAGCGATTGCTGGATTATATAGATCGGCACTATGGGGATAACCTGAGATTAGAAACGCTTGCCATATTGTTTAACTACAGTAGTTCCTATCTGGGCCAACTCTTCAAAAGTTACACAGGGGAATATTTCAACGCCTATCTTGATCGGATACGGATTCAGAAAGCGAAAGAGTTACTGGCTCAGGATATGAAGGTTTACGAAGTGGCTGAAAGGGTAGGATATTCAAACGTCAATTATTTCTACACCAAATTCAAGAAGCTAGAAGGGGAGTCACCTTCTTTTTATCAAAAAAAAGAATAACCTTAAACCATGCTCCTCTACTAACGGAAGTAACGAACAGTAGGGGAGTTTTTTAATCTCCATATGAAAATAAATGTATTTTCTGAAAATACAAAGGATTTTAGAATGAAAGGATTTAAGATTTGTGATATGTCCGAGAGCCTCCTCAGCCAATATAGTTGATACGAAAGGAGGGACCATCACAATTGAAAGCGATAACAGGAATGTAATGAACGGAGGGGAGGCATAAAATGAAGACTAAATCAGGTTCAATGATAAGGTATGCAGCGTCAAATAAAACCTATTTCATGTTAGGATCGGCCTTTTTCTTTTTGGGCATCATCATGTCGAGTTTCACTCATTCCAGGGTGGAAGCAGCCATTACGGTACCCGGATTTGTTGTTGAACCTAATCAAACACAAGCATTAATAGTAACATTTAAAGATGCTCAGCTAGAAGGGTACGGGATTGAAAAACGTGATGAGACAACTGCCAAAGCCAAGGACAAGTCATATGATGGCAAAGGTTACATTTCTTATTTTTTCGAAGAGGATAATTCAGCTAAAGGAAGCGCTGCGTTCAAGGTTGAAGCACCGGAAGATGGCCTGTATGAGTTGAGCTTGGGATATTACATTCCAGAAGGAAATGGGGACAAAACGACCTCTATTCAAGTGAATGGTTCAGGAGCTGGTGAATTGACGCTTAATGCTCCCAACCCAGGGCAGGTCCGTGCTGAAAAAAAGGTGACCAAAGTGCTTCTGAACCAAGGCAGCAACTCCATCCAAATCTTACGGGGGTGGGGATACTATGGTATTGAGTATATCAAGCTCAAACGTATAGATCCCAACATACCCAAACAGGTTATAAAGATGGATACCTTAAGTAATTCCAAAGCAACTCCCCAAGCCAAAGCACTCTTGGATTTTATGACCAGCCAGTATGGAAAGAAGATAATTTCAGGACAGCAGACACTGGAAGATGCGAAGTGGATCTACAAGCAGACAGGAAAATCCCCTGCGCTGGTTTCCAGTGATTTGATGGATTATTCTCCATCCCGTGTTGAAAATGGAAGTACCTCAAACGAGGTGGAGAAGATGATTGAATGGTACGAACGCGGAGGAATAGTATCATTAAGCTGGCATTGGAATGCGCCGAAGGGAATAGGCGGCAACGAACCGGGCCACGAATGGTGGCGAGGTTTTAATACCGAGTTTACAACCTTCGATGTAGAATATGCCCTGAATCATCCGGAATCGGAAGATTACAAGCTTTTAATTCGAGACATTGATGCCATCGCTGTTCAGTTGAAGCGGCTACAGGATCATAACATTCCCGTACTTTGGAGACCACTGCACGAAGCAGAGGGCGGCTGGTTTTGGTGGGGAGCCAAAGGTCCTGAACCTGCCAAAAAATTATATAGACTAATGTACCAACGTTTAACCGATCACCATCAGTTAAACAATCTCATTTGGGTTTGGAACTCTGTGAAGGAGGAGTGGTACCCGGGCGATGATATGGTCGACATTGTAAGTATCGACGTTTACAATCCAGCGGGCGATCATAGCCCTAACATTGCCATGTATGATGAACTCTTGTTTTTGGGCAAGCACAAAAAGCTTGTAGCGCTTGCAGAAAACGGGCCTATTCCGGATCCTGATCTGCTCCAGACTTACGGCGCACATTGGAGTTTTTTCAATACCTGGACTGGAGATTATCTGCGCGACAGAAAAACGAATACAAAGGAACATTTGAAAAAGGTATACAATCATGACAACGTAATCACGCTAGATGAACTTCCCAAAGGATTGTATGGTAGTCCCTAAATCGAAAAGGGATACATTTTATTATTGAGCAGGAACAATCTAGTTTAACAGGAGTGAATCATGTAATGGCTATTTATATTAACAAGTCACAGCATATTTTTCATCTGCAATCCCGCGTAACCAGTTATGTTATTCAAATCATAGACGGCTATCCTTTACTGGTATATTGGGGACAAAGATTGTCCGAGAAAGGAAACCTTGAAAAACTTGTACCAGGTCTGGAAAAAACGGAGCTAGGCTCCATGCCTCATGAATATCCGCAATATGGAACAGGTGACTTCAGATCGCCTGCCTATCAAGTTCTACTTGAAGACGGGAGCCGCATTACAGAGCTACGCTTCAAAGGGTACTCAACCGGCGCTGGTAAACCAGCACTTGATGGTCTGCCGTATGTGTATACGGAAACAGACCATGAAGCAGATAACTTGGAGCTGGAACTGGAGGATGCGTACGCAGGAATCACCGTTCTTCTGAAATATTGCATCTTCAGGGATGGTGCTATTACCAGGTCAGTTCACTTTAAGAACAACGGTCACAGCACGATCAAACTTTTACGTGCGCTTAGTGCCAATGTTGATTTGTATGGCAAGAGCCATTATGAATTGTTATACCTCGCGGGTCATTGGGCTCGAGAGGCGCATCTTCAACGCAGGCCTCTAGGCCCAGGAGGTACTAGTCTTGGGAGCAAACGTGGAATGAGCAGTCATCAGCACAATCCTTTTGCAGCTGTCGTTAGCCCGGGAGCCGATGAGGATCATGGGGAGGTTTTTGCTGTAAATCTGGTGTATAGCGGTAATTTCCATGCCGAAGCGGAAGTGGATGCTTTTGGTGTCGTTCGTTTGGGCATTGGCCTGAATCCATTTGATTTTGGTTGGCTGCTTCCTCCTGGCGAATCCTTCCAAACTCCTGAGGCTGTATTGGTATATTCAAATGAAGGGATCGGAGGCATGTCCCGAATCTATCATCGACTCTACCGGAACCGTTTATGCCGCGGCGTGCATAGGGACAAGGAGCGACCGATTCTCGTGAACAATTGGGAGGCAACTTATTTTAATTTCACTGCAGAAAAGATTGAAGCGATTGCCGAGACAGGCTCTCATCTGGGGATTGAACTGTTGGTGCTTGATGACGGCTGGTTCGGCAAACGTGACAGCGACAATAGTTCGCTTGGAGACTGGGTTGAAGATCGGAGAAAGCTTCCTAGCGGATTGCGTGATTTGGCAGAGCGGATTGAACGCCAAGGCTTGCAATTCGGATTATGGTTTGAACCTGAAATGATCTCACCCGAAAGTGATCTGTACCGGAAGCACCCCGACTGGTGCCTACACGTTGAAGGCCGTCGCCGGACGGAAGCCCGCTGGCAATTGGTATTGGATCTTTCACGGCCGGAAGTCCGTGATTATTTGTATGATGCACTGGCTGAAATCTTCACCAACGTACCTGTTTCTTACGTAAAATGGGACATGAACCGTGCGTTGACCGAAATTGGTTCCGCAACGGCTTTACCCGAGAATCAACAGGAGATTGCACATCGGTACGTGCTTGGGCTCTATGAACTTTTAAATAAACTGACGACTGCATTTCCGGAAATTTTATTCGAAAGTTGTTCCAGCGGTGGAGGTCGGTTTGATCCCGGAATGCTGTACTACATGCCGCAGACTTGGACAAGTGACAACACGGATGCCGTGGAACGCTTAAAAATACAATACGGGACCAGTTTGGTATATCCGGTCAGTACCATCGGAGCTCATGTCTCCGCCGTGCCGAACCATCAAGTCCACCGCGATACCTCGCTTAAATTCAGAGGGGACGTTGCGATGTCGGGGAACTTTGGCTATGAACTTGATCTGACCAAATTCACGGATGCCGAAAAAATCCAGCTGAAAGAACAGGTTGCCATGTACAAAGAACATCGTTCTCTCATACAAAAAGGTGATTTGTTTAGACTACGGAGCCCATTTCAAGGCAATGAAACTTCTTGGATGTTCGTTTCGGACAATCGATTGGAAGCTATCGTATTCTACTTTCGAGTTTTAGCCAAGCCCAATCCTGCTGCTGATGTACTTCAGCTCAAAGGATTGGATCATTCGTATACTTATGAAGTGACTGGAGAGAGTGGATACATGGGAACTTTCGGCGGGGATCGTTTAATGCAAGCAGGCTTGATCATCCCTACCCTTACAGGAGATTATACCAGTGCATGGTTCAAGTTGAGCGCTACTCAATAAATATGGCGATTATAAAAATTCTCTGCATTGGTTTAATGCAGGGGATTTTTATTATACCAGCTTATGAAAACGAAATTGTTTTTTCTGAAAACAGTATGGATTATTGAATGAAATCCTACTAGATCTTCGATATGTCGCCAAAATAATAATCGTTTTATGATGAGAGAGGAAAGGGGGGAATGAAATGAAAGCGATAACAGAAGAGAGAAGGTTCCACACACGCAAACAAAAAAATTCGCAAAAGTGGAAAGTCTTTAAGAATCAAAAATATCTGTACATGATGTCATTTCCGTTTGTGATTTGGGTGTTTGTATTTCAGTATTTGCCTCTGTGGGGATGGACGATGGCATTTCAAAACTACAGACCAGGCAAAGGTTTTTTCGATCAAAAATGGGTTGGATTCGATCATTTCCAAGCACTGTTTCAGGATGAGCATTTCTATTTGGTGCTAAGAAATACACTGGCAATGAGCCTTATGGGGCTTGTGGCTGGGTTCGTGTTTCCTGTATTGTTCGCAGTGGTTCTAAACGAGGTACGAGTTCAGTTTATGAAGCGTTTCGTACAGACTGTTTCTTACCTGCCTCACTTCGTGTCTTGGGTCGTGGCCGCCGGGATCGTCATCAAAATGCTGTCAACCGACGGAGGCGCGATAAACGACTTGCTCTTGGGGCTGAATTTGATTGACCAACCGATACAATTTATGGCCAAGGGTCAACTGTTCTGGGGAATAGTGACCGGAGCCGATGTTTGGAAGGAGACAGGTTGGAACGCCATTATCTATTTGGCTGCCATTTCGGGGATTGGTCCTGAACTGTATGAGGCAGCAAGGGTAGACGGCGCCAGTCGTTTGAGACAAATATGGCATATTACACTCCCTGGCATCAGGCCAACAATCATCGTACTGTTTATTATGTCGATTGGCCACCTCGTAGGAATCGGATTTGAAAAGCAATTCTTGCTTGGTAATCACATGGTTAGCGATTATTCCGAAGTGTTGGATCTGTATGCGTTGAACTACGGTTTATCCATGGGGAGATATTCTTTCGGTACCGCTATTAGTATCTTTAACTCGGTCATCAGCGTGATTTTGCTGTTCGTCGTGAATGGACTCTTTAAAAAATTCGCTAACGAAAGCATTATGTAAGGAGGAGGAACAGACATGGAAGCATCCGAGCCGACAACTTCTTCCGTCACACCCAAACGACCGAAGATAGGCGCAAAATCTCCCCAAGACTTGATATTTGACACCTTTGTTTATGTTTTCATTGGAGTCGTTACGATTGCGACGCTATATCCCTTTTTGAATGTACTCGCCATTTCATTCAACGATTCCGTAGATACTGTTCGAGGCGGTATTTCTATTTTCCCTAGACAATTCACTCTTGAAAATTATAAGCTCATCTTTAGTTATGAGGGGTTGATCACGGGATTCAAAATATCGGTGCTTCGTACTCTAATAGGAACCCTGGCAGGTCTGGTTAGCGGTTCGATGGTTGCTTATACACTTGCTCGTAGAGAGTTTCAGGGAAGACGATTTGTTTCCGTATTTCTGGCGATCACAATGTATGTGTCGGGCGGTTTGATTCCTAGTTTTATCTTGATTAAGAATCTGGATCTGATCAATACGTTCGCAGTGTATATTTTGCCAGGACTCGTAAGCGCCTTCAATATATTCATCATCCGTTCGTTCATTGATGGAATTCCTTATGCTCTGCAAGAATCGGCCAAGCTTGATGGGGCAAACGATTTCACCATTTACTGGCGTGTCATACTACCGCTCACCAAGCCTGCTCTTGCAACCGTAGCCTTGTTCCTTGCTGTCGGGCAATGGAATTCCTGGTTTGATACGTACCTTTATAATGGTTCCAATGACTCCCTGACCACCTTGCAGTATGAGCTCATGAAAGTGCTTCAGAGTACCACCACAAACTCGAACAATATACGTGGGGAAAACATGTCTCAATTGATGTCGCAAGTGTCTCCTGACGCTGTCAAAATGGCGATTACCATCATCGCAACTGTGCCTATTCTCATTGTGTACCCATTCTTGCAAAAGTACTTTGTAAAAGGCATGACACTAGGTGCGGTCAAAAGCTGATGAGACTCTAACCGTAAATGACTTTGTATCCTTAAATTATCTGAAACATGGGGAGTGTTGTTTTTATGAGAAAGCGAACCCGAAAAACAGCAGTAACACTACTTTCAGCTGGTCTGTTGCTCAGTCAGCTCGCAGCCTGCAGTGGAAGTGGTGGTGGGGAATCAGCAAGTCAAGATGGCTCAAATCCTATCACACTTACTTATTTTTCAGAGGATGGAAGTCCTAACTGGAACAATATGAATGACCGTATAGGAAAAGTCATCACAGAGAAAACAGGTGTCGTTTTGGATGCTGAATTCGCAGTGGGGGACCCTGTGCAAAAGGTATCCATCATGGCTGCCACTGGTGAAGTTCCCGATCTCATAGCTGCTAAGGCTGATCTTGGCAAGCTAGTGGATGTAAGTGCAGTTCTCGATCTGACGGACTTGATTGAAGAACATGCGCCTAATATTAAAAAGATGCTTGGCGATAAGATTGTTCGTGCCAAATATAGTTTGGAGGATCAAGCCATCTATGCCATTCCGACTTGGTCTGCTATCGATGAACGTAAATTCAAAGCCGACGGTGGCTTCCAACTTCAACATCGTGTTGTAAAAGAAGCTGGTTATCCTGAAATTCGTACGGTAAAGGACTACGAGAAGGTCCTTACAGACTATATAGCTAAACACCCAACAGATGATAACGGTAACAAAAATATCGGACTAACCATTAATGCCGATGATTGGCATATGTATCAGGTGACGAACATGGGATTTTTTACGACAGGTGCACCGGATGATGGAGAGTACTATGTGGACCAAGAAACTTTTGATGTAACTTATCATTTCCGCCGTCCAGAGGAAAGAGAATATTTCCGCTGGCTGAACCATATGAACGACATAGGTTTATTGGATAAGGAAAGTTTTGTCCAAAAGACGGATCAATTCAAATCCAAGGTTTCATCTGGGCGTGTGCTTGGCCTGATCGACCCTGCATGGGACTATGGTGATGCTCAACAGGCATTGAAGGCTGCAGGGAAATTTGACCAGACTTACGGTCATTATCCAGTAACGTTGTCTGAAGAGTATAAGGATACTAATTTCTGGTCCGCTGGGTTTGACGGAGGATATGGGATCGCGATTTCCAGCGAGTGCAAAGATCCTGTGGCTGCAATCAAATTTTTGGATTACCTGGCTTCGGAAGAAGGACAAATTCTGATGAACTGGGGGATCGAAGGACAAGATTACGTTGTAGAGAATGGAAAAAGAACTGTACCGAATGATGTTCAAGAAAAGATGGACAACGAAGGTAGTGCTTACATGAAGGAATCGGGTCTCGGCCTGTATTGGAACCTATCGGTTCATTATGGTGACGGAATTAAGGACTCTACAGGCAATTATTATACGAAAACGAACAGTGACCTTTTAACGGCGACCTACAGTGCACACGAAAAAGATGCTTTGGCCGCTTACAAAGTCGAGCATTGGAGAGATCTTTTCCCAAAAGAAGAAGAGTTTCCTGAAAGAAAAGCCGGGGCGGTTTACAATATTGCTTTGCCAAGCGATAGCCAGGCGACAATATTAATGGCCAAAATGAAGGATATCACATGGAAACGAATTCCCGAAGCAGTAATGGCCAAACCGGAAAATTTTGATAAAGTCTGGGATGAGTACATGGCGGAATTGGAAAAGGCTGGAGTGGAAGAGATGGAAGAGGCTTTTGGTCAATATGTGAAAGACCGTGTTAAACTGTGGAGCGGTCAATAAGTATTCAATTGAGAATAGACAGAAAGGCAGGATATGATGAGATCGATACCTTGCAATCCTAATGCATCGGAAGAAGTACGTTCTGTGCTCAACTATTTCCACGAGATTCAAGGGACTGGCATCATTACGGGACAGCACACCCAAACCATGGCGCAAGAGGAATTAAACTACATCTATCAAGTAACAGGGAAGTGGCCGGCACTATGCGGATTCGAGCTTCTTGGGTATTCTCCAAACATTAATTATGAAAATAGCGGCGAAGAGTGTTTGCTGGAAGTTGCTGAAAACCAGGATACGCTGCAAAAAGCTTGGGAGTGGACGGAGAACAACAGAGGCTTGCTTACGTTCACATGGCATTGGTTTTCACCGCTTGGTGGACGGGATAAAAGCTTCTATTCGGAGCATACAAATTTTAACGTAAGTAAAGCGATTACGGAAGGAACCATAGAATATGAAGCCCTGTTGTCCGATATGGACCATATGGCCAATATCCTCCGGGAATTTTGCGACAAACGTATTCCGATCTTGTGGAGACCATTTCATGAAGCGGAAGGCACTTGGTTCTGGTGGGGTAGTCAAGGCCCGGAAATCGCAAAACAATTGTACCGTATCATGTATGAGAGGTATACGCATTATCATAATCTAAATAATTTAATTTGGGTGTGGAACTCACCGTTGGTCGAAGGTTACGTTGGGGATGACGTGGTTGACATTATTTCCAGGGATATGTATCCCCCAGCTCACCAACATACGGATTTACGTAAGGAATTTGATGAACTGATTGGTGTTACACGAACTCCAAAACTTGCTGCTATCGGGGAGATTGGCCCGATTCCGAGTATTAGAAGCTTGTCCACCTCGCGCATCCCGTGGCTGTGGTTTATGACATGGTCTCAGGATTTTGGTAGGACGGAGAAGTTTACGACAAAAGAGGAGCTGCGCAGTGCATATCACTGTGACTATGCTATAACATTGGACAAACTACCAAAGCTATATTAAATATTCAAAAACACCTCTTGGCAGCCGAACAGGCGTGAAACGAAGGAAAAGGAACGCATGTTTGAGTGTGTGTCGTGATAAAACGAAAAATAAGGGCGGAGTATATCCGTCCTTATTTTATTATCCAAATTTAGAAACGAAGTTGATCAAGCCTTTGAATAGCAGAAGATGTAGTCTTGCCGACAACGTATCTGAATGATGTCCGATTTGACGATTTCTCACTTCGTCTTATTGAAGTAGCAGAGGTTCGATGGCTATCGCTATGCGGATTCGTAAGCTTTCAGTTGGATCTTTGAGTTTCACCCCCAGGAGTTTTTCACACTTTTCCAGTCGATACACCACCGTATTTCGATGAACGAAAAGTTGCTTGGATGTTTCGACAAGCTGGCATTGTGTATCGTAAAAAGCGTTCAGGGTGCGCAGCAACTCTTTTTTTTCATGTTCGTCTGTAATGTGCAGCAATCCGTTTAAGGTCGCGTCATAAAATTGTTTCAGTTCGTTATGGGGAAGCATGTGGAATAAATATCCGATGTCCTTGGCTTGGTAAGATTGGACAAATTGCTTGCGTTTTAGCCAGTAGCCGAATTGCAATGCATTAACCGCTTCTGTATAAGAATGACGAACGCCGAGTACATTTGTTGCAGGTTTGCCAATGCCGATCGACAGACTCAGTCCAGTCTCATGATGCAGCTCTTTAAGCATTCCTGACAGCTGCTCGGTGATTTTTGCCTCATCCCACCCCGACTCAGGGATAGATAGCAGAAGGCAGTAGGTATCATGTTTGGTAAACATGACGAAGGAATGATCCAACCCACCAAAAAGACGTTTGATGTGCTCGTATTGCTCCTCTTGCTCCGTGATATTATCTCCTTTTGAAGGCGCCGAACCTTTGTAATTAGGAAATCTTTGATGCATGTGATGTGCCTCGTCATTACGCATGGTCAGCACAACGCTTGCACGCCCCTTAATAAGCCCACATCTCTTGCCGCGGTTCAGCGCCTCCTGCTCAGAAGTGATATATCCCTCAATCAGATCGGAAAAGAATTCGTTTTTGTGCCTGCGGGAGCGCTCTTTGACAGCCTGTGATTTGGTCAGCTCCATTCCAATGACGTTGGAGGCCTGCTCAAGCGTCAGACCAAAAAGGCCAGTCCATTGATCGGGCGAATGAAAGGATAACAAATAGCCTTCGTGGCGGTAAGTTTTTACTGGATATACCAGCATGCAGGAACGCTCTCGGACTGATGGGTTGATGAAGCACAACGAAGTGGGACTCGAAATATCGGACAAGTCTTGAAGTGTATTTACAGCGGCTGCAGTGAGTTCAGCAACACTTGTATTCTGGTTGGAAGCAGAGATAGTTTGCCATTTGTAGTTTAACAGGATGACTGGGGAGGAGAACAGTTTGGACAGGGAATCGATAATGCTGGAAATTCCTTTGCCGCGCATGATCATCTCGGAGAATTTTTTGTGGATGCTGAGTGCATATTGCAGTTCGTCGCTCTTGTTATTCAGAATCACACTGGTCGATCGCTGCAAAATTTCGCCGAGGGATAGACGAACATCGGAAATTTCGATGATGGGAAATTCGTTCTGGTCCGCTTCCCAAAGTATTTCATCAGGGATTGGCAGTTCAAAGCGCTTGGTTTTGATGGCCAACCCCGAGCAATGAAGCCGCTGCATGTCCCTGATTAGTTGAATAAACATCTCTGGCTGCTGCTTCATAAAAAAGCCGTTGGTCAGCAAGAGCTCGTTTGGCCTTAGAAACCGAATGATATCCGGACAGTCCATAATGTTGACCGTTTGAACCTCACGTACTAGACCCTTATGCCCCGTAATCACTCTGGCATCATCGTAAATGCCGTTTTTCAGCAAATCTGTCAGCAGCACATCGACCCATCCCTTTCTGGAACAAGTTATTTTATTGTTAAGTAATATAACACTACGATCATGTGGAGTAAATATCTTTGGTTTGATCATCCAAGATTGCTAATTATTTTTATCCTTTTCATCCAATGATTTCTCATAAGGAGTGAATTATGCTTAAAGTGTTTCCTGCGTGTAATAAAAGCGTACATGAACGGAGGATGTAATGATTGATCTACTTATCACAGATACGGTGATTTCCGGGGATGAAAGGCGAATGGATGTCGGGATATCCTCAGGCAAGATTTCATTTGTCACGCCATGCGGGGAAAGGAAAACCGAAGCGTCTCGTGTAGTGCAGGGCAAAGGGGGCTTATTGCTGCCCGGATTCGTCGAGCCGCATATTCATTTGGAAAAAGCATATTTGCTGGATTCCATGGATCGGGAGGCGGAGTCTCTCCAGGACGCGATTCAGATAACATCCAAACTGAAAAGTTCGTTCACAAGGGAGGACATGTATCATCGCTCGCTGGTTGTCATTCGGGAAGCCGTCAGGAATGGTGTAACCCATATGCGTTGCCATGCAGAGGTTGATCCGGTTCTTGGACTCAGAGCTGTCGAATCTGCTCTACGTCTCAAACAATCCTTAAAACACCAACTGGATTTACAGGTTGTTGCCTTTCCTCAAGAAGGGGTGTTCAAGAGTCCGGGGACTGCTGAGTTGATGGAAGAGGCCGTTCGTATGGGAGCCGATGTGATCGGAGGAATCACGTATCAGGATGCAGACCTAGGGGCACACTTGGATTTTGCATTTGCTCTGGCAGGGAAGTACGGAAAACCACTGGATTTTCACGCGGATTTCTCGGTCGATTCCAACGACCGTGCCGTTGTGGAAATTGCAAGAAGGACCATTGCTGCAGGAATGCAGGGGCATGTAGCCGCCGGACATGTAACCTCGCTCGGTTCCCTCCCTGAACACGAAGCTTTGGCTATCGGAGAGCTTCTCTGTCTTGCCGGAATCAGCGTCATTACGCTGCCGATGACGGACCTCTTTTTGAATGGAAGGGAAGGCTCCGAAGGACATCATAGAGGTCTGACTCCTGTGAAACTGCTGCAGGATTGTGGAGTGAATGTGGCAATTGGCGTCAATAATGTGCGCAACCCATTCACGCCGTTTGGCAAAACAGACCCGATTGAGGCTGCCTGGTTATTGGCAATTACTTCGTACATGGGCAGCAAACGGGATGCGCTCATCTTGACCAACATGCTGACGCATAACGCGGCACAGGCGTTAGGCATTGAAAACTATGGCATTAAGGTTGACGCTCCGGCTGATATGGTATTGTTCCGAGAGCGGTCGGAAAGGGAAGTTCTGCTTAATAAACCGGAGGCCCGCACGGTCTGGAAATCGGGATTACAGGTAGCTTGTACCGACTCAAAACTTTTGGAATTACCGTGGTTGTCGGATGAGATCGAAACAATCTAATTATGAAGTAAGGGGATGGCGTTATGGAGAAAGGGTTAACACTCGTAAAAAATGTCAAATGGTCGGAAAACCTGTTTGATCTAACGATTGATCAAACAACAGGACTTATTGTCAGCATTGAGACTGCCGGAACGGATGCGGATCTCACATCTGTAAATATTGCCGGTAGGGCGACAACCGTCATTGACGCGGACGGGCTCCACTATGTACCGCCAATGGCAGATATGCATACCCATCTTGACAAGCATTTTATTGGGGAGCCTTGGAAGTCTTTGCAGCCGTTTGTCACGCTGCCCGGCCAGTTGGAATTTGAGAAAAACATGTTGGGAGAACTACCGACCGGGGCGGGAGAACGTGCGAAACGAATGTTGGATTTAATGCTAGCCCAAGGTACAACGGCAATCCGCACACACGTTGACGTGGATCCGCAAATTGGCCTCTCTCATCTTGAGGAGGTCTTGGAAGTGCGTGAGATGTACCAGGGACGCATCGATATGGAAATTGTGGCGTTTCCCCAGCAAGGCCTGCTTCGATCTGACTCCGTTACCGTCATGCGGCAAGCGCTTCGTGCTGGAGCTAACTATGTTGGTGGTGTGGATCCGGCCGGACTGGACCGCCGGGTGGATGCCAGTCTGGAAGCCATGTTCGAACTTGCGACAGAATTCTCTGCGGGCATCGACTTGCATCTTCATGACCCGAGTCATCTCGGAATATACACGATCAGCCGCTTCGCCGAACTGACAGAACAAGCCGGTATGTCCGGCCGTACCGCGGTAAGCCATGCCTACTGTTTGGGCCAGGTTGGGGAAACAGAGGTGCGCTCACTCGCGGAAAGGTTGTGTGCGGCCGGCGCAGCCATCATGACAAGCGTGCCCATTGACAGGCCTATGCCCCCCATCAAACTGTTGATGGAAACGGGAGTGTCCGTGCATATCGGTTCCGATAACATTTTGGATTCGTGGAGCCCATTCGGAAATGGCGATATGCTCTCCCGTGGGTCACGTCTCGCTGAAGCATCCGGTTGGGTGGAAGACTTCTGGCTGTTAGAAACGTACAAGCTTATATCCAATGCGCCATTAACTCCAAAAGTGGGTGAACGAGGTGCTTTCTCGTTGGTAAATGCCATAAATGCGATGCATGCGTTGGCGGCGGCACCTCCACGCGAAGCTGTATTTTCGGGTGGTGTGCTTGTTGGTGGTCGAATGTTTCCGAACAGCAGACAGATGGCAGCCATCCATTCGTAACAATCTTTAATTAAACATGAAGCAGCGCATCCTTTTGCAGATGCGTTGCTTTTTGGCATGAAAAGGCTGATCACAGGGCTTATAATACGTTGCTCAATGCAGTGAATGTTACAATACATAACATTTAAATTTAGACAGGCTTTTCTTTTGGTGTAATAATCCAAATGAAATCATTTTTTTTAGTGAATCACACCAATGACTGAGGCTTACTTACATCGTATTATTCATATAAGAACAATTTTAAGTCACATAAACTGACATTAATAGAATAGGAGGGATATTGGAGGAGTTACACAAACCAAACATCATTGTTACGAACAGGGGGAGAGAGACATGCGTCGAGGTTTCCATGCAAACCGCATCCAAAACATCAGAAAGCATGGGCTGTTATTGATCATGATTTTGCCAGGCATCGTCTATCTGTTCATCAACAATTACTTGCCCATGTTCGGCATTGTGATCGCGTTCAAAGATATCAATTTTGCAAAAGGAATCTGGGGAAGTGACTGGGTAGGCTTCGATAATTTCGCCTATCTGTTCCAAACACAGGATGCTTGGGTGATTACCCGAAACACGTTACTCTACAACGGCGCATTTATCGTGCTTGGAACAGTGCTCTCCATAGCTGTGGCCGTATTGTTGAACGAGGTAAAAAAGCGATTTGCCTCCCGACTGTACCAAAGCATCATTTTGCTGCCCTATCTGATCTCGATGGTCATTGTCGCTTACTTGGTTCTGGCATTGCTCAACGAGGAAAACGGATTCGTCAACCATTACGTGCTTCCTTTGCTGGGGATTGACCCCGTGTCGTGGTATGCGGATTCCGGTAAATGGCCCTTTATATTAAGTGTCGTATATCTGTGGAAAAACGTCGGTTATACCTGCATTGTTTATCTGGCCTCAATCGTAGGCATCAGCCAAGAATATTATGAATCCGCTACGCTGGACGGAGCATCCAAGTGGAGGCAAGTCTGGAGCATTACCCTTCCTCTGCTTAAACCCACGATGGTCATTATGGTACTTCTTGCAGTGGGACGCATCTTCAATTCCGATTTCGGATTGTTCTATCAGGTTCCGCTGAATTCGGGTGCACTGCAAACGACTACCGATGTCATTGACACATACGTTTATCGTGGTTTGATGACTTTCGGGGATTTCGGAATGTCATCCGCTGCCGGACTGTACCAGTCCATTGTCGGTTTTCTGTTAGTATTAACGACGAATGCGATCGTTCGTCGCAAAAACCGGGATTTGGCGCTGTTTTAGCTAAGGGGGAGGACAACATGTATTCAAATAGGATATATCAAATGGCTGTTCACCTCGTGCTCATCATGATGGGAATCGCTGCAGTGTTTCCGTTTATACTTCTGATCTCCGCTTCCCTAACCGAGGAACAAGCCATTATCAGGGATGGTTATCGTTTGTTTCCGGCTCAATTCAGCTTCGATGCTTATGTGTATCTGTTTAATCAGTATTCGTTGATTCTGCGGTCGTATGGAATTACGACGTTCATCACGGTCGTGGGCACGATCGTTGGATTGTTGATCACAACCCTGGTCGCTTATCCGCTATCCAGAAATGTGCTTCCATTTCGTTCGTTCCTGTCATTCTTCGTATTTTTCACCCTGCTTTTCAATGGGGGGCTGGTGCCCATGTACTTGGTTTATACGGACCTCTTCCATTTGAAAGATACCATCTGGTCGCTAATCATCCCGAATTTACTGACCAACGGGTTCTACATTTTGTTGATGCGCAGTTTCTTTTCCACATCAATTCCCGGCGAAGTCGTGGAGTCAGCCTATGTGGATGGAGCCAACGAATGGGTTATTTATTGCAAAATCGTTCTCCCGCTTGCTCTCCCAAGCCTGGCAACCATTGGTCTAATGCTCATGATCTCGTATTGGAACGATTGGTTTAACGGTCTGATTTTCATCAATGACGGAAGCCTCTACAGCATTCAAAACCTGCTTAATCGAATGTTGTCTGATGTCCAGTACTTGCAGCAAAACAGTTTGTCTGGCCAGACGGCTGTTGTCTCATCCGTACCTCTTGGCAGTGTGAGAATGGCTATTGCCGTAATCGGCGTGTTGCCACTGATCGCAGCGTATCCGTTTTTCCAGAAGTTCTTCGTCAAGGGATTGACCATTGGTGCCGTAAAAGGTTAGTCATGCTTCGTATCCAAGATGTCACATCCAAAAGCAAACATGGGGAGTGAATGAAGATGTTCAGAAAAAGATTGCCTGCGGGTTTCATAAAGGTAATGTCCTTAATTTGCGCGGCCCCTCTATTGTTGACGGCATGCGGAAGTCCAGACAGTAAGGAGGGAGCAGAACTTGGGCAAGCTTCAGCTACAGACATGTATGAAGTGGTCATGACGTATCCGGCTTTTGGGGATGTAACAGATGTTAAGGAAATTCAGGAAGCCATCAGTGATATTACAGCAGAAAAGGTAGGCGCCACCGTGAAGCTCTTGCCTGTTAATGGATCGAACTATGCCAATCAAATGAACTTGATGCTGGCGGGCAGCGAGAAACTGGATCTGGTGTATACCAGCGTTTGGTTCGGCCTTGAATCCCAAATCGGCAGGGGGCAGTTACTGCCCATGGACGAATCGTTGAATGAATTCGGTAAAAAGATACGGGAGGCTGTTCCGGAGGAAGCCGCAGAAGCCGGGAAGATGAATGGCGAAACATATGGCGTTCCCAGCATTAAAGCTTGGGCACTTTCTCCCAGTTTTGTGATGGACAAAGAGCTTGCCGATAAGCATGATATTGACCTTAGCGCCATAAAAACCTGGAATGATATCTCTGCTGTATTACAGCGCATCAAGGACAATGAGCCGGGTGTCACGCCGATTGTCAGCTATACCTCGCAGGAAACACCTGGACAAGCCATGCTGAATTTTGATCCATTGGGAACAGCACCTGGCGTGCTGGATTTTAGCGGGGAGGACTTCACCGTGCAGAATCTTTTTGCGACTTCGCGGTTCTCCACAATGGCTGACCTGATGCGTGATTGGTACCAAAAAGGTTATTTCAGCAAAGACGTCGCAACGTCACAGGAAACGGGGTCCAATCTGATCAAGGCAGGCAAAGCCTTCTCGTATATCCGGAATATCAATGAGTGTTACTCGGAATCACTTGCGGCTGGGACTGAACTTGTATGCGTACCTCTTGAGGACTCGTACATGACGCGTAATAGCGTAGCTTCCAACATGATGTCTTTGGCAAGGAACAGTGAGCAGCCGGATAAGGCGATTCAAGTATTGGAACTGTTTTACTCGGACGAAGCAGTCATTAATCTGTTTACCAATGGAATTGAGGGCAAGCATTATGTAAAGCGGGATAATGACCTGATTGGCAAGCCAGAAGGTGTTACTGCAACAGGATACGATTCAAACCAATATGCCGTGGGGAACAATTTCCTGTCCTATATATGGGAAGGGAACGATCCTGACATGTGGGAGCAGTTGAGGGGCGAAAACGAGAGTGCCGTAAAATCAAGGGCGATGGGTTTCAGCTTCGACATCAATCCGGTCAAAACACAAATTACCTCGGTGGCCAACGTCCAAAACCAGTATGATGCAGGCTTTCAGACAGGAACTTTTGACCCGTCAGAACTGGGTGCTTATCTCGACAAACTAAAGAATGCAGGCGTAGAGAAAATATTGAAGGAAAAGCAAAACCAGTTAAACCAATGGCTTGAAAATAAATAGAAGGAGCTGATCACGTATGTTTAATCCTGTCATTGATGTTCACCACCATATCATCTCTAAAGAAATGCAACGAAAGCAGCGGGAGCTGGGAATGGAGATTCCAAGTTTTATGCCAAAGTGGACGCCCGAGATCGGGATGCAAAAAATGGATGTATGTGACATCTCATTTTCATTTCTTTCAGCCCCGTCAGATCTGACGTTCATTGACCAATCGTCTGCCAACGCATTGGCACGTAAAATGAATGAAGAGCTTGCATCGTATGCTCAACTTCATCCTGAGCGGTATGGTGCGTTTGCAACGCTTCCACTCCCGGATCCCGCAGCAGCCATGGAAGAAACCTTGTATGCTCTTGATGTTCTCGGGATGGATGGTGTTGCAATACTAACAAGTTATCAGGGGAAATATTTAAGCCATCCAGATTACACCGAATTGTTAACCGAATTGGATCGACGCAGTGCTGTTGTGTTTCTACATCCCATCCTCATACCGCAAAAAATCGCTGGGCTTAGTCCTGCACTACTTGAGGGCACATTCGATACGACGCGGGCCGTTACTACCATGGCTGTTCATCGCATTTTCGACCAATACCCATCCATTACGTTCATTCTCCCCCATACAGGGGGCATGGTGCCGTATATCAAATGGAGAATTGCACTTGCCGCCATCGGGCAAGATTCGATTCAGGTTGAAACAACACCGGAACAATTTCAAGCTGAAATAGCCAAATTGGACCACCTTTATTATGATTCCACGTTGAACCTCGGCACAATCCAAAAGTTGATTGCGCCTGATCGGATTCTGTTCGGAGCGGACATACCTTGGCCAGCGGACAGCGTCCTTCGTATACAGCGGGAGTCGGTATTCCATGAAGCACAGCAGATCAGCGAAGAAAACGCGAAGGCGATCGCTTATGGCAATGCCTTTCGTCTATTTCCCCGCATTTCCAAGCTTTTTGATATAGAGAAAAAGTTAATTTAAAGTGACAGCAAACGATAAAAAGCAGCCGATCAGCGTGATCGGCTGCTTTTGTTTAACTAACGAGCAGGTTAAAAGATAATCCGTTCAAGGCAGGTCTCTGTCTTGGATTGTAGGGTGATGTTACAATTTCAGAGAATATAGTTGATAAGCATTATCATTCATGATATATTGTTCACCAGTAAACTAAATATAATAATTCATTTAGAAAACCCTACTATTTAAATGATATTTTTGTTTACAAGTAAATAAGGAGCGATCAAAGAATGATCTCAAAAGATCGAACAAAACAGTTGCTTTATGACCAATTTATACGTTTTTTACATGTGTATGAGAACCACAAGGATAAAGAAATCGAGCATTTCCTAAGTATCGCCCAGCGTGAAAGCATCGAGAAAATCCCTCAGCATTTGACCGCGGTTCATATGATAGATTGCATAGGCAAGCATGAGCCTATTAACAACACGGGTATTGCTGAGGCGATGAATTTGTCCAAAGCAAGTATCACCAAAATTGGCAACAAACTGCTCGAGGAAGGATTCGTCAAACGTACAAAAATGAACGACAACAAAAAGGAAAGCTATTTCCGGTTGTCACCGCAAGGTAAAAAAATCTTTGAACTGCATGAACGTCTGCATATACATGAGGCTGAGCGCTTCTATCGTACTCTCGACAAATATTCGGAAGCGGAGCTAAAAGTAATCCATCAATTTCTTCAAGACAGCAGTATAAATATTGAATCCAGATAGAACAAAGGAGAGTGAAGCATTTGAGTCTGGCGGAATTGATCAGGGAGCGCAGGAGTATTCGTAAATGTAACTCTACGCCGGTGGACCAGGAGTTAATTGTAGCATTACTGCGTAAGGCTATGAGGCTTCAACCATTGGTTGAGTCTGGCTCGTGGCGTGTAGTATATGCCGGAACTCCAGAAGCTCGCAAACGGTTGGTGGACTGCATGCTGGAACAGATGTCACAAAGCAAGCTCGGCAAGTTGATTCCAGGGAAACTTCTGGATGTTTTTAAAAAGAGATTTACCGATATTCCTGCCCACGTCATTGTTATGTCCACTGTAGGACCGAATCGTCTGACCAATGATCGCAATTATGCGGCTGCCTGCGGGGTGATGCAGAGCTTCCAACTGTTGGGCTGGGAACGAGGGTTAGGAATGTTATGGGATACAGAGTCCATGATTCAGCATGAAGCATTCTTCAATGGAATTGGCTTACGTGAGGATGAAAGATTTGTTGGTATTCTTCATATAGGATATTACGACAAAGCGCCAAGAAGTCGGAAAAGAACACCAGCCGAGCAGAAATGGACCGTATTGCGAGGACAGTCTACATAGAAGAGGAGGATATAAAATGAAATTGTCAGATCTGGAAGGAGTCATGGGCGGTCCGAGTGAGTTTTTGGAACAACCGGTATCGCACGACCTCATCCTTGAATTGCTTAATCATGCCGTATGGGCGCCAAATGATGGACTCCGAGAGCCGTGGCGATTTATCTTTGCCGATAACCGGTATGGGGACATCATGCAGGGATTACAGGAGCCTGCCCCTGCATATCTTCTGGTCTTGGTGAAGGAAGAGGCGGATCAATATAAGCGAGAAGAGGACTTTGCAGCTGTCTGCTGCCTAATTCAGAATTTCCGCTTGCTGGCTCATGAGCAAAGTCTGGGTGTGCGCTGTACCTTGCATGACTGGATGTACGATTCGAGCCGTACTGAAATGTTTGGTGTACTGAGTAACGAGCGCATTGCTGCGGTTCTGGAATTGGGATACGGTGCAAATCAGTGGAAAGGGAATACGGAGTTACCTGAGACTCAACTTCATTTTGAACTGCTGTAGGGTGGCGATCAATTTTTATTGCACCAAAACATCATAACTGATTGAGCTTGTTTTCAGGCTCCTCACCATTTTCTACACGTTTTATATTCTTTATAAAGAAATCATATCTTGTTTTATGAAATTTCCGACCATCAGGCATTCCCGCTGTATGGGGAGTAAGTATCACATTACCCAGATTCCGGAGTTCACTATCAATAGGAAGCGGTTCAGATTCAAACACATCCAGGCATGCGCCTGAAATATCCCCGTTTTTTAATGCATCAATCAAATCTCTTTCGTTGACAATGCCGCCGCGGGCTGTATTGATAAAAAGAGCGGTATTTTTCATTTTTTTGAATGTCGCTTTGTTAATTAGCTGTTTAGTTTGTTCATTCAAGGGTACATGTACACTAACTATGTCCGATGTACTTACAAGAGTATCAAAATCCGTCTTTTTCACAAAATCGTCCGATTGTACAGTGGCATTTCTTGCATACGCCAGCACATTCATATCAAAAACCCTGCAAAACGCAGCTACTTTTTTTCCAATTGCACCCAAACCGATAATCCCAATCGTTTTTCCCTTTAACTCACTCCCTGTATAGTCCAATTGATTTTCATCCATCTTATTTTTCATGAAAGTATCAAGAAACGGTATGTTTTTATAATAAGACAATATCAGTGCCATGACATGCTCGGCCACTGCCTGTGCATTCACTCCTGCAGCATTGGCCGGGCGGAACAATTACAACGTTCCAGTCTTGCGGAAAACTCCCTGCAATATTGGATTTTGAGGTCTCGCTAAAATTGCCAACCATGAGAATTTTCATTGCTAAACCACCTTTCATAAGCTACCATTCTTCAAATAAAACCGTTGATGCTCGTCATTTTATCCTTTAATACAATTTTATCAAGAAGATTTCATTACGTTCTATTGAACCGGAATGGAAAAGAATCTCGATAAACAATATACTAGCTATATAGTTTTTTGTTGAGGTGAATATCAAATGGATGAAATCGATGAGTCAAAACAAATTGTATTACAAATCGGCGGTGCATTAAAAAAGTATAGAAAAGAAAAAAACATGACCTTAGACGACTTATCAGAATTAACGGGTGTAAGCAAACTTACTCTGGGGAATATCGAACGTGGTGAGACAAATCCAACTTTGGCCATCATATGGAAAATTTCAAAAGGAATATCTTTACCGCTATTGGCTTTGTTCACATCAGAGAAACCCGTTAGTTTGTATCGAGCAGGGGAGGGACTGCGGTTTTCTAATGATGAAAAAAATTGGGTCATTGAACCCGTCTTTAAAAGCAACGATATTGAAATGTGTCGGGCATACTTACAGCCTAATAGCTCGTATTACCCTGAAGGTCATCATGTGAATACAACTGAAATTGCGACAGTAATGACGGGTTCCATCGAGTTACAAGTTAATGGAGAGATGTACACATTGAATCAATATGATACGATCAGTTTTCGTGCAGATGATCCCCATGCTTATACCAATCATACGA
The DNA here is from genome assembly GCF_037971845.1 of Paenibacillus sp. FSL R5-0766. Lineage (NCBI taxonomy): Bacteria > Bacillati > Bacillota > Bacilli > Caryophanales > Paenibacillaceae > Paenibacillus > Paenibacillus sp. FSL R5-0766. Next base: position 3,710,252 of record NZ_CP150227.1, read on the forward strand.
ATAACGAAACAGTGCTCCATATATCCTTAAAATATGGTTTCTAGTCGCCGAAAATCCACTTATTAAATGCAACTCCGAATTCCATGACGGGAATTCAGAGTTGTATTTTTTTATTCAATTTTAGTATATTATAAAATAATTATTGTTTATAAAAGTATATTATACTATACTTTTATTATTCGCGCGGATGTTATAGCAAAGTTTTTAACGAATTAGGAAGCTAATATTATACGTAAGAATTCAGGAAGGAGAAATGAAAAATGCCGAATAAACAAAATAAAAAATTCGTGCAATCCTCTGTAGCGTTGATCATTCTCGGCATTATTGTTATTGCAGCTAATTTACGTACTCCCTTAACCTCAGTTGGTCCTTTAGTGGGTTTTATAAGGGATGACGTTCATATTTCAAATACATTAGCAGGCCTGATCACAACGGTACCCTTGCTTGCCTTTGCTTTATTATCGCCTCTCGTACCAAAATTAGGACGGAGGTATGGGGTTGAGCGTATCATTTTGATTGCCCTAATCTTTCTGACTGTTGGTATTGTAATACGATCTTTATCTGGCGCAGTTCATCTGTTTATTGGAACAGCGGTTCTTGGATTCGCCATTGCCATATGTAATGTATTATTGCCAAGTATAATCAAAAGGGATTTTCCAAATAAAATTGGCTCCATGACAGGAGTTTACTCCATTTCAATGAATTTATGTGGAGCAATCGCATCGGGAATCAGTGTACCGCTAGCCATGAACGCAGGGCTAAAATGGCAGGGAGCATTGGGAATATGGGGGATTCTAAGCTTTGTATCGATCCTCTGTTGGTTACCCCAATTAAGAAATCAAACGAAACAAACTGCAACGACGAGTCAACACATGGCAAGCAACGATGTGAATGTTTGGCGATCCCCGCTTGCTTGGCAAGTAACCTTGTTCATGGGTATACAGTCTATGGTTTTCTATGTATTGATCGCATGGTTGCCTGAAATTTTAAAGCAGCAAGGAATTGATTCCAACCAATCTGGATGGTACCTCTCGATCATGCAGTTAGCGATGCTTCCATTTACCTTTATTGTCCCTGTTATTGCAGGGCGTATGTCTAATCAACGTTTGTTAGTGGTCATCACATCCATTTTGCTTTTGACGGGGACGCTTGGACTTCTTTACGGAAGTTCTAATGTCATTCTGTTGTGGATCGTCATACTCGGAATTGGTGGAGGCTTCGCTTTTAGTTTGGCCATGATGTTTTTCGGGTTACGCACTGAAAATGCGCATCAAGCAGCAGAACTATCCGGCATGGCCCAATCGATCGGATATCTTCTTGCCGCAATCGGTCCAGCCCTTATAGGATATCTGCACGATGCAACAAATAGTTGGCACCTGCCACTTTTCATTCTTCTTGGGGCTTCCGTGTTACTATTTATAGTTGGTATAGGAGCAGCAAGTAATCGTGTTGTAGGTAGTCGAAATGGTTACGAATTGCCACGGAAAGGATGATACTATGTTTGACAAAATTATGGTGGCCATTGATAAATCTGAAATAACGAACAAACTCCTTGATGCAACCGTTGAAATAGCCCAAAATAAACAAACTCAAGTTGTCCAGTCCTCATTGTACATTAACTCCTTCGGGAACTGGGGAACGTTCATAGTATAAATAAGTGTTAGAAATCATTCTGCCTGGGATTCAAACAGAATTCATGACAGATCTCAAAAACTCAATACATGAAACAAACAAAAGCCCGCAACGACGCGGGCTTTTGTTTGTTTTAACATCAAGTATACATTACCTGCCGGGAATTTCATTCAGCGAGTGTTCTTGTTCCTCCAGCAGTCGTTTCAGTTTTTGGCGCTGCCGTTTTTCTTTCTGACGGCGCTCTCTGTCCTCAGCTTGCAGAGCCTTGAGCAGGGAGAAACACATACCAATAAGAACAACAGCGAACGGCAGTGCGGCAACAATGGAGGCCGTCTGGAGACCGTTCAACCCCCCGCTGATCAGTAGGACTATCGCGATGGCGGACTGCATGATTCCCCAGGTTAATTTCACTCTCGTACTCGGGTCCAGCTTGCCATCTGAGGACAGCATACCTAGCACAAAGGTAGCCGAATCAGCCGACGTAATAAAGAAGGTCATGATCAGGAGTGTAGCAATGAATGCTATGATCGTACCCAAAGGAAGCTGCTCCAGTGTAAGGAATAAAGCGGTTGTCGTATCTTGTTTGACGGCCTCCGCCAAATGGGCGGCATTAAACAATTCGAGGTGAAGTCCTGTTCCACCGAAAACGGAGAACCAGATAAATCCGAACAGGCTTGGAAAAACCATGACGTAAATTACAAACTCCTTTATGGTTCTTCCTCGGGATACCCTTGCGATAAACGTGCCAACAAAGGGAGCCCATGCGATCCACCATGCCCAGTAAAATAACGTCCATGCTCCAATCCAGGTTTCTCTTGAGAACGGTGTCAGTCTCAAACTCATGTTAATAATATTCTGCATGTAACTGCCCAATGTTGTCGTGAATGTGTCAAATATAAAAGAAGTCGGTCCAGTCACCAATACAAACACCATCAATAGCACAGCTATAACTAGGTTGGTGTTGCTCAAAATCTTAATACCTTTATCCAGACCGGAGGTTGCCGAGATCAAAAACAGTACGGTAACAATTGAGATAATGACAATCTGGGACAGCGTCGAGTTTGGGATACCGAATAAGTAATTCAGACCCCCACCGATCTGAAGCGCACCCAATCCAAGAGAGGTTGCAACACCGAAGATCGTTGCAATGACTGCAAGAATATCAATGATCTTACCAAGCCAGCCTGCAGCAAGACGTTCACCGATCAGCGGAATAAAGGTGGAACTGATCAGTCCTTTGTAGCCTTTCCGGAACTGGAAGTAAGCGAGCGCCAAGCCGATGACGGTATAGATAGCCCAAGGATGAAGCCCCCAGTGGAAAAAGGAATAACGCATTGAAAGTCTTGCTGCTTGCGTTGTTTCGGGTACCGCGCCCTCCGGTGCAGATAAATAGTGGGACAGCGGTTCAGCAACTCCCCAGAAAACCAGCCCAATACCCATACCAGCGCTAAACAGCATGGACAGCCAGGAAACCGTAGAATATTCCGGCTCATCATCGTCATCCCCCAGCCTAATACCGCCAAATCGGCTGAACGCCAGATAGAAAGCAAAGATCAGGAAGAACAGTGTCGCTAGCAAATAAAACCAGCCAAAATTCTGAATAGAGAAGTTGTAGGCAACATTAGCCACATCCGCCAGCTGAGCAGGAGCGACGGCTCCCCATATTGCAAACAGTACAACGATAATAATTGTGATTGTAAATACCATGATGAGACCCTCCGTTATGTAAGCTTAGCCAACTGTTCCTTAGTATGTGCTAGTCCGACTTGTAATATTTCGGAAAGCTAGCTGTTGATAAATTAAAACAAACCGCCGTGTAATGAAACACCCGTCGGTTTATTCGTTCCCTTTTCCGTTGCCCTTATGAAGTTTAGTTATGCTCATTTTAGAGTAAAATGAGAAGGCGATTCCAAAGAGAATTCAACTCCAAAATAAGGTTATTATAATGAAAAAGATTCCGAAGATATGATAGGGTGATAGGGATGAGAAGACTTGAGTCTGGTATGTCAGTAAACAACGAATTATTTTCTGATATTGTAATGTAGATTCAATGACCGGATTTTACAAGCGGCGAATATCGTCAATTGTTCCTTTACCGGCAAGCTAGTGGATATTACGTTTGAGGGAATTGGCAACCAAAAGCTAATCGCCAATTTTGAAAACTGCAACCTTGACGGTGTTCGTTTTGTCAGTTGTGATCTGACGCAATGTATTCCGCCAAAATCCAAAAACCATGTGTATGTTGAACAGGTATCCGCACGTGTGAAAAATGCTCTGACGAAGATAGACGATGACCCTAATCTATCTGAAGATGATCGGAAAGTACTGGTACGGAGTCTGCGCAGGCTTGGGCCTATGGAACAATATATTTTTAACACAGCGCATATGAAGAAATTATATGGTGATGTTTTTGTTGAACGATTTTTCAGTAGTCTGGATTGTAACATTGCGTAAACCTAAACAACAGAAATTATATAGGATAACAACGGGAACAGTATATATGTATAGAGTAGCCTTTTCCTTGAATCTAGAAACTTGACGTAGAGTAGATGAAGTGTTGTATAAATTATCGCAATAAGGGGAGCGTAGAACAAAAAAAGGTGGAAGATAAATGTACCGATTATTCATTTTGATACCCTGTTTTTTTCTGTTGCTTGGAACAACTTTTAGTGCCTGGGGAGCAGAGATTAACCGTTCTTCTCTCATAAAAGATCTTCAAAAAGGCGGATACATCCTTTATATCCGACATGGAGATGCAACTGTAGGGGAAGATCAACAAAACTTTAGTTTAACAGATTGCACTACGCAGAGGAATTTAAGTGTTTTGGGAAAGGAACAAGCTGAAAAGTATGGCGATGCTATCCGTAAATTAAACATTCCCGTCCAAATACCTTTAGAAGCAAGTCCATTATGTAGAACCCTCCAAACGGCTCAGATTGCTTTTGGTACACAACATATAAAAGTAAATGAATTCTGGTTAAACATATATAATCTCGGTCAAAACCCGAGCACTGAAAAAATAAATAGTACATTGCAAGCATTTACAAATGAAATTGAACAAATACCTCCAACTCATGTTAACAGAGTAATTATAGCTCACTCTTTTCCTCCCGGGATAGGATTAGGAGAACTCGCGAGTATGGAGACCGTAATTCTAAAACCACTGGGAGATCAAAAAGGGTATGAGGTTATTGGGAAATTGACATTAGAAGATCTTTTACAACTAGCCGGATAGCCGGAATGTCAAACTAAATTGAAGATTGTAATTCATGAGGCAAAATTTAAAAAAATGGATTGAAGTGAAAGGAAGGGGGCCGCTTTTGGTGACAAAAGTTGCCCTCTTTAATTTCCTCTTGAATTAATCTTATTTCCCGCTGGCCTTATCCAAATCAGTTGCTCGATATATGGAATTCAAGTAATTCGAAATCGATGAAGTATCATCAATGGAGGTACGCATTGCAATGTAACCGTCGGGACGAATCAATATGAGTTCTTTATTTGTTACATCGTAAATTCGATAGGCATTACCTGCTGTGTCTATTAAACCTTCCGCCGCCCCCTCCATGCTGGATGGCAGGATATAATGTATATGGAGTTCGTTGTTGGTGAAGTTCATTAGCGAAGGATCGATGCTGTTTGCAAAAGCCAAAAGCGTCCAGTGTGGGCCTCGCAATAGGTCAAAGAGACTTCCTGCAAATCCGGTGCCTTGCAGGCCCCTAGCATTAGGAGCACGATCCCCAGGAAATGAACGGGTAGCATTTGTTCGAGCAGGATGACGGGTAAGCGAACTTGAGCGATAGGAAATGAGTAGCCCACTCGTCAGATCGTCGGATATGCTGCTCAAAGTTTGGGACAACCCTCCGCCTTCAGTCGCCGTTCCTATGACCACGCCCATCTTCTTCGTGCTGTCCTCAAGAACAGATTGAGCCACTGGGCGGCGCTCCTCATCGTACGTGTCGAGTAAGGCAGTGTCCGCTCCCCGCATCACAGCCGCCAGCTTCCAGCCGAGATTGTACGCGTCCTGCATCCCCGTATTCATGCCTTGACCACCGGCCGGCGAATGAACATGAGCAGCATCGCCGGCAAGGAAGACCCGGCCGTTACGGTAACATTCGACCATACGAACGTTGACCCGATAGATGGACAGCCAGGAAGCATCCGTGAGTCGAACACGTCCAGCCCCGGCGCGACGGTCAAACATGGCTTGATACGCCTCTAGCGACGGCTGCTCTGGTTCTTCGATGTCTTCCGGAATTGTAGCCTGCAGTTGCCAAATATCGGATTTTGGCAGCGGCGTCACCCCGACCATCCCCTCCGAAGAAGTCCAGATATGGATATGGTCACGATCTAACCCTTCCAATCGTACATCGCCAAGATACCATCGCTCATGATCGTGTGTTTCCCCAACCAGCGGTAAGTGAATAAATTTGCGGATATTGCTTTTGCCTCCGTCAGCGCCGACTACATAACGAGCGCGAATTTGCTCTTCTCCTTGTGGTGAATTCACGGTTATCGTTACACCATCCTCATCCTGAACAAGACTTATCGCTTCCATGCCCAACTCAACTTGACCATCAAGCACTGCATATCGGTCGCGCAATGCTTTTTCCACATCATATTGAGCAATCCAGACCGGATCACTATAGGGTGTTTCAAGTTCGGGGCTGGCTGCAACGGTAATAGCCGGCTTGTCCACACTCCTGCCATCTGCGGTATAATAACGAACAGGCAAATCCACAACACCTGTGTCCATAATGTAACGAACGGCCTCCAAATCATCAACAACCTCAAGCGAGCGGGGCTGGATTGCTTTGGCGCGAGAAGCAACGTTAAATAAGGAGCTTCGTTCAATAATACGATGGTCCACGTTTCGACGGGCAAGGTCACAGGCAAGTGTAAGCCCTGTTGGTCCGGCCCCGACAATAAGAACATCAACAAAAGACGGCTTGCTATTCATGAATAGAATCCTCCTTGTTCATTGATTTGATATGCTACATTTGTTATACTACACCGTGCAGTGTAGTTTGTAAACAGAACAGAACTCCAATCAATTTCTGATGGTATACCTATAAGGGGGCAACGTAAGAATGGATCATACGGAAAACAAGAAAATACGCAAAGGCTCTTCAGACAAAAGAGCTAAAATTATGGCGGCAGCACGAGACCTGTTTCTTTCCGATGGGTTTGATCGATCCAGCGTCGATGCGGTCGCAGCTAAAGCGGGAGTTTCCAAACGGACAGTTTATGATTATTATGGCGACAAACAGAATCTACTGCTTGCCGTTGTTGAAGAATCCAGTTTGGCGGTTCTGGACATGATTGAGCAAGGAATTTCAGATCACCTCTTGGAATTCGAGGATATGAAGCAGGCGCTCATCTTATTTTGCGAACAAATTGTAGCTTCTGCGAACGGTTCGTCCGATTACATGGCTTTGATCCGTCTGGTTACGGTGGAAGCCGCTAACCTGCCAGACTCTTTTTTTGAAAGGCTGGATAACGCAACTGAAAAGGGGATTATCAGGAGGTTTACAGAGTTTGGACAAACCGGATTGCTCCATGTGCCCGATCCTGAAATGGCTACAAAGCACTTTGCTGCATTAACGTTTTTATTGGTATTTAATCAACCTGGAAAAACAGAGGCATTCGAAGAGGAACAAACCAAACGTATCATCACTGAAGGTGTACGCGTTTTTCTTTGTGCTTATGGACCTCGTACCGTTTAAAACGAAAATCAACCATCATACTGATTGCGATTTTGTTCAAAAAATAAAACAGGAACCGATAAAACCCGCAATAATGTTCCCAAGTACACCGCCCGGTACGTCCCGCCCAATCAAGTCTCATCTTCCTGCTGGTGGAGGAATCTAAATCGCTTGTGCTAAGATGGGTGTGGCGAAAACAAGGCTAGATAGGGGTGTACAGTTGAAGAAAATCCTAGTCATTGATGATGAAATCGCAATTCGAGATTTAATTGAGCTGGTGCTAAGGCGAGAAAACTACGATGTGCAGACCGCAGAGGACGGCAAAACGGGTTTGCAGCTGCTCGACTCTTTTCAACCCGATATAGTGGTACTTGATCTGATGCTGCCTGACTGCTCCGGATATGACCTGTGCAAGGAAATTACCGGGAAACGTGCCGTTCCTGTGATCATGCTCTCAGCCAAAAACGAGGTAATCGACAAGGTGTTGGGACTAGAGATAGGGGCAGAAGATTACATGACCAAACCTTTTGACAACCGTGAATTGCTCGCTCGGATCAAGGTGATTCTGAGAAGAAACGAGAGCAAGGAAGAATCAAGTGAAGGAACAGAAGTGAAATCTACACGCATCATACATGAAGAGCTGACATTTGATCTGGAAAGCCGCAGGGTGTTGAAAAACGGTGAACCCGTGTCTTTAACGGCCAAAGAGTTCAAAATTCTGGAAACGTTACTCAAGAGGCCAGACAAAATCTTTACCCGGGATGAGCTGCTGCAGATCGGATGGGGATATGACTTTATGGGAGACAGCCGCAGTGTGGATATGACCATCATGCGATTACGGAAGAAGTTGGAGGATAACGCGGACGAACCGAAGTATGTCAGGACGATTTATGGATTTGGCTATCAACTTGGAGGTGGCGAGGCCTGAAGTATGCAACCCGGTTACTGCTGAATTATTTATTTTTCTCCGTGCTGTCCTTTGGCATTATCATTTTTGCGGTGAATAAAGCCATCGATTACTACAGCTTCATTACCATTGAGAAACAGATGATGGAGAAAGCGGATCTGTCCGAGTTGTCCTTCCGTGAGGTGTTATCACAGCATAGGTCATCTTCAGGAGAGCCCCAGACCAAGGAAATTGTCAGACTTGCTCTGGAGAAGCTGAAAGCTTCAGGCAAGGAAGTACGTATCTATGACAGCTCCAAGCAGTTGCTGGGCTTGGCTGTGGATGGCATCATCATTAATGATGGCAAACCTCTTATTTTTGAAACAAATATTGAGAAAGCCCTGAGCGGCAGTTATGCCTACACCGTCACGGAAGATCATCTGCTTTATTTTGCGACTCCCATTCAGGATCAATTCTACGAAAACGCTTATGTGTATGAGTTCGTGGAGGACATTTCCTACTTTTATGCGATTATGGATCAAATCCGTTATATCCTGTTTGTCGGCGCAGGCGGATTTATTATACTGATTACGTTATCCAGTCTGTGGATCGCCCGCAACACAACCAAGCCGATTAAACTGTTGCTTGGCGCTGCGCAAAGTTTCTCCAGACAGGAGTTTCGGAGAGTCCAACTTAACCGGAAGGATGAGCTGGGCATGCTGGCAGATGGATTGGATTCCATGGGGCGGCAGCTTCATGATTACATTCAGTACCAGAAACAATTTGTCTCCAACGTATCTCACGAGTTAAAAACACCCTTGGCAGCCATTCGTGGTTTCTCTCAATACTTGGTTGAAGGGGAGAACGAGAACAAGGAGCTGCAAAAAATCTATGCCCATCTGCTGCAGGAATCGGATCGGCTGACGCGCTTGATTAATGAACTTTTATTGTTATCCCGATTCGACAAGGCTGGTTCTAACGAACTAGAAGTCGAGACAACGGAAATGAATGAACTGATTCAGCAAGTCGCAACGAGTATGGGTGCCAAGGCCAGAGATAAAGGAATCGAGATCATGGTTAGTAAAGTGGAGGGAGGATCAACAGATGGAGGTCTGACAAGAGTCTACGCCGATGTCAATCCAATGTTGATTTCCCATGCGATCGCGAACCTTGTGGACAATGCCATCAAATATTCAGGCAGTCCATCGCTAATCGAATTGAAGTTGGAACATACACCAAGTGAGGTAGTTATACGGATACGTGATCAAGGGATCGGTATCGCGGGCGATGAGCTGGAGAGAGTGCAGGAACGTTTTTACCGGGCGAAAAATGCAAGTACAGCGAACGGTTCAGGTCTTGGACTTTCCATTTGCAAAGAGATTGTAGAGCGGTTTAATGGATATATCGACATGGAAAGTCAAATCGGGGAAGGAACGACCGTTACGATTGTTTTGCCTCGTGCGTAGACCTGCATCTAAACCCAAGCCTAAATAATTAACGTTACAAGATTGGTACATTTCTGTTATGAGACTAACAAATGTTTTATTTATAATCACTTCATAAGAACAAATCACACATTTATGGAGGGATCATGATGAAATTGATAAACAAAGCAACAGGTGTTATCGTACTAGGTGCTCTACTAACGGTGGCATTAGCGGGCTGTCAGTCCAGTGATGCTACATCTCCAGCAACCGGACAGAACACAGCGAATGAACAAAGCAAAGGCGAAGGAGCAACCAATTCTCCTGCGCCTGCTTCCGAAAGTTCGGAAGAAAAGGGTACTGAAGCTATTAAAGAAGGTTCGATGGAGAAGGAAGGCAATGTGGTGCTGAAGGAGCTTGCTTTTGTCTATAATGAGCACACCATCGCGATTTCGGATACAGCGAACGAAGATCAGATGGAACAGATGCTGGGCAAACCGGATAACCTGAAATCTCATACGTACAGTGCCGACGATGGAACCAACATGGATACGTTAATCGGTTTTACAGAAAAGGTCTATACGTATCCTGGTCTGGAGATTAAAACAATCAGTATACCGGAAGGAAAACAAGACTCCATCTTTCATATCGAAATCACAGATCCTAAGTACACGACAGTGCGAAACATTAAAACAGGAGATAGTCTGGATACACTCAAAGACGCCTACCCCGAGGGGAAACTGCTTGGTGATGGAGCCCCTAATGAGGAGGATGACTTCCGTTACGAGCCATCCAATTATGTGGATGTAATGTCGTTTCATATCAAGGATGCCAAGGTGGAGAGCATTCAGATCTACAGCCTTTTGGACTAATATTAAGTCGAAGGACAAGAACATAGTCCTATTGAAGTCGCTAATTTAGCGGCTTTTTTGCTGTAATCGCATCTTTATGGGACGTGATCTATGAATGAGCTTCATGCTAGTCTAACATGATTTTCTCGTTTACCATTTGATAGTAATACTCATCCATCTGTTCCGCCGTAACATCTTCTTCAAGATGATATATCCACCACGTCACAAGTAAACTAATGACCCCTGAATGATATTCGGCTAAGAGTTCTATGGGAGGTGAAAATGGTTTACCTCTTCTTTTTAGTTCCAGAAAATCTCTTCTGGATATATCTCCGATATAGTTTTTGAAAAAGTCAGTAAATCCCTTGTCATTCTTCTGGTTCTGAACAATCGGCTCCAGTAAATTCTCCAACATGAATCTAGATAGGCTTTGCAAGGGCTGCCGAAGCCGATCTTCTATACTCATTTGCAAATAATCCTGAAGAACCCACGTAAGGGTAGCGGATAACAGCGCAAATTTATCATCAAAATGTTTGTAAAACGTTGTACGGTGAACCATCGCTTTGTCACATATCTCATTAATCGTGATATTGCTGAATAGTCTGCCTTGCTCAGATAACAGATCTTTAAAGGCCATAATTAATAATTTATGAGTCCGGGCAACTCTTAAATCAAGCTTTTTTTCATTGATTTTCATCTACACCACTTCCATATCGTAGTTTAACTATATACCAACGCTATATTGATTCTTACTATAAAAGAAATTTTGATTATATATTGGTATTATAAGTAATATTTTGATTGATCTACAAGTGTAGATTAAAATCTAGTTTCTAGAAAGGATGAATCTCCGGTGTCTGACATGAAAAAAGCTGTGGTGATCGGAGCAGGGATTGCTGGATTAATTACTGCAAGAATGTTAGCTGATTATTATGAGGAAGTATGTGTGATTGAGAGGGATGAATTCCCTTCGGAGCCAAATAACCGGCAGGGTGTACCTCAATCTTTTCATCCACACCGTGTACAACCACGCGGCGCGCTGATTATGGAACATTATTTCCCAGGTTACAATGACGAATTGATAGCATTGGGGGCAATCTCTTCACATGATGAGAAGCTTATAGTTACTAATCGATACGGTACATTAGTTAACAAGGAGGATCCTTCTTCATTTAAAATTGCATCGTGCAGCAGAGCTTTGCTGGAATGGGTGCTGCGCAAACGACTCCAGGACATTTCTCATGTAAGCATCTTAACCAGCTTGGAAGTTACCGGGCTAATGGTCTCTGAAGATCAGCACTCCATTACAGGAATTTACACAAAAGAAAGAAAAGGAGAGAAGCGAGAAGAACAACTTCTAGCAGATATGGTTATTGATGCCTCTGGTCGTTCCTCCAAATTGATCAGATGGCTTGATAAGATTGGATTGTCTGTGCCGGAGCCGGAGGTACTGAAGGTATCTCTTGGTTACAGCACTCGTTATTACAAAATAAAATCCTCTATTCCAAATGAATTCGTGATGTCTGATTCAGATCCTGAGCAAGGTATTCGTGCAGGCATATTTACCCGCATTGAGGATGGTATCGTTGGACTCATTCTTTTCAATGCTGGAGGAGAGCAGTATCCGTCCACTCAGCCCGAAGAGTTTCAAGATCAAATCAAGCATCTATTTGCTTCAGATAAAATTGTGAAGTTAATGGAGCAGTTAGAGCCATTGCAAGGGCCTAGGGGGTACCGTATTTCCAAGTCTGTTCGTCAGCATTTTGAACTCATGGAAGATTGGCCCTCTGGTTTACTCGTCCTTGGTGATGCATTTTGCAGCTTTGATCCTATTCATGGACAAGGTATCACCGTTGCTGCGATCGAAGCTGAGACTATAGGAAAGTCTTTGGAAGCACAGCGCTTGCATCCCGATCCGCAGTTTGAACGGAACGTATTGCTTCGTATGCAGCAGGCCATCGATCCGGCTTGGTGGCTTAGTTCCGTGGCTGACCTGCGTTGGAGAGGGGTAGAACATGGTGGGCCTTATGAACTGAAAGGAGTGGATTTTGCTCAGAAATATATCAACTTATTTACGAAGCAAGCGATGAAAAAAGCGGATCAGGAAAAAGATAACCATCTCTTTTTTATGCAATTCCTGATGAATGCGCTGATCCTTCCTCCAAGTGAATATTTTAATAGTGACGTGCTGAACATGATCCTGAACGACAATGGTTTAGAAGAAGAAATGGAATTAAGGGCTGAGATTGGTGTACAAGATCCTGATTTGTTCCAGCAAAGATTGAATGAGATTCTTCCATCATTTGAACTGGAGTATGATGAGCAGATTAAAAAACTGCTGGAGTCACTTCAGCCTGCGATGAGCTAACCCATGGATTTATACAGGTATTACCAGCTTACTTAACCCATGGAACAGGCCCTCAAGAGGAATTTGACTTATCATTAATAGTCTCATGGCCGATGATGCTATATCTGGACTTTATGAGAAAGGGATCAAAAGATGAACTCAGCTCTAAGCACAAAATAAAAAAAGTTGCTATAATAGCGACTTTTTTTATGTTTTGGGTATGGTACAGGATGGTGATTCTTCTGGGCAGCTTCTCTTTAGAAATATTTTTATGTTGCTTATTCCTTATAAGAATAATTATATTAACAGCGAAGTGGTCCGTGTATTCCCGAGAAAACATGCAGTTGTGATAAGAGCTCACAATGGTACAGAAATTCTAATTCATATTGGCCTTGAGACTGTATCCATGAAGGGTGAAGGATTTACCACACATGTTACCGAAGGAAAAAAGTCAAAGCGGGGGATTTGCTTGTAACCGTTGATCTAAATTTGGTGAAAGAAAAAGCAAAAGATATCATAACCCCACTTGTTATCACAAATGCCGATGTAATAGAACATGTAGAAAATCCGATTTCATCTGGAAATGTGACTGCTTCAGAGCAGATAGTTTTATTGGTGACAGCGTAAGCGTAATTTTTAGTGCCTCATAAGCTAGAGGTGAACCTCTAGCTTATTTATTGATTTATTGAGCAAGGAATCCCTTGTTCGTATTGAGACAAATCACGGACACCTAACTGGTTTTTCAGAGCTACTTGTAGTACTTGAGAAAATTTATACTATTCTTTTTGACCATTTCATCTAACCAAAATGGGACTGTAAGGGTATTTAGTCTTTACCAGGTCCGTGATTAAATTTAGTACCTTTTCCAATAGCATAGAATTGACCGCCAGCCACATAGTGTATTGTACGCAATTCATCAGGAGCATCATCAAAAATCCAATGTCCGTTGTTGAATACTCGATCATCACTCCAAGCACCGACAATTTCACCCATGAAAAGATCATGTTCTTGTTCATTTTCAGCATTTGGGATAACCTTGCATACTAACCAGCCAGCGGAACCTTCAACTAGTGGTAAATCAAATTCTTCTTGGTAAAAGATTGGGATATTATCAAGTTTGTTGTCCATTTCTTTAGCGCTGTGCCCACCAACATACAAGACCGTTTCCATTTGTTGAACAGTTGGTACATGTACTACATAGTAACCACTCTTTTCAACGAGTTCACGTGTGAGAGCTTGTTTGCCGATGTAGGCCATCACTTTATTATTTCCCACCAGACCGACCCAAGCAGCTGCCATTACATTTTCTATCCCATCGTGTTTAGCAGAAATCATGGTTGTTGGACCTACTTGCAATAAACGGTATGCTTTCTTTAAATCAACAGGCTTAATTGCCATTATTTGTTCACCTTTTCATTGTTAGTTTATTTTCTTGTTGGACACTTTATTGATAAATATGAATTAACGATTAAGAGACAAAAATGCTCTTCCTTCATTCCAGGCATTTCCAACTTTATCTCCTAAAGTGAAATAGCCATTGCTGAATGAATCAAAAAACAACATGCCTGTCTTCTTGGCATCAATTTTACCCTTTTCATTTAAGACCGATTCATCCACTGCTATATTGACCATTCTGCCGACAATTGCATGGATATGAGTACCTCTTACAATCTCTGTAAGTTCACATTCGATTACCACAGTACTCTTTTCAAGAATAGGTGCATTAACGTATTTGCTCTTGGTAGCTTTCAAACCTGTTTTTGCGAATTTATCTGGATCTCTATACCCTGACACTGAGCCAAAAAAGTCAGCTTCCTTCATGAGATCTTGAGTGGCCAGTCCAACCGTAAAGGCACCCATTTTTTCGATATTTTCGTGCGTCTTTTTATTTGTACCAACACCCAAATTGATATATCCTCCGTGATTCATCGTGCACCAGTGCAAATTCATCACATTGACAGTTCCATTCTCATCGTAAGTAGATATCATCAAAAGTGGCATGGGATAGCCATAACCAAAAGCACGTGGACTGAAATCTTTCATAGCTTAAAATACCTCCGTTCATCTATGAGGTATAGTATAATTGAAACATGAAAAAAGAATAGTATGCACTTTTTAGTGAGATACTATCATAAAGGAGAGTATTAAATGATTCCAATTAAAACAAAAAATGAAAAAGAAGACAGTAATGAGTCATTTGTGTATACTTTATCGCTTATAAGTGGTAAATGGAAATTACATATCTTATTCTTACTGTTGAAGGAAGATATTATGCGTTACGGTGAGTTGAAAAAAGCGCTTCAAGGAATTACTCACAAAATGCTTAGTAATCAATTAAAAGAGCTAGAGGCAGATTCGCTCATTACACGCCATGAATACTCACAAGTACCACCTAAAGTTGAGTACTACCTTTCAGAACGTGGCAAGTCCCTCATCCCTGCTCTGCAAGAGCTTTGCAAATGGGGAGTAGATCATATAGATGATGAACAATAAGTCACGAGTCATTCACTTAAAGTGTTATCTTTTATATTGATGAAACAGCCAAATTAAAAACCTTTTATATGAGAGTGAGTATGACCACCGCATTAAATAGTGAGAAACCCGGGTGAATTATAACCCTGGGTTTCTTTTCTTTTCAAATGAAAACGTACAAAAAAAGAGGACGAGAAGGCATCTCTTTTCAGGTGCACTTGTAGCATAAAGTACAAAACAATAAGAGAGTGAGTGTAAAAAGGGGTGACTCCTGACTTACTTTAAGGAATATAATATGTTTACCAATTGAAGGAGTGAATGTCTATGTCTCAACCGAATACCGGAATCAAAACGATAAAGCTTGAAATGGAATATTATGGGGAACCATTTATAGTATATCCAACATTGTTATGGGATGAACAGAATGTAGTACTTGTTGATACGGGGATTCCTGGGCAATTGGAACAAATCCGAACGTTACTCGAAATAGAAAATTTCGGTTTAGAGAAGCTGACGCATGTCATCATTACACATCAAGATGGGGATCACATTGGCAGTCTGCCGGAACTACTTCAGGCAAGAAGAAACGAGGTGAAGGTACTCGCACATGAGGAGGCTGTACCCTATTTGACCGGAGCCATTCCGCTTATCAAAAGTAAAAGTTTCGCACCGTCCGTGCACGTTCATACAGCATTAAAGGATAGAGACATTCTGCCCTTGGCAGGTGGTATTCAAGTCGTCTTTACACCAGGACACACACCAGATCACATGTCGCTATATCATATCCCAACCCAAACGTTAATTGCTGGTGACGCTTTAAATTCGAAAGATGGTCGTCTCTTGTCCTTTGATGACGAAGCAATCTAAATCTTTTTTAATGGAATAACTTATCATGATGAAGTCGTCATTTTGGGCGGCTTTGTTTATTTTGTTGACTATTTATGAGGGGTAGTAAAAGTAAAGTTACCCTTGAGCTAGCATGCAGCAATCCCTTAAAACACTACTGCTATGATTGGAATGATTGTGATCATCATCTTAATGATTATGACGCAAATTGCAGCAACACGAGGGAAAAAAGTAATGGAAAGAGTTTAACGTAGTCATCCCGTTAAGAGCCATAACGACCAGAAAGAACGAGTTCACTCTTATAGCTCTCGTTCTATATTCGTCATTTGTTTGAAAACTTCTCGTCCCAGCCATTCTAACAGGAAAGTAACAGGAACCTGAGTGGTGATGTTAGTGGATTCGTAATACTCTTCTTTTACATAATAAGGGATACTTACATCAGAAATTTTAGCGATGGTGGATTGGCGATTGTTCGTTATCGCTACAATTTTATTTTTCTCCTGTTTGATCCGTTGGAGATAAGATAGAACATACGGGTTTTCGCCTCGCGCAGATAATGCAATCGTCACGCTGTCTTTTTGCATTTTGATATGAACAGGATAATGAGGATCTTTTATGTACACGGAGCAGATCCCTAGATTTGAGAAAAATCTGGCTCCATATTCGCCCATGATTCCGGAGCTCCCGATACCAATAAAAATAACGCTACTGGATTTAGCAATTAACTTTGCTGCCATTGGAATTTTCTCCTCCAGTTCAGGAGCTTGAGAACGCTCAACAAACTCATACACAGCATGATGTGGACTTTTCAACTCCTGCTTCGTTAGTTTATCTTTTTGGGAAAGGAGCATCTTGAGTTTTACTTTAAATTCCGAAAATCCCTCACATTGATTCTTTCTGCAAAATCGCATAATGGTGGCTGTAGATACATGAGTTTCATCCGCCAGTTCTCTGATACGCATGTATGCCACTTTTTCCATATTTTGAGAAATATAGTTATATAAAGATAGTTCCAATTCGTTATAAGATGAGATTTGCTCATTGGTGAACATGGATATGCACTCCCTTAGACCATAATAATAAATAACCTGCTTAGGCAGTATACATTATCCCCTCCTAAAAAACAACGCGTTACATTTTTGTCACAAAAATCATATTTGTGTCAAAGGGAACTAAACACATAAATAATATATATTCTTCTCCGATCTGAGTAACATGACGTTATAACATATGTCTGATACTTCCATTACTTAGCCTGGTGCCAGATCCTGCTTTTTCAGAAGAAATGATGGGTAAAGGATTTGCCATTCAACCTGATGAAAGACGTGCGGTTTCTCCAGTTACCAGCACAGTGATTTCTGTTTCCAAGAGCGGACATGCTATTGGCCTCGTAAGTGATCTTGACGAAGAGATGCTGATTCACATCGGAATTGATACAGTAAAGCTGAAAGGCCAATTTTTCTCGTCAAAGGTACAGGCAGGAGCAAAAGGTATCCGTGGGCGAGCTATTGATGGAATTTGACCGTGAATAGATTGAAAGGGCAGGTTACAACATGATTATACCGGTCATTATTACGAACATGGATCAATATACGTACGTGTAATCGGCTGGTCGTACCCATAGCGGCAGTGATTCCAAAGCATCTTTGGAAACGCTGCCGTTTTTCTTGGTGCTGCAGAGTAAAACAAAAAATATGTTTTTTCAAAATACTAAAACACTGCGTTACATTCGAGAAACAAATGTGATCTCATGTTATTTCAAACTAAAATACCGAAAGGTATATATTTATTTGAATAATAAAAGTAACATAAGTTGTGCAAAATAAAATGTTTTACAGACGAATAAGCAGGAGTACTCTTTTGAGAACCTCTTATGGATTTAACACTGAAGGGTGGAACACGAATGAGTCTAACCATTCGATTAGGGGCTATTTTTCTGTGGGAAAGTCTCTAGCTACTAATTTAATAGTAAGGTTTATATAGGAATTGGTTTTGTCCCAGATGACTAAATGTAGAATAGATCTGATGAATATTTAATTTATCTATTTTTCTAGAAATACAGAAATGAGAAGGTGAAATTGTTGAAAAATATGTAGAAAATAGGACAAATTGAAATCAAGAGGAACTTCTATATATTCTGGAATTATATGATCATGCATTTAGAAAAGCCATTAAAATATAAGTAAGGAGCAAGATGATGAGAAAAAATATTGGAGCAAAATCTTATGTGTTACCACAACCGGTTTTTATTATTGCAGCGTATGACGAAAATGGAATTCCGAATGCTATGGCTTCTACATGGGGTGGCATTAGTAATGAGAATGAAATTTCAATCTGCATTAGTTCAGAACGAAAGACGTTAAAGAATATCATGCTGCATGGTGCATTTACCGTAAGCATGTCAGATGCATCTTTTCTTGAGGCATGTGATTATCTTGGAAATGAAACTGGAAATGAGGTTCCAGATAAATTTGCAAGAGCTGGATTTCATGCAGTTAAGGCGGATTTTGTCAATGCCCCACTGATTGAGGAACTTCCATTTGCGTTAGAGTGTAAAGTGAAAAGTTATGATGAAAAAGAATGGCGCATGATTGCTGAAATCGTGAACATCAGTGTTGAAGAGAATATTCTGAATGAGAACGGTAAAGTCAATCTGGATAAATTCAGTCCGCTTGTATTTGATCGGGGGAGTAGGAATTACCATAAGATCGGAGAAAAAGTAGGAAATGCTTTTGAGGATGGACTGATTCTTAAGAACGGGTAAAGATCAGTTTGAATGGAAAAAAAATTTAAATGTTATAGAACTGGTATATGAGAGAACGAAGGCTTATCCTTCTACACATTGAAAGTCGCTATTCTAGCGGCTTTTTTAGTGTGCCCAACATGGGCACTATCTATAGGGTTAAAGTCCCGAGTGGTGAAGGTAGTAGTAGCCATAAGCTTAAGGCAAGGGTGTCCACCGCGAGGTCAAGTCTGAAGGAAGTAGGCGGTAAAACTCTGGTGTCAGGAACACGAACGACAATGGTTCAGAAGAAGAGATGGAATTAAGGGCTGAGCTTGATGTACAAGATCCTGATTTGTTCTAGCAAAGATTGGATGAGATTCTTCCAGCATTTGAATTGGAGTATGATGAGAAGATTAAAAAACTGTTTAAATCACTTCAGTCTGCGATGAGCTAATGGAGCCCTTTTGTTTAATGAAGTCGTCATTTTGGCGGCTTTTTTTGTTTTGTTATTTCTTATGAACATAAAGCAAATCTTTTGAAACGATGTGTTACTTTTTTGTTACAAATGTGAATCTGTGATACCTAGTACTAAATACGAAATAACATGTATTTTATGAATGAATCTATGTAACATAAGTTGTGAAAACAAATTCATGATAAAAAAACCGATAAAGCGAGATTTGTTTTATATTCAGATCAGCTGAAGGTTTAAAAGAAAGGTGGGCTTACCAAATGAGTCAAACATTTCAATTTCCTAAAGGTTTTTTGTGGGGGGGCTCCGTCGCTGCAAACCAAATTGAGGGTGCATATCTAGAGGACGGGAAAGGACTATCCATTCAGGATATACTGCCAAACGGCATTCAAACACCTCCAATGCCAGAACCAACAGAGGATAATATGAAGTTAATCGCGATTGACTTCTACCATCGATACAAAGAAGATATTAAACTCCTTGCCGAGATGGGTTTCAAAGTTTTTCGCACGTCTATAGCTTGGTCCAGAATCTTCCCCAAAGGGGATGATCTTGAGCCAAACGAAAAAGGTCTCCAATTTTACGACGACCTTTTTGACGAGTGCAGGAAATACGGTATCGAACCACTAGTTACGATTTCTCATTATGAGACTCCATTACATCTCGTTAGAGAATACGATGGCTGGGCGAATCGAAAAATGGTCGATTTCTATGAACGATATGTGCGAACCATTTTTGAAAGATATAAAGACAAAGTAAAGTATTGGCTTACATTTAACGAGATTAATTCGATTCTGGATCACCCGTTTGTAGGTGGTGGGATTAACACACATAAGGATCAACTTAGCAAACAGGCTTTGTACCAAGCGGTTCACCACGAGTTTGTTGCTAGTGCACTGGCGGTGAAAATAGGGCATGAGATTAACCCGGAGTTCAAGATTGGTTGTATGGTCATCGCTATGCCAATTTATCCATTGACTCCTGATCCTAATGATATGATCAGAGTAATGGAAGCTGATCATAAGAACACAGGTTTTACAGATGTTCACGTGCGTGGTTATTACCCAGGTTACATGAAACGTTATTTGAAAGATAACGGGATTACCATTCATTTTGAACCAGGCGACGAAGAAATTTTGAAAAACACCGTTGATTTTATTTCCTTTAGCTATTATCAAAGTTGTTGTGAAACAGCTGATCCTACAAAGCAAATTAAAGGTGAAGGAAATCTGATTGGTGGTGTTCCAAATCCGCTCTTGACCGCGAGTGATTGGGGTTGGCAGATCGACCCTCAAGGTTTACGGTACATCATGAATGCAATGTATGATCGTTATCAGAAACCAATGTTCATTGTTGAAAATGGTTTAGGAGCCGTAGATGAACTCATCACGGACGAACATGGCAACAAAACAGTTATTGATGATTATCGCATTAACTATTTGAAGGAGCACTTGCTTCAAGTGGCTGAAGCCATTCAAGATGGTGTTGAATTAATGGGATATGCTTCATGGGGTTGTATTGACTTGGTGAGTGCAACAACCGCAGAAATGAAAAAACGGTATGGATTCATCTATGTGGATCGTCATGATGATGGTTCAGGAACATTGGAACGTTATCGTAAGAAGTCATTCCATTGGTATAAAGATGTCATTCAGAGCAACGGGAGTAGCTTGTTTCGTGAATAGTGACAGGCACTAATGTTGAAAAAACGCTTTATTACATCTCAGCGTACAGGCCTACAGAATAAAACTAAGAAAGGGCCGCCAGTTGCGGCTCTTTCTTATTCTAATAATTAATATTTGAACGATTAGGGAGCAGAAGATGAGAAAAAAAATGTTTTTAATTATTGCATTATTTGTTGCTACATTGAATTTGCGCCCGGCTATTAATTCCATATCTCCGCTGTTAGATACGATTCGGGAAGATCTGGGTATGAGCGCTGCACTAGCTAGTTTGCTAACTTCAATACCTGTACTATGTATGGGCGTATTTTCACCTTTTGCCGTCAAAGCAAGTGGGAAATGGGGAATAGAACGAATCATTGGCTATTCCCTGATTGTGGTGGGAATCGGAATAGCCACTCGGCTATTTACACAGTCTACGTTCGTTTTACTTTTATCTGCATTGATCGTAGGTATCGGGATCGCTTCGATTGGCCCGTTAACTTCAGGTTTTATTAAAAAGTATTTTCCCGCTCATGTCCCATCTATGATTGCACTCTATAGTATTGCCATCACTGTAGGGGCTGCCGTCAGTTCAATGGTATCCATTCCCTTAGAGGCATACTTCAATTCTTGGCAGATAGCAGTAGGAGGGTGGGCAGTAATTGCTTTTGTAGCAGCGATCATTTGGTGGATCATGGTGAAGCCGCGATCTGAATCTGCTCATGTGAGTGAAATCAAAGAACGTCCGCAAATTAAACTTCCCTGGGGAAATAGAAGCGCATGGACGCTTACGCTTTCATTTGGATTAATGGCTATGTTGTTTTATTCTTTTACAGCGTGGCTCCCGTTAATGATTCAGGAAATGGGGTATAGCAAATCCTATGCAACGCTTTGTCTGACCATATTTGTTGTCATCCAAATCCCGATTAGCTTTGTACTTCCTGTATTATTGAAGAACTTTCCTTCAAGAAGAGTATGGATGGTTGGTGAATCTCTGTTCATGATTGTTGGGTTGATTTTATTGATGGTGAATTTCATACCGATGGTTTCCGTTGTTCTCTTTGGAGTTGGAGCAGGGGGCTTGTTCACTTTAAACCTGATGTTACCGATTGATTCTACAACCAATGTAAACGATGCAACTTCCTGGTCAGCGATGCAACAATCTGCCGGGTATGTCATTGGAGCATTGGGACCAATATTGCTAGGTTGGATTCATGATGCTTCCCATAGTTTTAAACCAGCTATAATTGGAATGATTGTGATCATCATCCTAATGATTATGATACAAATTGCAGCAACACGAGGTAAACAAGTAACGGAAAGAGTCTAACGCAGTCATGCAGTTAATAGCTATAGCTACCTAAAAGAGAGTCCAGATGACTCTCTTTCTAGTGCGTATTTTTAGAAAGAACTAGTTCTCTCTTATAGCTCTTATTCTATATCTGAAATTAGATTGTAAACCTCTTGACCCAGCCATTCTAACAGGAAAATAACAGGAGTGTGAGTCGTAAGATCAGTGATTTCGTGATACACTTCTTTTACATAATATGGGATACTTATATCTGAAATTTTAGCCATCGTGGACTGACGATTGTTCGTTATCGCAATAATTTTATGTTTCTCCTGTTTGATCCGTTGGAGATAAGGAAGAACATACGGGTTTTCACCTCGCGTAGATAATGCAATCGTAACACTGTCTTTTTGAATTCTGGTATGAATGGGATAATGAGGATCTTTTATGTACATAGAGCATACCCCTAGATTCGAAAAAAATCGGGCTCCATACTCGCCCATGATTCCTGAGCTCCCAATACCAATAAAAATGACGTTACTGGCATCAGCAATTAACTTTGCTGCTTTTCGTATTTTTTCCTCCAATTCAGGAGATTGAGAACGTTCGAAAAACTCATACACAGCCTGATGAGGACTTTTTAACTCTTGTTTCGTTAGTTTACCTTTTTGGGAAAGAAGTATCTTCAGTTTTACTTTAAATTCCGAAAATCCCTCACATTGATTTTTTCTACAAAATCGGAGAATGGTGGCTGTAGATACATGAGTTTCATCGGCCAATTCCCTGATACGCATGTACGCAACTGTCTCCATGTTCTGAGTAATATAGTGATATAAAGATAGTTCCAATTCGTTATAAGATGAAATTTGCTGACTGGTAAACACGGATATGCACTCCCTTAGGCCATAATAAAAAGAATAGGTAACCTTCTTAGGCAGTATACATTATCCGTTTCTGAAAAACAACGTGTTACTTTTTTGTTACAAAAATCATTTCTTGTCAAAGCAAACTAAACACAAAAATAATATATATTTTCTTCTCAGATCTGAGTAACATGACGTTATAACATATGTTTCGCACTTCCATTAAAACTGGCTAGACGCGTCCCTGGTCAGAGACAAAGGTGGCAACGAATAAACCCCAAACTACCCTTAACTAGTTCAAGTTTCAAGCTTGTTGAGCTTCCTTAGTCTGATTGAGAATATCACAATAGGTATCAAATGAAAAACATAATGCGTTTATTTTGCCATCCTCAAAAATTTATCTTTATTACTTTATTATACTTCGAAGGAGCCCTACATCATGGATAAACAACAATTGTCCAAAGATATTCTTAAGCTGGTTGGTGGCGAAGAGAATATTGATCAAGTTACTCACTGTATGACTCGACTCAGATTCAATCTAAACGATATTAATCAAGCAGACAGAGCAACATTAAAGAACACACCTGGCGTTATGGGAGTTACGGAAAACGGTGGACAGTTTCAGCTGATCATTGGCAGTGAAGTTTCCGAAGTGTACAAAGCACTAGTGAACAACATGAGCAAGAACTCTAACGCAGGGAGTGCTCCAAAAGGTGGAAAGAAACAAAGGAATCCAATCAGCGCATTATTTGATTTCATTGCGGGCATGTTCACGCCAATCCTGCCGGCTATTGCCGGAGCAGGGATGATCAAAGGAATCGTTTCCATTATGGTGGCTCTTGGTTGGATGACAAATACAAGTTCGACCTATATCATTTTGTCCGCTGTTGGTGATGGTGCATTCTACTTCCTGCCTATTATTCTGGCCGTTAGTGCTGCGAAGAAAATGGGGAGCAATGTTTATGTGGGAGCTGCACTAGCGGCCGGCCTCATGCATCCAACCATTGGAGCTTTGTTTCAAGAGGGGAATACGTCGTTTGCAGGCATTACTGTTATTGCTACATCCTATGCTTCATCAGTTATTCCCATCGTCATTGCAATCTGGATTGCTGCTTACGTGGAGAGAGCTATTGAACGTATCACTCATTCTTCACTGAAACTGATTGTTGTACCAACCGTAACGTTGCTTATCATGGTGCCACTAACCTTGATAGCGATCGGACCACTGGGTGGCATTATTGGAAACGGTTTATCTGGAGGTATCAGTTGGTTATTTGATAACGCATCCATTTTGGCAAGTATTTTGATTGGGGGCACGATGTCTGTACTAATTATTACAGGCATGCATTATGCGCTGTTGCCGATTGCAGTGGGTTCGATTGCAACATTTGGTTACGATTTTATTGTTCCGTTAATGTTCGCAGCTAATATGGCACAGGGCGGTGCTGCTTTCGGTGTGGGCTTCAAATCCAAAAATAGCCAAACCAAATCATTCTCTTATTCTACAGGACTTACTGCTCTTATGGGAATTACGGAGCCCGCAATGTACGGAATTAACATGAAATTCAAAAAGCCATTTTTTGCAGCGCTTATTGGGGGAGCAGTCGCCGGGGCGTTTCTGGGAACCTTTTCTGTTAAAGCCTATTTCATTGGTAGTGCAGGTCTTCCGGGGGCTACCTCATTTGTCGGTCCAGACATTAGCAACCTGCTCTATGCACTGATTGCTGCTTTAATTGCATTTGTTGTAGCTAGTGTAATTACTTATATTCTGGGCTTCCAAGAAGAGGCTGCCGCACCATCAGCAATATCCACAACTACACCTGTAGTAGCTGAAGACACTAAATTACAGGATGAACAAATATTCAGCCCCATGAATGGGGAAGTTAAGCCACTTAGCCTGGTTCCAGATCCTGCTTTTTCCGAAGAAATGATGGGTAAAGGATTTGCCATTCAACCTGCTGAAGGACGTGCAGTATCTCCGGTTAACGGCACAGTAATCTCTGTATCCAAGAGTGGACATGCTATTGGTCTCGTAAGTGATCTTGGCGCAGAGATGCTGATTCACATCGGAATTGATACTGTAAAGCTGAAAGGACAATATTTCTCACCAAAGGTACAGGCAGGAGCTAAAGTATCCGTAGGTTATCTATTGATGGAATTTGACCGTGAAGAGATCGAAAAAGCGGGTTACAATATGATTACTCCGGTCATTATTACGAACATGTATCAATATACCGATGTCCAATCGGCTGGGCGTATCACAATTAATGAAAAAGAATTGATGTACACAGTCAAAGCCTAATTTGATGTTATTAATAGCGGCAGTGATTCCAAAGCATCTTTGGAAACGCTGTCGTTTTTAATAATATTAAAACACTGCGTTACTTTTAAGTAACAAATGTGATCTCATGTTAATTCAAACTAAAGCGCCAAAATGTATATATTTATTTGAATAATAAAAGTAACATAAGTTTTGCAAAATAAAATTTATTACAGACGGATAAGTAAGATTACTCTGAATATGGAGAAATCTCTTATGGATTCAACATTGAAAGGTGGAACACACAAATGAGTCAAACCATTCGATTAGCGGTTGTTTTAATGTGGGAAGGTCTTTAGCTACTAATTCAATAGAAGGGGCTTATATAGAAAATGGTTTTGTCCCATATGAGTGAATGTAGAATATTTATTTTAGTGAATAGTTAATTAATCTATTTTTCTAGAAATACAGAAATAAGAAGGTGCAATTGTTGAAAAATATGTGGAAAATATATTTATTAGCTGTAATTAGTTTTCTTAATGGCGCATCAGAATATGTTATTGCCGGGATCCTAGACAAAATTGCTGAATCTAGCAACATTTCAGTTTCTTCTGCTGGACAGCTAATTACAGTGTTCTCTATAGCTTTTGGTGTAGGTACTCCTTTTTTAATTGCTTTTACATCTAAATTAGACCGAAAAAAACTCTTAGTTTATGCATTAACTGTATTCTCTGTTATTAACATTTTAATTGCAACGATAACAGGATATGAGATGCTTATCGTAGCTAGAATTATTTCAGCACTTAGTGCCGGTGTTATTCAGGTTACGCTTCTCACTCTTGCTGCGGTTTTGGCTGCTCCAGGAAAACAAGGGAGTTCAATTGCTACGGTTATTATGGGGAATAGTACGGCATTAGTTATCGGTGTACCCATAGGCAGGGTTGTAGCTTCACATTATGATTGGAACATCATATTTATTGGTCTTGGAGTAATAGGACTTATTCTCTTATTCCTAGCGCTGCTGATCATCCCCAAAGTAGTTGCTGAAGAAGTTGTTCCTTTGCGTGTTCAGTTTAAATTCATCATGCAACCGCGTATAACAGCAGCGTTACTGATTACGTTTGTGTGGTTAGGCTCATATTCCATTTTATTTACGTACATTTCACCGTATCTCCTTGATATATTTAGCATGAGTGATCAAGGTGTAACGGTCGCCCTGTTTATATTTGGTATCGCTAGTGCCATTGGTTCCAAAATAGGAGGACTCAGTACAGATAAATGGGGCACATTCCGTACACTAGCTGGTGGAATGATACTCCATGCCACTGCATTATTGTTGTTCCCGTTTATAGGCCAATCCATATTTCTTCTATATATATTACTTATTTTCTGGGCAATAGCAGCCTGGTCCTCAGGTACGCCAATCCAATTTCAGCTTATAAGTCTCGCTCCCGCTGCTTCAGGCATTGTACTTAGTTTGCATAGCGCGATTGGACAAGTTGGAATGGCTGCCGGAGCTGGTATCGGGGGTATTGCTGTCAACCACAACTTGTTGAACTACATTCCATGGATCGGTGCGCTTGCCCTTGTGATTGGCATCGTAACAACGTTGCTTGATAACTCCCTATCTAAAAGAAAACAAACGAAACAATCTTTGCAATAAATAAACACTTGTATCATCTTCGTTTGTTACATGCTCGTTAACGATGTACGAAACCTCTATAACAATAAGAAAGCGGCTGACCCAAGTGATCAGCTGCTTTCTTTGTTTTATAATTCAGAACTCATTAACCCAATGATAGTAGGCCCAACTGCACCAAAGTCTGATGGGATTAAGTCGCAGCGAATGAAGCCGTGGACACGATCTCGTCAAGCTTATCGACAAGTTCCGCATACATTTATGTACCGATTGAGGCGAGTACTAACCTCCAAGCCTTGTTACACCACAACTAACAGTACGATAATTCCGAGAAAAATCAGCCAGCATACTGGGTGACCGAAATTTAATCCCCAGCCGACTCCGAATCTTTTCTCAACGATTAGGTTTGGATCCTTCCAATTGAAATAAATCATACCTAATAGCCATTTATCATCATCATGGACAGGTCTGAAATTGGAGTGATCTGCCGATTGCTCCAATCGGCTTCCGCCCTGACCAGCCCAGAACGATAAGGCTAAGGCGTATAGGATGATAAAGGCTATTATGATTAGGACAATGGGAATAGCGAAATTGATGTTAAGCAGAGATATCATATTTAGTTGCACGACGGACAACAGGATAACTACTAAGAAGCTTGCTGTAATCATAAAACCTGACCAAGTGCGGCGGAAAGTTACGTCTTGTCTGATGGAACGGTTCGGATCAGTGGGTTGAACCTGCTGCTTCACTCTGCGAATACTCCAATTCTCAAATATGAACACAAGTATTAAGAACACTTGCATTATCGTAGGCATAAACACAGAACTATAAGATTTAGCTGCATAGCCGTCTACGTTCCAACTGCTGTTGTAATGGATCGGAATCTGGTCAGGAATTAGTTCGTAGTTGAGTAGCACAGTTACAATACCAACAACAATAATGAAAACATGGATGAGGAACCACTTACTAGACAAGCTAATGTTTCTTTTCCGAAAACCAGTGTCCACTGCCATGATCGATGGTTCAAGAGCAATAGGCAGCATAGGTAGTAAACTTCTCATTTTGAAATGGTAGCTAATGTTTATGACTAGGGAGATTACGACCATGGCGAGTGAATAAGTGACAATGATCCAACTTTGTTGCTTGGAATGTTCATCACCGTATATTAGGCAGATGATACAAACAATGAATAGGATGGTATGCAAGGTAGCACTAATCTTAGCATATGACTTCCGCATTTGGCGCAGAGGTTCGCTGTGAAATTGTACAGCGCTGACGGTAACCCCAAAACTAATCGTCTCTCTTGTTAAATAAGGCATGCTTACCATGAGTACAATGGTAGGTACAAATACAAAGATCATTACTATAACAGGCATTATCGTCATATCTTTCGCCTCCTCTTATACATAAGTGTGTATTTGAAAACTCTATAACCTTTAGAGCATATGCGATGCATCACTATGTCTTTTTGCGTATGATATCCTTTTAACTTAGGGTAGGTAATCGACTTGAATATAAGTTAATTATAATCGATTTTAGTGGATATATGGGTGAAATTAACATTTGTCAGACCTTTTTGCTACGCAGCGATACTCATCTGACAACTAAATTATGGTAAGTACATCTGTTTAAAATTCTATGTAGGTAAAGGGCAGTAAGGTTTAGTTATAATCAACTTTTATCACCATAAAATAAAGATCACTTGGTAAAATTGTGAAGTGAAAATCACATTAACTGGAGTGGATACTATGCTTTCTGAATAGGAGAAAATTTTTTGTTAAACTAAGGAGTAGGTTAGTGTAATTTCCCGTTTTAGATAACTTTATAATATAAACAGAGTTCAAGACATGAATACAATAAATGGAGGGGTAGGATTGAACAAGTATGTGTTACATATAGTTGCAAGTGTAGTTTGCATATTGTTACCTGCTGTTGGTCTCTTATATGTTTTGTGGGATAGCCACCAACCCAAAATAGGTCCTGTAGGAGACGGAAAACCGAATTATCCTTCAATATCTCAATGGATATCTATTAGCTCTTCTTTTATTCTTGGAGTAGTTAATTTACCTCTTTCCATAATTCGATATAAACAAAAGGCTAAAGAAGATATTAAAAGTTAATGCTTTATTACGCTAACGTAAAAATTATAATTGAATATACGACGAAAATGAAGCTGCCTGTGTTAGCCGGTGCAGCCTTTATTACGTTAACGAGCAGGATAGATGAATTTTGCGAATGTACGCCAGGTATGCGAACGATAAAAACATAAACTTTTAAGATTAAAGACATGCTACAGTCTTCAGAATCGCAGAATTCGTCAAAGGAAGTACGATCGCAGAAAAAAGAGGTCGAACCCGTCCCAATTTTATGGCTATCAGGCCTTCGATGGTGAAGTGCCTTCATGCACAAGATACGATCATAATCCATTAAACCGGAAGGAATATCTCTTACATGTCTTGAATCACGATAAATCTGAATTAAAGCTGGAGGCGAATGAGATGTTGGAATTAGAGTTTACGACTATAGAGGAGTGGGATGAAGCATTGTGGGCGCGGATGGAGCGAATCTATCATGAGGCTTTTCAAAGCGGCGCTAAGACAAAAGCGATTCTCCGCAGTATGCTGGACCGGAGGATTGGTTATTTACACACGGGCGTGCATCATGGAGAAGTGGTTGCGATGGCTGTTACTGGACTGGAGGGGAAGGTTGCGGACCGCATCCTGATCATCGATTACCTCGCGGTTGAACAGAAGTTGCGTGGGTGGGGCATAGGGACCTGGATGTTAGAGCAGCTCAGAGCCTGGGCGTTAAGGGAGCACCGGATCAAAGGTATGATTATCGAGGCGGAGTTCGGGACAACAGAGGCTCATCAGGAACGCATACAGTTCTGGCAACGCAACGGGTTCATCCTAACCTCCTATGTCCATCAATATAGAATGGTGCCAGAGCCGTATCAGGCAATGATGCTGCCACTGGATACAAGTACGCATGTGCCTGATGATGGTGAAGCACTGTTTCGTTATATCAATGCTTTTCACAAGGTTGCTTACCGAAAGAGTTAGACCGCATTCAAGGGGGTTGTGGAAATGAATGAGGATAAACATTCTCTTTTGTGTTTCGTTTAATGTAAGGACCATTAAAAACGGACATATGAAGAACCAGTCTTCACACTTTAGGGAGGATCGGTGCTGATGTAAAATGATCAGTTCTTGACTGTATGGTCAATAACTGATACATTTAATCCCATGAGCAGACCAAGAGAATTTGATGTCGATCGTGTATTACACCAGTCTATGGAAGTGTTCTGGAATCAAGGCTTCAAAGCAACTTCTTATGAGGACCTTACGCGTACTACAGGAGTCAAAAAGCAAAGTTTGTACTGTGTTTTTAAAGACAAGCGATCGTTGTTCCTGAAGGCGCTGGCACTTTACCGTGAACAGGTTATAGCGAAACTGAAACAGATTGAAGCCCTGGATTCGTCTCCCGTTGATAAACTGGATACCTTACGATATTCCCTTTTAGACGATGAAACTGGCTGCCAAGGGTGTCTAGTTGTGAATGCATCACTCGAATTCGGAACAGATGACGAGCAGGTCACACGCGAAGCTGAGCTCATGGCAGAAGAGATTCAACTGGTATTAGAGAAGATCATAAGTAGTGGCCAGAAACAACAGTTAATTTCCAACCGGTACACGAGTATAGAGCTTGCATCTTATCTAAATAACACCATTCTTGGTGTGAGAGTTATGGAGAAATCAGGTTCATCCCGTGAACAGATCGAGACGGTTCTGCGTACTTCATTTGGCATGATCATGTCTTGATCTTTTTTTTGTGAAATTCTTGACTATGAAGTCAAAAATAATTGAAGGCGGATTAATACACCACGAAAGCTTGAAGGAGGTGGGGCTTTTCGAGAAAAATCGTGTATTGATTCATTTGGAAATAACGTCTAGCTGTTAACCAGGCTGATTGCTGTTTAACATCTCCTAGGTCAATTTATATAAAAAAAACGAAATATGTGGAGGTTATTATGAATTATTCTCAATCCGTAGAAGCATTGTTCCAACCTATAGAGTTAGGTCACTTGAAGTTATCCAATCGGATCGTAATGGCGCCGATGACGCGTCAATTTTCTCCGGACGGTATCCCGGGTTCGAATGTTGCGGGCTATTACCGCCGCAGAGCAGAGAACGCAGTGGGACTTATTGTGACAGAAGGGACAATAATTAATCATCCGGATGCATCCAATCAAGCCAATGTGCCGCACTTTTATGGCGAAGCTGCAATGAATGGTTGGGCACATGTTGTATCTGAAGTACATGAAGCTGGCGGTCGAATTATTCCACAGATCTGGCATATGGGAGCCAAAGGTCATGTTAATGATTATTCGGAAGCTGAGATTGCTACAATCGTTCAGGAATTCGCACAAGCAGCCTCAGAAGCGAAACGCGTTGGGTTCGATGGTGTTGAAATCCATGGAGCACACGGCTATCTGATCGACCAATTCCTGTATGAGAAAACCAACTCTCGTACGGATCGTTACGGTGGAGATATGTTGGCTCGCACACGTTTTGCAGTTGAAGTGATTGAGGCTTGCCGTAAAGTAGTGGGACCGGAATTCCCTATTGTACTGCGTTTATCTCAGTGGAAGACAGATGATTATCAGGCTAAATTGGCTGAAACACCGGAATTACTGGAGCAGCTTCTCGCACCGTTGGTTCAAGCTGGAGTCGATATCTTCCACTGTTCCACACGTCGTTTCTGGGAGCCGGAATTCGAAGGTTCTGATCTGAATTTTGCTGGATGGACCAAAAAACTGACTGGTAAACCGACAATCACTGTTGGATCGATTGGTCTTGATGGTGACTTTACAAGTCTGTTCACAGAAGGTAAAGGCGCAAGTAACGTCGGTATCGAGGGATTGGTACAACGACTTCAGAATGATGAGTTTGATCTGGTTGCTGTAGGCCGTGCTCTTCTAGTCGACCCTGAATGGGTTAAGAAAATTCAAGAAGGACGTATTGATGATCTGGTTCCATTCACAAGAGAGGCGATGACTGTACTTACTTAATTGTAGTTATAATCATTAGGAATATGTATTAATCAAACACACCTTCAAGATCATCTTGGAGGTGTGTTTGTAATGCCAACCAGATTGAGTTATCCGGTGGAATTAAAGATGAAAGACATAGAGATGAGACTGGCAGAGGATGCAAAAGAAACATCGGAATAAGGTCCTCAACTTCATTATTGCTGGTTCCTTAATTTCTACATCATCAATCAACAACAACACTGCTTGGGGGGAGCTCTCCCTCCGAAAGATCAACGCTTCTCTTCACTGAATTCCCAATGCAAGTGACGATCTATTCATTAGTGCTAAGTGACAACAAGTGTTTTAGATTGTCATCAATAAATTGATTATCGGCACTGTTGATTCCACGACCGGCAAAATGGCCCCAGATCGATTGGATTGGTTTCAAGACAGCATTAGGTATACGCTTGGCTTCGTATTCATTATCGGCCGCTGTGCAGAAGAGATCCGTGCTTCCCGGCATGATACAGGCATAAGCTTTTATGCTCTGAAGTGCTTTATCAAAGTCTCCGTTATAGGAGGGGTTTGCACTGATATCAGCATGTTGACCTGTCCATAACATGGCCAGAACATTATGCGGATCCATATTCATAAAGCTATTTTCCCAGACACCAGCTACAAAATCCTCCAATGTGTCAAATCCCATCTCACGGTAAAGCTCTTCTCTATAAAATGCATGTGATAGTCCCCATCCCGCATAGACCCGACCAACGGCACGCATGTCTGTAGGACTTAGTTGGTTTAATTTACTTGAGTCAAAACCGACTGCAGATAGCAGTGAAGCTTTCACGCCTTCCAGGACCACAAATGTGTGTGGCCAAGGTTTGGCGATGCCTCCGAAAGGCGCGATTCGTTCGACCATCTCCGGGTAACTTGCCCCCCATTGAAATGCCTGAATGCCGCCCATCGACCACCCGACGACGAGAGCAATCTTTTCAATACCGAATTTTTCGGTCAGCAGTTGGTGCTGGAATCGAACGTTGTCATAGATGGTTACCTGTGGAAAGTTAGCCCGATCGAATGGAGGAGGCGTGTTACTGGGAGAGGAAGAGAGTCCATTGCCCAGCAAATTGGGAACGATAATAAAATATTTCTCTGGATCCAGTGCCATCCCACTGCCAATGAGCCATTCATTTTGAACATGCTGATCTCCAAAAGCCGTTGGATACACAACAACATTATCTTTCTGTTCATTTAATTTTCCGTAAGTTTGATAAGCGAGATAAGCGTTTGGTAACGTCATTCCTGATTGTAAGATGACATCACCCAAGTTAAAAATTTCATAATCCATCGTATAATTGCTCCCTTCAAAATGAAAAACCACATGTTCACTGTGATCTCTTGTACTCAGTATAGAGCTGTGATACTCTCAATAAAAGTGAATAGAATTCATAATAGTATTCAATAAAATTGAAAGATGAAGGAGGGATCATCGGATGGAATTGCGTCAACTGAATACGTTTTGTACGGTTGCAACAACATTGAATTTCACGCGGGCAGCAGAAGCGCTGAGCTACGTTCCTTCCAACGTCACGATGCAAATTAAAGCATTGGAAGATGAGCTAGGTGTTCGCCTCTTTGATCGTTTGGGCAAGCAACTCGCGCTCACAACTGCGGGTAAACGCTTTTTAACACACGCCCAAGGCGTTCTTGAAAAAATGGACGAAGCTCGTAGTGCTGTCCATGATAATGAAAAACTAAGTGGTACCTTAACGATAAGTGCAAATGAGGTTATTTGCTCCTATCGGCTTCCACCTGTCTTCCAACGGTTTCGTTCGCAGCATCCGGGAGTTCGTCTAATCTTCCGCTCAGTTCCGAATCAAGAGCTCAAGCAAACGCTCTTTGAGGGAACTACGGATATTGTTTATATGTTGGATGAACCCATTCGCTCGAGTGGACTTTCCGTGGAACCTTTACTGGAAGAACATTTCCGATTGTTAGCTGCTCCAGATCACCCACTCGCCAAACGAACTGTGCTGCAATTGGAAGATTTTCATGATGAAGTGTTCCTGACAAATGAGAAGGGTTGTCCATATCGAACGATGTTTGATCGGTCATTTGAGAAAGAGGGAATTGATAGCATTACATATTTAGAGTTTCAAAGTGCGGAAGCCATTAAACAATGTGCAATTTCAGGCATCGGTATTGCCTTTCTTCCTGAGATCGTCGTGGAATCTGAAGTTGAACGCGGAGAACTTGTTGTCCTCCCATGGCAAATTCCGGACTTGCAGGTATATACACAGATGTTGTGGCATAAAGACAAGTGGCTTTCACCAATCATGTTATCTTTTATAGAAGCAACCAGGGAAGTTTTTGGTTCACAGAATGAGACTAAAACCGTATAGCTTATGTATGAGACATCAAACTGTTGAGCACAGTAAAACGCTGTTGAAAGTGGGTAGACATTATATGATTCCATTAGTATACGACCAGATTAACCATTGGGGAAAAGATGATGAATTTTTCCTTGCATTGTTAAAGAGATTACAAGTAGAATCTATAGCTGACCTGGGCTGTGGAACAGGAAGATGGACTACTCATCTTGTTCAGTGCGGTTATAAAATTACCGCGATAGATCCCAATGAAGAAGCGATTGAAATGGCGCGAGGTAAAGATAATTCTGGAAATGTGAATTGGATTATAGGTGATAGTGCGGATTTGCAAACCAATACCTATGACGCGGTAATTATGACAGCCAATGTTGCACAGGTATTTCTTACAGATGACAGTTGGAAGCGAGTAATCTCAGACGTATTCCGATCCCTAAAAATCGGGGGTCACTTTATTTTTGATACAAGAAACCCTTTGGTAAAAGTATGGGAAGAATGGGAGAAGGACAAAACTCCTGACTTCGCTAAAGATAGACTAAGCGGAGATCCTTTAGAAATTTATACAGAATATGAAGGGTTTGAGGGAGATATCTACACTTTCTATGAAATAGTAAAAAATACCAAAACAGAAAAAGTGTTAGTTCATGAAAAAATGCAGCTGAGGTTTCGAAATCAAGAAGAACTTGATGAGTCGCTGAAACAAATTGGTTTTTCAAAAATAAAAACATATGGTGATTGGGAATTTAAACAAGCAAATTCGGAAAATAGATCGTTTATTTTTCATTGTGTAAAATAGCAGTTAGGAAAAAATGTCGATGAACAGAGACCTGGTCCCATTGAAAGTCGCTATATTAGCGGCTTTTTTATTCCTAAAATAACTACAGACATTGTTCATTCAAATCCATTCAATGAAATTTGTTCATATATGATGAACTGGAGTATGATGGGGGAAGGCAATGCTGATAATCACCATATAATCAATGCCAAGTATAGAGTGTAATTTTATATAGGTCTAAAGCTTTTGGACCCGGCTATACAACACCATACTTCCTTGAAGGGGGACATCTGTTTTGGATGAGCAGTTTCTAGATTTATTGGCCGAGAAATATGATACGGAAGAAAAAATCATAACAGAGATCATCAACCTTGAAGCGATCTCCAATCTCCCAAAGGGAACCGAGCATTTTGTCAGTGATTTGCATGGGGAGTTCCACGCTTTTCAGCATGTACTAAGAAACGGTTCGGGTACCGTCAAAGAGAAAATCAAAGAATTATTCCGGGAGGTTTGGACGGAACAAGAAATCAATGATTTTGCGGCGTTAGTTTATT
Organism: Paenibacillus sp. FSL R5-0766; assembly: GCF_037971845.1. Taxonomy (NCBI): domain Bacteria; kingdom Bacillati; phylum Bacillota; class Bacilli; order Caryophanales; family Paenibacillaceae; genus Paenibacillus; species Paenibacillus sp. FSL R5-0766. The sequence continues at coordinate 3,746,077 of NZ_CP150227.1, forward strand.
ACCCGGAAGAAAAAATACAGCTGGTTATAGGGGAACTGAGCAATAAACAGGCTTTGAACCAGTGGTACAGACTAACAATTGAACACATGCTTAAGCTTATTTCTTATGCCTCTTCCAAGTATACACGCTCAAAATTGCGTAAAGCTCTGCCGGAGCAATATGTATATATTGTAGAAGAGCTTTTATACAAGACGGATTCGACCAACAATAAGAATCCTTATTACGAGGAAATATATCGGCAAATTATATCCTTGGGCCAGGCGGACAATCTCATTATCGGACTTGCTTATACGACACAGCGCCTGGTCGTTGACCATCTTCATGTGGTTGGAGATATCTATGACCGGGGGCCATACCCCGATAAAATTATGGATACGCTGATCAACTACCATTCTGTAGACATACAGTGGGGGAACCATGATGTCCTCTGGATCGGAGCCTACGCAGGCTCTCTGGTCTGCCTTGCGAATATTATTCGGATCTGCGCCAGATACGATAATCTGGACATCATTGAAGATGTATACGGGATCAACCTGCGCCCACTGCTAAACCTGGCGGAGAAATATTACGAAGACAATCCATCCTTCAGACCTAAGTTACAGGCTGGCCATAATGTATCGGAGCAGGAGATTCTGCAGATCACCAAAATTCACCAAGCCATTGCCATGATTCAGTTTAAACTTGAAATCCCGATTATCAAGAGACGCCCATACTTTAATATGTCTGAAAGACTTTTGCTGGAGCAGATTGATTACGACAACAATGAAATCAACATCTGCGGTAAAACATACCACTTGGAAAACACCTGTTTCGCAACCGTAAATCCGCAGAAACCTGAACAATTGCTGGAGGAAGAACGCCAAGTGATGGAAAAGCTGTTGTTTTCCGTTCAGCATTCCGAAAAGATGGCCAGACATATGAATTTTCTCATGAAAAAGGGTAGCCTTTATTTAAAATACAACGGGAATTTGTTAATCCACGGCTGTATTCCTTTGAATGAAGAAGGAAATATGGAAGAACTGCAGATTGAAGACAAGACATATGCGGGCCGTCAATTGCTTGATGTTTTTGAAGATTATTTACGTTACGCCTTTGCGCATCCGGAAGAGACAGAAGATCTGGCGACGGATATGGTATGGTACATCTGGACAGGGGAATGCTCCTCGCTCTTTGGAAAGAGAGAAATGACCACTTTTGAACGGTATTTCATCCAAGATAAAGAAGCACATAAGGAGAGAAAGAATCCGTACTACCATTTACGTGAAAATGAAGAGATCTGTCGAAAAATCTTGCAGGAGTTTGAGTTGAATCCAGATCATGGACATGTCATTAACGGGCACACGCCAGTCAAAGAAATTAGTGGAGAGAGCCCTGTTAAAGCAAACGGAAAAATGATCGTGATTGACGGCGGTTTTTCCAAAGCCTATCAATCCACAACGGGAATTGCCGGATATACCTTGTTGTACAATTCCTTTGGCATGCAACTTGTCGCCCATAAGAAATTTAACTCAAAAGAAGATGTCTTATGTAACGGAACGGACGTGTTATCTCTAAAAAGATTGGTGGACAAAGAACTGGAACGGAAACTGGTGAGGGAAACCAATGTCGGGGAACAGCTGTTGCAGAAAATCTCAAATTTGAAGGATCTATTAGACTATCGCCACATGAAATGAAACGATTGCTAAAGTACACATTCGGAGCAACCGTTTGAGTGCAATTGGACGTAGACGCTCGTATTGGGCAGGGAAGTAATAATACCCTGCCTGTACGAGCCTTTCTTTTGTAGCAGTGCGATCTAACAACGTAGAGGAAATGTAAATTTGCCTTCAATTTGTGAAGAGGAGGAAGATATGGACTACATTTCACGGAAGGAGATCATGATCCCATTGAAGTCGCTATTTTAGCGGCTTTTTTATTTTATCGGTACAAGTTTTTCCCAAGTTCTGGACAAGAACATGGTCCGATTACCGATCAGCATACAGATAATCGGTTCTTCTCTCCATAAATTCATTGAGCTAACGAGATGATAGTTCATATAGGGCGGAGGGGTATAAAAAGATATTGACTAATATAGGGTAGGGGGGTATAGTATTTAACAGGAGGTCGACGAGACCTGAGGAACTGCCCTCGAGAGTACAGCCCATCGTTTAGGTCAAACTAAACCAAAAAAATACCCACAAGAAGGGACGAAATAAGATGAAAAACATTGTATTGAACGTACAAGGTATGAGCTGCCAACATTGTGTAAACTCCATCGAAGGTGCTCTGAAAGAAATTGGAGTGAGTGGCAAGGTGAACCTCAGTGATGATTCGGTTGAAGCGACGTATGATGAAAATCAAGTTTCCTTGGAGCAAATTAAAGAAGTTATTGAAGAACAAGGCTACGAAGTAGCGTGATTAATGGACGATAAGGGGAGTGAGTTATTGTGGCAACAGCAGCGGCTCAGACGAAACAGTCGAGTATACAAATTACAGGTATGACCTGTGCAGCTTGTGCAAACAAAATCGAAAAAGGCCTCGGCAAAATGGACGGGGTCACATCAGCGAATGTTAACTTCGCTTTGGAAAAAGCAAGTGTAACGTATGATCCAACGAAAGTGGAAATGAAAGAACTTGAGGAAAAAATCAAAAAACTTGGATATGGTTCCGTTTCAGAGGTTGCGCAATTCAATCTTGAAGGCATGACCTGTGCAGCATGTGCGAACAAAATTGAAAAAGGGCTGAATAAGCTGCCCGGCGTGACTAACGCTACAGTAAACTTCGCCATGGAAACGGCCCGAGTTGAATTTTCCCCTGGTGAAGTTTCCATCGAAGACATGAAAAACAAGGTGAATAAACTCGGTTATACGGCGATCGTCAAGCAAGACGGTACCAGTAATGGTGCAAGTGACCATCGTGCTAAAGAACTGAGTAATCAAAAACGGAAATTACTGATTTCGGCAATTCTTTCCTTGCCGCTGTTGTGGACTATGGTAGGTCACTTCTCGTTCACTTCATGGATCTATGTGCCGGAATTGTTTATGAATCCGTGGTTCCAACTAATCCTGGCTACACCAGTACAATTTTACATTGGTAGACAGTTCTATGTGGGTGCATATAAGGCTCTCCGAAACAGGAGTGCCAACATGGATGTGTTGGTAGCACTTGGCACCTCTGCAGCGTACTTCTACAGTTTATACTTGACCATTCAATGGTCAAGTATGGCTGAGGGGATGCATCATGGCCCATCCCTGTATTATGAAACGAGTGCGGTCCTTATTACTTTGGTTCTTATGGGTAAATTGTTTGAATCTCTTGCGAAAGGTCGAACATCAGAGGCAATTAAATCACTGATGAGTCTGCAGGCGAAGACGGCATTAGTAGTTCGGGATGGCAAAGAACTTACCATTCCAGTGGATGAAGTCATTGTAGGAGATGTTGTCCTTATTCGCCCAGGAGATAAAGTTCCTGTAGACGGAGAGGTGCTTGAAGGGATCTCATCTGTAGATGAATCCATGCTTACGGGTGAAAGCCTTCCAGTAGAGAAAAAAGTCGGAGATGCTGTGATTGGAGCTACGATTAATAAAAACGGTATTCTTCGGATCAAAGCAACCAAAGTAGGTAAAGAAACCGCTCTTGCACAAATTATTAAGGTTGTTGAAGAAGCTCAGGGATCAAAAGCACCAATTCAGCGGGTAGCCGATGTGATCTCAGGCATATTCGTCCCGATCGTTGTAGGGATTGCAATAGTTGCTTTCGTGGTTTGGTACTTCTGGGTTACACCAGGCGATTTTGCAGGTTCTTTAGAAAAAGCAATTGCGATTCTTGTTATCGCATGTCCTTGTGCACTTGGACTTGCAACCCCAACATCCATTATGGCGGGGTCTGGTCGTTCGGCTGAACTAGGGGTGTTGTTCAAAGGTGGGGAGCATCTGGAGCAGACGCATAAAATTGATGCGATCCTTCTCGATAAAACCGGTACTGTTACAAAAGGTAAACCTGAATTGACTGACGTCGTCGCTCTTGGCAATGAAAATGAATTCCTGAAACTTGTTGGAGCTGCCGAGAAAAATTCTGAGCATCCACTTGCAGAAGCCATCGTTATAGGCATCCAGGAACGAAATATCGAACTACCAGGAACTCAATCCTTTGAAGCATTTCCGGGTTTCGGAATCCAGGCAATGGTTGAAGGTAAACAACTGCTCGTGGGTACACGTCGACTAATGGAAAAGTATAATATTGATGCAAAAGCAGCTTATCATTCGATGTCACGTTTGGAAGAAGCGGGGAAAACTGCGATGCTGGTTGCCATTGATGGCCAGTATGCAGGTATGGTGGCTGTAGCAGACACGATTAAGGAAACTTCGAAAGCTGCAGTGAGCCGTCTGAAAGAAATGGGTATTCAGGTCATTATGATTACAGGTGACAATGAACGGACGGCAAAAGCCATCGCTGCTCAAGTAGGTATTGACCACGTTCGTGCAGAGGCCTTACCTGAAGGAAAAGCGGAAGAAGTGAAAAAACTGCAATCTCAAGGTAAAAAAGTGGCCATGGTTGGCGATGGTATCAATGATGCACCCGCTTTGGCAACTGCAGATATTGGTATGGCGATTGGTACGGGGACAGATGTAGCGATGGAAGCAGCTGATGTAACACTCATGCGCGGCGATCTATCCAGTATTCCTGATGCTATCTACATGAGTCGTAAGACCATGCGCAACATTAAGCAAAACTTGTTCTGGGCACTTGGTTACAACACCTTAGGCATTCCTATTGCAGCTATCGGTCTGTTAGCACCATGGGTTGCAGGCGCAGCCATGGCGTTGAGTTCGGTATCGGTCGTTCTGAACGCCCTGCGATTGCAACGCGTAAAAGTACGTCACTAGTCAAGTACTAGAACAGGAGCGAACATAATGATGAGGAGGAGTAAAAAAATCATGCTAATGTTAACCGGTGTTTTAGCTTTTGGTATGTTGTCTGCTTGCGGAACCCCTAAAGAAAGTGCACATACAGATGGACATGGTGGTATGAATCATACTGAGATGAATTCTGAAACTGAAGGTGCGAGTCATGATCATGCAGGGCCTCATGCTGATTCAACAACAGCAAGTGCCCTTGAAACCTCGTTCTCCTTTGCATCAGGAGTGAAGGCCAATGAAAATTCACATCTGACAATCCAAATCAAGGACGTCGATGGCAATCCGGTTAATGAATTTGAAATGGGCCATGAAAAACGAATGCACCTTATCGTGGTGAGTAAAGATCTTTCTTACTTTAATCACATTCATCCTGATTATAAAGGCGATGGAAAGTTTGCGATTGAAACTTCATTTCCAGACGGTGGCGAATACAAAATCCTTGCCGACTTTGTACCAAAAGGTGGAGCGAGTACTACACCCAGTGAATGGGTGAACGTTGGGGGTCCAGAAAAAGCCCAAGAGCTTGTTCAAGCGGATTCCAAACTTGTAAAAGAAGTGGATGGTAAAAAAATCGAACTTTCATTGAGTACCAAAAAGGCCAACGAAGACGTAAATCTGACCTTTAATATCATGGATGCGTCAACGAACGAAGGGATTAATAACCTGGAACAATACCTCGGTGCTGTAGGTCATGTTGTTATCCTTTCTGAGGATGCAGAGCAATATCTGCATGTTCATCCAACAGAGGAAAAGGCAACAGGTCCAAAAGCGGAATTTATGACCTCCTTCCCGCATAGCGGAATCTATAAAATCTGGGGCCAATTCCAACATGATGGGGAAGTCTTTACAGTACCTTTCGTCGTAGATGTAAAGTGAGTAGAGAGGTATGAGCATGGGAGATACAATTAAAATAGCGATTAGTCCAGCAATCCAACTGGGTGGAAGCTTATTCACTCCAGAGCAACTAGTTAAAATTGGCGAGATTATTGGTCCAGATTCAAAAGTGGAGATGACACCCTTTAAGCAACTCTACGCAGAAGTATCGATTGAACAACGAGATCAGATCAAAAATGAACTTGAAGATCACGGTCTTGAAATAAACCCTGCAGGATTTGTAACCAAAAGTCTGATCGCTTGCAACTTTTGTAGAGGTGCAGAAGAAGCAGGAATGGAAACAGCCAAAAATTTAAATCAAGCCATTTCCGGTATCGATACGCCTACACCACTCAAGATTGGATATGCTGGATGCGCCTTAGGCACTAGTGAACCGTTGATTAAGGATATTGGGATCGTCAAGATGCGCGATAAGTTCGATGTTTATGTTGGTGGCGAGTCGAAGGGGCTTAAAACCTCCTTTGCCACGCTGTTAAGTTCCGGATTAACGGAGGATCAGCTTATTCCTTTCGTTACTGCAATTATTGATTATTATAAAAACCATGCGAAAGGCAAAGAAAAATTCAGCAAATTCGTTAATCGAATGACACTGGAAAACTTGAAGTCTATGACGCTTGAAAGGGGGTGAAAACAGTGAAAGAAGCAACTGTAAAAATTCAAGGTATGTCTTGCCGTTCTTGTGTATCTAAAATTGAAGGTGCAATTAGCGCTCTTGGCGCTGAAGGCCACGTAAATTTCGAACAGGGAACAGTAGAAGTTCGATTTGACGATTCTAAAGTTCAAATCGCTGAAATTGAAGAAGCGATCCGTAAAAAAGGATATAACGTCGGAGCGTAATATATATTGAAATACAAGGGAGAGTAATTGGGCATGACGGAATCCATTCAGATTTATTCAATCCCAACCTGTAGCGATTGCAATTATGCTAAACGTTACTTTAAAGAGCGTGAACTTCCCTATACGGATTACAATTGTGAAGAAGACGCCAAGTACGCTGAGGAAGTCTGGAACCTGACTGGCAAACAGGTTGTTCCAACCCTTGTCATTGGAGATAAGGTCTTTGTAGGCTTTGCCGAAAATCTCACTGAAATCAGTGAGTTAGTTAAGTAACTCTTATGACCCCGGTCACTTCCGACTGGGGTTATTCTTAATATAAATAGCCCTTTGACTGATATATTGTTGTAGGAACTTCTTGCTCCCTTTACATAGGGTAGGGGGGGATGGTAATGTGTAAATAAAGGAGTTGATCTACTTGGATGATACGATACTTGAGGCCGCCTCATGTGACCATACATCTTCAAACGAGCGGAAAAGCCATCATTCGGAGAGTACAAAGCGAAAGTTAATTAGCCGTTTGAATCGGATTGAAGGGCAAGTGCGTGGAGTAAAAGGAATGATTGAGAAGGATACGTATTGTGATGACGTATTACACCAAATTGCCTCCATTCAATCCGCGTTGAATGGAGTAGGAAAGCAGCTTTTGGAACATCATATGAAAAGCTGTGTCATTGAACGCATTTCAGAGGGCGATCACAAAGTTTTGGATGAATTGATGATCACTGTAAATAAGTTAATTAAATAAGCTATGGGTGGTACCTCTCGTTGTATTCAGGCAAATGCCCCATCAAGGTTAATTTTATTAGGGTTAGTGGTGAAAAGAATGTCAGGAACGAGAATATGTTTCCGTTGAGTCGCTATTATAGCGGCTTTTTTTGTTTTACTAAAAAAATGTGATGTGGCGAGATAAAAGCAGCTGTTAAGCTGACAATTATAGATTCGGTGAAAAAGTTTAAAACGTTCGTTAACATATGCAAAAACGGCGGGAGCTTTAATATAGCTTTTCTATCAGATAGACAAAGCATAAAAGTAACATCAATTGTTAATTATTTAGTCGTTATCTATTTATCAAATCATTCCGAAATTCTGATTTATGGAAAATAAATAATACAAATCCATACCATTTTTCTATTTTTATTTTTAAAATACGATGTTATTCATCACTTTACGATATGCAATGACTACATTTACAAAATCCATCATTTACAAAAATTACAAAATTGATTATAGTATATTCAACAAGCTTTTCAACTAATTCAATCGTTGTTTCGGCACGTTGAAGATAGGAAAATGCACATATAATGATAGTTTTGTGTTAAATTACAAACTTCTGTCCCTGATCAACGGGGATAGCGGAGTTTATTTGATATGTCTATTGATGTGCTTGTAAGGAGGTGCTCAGACTGAGCGATTCCGTTGTTTTTATGTTTTCTGGACAAGGATCGCAGTATCCGCAGATGGGGAAGGAGCTGTTTGAGCAGGATGCATTGTTCAGAGAAACGATGCTTGCTCTGGATCAAACGGTTTTGGAATGCGGGGGCGAGTCAATCGTCCAGTATATGTACGGCGAATCGTCAACCGATGAGGACCGCTTCGAACGTACAATTCTGTCGCATCCCGCCATCTACATGGTGGAGTATGCACTTGCCCAATCGTTATTGACTCGTGGCGTGATACCTGATTACGTCCTTGGCAGCAGCCTTGGGGAATTTGCCGCCGCTGCGATTGCAGGCGTATTCAGTGCAAAAGATGGCTTGCGCTGTGTTATGAAGCAGGCAATACGATTCGAGCAACATTGCCCTTCTGGCGCGATGTTAGCGATATTGGGAGATGCATCTCTATATCCGGAACTTCCGGAAATTGAATATTGTACCTTGGTGTCCGTCAATTATGACGGGCATTTTGTTATTTCCGGATCGGTGCATACACTGGAAAAAGCACAGGAGTGGCTCACATCGCATGCTGTGTTTAGTCAGATGCTCCCGGTTTCTTTTGCCTATCATTCTCAATGGATTGATAGCGCAGAGGCAGCATACACGGAAGATTTGCAGGCATTTACATTTGCAGCCCCTAATATCCCGTTAATCTCCTGTATGACTGGAGGGGAGGCTGGCCGAATTGCACATAATCACTTCTGGCAGGTTGCGCGAAAACCAATTCTCTTTCGCGAAGCAATACAAAAGCTTGAATCTGCCGGACCGCATCACTATATCGATATCAGTCCGGGCGGTACGCTTGCAGGTTTTGTGAAGCGGCTTGCAGACAAACAAGCTTCATCAGCTGCGGTCGTTTTGTTATCTCCCTTTTACAGGGATAAGGAACAATTGGAGAGCGTGGCTAGGCAATATCAACAGCCGTCCATGAACATTCAGAGGGGAGAGCAGAACATGAGGGCTTATGTATTTCCAGGGCAAGGCTCGCAGTTCAAGGGCATGGGGCACGACGTTTGGAATCTTTATCCGGACTTGGTCCGCACCGCAGATGAAATATTGGGATATTCCATACGCGAGCTGTGTCTTGCGGACCCCGGAGACCGACTCAAACGTACGGAATACACCCAGCCGGCCCTGTACACCGTGAATGCCCTGATGTACTACAGGGAACTTGAGCAACAGGGGAAGCCGGACTATGTTGCGGGACACAGTTTGGGTGAATTTAATGCGTTGCTGGCTGCAGGCGTGTTTGATTTTGCAACCGGACTACGTATCGTCCAGTTCCGCGGTGAATTAATGGGAAGGGCAGAGGGCGGTGGGATGGCAGCTGTGATCGGGCTGCATTCGGATGTTGTGGGTAAGATTCTTGCGCAGCATGGCCTTGACCACTTGGATATTGCTAATATGAACAGTCCCAGTCAGATCGTTATTTCAGGTCCGCAGGATTTGCTAGTCCAGGCGAAGTCTGTGTTTGAGCAGGAAGGTGCATCCAATTACGTCATCTTGAATGTGAGCGGCGCATTTCACTCCAGATATATGGAAACAGCCAAGCAGCAATTTGCTGCATATCTCAAGCAATTTCAGTTTGCTGCCCCGACGCTATCCGTTATTTCCAATGTTGGGGCAAGACCCTATACAATCGATCATCTGCAACACAACATGGTGGAGCAGTTGACGTCCTCTGTGCAATGGACCGATACCATTCGATATCTGATGGGAAAAGGGGTTAACGATATTGTACAGATTGGACCCGGGACGGCTCTAAGCAAACTCGTAAAGGCTATCCAGGCTCAGGCCAAGCCACTTTTTGTGGAGAAATTATCTGTGGAACCGCCTCCGGCTTCACTCGCAGTGATAAAGGACGTACCTAAAGATGAATCATTGCGAGTGTCTGAGACCGCTGCCCATCCGTTCAGCAGTTCGCGGCGTTTCCAATCTGAACGGATGGGCAGCGCTGAATTCAGGCAGGATTATGGTGCCAGGCTGGCGTACGTTGCGGGAGGCATGTTTGGCGGCATTTCATCTGTGGCGATGATCACAACACTTGCAAAAGCTGGTATGGTCGGCTTTCTTGGAACAGGTGGACTGCGCGCTAAAGAAGTGGAAGAGGCGGTGATGTCCATCCGGCAAGAATTGCCTGTCCAACATTGCTGGGGATTAAATGTGCTTCATGATCCTCTCCACCCTCAGCGCGAGGAAGAGATAATCAAGTTAATGCTTAGATTGGGCCTGAACAAGATGGAAGCTAAAGGATTTCTGGGCATGACTCCGGCACTTATCCAATATCGGGTCAAAGGAATCTATCGTAGATCCGATGGTACTGTGGCTTCATCTCATCTTCTTCTCGCCAAATGCTCTCGTCCAGAGGTGGCAGAGCTGTTCATGAGTCCAGCTCCGCAACATATGCTGGACCAATTGCTGGTTGAAGGACGCATTTCTGCTGAACAGGCCCAATGGGCGCAGCAATTGCCGATGGCAGATGACATCTGTGCAGAAGCCGACTGTGCAGGATATACCGATGGTGCAGTATCCATGACCCTGCTGCCTGCCATGCTGTCCCTGCGCAATCAGATGATGAAAAAACATGGCTACGCCAAAGCACTCCGAGTCGGTGCAGCTGGAGGTATTGGTACACCCCAGGCGGCTGCGGCAGTATTTGTCATGGGGGCAGACTTTATTCTGACCGGCTCGATTAATCAATGTACGGTCGAAGCCAATACTAGCCAACTCGTAAAGGAACTGCTTCAGCAAATCAACGTTCAGGATACCGGATATGCGCCCGCAGCAGGCATGTTTGAACTGGGAGGCAAGGTACAGGTGCTGAAGAAAGGTGTTTATTTTCCTGCGCGTGCTAACAAACTGCATGAACTGTATCGCCAGTACGACAGCATCGACGAGATCGATGAGAAAACAAAAACAAGGCTTCAGGAGCAGTATTTCAAAAGGAGCTTTGACAGCATTTACGCGGAGATGGAATCCGCTCTTACAACCCAGGAGAGAGCACTTGCCGAACGTAGTCCCAAGGCCAGAATGGCCGTTATTTTCAAATGGTATCTGGAGCACTCCGCCAAACTGGCGCTTCAGGGGGATGAGAATCATCAGCACAGGGTGGACTTTCAAGTATATTGCGGTCCGGCACTCGGTGCTTTTAATCAGTGGGTACAAGGAACAACGCTCGAATCCTGGACACAGCGCCATGTGCATCTGATCGGAGAGAAGTTAATGGAAGAAACAGCCCAGCTACTTAACGAAAGCCTGCTTCAACTGGTATAAAACGGCCCAGCACAATTAGATGCGCAGTGAGACAAGTCAATAAGGAGCCATTCCTGTAATGAAGTAATTTGAGCTTTGAATGAAAAATGCGCCTCTAGTATACTGGGAATCGTTGTTCCGGACAAGAACAATACCCACATACGAAAAGAGGCGCACATAATGAAGTATAAGATGAAACAGAAACAGAATCAACGGATTACGCGAATTACGGAAGAAACGCTAGTCATTGGAGCAGACATTGCTAAAAAGATTCACGTAGCTAGAGCGGTAGATTTCCGTGGCATTGAATTAGGAAAAGACTGCGTGTTCCACAACGATCAGGAAGGGTTAACGAAGCTAGTAACATGGATGAAAGAACTTCAGGAGGTTCATCTGAAAACGGACATTGTTTTCGGAATCGAGCCTACCGGGCACTACTGGTTTCCGCTAGCCGCTTTTCTGCAAGCTCGAGATATCAAGATCGTCATTGTGAACCCGCATCACGTAAACAAGAGCAAGGAACTTGAGGATAACTCGCCGACGAAGAGTGACTATAAGGATGCCAAAGTCATTGCAGATCTCATTCGAAACGGGAAGTACTCGGAGCCCAAATTGCCGGCAATGGAATATGCCGAACTACGCATCCTCATGAATTTCCGTGAGAAGGTTATGGTGAGTTTAAACCAAGTCAAGGCACGTGTGCATAATTGGTTCGACCGCTATTTTCCAGAGTATTTGAGCGTGTTTAAAGATTGGGAAGGCAAAACTTCCTTGATGACCATGCGCCAGTTTCCGACACCGGAAGAGATCGTCTCTACAGGCGCCAGAGGCGTTCTCGCACACTGGAAAACGGAAGTGAAGCGCGGAGTCGGTATTAAGAGAGCGGAAAAGCTCTTTGCGACAGCCGGGATATCCATCGGGCTTACCGAAGGGTTACGAGCTGCGAGACTGGAGCTTCTGAGCTTGCTCGACCAGTATGAGCTTTTCTCTAAACAGGTGGAAACGACCATGAAACAGGTCATGGACATCTTAAGTGAGATACCGGGAACAACGCAGATGTTGAATATCCCAGGCGTTGGCGCGGTTACCGTTGCAGGATTTCTGGCTGAGGTTGGCGATTTGAGTCATTACGACCACGGACAACAAATCATCCGATTGGCGGGCTTGAATCTAAAAGAAAATAGTTCTGGTAAGCGTAAGGGTAAAACTGGCATTACCAAGCGTGGACGATCTCGACTAAGAGCTCTATTGTTCCGTTGCGTCATGCCAATGGTAGCTAAGAATGAGGAGTTCAAGGCCCTTCACAAGTATTTCACAACACGAAGTCAAAATCCGCTGAAGAAAAAACAGTCGCTAATCGCGCTCTGCGGCAAACTGATACGCGTCCTGCACACGCTGGGGACGAAGGAAATAGAGTACAACGCAAACGAAGTTCTTGGTCCTGTACGACAAGCGCAGTTACAACAGATTGCAGCTTAGTTCAAAGAATCAATAGCCTGAAATCTCGACTCGTTCACAGATGTATAACGAGACAATTGAAGCACCGGAGAAGCCGAAGAATACCATTCCATAAGGGCAACGACCCCGTTTAGGAGCAAGAATCGGCCTCCACCCCTTGGCAGGTAGAACGAAGGAATGTAAGGGCAATGACCCCGCGTGACATGGGAGGGTGAACCCCGAGGGAGATGTGGAGATCCACTGTGCGATCATAAGTATGACCACAGTTTGGATAAAAAATGGAGTCCAAGCTCTGTTCCCGTCACCGGTCATTACAGCAAAATCTGGTTCTGAACCAATATTCTCCCATCAAGCCAAGATGTCGAAGTTGTAAATCTACGAATGGACGAGAAAACAGGCGAAAACATTACTTTATAGTGGGAGGAATCGAATGGATATTGAAAGTGAAGTGCTTATTGTGGGGGCGGGCATTGCAGGCGTGGCGCTGGCACTGGCCATGGGCAGAAAAGGTCGACAGGTGGTGTTGATTGAACGCTCAAAACAATTTCCCAACATTCCCAAAGGTGATTTTCTTCAGCCGGTAACGATTGATCTGCTGGACAAGCTTGGCGTTCTTCCTGAAGTAACCAAACACTGCGCTCATGTAGCACGGGTAAACTACGGCACGCTTGGGGGTGTCAACTGTTTTACGGGCAGCTATGAGGAAATGGACATACCTGTGCGTTATGCATTGAACGGGGACCATCACCACATTCATCAAAGCCTGTTTAACGCCATTGAGGAAATGCCCAACGTACGCTTTTACCCCGGCATGAACGCAGGCAAACTGTTGTTCAGCGATCATTATGTGAGCGGGATCGAAGCAGATTCAGCGGGCAAAACGGTACGCATCGGCAGCAAAATCCTTGTCGGATCAGACGGCATCAAGTCCAAAATTCGGGATCAGTTGGGGCTTAAATATCACCTTTATCCCTATGAGGAAAAGATGGCAAAAATGTTCGCTTTTACTTTTCAGGATGTCACACAAACCAGGGAAGAAGCCAGCTTTTTCTTTGGCGAAGGTGTAAGCTGCGGAGTCTTTCCTTTGCCCGGCCAAAGGCTGCGGATCTACCTAGCTTTGCGAAAGGATCTATGGCAGCGCATCCGGGAGGACGGTATTGAATCGTTGCGCGGCATGCTGCTGTCCCTCTGTCCACACTTGCAGCAAGAAATATCACAGATCGTGGATTTCAAACAGGTTCAGTCCATTCCAGCCTATTATCTGCATACCGAAAAATGGGCGATTAACGGCGCCGTTCTGCTAGGAGATGCATGCCATGCTCTAAGTCCGGCACTGGGACAGGGAATGAATCTGGCGATTCAGGGTGCTGTCGAACTGTCGAATACGTTGGAGGAAGCGCTCATTACCGATGACTGCTCGGAACGTCAGCTTCGCCTGTATGAGAAAAAAAGAAGGAAATATGTGCGTCTCATCCAGCGCAACAGCACAGCTCATACCTATTGCTGGTTTGTGAAGAACCGTGCATTTGTGACACTTCGCAATGCTGCTTTTCGTCGAATTGGCAAGTGTCCTAATCTGCTGAAGGAACAAATGCTGACTACGTCGGGATACAGTGACAAACCACCGTCATTCTCACACATGCTGCGCTTTGCGGGAATTATGAAGCCATAATGAGATGAAAGATCAGTATGCAGATACCAAAGGAGAGGAGACATTCAGATGGGAAGCAAAAGGACGGAAATTGCCGTTGTGGGTATGGCCTGCCGTTTCCCGGGAGCCAGCGGATATGATTCATTTTGGGAAAACCTGATTCAAGGCCGCAATTCCATCTCCGAGATTCCCCCGGAACGCTGGGACTTGGAGCAGTTTTATTCGTCAAACTCGAATGGCGCAGGCAAAACCTTAAGCAAATGGTGCGGGGTGGTGGAAGGAGCATATGATTTTGACAACAGCTTTTTTAACATTTCCCCGCGCGAGGCTGCGAGCATGGACCCACAGCAGCGTTTGCTTCTCGAAGATACATGGCATTGCATCGAGGATTCGGGTATTTCTCTGTCGGAGCTTCAGCAGAAGGTGACAGCGGTTTATACCGGCGTGATGACAGCGGGTTATTTGCAGCAAATGGAAGCCTCGCAGGCAGACAGTTATGCCTGTCTTGGCAATTATGAGAGCTTGCTTGCGAACCGGATATCCTACGCGTTTAATTTGAGTGGCATGAGCCTGCCTATTAATGCCGCCTGCGCTTCCTCACTTGTGGCTATTCACGAAGCGAGACGTGCCCTGATTCTGGGAGAATGTGATTATGCCTTGGCTTCTGCCGTGAATTTGAATCTCGACCCGCTCAAATACGTTTCCTTTTCCCAATCCAGAATGTTAAGCCCAACAGGGCAGTGCAAAACATTTGACCAGAGTGCGGACGGATATGTCCCGGGAGACGGGGTTGCTGTATTGCTTCTACAGCGATTGGAGGAAGCAGTTGAACAAGGAAATACGGTTTATGGCATCATTAAAGGCTCTGCTGTCAACCACACGGGGAAAAGTTTGTCCATTACGGCACCTCGCATGGAGGCACAGCGTGATGTCATTTTGGCTGCGTGGAAGGCTACGGATATCGATCCTCGCACTATTAACTATATTGAAGCACACGGGACTGGCACGTCGCTGGGGGACCCGATTGAGGTCGAGGCGTTAACCCAGGCATTTCGGGACTATACCCCGGATCGGTCATTCTGTAAGATTGGATCGGTTAAAACAAACATCGGTCATCTGGAGAGTGCAGCCGGCATAGCTGGTCTTATTAAAGTGATAATGATGATGAAACATCGGAAAATTCCAGCCTCTCTTCATGTGAAGACACTGAATCCGATGATTCCTTTTTCGCGTACACCGCTGGAGGTTGCACGGAAACAAGAGACTTGGCACAGTCGGGAGCAGGGACAGCCTTTGCGCGCAGGGATCAGTTCATTCGGTTTCGGAGGTGTAAATGCCCACATTGTGGTCGAACACTACGAACCTGCTCTCCAACCATCTGTTACCTCCAAGCTATCTGTTCAGCAGAATTCCAAAGAGCCCTCCCGATTATTTCTGCTGTCTGCCAAGTCGGAAGCGAGCTTGCAGGAGCATGTCGCCGATTGGCAGCAGTGGTTAGACAGGCATTCTAATGCGGAAGATACACTACAAGCCATCAGCCTGTCGCTGCTTAAAGGCAGAGAGCATTTCAAATATCGGTTTGGCGGATGGGCTCATACCCGGGAAGAGCTCAGGACATTGCTGAATTCCGACTGTTACGGCAGCCCACAGATTGGAGTATCCGCAAGGTATCTGAACATTCAGAGTCCCACATGGGAGGGATACGCCCAATTGAAATGCTCTGGACATACGTCTCAGTTATTACTGCGTAAGGCGGAAAGGCAAATCGAGGCAGCATTAAAAGCAAACGGCATGAGAGAAGAATGGGAAGACTTGATGGCAGGGTACTATCAGGATACGTGGCATGAAGATCGGCGAGAGCTGTATTGTTTTATAGCCGGATATGTTCATGCTGCTTCCTTGATTCAACTGGGTTTTGCCCCTCGTTGGATTCAGGGAACAGGAATTGGCATGCTGATTGCATGGGTCATTGGAGGTCACATATCTGTTGAAGATATGATCTCCGTGCTACTCAAGCAGAAGCGTGCTGAAGACGTGAGACAATGCAGCCCCATATGGCCTGTCATACAGGAGGGAAGCTCATCCCCAATCATGCCCTTTGCTTTTGATGATTCCTATGTACATGATTTGATTCAATCTGTACGGATCGTGGAGGAACAGGCTTACGACGGGTTCAGAGACGAATTGATGGATCGTGCGCATCGTTTATACACCCATCAATATACGTTCAGGAACTACATAAATGAATGGAATGACGAATGGCAGGAGAGCACGGGGACAACCATCGCTTGGCAGCTGCAACCAACGTCTGACAGCAGCAGTACAAGCGAATCTTTCCGTTCCACGTCGGCTGTGTTATGCATTGCAGTCATGGATGCGCTGCGCAGGGTGAAACGAAAGTGGCAGCTTCAGGTCTCGGAAGAGTCAGACATTCCGGCTGTACAGGAACTGCTTGATCTTCTGGCGGATAAGGTTATTACCCGCAGAGACATTATCGAGTTGTTGTTGAATGAGACAGGGGAACATCATGAACTTTCACGGATCACAGCACAGTTAAACCAGAATTCCGGACTCATGCTGCCAGAACGCGCATACACACTCATTCGTCAGCATCAACAGCAGACAGGTGGAATGCACAACGCAGTCCAATTTCTAAATGACTTCCTTCAACCCGGTAGTGAAAATGAAATAGATCGCAACATACCTCTACCTCATTCAGAAAAAGCCACTGACTGGATGAAGCAGACCGGACAAGAAGCAGAGGAAGTGACCTTGGAATTGCCATTTCACGAAATTGTACTGCGATTATGGCTGTCGGGCATGGAGCTCGATATGCGTCAGCTTGCGGAAGAGGAGCCTTATCAGAAAATACGGTTGCCACGATATGCATTTCAAAGAAAAACATTCCGTTGGTCTGCCAACTTTGGTAGAAAAGCGAAGGATTCCTTCCAAGAAACGGAAAGCAAAAAAGAATATGATCGGCTTCATCCAATGCTTCATCGCAACCTTTCGGCTAATCAGGGCACAAGATTCTGTTCGGACTTTACAGGGCATGAATTCTTTCTCAACGATCACCGGGTTCGAGGGCAACGGGTACTTCCAGGTGTGGCATATCTGGAGATGGCCCGCATGGCTTTGCACAGTGTAAACGAATCACCCTCTTCCTCTTTTGCAGCGTTCCAGATTAAGAATGCAGCCTGGACAAGTCCGATTTTCGTGGATGAACGACCGGTTGAGGTATCTGTTCGACTACATTACGAAGACACGGAACGGGGAGTTCTGCGATATGAGATCAGTGCGGAAGGCAGCGAAGCCCCAGATCGTCTGACCTGCGGCACAGGCCGCGTCGCATTGAGATCATTGGCCCCTGTTGATCGTCTTGATATTTCGTCTGTGATTGCAGCCATGCGAGAGGAGAGTTTGTTGGATCATAAGACCATCTATGGTCGCTTGCGAGAACAAGGGCTGGAATATGGACCAGCTCATCAGGCGATTAAGCAAATGTACATCGGCTCGGGTCAGGCTTTGGCACATCTGAACATCCCTTCCCATATAGAGCATACATTGGGCGATTATGCCTTGCATCCTAGCCTGATGGATGGGGCCTTGCAGGCAGCGATGTTGTTGCTTAACGATAACGCCACCCTTCAGGATCAAGAGAAGGGAACGAAGCTTCCTTTTTATATGGAAGAAATGGATTGTTTGTTGCCGTGTACAGCAGAGATGTGGGTGCATGTGCGTTTCAGTGATGATTGTCCAATCGAAGGGAACGTGGCGAAGCTGGACATGGATCTAATGGATGCTGAGGGAACCGTCTGTGTCCGGATTGGGAATTACATGTGCCGCAGCATTCCGGGGGAGACGAGGCAGCAGCGCG
The DNA here is from genome assembly GCF_037971845.1 of Paenibacillus sp. FSL R5-0766. Lineage (NCBI taxonomy): Bacteria > Bacillati > Bacillota > Bacilli > Caryophanales > Paenibacillaceae > Paenibacillus > Paenibacillus sp. FSL R5-0766. The sequence continues at coordinate 3,764,377 of NZ_CP150227.1, forward strand.
TGATGCAGGATGCAGAGCGGGTAACGATCACCAGGGATTTGCACGAAGATTTCCCACCTGGTACAGAGTTGCTGGCTCCTGTGTGGAGTGTGCTTCCATCGGAGAAAGACAGCAGGATTCCTTTCGAGAGCCTCAGAACGGCCCTCATTGTTGCAGAGACAGTAGAGATGAGCGGATACCTTGATGAGGTTAGACAGCAATATCCGGGAGCTTCACTGATATTGCTGAAGCCTGGCGAAACTGTGGAGCAAATGGCCCAAGAACTGGAAAACTGCGGGCAGTTTGACCATCTGGTGTGGGTCTCGGGGCTGGGCAGCGCAGAAGGGAAGGATGCCAGCGCGATCACTCAGAGCCAGGAAGAAGGCGTGATTATTGTATTCAGTTTGGTCAAAAGTCTATTGCAGCTAGGGTATGACAGAATCCCTCTCCAATGGACCGTAGTTACTTTTAGTGCCATAGCCATTCATGCCCAGGATGAAGTGCATCCGCTCCATGCAAGCATACATGGCTTCCTCGGTTCTTTGGCCAAAGAATACAAAAACTGGACGTTCCGGGTAGTTGATCTGGATTTTGCAGATCGAAGTCTGCCAGCGCTGAGCGATATGCCTACTGTGGCTGAGAACACTTGGAGCAATCTGATTGTCTATCGGGCCAAACAGTGGCATCGCTGCGAATTGCTGCCTGTTAAACTGCCTTCCATCCAGCAATCGGCTTATCGTCACGGCGGCGTATATGTTGTTATAGGCGGTGCTGGCGGATTGGGTAAAGTATGGAGCGAGTATATGATTAGTCGCTACAACGCTCAGATCATTTGGATCGGACGAACACCGCTCAACCCTGAGATTATAAAAGAGCAGGAGAGGCTTGCTCTGACAGGCATGGCTCCAGAATATATATCAGCAGATGCAGGCAGTTCTGAGGCCTTGTATGAGGCTTACAGGTTAATCAAACAACGCCACGGAACCATTCATGGTGTTATTCATGCTGCCATCGCACTCAGAGACAGCAGTGTAATGAAAATGGACTTGCCCCAATTCAATGAAGGATTATATGCAAAAGTCAACGTATGCGCGGGAATGCTCGAGGTTTTTGAGAAGGAGTCGCTTGATTTTATGCTGTTTTTCTCCTCCATCAATGCGTTTGCCACACCTGCCGGGCAAAGCAATTATACAGCCGGTTGTACATTCAAAGACTCATTCGCCCAGTGGCTTCATCGTTGTCTTCATTACCCTGTTAAAACCATTAATTGGGGGTATTGGGGAAGCGCCGGAACGGTGGCTTCTCCAGCTTATCGTGAGCGGATGACCAAACAGGGTATTGGCTCGATAGAGCCTCCCGAAGCGATGGCTGCGCTGGAACTTCTTCTGGCCAGTTCACTTCCTCAACTGGGATTGGTCAAAATCAATGGTGAGGCAAAACCATACGCGATTAGCGAGCAAGAATTCATGACAGTATTTTAGGCATGAAGCGTGTAATCCAACAGGAGGGCGAAATCATGCAAGATAACGAGCGGTTATCCTTACAGCACAAGCTGTGGAATTCATTAAACCAGAAGCTGATGCATGTGTTGATTGTTCAGATGGAACAGCTTGGAGATGTTGGAACGATGGCAGGAGCTTCGCACTGCACTTCTTATCCTGGTGTGCTTCCTGCATACCAACGATGGATGGACCACACGCTTCACATTCTTCAGCGTAACCCGGAACTCGGTGAATTTGAACGAAGCAACATTTGGTCTGATTGGGAGGAGCACAAGGAGCGCTGGATTACACAGCCAGAAATGAGAGCAAGGGTGGAGCTTGCTGAGGTGATGATCCGGGCACTGCCCGACATTGTTACAGGCAAACAGTCCGCAACAGAGATCATGTTTCCGGGTGGCTCCATGTCAAGAGTCGAGGGAATATACAAACAAAATTCAATTGCTGATTATTTCAATGCACTGCTTGCAGATGAGGCCGCCAAGCTGATCAGGGATTTCTCCGGGCATGGCAATCGCAAGATCCGCATTCTTGAAATCGGCGCTGGAACTGGAGGAACAAGCTCCATGCTGTTTCAAAAGTTCGAGCCCTACCGTGAACTTATTCAGGAATACTGTTACACGGACGTCTCCAAATCTTTTCTACAACATGCAAGGAAACAATATGGACCGCATTATCCCTACCTTACGTACAGCCTGCTCAATATTGAAGAGCCTTTGCATTCTCAGGGAGTTGAAGCGGGACGATATGACCTGGTCGTGGCTACCAACGTGCTGCACGCCACACGTCAGATCCGCAATACTTTGCGCAATGCCAAAGCGTTGTTGACCTTGAATGGTAAACTGCTAATCAACGAAATTATTGAGGATTCCCTGTTTAACCATGTTACGTTTGGCTTGCTGACCGGATGGTGGCTGTTCGAAGACGAACAGGTGCGTATTCCCGGCACTCCGCTATTGCATCCGAATCAGTGGAAAACGGCACTCGAACTGGAGGGTTACTTTGACATAGAATTTCCCGCATCCAACGCCGAAGGACTGGGCCAGCAAATTATAAGCGCAGCGAGTGACGGAATAGTCCGGCAGAAACACATCTTTTCATCAGCGACTCAGATGCTGCCAGCGGCGGGAAAGGAAGAGCCTCTAAAGCCACAAGAGACTATTACAGTTCAAGAACCAGAACCAGCCTTAAACGCGTTAAACTCGAAAAACCCTGCTGTAGATGACAGGGAATTAAAACAAGCATGTATGATGTATTTACAAAAGATGATCGGTGCCATTCTGGATGTAGAACCAGAGCAAATCGATCCCGCGGAAGCTCTAGAAATGTATGGACTGGATTCAATTCTCATCATCCAGTTAACTGAGCAGCTAAATAAGGAAATGGGGGAGCATGTGAGCAGCGTGCTCTTTTTTGAATATACAACTCTTGACGCACTGGTCAATCATTTTGTGGAAAAGCGCAAGTTTGAGCTGATCTCGATGCTTGGGTTAACGGAAATGCAACAGGAATCGATAACAGAGCCTGAACTGAAAATTGGTGATTTTTCGGCAGAAGCTGCTACTCACCTAACTGATCGTTACAAGCAGCAACAACCCTCTGAGGCAACAGGTGAAGTAGCCATCATCGGGCTTGCCGGGCGTTACGCTCAGGCTGATGATATGGCAGAATTTTGGGACAATTTGATGCAGGGCAAAAATTGTATTACAGAAATACCTTCACAACGTTGGGATTGGAAAACTCACTATCATTCGGAGAAAGGACAAAAAGGAACGTCTTACAGCAGGTGGGGAGGATTTATTCGTGGTATCTATCACTTTGACCCGTTGTTCTTCCATATTTCTCCTAAAGAGGCCGAACAAATGGACCCTCAGGAGCGGCAGTTCCTGCAAACGGTCTATGTTGCCATCGAAGATGCGGGTTATACGCCTCAGGCTCTTGCCGATGCGGGTACAGTTGGTGTGTACGCAGGTGTAATGAATGGCAACTATCCTACGGGAGCTTCCTTTTGGTCCATAGCCAATCGGGTATCCTACACGTTTAATTTCACGGGGCCAAGCCTGGCCGTGGATACGGCATGTTCTTCCTCCTTGACGGCCATTCACCTGGCAATGGAAAGTCTGCGCAACGGCACCTGTGACGTAGCCATCGCAGGCGGTGTGAATCTGATCGTTGACCCTGTTCATTATGTCAGGTTATCCGAAAAAACCATGCTGACTCCAGACAACGAGTGCAGTCCTTTTGGAGAGGGAGCCAACGGTTTTGTGGACGGGGAGGGTGTTGGTGCATTACTGCTCAAACCGCTTCATCTGGCGGAGGCCGACGGGGATTTTATTTACGGCATCCTTAAAGGAAGCATGATTAATGCAGCGGGTAGAACAAAAGGGTACACCGTGCCCAATCCCGGCCAGCAGGCAAAGGTGATCAGCGAAGCCATCTCACGATCTGGCGTAGATGCCCGGACCATCAGTTATGTTGAGGCACATGGCACCGGCACTGCACTGGGTGACCCGATTGAAATCGAAGGCTTGCGCAGGGCATTTGAGAAACATACCGCGGATAGACAATTTTGCGCGATCGGCTCGGTGAAGTCGAACATTGGCCATGCCGAGAGTGCGGCTGGCATCGCCGGGGTCAGCAAAATATTGCTGCAAATGCGTCACGGTTGCCTGGTGCCTTCACTGCATGCAGAGAGCAGCAACCCGAATATCCGGTTCAGTCAAACCCCATTTCACGTTCAGCAGCACATGACTCCATGGATTCGTCCCGTACTGGATACACCTGAAGGCATGCGCGAATATCCACGGATTGCGGGTATCTCCTCATTCGGGGCAGGCGGTGCCAATGCCCATGTCATCCTTGAGGAATACAGGACGGATAACAAGGTGGGCCAGAAATCGATGATGGCAGGGGATTCCAATGCACCGGTAATGATCGTTTTATCGGCAAAAACCGAAGATCGCCTCAGGATAAAGGTGAGACAGCTTGTACAATCCGTTAAGGACAACGCTTATACGGACATACATCTCGCCCGGATCGCCTACACACTGCAAACCGGAAGAGAAGAGATGGAATGCAGATGCGCTTTCACGGCGTATACCATCAAGGAGATGGTAAGCAAATTGCAGGCGTATCTCAACGAGGAAACGGCACATGAACAGATATTCACCGGAGAGATCGACATTGAACGGAATGACAATCGACTTGTAGACGATGACGATATGCAGGAGCTGGCATCCAGCTGGATGCGCAAACGAAAAACAGTTCGGCTTCTGGAGCAATGGGTTCGCGGAATGAAGTTGGATTGGCACCAATGGTATGGAACGGTTAAACCACAGCGAATCAGCCTGCCGGGATATCCTTTTGCGGAAGAACATTACATGATACCTTCTTTATCCTCCTCCTCATCGGGGAATGAAGGCTTTGAAGCCACAAACGTCGTAGCGCGAAGCCAGCCAGAATGGCTGCATCCGCTGCTGCATAAAAACACCAGTTATTTGGGCAGTCAGCGGTTTAGCTCACGTTTTACCGGAAACGAATCATTTCTGCGTGATCATCAAGTAAGAGGGGTGAGCATATTACCCGGAGCGGCTCAACTGGAGATGGCTGCAGCAGCTCTACGGCATTCCCTGCCGCCCGAAGAACATAACAGACAGCAAAACAGAAACGATCATATTCGTCTGCATGATCTGGTATGGTTGCATCCCGCATCTGTAGAGGATCAGCCGTTGTCTGTACATCTTGAATTGCAGGCCGAGCGACACCAACAGGGGTACCGGTTTGAAATTACAAGCAATACGAAGGCTGAGGCTCCATCCGTATTATGCAGTCAAGGATTCGTTTCCCTAATTCACTCCACAGGGGACACGCCTGTATTCCAACCTGCTGATTGGCATAAGCGTCATGGCAACAAGACCGTTCCACCTGAGAGAGGATATGAATTTTTTTCTCGAATAGGTCTGGTTTATGGAAGCACTCACCGCTGCATCTCACATTTGTATACAGGACAGCACAGCGTTATGGCACGACTAGCCATGCCATTGTCTGGTACAGAAAGTCTGAAGGAATACGGACTCCACCCATCCATGCTAGATTCGGCTTTTCAGGCCTGTCTGGCACTTGCTATGGATTTGAGTCAGTTGAGCAAGGAAGAAGGTCTTTCGCCTGAGCCCTGGCTGCCATATGCACTGCAACAAGCAGAGATTTACAGACCATGTTCTTCTGTTATGTGGGTAGAAGTCCGTTATACTGCGGGCAGTGGTCCTGGGAATTCCATGCCTCGTTATGATCTCACGCTCTATAGTGATGATGGATTGCTTTGCGCAAAGTTTGAAGGTTTGGCGTTACGGAAGTGGGCAGCCACGCCCCAATCCCAGCAGGATTGGACCGGAGAGGAAGTTGGCTTGACTAATCCGTTTGGGGATCATTTCAATAATCTGCATGCCCTGGAGCCCTGGACACAAGATCTGACCATGTCGGCGGCAGCGGCAGCAGCTGAAAATAATGCTAAACTGGCCGTTCTTACAACGGTATGGGCCCCTTTCCCATTAGAGCAGCAATCATCAAGTGAAGACGTTTCCGGCACTGAGGCGTTTTCGGCGGGAAAACTTCTGATTCTCTGCGAAAATGCCGACATGAACATTCGGTTCCCGAGAGGGGATGATTTTCGACAGATTGTCTTTCCGAGACAGGCATCTGTGGCACAGATGGTGGATATGCTTGCTGCCGAAGGAGATTGCGATCATATGATCTGGCATTGTCGCCCCGGTATGTCCGAGAATCACATGACAGAAACAAACAGGGAAGAGCAGGAAAGCTTCGTACCCGAACTTACTCGTTTTTTCAGATTTGTCAAAAGCCTTCTGCACCTGGGATATGGCTCCAGAAGTCTTCACCTCACGGTCGTTACAACGAATGCGCAAGCGCTCGCCTTCGATGATACGATCGATCCGGACCAGGCTGCTATTCATGGGTTGACGGGTTCACTTGCTAAGGAATATGCGCATTGGTCCATTCGCGTCATTGATCTGAATGGTGGCGAAATTCTCCCAATGGATGCTATTGCAGATATGACCCCGGACCCCCACGGAAACGCATATGTGTGGAGGGATCAGGAATGGTATCGCCAGGAATTGGTGCCTATAGAATACGATTCCGTTCCACTAGCCGCTTATCGGCAGGGAGGGGTCTATTTGGTTATTGGCGGAGCCGGAGGAATTGGCGAAGTCTGGACACGTTATATGATTGCGACCTACAACGCCCAAGTGATCTGGCTAGGAAGAAGTCCCCTTAGTCCCAAGATTCGCCATAAAATCGAACAGTTGGGCCAGTTAGGGCCGGAACCTCTATATATCCAGGCAGACGTTTCGCTCCCCGGTCGTCTGGAACAGGCTTATGAGTCTGTCATAAAGCGGTATGGACAGGTGAATGGAATAATCCACTCTGCACTAGTGTTGTCTGACAGAAGTTTGGCGCGTATGGATGAGGAGATTTTCAACAACGTGCTGTCAGCCAAAGTTCAAATTAGTGAACAAGTGAATGCATTAATGAGTCGACTTCGGAAGCAACCCGATTTTGTCTTGTTTTTCTCTTCGCTGAACTCCTTTATGAAACTGCCAGGTCAGGGCAACTATGTAGCTGCCTGCTGTTATGCCGATGCCCTGGCCTCGCAGATGAACAGGAAATGGCCTGGACGGATCAAAGTGGTCAACTGGGGATATTGGGGCAGTGTTGGTTCGGTCGTATCTGAGCAGGTAAGGCAAAGCATGCATCAGAAAGGCATTGGTTCTATTGAAGCTGAGGAAGCCCATCCCATTCTGGAATGGCTGATGTCAGGTTCCCTGCAACAGGCCGTCATACTCAAGATGACCCGCAAACCCGAAATGCTTGTACTAAATGAAAATCAAATGTTAACGGTATATCGTTAGACCAAGTGCACATTGACCGATATGCAAAGGGAGTGTAGTAGATGATCATTACAGAACATATGGATTCGGTTCAGGAGCAGATGAGCAGCATCGAACGGCTTCTTATTCGGTTATTATGGGGCCAGCTGCACAATGCGGGATGTATGGACGAACATTTTGTGTTTGAAAAGTTTGAAAAAACGGTTCGCCCATTCTATCAGAAATGGCTGAATGAAAGTCGCTTGATGCTTGCCGAATATGCCCAGGAGTTGCCTGGTCCGGTTGAAAGCCTCCAATCAGAAGAGATTGCGGCATGGACCCGGTTATCCTGGGAGGCATGGGAGAGCAGACTTCCGGGCTGGACCTCACATCCCGATGTGCGCGCTTATGCGAGATTGGCCGATTCGATGATTCGTGCTCTTCCGGACATTCTCAAAGGACATAGGGCCGCTACCGAGGTGATGTTTCCCGACTCGTCGATGCATATGGTTGAAGGTATTTATAAACACCATGCCATTGCCGATTATTTCAACGGAACTCTTGCGGAACAGGCGCTGAGCGTAATCAATGAATTGACGTCCGAGATCACAGGACACAGGAAAGTAAACATTCTGGAAATTGGCGCCGGTACGGGAGGCACAAGCGAAGTCGTTTTTGAAAAGTTAAAACCCGTCGCACACAAAATACAAGAATACTGTTATTCGGATATATCCCGTGCCTTTCTCATGCATGCTGAGCAGCAGTATGGACCCTCAGTACCCTATTTGACATACAAAATTGCCGATTTGAAAATTCCTTTTGCCGAGCAAGGCATTGAACCGGGTAGGTACGATCTCATTATTGCGAGCAACGTACTGCATACCACTCCGGATATCCGAGACACACTTCGCATGATCAAGGCATCACTCAAAAAGGATGGACAATTGCTGTTAAACGAGATTACGCGCAAAACCGTAATAAATCACCTGACCTTTGGACTGCTGGAGGGTTGGTGGCAATACACGGATGAGAATGTCCGCATCCCGGGGTGTCCGGCCTTGTCGGCCGCAAACTGGAAAAAAATGCTTCAGCGGGAAGGCTATCATTCCGTTCATTACCCGTCAGCACAGGCAGACCGCTATGGACAGCACATAATAGCCGCCAAAAGTGACGGTATCGTCATTCGCGCTAACGGTTCTGCACCTGTTGTTAAAAACGTTTTTCAACCCAGTCATCCTGCCGATATCCTACACCAGAACGAATCGTTCTATGAACAGGAGCAGCCCGCTGCGGATCATGGGATCATCACCACGGAGATGACTGAACAGTTTGTGAAAAAGGCGATCCGTGAAAGCATCGCAGAGGACCTCAAGATGGAACAGTCCAGAATCCAGAACAATCGCAGCTTCTCGGACTATGGCGTCGATTCCATTATTGCCGTCCATCTGGTCAACGTGCTTAATCAGAAGTGCCAACTGACCTTGCAGACGACCGTGCTGTTCGACTATAACAATGTGGATCGTCTGACAGAACACATTTTGCAGGAATACGGAAAAACGATCGAATCACTGCTCTTGCAGAGTCAGTCTAGGGAGCCAGAACCGGCAGCTGCAATAGCATCAGATACAGCAACAACCATTTTCCAGGGCACATCGCTGCCTTCCGAATCTGTCAATTATGCATCAGTTCCCTTTGTAGATAGCAGCAACGCGAAAGCACCTAATACACGAATCAATGACAAGACCTCGGGGTCTTATTTTTATCGGACACATATTGGCAGCCCCTCGGAGATCAACGATCTTCAGCTTCATCAGACCCTTGTGCAGGAGTTGTTGCCTGACGAAGTGCGTATTTCGGTCAGAGCGTTTTCCCTGAATTTTGGGGATTTACTCTGTATTCGGGGTCTGTATCCGACCATGCCGCCGTATCCTTTTACACCAGGCTTTGAGGCAGCTGGTATTGTAGTCGAAACAGGTTCCTCCGTTACAACGGTAAAAACCGGCGATGAAGTAGTGTTCTATGCAGATGCCTCTCTCGGAGCGCATGCCACCGCCATTACGTGTAAAGCAGAGCAAGTGTTTGCCAAACCTGATCGGCTTACTCATGAGGAAGCTTGCTCGCTGCCCGTCGTAGCCATGACTGTCATTGCCGCCTTCCGCAAAGCCAATATTCAACCCGGCGAACGGGTTCTAATCCAAACGGCAACCGGAGGTGTCGGACTTGTAGCCATTCAGCTTGCCCGCCATTTTGGTGCAGAAATTTTCGCCACGGCCAGCATGCAGCACAAGCTTGATTATTTGCAGGAAATGGGCGCAAGCTATGTAATCAACTATGCCACTACGGACTTTGAACAGGAAGTAGAGCGGCTCACGAACGGAGAAGGAGTACACGTCATTCTGAATACCCTGCCAGGCAAGGCACTGCAAAAAGGATTAAACTGTCTCGCGCGGAACGGAAGATACATCGAGATTGCAATGACAGCTCTCAAAAGCGCCCATGCGATCAACCTGTCGGGACTCAATCACAACCAGAGCTTCTATAGTCTGGATCTGCGCAAGCTAGGCATGGAACAGCCTGAAATGCTCGAGGAATACAGGCAAGAGATGATGCAGTGGGTAGAAAAAGGGGTCATCCGTCCCCTGATCGGTCAGACATTCCCGATGGACAGATTGCAGGAAGCCTATCGCTGTATGGATCAACGAAAAAATATCGGAAAAATTGTCATTAACGTGCCGGAATATATGCGCTATCAGCCTGCCACTGCTGCTCTTCCAGTCGATTCTGCCGGTGTCACTACTCGAGTCCGGATTGAAAGTGACGGATTGGGAAACAAAAGCGAAGAGCTGACAACATATGAGCCGGTGGCGATCATTGGCATGAGCGGCCGATTTGCGGGTTCGCGCGACGTAGCGGAATTGTGGTCGCATCTCGAAAAGGGAGATGACCTGATCCAACACGAGCAGCGCTGGAATCTTGCCAAGCATTATGGAGCTGATGTTTCCTTTTGCGACCAGGGCAGCTTTTTGGATAATATTCATGCGTTTGATCCGCTCTTTTTTAACATTTCCGGGCAAGAGGCTGCCTACATGGACCCTCAGCAACGGATTTTTCTGGAGGAAGCCTGGAGAACATTCGAGGATGCCGGTTATGCCGGCGACTCGATGCAGGGCCGTAAATGCGGCGTATACGTTGGCTGTACGGAAATGGATTATGGACAGCTGATGGGTGAACAGCCTCCGGCTCAGTCGTTCTGGGGGAAAGCCGGGTCCATCATTCCAGCCAGGATTGCCTATTATCTCGATTTGAAAGGTCCTGCCATTGCGGTAGATACCGCCTGCTCCAGCTCATTGGTGGCAATTCATCTGGCATGTCAATCGCTCTGGGCGAGGGAAACGGAAATGGCGCTTGCGGGCGGGGTATTTATTCAATCGACTCCCCAGTTCTATATGGATGCCAACCGTGCAGGCATGCTCTCAACCACCGGGCGATGTCGTACGTTTGATGAACGGGCAGACGGTTTTGTGCCAGGAGAAGGAGCTGGAGCGGTTCTGCTGAAGCCGCTCAGTGATGCTGTACGTGATGGAGATCACATACATGGCGTAATTCGCGGAACAGGCATCAATCAGGATGGTACGACCAACGGAATTACTGCACCAAGTGCCAAATCACAGACCGCTTTGGAGAAACAGGTCTATGATCGCTTCGGTATTGATCCGGCAAGCATTCAGCTGGTAGAGGCGCATGGAACCGGAACCCGGCTCGGGGACCCGATCGAGTTCCAGGCGCTCACTAACGCATTTTCGTCATATACGGATCAGAAGCAATACTGTGCGCTGGGCTCCATCAAAACCAATATCGGGCATCTGGCAACCGCTGCGGGCATTGCCGGATTGATCAAGGTTTTGCTTTCCTTGCGTCACAAGCGCATCCCAGCTTCACTGCATATGGAAAAGCCCAATCCCAACATTACATTCGGGGACAGCCCTTTTTATGTCAATACGGAGACCAAGCCATGGGACACCGAAAAAGGCCAGAAGAGAAGGGCTGCGATCAGTTCATTTGGATTCAGCGGAACCAATGCCCATATGGTCATTGAGGAGGCACCCCCGCGTCCGGCTGCCAGCTCCGACCTGCGGCCCGGATATCTGATTGCACTGTCAGCCCGTACCGCGGATCAACTACGTCAGCAAGCTGAGCAGTTTGTGTCCTATGCAAAAGTAAACTCCGCGGTGGAAAGTCTGCACATGAGTTATACCTTACTTACAGGCAGACCTCATTTGGCCCATCGAATGATCTGCATTGCCCGCAACGGGGAGCAGCTTGTAGATCAGTTGAGTGAGTGGCTTGCAAAAGGGGAGAGCAATTCAGTAACCAGCGGGTTCGTTAATCGAAACGAACAACGCGGCAACGCCTCGTTGAAACGATACGCCACCGAATGTATAAGGCAGTGCCGGGAAACGGAGGATTCCTCTGTTTATCTGGAACATTTGTCAGCCCTCTGCGAAATGTATGTACAGGGCTACGATCTTTCATTTGACAAGCTGTTTCCAATATCTGCACAGCGTATCCCGCTCCCGACTTACCCCTTTGCAGGGGACGACTACTGGGTACCGGCACGTGAAGATACTCAGCAGGTTAAACAACCGCCGAGTGCCGAACATGCTTTTGGAACAGTGCTGCATCCACTGGTTCACAGAAACACATCCAGCGTGAAGCAATTGCAATATTCGTCCGCTTTCAGCGGTCAGGAATTCTTTTTCAAGGATCACTTGGTGAAGGGAATGAAGGTGCTTCCGGGTGTAGCTCATTTGGAGTGGGTATGCTTTGCAGCAGATACGGCATGGGGTGAGTTCTCGGATTCGAGGATGATTCGCTTGAGAAACGTGATCTGGTCTGCCCCGTTGATTCTGAATGAAACATCAGCGTCCTTTGCCATCCGTTTTCGTCCTGTCGAGCAGACAAAGGAAGACGAAACGATGCACTTTGAAATTGTTCAGGAGCAGGGAAAGGAAAGCGATCAATATAAACAAGTATACAGTCAAGGCCAAGTTATGCTCGCCAAGCTTCCTGCCCAAATGGAGCGGGATATTCAAACCGAACTTGCGGCTTGCACACCCAGCCCGGTCCATGCCGAAGCATTCTACGCTGCATCCGCTCAAACGGGCATTGTCCTTGGGCCGGGCTTGCGCGGGATACAGTCTGTATATGTTGGGCAGGATCGTGTCATAGCACACTTGTCACTCCCGCAATCTCTGACTGCTTCGGGTGAAGATTATATTCTTCATCCGAGCTTGATGGACTCAGCACTTCAGGTCACCATCGGATATCTGCTCGGCATTGTGACTGACCAAGCTGCCTCAGGCAGGCCTGCGCTGCCGTTTGCGCTGGAGCAGTTGGATATTCTGGGCTCCTGCTCAGCGGAGATGTGGGCGGTTGCCACGTACAGTTCAGGAAACAGCCGGGACAGCAAAATTCACAAGCTGGACGTAGATCTGTGTGACATGAACGGAGTGGTACGTATACGCATGACCGGATTTACACCGCGTGTTCTGGAGAAAGATTTCGATACACAGAAGGAAGAAAACGTGAGGCCGATTCTAATGGCGCCGGAATGGAAGCCGCTTGAGATCTCTTCCGACCAATCAGCCGCTAAGTACAACAGTCATCTGATCTTGATTTCGGATCACTTTACAGGGCAGCTATCTTCATTGCGTGAATCGTTTCCTCACGCCCGCTGCGAACGACTGGCAACGGACATATTTGCATCCGTAGAGCGATTTGAGCAAGACAATGCATTGCTGCACCCGCTTGCAAGCTTTTTTACTGAGTCAGCTGCACACCTGCTCGAAGAAATTAGGCAAATAGTGAACACGGAAACCGGAAGTACACTTATTCAGCTCGTTATTCCTTTCGAGGAAGAGGGGCAGGGCGGTCTGCTCAACGGCCTTGCCGGGATATTATTGACGGCTTCTAGAGAGCATCGACAGTTAACATGTCAGCTCATTCAGCTGCACTCCTCCATACAAACAGGAGAACTGATTGATAAAATGGCTTCTGAGAGCCGTCATTCAGAAAACGTAATTGCCCGCTATCCGGCTTCCGGCATCAGGCAGACAAGAGTCTGGCAGGAGTTGTCTGCTCACTCCGCTGGCAATTCATTTTCCTGGAAAGACGGTGGGGTATATCTGATAACCGGAGGCATCGGAGGAATCGGATTAGCTTTGACACGTACGCTTGTCAGTCAGATCAGGAATGCCACGATTCTGTTAAACGGCCGCTCGACTCCAAACGCAGAGCAGCAGGCCCATCTTCAACAGCTTCAGTTGAACGGAAATCATGTACTTTACAGGAAAGCGGACATCACTTCACGTGAAGCAGTTCAGAGACTGGTACAGGAAATTCAGTCTGATTATGGTGAGCTGAACGGCATTATTCATGCGGCAGGTGTCGTGAAAGATCGTGCCTTACGGCACAAAGATTCAGAAGAACTGCGATCCGTCTTGGCTCCCAAAGTGGACGGTACGATATGGATCGATGAATCGACCGCCCACATGGCGCTCGATTTTTTTGTCCTGTTCTCTTCATTGGCTGCTGTGACAGGTAATCCGGGTCAAGCGGATTACGCCTGTGCGAATGCCTTTATGGATGCCTATGCCACATACCGAGATGGGCTGGTTCGGAACGGACAGCGTAACGGCACAACGCTGGCAATCAACTGGCCGCTCTGGAGGGAAGGACGCATGCAACCAGGGGCAGTAGCGGAACAGAAAATTCGCCGCCAATGGGGAATGCACCCGATGGACACCTCTATCGGAATCAAATTGCTGCATATGGCCATGAACAGCGGTTCATCCCAAGTGTTGGCTTTTTACGGTGAGCCGGACGTATTTCTGTCAGGTGTGATGTCAGATTCCGCAGGTTCGGTGGATCAGCCATCGGTATCGAACGTGTCAAAAACTCCTTCACAATCCATGACGTCTGTTGCCGTCCCAGGCGACGTCCCCGAGTCGCAAAAACGAACATGGCCAACCGGGGATGAGCGAAAACGTCTGCTCGTTTCCAAAGTCCAAGACGCTTTAACGGATCATATGTCTGAGTTGTTGCAGGTAAACCGGACCGACATCTTTCCAGATGTGGAATTTGGCGAATATGGATTTGATTCCATTTCGTTTACCGATTTCGCCGGTATTCTCAATGAGAACTATGCGCTTAAACTTACACCTACTGTTTTCTTTGAGCACTCCACCTTAAGGTCTTTAACAGGACATCTTGTCGGAGCCTATCCGAAACAGTGGGATGCACTTTTGCCAGAGATGCACATGGATACCGAGGGACTGCATACTGATGACTCATCACAGGAGAAGGAAACAGAAGATTCCTCTGAGCAGAAAGAGCAAATGGGAGGTTCAATAATATCCTCCGAACGCCATCGAGAATCCAACCTGCCTGAATCCGATCATCAAAATCATAAGGAACCGGAACCCATCGCTATTATTGGCATGAGCGGCCGATTTCCGATGGCGAAGGACATTGACGCCTTATGGAATAACCTGCTTCAGGGACGGGATTGCATCTCAGAGATTCCACCCGATCGGTGGGACTGGAGAGCCTATTACGGAGATCCCGATCAGGCTCACAACAAAACCAACATCAAATGGGGCGGATTTATGGAGGGTGTCGCCGACTTTGATCCTGGCTTCTTTGGCATTTCCCCGCGTGAAGCGGAATTGATGGACCCGCAGCAGCGGCTTTTGATGATGTATGCCTGGAAAGCAATTGAAGATGCGGGCTATGCACCACCGAGCTTGTCCGGTTCAAGAATGGGCATCTTTGTTGGCACTGCGAGCAGCGGGTATCATCGTCTGTTGGCACAGGCGGATACCATAATCGAAGGATATACTTCGACAGGCCATGTCGCTTCCGTAGGTCCTAACCGAATGAGCTTTTTCCTGAATGTACACGGTCCAAGCGAACCCGTGGAGACGGCATGCTCCAGTTCGCTGGTGGCACTTCACAGGGCTGTTCAGGCGATACGAAATGGAGACTGTGATACTGCTATCGTGGGTGGAGTTAATACCATTCTGGACCCGGACTATCATATCAGTTTCAATAAAGCGGGTATGCTGAGTCCAGATGGACGTTGTAAAACGTTCTCCGATGAGGTTAACGGATATGTACGTGGAGAAGGCGTTGGCATGATTTTTTTGAAAGGGTTACGGGCCGCTGAGCAAGCAGGTGATCACATATATGGTTTGATTCGTGCTACGGATGAAAATCACGGTGGACGGGCCGCATCACTCACCGCACCGAATCCGCGAGCACAGGCCGACTTGATTAAATCCGTATATTCAAAGGCTGGTGTGCACCCTTCTACCATAGGATACATTGAGGCTCACGGAACAGGCACGCCACTTGGTGATCCTATTGAAATTAATGGCTTGAAGATCGCGTTTCAGGAGACTCTTGCAACCGCAGAACCAAATATAACAACCTCAGCCTCCTGTGGACTGGGCTCCATCAAAACCAACATTGGGCATCTGGAGCTTGCTGCGGGCATTGCGGGGGTCATTAAGGTACTACTGCAAATGAAATACAAAACGCTTGTGAAGACAGTTCATTATCAGAGACCTAACCCTTACATTCAATTGGAAGGAAGTCCTTTTTATATCGTTGATGAGAACAAGTCATGGGAAGCGCTCAATGACTCTGCCGGAAGAACGCTGCCAAGACGTGCAGGAGTGAGTTCCTTCGGCTTCGGAGGTGTAAATGCCCATGTGCTGCTTGAAGAGTATATTCCGGCTGAATCGGTAGACAATTCTGACCGGACCGATCATCCAGCTCACCGGGACTCAATGAACAAAGCTACTTCGGTATGCATCGTACTGTCAGCCAAAACCGAAAAAAGACTTCAGGAGCAGGCTCGGCAATTGCTGGCGGCGTTGCAATCGGGACGATATGAGGATTGTCATCTGCCTCAGCTCGCGTACACACTTCAGACAGGGCGTGCGGCGATGGAAGAGCGACTGGCTTTGGTGGCAGATTCCATTGCTGAAATAGAAGACCGGCTGGACGCTTATATTCATGATCCGGAGAAAGCCGAAAACATCTATCTCGGCAAAATAAAGTCCCACAGAGCTTCGATCGCTGCACTGGCAGAGGATGCCGATATGCAGGAAACGGTAAAAAGCTGGGTCCGCAAACGCAAGTATGGACAGCTGCTGGATCTTTGGGTGAAAGGTCTGGATGTTCCGTGGTCTGAAGGTTACACGGAAAGGACACCCCAGCGAATCAGCCTGCCCACTTATCCGTTTGCCACAGAACGTTATTGGGTGCCTGAACAGAAGGAGCGAGAATCAGGACAACCTGTACCGACATCTTATCTTCACCCGCTTCTCCAGCGAAATACATCGGATCTGCAAGGGATTCGTTTCAGTTCAGAGTGGAGCGGACAGGAATTTTTTCTAAACGATCATGTTATTCACAATCGTAAAATCATGCCAGGGGCCGCCTGCCTCGAAATGGCCCGGGCAGCGGTGGAACAGGTTATTCCGACAGATACATCCCGGCAGGACAGGGTCATCGTTTTTCGCGACATCTACTGGACTGTGCCGCTGGGGATGGAACTGCATTCAGTCACACCGGGCAGGTTACAGGCGGAATTGAGATTAACTCCGCTGGATGCGGGGGAGATCCGTTATGAAATAACCAGCGGGGAAAACAATCCGAGATCCGTAAGATCCGAACCATCCAAACGAAATGTACATCATTTAGGAACGATTTCGACGTCCACTCGTCAAACCTCATCCTATCCAACGATCAATCTGGAATCCTTGCTGTTGCAATGTGGAAAACAAACGATGACGGCAGCTGAATGTTATCGTTTCTTTGAGCAGTCCGGCCTGTATTATGGACCGGGTCATCAGGGGATTCAGCGTCTTCATATCGGAGAGGGACAAGTCATCGCACAGTTAAGACTACCGCCGTCTCTTGCATCCACGGCTGAGGAGTACGGACTGCATCCGGCTCTGGTGGATTCAGCTATACAGGCATGCATCGGATTGCCGCAATTCAAGGAAGGCGGAGTTACCCCTTTTTCCTTGGATCAGGCTGTAATCTATCGAGACTGCCCGGATTCCGTCTGGGCATGGGTGCGTCTTTTGCCAGGACAGGATTCTTCCGGAACGGCTAGCAAAGTGCAGATCGATCTGTGTGACGACCAGGGAACAATAGTCCTGCAACTTAGAGGGCTGACGATTTTGCACAGACCGTACCCCGGGGAATCATCCGATGTTATTCAGGAAGAGTCCAATACATTTGCGAAGCCACTACCGGATGAAACAATAGCTTACGCCACCTCGGAGAAGCAGACACTGACACCAATTCCGCTCTCGGGAGCGATGACTTATGCGCCAAGTTGGAGAGAAGTATCGACCAATCCCGATGTAACCGAACCTATGTCCATGTCTTTCGGTAGTTCGGGGATTATCGTAGGCGGGACGTCGAGGCAGCAGGACGTTATTCAGCAATGGCATCCCGGCCTGCGACTTATTACGGTTGAAGGGGATGCACCAGAAACAAAACTGGAACTCGAGTTAAAGCGCCATGGCGTAATCAGCCGTCTGATCTGGATTGTACCGCCCTCAAGCATCGTTCAGGGGCCGGAGCATGCTGCGGAAGTGATCAACGAGCAGAACCAGGGATTGTTTCAGACATTTCTCCTTATTAAAGTCTTGTTGAATCTGGGCTACGACGCACGCAGACTCGATCTGACCATCATAACGGAGAAGGCCTGCAACGTATCGGCTGGAGAAACGATCTATCCTGCGCACGCCGGAATTAGCGGACTTACAGGTTCCCTCGCCAAAGAAATGCCGGATTGGAGGGTCTGCCATCTGGATGCGGATGATGTCCATGACATCGGAGCGCATCCCGAATGCCATTTTCCAGGGATATGGGATGGGAATACGCGCGCCTGGCGGAATGGAAAAGGGTATGAAAGTGTACTGGTGAACGTCTGCTCTACAGGTGACACGCATGAAGCATTTAGAAAAAATGGCGTCTACGTCGTTATTGGCGGTGCGGGCGGCATTGGGGAAGCATGGAGTGAATATATGATTCGGCGCTATCAGGCGCGGCTTATCTGGATTGGCCGAAGGGCGGTCGATGCACGGATCGGAGAGCTATGCAGACGCCTTGGCGAATTGGGAACCGAACCGTTGTATATTTCTGCGGATGCATCCGACAAACACAGCTTGCAGGAGGCATACCGCCAGATCAGATCATTGGTACCAGCCATTCACGGGGTTGTCCATGCTGCAGTAGGCCTGATGGATCAAAGTCTGTCTCAGATGACTCCAGATTATTTCCGCAATGTATTGTCATCCAAGCTGGATGCCAGTGTGAATATGATGAACGTTTTTGGACAGGAGCCTCTGGATTTCATGCTGTTTTTCTCCTCCATGAGCTCGTTCACCACACCAGCTGGGCAAGCTGGATATGCCGCCGGATGTGCCTTTATCGATGGCATGAGCGCTGCAGCACAAGCCTGGAAATTCCCTGTAAAAGTGATGAATTGGGGTTACTGGGCTGAGACCGGTATCGCCAGTCAGGTGCCTGCCACTTTCAAGCAAAGACTGAATCAGTCGGGAATTGGCTCCATACATCCTGAGGATGCCATGCGGGCGCTGGAACTGCTGATGGCAGGAGGCAAGCATCAACTGGCGTTCATTCAGACGGACAAACCAGGGGCAGTGGAAGGCACAGCGTCTGATCGTATGTTTATGGTTGCGCCTGAAGCAAAGCAAGTAGGACGCCATCAGCTCATGAATCGAATTTCTGGGCAACAACTCAACGTGAAGCCGATTCAACAAAAGTGGGCCGCCTTTAACGATGAATTCGAGTCGATGCTGGCCGGACTACTGTCGATTCAGTTACAGCAGATGGCCTCAGCTGATTCGACAAACCGTCCTGTTGCCATCTATGATCGCTGGATGAAGGAAAGCAAAAAGCGTATAGAGCAGTATACCTTGTCGAAACAGTCTCTTGTTTCTGACTCGATGTGGTCTGCATGGGAGCAGCGTATGAATCACTGGCTGCTGGACCCGGATTTTGCGCCTCAGGTTAAGTTAGTCGACCAGATGATACGCAGCCTGCCGGAGATTGTCAGAGGAGAGCTGGCTGCGACCAATATCATGTTCCCCGACGGAGCAATGGATATGGTGCAGAACATTTACAAGCATAATTCAGCAGCAGACTATTTCAACGAAATACTTGCCGATACCGTCGCAGCGTACCTCGCCGAGCGACTTGAATCCAATCCAAAGGCCAGCTTGCGTATTCTTGAAATCGGTGCCGGGACAGGAGGAACGACCGAAAAGGTGCTTGAGCGGATAAAACCTTTTGCCTCCTCTATTGCAGAGTATGCATACACGGACATCTCGAGAGCATTCCTGCTATATGGAGAAAAAACTTATGGGGAAAATCACCCTTATCTGAACTGCACCATGCTGGATATCGAAAAACCTCCTGCCGATCAATCTTACGATCTGGGGAGTTATGATCTGGTCATCGCAGCCAATGTTCTTCATGCTACCCGGAACATCAGACGCACCTTGGGTCACGTACACCATCTGTTAAAACAAAACGGCCTGCTTCTGCTGAATGAATTGACCCACAGCTCACTGTTTAGCCACCTGACATTTGGTTTGCTGGAAGGCTGGTGGCTCTATGAAGATGATGATATCCGTATCGGGGGCTCCCCTATTCTTGGCAAGCAGCAGTGGCAGAAGACGCTACAAGAAGCCGGGTTTGGACAGGCAATGCTGCCAGCTGAACCAGGTGAGAGCCTTGGGCAGCAGATCATCACCGCCTTCAGCGACGGATATATATCCATGGTCATACCTTCGCCGGAGGCCAGGTCCAATCATGAGCCGATTACTTCTGAAAACATATCGGTCATGAACATGGACAAAATGCAGACAGAACAACTGTCACAGTCAGAGTCAGAACTGGATTCCGATCAGATGTGGCAGGCCAGCCTGACATTTTTCAAACGTCTGGTCGGAGAGGTTATTCGAATGTCACCTGAACACATCGATGAGTCCGAACCGATGGAGGCTTACGGCATCGATTCCATCCTGATTGTTCAACTGACAAATCAGTTGCGCAAACATTTTGACGGCGTAAACACCACGCTGTTTTTTGAGCACAAAACACTTGCATCATTAATTCATTATTTTATGAAACAGCACAGACAGAAGCTGTTGGCGGCGGCTCTACCGAATCTGCCGGAAAAAGAGCCGGAACAAACGCACGAATCCCTTATTCAGCCAACCGTATCAGCAGTGGAAAGGACGATGCAGGAGCCCGTTTTAGATCCGGTAAAGCCTGTACCCATCACGGCAGCTCTCCACTTGGCTGCCAATGAACCGATTGCCATTATTGGCATCAGCGGCAAATATCCGCAGGCAGATAATCTGGAACAGTTCTGGGACAACCTGATTGCAGGCAAGGACTGCATCACGGAAATTCCCGAAGAACGCTGGTCACTTGAAGGATTCTATGAACCGGATCGCAAGGAAGCCGCGCGCAAAGGCAAAAGCTACAGCAAATGGGGCGGCTTCATTGAAGGATACGCCGATTTTGATCCGCTGTTCTTCCAGCTCTCTCCACGAGAGGTCATGAACATGGACCCACAGGAAAGGCTCTTTTTGCAAACCGTATGGGAAGCGCTTGAAGACTCGGGCTATACAAGGGAGCAGATGGATCGACAGTACAATGGCAAAGTAGGGGTGTTTGCTGGCATTACCAAAAGTGGTTTCAACCTTTACGGCCCGCCACTATGGAATGAAGGCAGTGAATGGTTCCCGCAGACCTCGTTCAGTTCCGTCGCAAACCGGGTTTCCTATTTGCTAAACCTCCATGGTCCCAGCATGCCGGTGGATACGATGTGCTCCTCTTCACTCACGGCTATCCATGAAGCATGTGAAAGCATTCGCCGCGGCGAATGTGAGGCAGCGATTGCAGGCGGGGTGAACCTGTATCTGCATCCTTCAAGCTATGTTGCCTTGTGTGCCCAGCAGATGCTGGCAGCGGACGGTAAATGCAAAAGCTTCGCTCAGGAGGCAGACGGTTTTGTACCCGGGGAAGGCGTCGGGGTGGTTATCCTGAAACAACTTTCCAAAGCCGTTGAAGATGGGGATCAGATCCATGCCGTCATCCGCGGAACCCACATTAACCACGGCGGCAAGACAAATGGGTATATGGTCCCCAATCCTGCAGCACAGGGAGACCTGGTTCGGGAGACGATCAACAAGGCAGGCATTGACGCCCGCTGGATCAGCTATATCGAGGCTCATGGAACCGGGACAAGCCTGGGCGATCCGATTGAAATGGCCGGACTTGCCCGAGCGTTCCGCCAGGATACGCAGGATAAAGGATACTGTTCCATTGGGTCACTGAAAAGCAACGTTGGACATATGGAATCGGCTGCTGGAATTGGCGGACTTACCAAGATTATTCTTCAATTGAAACATGGTCAGATTGCACCCAGCCTGCATGCCGAAGAGTTGAACAGGGAAATCGACTTCAAAAACACGCCGTTTATCGTACAGCAGAGGGCGAGTGATTGGTCAAGACCGATGGTTGAGGTGGACGGACAGATGCGGGAAATACCGCGCATTGCTGGTGTATCCTCATTTGGCGCTGGGGGCGCAAATGCTCATGTAATCGTTGAAGAATACATTCCTGCTCAGGCTCAGCCTTCTTTTCCTGTGATAAAAAGCTCTTCTGGCAGGACTGAACGTAAGTCGGAGCAACCGGTAATGATCGTTTTGTCTGCCCGAAATGAAGAAAGGCTGGTTGCTGTGGCGGAGAAACTTCTACTATATATTAGCCGCCGATCATTCGATGATCAGATGCTAGCCAATCTGGCCTATACACTTCAAACCGGCAGAGAGGCAATGGAGGAACGTTTGGCTTTTACAGTAAGCACGTTACGAGAACTGATCGATAGACTTGTTACCATTCAAACCGGAAAGTTAAAACAAGCCATTCCCGGGATATACAGAGGACGGGTTAATCGAACCTCGTATACGCCTTTAGACACCGAGCAAGAAGCGAACAAACCTGCTTCTGAGGATGTCAGACTGGCGATGATACAAGTTAACGTGGATCGATTGCTGGAATTATGGGTGAATGGCGCGAAGTTGGACTGGAAGCAAATATATGGTGCAATTACGCCAGGCAAAATGAGTCTGCCTACCTATCCGTTTGAGCGGGAAAAATATTGGCTGCCTGACGCTAAGAGAATGTTGCTGTCTGTTGCTAATACCACTGAGGCAGATTCCCGAAATACCATTATGCTTCATCCGATGCTTCACCATAATACATCCCTGTTATCGGAGCAGCGCTTCACCTCACGGTTCAACGGTGATGAATTTTTCCTGTCAGACCATCAGGTCGGAACCTATCGGGTACTTCCGGGAGTTGCCTATTTGGAAATGGCTCGCGAGGCTGTGAAACGCTCTATAGAACATGCTGATTCCCTACCAGAGGTGATTGTGCTGGAAAATATCATCTGGGGCAGACCCGTGATAATCGCCGCTCAGGCTACCGACGTTCATGTGCGTTTGTATACGGAAGAGCAGGGAGACATTCACTATGAAGTCTACACTCAAGATGCGTCAGCCCAGTTGCTGCACAGTCAGGGTTTGGCTTTGCTGAAAGCCGAATCTCAAGACTTAAGGCTGAATCTGGCAGAAATACGAAACAAATGCATCAAACCGTGGACAGCGGATGAATGCTATCAGGCATTTGAACAGATGGGACTGCATTATGGCACAGCCATGCGAGGGATCGAAACAGTCTACACGGGAGAAAACGCGGTGCTGGCCAAACTTGCTCTGCCTGCCCGGGTAAGGGACTCCGCTCGTGACTTCGTCCTGCATCCGTCCATGGCAGATGCGGCTTTGCAGTCCGCCATTGGATTGCTGCTTGCACATTCGATGCCTGATGAACCCAGACTGCAAACAAGTCCAAGTCCGCTGCTTCCTTTTGCACTGGAGCGAGTCGTTTTCCGCCGTCCTTGCACAGCCCACATGTGGGCTTATATTCGCTACAGTAAGGGACATAAACCATCTTATTCACTGCAAAAGCTGGACATCGACTTGTGTGATGAAGAAGGAAATGTATGTGTGCAATTCGAGGGCTTCACCAGCAAACCATTGAAGGGAGAGATTCACATGGGGAAAATATCATCTCCAAACGAATCACAAACACTGATGTTTGCAAAAGAGTGGAAGGAGCAGGAAGCGGTAGTTGTGCCTGAGGTGGTATACAGTCGTCATATCGTCATGTTATCCGGCCCTTGGACAGAGCAGGAACACGTCTTGGCTGCCAACCTTCCGAATGTGCAGTATGTATCCCTTGGTCCAGACCCGGCGGATCGGGCTGGTCATTCCGACTTGATGGATGAGCAATACTTGTTTGCTGTCAAGAAGGCCTATCGTTATGTGCAACAGTTGCTCAAAGCTAGACCGGAAGGTGCTGTACTCATTCAACTGCTGGTTGCCAAGCGGGCACAGTACAACTTATTCGGAGGATTATCTGCCTTGCTGAAAACGGCTGAATTGGAAAATCCGAAAATCATCATTCAAATCATTGAAGCAGATGATCTTCAGAGCACCGAACGAGTGGTGCAGATTCTAACGGAAAGCAGTCAAAGCGCTGGCGACACACATATCCGCTATCAGAACGATAAAAGATATACATCATTGTGGAAAGAGGTCGGATCTTCACATTCATCCTTTGTCGAGCTGCCTTGGAAAAATCGAGGCGTGTATCTGATTACAGGTGGTCTGGGAGCAATCGGATCTATCATAGCGGAGCATATCGCCGAGCAGGCGGAACATCCCGTGCTTATCCTTACGGGGCGCTCGGAACCGGATGAATCAGATCACCAGCGAATGGCGTTGCTGGAACAGATGGGGGCAGAGGTCATCTATCGGCGTTCGGATGTCTCGAAGAGGGAAGCTGTAGATGAACTGATGCTGGAAATCAACCGAAACTACGGCGAATTGCATGGAATTATTCATAATGCAGGCCTAATTCGCGACAGCTATATGATCCGAAAGGAGCTTGATGACATCGAGCAGGTGCTGGCTCCAAAAGTCGCTGGAACGGTTCATTTGGATGAAGCAAGCCAGTATTTCAAGCTGGACTTTTTTGTATTATTTTCCTCGCTAGCCGGGGTACATGGCAATGTGGGTCAAGCCGATTATGCGGCAGCGAATGCGTTTATGGACGAATATTCCAAATACCGCAATGAACGTGTCCAGCAGGGAGAACGTCACGGGTTTACACTCGCCATTAATTGGCCCTTGTGGGAAGAGGGCGGTATGCATATGAATGATCATGTGAGACAGAACATGGAGCGAATATCAGGAGCGGCTCCACTGGAGCGTACAAATGCGATGCGATCTCTCCAGCAGACACTGCATGAGAGAAGGTCACCTGTAGTCGTTATGCAGGGGCAGGCTGATCAAATACGAAGCTTCATGGGTATTTCCGGAACAGCACCGATTATGAATACGGAGGAAGCATACAACCGTTCCGATGACGAGAATTACCTCCACCTTGTAGAGAAAATTCGCAGCGGCGAATGTACCCTTGATCAGCTAATGCATCTCAAGTAGTGGTAATTGCTTTGCTTGCTTCCAAGCCGATTTTTAAGACTTTCGCGAAATGCGGATTAACTTTTTCAGCAATGATATCGATTGACGTTTTTCTTTAAGGAGGTGATCGCTTTGGAAGACCAACTGTCCACATTGTATCGAAAGATTCGGCAAGGAAAGCTCAGCGATCAGCAGGCAGCGGAGCAGCTGCAAAGGCTGTTGTCCGGATCTGGAGAACAGGAGTCGAGCTTGAAAGAGACGCTCCATGAAGAGAGAGAGGACGATATCAACGAAAAAGCCATTCGTTATGTCAAAAAAATATTGTCCTCTAGCCTTATGCTGCCGGAACGGCAGATCGACGCACATGCGCCTCTGGAGAACTATGGCATTGATTCCGTGATGGTGATGAAATTGACGGATCAATTGGAACAGCAATTTGGTCCGCTGTCCAAGACATTGTTCTATGAATACCAAAATATAGCGGAGCTTGCCGGGTATTTCATGAGCCATCACCGGGAACGACTGGAGCAGCTCACAGGGGTGCAGGCAAAAAGCAAACCAGACGTACAACTCCGTACTTCAGAGCTGGAGTCCAGCACAATACGGAAGTCTGAAAGCCTGAATTCGTTCGATAAGCGCCAGCGATCTGCTGGATCGCGGAGAAAAATTCCAGCAGCGATCAGCGCAAGCGGAGAATCGACTAGCGAAGAACATCTGCACAGCAAATCTCTGGACATCGCCATCATTGGCATGTCTGGACGATATCCGAAGTCTAGTAATCTGGAGCAGTTCTGGGAGAACCTGAAATTTGGGAAGGACTGCATCACCGAAATACCGGAAGATCGCTGGGATTACCGGATTCATACCGAGATGAATGGCAGTAAAGGAAAATATTCTGGAAAATGGGGTGGATTTTTGGATGGAGTGGATCGTTTTGATCCACTCTTTTTTCAGATTTCTCCGAAGGAAGCTGAACGAATTGATCCACAGGAGCGACTGTTTCTGGAATGTGTGTACGAGACACTTCAGGATGCGGGATATACCCGCGAACAGGCCGCAGGTCCAGATGCACCCCCGGATCAGATGGGGAATGTCGGTGTGTTCGCAGGAGTCATGTATCAGGAGTATCAGCTCTATGGCGCTGAAGCCAGGATTGCGGGTAAAGAGCCCTTTGCATTAAACGGTAATCCGGCTTCCATTGCCAATCGTGTCTCGTACTTTTGTAATTTTCATGGGCCTAGCATGGTAGTAGATACCATGTGCTCCTCGTCTCTCACTGCCATTCATCTGGCCTGTCAGAGTCTGAGTAAAAAAGAATGCCTAACCGCAATCGCCGGAGGCGTTAATGTATCTGTTCACCCCAATAAATATGTGATGTTAACACAGGGTCAATTCCTGTCTTCGAAAGGTCGCTGCGAAAGCTTCGGTGAAGGCGGTGACGGTTACGTCCCCGGAGAAGGTGTAGGGGCTGTGATGCTCAAACCTTTAAGTCGTGCCATAGCCGACGGTGATCATATCTATGGCGTCATTAAAGGAACTGCCGTTAACCACGGCGGAAAAACAAACGGTTATACGGTTCCCAATCCAGCCAGACAGGCAGAGGTTATTGAAACAGCTGTCGCGGAGGCAGGAATCGACATTGCGGACATCAGCTATATCGAAGCTCATGGGACAGGCACCTCACTGGGAGATCCCATCGAAATTACAGGATTAACCCAGGCATTTAGGAAAGGTAAAGCAGCAGACAACAAATGTGCCATTGGCTCAGCCAAATCGAATATTGGTCATTGCGAAAGTGCAGCAGGCATTGCTGGCCTGACCAAGGTCCTTTTGCAGATGCAGCATCGGCAGCTGGTTCCTTCCATTCATGCGGACCCGCCTAATCCACACATTCAATTCGACAAGACACCTTTTGCAGTACAGAAGCAATTAAGTGACTGGGACAGAAAAACGATTGAGTCAGGAGACTCTACACGGGAAGTCCCGCGGATTGCGGGAATTTCCTCATTTGGTGCCGGGGGTTCCAATGCCCATATCATTGTTCAGGAGTATTGTCCCGGGCAGTCAGATATGTTTCTGGCTGAGCAGAATAAACCAGATAAACAGCAGGCGCTTATCGTTTTGTCAGCCCGGAATGAAGAGCAGCTTCGTGAATTGTGTAAACGCATGTTAACAGCTCTGCGATCCAATCGATATCAAGAGGAACAATTGGCGAGCATCGCTTATACGCTGCAAACCGGACGTGAGATGATGAACATGCGCCTTGGCATTGTGGCAGGTTCGCTACAGGAACTGAGCTCGAAACTGGAAAGCTACTGTTCGGGAGATCAGGATATGGACGACATGTATGTGGGATATGCAGGCGATGCACAACAGCCGCTATCCATACTCTCAACCGATGCAGACATGAGCCATACGCTGATGAACTGGATTGCCAAACGCAAGTTCGGAAAATTACTGGAGTTTTGGGTGAAAGGTCTGAATGTGGACTGGAACTTGCTCCATAACGGATTCAGGCACTGCAAGATCAGCCTGCCTACGTATCCATTTGCCAAAGAACGGTATTGGGTCTCTGGTGAACCTTCTGCGGAGTTCCAGATGAAGGGGAATTTTACCCATAACGGATACGCCGGTCATATTCCTTTTATTCATCCACTGCTTCACGAAAATAAGTCCAACTTGTCGGAACAAAAATACGTGACGGTTCTGACCGGCCAGGAATTTTACCTGAATGATCATCGGATCGGACAAGAGCGGATTCTACCCGGTGCGGCCTACCTTGAAATGGCGCACGCTGCAGTCAGTGATGCTCTAGGCGAGCAGCAAAAGAATGTTTCACTTATATTGAAAAACCATGTGTGGATGCGTCCTCTTGTTGTCAGGGACACTCCGGTGCCTCTGCATATTCGATTACATGCCTCATTAGAGGAGCAGCCTATTCAATATGAAATGTACAGCGGGATGTCTTCGGATGGATCGGGCGAAAAGGTGCACAGCAGCGGTTATGCCAGCATCGTTTCACTGGAACCCGAGCTTGTAGCAGCAACGACGATTGATCCGGACGAGATAAAGGCACGTTGCAATACTAAACGATTAACTGCGGATCAATGCTACAAAATTTACGAACAAGGTGGTCTCAACTATGGACTCGCCCATCGGTTGTTGGTTGAGGTACACGTGGGAGATAACGAGGTGTTAGGACAGCTTCGACTGCCTTCTATACTAAAACATGAAATGCAATCCTATGTTCTGCATCCGGCCATCCTGGACGGGGCATTGCAATCCGCGATCGGACTGTGGATGGAGGACAAGGAGGGAGAAGAAGGCAAAGAGTTGGAAAACGCAAATTCTTTGCTGCCGATTCCCTATGCCATGGATGAAATTCAGGTTCTGGGCTCCTGCACTGAAGAAATGTGGTCTCATGTGCGTTACAGCTCTGATTCCGCTTCATGCGCTGCGGATGACATGCCTAAGCTGGATATTGATTTGTTCTCCAGTACCGGGGTTCCATGTGTTCTTATTCAGGGACTTAGTTGCAGAGCCTTGAACAGCGGTATAGTCCCGGGGGATGAGCCGCATGGGTGGGAAACGGCCATGTTGGTACCTCGTTGGGAAAAAAACGCCGCTGCCCTGAATGAGTGGAACCACCCTTATGACAGGCATATCGTAATGCTGGCTGAACCTTGGGCCGAACTGGCGGAGGAAATAAAGGAAAGACTGAAACGAGAGCAAATACCAACGGAGATCGTAGCGCTTGGACCTGAAAAGGTTGCTGAAATTAACAACGTTAGTGCAAGTTCCCAACGTTTTGCGTCTGCTTCAACCCAGGTTCTCCACGTACTTCAACAACTGGTGAGCAGTTCATCCAATGCCGAGAATGTGCTTATTCAGTTGCTGTACAGCCGTGAAAATCATTTTCAGCTGTATAGCGGATTAACAGGATTGCTGCGAACCGCGGCACTGGAAAATCCCCGAATTCATGTTCAGTTCATTGAAGATATGGAAGAGGGAGAGGGGTATTCAGAATCGAAGAACCGGCCTCGAGAACCGCGTAATGCCAAGCGTGCTGCCGAACTAATAAAGGCCAACCGGGAGTCTGAGCATGTATGTATCGGCTACCAAGGCCCACAACGACAAGTGCTTCACTGGAAAGCCCTCCATCTGCCTGCCGAGACGGATGCCATGCCTTGGAAGAATGGCGGGGTGTACCTGATTACAGGAGGGGCAGGTGGCCTGGGCCATATTTTTGCCCGTGAGATTGCCTCTAAGGTAGTCAACGCAACGCTGATTTTGACAGGTAGATCGGACATATCAGCGAATCAGGAGCAAGCGTGGGAACCCTTGAAAACAAATGGCACCACGATCATCTATCGCCAAGGGGATATATCCCGCGAAAAAGATACATCAGAGCTTGTTGCTTATATTCAGCATAGCTTCGGCCGTCTGGATGGAATCATCCATAGCGCAGGTTTAACGGGAGATCAGTACATCTTGAACAAAACAAAAGCCGAAATGGAGAAGGTGCTTGCTCCGAAAGTTGCTGGCACCTTTCATCTGGATGAAGCAACCCGGGCGATGAAGCTGGACTTTTTTATCCTGTTTTCCTCCATGTCGGGTGTATATGGAAATCCGGGCCAATGCGATTACGCTGCAGCCAACGGATATATGGGCAGCTATGCACAGTATCGTCATCAATTAATGCTTGCCGGTAAACGGCAAGGAAGAACCCTGGCCATCCACTGGCCGTTATGGAAAGATGGCGGCATGCATTTAAGCCCTGCTGAAGAGAAGGGGTTATGGGAAAGTACGGGAATGCGTCCACTGGATATCGAAGCAGGTATTATGCTGCTTTACAGAGGTTTTCAGTCAACTGAATGTGAAATCATTGGGGTACAAGGAGATATTCCGAAGCTGATTTCCAGCCTGGAGTCACGTTGGAATATGAACCGTGCAACGCGGGATACCCCATTCGTTTCAGAAGCAGATGCCATGTCTGTGCTGCAAAAATTGGCTGCGGAACTGCTTGGTGTGGGACCAGATGAGATTAGCCGCGAAGCGGATTGGCTTGAATGCGGACTGGACCAGCCTCAATTAACGCTCTTGGCCCAAAGGTTGAACGAGCAATGTGGGCTGGATCTGAGTCATGTTCTGTTTGTGGAATATCCAACGCTGCAATCTGCTTCCACATTTCTGAGCCAACGATACCCCAGCGCTTTCCCGTCAGCACCGTTAGATCCTGAGAGCGTACCATTACCGCGTACAAGTCAAACCAGCCTGCCAACGGATCGTTTGCTGAAGCACGCGCAGACCACAGCAGCAGACAATATACTGGCGGAGGCATTGGATACTTTTCTGAAAAGGGCCTTATCCGCGGTACTCAAAGTGCCCACAGATCAAATTGTAAGCCACGCCCGACTGGAAGAGTATGGTATAGACTCGATTAGCATTACCCAATTGACGGATCAGCTCGAGGGTACTTTCGGGCCGTTGTCCAAAACACTTCTTTTTGAATATCAGACGCTCAAAGAGTTAAGTGGATATCTGATCAAGACCCACCGCGATACCGTCAATCGTCTGATTTCGGTTCCTGCACTGCCATATGAAGAACGTAAGGAGCGTTCGAATAAGACTAAAAATGCCCGATCTGGTCTGCAACACCCTCCATTTCGTGCATTCCATCGTCCAGTTCAGCGCCCCTTGGCACCAGCAGATGCTCAAGTGGGTTCACTTGCCAAGGATATCGCCATTATTGGCCTGTCCGGACGTTATCCCGAGGCGGACGATCTGGAACAATTTTGGGAAAACTTGATGCAGGGCAGGGACAGTGTCACTGAAATTCCGTTGGATCGCTGGGATTACAGGCTACATATGCACCATGCGGACCCTAATTCACCGAAGCCTGGCAGCAAGTGGGGAGGCTTCCTCCAGGGCGTGGATCGTTTTGACCCCTTGTTTTTCCAAATCTCGCCCAGAGAAGCACAGATGATGGATCCGCAGGAGCGGCTGTTCCTGGAAACGGCGTATGAAGCGATTGAGGATGCGGGGTATACACCGGAGGGTCTGGCTTCCGCAACCGGAGATACTTGGGGAAACAGGGTTGGCGTATATGTTGGAGTCATGTACGAAGAATACCAGCTGTACGCCGCCCAGGCTCAGGCCATGGGAGATTCGTCCATCGCTTTAAGTGGCAATCCGGCATCCATCGCCAACCGAATATCGTATTATTGCAATTTCAATGGGCCAAGCATGGCTGTTGATACGATGTGCTCCTCTTCCTTGACTGCGATTCATCTGGCCTGTCAGAGTCTTATATTGAAGGAATGCGAGGTGGCGGTGGCGGGCGGTGTCAACGTATCGATTCATCCAAACAAGTATATTTTACTGAACCAAGGAGGCTTCCTTTCAAGTGAAGGCCGATGCAAAAGCTTTGGTGCACAAGGGGACGGTTATGTTCCTGGCGAGGGTGTCGGAGCAGTCATACTCAAGCCGCTCAACAAGGCAATGGAAGACGGAGATCATATCTACGGGGTTATTAAAGGCAGCGCACTGAATCACGGTGGAAAAACGAATGGCTATACCGTGCCCAATCCGGCGGCACAGTCATGTGTCATAGGGAGAGCCATTGCTGAGGCGGACATCTCCGCCGATACCATTACCTATGTGGAGGCACACGGGACAGGTACATCGCTTGGTGATCCGATTGAGGTTGCCGGTCTGAGCAAAGCGTTTGCAGAATCCACGGACCAGCAGCAGTTTTGCGCTCTCGGGTCGGTAAAGTCCAACATCGGACACGCCGAAAGTGCGGCGGGTATTGCCGGACTGACCAAAATTTTGCTCCAGCTGAAACATGGGCAACTGGTGCCCTCTTTGCATTCAGACCCGGCCAATCCGCATATCAACTTTGCGCAGACCCCGTTTCGTGTACAGCGGGACGCTGAACCGTGGAAGCCGTTGCAGCGGATGGAAAACGGCAAGCATGTCCAGATTTCGCGCAGGGCGGGCTTGTCTTCATTTGGTGCGGGTGGTTCCAATGCCCACCTGATTATTGAGGAAGCACATTACCATCCACATGAGGGGGCAACGTTAAACGAAGCAACAAGAGGAGGAGCTGTCATCATTGTGCTCTCCGCGCGAACCCGATCCGCTCTCAGGGAACGAGCCAGACGTTTGCTCACTGCTGTGGATGAGAAGCATCTCACCGCAGGAGCAGAGGAAGAACCGGAACGTTTGCTGGAGCGCTTGGCATTTACGCTTCAAACCGGAAGACAGGAGATGGAAGAGCGCCTCGGATTCGTAGTGCGATCCGTTCAGGAGTTGAAGGAACGTCTTCAACTTTTCCTGGGAAATGAGAACACGAACGAGACAGTAGATGGAATAGACGGAGTGTACCTCGGAAATGTCAAATCCAATCAGGCTGTGCAGGCAGCAATGGCCATGGATGAGCATTTTGGCGAAGTGGTGAGCCGTTGGTTAAATGAAGGAATTTACGGCAAAGTGCTGGATCTGTGGGTGAAAGGCATCCAAGCGGACTGGAGTGTTCTATACTCCACAGGACAACCTCGTCGAATTAGTCTGCCTGGTTATCCGTTTGAGCGCGAGCGCTGCTGGTTTGAATTGCCTGAGGAAGCCGCTATCCCTGAACATGTGCATCGTCTCAACTCTGTAGCATCTGCTGGAATTCAGAAAGCAGCACCGGAGCGCCAAATGACTGCTTATCACAAAGACTGGCTGCTTACGGACATTGCACCCATCTCCGATGAAAGCAACCCTGTTGGAAAGATTCTGATCCTTGCCAATCGGGATTCAGCAGCCCTTGCTGCGAGATTAACAGAACATTTTAAACATACGGTGGTTTTGAATGAAGAACAGTTGAATGATCCGGGACGCCATTGGCTCCAAGATGAGGAACGTTTAAAGCATGGACTGACAGGTTTGATTGATCTGACAGCATGCATGAAACAGACCACTGTTGATGATGCTTGCGAAGAACAGATCCGGCCAGGATGGTTGCAGCTTGTGCAGGACGTCATTGAAGTCCATGGTCATGAGGGGATGCTGCTGCTGTTGGTGACTTGTGGCTTGGAGTCGTTCCGCAATTCGAAAGTGAATCTGGCCCACGCCTCTCGTGCGGGTCTGTTCCGCATGTTGCAATCCGAATACCGAAGCATCCAATCCAGACATCTGGATGTTGATCCATCGGCATCGGAAGAGGCAAAGATAGAATGTATTACAACAGAGTTCCGGCAAACAGATCGGGAACCGGAGATATGCTACCGTGATGGTAAACGCTGGCGTTCCTATATGCGTGAGTTGCCTTATGGGACGGGTATGAACAAAGATGTTATGGAATCTTGGATCGATCCGGAACGACCTTTCCTGGAAGCAAATCAGGTGTTGTGGATTACCGGAGGTACCCGCGGACTTGGAATGGCATGTGCTCGCCATTTCGTGAAGCATCACAACGTGAAGCGGCTGTTGTTGACTGGACGGGAAGCCATTCCTCAGCGGGAGGAATGGGACGTATATGCAAGCCATGACACTGCGATGGGCGCCAAAGTCAGATCCTTGTTGGAACTCGAACAACTGGGGGCCGAGGTGCTTGTTACGGATATCCCACTTACAAACGAGAACGCCATTCAGGCAGAACTGGCCAGAGTTAAGCGCTCAATGGGTCCTATTGGAGGGGTTATTCATTGTGCTGGCAACGTGGATACTGCCAATCCGGCTTTTATTCGCAAGCAGGCGGATGCCATGCAGCGGGTGCTTGATCCAAAAACAGGCGGGGTGCATACGTTGTTTCATGCGTTCAGGCATGAGCGACTGCGCTTCTTTGTGCTGTTTTCCTCTGTGTCCTCAGCGATGCCTTCACTGGGAGCAGGACAGAGCGATTATGTGATGGCTAACGCGTATATGGACTATTTTGCGGAAGCCGCATCCCGGGAAAGTGCGATCTCTCCATTCCCGGTCATCAGCATCCAGTGGCCAAGCTGGGAGGAATCCGGTTTTGGTGAGGTCACAAGCGAAGCATATCGCCAGAGCGGCCTTCTCGGCATCACCGATGCGGAAGGAATGTTATGGCTGGATCGGATTATTCGGGAAAACAGGGGACCTGTTATTCTGCCGGCTATAGTTGCATCGCAAACTGTTCACAAGGGAGAGCAACAAGCGGAGTATCAGGCAGAGGCATCGTTAAGTGAAGCACAGCAGGTATCCATTCCGTTAATTCCACTTCCGGCTGAGCGGATGACCGCAAGCTTCCCGGCGGAGCTGCAGAACAGGACACTGGGGTGGCTTAAGGCTTTGATGGCAAAAGAACTGAGATTGGATGAATCCCGGCTGGATGAAGATACCCCTTTTCAGCATTACGGAATGGATTCGATCCTGCTTGTCCAGGTTCTGACGGTCATGGACCGGGAGCTGCAGCATGTTGCAACAGATCCTTCGCTGCTGCTTGAACACCCAACACTTCGCCAATTAGCACAACATCTGGTTCGGATCTATCCCGAATCTTTGACTGACCTGTTGATGGAACCCAACACTAAGTTGGCGGAAAATTCGAATGGAAAACCTTCCGATGTTCGTTCAATGACTTCCACTCCTCCTGTGCAACGTGCTGAACAAGGTATGGATGGTCACACCGGACTGATCGAATCGAATGATGCTGTGGATGAAGCATACGAAGAGCCAGCGAAGCCGGAGCAAACCAAAAAACCGGATAAAATCGCAATTGTTGGGGTCGCCTGTCATTTTCCTGATGCCGAGAATCCGGCGCAATTCTGGTCCAATCTGCAAAAGGGCAAAGATAGCATGACCGAGATCCCGGCGGAACGCTTGAGGTTGACAGGTAGTAGCACCAATAGGACTTTCGCTTCCAGCAAGCGCTTTGGGGCGTTCATTCGGGACATTGAGCAGTTTGATCCGGCATTTTTCCGAATTACAGATACGCTGGCAGAACAGCTCGATCCGCTCCAGCGCCAACTGCTGGAAGTGAGCGTGGAGGCCGCCGCAGACGCAGGATACAGCCGGGAACGTTTATGGAATTCGCAGACCGGCGTATTTGTTGGCTCCAGAGCGAGCAACTTTTCGTCCAAGCTGGGCGGTAGCACCAAAGATACAATCGTTGGCATCGGCCAAAACTTTATCGCTGCACATCTGTCCCATTTTTATAATCTGAAAGGCCCCAACATGGTGGTGGATACCGCTTGTTCCAGTTCACTTACCGCAGTTCATCTTGCTGTACGAAGTCTGTTGGATGGGGAATGCGATCTCGCTTTTGCGGGCGGTGTGGATATTCTGCTGGATGATG
This sequence comes from Paenibacillus sp. FSL R5-0766, assembly GCF_037971845.1. NCBI lineage: Bacteria > Bacillati > Bacillota > Bacilli > Caryophanales > Paenibacillaceae > Paenibacillus > Paenibacillus sp. FSL R5-0766. The sequence continues at coordinate 3,799,718 of NZ_CP150227.1, forward strand.
CGCCCTACGAGATGCTTGGAGCTGCCAGCGTATTATCTCCGGATTCTCGTTGCAAAACGTTCAGTGCGGACGCAAACGGCATCGGGCTGGGAGAAGGCTGCGGCGTTGTATTACTTAAACCGCTGTCATCAGCCATCACCGATCAGGACGCGATCTATGGGGTCATCGATGGTACCTCCATCAATAATGATGGTCAAACGATGGGCATTACCACACCTAACCCGGAAGCCCAGCAGGAATTGCTGGAAAAAGCGATTTTAAATGCAGGGATTCATCCTTCCACCATCAGCTATATTGAAACACATGGAACAGGGACACTAATTGGTGATCCCATCGAACTTAAGGCTTTGACAGGTGTTTTTGCAAAATATACAAATCAGCGCCAGTTTTGCGGCGTAGGCAGTGTCAAAAGCAATATCGGGCATCTGCTGAGCGCATCGGGCATTGCCAGCCTGATTAAGGTATTGCTCTCGCTTGCTCACCGCGAGCTTCCGCCGACGATTCACTGCGACCAGCCCAATCCGCGGTTCCAGTTCAGGGAATCTCCTTTTTATATTGTACAGCAGCACCAGCCATGGGGAAGTGGTCCCAGCGACTTACTGCGTGCAGGCATTAGTGCATTCGGACTTGGAGGCAATAACGCACACATTATTGTAAGCAACGAAGGTATTCCTACCGAACGTATGGTAAGCCTGCCGCTTCGTTTCTCTGATTCACCTTTTCAACGCAAGTATTGCTGGCCACCCGTCAAGGCAACGGAATCGGTGGAGGCATCGTCCATTGCTTCAGCTGCGTCGTCGATGCAACAGCTATCGGAGCATTCGGAGCAATCAAGCTTTTTTGATTTTATCAAGCTATGAGAAGGGAGTGACGCGGATCATGACATTGCCTGCAACCGAATCATTTTTACAGCGATTGCGCCACAGCGACTATTTCGTGAGAGATCATCGTGTTCACGGCGTCTGCACCCTTCCGGGTGTAGTACTGCTGGATATGGTGTATCGACTGAGCAACAGCCATCTGCGTACAACCTCCATTGAACTTCGGGATATCGTGTTTACACAGCCGATTGTCACTTCGACCGATTTTGATGTGGATATTAGGCTGACATTGTCCATGAAGGTAGATGAGGGTCAGGTCACGATTCATAGCCGCAAAGTACCAAAAGACGGTGAGCCGCCTTCATCTGATGTGCTGAATATGGAATGCAAGCTGTATTTGCTCGGAGGGAGGGAGCCTGTACAACCTCTACAGCATACACAACCGCTACCTTCCAAAGACACAGACGGGCTTCAGACATGGGATATGGATCAGATCTATCAGCTCGCCCGACAGGCGGATATACAACATTTTTCCTTTATGAAAAACAACGGAGAAGTCTACAGACAAGACCAAATGGAGTGGATGGATATCCAGCTGAGTAGCCTGGCCGAGCAGTATTTGGACAAGTTCCACGCTCATGTGGCCCTGTTGGATGGGGCGACCTTTGCCGGGTCGTCCTTCCGCCTGGGGCATGTCGACGGTCTGGATGCAGAAGTTCCGCCATACATTCCGTTCATGATTGAACGATTTGTTATATACGACCGTTTTCCAGCTGAGATTCGCACGTTTACCGAACAAACACCAAGTGATCTTTCCGGTGGGGATATCATCTCCCGCAGCATTGCTGTTACGGATCGGGAGGGCAGATTGCTTGCGGAGTTTGTGCATTTGAAGGCAAAAAGGGTTCGCCATGCCGCATCCATTACCGGACTGACAAACCCAATGACAACTGGACGCAGCAACAAACCAGCTTCTAAAGCGGCCATAGCTGAAAGTTCCGAATGGGCAAAGACAACTCAATTGTCTGCGGGCTCACAAGATCAGGTCCGAACCACGATTTCGGCTTATGTGAAAGCTGAAATCGCACGTATGCTGAACATTTTACCTGAGACAGTGGATGAGCATGCAGGCTTCTATGAGCAGGGACTAGATTCCATGCATCTGCTTGAGCTCGTGAAACGGCTGGAAAACCGGGTGAACATGGCGCTTTATCCAACGCTGCTGTTTGAGCACTCTTCCGTGCAGGCGTTGACCGAATACCTATACACACATTGTTCCGACGCCTGGAATGAGGCAGCCGCGGTGTCGGAACGTGTGAACTTGAATACGCTCCCGGCTCAAAGCAGTCATTCGACTGATGAACAACCTGCAACGCATTCGGAAATACCAGCAACAGCCAGAGAAATCGAGGGGAAAGGAGAACCTGTATGTTATGAGCCTAAATGGATTAAAACACTGGATATCCATGAGGCTGAATCTGCCCGACACATGATAGCAGATGGAAAAGAGCTGCAGTCCGATCTTACCCCGTACCGGATAGTTGTTCTCTATGGCAATTATCCGGATCTTGCTGCCAAGTTGGAGCTTCAATCTGACATATACGAGGTTCATCAATTGCCTGATCATTTGTCCATGGACGTTGATCTGTACCGCCAGAAGGTAACCGCGTTATACGGAATGATCCAGGCAAAAGCAATTCACCCGAATGAGGGCAGACGAATCGTTCTTCAAGTGCTGTCGGATTCCCGTGACACGGGAGGATACATTCACGGATTTGAAGGGCTGGTAAAGACAGCTGCGATGGAGCTTCCAGTCTTTGGGGCTCAATTAATCAGAATGGATCTGCATGAAAGCTCCATGGATGAGACGTTAATTCGTCAACTTCGACTCGAAGCCGAAAACATCTCGTCAGGGTCCGCTGTCTCCATATGGTACAAAGGAGACTCCCTTCAGCGGCATGTTCGCAAGCTGGTGGAGATACCTGTTCCGGGGGCCGCATTGGAAAAAAACTATAAGCCTGACGGAGTCTATGTTATTACCGGCGGCATGGGGGGGCTGGGGTATGCGCTGGCCGTGCATCTTTCCCGTCAATGCAGATGCAAGCTGGTTCTTGTCGGGCGTTCTCCGCTGAGTGAGAACATTCAGAGCAAACTGAATCCGCTGAGAATCAACGGTGCAGAAGCCATGTATATTCAGGCCGATACAACCGTTCAGGCCGAGATGAAGCAGGCTGTCCTGCAGATTCGGGATCAGTATGGCGAAATCACGGGGGTATTTCACTGTGCAGGAACTGCCAAAGACCAGTTGATGCTGCAAAAGCCTTTGTCCGACCTGGAGCAGGTGTTAAAGCCCAAAATGGATGGGCTCTGGAATCTGGAGCAGGCCTTAAATGATCTCAGACCAGAGTTCACGGTTGCGTTTTCCTCCCTGTCAGCCATTGTAGGCAACAAAGGGCAGGCTGATTACGCTGTGGCCAACAGCTGTATGGACAGACTTTTGTTGAATCATCAGGAGGGAGGTGGAACAAACGGGACAATTACACGCCAGTTTACAATTAACTGGCCGTTATGGGCAGATGGCGGCATGCAAGTGAATGATCACATTCGCAGCAGCATGTATTCTTCCTCCGGTTCAATGCCGCTGCCGCTGGCAGAGGGGATGGCGCTTATCGACCGGATTATTGCTCAGGATGTTTCGCAGGTCGTACTTCTCTATGGAAACAAATCCCGGATTCAGTCCGTCATGGGAGACGACATGGCTATTCATTTGCCGCCGCCATCTGATCCGGAAGATATTGCTGTCATCGGCATGGCGGGAAGGTATCCCTCGGCGAACAACATGGACGAATTGGCCCGGATTCTGAAAGAGGGACGAGATTGTATCACGCCCATGCCAGATGAACGCTGGGCGGGGCTGCATCTTCCGTATTCCGCTTCTGAATATTACCCGGCTGGCGGATTTCTGGACATGATCGATGACTTTGATCCGGCCTTCTTTCAAATTTCGCCGCTTCAGGCCGAGAGGATGGACCCGCAGGCACGCCTGTTTTTGCAGACGGCATGGGAAGCCTGTGAAGATGCAGGCTTTGCTATTGAACGTGACAAGCATCATGATGCTTCAGCAGCCAAGCGGAATGTCGGTGTATTTGCTGGCGTGTTCTGGAACCATTATGAACTGCTTGGCGCAGCCATGACGCAGCAAGGCACGCCTACGGCTATGGGCAGCAACGCTTCAGCCATCGCCAATCTGGTTTCTTACCACCTGAATTTTCATGGGCCATCCATCGCTGTAGACAGCATGTGTTCTTCCTCACTGACAGCGATACATTTGGCATGTGAGAGCATCCGGCATGGACAGAGCCAGTATGCCATAGCAGGAGGGGTGAATCTGGTCACCCATCCCCATAAGTATGTATTTCTGAAACAGGCTAAGTTTCTGTCATCGGACGGAAAATGTCGCAGCTTTGGCAAGGATGGGGACGGCTATGTACCAAGTGAAGGGGTAGGCGCTGTCCTGCTCACAACGGTGGCTGAAGCCCGCAAGCAAGGTTATCCGGTCTATGGCGTCATTAAGGGTTCAGCTCTGAATCATGCTGGCAAAACGTCCGGAACGACGGTACCAGATCCAGTGGCCCAATCGGAAGTCATCGCAGATGCACTCGCGGCAGCAGACATTGAGCCAGGAACCATCGGATATATCGAAGCCCACGGAACCGGAACGTCACTGGGTGATCCCATTGAAATTCAGGGGCTGGATCGTGCCTTTAGAAATAGCCGCAATCCGGGCCAAAACTGTGCTGTCGGTTCCCTGAAGTCCAACATTGGACATCTGGAAGCAGCGGCAGGTGTCGCCGGGCTAACCAAGCTTATCCTTCAAATCAAGCACAGGGAGCTGTTTCCTTCGCTGCATGCTGAGGAGCTGAACCCGCTTATTCCGTTTGAGAACACCTGCTTCCACGTGCAGCAGACAACCTCGCCCTGGGAGCGCCGTCATGGGAAACAGAATGGGCGCTATGCGGAGTGGCCTGTTCGTGCCGGGTTGAGTTCTTTTGGCGCAAGCGGAAGCAATGCACATCTGATCGTAGAGGAATATATTCCAACTGCTGTCTCATGGACAGATCATTCTGCCTTAGATGTGGGTTCCAGTGGAGCGGAAGCTTCAGGGAATAGGGAAGTGGTTCTTCCAATCTCGGCCAGAACACAGGAAAGATTGATCGAATACGCTCGCCAGGTTCGTCTTTATTTGGAGAACGGTGGTTTGTTTGAGCGCCTAATAGACATCGCCTACACGTTTCAGGTTGGAAGAACGGACATGAAATACAGGGTTGCTTGGACGGGCAGCAGCCACAGTGAACTGGTGGAACAGATCGATCGCTTCCTACACGGTCAATCCTCATTGCAACAAAATTCCAGTGAAAAATTTGATGATATGACTTTGCTGGAAGATCGTCCTTCGTCGCAGGAGAAGCTTCATCAATGGGCTGCCTTGTGGGAGCAGGGACATGGGGTAGACTGGACAGCTTTGTATGATGATCTTCAGACAAAACCTACTATTGTCCGTGTACCCACGTATCCTTTTGCCAGAAATCGTTACTGGATTCAGGCTGAAGATCAATCACTTGGAGAGACAACGAGGGAAAAGGGATCGCAATTGAACCGTGCGGAAACATCCCCTTCCAAAGTTGCAGACGCGGACATTGTTCAGCATATGAATGAAACATCCAATCCTGTTACGGGATCTGCAATGACGCCTTCGTTTCAGGAAAAGCAGGGGGAAGAACAGGTTCTATCCTTATTATCCCAAACGGTGTCTTCTCTGTTGAAAGTCAGCACCTACGATTTGGACAGTGATGCGGAATGGGCAGAATACGGTTTTGATTCCATTCTGTTCACAGAGCTCGCGGATCGGTTGAACCGCGACCATGGATTGGGTTTGACACCCGCCATCTTTTTTGAGCATGGCACTATTCGCCAGTTGGCGGTTCATTTGCTGCAAACTTCATTGCGGTCAACGGCTTCAGAAGAGAAGAAACACACATCTGCCCGTTCCCATACAGGGACGGACAGCCAGCTTAATTCGGGTTCAGACCAGCTGTCTTCCCCCGAGCCCATAGCCATTGTGGGTATTAGCGCCAAGTTTCCGATGGCCGATAACGCGGAGCAATTTTGGCATAATCTGCTTGATGGCAAAGACTGCATTTCGGAGATTCCGGAGGAACGTTGGCGCTGGCAGGATTATATGGGTGATCCACTTAGAGAGAACGGCAAAACCAACGTAAAACATGCGGGATTTATGAGCGGAATCAGTGAGTTCGATCCACTGTTTTTTGGCATTTCTCCCAAGGAAGCCATTCACATGGACCCGCAACAGCGCTTGCTGATGATGCATGTGTGGAAAGTGATTGAAGATGCAGGTTATGCACCGTCAGACCTGTCAGGGTCGGCCATGGGACTGTTCATTGGCACAGGCAGCAGCGGATATAATGTCATGCTGGCCCAGTCGAATGAAGCGGTCGAGGCATACTCCGTCACAGCCACCGTTCCTTCGGTCGGCCCTAATCGGATGAGCTACACACTGAACATACATGGTCCTAGCCAGCCTGTCGAAACGTCCTGCTCCAGCTCCCTGGTCGCCATTCATCGGGCCGTTCAAGCCATTCGAAATGGGGATTGCGAGACGGCTGTAGCCGGGGGGGTAAATACGATCCTGTCCGTAGATGCTCATATCAGTCTGACCAAAGCGGGCATGCTTAGCGCGGACGGGCGTTGCAAAACCTTTTCAAGCGAGGCAAACGGTTACGGCCGTGGCGAAGGGGTAGGAATGATTTTTCTGAAGAAATTGAGTGATGCTCAGCGCGACCATGACCACATTTACGGCTTGATCCGCGGTAGCGGGGAAAATCACGGCGGAAAGGCAGGCTCACTTACTGCTCCCAACCCTAAGGCACAAACAGCCCTGCTGAAATCCGTGTATGCCCGGGCAGGAATTGATCCTTCCACTATAAATTATATTGAAGCACATGGCACAGGCACACCGCTTGGTGATCCAATTGAGATCAATGCGCTCAAGACAGTATTTCAGGATACGAGGGCAGACTTATCAACCGCAGGGCAGACTTCCACTCCAGGACAGTCAATCGAATACTGCGGCGTCGGCTCTGTCAAAACAAATATCGGTCACCTGGAGCTGGCTTCCGGCATTGCCGGAGTAATTAAGGTGTTATTGCAGATGAAACACCGCAAGCTTGTTCCCAGCCTGCATGCGGAGCAGCTTAGTCCGTATGTCCAGCTTGAGAACAGCCCGTTCTATGTTGTCAGACAGACGCAGGAATGGGAGAGACTCAAAGACGGCAATGGTAGCGAAATTCCTCGTAGGGCAGGAGTAAGCTCCTTTGGTTTTGGGGGTTCGAATGCCCACGTTATTCTGGAGGAATATATACCACCACGACAGCATGATGAGGTGACCGGTTCTGAATCCGAGCTGGCTCCTGTTGCGATCGTGCTGTCGGCCAAGAGCAAGGAGCGGCTCAAGGAACAAATGATCCAGTTGTCGGCTGCCCTGCTTCGCAATGAGGAGGAGGATACTTCTCAACAGCTTCGCCGCATTGCCTGTACACTTCAGACAGGAAGACAAGCGATGGAATACCGTGCAGGCTTCATAGCCGCATCGATTACAGAGCTAAAATCCTTGCTGGACGGCTATGTTCAGGAAGCGCACCTGTGGACCGATTCGGATGAATCCGTACATGCGCAGCGTTCATCGGAATCTGTGAACGGTCACAAGCTTCATATTGGCTCCATTGCACCTCACAAACGGACGGCAGCACTATTCAGAGAGGATGAAGAACTCGGCGAAGCGCTGCAAAAATGGATTAAACGTTGCAAATACCATAAATTGCTTGAACTGTGGGTGCAAGGCGTAGAGATCCAGTGGGAGCTGTTATATACAGAGGATCGTCCTGAGCGGATATCCCTTCCAACCTATCCGTTTACACCCGAGAAATACTGGGTTGGAATGAAGAATACTGGGACGGAAGATTCATTCGAAGCAAGTAACGAAGAGATGGAAACCGCACCCGTTGCCATAGCTGAAGTTATCGGATCAACAGCCCCGAATCCTTCGGTTGAAAGTGATGTCAGAAGCATCATGGCAGCTCTGCTGGGGATCCCACCAGACGACATGGACGAGCATCGTTCGCTGGAGGATTACGGAATGGACTCTGTACTGGCGCTTCAGCTTCTTCATCATCTCCAATTTCAGATTTCCTCTGAAATTGGTATGGAGGATCTGAATAAATGCCATACCCTGCAGGATGTCATCAGCGTGATAAAGTCTCGGCGAGGAAATGCATGTAATCCATACTTGCCAATATAAAAAGCGAGAAGAAGGAGCGGATCACCATGTGGATTGGATTTTTGTTAATTATCATCTCACTCATTCGTATACCATCGGTTGTTATTGCCATGCGTAACGAGAAAAAGATCGTTGCAGGAGGCGGCACAGAATATGGCAACCTGAACAGCAAAGTGTTATTTGTGCTGCAAAACCTGATTTATCTGAGCTGCATTGTATACGCCTTTATTTACGATGTGCAGTTTAATGCATTAACCGTGATTGGTCTTGTCGTATATGTGTTTGCCCTTTGCTGTCTCATCTATGTTATTCGCAAACTCAGCCCTTTTTGGACATACAAGCTATACATTGCCAGAGACCACAAACTGGTGCAAAGCTCACTGTTTCGGCTGGTGCGCCATCCCAATTATTACCTGAACATCATTCCCGAGCTTATCGGTTTTGCACTGATTTCTCAAGCCTGGCCTGTATTTGTGCCTTTGTTTATCCTTCATCTCATTACACTGTTCAACCGGATTAATCTGGAGGAAAAAGTGATGAAACAAACGTTCACTCAGTACTAGGAACTGGTTGTAACCTTAGGTAGCTACTGGCTCTTTCCAATGGCTTTTGGACCAAACGGGCTGCATCCCTTCTGCACATATGAGATAAAGGAGAGCGATTGGCATGAATATCAAGGAAAGAAGCAGTTTTCCCGATTTGAACTTGGTCACAGGTTTTAAGACCAACGTGGAGAAATATGAGCCATTTGCCTGGTACAAAAAAATGCGCCAGGAAGATCCGGTTCATTATAACGAAGCCGAGGATGTCTGGAGTGTATTCAAATACGAGGATGTCAAACGGGTTGCTGAGGATAAGGAATACTTCTCCAATATGGTGCTCGCTCCACCGATTATTCAGGATACGATCATTTTTCAGGATCAACCCAAGCATACCATCAGCCGCGCGCTGTTAGCCAAAGCATTCACCCCAAAAGCGATGTCCTCCTGGGCGTCCAGAATTGATATGATTGTCCAGGAGCTGATGGAATCGATTGAAGGACGCATCGAAATAGATATGGTGCAGGATTTTGCCTCCCCGCTGCCAATGATTGTTATTTCCGAGTTACTTGGCGTTCCTACAAGCGACCGTGAGCAGTTCCGGGACTGGGCAAACACACTGACGCTGGCTCCCCAGGAGAATACGCCCGAAGAATATATACGCATTTATCAGCTGCAGGCTCAGGCGAGTGAACAGCTTGTGGCCTATTTTCAGGACATCATTGAACTGAAACGCCTTAATCCAGCAGATGATATCATTTCTGACTTGACACAGGCAGAGGAAGATGGAGAAAAGCTGTCTTCCGAGTCGCTGATTGCAAGCTGTGTCATGCTGCTTATCGCAGGAAATGAAACCACCACCAGTCTCATCACCAACTCCATTTACACATTCAATGATCATAAACTGATTAAGGAACTGGCGCAGCATCCGCAAATGATCCCATCGGCTGTCGAGGAGATGTTACGTTACCGTTCTCCGTTGCAGCGCGCGATTCGCAAAGTGCTCAAACGCACAGAGATTGGCGGCAAAGTACTGGAGCCCGGCGACTATGTTGTCAATTGGATCGGTTCGGCGAACCGGGATGAGGACATATTTGAAGAGGGCGATAAGTTCATTCTTGGTAGAAAGAATAACCCCCATTTGGCTTTGGGTAAAGGCATCCATTTTTGCATGGGCTCCCATCTGGCCAGAATGGAAGCCAAAGCGGCGCTGACAGCGATGTTGACTACCTATCCCGGCCTTCAAGTGCATCCCGAATATGAGGTCGACGTCAATCCCAGCAATGTATACGGGCTGAAAAGTTTATCCCTTCTGCTTCAAGGCTGATCGATCTGTTAGTTAGGTGAAAAGACGTAAAAAGTGCCTAGGGTGAACCGTGACTCTAGGCTCTTTTTATTTACTTAAATGTAATTTATTATAATAATACATAATGAATGGGTTTAAAATTGTCCATAAAAAAAGATCATGGGAGGATCTATGAACTGGTACAGCTTTTTTGTACAGAGTGGGAAAGAAGAAGAAATCAAACTTTTTATGGATCGATTTTATGCGCTACAGCACTTGAGTTGTCTAGTACCCAAACGAATGATTCCGGAACGAAAGCAGGGAAAGACTCGTCATTGCACCAAAGTATTGTTTCCAGGCTATATTTTTATCCGAACCGGACAGATTCACGATTTATATTACAACATCAAAAAAACACCATATATTTTGTATATGGTCAATGGCGGCATTCACAAGCATGATCAGGCTGCCAATTTTTTCACTCCGATTCCCAAGGAACAGATGGACTGGCTCATCCAGCTATGCGGTGTCAACGGAACCATGGGATACTCGGACATCATTATCGGCGGGAACCAAATCAAAGTAACGTCCGGACCACTCCTAGGCAAAGAAGCGATGATACGGAAAATTGATAAACGCAAGTCTAGGGCCAAAATTGAGGTACAGTTGCTGAACGAGGTCAAATTGATCGATGTTGGCATCAATGTCTTACTTGCTTGAGTTAGGTGATATAACATCGTTTTGAGTTATAGAAAGTACTCTAAATGACTATATTGACAAATTTAACGCCTTCCACTAAGATAATCGTACAAGTAAATAATGAATATAATCAGGATTGTTACTGATCAGCAGGCAAGACCGATTAATATGCAAACATGTAGAGTATAATTACCATGTGTGCACTATTAATGGTCTTTTTTATTTGCTAAATTCTGTTAACGTTTCATTTTAAAAGGAGATTCGTATGAAAATCACGCGAATTATTAATAATAATGTCGTCTGCGCTGTAAATGAAAGACGTCAGGAAATGATGCTTCTAGGAAGTGGCATTGGTTTTCAGAAGAAAAAAGGAGACGATGTGGACACAGAGAAGATTGAGAAAGAATTTTTCCTGAAGTCCAAAAATGTAACTGGCAAATTATATGCCCTGCTCGCGCAGATTCCGATGGAGTACATCCGTGTGTCCGATAGTATTATTCAATATGCCAAGCAGTCCTTGGATAAAGAGCTGAATGAAAATATATATTTGACGCTAACAGACCATATTAACTTCGCCGTATCTCGCTATAAACAGGGAATGAACTTCAACAATGCGTTATTGTCTGAAATTAAAGCATTCTACGCCAATGAGTATCGAGTGGCTTTGAAGGCTTTGGATATGATTAATCAAGAATTCAACATTACGTTGCCTGAAGATGAGGCCGGCTTTATTGCGCTTCATATCGTCAATGCAGAACTCGGATCTGAAATGGAAGATACCATGAAGATCACGCAATTGATTCAAAAGGTCTTAAATATTATTCGTTATCAGTTCAAAATTCACTTTAACGAAAGTTCCCTTCACTACTCCAGACTGATCACGCATCTAAAGTTTTTTGCCTATCGTCTGTTTAACAATACGGTGATGAAAAGTAATGATAACGATTTCCTCCATATTATTAAAGAAAAATATAAGCTAGAGTACCAATGTAGTCTAAGAATTGCGCAGTTGATTCGGGTAGACTATGGGAAAGAATTAACCGAAGACGAATTGGTATATTTAACTGTTCATATCAAAAGGGTGACTGATGAAGAAAGGGATTGACCCATCATCGCTCCATAATGACTATACTAGGATTGTTACTGGTGATGCAGGCAAGACCTAGAGTTCCATCGTGTATAGAGCATATCTATATTCGATAGAACTCTAGGTCTTTTTTTGTGAAAAAATACATTGAAGGGGGAACAAAAAATGAAACATGAACAAACGGCTACCGACATTCTAAAACTTGTTGGTGGTGAAAAAAACATTGAAAGTGTTACACACTGTGCTACCAGGCTGCGCTTTAATTTGAAAGACGAGTCGATTGCAAACAACGAAGCACTGAAAAACGTACAAGGAGTTGTGGGTGTTGCCAGTAGTGGAGGACAGTATCAGGTCATTATCGGTAATGAGGTCAACAACGTCTATAAAGCCCTTGCGCAACTAGGGAACTTTACAAGCAAGAACGATGCTCCAGCTGTGAAAAAAGGAAAAGTCTCTACTGTTCTGGACACGATTGCCGGAATATTTACACCCATCCTACCGGCGATGATCGGTTGCGCCATGATTAAGGCAGTTCTTCTCATTTTGAAAACCTTTGATCTCGTTGACCTTGACGGTCAATTTAATACGATTATGACTTTCGTCGGGGATGCGGCTTATTACTTCTTGCCAATGCTACTCGCCTGGAGTGCTGCTGTTAAACTTAAAGCTAATGTGGGTTTTGCGTTAACCATTGCGGGTATCTTGTTACATCCTAGCTTTTCGGCGTTGATGTCTGCAGGTGAGCCTGTTACGTTCTTCGGTCTACCTGTTACACAAGCAACGTATTCTTCTTCCGTTATTCCAATTATTTTAGCAGTATGGATCCTGTCATATGTGGAACGATTTGCTGAAAAGTATTCTCCTTCCGTGATCAAATCCATTTTGAAACCTTTAGTTGTAATCCTTGTTATGGCGCCTCTAACATTAATTATTCTAGGACCATTGGGTGCAATTGCCGGTAACTATCTTGCTTCTGCTGTATCCTATGTCAATACACACGCAGGATGGTTAGTGTCTGGTATTATTGGCGGTGCGTTCCCTTTCCTGATTCTGACGGGAATGCACTATAGTTTGGGACCCGTTGTCCTCACTGCTTATGCACAGACAAAAACCGATGGCATTGTTGGCCCAGGTATGCTCGTACACAATATTGCTCAAGGTGCAGCTGCGCTCGCGGTCGCATTAAGAACCAAAAATAAGGCATTTAAACAAGTTGCATACTCTACAAGTGTAACTGCGCTATTAGGTATTAGCGAACCTGCATTGTTTGGTGTAAATCTACGGTTGAAAAAACCGCTGATCGCTGTTGTCATTGGTGGTATTGTAGGCGGAATATACGTTGGCTTGTTCGGAGTAGCTCGATCTGCTCTAGGCATTGCCGGCTTGGCTACGTTGCCAGCATTTATCACAGATAATCCATGGAACCTAATCCATGCAGCCATTGGTCTGGTCATTGGCTTTGTTGTTACCTTTTTGATGACGCTTATTTTAGGATTTGAAGATGTGCCTGAGGATGGAGAGGATCAACGAGCAACAGCCAATTCCTCTTCATCAAACCGCGTGCCTGTTGTTAGTGTTTCTGAGCATGTGCTCAAAGCACCAATGACTGGTCGAGTTCTAGAGTTATCAACAATAAAGGACGAAGCCTTTGCAACTGGAGCTATGGGAAAAGGGATCGCCATTGAACCTACAGTTGGAAAGCTTGTTTCACCAGCCGATGGTGTAATATCCGCGGTATTCCCTACCTTCCACGCAATCGGTATTAGCTCGAATAATGGCGCTGAGCTCCTCGTTCATATCGGCATGAACACGGTGAAGCTGAAAGGTGAACATTTCAAGGTGCATGTACAAGAAGGCGATGAAGTAAAAGCTGGGGATTTACTTATCGAATTCGATACAGATGCAATAGCCGCCAAAGGTTATGATCTGACTACACCTATTATTGTTACGAATTCAGATGACTTTACAGATGTAATTGGTATAGACAAACCATCGATTATGATCGGTGAAAAACTAATGAAGATCATATAAGAATACAAGGAGGAATTCCAATGAAGAACACAACCGTATTCCCGGACTCTTTTATGTGGGGCGGCGCAACAGCGGCGAATCAATACGAAGGTGCCTGGAACATTGATGGTAAAAAGGCAAGTACAGCAGATATGATGACGGGTGGAACGCATACTATTCCAAGACGGATCACCAAACACATTGAGGAGGGCGTAAACTATCCTTCCCATGAGGCAGTAGACTTTTACCATCATTACAAAGAAGATATCCGTCTATTTGCAGAGATGGGCTTTCGATGCTTCAGAATGTCCATTGCTTGGTCCAGAATATTCCCCAACGGGGACGATGTAACGCCAAATGAAGCAGGACTTCAATTTTACGACAAGGTATTCAGTGAATTGAAAAAGTATAATATTGAACCCATCGTTACGATCTCACATTACGAAGCTCCGTTTGCGCTAACAGAGAAATTCAATGCCTGGGCTTCCAGAGAGATGATCGACTGCTACGTACGGTATTGTGAGACCATTTTCACCCGTTACAAGGATCTCGTGAAGTACTGGATTACATTTAATGAGATCAATAGTTTAATTGTTCCAGCAGGTGCATATATAGCAGGGGCATTATTAGTTGATGATAGTGGGGTATTTAACAATACGGTTGTGGATAGTACGCAATTAAGATTCCAGGCTTTACATCATCAATTTATAGCAAGTGCAAAAGCGGTCAAGCTTGCTCACGAGATTAGTCCGGCGTTCCAAATCGGTTGTATGATTAATTATAGTCATGGTTACGGAAGTACATGTAAACCGGAAGATATGTTGAAGGCTCTGAGAATGGATCAGATTAACAATATGCTGAGCAGTGACGTGCAAGTTAGAGGGGAATACCCTGACTTTGCCAAGAGATATTTTAATGAGAACAATATTCAGATTGAGATGGCAGAAGAAGACGTAGAAGTGCTAAAACAAGGCTGTGTTGATTTCTATAGCTTCAGCTACTACAAGTCTCATGTAGTGGGTACCCGCCCAGAGGGTGATGAGACCCAGGGGAATGTCTTTGGTGGATTCAAAAATCCTTATTTGAAGGCAAATGATTGGGGTTGGCAAATCGATCCAGTTGGACTTCGTTACGTACTCAATCATGTGTACGATCGGTATAGAATCCCTGTAATGATCGTTGAAAATGGTCTGGGAGCGGTTGATGTCATCGAAGAGGATGGCTCTATCCATGATACGTATAGGATCAATTTCCTGCGAGACCACATTGAACAAATGAGAGAAGCTATCCTCGATGGCGTTAATCTTATCGGCTACACGGCTTGGGGTTGCATCGATATCGTTAGTGCCTCAACTGGCGAAATGGAGAAACGCTACGGATTCATTTATGTAGATAAGGATAACGAGGGTAGAGGTACCCTGAAAAGAAGTAAAAAGGACAGTTTCCACTGGTATAAAAAGGTGATTGAATCCAACGGGGAAAGATTGAATTAGGAAATATAATTTGCAATCGAACGAAAGATGATCCAATCTTTAAATTCTATCAAATAGACCAAGTACTTATCACTTTGTGAGACAAGTACTTGGTTTTTTGTGCATCAATAATAAAACTAAGAATTAATTTTGATGATGCTAAAGTGGCTGACAATATCCAGTCTACAGTTCATTATGGTGTCCAAGGGTTTTCAAAAGCTAAATATAAATATTTACCTCTTGCATAAAGAACGTGTGTTCGGTCTATAATATATACAAACATACGTTCTTAAAAGTACAGGAGTGATTACAGTGTTGACTAAGCAACGAACCATTATGCTCATTGATATGCAGAGCTTTTATGCTTCAGTCGAAAAGGTAAAAATGCCTCAATACAAAATTAGACCTTTAGCTGTCGCGGGAGACCCCGAAAGACGTTCTGGAATTATCCTTGCCGCTTGTCCACTAGCCAAAGCGAAGGGTGTATCTACCGCGGAACCACTCTGGCAGTCTCTTCAGAAGTGCCCTGAACTGATCATTGTGAGACCACACATGCAAGAATACATCGAAGTATCCACTCAAATCATGTCCATTATTGAGGAGTTCACCGATCTGGTCGAACCGTACAGTATAGACGAATTATTCGCTGATTTTACAGGGTCTATGCATCTATTTGGTAATGATCCAGTCGATTTGGCCAAGCAAATTCAAGACAAAATCTATAATGAAACAGGCGTTTACGCAAGAGCTGGCATTGGTGAAAACAAAATCATCAGTAAATTATGCTGCGATATGATCGCTAAAAAAGCAGAGGGGGGTATTTTCCACTTAAAGAAAGAGGAGTTACACCTCCATATTGGAGATAAGCCCATCCGCGATATGTGGGGAATAGGCTCAAGAATGGAAAAACATCTGTGGAAGATGGGCATCCGAACCATTAGAGACCTGGCGAATACGCCTCTTTCCAAATTAAGAAGTAAGTGGGGGGTTAATGGAGAAGTCATCTGGCGAGTCGCAAATGGACTCGATAATTCGCCGGTAACCGTCAATACGCACAGTACACAAAAAGATATCGGAAACGGAATGACCCTGCCTAGAGATTTCACAGAGGCTTGGGAGATCGAAGTGGTTATTCTCGATATCTGCACAGAAGTATGCAGAAGAGCCCGCCAAAAGGGATTGATGAGTAGTGTCGTATCCGTAAGTGTATCTGGAGCGGATTTTGACCACCCCACTGGTTTTCACAGGCAGGTTAAACTGTCTGATCCTACAAACATAACCGTTGATGTATGCAAGATAGCCAAACGCATATTCCATCAACACTGGGATGGGCAACCTGTGCGCCGTGTAGGCGTATCCCTGTCTCAATTATCCAACGCGGATACATATCAATTATCTTTTTTTGATGATCAAGAGCAGAAACGGGCCATTGATCAGGTGATGGACGATATTAAAGATCGATTTGGCGACATTGCCATTCTACGAGCGAGCTCCATTACGGCTGCGGGTCAAGCGATCGATCGAGCATCTAAAATCGGGGGGCATTATAAATGAGCAAAAAACTGGAGGCCAATGGATTATGGGAATCGAGCCGAATGATGCTTCCACAACATAAAGAACGAATTATACAGCATCGTACTCAAATTCATTATCTAACGAAACCGCTGATCCATGAAGATGAGTGGGAGATTATTACTCAAAATATAGATATGTCGCTCAATTATACGTTGCAAGCCACCTTTGAAGTTTTTCATGAGTGGGGCAATCGGTATATACATGGGATCGTCACTTCAGTCAGTACCTTTGGAAAGAAAATCAAAATTGAAATGGAGAATGGATTTGAATGGGTCGATTTTGATCAATTGGTCGCTGTGAAACTTGAGGAAGGAGGCGTGTAAAGTGCGTCAGACTTTCGAGGAACTTTCGCTCGTGAAGAGGGTGGTGGAGCTCCCTTATCTTTTAGGTGCTCTGGAGGTAGATAAGCATAAAATATACGCTTCAAACTTCAAAATGAAATCTGTGTATGTTGACTATCTAGACGGTACCCAAAAGAAAATTGCTTTAGAGATGTACAAATCAAAACAAAGGCTAGAGGAACATCATATTAAAATCATAGATGAAGTGAGATCCGAGCTGAGTTTAACGGTAGATTATTCGGTGAGAGGTTACATTCATAAAATGACATTATTATGGAGCAAAGTGAAAGTAGATGTAACCTTAATGCTTACTGAACATATGAACGTTGATATTACAGAATTGCTCAAATGAACATGAAAGTTCAAGCAGAATAAGGTATATAACCACATCGGGTGGATATAATGCATTTAAAACCATTGTTTTCTTCTCCCAAATGGGTAAACCGACCTTTGAAGTTGAAGGGTCGGTATTTTTTGTCTCTATGTTATAACTATACTTAGAAGAAAAGAATAGAAACAGTGGATCTCATTTTAAAACAAAATTAGCTATGCAACCTCTACATATATGAATAAATCCGCGAAAATATCTGTTGAGTTTCTGAAAAGTCTGTAGATGAAAATAAAGAATAAAAAAAATAAAAATCTGTCAGTGAAGAGCAAATTATATTTTTTGAATGTTACTTAGAAAGCGATGTAACATTCAATTATAGTGGCAGAATGTTATCCTTTGGGTAGATTGTGTCACTCTTCATATCTGTCGAGGGACAAGAAGATATTCCCATTGAAAGTCGCTATATTAGCGGCTTTTTTTGTTTATCGGTAAAAGTTTCGTGTCCCGAGCCAAGAAGAAGAACTTGTACTGATTGCCTAAATTGACAAAACATAGTCCGGTAAATGTTTTACAAATTCGGTGATTCACCAAATCATTCTTCTTACATTCAACTTGTATCCTACTTGTGTACCAGATAATCCGGTATGGAAGCAACCAAATTTCAGGGGGTATACATTGTGAAAAATAGTAAACGTAAAGGTTATCAAAGCTTGATCCTGTCGCTTGTTTTTATGCTTGTCATCCTGTCTGGATGCGGCGCATCAGCAAGTTCAAGCTCCAGTGAAGGCGGAATGCCAGAAGTAATCCGAATCGGTATTATGCCAAGCGAAGAGGGCGAGATGAACCGTTCTCAGGAACAGCTTGCAACAGACATTACTGAAGTAACCGGCATTCCTGCGGAAATTTTTGTAGCTGAAGATTATAACATGGTTATCGAAGCCCTGCGTGCAGGCAAAATTGAAGTTGGACTGATCGGGCCATTTGGTTACATCATCGCTACGGAAAGAGCCAATGCCAAACTGCTTGTCCGTTCCGAAAGTGATCAACAATCGAATACAGTCATCCTTGTTCGTAAGGACTCTCCATATCAAAGTGTACAGGACCTAAAAGGAAAAGATTTTTTGTTTGCCGATCCGGCATCAACATCTGGCAATCTGTACCCACGTGCCACATTAATGAAAGAGCTAGGTCTTTCCAATAAGGAACTGGATTCCTTTTTCGGTAGTGTAGCGTTCTCCGGTGGACATGACAAATCACTGCTTGCACTGGCAAACGGTAATGCAGATGGGATTGGGACGTCAAGTCTCATGGTGCCGATGATGGCAGAATCAGGACTTATTAAAGAGGAAGATTTCCGCGTAATTGCCGAATCCGATCCGATCGTCGGTGGGGCTCCACTGCTTTATCGTCAAGACTTGCCAGAGGAATTGGTTACACAGCTGCGTGATCTTATGCTGGATTACGATACGAAAAATCCTAAATTCCTGGAAAGTGTCGGCGCAGCCCGTTTTGTAGAAGGCAGTGACAGTGACTTTGATCCAATCCACGAAGTCGCCAAAGCACTGGATATGTCCCCTGAAGAACTGCTGAAGAAGTAGAATTCAAACTTGAGAGGAGGAGAAATTAAAATGACACTTTTACAGGTGGAAGGGTTGTCCAAGGTATATTCCGACGGAACAAAAGCTCTTGATAACTTGAACTTAACAATTAATGCTGGAGAGTTCGTTGTCGTCATTGGACCGAGCGGAGCGGGGAAGAGCACCTTGCTGCGCAGCCTGAACCGAATGATCGAGCCGACAAACGGAAAGATTCAGTTTAAAGGCAGTGAAACTATGGGCATCAAGGGTAAAAAGCTCCGTGAACTCCGCCGCCATATGGGCATGATCTTTCAGGGTTATAACCTGGTCACCCGCGTGTCCGTTCTTAATAACGTTCTGCATGGACGATTAGGCTACATGAATCCGCTGAAAGGGGCACTAGGTCTTTACTCAAAAGCAGATACAGAAGCCGCCAAGTTTATGCTTCACCGTGTTGGTTTACATGAACAGATGTATAAGAGGGCAGTGAACTCAGTGGAGGTCAGCAGCAGAGAGTGGGTATTGCACGTGCACTTTCTCAAAAGCCGGATTTGATATTGGCAGATGAACCCATAGCCAGTCTCGACCCTGCTTCCTCAGAGACGATTATGCATTACTTGTATACGATCTGCAAAGAGGAAGGCATTGCCTGCCTGTGCAATCTGCATCAGGTAGATATCGCGAAGAAATACGCAACCCGTATCATCGGTATCCATAAAGGGTCCAAGGTGTTTGACGGGACACCTGATGAACTGACGGAAGATATGATCCGGCTCATATACAACCAGACCAATCCCAAAGTGAAGGAGACAGCCTGACATGAATGCGGCTCAGTTACAATCTGCCCGAAAAATGAAACGCACACAGACGATATTGTTTTTTATCGTGCTGCTGGCTCTCATCATCTGGTCTTCCATCGGCGCAGAGTTTTCATTTGGAGCTTTGTTCGCAGGGGTAGGGGAGAGCTTCCGATTTATCTTTTTTGATTTTCTTCCACCTGATTTATCTTCACTTTCCCAGCTCATTGAACCTGCCATGCAGACCCTTTATATGAGTGTGGTGGCGATGGTCATCGGGTCGGTTGTAGCAGGAATGTTATCCTTTTTAGCCGCGGCCACGACAAGCCCTCACCCTTACCTTCAGGTATTTGTTCGTGCAGCTACATCCCTGTTTCGTAACATTCCGGTAATTATCTGGACGATTCTGCTTGTTGCTGCGTTTGGACTGGGGGCTGTAGTCGGTACAATGTCGCTGATCCTGATCTCCATTGGTATGTTGACTCGTTCCTTTGCCGAGGTGCTTGAAGAAATTGACATGGGACAAGTAGAAGCGGTTCGAGCTGCTGGCGGGAGTTATTTACAAGTGTTGTCCCAAGCCGTGTTTCCACAATTCTTACCCGGGTTTATCGGTTGGAGCTTGTACAACTTCGAAATCAACGTACGCGCTTCTACAATTGTAGGTATGGTTGGAGGCGGTGGTCTCGGATTTATTTTGCAATCCAAATTGAAGTTGTTTCAGTATCAGGAAGCCAGCATGGCCGTGCTGCTTGTGCTCGTTATCGTTCTTGTTGTGGAAATGATCACCAATCGCGTAAGGGAGCGAATCATATGAGTATGCGAATGAACGAAGCGAAGCCATCTTTTACGCTGTATACTTCCATACCAGAGCCACCCAAGCCGAAAAGAAACAAGCTGTTCGTGATCGGTTTGCCGCTTATTGCTGTGCTTTTTGTGTTCAGTCTCGTTCAGCTGCAGTTCGACTATTCTAAGATGGCCCAAGGCTTTACGAAACTCGGCGGTTACATGGGAACCATGTTTCCACCTGATTTCTCGGCCTGGCGCCATGTCCTGCTCGCTGCTGTAGAATCATTGCAAGTTGCCATTCTTGGATCGGTGCTGGGGATCGTCGTAGCGTTCTTTCTCTCCTTTTTGGCTGCAAGCAATTTGACACCTCATCCGTTCGTTGCCTGGATCATTCGAAGCGCGGCTTCCTTGCTTCGTGCGATTCCTACGATCGTGTGGGCCCTGATTTTTATCGTATCCGTTGGTCTAGGACCGCTTCCCGGCGTGCTTGCGATTGCCGTCTCTGCGGCAGGCATGCTTGTCAAAGTATTTGCCCAGTCACTGGAGGAAATCGACAAGGGCGTACTCGAAGCGATGCAGTCTACGGGTGCCAGCTGGCTGCAGATTGTCATGCAAGGTATTATGCCTACCGTGAAGACAGCCTTTATTGCCTGGTGCGTACTGCAACTGGAAGGCGGTATTGCCGAATCCACTATTCTCGGTGCGGTTGGCGCGGGAGGTATTGGATATGAGATGACTCATGCCATGAAATCCTATAACTTTGCGGCTGCTTTGTTTGTCGGATTGGTCGTTTTCGTCATGGTATTCAGCGTGGAATTTGTGGCAAACCGATACAAAATGAAGCTAAAAATACGTCAAAACTAATTCATTCATGTGCATAACGATGAATATCACTTTGAGGAGGAATATCAATGTCAACATCTAATTCACTTATGAAACAAGGCCCTCAGGTACAGGTAAGGTATAGCGATAATAACGGGATTACGTTAGCCTGGAATATGGAAGAGAACATGGAGGCGGAGGCAGTTTACCATTCTGTTCTACCGGAATTGATTGAATCCAACAGCACACTGCTTGATATACAAATCGACCCGGCAGGAGCAGTATTTACGAGAACGGTGTCTCCAGGCCGAAACTATTATCATGTGAAGTTCACGAATGGGTCGATATCAACCATTAGCGATCGCATGATTTACACCGATGGAGTAATTAATTTCCGTGATATGGGCGGTTATCTCACAGAAGATGGTCGTACGACTCGATGGGGAATGCTGCTGCGGTCTGCTGATCTGCATGAGCTTAGTGAGCAGGACCTGCATACGGCCACTGCGCTCGGTATTGACTGGATTTGTGATCTGCGCAGTGATTTTGAAGTAGCTAGCCGTCCAAGCCCAGCCATTGGCCATGCGATCAACACGAATATTCCCTTTATGGCGGAAGCAAGTCCTGAGGAAATGCAGAAGATCGGACATGATCTGCATGCAGGCTACAAAGCGATGATCTTAAATACGGATAAATGTGCACTTATCCTAAATGAACTATTAAAAGAAGAGCGGGATACCTCCTTGTTCCACTGTGCAGCCGGCAAAGACCGGACCGGAGTCGTATGTGCAGTGATCCTTCTCACGTTGGGTGTGCCGCGAGATGTAGTTATTGAAGACTATGAACTGACGAATCTCGCGGTGGACGGACTCATGCAGCGCTTCCTCTCCGGAAGCAACAAGGATTATCAAAAATACATGGATCAAATGCCTGGATTTAAGGGAGTGATTCCGGAAATGATGAAAGCGGCCTTTATCCAAGCGGCACTTGAAGCAATCGACGAGAACTACGGTTCTTTTGATCAGTATCTTAAAGAGGGACTGGGCATTAGTGACGAGCAAAGGACAGCTCTTCAAAACAAATATCTGATTTAAAAAAATGGAGTCCAGAAACTGGGATACAGTGTCGGACTCCTTCTTGTCTCAGTCTGGTTGCGTAACTTCTCCTAAGACTGGTAATATAGGATGAAATGTGTAGATCGCATTAAAATTCAAATGAAGTCCTCATCAATGAGAGAAAGGGATTATGATATGAACAAAATATCGCTTGTCGATACAGCATACATGATGCTTCGTGAGCGAATGGTTTGCGGTGAATTAATGCCCGAAACCCTGCTTTCAGAGAACGAATTGGCGGAGGAGTATCAAATGAGCCGTACACCAATCCGTCATGCCATTGCTCGCCTTGAATCAGAAGGTTATGTGACTTCCCTCAAGAATCGTGGCGTATTGGTCAAGGATGTAGGCGGTAAAGAATTTCTTGATCTGATTGAACAGATTCAATCCATGCTTTTTTACTCTTTCGAAATGATGAAAAACCCGAACCGAGAGATCTACTTAAATCTTGAATCACTTGCAGCTCATGTTGAGGTCCAGCGGACCGCCGAGAAAAGGAATGACTATGCCTTATACACCGAACATCATTTTCTTTTCATGCGTGAGATCGTTGAATCCTTGAACAATGGCGTAATGCTGAACACATTTGACTCCTTTCGGGATAAACTTTACATGTACTCCATCGTCCGCTTCAAGCGAACTCCGCATATCAAGCACTACAGTGCGATCGGAATTAATCGGGATACGCTGCACGCATTATCCAGTAATGATTATAAGGCAGCTCAAGAGGTTGTGTTATCCCTCATTCCTATAACCAGAGAACGCATGCTTGTTACAGGGCAATTTTAATTTTGAAGTTAGTGGGTGGATTGCTAACGTCAATTCTGCTGAACTAAAAAGCTGCTGCCTTAACGGGCAGCTTATTTTGTAAGGGCGGACGGTATGGATGCCAATCTTTTTAAAACCGTCACACGATTACCCATTATTGTACATATAACAGCCAAAGTCTTTCCTTAATGGATCGGCTTTTTTTATTGGAGGAATTGAGTGATCAGCAGCAGAAGATGTGCGATTGGATAATTTTAGTAATATTAAATGAAAACAAAATTTGCTAAAATATTGTATAGTTATTCTACAAATTTAGCCATTTTAGCGGAGGATTGATCGGGAAGTATGAAAGAGTTTTTGAGCGAGCAGTCCATTGAGGCATTTAGATCAATCATAAATCACAATCCAGATGCCACTTTTATCGTTTCGAACGAAGGAACGATCGTAGAAGTAAATGAAGGGGTTACAGAGTGTTTAGGGTTTCAAAAGAAAGAAATCATGGGTTCATCCTACAAAGATCTCTTTTGTCAACATCAGCTTGATTTGATCAGTCAATATTTTTCGGAAGTCTTAAAGGGTGCATCCTGTCAATATGTTGCCGAAGCCCATCATAAAAATGGAGAAATTGTTTATTTGCAAATTAAGCAAGTTCCTTTGTTTTTTGAAGGTAAGGTAAATGGGATCTTTGGAGTAGCTAAAAACATTACTGAGTACAGGCAGCTGCTTAAGGCATTGAAAGAAAGCGAAGAGCGCTATCGCCTCTTAGCCGATAACTCCCTCGATCTGATCCAGTTGATCAACCTGGATGGCATTGTGGAGTATGCCTCTCCTTCTCATAAAATGGTGCTTGGCTTCGATCCAAAAGAATATATAGGTAAATGGGTATTCTACCAACCAAATGGAGATGTGGACGATAAGTTTCGTACAGTATTTATGAGTATGTTGCTTTTGAGAAAGCCGTTTACCTACGAAATAAAGCGACAGCATGAACAGGGCTATCCTGTATGGCTGGAGATGAAAGGGACACCAATGTTCGACGAGGACGGTGATTTTAAAAACATGATGCTCGTGGGAAGAGAAATTACAGAGCGGAAAAAGTACCAAGTTCAACTGGAACAATTAAGTTATCATGATGCACTTACCGGTGCCCCTAACCGGAGATATCTCAATAAAATGCTCAGCGATGCTTTAAGTGCAGCAACGACAAGCGTTGGCCAGCTAGCCGTCATGTTTGCGGATCTAGACAATTTTAAACAGATTAATGATACATTAGGTCATGATGCGGGGGATGAATTGCTACGGCAATTTGTAAAGCGAGCAGGAGCTTGTCTTCAAGAACACGATGTCCTGGCCAGAATGGGTGGTGACGAATTCGTCTTTGTACTTCCTCATGTCAAATCCTCCTCAGAACTCAGCCTTTTGGCGGAAAACATCTTAGAAACATTGCAGCTCCCTTGGATACTCGACGGGAAGGAGCTCTATACAACTTCAAGCATCGGCATTGCCTTTTATGAAGAAGACGATTCAGTAAAAGAACTGCTTCAAAAAGCAGATGCAGCACTTTATCTTGCCAAAGCGGAAGGCAAAAATACATATCGCATCTACTCATTCCGTGACTTATCAATGCGCTGAAACTGAAAAAATGATATACCTGCTATAACAGCGCTGATTCAATCGAAAGTGATGGCGCTGTTTGTTGTATTCAAATCCTCTACTACGAAAATTGATACAATAAAACCGCTGATGTATCAAGCCAAGGGACCAGGGAACTATAGTAAAAAATGAAACGGACAAATGTAAAAAATAATGAATTTGATGACGTGGTTTGAACTCACTTAGGGAAGGAAACAAAATATGTAGTTGTGCAAATGAGTTTGATGACATAGATTTCTCACCAGGAATTATTGCTTACAATGGACCGGAAATCTTGGATCATGAAGATGGGATAACCCACTGATGGAAAAAAGATGTGTAGACTTGAATAAGTTACATGATTGGTCCAAGAGTGCTCTAAATAGGTAAGGGAAATAATAGTTTCTGGTTACATTAAATCTGAGATGTAGATGGCTCACCTGGGCATCGTTCTAAAAAATTAAGATTTGGAAAAATAGATTAAAGTCGAAGAGGGACTGCATTTTGCACTCCCTCTTCTTAATGATTTTACAATTAGGAAGATATAATCTACTAGTTTTAGCCTAGTTTTTGCGAACCATTGAACCACACGGATTGGATTGACAAGGTATCTGAAATATTAGTGATCGGATCACCGTTTATAAGAATAAGATCAGCACGTGCACCTTCGGTAATCCGGCCACGATCATGTAGTCCAAAGCAACGGGCCGGTTTGGAAGTAGCCGACTGTAGAGCTTCAATCGGAGTGAACCCAGCCTTCACCAGCAGCTGCATTTCGTGGTGAACACTGGCCCCATGAGCAAGGCCACCAAGGTTCGGAACGGGAACCGGTGCGACATCCGTCCCTACAAGAATATCAACTCCGGCACGGTGAAGATCCATCACATTTTTATAGCTGTTCTCCATGTTACCTTGTGGGAATGTATTGAAGCTTGAGTTCAAAATATCGATCCAATCCGGACTTAATTTGGAATGAACTCGTGGATCATTAGCCAATTCCGATGCCGAATTACCAATAATCGATGAATTTAACACCAAGCACGGTGTAACAAAAGCTCCAGAATCAGCTATGGATTTAACCAATTCGGACGTGTACTCGGGTCTGTCGATAAACAAGTGGCCCAAACCGTCGACTCCAAAATCGATGGCTGCTTTCGATGAAAGAGCCGTCAAGACGTGGGCAATGACCAACTTATCGAACTTGTGGGCTTCAGTAACGGCTGTTTTTAGAATCTCGTCACTTAGAACAGGCAGGCCAGGTGCCCCCATAACCGTTCCCTCTTCAATCATGATCTTAATATAATCGGATCCATTCTCCACTTGGGTATGCACATGTTTGATCGCTTCATCAACCGTCGTCACTTGAGGTATTTCGTCGTGATCGTGAGCGTAGGCGGCCAACATTGCTTCCCGGTCTTCCTCCGATAACTTCTCTAGTTCCTTTAATACGAATTCAGGTATTTCATCTCCATCAGGCAGTAATTCATCCGGGTGCCCACCAGGAGCGGTAATCGCTGTCCCAGCAGATCGAACGTCTGCGATGTCATCCACATTTTTTAGCTGAATTTCGCGCCCTCTTTTCGTAAAATCGCCGTTCATTTCGAGTTCTGTTGTAACACCGAATTTTAAGGCATATCGTAATCCGCCAATTGAGGTATGAACATGTGCATCAATGAGACCAGGTATTAATGTCGCATTTTCACCATCGATAATTGTTGCATCGCTCGGGATGTCTCCGCCCACTGAGATAATGGACACCCCTTTAATGACAATATGTCTGGGAGCAATAATTTGATATCCATCAAAGATTCGTACATTTGTAATCGCCGTAATTTTTTCTAACCCAGCATTTTGATTTAATTTCTCCATCATAAATCCTCCCACTATAAAGTAATGTTTTCGCCTGTTTTCTCGTCCATTCGTAGATTTACAACTTCGACATCTTGGCTTGATGGGGGAATATTGGTTCAGAACCAGATTTTGCTGTAATGACCGGTGACGGGAACAGAGCTTGGACTCCATTTTTTATCCAAACTGTGGTCATGCTTATGATCGCACAGTGGATCTCCACATCTCCCTCGGGGTTCACCCTCCCATGTCACGCGGGGTCATTGCCCTTACATTCCTTCGTTCTACCTGCCAAGGGGTGGAGGCCGATTCTTGCTCCTAAACGGGGTCGTTGCCCTTATGGAATGGTATTCTTCGGCTTCTCCGGTGCTTCAATTGTCTCGTTATACATCTGTGAACGAGTCGAGATTTCAGGCTATTGATTCTTTGAACTAAGCTGCAATCTGTTGTAACTGCGCTTGTCGTACAGGACCAAGAACTTCGTTTGCGTTGTACTCTATTTCCTTCGTCCCCAGCGTGTGCAGGACGCGTATCAGTTTGCCGCAGAGCGCGATGAGCGACTGTTTTTTCTTCAGCGGATTTTGACTTCGTGTTGTGAAATACTTGTGAAGGGCCTTGAACTCCTCATTCTTAGCTACCATTGGCATGACGCAACGGAACAATAGAGCTCTTAGTCGAGATCGTCCACGCTTGGTAATGCCAGTTTTACCCTTACGCTTACCAGAACTATTTTCTTTTAGATTCAAGCCCGCCAACCGGATGATTTGTTGCCCGTGGTCGTAATGACTCAGATCGCCAACCTCAGCCAGAAATCCTGCAACGGTAACCGCGCCAACGCCTGGGATATTCAACATCTGCGTCGTTCCCGGTATCTCACTCAAGATATCCATGACCTGTTTCATGGTCGTTTCCACCTGTTTAGAGAAAAGCTCATACTGGTCGAGCAAGCTCAGAAGCTCCAGTCTCGCAGCTCGTAACCCTTCGGTAAGCCCGATGGATATCCCGGCTGTCGCAAAGAGCTTTTCCGCTCTCTTGATACCGACTCCGCGCTTCACTTCCGTTTTCCAGTGTGCGAGAACGCCTCTGGCGCCTGTAGAGACGATCTCTTCCGGTGTCGGAAACTGGCGCATGGTCATCAAGGAAGTTTTGCCTTCCCAATCTTTAAACACGCTCAAATACTCTGGAAAATAGCGGTCGAACCAATTATGCACACGTGCCTTGACTTGGTTTAAACTCACCATAACCTTCTCACGGAAATTCATGAGGATGCGTAGTTCGGCATATTCCATTGCCGGCAATTTGGGCTCCGAGTACTTCCCGTTTCGAATGAGATCTGCAATGACTTTGGCATCCTTATAGTCACTCTTCGTCGGCGAGTTATCCTCAAGTTCCTTGCTCTTGTTTACGTGATGCGGGTTCACAATGACGATCTTGATATCTCGAGCTTCCAGAAAAGCGGCTAGCGGAAACCAGTAGTGCCCGGTAGGCTCGATTCCGAAAACAATGTCCGTTTTCAGATGAACCTCCTGAAGTTCTTTCATCCATGTTACTAGCCTAGTTAACCCTTCCTGATCGTTGTAGAACACGCAGTCTTTTCCTAATTCAATGCCACGGAAATCTACCGCTCTAGCTACGTGAATCTTTTTGGCAATGTCTGCTCCTATGACTAGCGTACCTTCCGTAATTCGCGTAATACGTTGATTCTGTTTCTGTTTCATCTTATACTTCATTTGTGCGCCTCTTTTCGTATGTGGGTATTGTTCTTGTCCGGAACAACGATTCCCAGTATACTAGAGGTGCATTTTTCATTCAAAGCTCAAATTACTTCATTACAGGAATGGCTCCTAATGTGTTTGTGACTGAACACTTCGGAGTATAACTGTTAGATATCTAACAGTCAATAGTCTAATAATTGTTTGACAAGTCAACTGGGATCACTGTATATTTTAGCTACTTACAATTAGATTCCTAACAATTACAGAGGGGACGATGGACGGTCATGCATTCCCGAGAAGATACGCCTTATATGGAATTGTTTCAAATTATCGGTCTTAAGTTAAAGAAAAGAGCGGATGAGAGTATAAAAGAGCTAGGATTAAGTTCTCAACAAGGAAAAGTAATCGATTATATTTATGAGAATCAAGATAATCATATTATTCAAAAGGATCTTGCAGATCGATTTCATCTGCGTGGGGCAAGCATTACAAGCATGCTTCAAGGTCTAGAGCAAAAAGGTTTCATCGAACGGAAAATCCCGGCCAATAATGAACGGCAAAAAAATATTTATGTATTACCAAAAGCGGTTGACTTGATTGAAGACTTTAATAACTCTTTTCAAAAAGTAGAGGATGAAATCGTTCAAGCCCTAAATGACGAGGAGAAGCAAATCTTAAAGAAATTACTGATCAGAATTAATGAACGCATATAACAGCCGGACAGGCAGAGGTGACTGAGGGCATGTGACAAGATCATGTTCCCATTCCCGATTAGAAACCAAAGGAGGCCGCCGATCAACAGGATCGGCGGCTTTATTCGACTAGCGGGTGGAAACTACACTTTGTGAAGAAGATTATGCAACGGTGGCGAAAGAAGCTTTACTTCAATACCCAATCAATTGGGTAAAAACTTGTCGTCTCCGCCTGTTAACGTCTTCGGAACGCTCCACCGCGCGCCAGAGCATAGAAAATCAAGAGAGCAATGATCGACCCGACGATCGCGGGTATGATATGAAATCCACCCACCACCGGCCCCCTTGGTCCCAACAGTTCATACCCTAACCACGATCCAACAAAGCCCGCAATGATATTGCCAAGTACGCCTCCCGGCACGTCCCGTCCAATCAGATTTCCACTTAACCAGCCAATTAGCCCACCGACAATAAGTATCCAGATTAAATACACGAATTGGTCTCCCTTCCATTGATTTATTACAAGTTATGTTTCGTTAGGGGGAATGTTGCGGATCATCTGCGAATCGACCACTAAACCATTTCCATTTTAATCCAAGGGTAGTAAAATCGGTTGTACCACCACTAGTATGAATGCTGGTGCAGATGGGGAAGGAGATGGCCAGTATAGAAAGGAGGCGCTCAGGTGTTTATGTTTCGAAGTCCTTTTATTATAGCCTTATTGATGATGTGTCTGATGTCGGGCTTGTCTGCTTGTTCTGAGTCAGAGCAATCGGAAGATAGGGGTGCTTCGACAAAGGCTGACTTCACGGAGCAGATACAGAGCCTTAATCTGAATCTGGAAGAACCGTCATGGAAGCTGGATACCACCCCCGTGAATCTAACGTGGTTCGTTGGAGCCGAATGGTACGGGCACACTTGGGGTGAGAGCCTGACTTCCAAATATGTCACCCAAAAAACAGGGGTCAATATCGAATTTGAAGTATCCACTGGTGAACCAAGCGAGATGTTATCACGGATGTTGACGACCGGTAGTCTGCCGGATCTGATAACCATCGGTTCCTGGGAGAGTGCGGTTAACAAACTTCGAGAGAGTAATCTCATCTATGCCCTGGATGAGCTAGCCAACAAGTATGATCCTTACTTTTACAAGGTAGCAGGTGATGGTGCTCTACAATGGTATCGGCAAGAAGACGGCCATACCTATGTCATTCCCAATGATGCGTACAGTCCCGAACAGATGCGTTCAACCGGCTTGACGGGAGCGAACCAAACCTTTCTCGTACGTAAAGATCTGTATGAGTCGATGGGCAAACCGGACCTTACCACACCGAAAGGTTTTCTACATGCATTGCAACTGCTGAAGAATCAATATTCTGTTTATAAAGGCCAGCTGATCAGTCCGTTTTGGGCACAGGGGAATGCATCCTATGGGATGACCGAATATTTGCAGAATCTGCTTGCGATCCCCCATGAACAGAACGGTAAAGTATACGACCGAATGACAGATCCGGATTATATGGAGTGGCTGAAAACATTTCGTATCGCTTACGAGCAGGGCCTGATTAATGTTGATTTTCTGGTCGACTCCAGTGCACAGGTGCAGGAAAGAACCAACCATGCCCAATATTTTATGATGATTCGGGAATGGACAGACATATCGGACCTCAATTCGAAATTGGAAGTCCTTACGAATCAGAGTTCATACTATATTGCTGTAGATGGACCCCGGAGCAGCAGGGGAGAAACAGCGAAACTGTTTCCCGGCAGCATGGATGGCTGGATGGTTACGATGATTAGCAGATCCACGGAAAACCCTGAACGGGCCATCCGATTTTTGACCTATCTGGCCAGCGAAGAAGGCCAAAGGGATTTATTTTTGGGCAAAGAAGGTGAAACCTGGGCGATGAAGAACGGCAAACCGCAGTTGACGGCGGCAATGGTTCAGTTGCATGACACGGATAGGGAGCGGCTGGAAAAGGAATATGGCATTATGGATACCTACTGGATGCTGCGAAACCCTGCTTACGTTAACAAGTGGAGACCAGAGAATGCCCAGTCCATTAAGCAAATGGAGAAGTTCGCCAACCAACAGGCCGATCTGGACAGCGGCATCTATAAGGGACTAGATCCTATAGGGGATTCCGATATCGCGTTAGCCTGGTCACGTATTTCTCAGAATTGGGAAGAAGTGCTGCCAGAACTGATTACAGCGAAGGATGAAGTTGCCTTTGACAAAATTTTTGAAAATTTTCTGATACGTCGTGTGAACTACGGCTTTAACCAGGTGATGGAATATCGCCAGGCTGAACTGGAACTGCGGAAAACCAAGATAGCCAGATAACCATTCCCTACTACATTGTTAACGATCAGCTAACTAGTAATATATGGTATAACAAAGGTGGTGAATATCAGAATGAAATACCTGCTAACGAGATTGAGGAAGCTTTATCGCAATGCCCGTATATCCCAAAAGCTGTTTCTGGCATTTAGCCTGATGATTGCCATACCTGTTATTTTGATATCCTTTGTGTATATCCGCATGCAAGAAACCCAGCTATATAAGGACGCTATGGCAACGGGCAACAGCCACGTTTCATGGCTGAATGAACAATTGCGCAGAAGAATGGATATGATTGAGAACGTTTCCAATACAGCCCTTACTCAAAAGTCATTTGTAGATTTTATTCATTCCAATATGCTTGTGGATGGACTGCGTCTGGTGAAGTTTAAGCAAAACCAGTTTGAGCAAATGCTTAATATCATTCAAAGCAATGCGATGATCAGTGAACTTAGCTTTTACGTCGATAATCCAAACTTGTATGAAATCTGGCCTGAAATCTATCATTATAAGAAATTTTGGCCGCAGGATTATTGGGTAAAGCTTCGGGACGAAGGTGGTGCGGCTTACCGTTTATTTTCTTTTAGAGATGGTGAACACACTTTATCCTACTATCGTCTGGTTCGCCTTCAAGGGCAGGAACAAAAGCGCCCTAGTATTATGGAAGTGAGAGTCCCGCACAGCATGTTTTTCAGCGACCTGCTCCAGGAGAGCAAGGGGGACTTCTTTTCGGTGTTGATGAACGCAAGCGATCCTCCCCAATATGTTTACAATCCCCAACATGAGTTTTCTGAGAAATACGGGCAGGGGATGGAGGAGATCCTTGGCAGTATTCATCGCCAGCTGGATATATTGCCGCAGGAAAGCCCGCTTCAGGTTAAGGTGGGAGATCAGAGCTTCTATGCATTGTATCGATACATCGCTCCGTTGAACACTTATGTGGTCGAGATTGCTTCCCATCAGGCATTGATGAAGGGGCCGCGCAGTTGGTATGCATTTGTGGTAACGATTACATTATGTGTTTTGCTGCTCATTATGTTACTCGTATCCCAAACGACGCGGCGTATTTTCCGGCGGTTGGACAGCGTACTGGTATCCATGCGTCAGGTAGGGAAAGGCGAGCTGGATGCAATGATTGATATAGGCCTTGATGAGAACGAAAGAGGGGATGAAATCGATGAGGTGGCGGTGAATTACAATAAAATGTTACATGAGGTCAAACGTCTAATGACACAGGTCGTGGATAAGCAGTTAATTGCCAAAAACGCACAGTTGCACTCCCTGCATTCGCAGATTAATTCTCATTTTTTATATAACGCCCTGGAATCGATCCGTATGGAGGCAGAGGTACAGAGGCAGCCTGCTATAGCCAATTCATTGGTGTCGTTGGGCTCCCAGCTACGTTACAGCATGCAGTGGCGCAGCGATACCGTCGCTTTTCGTGAGGAGCTTGCCAATATCCAAAGTTATATTGAATTTATCAACTTTATGGAAGGCGGCAGTATCGTTATGACGGCGGATCTTCCTCAGGAGATACTTCGCTACGCCATTCCCAAGATGTGTATGCAGCCTATCGTTGAAAATGTAGTTCATCACGGGGCACCTTCAGGCGGCAGGGTAACTATAGAGATTACCTTTTCTGTGGAGAATGACAGTCTGCTTTTCATTAACATAAGAGATGACGGAAAGGGGTTAGAGCCTGAGATGTTACACCGTCTTCAGGCATTACTGCGGAGCGAATCGGATACACCGATGGTTACTAGCAGGAGCGGACTTGGTTTGGAAAACGTGAATAAGCGATTGCAGCTTCATTATGGCAAGAATTGCGGTCTTTGGATTGATAGTGTGCAAGGTGCATATACCTGCGTAACGATACGCTTGCCTTGGGAAAATGTAAATCTTGGAGGGTGGTAGAGCATGATTAATATCCTGATTGTGGACGATCAAAAACACATTCGTGACGGCCTGCAGGCCATGCTGCATCAATTTCCTCTGGAGCTGAACAACATATACTGTGCCGCGAGTGGGATTGAGGCGCTGTCCCTATTGCGGCAACATTGCATTCACATCGTTATTACCGATATTATGATGCCCGATATGGATGGGTTGACGCTCATGGCTCAAACCAAAGAGGAATACATGGATGTGGAATACCTCATTATCAGCGGTTATAGTGATTTTACATATGCCCAAAAAGCGATCGGGCTTGGTGCAAAGGGTTACTTGCTCAAACCTTTGAAGCGAGAGGATCTGCAACATTCCCTGGAGCATGTATGGCAAGAGATCCAGACACGGCAGGCACTTACGCATAATATGCAGCGTGTATCCCGTCTTGCCCAAGAGACCGATCGTAAAGAATTAAGAATGTTTATGCAAGGTGCGTTAAGTGATGACGCATGGATCCTTCAGATTGAGGAACAAAATGATGCGTTATGGCGTAATTATCGTCTAGCCCTGCTGCGGGAAGAAGTTTGCATGAACCAGCCCGGAGCCAGCAGCGCCCATAGCATGGAAGCCATTGCTTATCGTGTGTTTGGCAGACAAGGTTGTATTTGCCTGCAACATCGCCCATACCTGATCCTTGCGGTGGATGCGTCCATAGATTCAAGTGTTTTGCCTGCAGCGCTCAAGGAAGGAAAGATCAATGTCATAACGGCCATGACTAACCCGATTCAGGGGTTAGGAGAACTACCCGACAGCTATACCCAAGTGCTTGAGCTCTATCGCCACAGTTACCTGTTTCCTGATCAGTACAGTATCTTCCCAGCACATATTGAGCATATGGAACAGCAGTGGCAACTTCCCTATGAAGACTTATACGAACTGTTCCAGTCGATTGGAACAGATAACAGCGGAACAATTACTCAGGGTATTTCTGCAATATTTCATAAAAAGGTGCTGCAACGTTATCCTATTCGCTATACCCAACAGCTCTGCGCCGCCACCGTTCAGATGATGGAGGAATACGAACGAGTTATCCGCCCCTATATGGGGGAAGAAGTGCTGGACCTTAAATCATTGCGTAATCTCTTTGATTATCAAGGGATGCGTGATTATATACAAGCACTGCAACAGCAGCTGCTTCGGCTGAATCAGTTATATTATGACTATAAGTGCAGCTATCGCCATTCGCAGGATCTAAACGAAGCCATTCGTTTTATACACGAGAGTTACCACAAACCGCTGGACCTCGCGATGGTATCCAATCATGTATCGCTTAATTATGCTTATTTTTCAAATCTGTTTAAGAAGAATATTGGTAAAGGTTTTGCTGAATACCTACGAGATGTGCGTCTGGATAAAGCGCGGCGGCTTCTCGCCGAAACCGATCATAAAATTGTGGAGGTGGCTGCTATGGTTGGATATGAAAGCTACAAAAGCTTTACACGCGCGTTCCGACTTGTGATGCAGATCCAACCCACAGAGTACCGACAGATGATGCGGCAGAAGGCAGATTGAATCAAAAGCCAAAAAAATGGGATACCACAAAAACAATTGTACCTTTTCAGCGAATTAATCTATTCGATAGAATAAAGATATCCCTTCATGTAAGCGATTTCCTTAATGCGCATGGATTGGGAGAAGCTATTATTCTATTAAAGGAGGGCAATTATGAAACCATCTCACTTTACGGCGAAACGGTTTATGAAAAAGGTACTCGGTATGTTCCTTGTGGTTGTGATGCTGGCTAGTATTGGCATACTGCCAACTTCAAAGGTTCAGGCAGCGGGAACTACCGTAACCTCAATGGAGTACTTCTCACCAGCAGACGGGCCTATTATTTCTAAATCTGGGGTTGGCAAGGCCAGCTACGGATTTGTTATGCCTAAGTTCAATGGAGGCTCTGCGACATGGAATGATGTTCACAGTGATGTGGGCGTGAATGTAAAAGTGGGAAACAACTGGGTTGATATCGACCAGGCAGGCGGTTATATCTATAACCAAAACTGGGGGCACTGGAACGATGGCGGCTTCAATGGTTATTGGTTCACCCTCTCCGCAACAACTGAGATTCAACTGTACTCCAAAGCGAATGGTGTTAAGCTGGAGTATCAACTTGTATTCCAAAACATCAACAAAACAACCATTACAGCGATGAATGCAACACAAGGTCCACAGATCACAGCAAGTTTCACAGGCGGTTCGGGCTTTACATATCCAACGTTCAACAATAATCCTGCGGTCACTTATGAAGCTGTTGCGGATGATTTGAAGGTGTATGTCAAACCTGTAAACAGCAGCACCTGGATTGATATTGACAATAACGCAGCCAGCGGATGGATCTACGATCACAACTTTGGCCAATTCACCGACGGTGGAGGAGGTTACTGGTTTAACGTAACGGAGTCGATCAATGTAAAATTGGAATCAAAGACTTCATCGGCTAATCTTGTTTATACCATTACGTTTAATGAACCTACAAGAAATTCATATGTCATTACGCCATACGAAGGAACAACCTTTACAGCAGATGCGAATGGTTCCATTGGGGTTCCGCTTCCCAAAATTGATGGGGGCGCGCCAATCGCCAAGGAACTGGGCAATTTTATATACCAAATTAACATGAATGGGCAATGGGTTGATTTGAGTAACTCCAGCCAGAGCAAATTTGCCTACTCCGGTAATGGGTATAACAATATGTCCGATGCCAACCAGTGGGGTTATTGGGCTGATCATATCTATGGTCTTTGGTTCCAGCCAATCCAAGAAAATATGCAGATCCGTATTGGATATCCGCTGAACGGAGAGGCGGGTGGAAATATTGGCAACAACTTCGTCAACTATACTTTCATCGGCAATCCAAATGCTCCGCGTCCGGATGTATCCGATCAAGAGGATATCTCAATCGGAACGCCAACCGACCCGGCAATCTCGGGCATGAACCTCATTTGGCAGGATGAATTCAACGGAACTACGCTGGATACAAGTAAATGGAACTATGAAACAGGATATTATCTCAATAACGATCCCGGTACTTGGGGATGGGGAAATGCAGAACTGCAGCACTACACAAACAGCACCCAAAATGTATATGTACAGGACGGGAAGCTGAATATCAAAGCCATGAACGACAGCAAATCTTTCCCACAAGACCCGAATCGGTATGCACAGTATTCTTCGGGAAAGATTAACACCAAGGATAAACTGTCCTTGAAGTACGGCAGAGTCGATTTTCGTGCCAAGCTTCCTACAGGTGATGGTGTATGGCCAGCACTGTGGATGCTTCCAAAAGATTCGGTATACGGCACTTGGGCTGCATCAGGTGAAATTGATATTATGGAAGCGAGAGGCCGTCTACCTGGATCAGTAAGCGGTACCATACACTTTGGTGGACAA
Organism: Paenibacillus sp. FSL R5-0766; assembly: GCF_037971845.1. Taxonomy (NCBI): domain Bacteria; kingdom Bacillati; phylum Bacillota; class Bacilli; order Caryophanales; family Paenibacillaceae; genus Paenibacillus; species Paenibacillus sp. FSL R5-0766. The sequence continues at coordinate 3,836,662 of NZ_CP150227.1, forward strand.
TGGCCTGGAAACCAGTATTCGGGCGGCGATTATCACTTCCCGGCGGGGCAAACTTTTGCAAATGATTATCATGTATACTCGGTAGTCTGGGAAGAGGACAACATTAAATGGTATGTAGACGGCAAGTTTTACTATAAAGTCACTAACGAGCAGTGGTATTCCGCAGCTGCACCGAATAATCCGAATGCACCTTTCGATGAGCCGTTCTACCTCATTATGAACTTGGCAATCGGCGGAAACTTTGACGGCGGCCGTACCCCGAACGCCTCCGATATCCCGGCGACTATGCAGGTGGATTATGTACGCGTGTATAAAGAACAGTAATTTGCGATTTTGGATAGAGCGAATGAAGATCAGATGGAACAGATGCTGGGCAAACCGGAGATCCTGAAATCTCATACTCTATAATTGGCTTACGACCGATTCCCAATATTTCTACCTGGGAATCGGTCGTTTAAATTTAGACTTGATCATGTGAGAGATACTTTTCTAATTAATGATAGTGCGGAGCCAGCTAATATTTGTAAATCATATAAAATGCAAAGTAAACATTGCAAGGACGTGATCACTTGAAGACAAAAATTGCAGAACTGCGTAAGCAGCATAAGCTGTCACAGGAAGAGCTGGGACGAATTGTTGGTGTTACCCGGCAAACCATCACCTCTCTTGAAAGGGGAAAGTATACGGCTTCCCTTATTCTTGCTTACAAAATTGCCAATTTTTTTGGACTCGCCATTGAAGATGTTTTTGATTTCAGCGAAGTGGAGGAAATGTAAATGGACAAGTACAAGATTAAAGTAAAAACTCGCAAAAACGTACTGTCACTGGTAGCCGCTGCTACCCTATTGATCTATGTAGGACTTATATTTTACCGAGGTGGACTACCCGATTTACCTAGTTTTATAAAGGGATTTCACACAGGCGCTTTTATCGGGGTTGAATTGGCCGTCGCTTTTTTCCTCGTCAGGTATATAAAAGCCAGTAATAATGAAGCCGAGCTGAAGAAGCAGTATATTGAGGAGAATGACGAGCGGAGTGTGATGATACTCCAGAGAGCCGGCACACTCAGCACAGCAATCATTCTCATTGGTCTGGGCATTGCCTCCGTGATCGCCGGTTTCTTTAATCCCTTGATATTCTACACCTTACTAACTTGCTTATTATTTGTTTTAATCGTATTTTTTGCACTGTGGATGTATTATGCGAGAGCAATTTAAGGTTTAGATCAAAGCAGTGGAAAGAGGTGAATGTTTACGGGTGTAGTTGTACTTGGTGCATATCGAGCGTTCCGTAATCGTGAGGTATTTTCGTGATTTGAAACACTATGAGGGAACATCATGTATTACACAATTAGGTCCGCAGATTCTGCGGACTTCTTTTCATATGAATAAGCATGGCAGTGTCCCGAGCTGAAGACAAGAACTTGGTTCCATTGCCAAAAGGACAAGAACATTGTGTCATTTCAGATTAGGTAGTTATCTAAATAGTAGCATGATGGAACTCCTATGGCGAGATAAAACCCACATTAATATAAGACTTCGTTTGAATAACGATTTTAAGAACATGGTACCGATGTCGATTAGAACATTTATCTGTTTAATTAAGCTAACGGGCAGAATAGTTTCGGTATGTGGTATTATTTGTTTGATGGAGTAAACTAAAGCTTGAGACAAACATGAGTAAGTATTTTTCAAAAAAGGTAAGTATAACAATCAAAGGCTTAAAAGGGAGTGAACTATATTAATATACAGCATCCCTATTTACGACAAATTCAGCTTAAGCGGCAAAAAGTACCCACCTATAATCGTTACCCCTTCGATTTGGCGGTTATTCGAAACCTAAATACTCTTGATTTCCACCCCAAGATAACCTATATCGTAGGTGAAAATGGAATGGGCAAATCAACACTGATGGAGTCCATTGCAGTCGCATGGGGATTTAACCCGGAGGGTGGGACGATCAACTTTTCCTTCTCAACCCAGGCTACTCACTCGAACTTATATGAATATATACAATTGATCAGAGGTCCGCGACGCCCGAGGGATGGCTTCTTCTTCCGGGCAGAGAGTTATTATAATTTAGCCACGACGATCGATGAGTTGGACAGCCAACCTTCATTTGCTCGCCCTATTATAGAATCGTATGGTGGCAAGTCCTTGCATGAGCAATCCCACGGAGAGTCGTTCTTTTCCACTTTCATTCATCGGTTCGGGGAGAATGGATTATATATACTGGATGAGCCTGAGGCTGCACTGTCTCCCCTTCGCCAAATGGCGATGCTGACACGAATCCATGAACTTGTTTTGCAAAACTCTCAATTTATAATTGCGACCCATTCCCCAATCCTTATGGCATATCCAGATTCGATTATTTACAATCTAAAGCCGGATGGTATTGAAGTCCAAGTATTGGAAGAAACCGACCATTATATGATTATGAAAGAGTTTGTGAATAACAAGGATCGGATGCTCAGAGAGTTGTTCGAAGAAGCTCAAGATTAAGCTAACGGGAAACGTTAGCTTAATCAAACTTAATAAGGCATCAAATTGATCAGCTACTGATTTTAACTAGCGGACTGACAACAGGGATCGTTGCAGAAATGTTGACGATCCTTTTTTGTATATGTTTACGTATGAGTATTTAAATCACGAAAAAGGGCTCCTCCGTAGACAATCTTACATGCTGTAAGCTTAGTAGAAGTGACTTTGTAGAACCATTCAAACGCTCTACACAGAGAAACAACGGATCGAACAGGAAAAACGGTACGGTATACTTCAACTACTTGAAGAACGGTTTATGCCCATTATATAAGCCTATTGGCAAGAAGATGGGGGGATGTATAACCATATTGGATTGTTATGGAAAAAAATGTATAGAAAGCCACTGCCTCTATATATTTTAAAACAGAAGATTCTATTTTCTGGCATGGGTGCTTGTAGGGGGAATGCATGTTTCATTATTTTCTGAAGATAAGCAGAAACATTGTTAGGATTGCTACTGCGAAGCATTCGTCCTAAATCGAGGAAGTATAAATATACTACTCACTATTTTCATCATCTAATCGCCGACGAAATATCAAAGCAGAAACAGCAAATATAATAAAAGATAATGTTGAAGCAACAGTAACCATCTTCAACACACTTCCTATTGGGGGGTTAAACAACAGAGCAATTGAGATGATTAAAACAGCACCTGTTAAACCCATTCCCAAAATCGAGATCGCTAAAATCTTGTTCATCAAATCACCTCACAGGTTGAAATAGAGTTTCTCATTGCATAATAATAGTTTAATACATGATGAATTAGTATAGAATGTAACAAAAAGTATAGCAAAGATCTAGTAGCGATTGCTTCCGAGAATGGGGAAGCAATCGCTATGTTTTTTTGCGGATTTTTTTATTTTTTGTCCGTCACATGTGTACAAAAAATAAAAATGATGATACATTGAAATTAGTTTATTTCCTTATTATAACAGGGTTTTTTTGAAGAATACTGTGTCTCCTGTACGAGGACATGCGTATATCGAGGAGGGAATGGAATGTCAAGTCAAGCATTGGACCAATTTTTAAGTTCGAACATCGAAGATCTAAAGACTAAAGGTCTATATAACGTCATCGATACGCTGCAGGGGGCAAATGGTCCTGTTATTCGTATCGACGGAAAGTCCCTAATCAATTTGTCTTCTAATAACTATTTGGGACTGGCAACAGATCACCGCCTGATTGATGCTTCAGTTAAGGCGTCGCAGACATACGGGGCAGGCGCAGGGGCTGTGAGAACAATTAATGGTACGATGGATCTTCATATTGAGCTTGAAGAAAAACTGGCCCGTTTCAAAAAAACGGAAGCCGTTATCGTGTATCAATCGGGATTTAACTGCAATATGGCTGCTATATCCGCGGTAATGGACCAGCATGATGCGATTTTATCAGATGAGCTGAACCACGCTTCGATTATTGATGGCTGCCGCCTGTCGAGAGCCAAGGTGATTCGCTTTAAGCATTCGGATATGAATGATTTAAGACAGCAGGCGAAAGATGCCAAGGAATCCGGTCAGTACCATAAAATTATGGTCATCACCGACGGGGTTTTCTCCATGGATGGTGATATAGCAAAGCTGCCTGAAATCGTGAAAATAGCAGAAGAATTCGATCTGATTACTTATGTGGATGATGCCCACGGTTCGGGTGTTCTCGGAGCAGGTGCGGGAACCGTGAAGCATTTTGGATTGTCCGACCGCATTGACTTTCAAATTGGTACTCTTTCCAAGGCGATTGGCGTTGTCGGCGGTTATGTGGCGGGTAAAAAACAACTGATTGAATGGTTGAAGCTGAGAAGCCGTCCGTTTCTGTTCTCGACATCGCTACCTCCGTCTGCAATCGCTTCTTGCAGCGCTTCTGTCGACATTTTGATGAATGACAAAGAGCTGATCGAGAAGCTGTGGGAGAACGGCAATGATTTGAAAAATGGCTTGAGCCGGCTTGGATATGATGTAGGCCAAAGCGAAACGCCGATCACACCTTGTATCATTGGCGATGAAGTAACCACCCAACAGTTCAGCAAACGGCTTTATGAAGAAGGCGTTTACGCCAAGGCAATCCTGTTTCCGACGGTTCCGAAAGGAACCGGAAGAATACGCAACATGCCGACAGCTGCCCATACCAAGGAGATGCTCGACCAGGTGATCTCCGTTTATGAGAAAGTTGGCAAGGAAATGAAGCTGATTTAGCTGCATTCGCGGGAGTACATTTCGGGAGGAATGTCTTATGTACAAGATTTTGGTGACCGGAGCACTAGGCCAAATCGGTTCTGAGTTAGTTGTTAAATTACGTGAAATTTATGGTGCGGATCACGTCGTTGCTACGGATCTCAGGTCATCCGCCCACGAAATTACCCGATCCGGGCCATTCGAGCTGCTGGACGTGACGAATGATAAGGCGATGTTCGAAATCGCCAAGCGGTACGAAGTTGATACCGTCATCCATTTGGCTGCGCTGCTGTCGGCTACCGCAGAGGAGAAACCGCTGCTTGCCTGGAATTTGAATATGGGCGGATTGATGAATGCACTTGAAATATCTAGGGAGCTCGGCTGCCAATTTTTTACTCCAAGCTCCATAGGATCTTTTGGTCCTTTGACTCCGAAAGACAATACCCCTCAGGATACGATCCAGAGACCCAATACGATGTACGGCGTGAACAAAGTGTCCGGCGAACTGCTTTGTGATTATTACTTTCACAAATACGGCCTGGATACTAGGGGGCTGCGATTCCCGGGTTTGATATCTTATATGACGCCTCCCGGCGGAGGAACGACGGATTACGCTGTGGAAATTTATTACGCAGCCGTGACGGCTGGCCGGTATACATCTTATATCGCTAAGGACTCAAACATGGACATGATGTATATGCCGGATGCCCTGAACGCTATCATCGATTTGATGGAAGCGGATTCTTCCCGGTTGATGCACCGAAATTCATTTAATGTCACCGCAATGAGCGTGGATCCGGAGGCGATCGCTGCAGCGATTCGGGATGAGCTTCCCGGCTTTATCCTCGATTATGACGTTGATCCGAAGAGACAGGCGATTGCCGATAGCTGGCCGCATTCCATTGATGCGACGGCAGCAAAAACAGAATGGGGATTTCATGCTCACTACGACCTGAAGGCCATGACGAAGGATATGCTTTCACAACTAAGCGAGAGACAAATGCTTCGCAAAGCTTAAAGTTATTATAAATTTACTGTACAAAGCGAGTAGAAATACAAAAGAAGCTGCATCAAGAGGAGGTTTGGCGTTACCCGGACCTTTTGTAGCAGCTTCTTTTTTCATCCCCCAGCTTGCCAGAAGAAATATGAAATCAAAATTAAATGTCCACCCAGGTAAGCAAAACGCGAGCAATTAGTGTATATTTCCAGTATATTGGAATGGAATAGGCGGGAATTGTACATATTTTCGGGGGAAGATCTTTAGTATGTGTATAGGAAAGAACAAGCAAGGCTTGTACAATAATATTAGAAATTGTAAACGCTTGCTTCACGCCCGAAACTGAAGGAGAACAATTCCAATACCAAAGGAGATGCCTTATGAATCAACAACAACTACCTAAGCCCCACCAGCCACTCGTAACCCACATCTTCACTGCGGACCCGTCCGCCCATGTCTACGAGGGCAAAATCTACATCTATCCTTCCCATGACCTCGATCATGACGAGCCGAGCAACGATAACGGCGACCAGTATAAAATGGAAGACTATCATGTCCTCTCGATGAACAACTTTGACTCCCCTGTGGTCGATCACGGCGAAGCGCTGCATCTGAGAGATATTCCGTGGGCCTCCAAGCAGCTCTGGGCACCGGATGCCGCTTATAAAAACAATACCTATTACCTGTTCTTCCCGGCACGGGACCATGACGGCATCTTCCGTCTGGGTGTGGCAACATCAGAGTCTCCGGCAGGCCCGTTCAAGCCGCAGCCGAATTATATGGAAGGCAGCTTCAGTATTGATCCAGCTGTACTGGTGGATGACGACAATCAGTCATACATCTATTTCGGCGGACTCTGGGGCGGACAGCTGGAGAAATGGCAGACCGGCAGCTTCATGCCAGATGCAGAAGGACCTGCTCCTGACCAACCGGCGCTTGGACCGCAAGTTGCACTGCTTAGCGACGACATGCTGTCCTTCCAGGGCAAGCCTGCCGAGATATCGATTGTCGATGAAGACGGGAATCCGATTCTGGCCGGGGATGAGGACAGGAGATATTTTGAAGGCCCATGGATGCATAAATATAACGGCTATTACTACCTGTCCTACTCTACAGGAACCACGCATAAGCTCGTATATGCGATCGGCAAGAACCCGACGGGACCATTCACGTTCAAGGGCGAGATTCTCTCTCCGGTTATCGGCTGGACAACCCATCACTCTATTGTGCAAGTTGAAGACAAGTGGTATCTGTTCTATCACGACAGCTCCCTGTCGGAAGGCGTCAACCACAAGCGCTGCGTTAAATATTCCGAGCTGAAATACAACGAAGACGGAACGATCCAGAAGATCAATCCTTATCCGGGTGCCGAGTAAACTGGCGGGGCTGCTTTTTTTGAGTAGAACAGTAAAACTATAGAGGACCATTAATCATAAGAAATCACTTAGAATATTTTGCAAACAATTGTTGTAATACTTCTTTTACCGTCATTGGTTTACGACCAAGTAGCATTTCTAAGTCCGTTGAATTGTTGACTGATTTTCCTTCACGGATACCTATTTGTGTCATTGCTAGCATGCTTGCTAATTGCTCAGGTACTTTACCTTTTAGCGTCTCGCCAAATGCTGCATCATCTACGTGCAGGAAAAGAAGAGACTAGGAAGAAAGAGGATTACGTTAACGGAAAATAATAGAACAATATAAGCAACAAAACAGCCGATCATTATGATCGGCTGTTTTGTTAAGTTAACGGGCAGGTAGTTGCTCTTAATAACTTAACACAAAACTAATGTTATCTTCGTATCTTAATGATTACTCTCATTCAAAGATGGCTTACGATGGTGAGAGGACAACTTGGACTGGCCATAAGGTAAATAGGTGATATCCGTCAGAAGAGCGAGACCAGGGATTCTTTTCTTGAAGTCTCTCTGCAAAAGGTGCACTGTTCTTTTCTTCTGAGAGGAACGACCAAACCGAATTTATACATCAATCTGCGAATTTATTTAAACGAACACATCCAAAATATAGTGAAACATATACAGATATGATATATACGTTTACCATTTAATTTGGTTTATTATCAAGTATCCTTCAGCAATTCAACCATGTTAGAATAGTGAATTTCACTAAGTTGCTCGATAAAGTTATCTACCCTGTAGTTCTCCGGTTCAACAATCCAGAGACAAATTACTCCTACCAATCCAGATATCATGTATTCGAGACCAATTTTTATCTTCTCATCGTGGCGATAATCGCCGATCCCCGAAAAAATGATCGTTTTAAACGCCTCTTTCAAGTATACGGAGAAGTTTGGATAAATATTTTGAGTGATCATTGTCTTAAAAAATATCATATTGGCTTCAATATTGTCGAAAATCGTTGTTAACATGGTAGCAAACATATCTTTATCCATCTCATGAATTGAACTCACTTCCAGGCTTAAGCAAGCATTTAAACTCTCCACGTTTTCCTGAAATAATTTCTCCATGAATTGAGGTTTATCTACATAGTGCAAATAAAATGTGTTGCGATTTATCATCGCTTCTTCGGCAATGTCCTGCACAGTAATTCGTTCATAGCCTTTGGTTTGTACTAATCTCAGAAACGCTTCTTTAATGGCTTTCCGCGTTTTGAGAATGCGCAGATCCACTTTATCTTTGCCCAATTCGTACTTCCCCTCCATAAATAATAGTCGGATTTATCAAAAGTGATGTTTAATTAACACATTGAACCATATCAACCATTGAGTCGTTTAAGTGTACGTTTTACAATTAAAACTGTCAATTGAACTCACTAACTCATTCATAAAAGGAGAATCATAAATGAAAACACTGGCGATTATTGGTGCAGGTAAGGGACTAGGATTATCTATTGCGAAGAGCTTTGGCAAGCATGGCTTCCAAGTGGCATTAGTTGCAAGAAATGCTGCAAAGCTGCAAGATATGGTGGATGAACTGAAAGCGGATGGTATCGAGGCATCTTATTTCGTAGCAGATATTTTTAACAAGGAACAGATTGAACAGGCTATGACCAACATGAAAGAAAAGTATGGTCTGATTGATGTGTTGGAATTCAGTCCAACAGCAGGCAATTATCCTCCCACTTCTGTATTGGAGTTAACGGCGGAGAACGCCAGGGACGCATTTGAGGCGAATGTGGTTAGTGCCATCCATGTAGTCAATGCTGTTCTCCCTGATATGCTCGCCAGGAAAGAGGGAGCCTTGCTCTTTACCTCAGGATTATCCGCCATGTACCCTGTGCCCATGATGGGGAATATCGGTATTGCTCTTTCAGGGTTACGCAATTATGTTGCTAATCTTCATACTTCATTGTCTGCTCAAGGGATTTTTGTGGGCCACCGCTCTTTAGGTTTATTGATCAAGGAGTCAGGTACTGGCGCAATTAATGATCCGGATGTAATTGCCGAGATGTGGTACCAGGCCTATGTAGAGAAAAACGTATGGGAAGAAGAGTATCCTAAGGGTGTTACCCCCGAAACCATTCTGTTTTAACATTGGTGATGATTTCTGCTTCTTTGCAGAGATGTGGAGGTGGATAACAAGAACATCACAGTATTTGGCTGTACGGGTAAAACCGGACGAGAAATCGTCCGTCAGGCGCTTGAGCACGGACACTTCGTAACGGCTTATGCTCGCAATCCACAAAAGCTTGAACATCTTCAGATGAAAATGGCTAAAGATCTCGATTCATCCCGAGAAAAAGCAAGAAATCGGTTAGCTCCACTTTGAGCCTAAGGCAATCTAGAGATTAAGCTAACAGGAAACTATAACTCAAAATACAAAGAAGCAGCTGTTCAATATGATCGGCTGCTTTTGTTCAATAATGGGCAGGCCGAATTGGGGGATAGGCCAGAGATCGGAGCGCAGGTGGGCAGCCTGTCTGCGCTCCGCGGTTCTGGCCCTTACGGTCATCGTACCGGTTTATCCGGCAGAACGCGCATCGGCGGCCTCGGCTACGCTGGCCTCGCAAGGAGGGTTTACGCAGGATCAACTCGACGGATTGGCTTATCTGAACGAGATCCATAGAATCGAGCCAGCGGTCATGAGGTAGCTTTCGCCTCATGACGTACAGTCGAATGAGAGCTCCCTCTTTACAAGCGTATGCTTGCACTGCGGACACGCCCAGTTAACGTCTGTTAATGGTCAAGCATTACTCACCGCTGCTCCTCCTTCAACCATAGCTAGGCTCTCCTTCGGTGCCGGAGGCATCTTCACCAAATGGACAATTTTGAATACTCTTCTACCTGCGACCATATCGGTATGATTTTGCGTGCCGGGTGCCTCCAGCCATTCCCATACTCGATCTTCCCCTTCTAAGGAGCCTTTAAGCGCGTGCAGGCGGGTTTCCAGAGCATCGTCTCCCGATTGTAATACATTGCCTGTAATATCCCGGATCAAAGAGGTGTGAAAGCCTAGTCTTTGCCACTGCTCTTCATAGTGTGGCACGTCGGAAGCGCTCATAATATCCGCGTACAAAAATGTCCCACCTGGCTTTAATACACGGTAGGTCTCCGTAAAGAACAGCTCAATATGAGGATACAAATGCGAGGACTCGATGTTCAGCACAATGTCGCAGCTTTCCGTTTTAACAGGCAGCTGCTCCGCGTCGCCAATACAATAGTAAGCCTGCTCATATCGGTTATTCCTTTGGCAAAATTGAATATTGGACGGTGTCAGATCAATGCCGACCACGCTGCCGGTCCCATAGTTTTTGCATAGCTCGCTCACGTTGCCTCCCCGTCCACAACCGATTTCCAGGATATCCTTGCCTGAAACATCCAGGCCGCCAATAATTTCGCGAAGCAGCTGGATACTGCTGTGGTTAATACCTTGAAGGCCGCCCGGTAGTTCGTTATCGGATGCATAACCCCAGTTAATAAAGGTGGAAAATCTGGACAGTCTTTTCTCCTCAAGCGATTGGTTAATAGAGTCAAACATGCCGATGATCGCTTCCTTTTGCGCCGCGCCTTCGGCAAGCTTCTCCGCTACAGGACGGTCAATTAACATACTTGCGAGACCCTCTTCCCAGGCGTATTCGAGGCCGCAGGTCTTGCAGATCAAACAGTTGTCCGCTTCATAAAGATCACTCTTGCATTCAGTGCATACCAGGGTAATACCGGACAAAGGCCAAGTCGTTTTCATATCTACATCTCCTCATCGTTTTAGCCGCTATCGCTGCTATAATTATTTATCGTCTTACTCCATATCAAACGGACACTTACCAGAAGAAGCATAATCTTTACTCCCCATTTTAATTTCAAGAATATGGATTTAATATACAACTTTCATACATATGTTTCCAGTTATAATTTAGAATAGTGATGAATAATCTCTGCCAACGTGTCGAGGGACAAGAACATTGCACCATTTAAAGTTACTATTGGATAGGATTTGATAGATAAAAATATAATGAGTTTTAACAATGAAAAAAATGACCTCTAAATCATTGCGGAGGGTTGGGACTGGCTATAAAAGCATTACAAAGCACAAACGCATAAAGCCAAAAGGCACCTGAAACCGTAATTTGGTTTTTGGTGTCTTTTGTATTAAGACTGTAGTGAGCCACCTCGTCAACGATATCACCTTACCCTAGACGCGATGAACTCCAAAATCAGCGAAGTGTCCACCATGATGGATCATATTGTTTAGTAGACCTCGCACGTGGTGGTACATTTGGGTATTCAATAGTTTACATTTTATTTACTGAATAATTAAATGCGAAAGGACAACTCAAATAAAAATGGATTTTTTCAGATGAAACACTATAAAATTGTGCATATGTAAACTAAAAAGTTTATTTTTATTTAAAAAATAATGTTAATGTAAAAAAATAGTTTGACATTTGTACACACGTGGATTATTTTGTTAAATATGGGCATGTTGTTTTTGGTGCTCTTGTAGTTTTTCTTGGTTGCTTCTTTAGAAAGGTGGACTTAATCTGTCCCGAACGAGTTGAATCAAGTCTAATATGGATCTTATTTAAACCCAAAGGAGCGTGAGCAACATTAACGAAATGCACTTATCAGATGATATTAGCAGCAGAAAAGGATCAGGAAATCTGTATTACAGGGAGACATATAGGCCCCAATTTCATTATTCACCTGGGGAGAATTGGATGAATGATCCTAACGGCATGGTTTACTATGAAGGTGAGTACCATCTGTTCTACCAACATACCCCACATGATACGCAGCCTGACTTCGGCAATATGCATTGGGGGCATGCGGTAAGTGAGGATTTGGTACACTGGGAGGAACTCCCACCAGCTATCCCGCCGGGGGAAGACGGAGCAATCTTTTCGGGAAGTGCAGTGGTTGATAAGAACAACACAAGCGGTTTTTTCAGCGAAGAAGGATCAGGATTAGTTGCAATTTATACGAATGAGGGCAACGTGGCTCAGCCCGGCAAACCACAGGTGCAGAGCATCGCTTACAGCAGGGATAAAGGTCGAACTTGGATAAAATATGAAGGTAACCCTGTTTTGTTCCCAACGAAAACGCTAGACTTTCGTGATCCGAAGGTGTTTTGGCATGAAGAATCGTCAATGTGGGTTATGGTTCTTGCCGTAAGAGACCGCGTCGAATTTTACACGTCTTCGAATCTGAAGGAATGGTCTTTTGCAAGCGATTTCGGTTCCGATATTCCGGGTATCCATCGAGGGATATTTGAATGTCCTGAGGTATTTAAAATCCAAGTGGATGAGGATCCCAATATCACTAAGTGGGTTCTGATGCTAAGTGTCGGGGATAGAAATGGTGTGAATCCAAACGATTCAGAACCACCGGCAGGCGGTTCTGGCATGATGTATTTCATAGGGAACTTTGATGGTAGTTCATTCACACCAGATGATACGTTGGAATCTTTAGAGGCTATCAGATGGGTAGATTACGGATCTGACTTTTACGCGGCCGTGACCTGGGATGGTATTCCGAAAGAAGATGGACGAAAGATTTGGGTCGGTTGGATGAACAACTGGCGTTATGCTTCAGCTCTTCCTTCAAAGGAATGGCGTGGACACATGTCAATCCCCCGAGAGATAAAGCTTAGGAAGTTTTCGGAGGGAATTCGCTTAATTCAAACACCCATAAGTGAATTAAGTCAGCTAAGAAAAACAACTTTGTTGTCTCTTCAAGACTTGACGATTAAACCAGATATGAACGTTTTGTCTGCTATCTCTGCTGCAAAGGTGGAAATTATTGCGGAATTTGAAATCGGTACTGCCGTGGAATTTGGGTTCAAGGTGCGAAAGTCTTCCTCTTCCACTCAGGAGACAATCATCGGATATGATGTCTTGAATGAGGAGTTGTTTGTCGATCGGACGAAGTCCAATGCCACTGATTTTCATCCCGATTTTGCTGCAAAACATAAGGCTCCTATGAAGCCAGAGCATGATCGGATACAGTTGAGCATTTACGTTGATTGGTCTAGTGTGGAGGTCTTCGGAAATAAAGGAGAAACAATTATTTCAGACATGATTTTCCCTGACTTGGAAAGTAGAGGGTTAGAACTCTATTCCCTTGGCGGAGAACTAAAGGTCGTGTCGCTTCAAATCAATGATCTGGTAAGCATTTGGGAAAATAGAACTGTTTAGATTTTATTGAATCGACGAATGGTTACTTCCCGATTTTGGGCACCTGGATCTGAACTTGGTGTCCAAAACTAATTAAATCTACCAAGGGGGTGCCTAATTGCGATCCAAGATATTACCGATGCAGTATCCGGCCGTCACCTCGTGGCAGTGGCAGGCAAATACGTTTGCCGTCCTAGCCAATTACCCGCAAGCAAAGCCGTGGATTATGACACATTTCATTCCGCTCCAGCTCACCTTAAATTTAAATGAGGGAAGTTCCTACGTGGACTTCTACCGTACTCCTACCTTTGAATTTTGTCCTTGGCTGCTTCGCCAACATTTAAGTCGTCAGTTGGTCCGAAATTTCAACAAGGATATATGTACTTTTCTGATGGATTGTATAGACATGAATAATTATATTTATTTGCTTCTTGATCACGCGCAGTTTTTGGATATTGAAACTTTCTTCTCACATGACTCATTTATTTTTGGTTATGACGAGGAGAAGGACATATTTCATATCGCCGATTTTACATTCGAGGGGGGTAAATACTCATTTAACGAAATCACATTTGAGCAAATGAGACGTGCCTACGAGGGAATCGATGACGATGGAGATTGGTTGTATGCGTGGAAGGGTGGTCTCTCTCTGTTACAGTTCAACGAGCGAGCAGCTTATGACTTTAATCTAAACTATGTTATTGAGCACCTTAAGGACTATTTAAATGGAGAAAATCCCGCCGACAAATACAGAGAGTTGGGTTATATAACAAATCCATGTGTATGTGGAATTCGTGTGTATGACGAGCTGATTTTGGATATAACCCGCATACGCAGTGGACAAATTGAGGAAGATAATCGCCCGTTTCAAGTGATCTATGATCACAAGATCTTGATGTTGGAACGAATTGACTTCATGAATCAAACTGGTGTTCTAAGGGGAAGTAATCAGCTCAGGGTTCGCTATCAGACGATTGCCGACGATGCCCTATTAGCGCGAAATTTGATTATCAAATATTCACTGACGAAAAACGAAGATAACCTCAAAACAGTGGAAGTGTTAATTAGGCGTATTCAAGCCTGTGAGCGCGAGGCTATTGAACTTATGATCTACAACTTGAGCCTTGTGTCCAACATAACTCCAATGGGCGTAGAGGAGGAGGTCTAATGTTGAGAAAACAACCCTGTTTGGAACGCATCCAAAACCTTATTCATCAAAAGATTCCAGACTACGACAAACAACGCATAAACGCTAATTCGTTACTTAAAGAGATATGGATCCAAATGAGTTCTATGCAGATGATTACATTCGTCGTGGAGCTCGAAGCCGAATTCGGTCTAGAGCTCCCGGACGAACTGGTAGGTAATATGACAGGCAGTCATCTAACCCTTAGCGACTTGGCTGATCTTATTAAAAGTCACCAGGAATGCTTATAGCAAGCGGTACTTGATCATGCACACTCACAACATGCAGTCTGAAGCAATATGAGTTTGGATCAGGCTGATGCTCTGGCGGACGGGACGAATGCGAATGTTGAATCACTTGTCTAAGCATCTCCCATCGGGAGTGCCATAATAGACGGATCTGGGAGCGGTATTCCAGGATGGCCGCAGTCTTCTGTTTCAAACTGCACTTGGGAAGCGAAATGTAGACTGGATGTAGATTCCGGGCTAGGTCAATTTCCCATTTTATATCTTGACCATAGTTTAGATACGGTAGATCTTCGTAGTAAATCAAACGGGCAGAGACTTCCAGATTACTAATACTTCGTACAGCTTGTTCGGCCGCAACCCGCACGATACCGTGATCCACATGTCTGCCGATTGCAAGCGGAATATAAATATGATCGTAGTCCGTAAGACAGAGTCGTGTCAAAAGTACTTCTGTTGCCTCAGAAATCACGTCCAGCTCGGTCTCGTAGTCACTACGGAACAGATCGTCCAGCTTTTCATATGAGGGGGCACCGCTGCGATCTTTACGATAGATACATTCCTGCATGTCCAGATGAATCGTGTCCACATCGAGAAGATCACATGCACTAATGTCCTCTTCTCGCCGTACCTTCATCACGTCGGAGCTTAGTCCGAACTTTTTGTGCAGGATGCGAGCAAGTAAGGATAGATCTGTGCCAGTACCAGTGAAAACAGTTGCTATGGTCACATGATAGCCAGCACGAACAAGCGAATCGATATAATCGCCGCAAGAAATAATAGCATCGTCCAGATGGGCGGAGACAAACAGACAGTGGTGATTCAAGGCTTCAAGACCTCCCTTTAACAGCAATAAGAAATATATTACTATTATACCTTTTATTTAACTATTTGGGATTAAATAAAAATCGAGACTGCAAATTGAAAGGATGACGTTTATGTTTGAAACATTAAAAAATATCATTGCAACTGTGCTCGAGGATGACTCGCTTCGTGAAACTCTCACAATGGAGAGCGACCTGATTAACGACGTCGAGTTAGATTCCCTACAGATGATAACGTTTATTCTCGGCGTTGAAGATGCTTTTGGGGTGGAGATCGTTTACGAGGACCTGGACTTGGCTTGTCTGCGCTCAATCGGTGCCTTCATGGCATTCCTAAAAGGCATGAATCAAGAGGTCGGGTAGTATGTTGGTTGCCAGCACTTTTGATTCGGAAACCTATTGGCGTGAAGAAGGGAGTAGCAGGTTGCCTTTTATTCCTGATCCTTCACGGTCGCGGGTCGTAATGGCTATGGATGAATTGCTGGCTTCCTTATGTGGCCCGGAGGACACACTGTTGACCCGCTTTGAGATGGATGAGGCGCACATGGATTATTTGGCGCACATCGGCTTTCATTTTAAACAGCTTAGTGCGAATGTCCCAAGCCATGAACCAAATCTGTTTCGTGCTCTGTACGAAGTTCCAGAGACCGACGAGAGGCTGAAGCAGTTTAGTGAAATGACTCCCTTTTCAGTCGTACCTTACGCTCACGAGCTTCTCGACAGGTACAACTATTCGAACAAACTGCCCACCCTTCAAGATGTTAAACGAGTAAATTCTAAGTTGTATTCTGCCGATCTTGCTAAGAGACTTCTGGGCAGCTCCTATAGCCAGCCAGTGTTCAGCGCGGATGAATTGGCTGCAGTAGGGCGAGAGCTTATGGGGTTGTCGAATGGGGTCCTGTTAAAAGACCCCTTTGGCGTAGCTGGAAAAGGCAATATGTTGTTTAAAAACCTATCATCTTTGGAACGTGTAGTAAGCTATTTGCGCAAACAAGAGCAAGCTGGTTCCTCAACGGCGTTTCTTGTCGAGCCGTTCCTTGACGTGGAATATGATTTTTCCTGCCAATTTTCAATTGATGAGAGCGGGTCGTACCAGATCATCGGCTTGCAGCAAATCATCAATCGACAGTTTGCTTATGTGGGGTCACAAGTGATGCAGGAGGAGAACAGTCATTCGCTAATACGGAACGGTTATTTCGATGTCATTGAGAAGCTTGCTTCCTCACTATACAAGGACAGGTACTTCGGCCATGTTTGTGTAGACTCCATGATACTAAAGGACGGCACAATCGTGCCGATTGTAGAAATCAATGCCCGTCAATCGATGGGACTGGTCAGTCATCGACTGGGCGAACGGCTGGAAAATGGGAAGCACGGGACATTTACGTTCCGAACGGTAGGCAGTCGCCATCGGTTTGATTACGGGCAGTGGCTGCGGCAGCTGGATGATGACGGCGTTTTATACCCTAATCATACCGGTGGGGGCATCATCCCGCTTTCCCCGGCGTGCATGTTTGCTGGCTATGGGGAATCAGATTACCCACAGACATTAAGCGAAGGCAGTTTCATCAAGGGTAGGCTTTATCTGTTTGTAATCGCGCGAGATGTACAGGAGCAGAAAAGTTTAATCGACAAGCTAAAGGAACGTTTTGAAGTCCAGGGAGGCAAGTGGTATGGATAGTCATTTGAAGCCTTGTGTCACTATACTTGGATCCGGTAACTCACTAGGTGTGTACATGCCCGCCGTACAGCTAGGCATTTACCTGGAGCGTTCCGGCATTTCAAACGAAGTCTGTGTGCTCGAAAATGTGTATGTCGACGGCGTAAAGAACAAAGTGCCGGCTTATCGTAAAGCCTTTCATGATAATTTCGCTATCGCTCGGAAGAGTGTGGAGTTGGCTCGCGATATTTCAGATTGCCTGGATCCCACCAAGGTACAGCTGCTGCTGGAAGATTGGTCCCGTGAGCGCCGGACGTCGTTCATTGCGTTGACTGGGTTCTGGATCCCGATTTTGGAACAATATGAACGCTTTGTTGGAACTCGGCTCGAGGTCGACATGCTTCATCTCGATGCTGCGCTTTCGCCATCTTATTTGGTCTATGGATCTCGAAGCGAGCGGTACAACCACATTTGGTTTTACGAACCGACCAAGAAGCGTTTTGAATTACAACTTCCGATGACGGACGAAGCACCGATCCCGTTTCGCCAGCGAGAAGAGAGGTTGGTGGTCCATGGTGGCGGCTGGGGGATTGGGACCTACCCGCAGGCTGTTAGAGACCTGCTTGAAGGCGGTATGGAGCTGGATGTTCTGGCTTATTTTGACGAGGATATCCAGCCTGATCCACGCATTTGCTATTATCGGAACGACCCCTCGTGGAGTCCGTGGCTGAGGAATAGACGGGGGGAGTTCGGTTTTCCTCCATTTGCTCAGATCCAACATGGAGAGACTCCCATTTACTTAGACAGCGGAACTGTTCCCCTGCTATTTGAACGAATTCGCCGTTGCACAGCCATTGTCAGTAAGCCGGGTGGCTATTCCTTGATGGAATCGTTCGCCGCTGCGACGCCTATGGTTTTTCTTGAACCCTTTGGAAGACACGAAACCGCCAATGCTGATTATTGGATTAAGCAAGGATTTGGCGTGTCCTTTACGGATTGGAAGATGCAGGGATTCAACATCGAGATATTGGAACGTGCTCATTGTAACCTACTACAAGCCCGCGAGCATTGCAAAACTTATGGAGGTGTACATTATGCAACCCAAAACGAGTCGGAAGTTTGATGAGCGTGTGTTTAACGATCTGAAGCGTACAATTATGAATATGTCCCGGGTCAGTCGGCTTCGAGCGACCGATAGT
This sequence comes from Paenibacillus sp. FSL R5-0766, assembly GCF_037971845.1. NCBI lineage: Bacteria > Bacillati > Bacillota > Bacilli > Caryophanales > Paenibacillaceae > Paenibacillus > Paenibacillus sp. FSL R5-0766. Next base: position 3,855,071 of record NZ_CP150227.1, read on the forward strand.
CGCTATGCGATGGAGATCCCGGAAGATATCGGGATCAAGCTGAACAACGGGTGCAACTTGCGTTGCAAGCATTGCTACGAGTGGAACGCGGACGGCTTTCACTGGGACATGTCCAAGGAGGAGCAAGGTAAAGAAATCGATGTCGCGTTGGTCGATAAGCTCCTTGCCTTCACCCATGAGAAGAAGTCGAAAGTTTATCTTTGGGGCGGAGAGCCGCTGTACCATAGCAAGTTCGATCAGATTGCGAATCTGCTGGAACGCGATCAGCGTACGACGACGATTTGTACTAACGCGATTCTTCTGGAGGAAAAGTTAGATTCACTGCTTAAGATTGGTGAGGGACTTGTCGTACTAGCCAGTCTGGAGGGATTCGAGGCAGAGAACGACGCGATTAGGGGCAGAGGGACCTACAAAAAGGTGGTTAGTGCCATAGAACGTCTGCTGGAGTTGCAGCGTCAGGGCATTTTCAAGGGCAGAGTATCCGTCAGCTTGACGATGAATGATCTCATGATTCCCAAAATGTTTGATTTTATGAAGTTTTTCGAGGAGATGGGCGTGGATTCGGTCTACTTTGTATATCCGTGGTATATCGCACCTGAGTCTGCTCAGGAGATGGACCATTTCTTCATCAAAGAGTTTGATTGGCTGGATCCAATCCGTCAGGGTAGCTGCAGTTGGAATTCATTCACTTATCATATCTCCGGCGAGAAGGTGGGGGCACTCAAGGAGGAGGTTCTCCGCATCTCCGAGCAAACATGGGGAAGCCGGGTTCGATTTATGCCCGCATTGGAGCAAGACGAGATAGAGGATTTTGTCACTGGCGTGCAGAGAACCGGGATGAAGCGGAAGGAATGCTTGGCGATCTCCACCCGAATGGACGTATTGCCGAGCGGAAACGTCACTCCGTGCAAGTTCTTTCCTGAGATGGCGGTCGGCAACATTAGTGATGTGGATGTGAAGGAGGTTTGGAAGGGAGAAAATTTTGCCAAACACCGAGAGGTATTAGCTTGCGGACTGATGCCGGTCTGTTCCCGATGCGGGTTACTTTATCATTATGGCCGGTAAACGTTATCGTCCACCTTCTAGTTCGATTTTCATTGTTAAGGAGGAGCGCAATTGACAGCGATCCAAGTGGTGCAGTTAGCTAAAAACTTCACCTATTACACCAAAGAGGTCGGAATGCTTCATTCCATTAAAAACCTCTTTTATCGGAAAAGTTTGACGAAGGAAGCGGTGAAAAATATCTCCTTTTCGATCGAAGAGGGGGAAATGGTTGCATTCCTTGGGCCTAATGGGGCAGGCAAAACGACGACGCTAAAGATGCTCTCTGGCATCTTACATCCAACTAGCGGCGAACTTACTGTACTGGGCTTCAAGCCTTATGAGCGAAATAAGGAATTCAAGAAGCAGTTCGCTATTGTAATGGGGCAGAAGAGTCAACTATGGGTTGACTTGCCTGCGGCGGAATCCATTTTGCTAAACAAATATATCTATCAGGTTGACGATCAGCATTACAAACAAACACTGAACGAACTCATCGAACTGTTGGACGTCAAGCACATTATGAATGTTCAGGTAAGGCGTTTATCGCTAGGTGAGCGTATGAAGATGGAGCTCCTTGCGGCGCTTATTCATAAACCGAAACTGCTTTTCCTGGATGAGCCGACGATCGGACTCGATATTGTTACACAGAAAAAGGTGCGGGAGTTTTTGAAGTATTACAACGAACAGCATAGGACAACGATTATTTTGACAAGTCATTACATGAAGGACATCGAGGATCTGTGCAAGCGGACGATCATTATCAATGATGGCAGGCTCGTCTTCGACGGGGATCTGAAGCGAATCGACGATGTCTTGAACGACACAAAAATCATACAGTTGAAATTTAAGCAACACGTAGCGACTGGACAGCTGCAGTTGTACGGGAAGGTGCGTCAATCGGACGGATTTCATGCCACGCTGGAGATAAGTAAGGAGCGCATTAGCATGGCTTCCAGGGATTTGCTTGAACACTACCCGATTGAAGATATTACGATCGAAGATATTCCTATCGAGGAAGTCGTTGTATCCTTGTATCAGCGGGATGATCGGGTATCCGGATGAATGCCTTTCCCAAATACGGACGCGTGTTCCAGTTAGGCGTTCAGTCTTCACTCGAATATCGACTTGACTTTCTCTTTTCCTTGATCAGTGCATTCTTTCCGATTCTGATCCAATATTATATTTGGACAGCGGTCTATGGAAGATCAGAATCGTCGGAATTTTTCGGATATACCTACGGCCAAATGATTTTATACACGATAACGGCAGCCATCGTGACAAAAATTGTGACAACGGATATAGGTCAAAACGTGGCCACCGAGATCAAGGATGGTGGGTTGAATAAATATTTGGTTCAACCGGTCAGTTTTTTCGCTCTAAAGCTATTTACTATGCTGGGGCAAAAGATTTTCTTTTTTTCAGCCATGCTATGTATCTTGCTGTTTACACTCGTTTACTTGACCGGAACTTATGGTATACGGATTCCCTTGGCACATATTCTACTCTTTATGGTGTCAATGGTCCTGTCTTTGTTGTTAAACTTTCTTATCTCTTATACGCTCGCGGCTGTTGCATTTATATTGTCTGAAATCTCCTATTTTTTTGAAATGACCGGCTTATTTGTCATCATTTTAAGTGGTGGTGTTTTTCCGATTGAGGTGTTTGGTAAGACCATAAATAAGATTTTAGACTACTTGCCGTTCAAGTATACGATCCATTTTCCAGCGAATGTTATTAATGGCAGATTGTCAATGGACGAGGCAGTACAAGGAATCGGGATGCAGTTCTTCTGGATGATCGCGCTGCTTGCCTTTTCACGGATCGTATGGCGCGCCGGTATGAAGAAGTATCTCGGATTGGGGGGCTGACCGGTGAGAGGATGGCTGGTAACGCTTCGCAACTACCTAATGATTTACTTTTTGTTCATTAAGAACTGCTTTATTGCTCAAATGGAATACAGGACGAACTTCATACTCGGGATTGCTGTGGAAATCGCTTACTTGTTTGCCAAGCTGCTTTACGTCGTAGTAGTTTATGAGACGGACTTGCATATCGGATCGATCACGCCTGATGGTATCTTGATGTTTGTCGGCACATACACGATTATGACCGGTCTCTATTCCGGGCTGTTTTTCCCTAATTTCGTGAGGGTATCCGAGTATATACGCAGCGGGACGTTGGATCTACTCATGGTTAAGCCAATTTCACTACAGTTTTTGGTTTCGCTTCGATACATCGATCTTGGGATGCCAATTCCGAATTTCATCGCGGGTGGAACGATGGTTGTGATCAGTTGGAATGCATTAAATATTCCCGTAACGGCATGGAGTTTATTCTCATTTTTGTTTTACTTGGGGACAGCGTTGATCATTACTTACTGTCTGATGTTCATCCCAGCTTTGTTATCCTTCTGGCTTGTTAATACGGGAGGACTGGCGGGAATTTTCTATTCTATTTGGGACGCCAACAATATGCCAATGCCGATCTATTCACGTTTCATCCAACGAATCGGCGTGTATGTGCTGCCTTTTCTCGTCATTACGAATTTTGGGCCTATGATGGTGATGAATCAGCTGACACCTGCTTTGGCGGTATGGGGCGCTATCGCACCAATCGTGCTCCTTGTAATCGTTCGCTTCGTTTGGAATCGGGCAATACGTAATTATAACAGTGCAAGCGGCTAAAGGCTGACAGCTTAATTGAGGGAGGAATGACATGCATATGCTTCGTTGGCCGGCAACCGGCATTTCCTTAGTATGTCCTTTTTGCAAGTCAAAGCTAAACACATCGGATCAAGTGTTGGTGTGCGGGGAGTGCGCGGTCAGTTATCTCTTCGGTGATGGTGGTGTTCCGTTTATGCTGGCTGATCTGCAAGGGCAGGAAAGCGGGGAAACTGCAGTCCTCAAAAAAGATATCATGAAGATGTTCACTAACTATAATCGGTCCTTGGACGAGAGTGGCTTTTCCCGCTTCTCGACATTTATCAATTGGGGGTTCGCCTCCGAGTTCAACCAGGCACCAGCAAGTGTCAATCGAAACTCCATCCGGCTTCTGCAGGAGTGCTTGGATGGTTTATATCTCGAGGATAAGAACATTTTGGAGGTAGCCTGTGGCAGGGGGGGAGGCGTGCGAGAGCTCTGTCGAAGTTACGGTGTGAGAAGCGTTGTTGGCTTAGATCTGACCGAAGCCAATATTGCATTTTGCCAATTGACCAACCGTTTCCCAAATGCCTATTTTTGTGTTGGGGACGCCGAGAGGCTTCCTATCGGTTCGTCATGTTGTGATTTTGTCCTCAACATGGAAGCGTCTGATCTATATCCGTCGATTAAGTCTTTTTATGACGAGGTCTTCCGGGTACTGAAACCGGGCGGGACTTTTGTTTATGCGGACGATTTGCCAACCTGGAAGTTTGACAATGGTGAACGGTATTTGCTTGAACTGGGCTTCGAGCTGCTTATATCACGTGATATCACGGGGGAAGTTTTGCTTTCAAGTGATCAAGTTCTAAAAAATCGCATAGCCGCTTTTGGATCTGAAGGTCAGATGGATACTGCGATTTGGAAAACAATGGGTGTGCCAGGTACGTCCTTGTACGATGAAATGAAGAGCGGGGAACGCCAGTACAAGATCATGCATTTCCGAAAGCAGCCTCATCACAATGTATGAGAACCACTTGACGATCGTCGATTATTCCGTCTATCTCCCGAAGTCCCGTATCCATGTCACGAAAGCGATTCAGCAGGTGAAGGCTGACGGCGTTGAATTTCGAATGAGCGATTCCGAATACTTGAACAAAGGCTTTGAGCTGGTGCCCATAGAAGAGGAACTTGAATTGGAACAGATGATTGCTACCGTGTGTAGGCCAATTTTGCACCGGGCTCTGCAAATGAATGTACAGATCGCGGCAGTCATGTTTGCTAGTGTAACGAATAATGAAAACGGTGAACGGAATCTTTTTGATCGCCTAGCAGATGAATTCGCCCTTGAGACAGTCCCATTTATCCCTTTGGAGGAATATTCTTGTTCCACGATGCACTTATCGTTGAGTCTGGCGTCGAACTACTTCATGGCCCCGTGTCAGCAAGGTAAAGGAATCTTGTTCATCACTGCCGACAGAGCTATGAATTCTTATGAACGGAGCGATCCGTTCATGGTGTTCGGTGACGGCGCGAGTGCTGCTTTATATATGAAGGGGCAGCGTCAAGGACAGCAGACACTTGCTTCGGTTATGAGAGTCGACGGCCTCGTATACGATCTGGATCCAGATCGTATTCAATTATATTACTCAACGTTTTATTTAGGGGTCAGACAGGCAGTAAAAGCAGCATTAAGCGAGTCCGGTATTCACATTGCTCAGATCGCCGTGATCTTTTGCACCAATTTGGGGCTACACGTATGGAGTATGCTGGCTCAAGTACTGAGGGTGTCTCTGGAACGCTTCTACAATCTAACCCTCTCCAAGGACGGACACATTCATAACACCGATATCCTAAATAATATCGATCACGCTATCTGTTCAGGTTTCTTGAAAGAAGGGGACTTGTATATGACGATTTCCGTTGGCTTCGGAGGCTATTACGGTTGTGCGATTCATCGGTATTCCAAGAAGGTGAACGAGCTATGTATTTGACATTTCATCATGCTGAGGCAGCTTTGAGATTTGAAATGCCATGGGGACGGATAACCGATCTAATTGAAACGAATAGGAATTGGACCGAAGGAATTGACTTGCTCTGTTACTGTCATCAGACGGACTTGGAAACTGGTGTTAATGGCTGTGCTAAACTGAGACAAGAATTAGGGCTAAATGAGGTTATGCCCATTTCCGTCGGGCAGTCGGGTAGCCTTTCTCTATATAATGCATTAACATTATTAGACTGGATGTTCAATAGCGGTACAAAAAATCATGCTCTTTGCGTCATTGCCGACTCATTCATTCCGGATCATATGGACAAACAAGGGAGTTACATGAGTATGATCGCATTGATCGGTGTATCGACTATGGCCGGGGATTATCGAGTTGAAAGCTGCCGTAAGCTTCCAGGTACCAGCGTTAAAGCTGGAGCGAAAAGTGCAGTTGAACCGATTCTAAAGCTTGGGCTGCACCACCCGGAGTTTACAAGCGATCCGGAGATGGAAGTCGTCACGTTCGATGCTGGAGTCTTCGGCGCAAGCCAACTGAAGTTGCGACGGACATAATTCCCTTCACCCGCTCAGTTTTACCAAGACCATATAGGAGAATGTTTGTTTTTTTCATGGGCTCCATCGTGACCTCGAGATGATGGCGGCATTTTACATTGCGCAGAGTATTACAGATGGAATTACACTAAACTCTTCTCAGAAAATTATCTCGGCGGCAGCGTCTAACTTCAAATGTCGAGGGACAAGAACTTGGTTCCTCTGCCGAAAAGGACTTGAACATTGTGTCATTTCGGATTAGGTAGATATCTAAATAGCATCATGATGGAACTTCCATGGCGAGATAAAAGCCACATAAATATAAAACTTCGCTTGAATAACGATTTTTCTGTATCAAGAATAGGTTTTTCGGTTTTTCGGACCTAACGCAAGAACTTAGTATTTGCTGGAAAGGTTAAGAACATGGTACCATGTCGATTAAAATATTAATCAGCAGTACCGACTAAGAATGTGTGGTATCTTCTGGTAGAGCATCGTTCTCGCTATTGAAGTAAGGTTATTATGAGAGACCAGTAGAAAAAAATTCCAGGGAAGCCTGCGCTAGCTTGAGCATATTAAAACACCAATAAAACAGTTACAAAAATCACTATCACTCTAGTTTTTTTGATATTTTCTTGTGTCATTCTTTGTCGAGGGACAAAAACATAGTCCCATTGAAGTCGCTATTTAGCGGCTTTTTTATTTTATCGGCTTAAGTTCTTGTCCCGGAATGGACAAGAACTTAAGCCGATTACCGATTGGTGCAGGAAATACACGGAAAGTCTTTTTTATTTACGATAGTATTTAACTCGAAGGGAGGGAGAACGATGGATTGGTTTGGAGAGGATGAAAAGCGCAATCGATAATATCGAAACAAATAAAGACAGAACAAGATAGCCAGATTACCCACCATTCAAAAGGACGGATTTCAGCGAAGCTATTTGTACCATGAGGACGAGTTTGATTACATATGATCCTCTCCTCGTTTATTATGTTTACTTTTACATACCAAAAATACATCCCTGATGCTTATTTTCAAGGTTTATATAAAAAGTACGTATACATATTAATGATGGTTATTATAAGGTTTACAGGACTGTTTATGGCGGTTTAAAAGCTATATTGACCTAGGTTTTTAGGTCTATTATTATGTTAGGGAACGCGTTCGCATTGTTTGATCTGTTGTTGTTGAGGAGTAGATAGAATGGAATTTATAATGGTATTTGGCTTTAATCAATTTTAGTCGTTATCCTTTTGGCATTTATGATGAGTTTCTTGGGTACAGGTCAGGATGTAACTTTAGTACTCCTAGTAGGAAAGAAAGTGCTATTTTTCATAGGCGTATTTGTTGCAGGGGTGTTTATAGTTCCTCGCGTTATGGATTTGATGGGGATGGCCGGTATAGTCGGTTCATTTGCTGCCGGTATTGCTTCAACTGGTTTACAAGAAGGGCTTCTTTTACCTGAATACTTCACTTCAGTTTTTATAATGGTCATACTTACAACTTTAATAGCGCCACCAATGTTAAAGGTGTTATTTAAGCCACGTAAGGGAAACTGCTTCAAAAGAAAGGCGGACTATAAGAGTAAAAGGGGGCTGATTATCATATCTAAACTCTACTTGTTTTCTTACAAGCCTAAAAATGAAGGATGGACCGAGGAGTGTATTAACTTTCATCTTGAACATCTGTTTGAGGTCAAACATCTTCATGACAGAGTGTATTTAATTAAAACAGCTGATGATATTGATTTGTTAGATAAGTACCTTCTTGAGTGTCTACGTACACACGATAGTTATTTTTTGCTACAAATTAGTGAAATGCCTGTCACACATCGTCAGAATGGTCTTATATCTGAAGATGTAACTAGATGGCTTCAACTCTAAATAATTTTATCGGACTTTCATTAGATAGTTCGTTATAGACAGGTTAGTTTAATTTTATGGCCCCATGTGCTTGTCCTGGTTGAGGACATGAATACGGGGCCATTACAAATTACATTGCGAATCTAATATTCTAAACTAAAAGATTAATTCAGACGCAATAAGCTCCAACACAATCGTCTCTCTTTCAATGGAAAATCCCATGGAAGCCTCTTTATTCAATATTACCTGCCGATTATGCTTAATGGCCTGATGAATGTCGATCCAGACGGCAGACATCCCATTGTTCATTTCATAATCTTCGAGTTTGGCTTCTCCAAGCTGTTCATGAATGTTGCAAACATAATAATAAGATAACATATGGATCAGATCATATTCGGGTTTGTAATGGGGACGATACTCTTCAATGTAGCCGAACTCGCTTGTCACCTCCACCTGGGTAGCTCCGGTTTCTTCAGCAATTTCTCTTCTTAGCCCACGAAGTAGGTCCTCATCCGCTTCCACACCACCTCCGGGAAAACTGTAGTCGTTATATCTACGGGTATAGAGTAGAAGAATCTCAGAACCACGCATAATAATGCCACGTGCTGCTTTTCGTTCAAAAATCCGTCCATTTAGGGCGGGTGTATCGGGATGAATTAACTTTTGAATCATTCTCATTGTTTAGTCGTCCTTTACTTGAGTAGGATGTGAAACGCTATGAATGGAAGAGAAAATCACAGGAGTACGTTGTAATTGTGAGTAAAAGAAGTTCTGGAGTACTTCTGAGATTTTATGTTCCCAGATCTCACAGCTGGCTTCTTTTTTCTGCTCTAGTCCATATAGTGCGGATTTCAATTGTGATTCTGCTGTTTTCATCAGTTTGTTAGCATCTCGTACATAGACAAACCCTCGGCTAATGAGGTCAGGCCCTGATATCATTTGGCATGTCTCATTGTTTAAGACAAGTGCGACAATAAGTACACCATCCTTAGCCAATCTATTGCGTTCATCAATGAGTTCAGGCTCATGATTTTCAACTTTACCACGTATCACAAATGACGATCCCGAAGGGAGATTTCTTCCTTTTCGAGCATGATATTTAGTAATGAGGAGAGGCTCTCCAATATTCAATACATAGATTCTGTTGGAGGGTATTCCAACTTGCTCAGCTAGTTTTTGATGGCTTACCAGCATTCGATATTCTCCATGGATCGGTATGAAATATTTCGGGCGCATGGTCCGTATCATCAGTTTTAAATCCTCACGTGATCCATGCCCGGAAGTATGAATGTCATACTCTGCTCCGTAGAGGACAGCGGCTCCAGAACGCATCAGCATATCTATGCTTCGATTGACTTGAATGACGTTACCAGGAATCGGAGAAGATGAAAAGACAATCGTATCTCCTGGGAATATTTGAACGTGACGGTGGGAGCCGGATGCAATACGGGTTAATGCTGCATTAGGCTCTCCTTGACTACCCGTGCATAAAATGATGACTTGATGATGTGGAGTGGTGTGGATTTCCTTCATATCCATTAGCATACCTTGAGGTATATGAAGGTGTCCAAGTTCTTGGCCAATGGAGAATATTTTTTCCATGCTGCGGCCCAGTATTAAAATTCTCCGATTACACTCTGAAGCAGCATGAATAACTTGTTGTAACCTGTGAACATTGGACGCAAAAGTCGCAAACAAAACTCGGCCTTCACATTGCTGGATTAATTCCAAAACAGATTTACCCACTGTATGTTCTGAAAGGGACTGACCTTCACGTTCACTGTTGGTACTATCAGACAGCAAAGCAAGCACGCCTTTTTCACCTAACTGCATCATTTTATGAAGATCTGCTGTCTTTCCTTCAGGTGTCATATCAAATTTGAAGTCACCTGTGTGCACAATAGAACCATAGGGTGTATCTACAACGATACCAAAAGCATCGGGTATGCTGTGTATTGTTCGGAAAAAATGAACAGAAAGATGCTGAAATGACACGCGTTCGTGATCCTGAATGATATGAAAATCCACTGAATTCGTTAACTTGTGCTCTTCCAACTTGGCTTTGACCAAGCCGATCGTTAGTGCACCGCCATAGATTGGAAAGGAAAGATGTTTGAGCAAGTAGGGGACAGCACCAATATGATCTTCATGTCCATGGGTAAGGAAAAGAGCTTTGATCTGTTGAGGCTTGTCCAGCAAATAACGTATATCAGGAATAATGTAATCTACACCATTCATATGGGCATCGGGGAATTTCAAACCTGCGTCAATCAAAATGATTTCATTTTTGTATTCGATCCCATACATGTTCTTTCCAATTTCCCCGAGACCTCCAAGCGCAAAAATACGTACAGCAGGAGGAAGATAGCGTGATGTTTTTTGTGGTTTTTGAGTCTTTAATTTGGAGTGTTCCAAGATATTCTCTCCTCCAGTCAACGTTTAAATGATCTATTTCCTTTTAGAAAAAGAAGCGAGACCTCTGCAATTGCAGAGGCCCCATGCTTCATATCCATCATCTATTTCACAATCATAACTGGACAATGAGCCCTCTTAACAACTTTATGACTCACACTTCCAAGTACGAATTCCTGTAAGGAGTTCAGTCCCCGACTTCCGATAATAAGCAGATCAACGCTGTTCTTATTCGCGTAATCAACAATCGTAGGACCAGGATCTCCATTTACGAAGGTAACTCGATAGTTCACATGTTTCTCTGTAAGTTCTTGCTGAACAGGCATAAGTTTCTGTTTACGTTTCAGTTCAATTTCCTCATGATTCTGAGAATGGAGCACTTCATCTTTGACCTTGGATAGGTCTACAACAAATAGAATCTCGACCTCAGCATCAGGGATTAAGGACGCAATATAAGCGGCTTCTTTCGCTGCCCGAATGGCATTGTTAGAACCATCTGCAGCAAGTAGAATATGTTGATACATGTTCATCTCTCCTACCTTAATGTGATTTTAATTGTGCATTTGGATCTTGATAAACCGCTAACTTATTTACGAGTTTTTCACTTGACGTATTCAGTCCTTTAATCGTGACACGATTATGATTCTCCCGATATCTTATGACCACTTTATCGACAGCGCCTACACCTGAATCATCCCAAATGTGTGCATTCGAGAAATCAATGACAATTTCCGAATCCGCAATCTCGAAGTCAAAAGCCTCGATAAACCCTTCCACTGATGCAAAGAATAATTGACCCGTCACATCAAATCTTACGTTTTTCTCCGTGGAGAGATGCCTCACTTTAACCTTTGAGATTTTGGAAGCGAAGAATATCGCACTAAGAATGACGCCGACAATGACACCCAATGCAAGATTATCGGTCGCTACAACGACAATAACGGTGACTAGCATAACAAGTGCATCACTTTTTGGGGCTTTACGGAGATAAGAGAAGGAAGACCAGTCAAACGTTCCGACGGCTACCATGATCATAATCCCGGCGAGTACAGGCATAGGGATCTGAACAACGACACCGCCAAGTACAAGGATAAGGAACATGAGGAATACGCCAGCTACGAGCGTAGATAACCTTCCTCGTCCGCCAGACTTGACGTTGATCACAGACTGTCCAATCATGGCGCAGCCTGCCATTCCGCCGAAGAAACCGGTAATGACGTTGGCAATTCCTTGTCCGCGAGCTTCTTTGTTTTTGTTACTGTTCGTTCCCGTCATATCATCCACGATGGAAGCGGTCAAGAGAGATTCGACCAATCCGACAATAGCCAGTGAAATAGAATAAGGGAATATAATTTGTAATGTTTCGATATTAAAAGGAATATCGGGAATAAAGAATGAGGGAAGAGATTGTGTGATAATACCTAGCTCTCCAACCGTTCCCAAATCCAGGTTACCCCAAATGGCAGTTGCGGTTAAAACCACAATGGCAATAAGAGGTGCTGGAATGGCTTTGAAGAATCGGGGCAAAACATATACAATAAGTAAGGTAACTGCAACGAAGATGTAGGTCAGCGTGGATATGCCTACAAAATGGGGAACTTGTGCCATGAATATCAGAATAGCGAGAGCATTCACAAAGCCGATCATGACAGCCCTCGGGATGAATTTCATAAGTTTCCCGATTTTGAATACACCAAAAAGCAATTGGATAACGCCAGTAAGAATGGTGGCAGCCAGTAAATATTGAACGCCATGTTCCTTGACCAAAGGAACCATTAGTAAGGCCATGGCACCTGTAGCAGCAGAAATCATCCCTGGTCGGCCACCAATAAATGAGATGATGACAGCAATACAAAACGATGCATACAGACCCACCATGGGATCTACACCAGCAATAATAGAAAATGCAATGGCTTCGGGGATGAGTGCCAATGCCACTACTATCCCGGCTAATATGTCCCCTCGAATATTAGAGAACCAATCTGTCTTAATCCGTTCAATCACGTGTACTTCCACTCCTTATCTTTTTTTTATGACTCTTACTCGACTAAAAGTCATATCCGGTTGAAGTATATTGATCTTATCACAGGGAGTTCCAAAAAGGAACCATTTTGGTTCTTATTTTGTGTTATAATTTTATAATGTCAGTTGCAGTTAGGAGTTTTAACATGATTATTGGCTATATGAGACCTTCACAGGATGACCCGAATTGTCAAAATCAACACGAAATTTTAAAGCGGAAATCCTGTGATCGAATATTGAAGGAAGAACATTCATCTGCAAAGCAAAGAACGCAGCTAAATGCCATGATGAACCAGCTCGAAGCAGGAGATGTCGTCGTTGTTACTCGATTGTTCTCCTTAGCTGACTCTACAAAACATCTTGTCGATCTGCTGAAGGAATTTCAAAAGCGAGAGGCTCATCTGTATTCTCTGAATGAAAATTTGAATACCCAAGACAGTTCTGGTCGTATTTTTCTGGAGCATGTGAAGGCTTTACTTGATTTCCAAGGAGATTTAACTAGTGAAAGCACGAAAAAAGGAATGGATGAAGCGAAGGAAAAGGGGATGAAGTTAGGTCGTCCTCGTAAATTAGATGGCAATGTGATGAAGGCGATACAAATGTATGAAAGTAAAGAGTACAGTCTTGCTGAAATTCGTGAAGAAACAGGTATTAGCAAAACAACGTTGTACCGATATCTCGATAAGTAATTAAATTAAGAAATAGCCTGATTTTCTCCACGACGAATGAAGAGAAATCAGGCTTTTGTATTAAAATTGGTTAGCATTAGAATACGATCAACTAACTTTCAGAAGACATGGCAATGGCTTTCGTTTCATGCACTGTCCCATAAGAATGCTCAGGCGGCGCATAGATCACGTACACTTTAAGTGGTATACTGCCTGTGTTGGTGATATTGTGCCATTTTCCAGCAGGCACCATAACGGCATAGTCCTCACAGGCCATCGTTTGAAAATTCAATTTGTCTTTCTCGTCTCCCATTTGGACAAGTCCCTGACCTTCTTCAATCCGTATGAATTGATCGGTTGTCGGGTGGACTTCCAGACCGATATCTTCGCCAACACGGATACTCATCAGAGTCACTTGAAAATACTTTCCTGTCCATAGAGCCGTACGATAATTTTGATTATACTTTGTGGCTTGATCAATATTGATTACAAGTGGTTGTTGTCCATAATCTTTTATTTCTAAATTTCCACCAGGGTGACTAAGGTTCACATTTCCATGGCAATACGGAGGGGTGAGGCCCTGTCCGTTGTTATTCCGGATGTTAGGCACTGGATTATGCCATTGATTTCGATTTGATAATTTAGGGTACATGCTCATTCTCCTTCTTTGGTGAAATGTCTACTCACAACCTATGCAGCCGCCTATATAAAGGTATACAACATTTGCAATAATGGGCATGAGCCTACATGAACACTCACAGGGTAGGTTTTTAGATGAGATAACTAGTCACCGAAGAAAAACACTTGCATTTTGCAAATAAATAAATATACTAAACGAGTACATATCTTGTAAGAAGGAAATTACTCTAACTATATTTGAAGGAGATGTGTTATGGAACCAACACTCTGGGATGTCATTGTTATTGGTGGAGGTCAGGCAGGACTTGCTTCCGGTTATCATTTGAAAAAGAGAGGGCTGTCTTTTTTGATTCTGGAGGCAGGAGGAGAAGCGGTAGGGGCGTGGCCACAGTATTACGATAATTTGAAGTTATTCTCACCTGCCAAGTACTCTTCTCTGCCTGGGCTTTCGATAGATTCTCCAGGAGATCGATACCCTCATCGTGATGAAGTTATTCAATACTTGAAAGACTATGCTACTCATTTTGACTTGCCTTTGGTTTATAACAACCGTGTAGATCAAGTATCCAAAGAATCTGGCGTTTTTACAGTAACAACTTCAAGTGGAGAGAAATACGTGGCTCGCAATCTGATTTCGGCAACAGGATCGTTTAGCAGGCCCTATACCCCTTCGATTCCAAGCGATGAACAATTTGAGGGGGAAATCTTACATTCCGCGACGTATCGAACACCGGCCCCTTTTCATAATCAATCGGTCATTGTTGTAGGGAGAGGAAACTCCGCGGTTCAGATTGCGATGGAACTATCCGAAGTAGCTGAAACAACACTTGCTGTGAGAGAACCAGTAGCACTAATTCCACAGCGTCTCTTGGGCCAGGATATTCACTTCTGGTTTAAGTTAACGGGGATCGATTCGTTTTGGAAATTTGGGAAGTCATTTGCAAACGGGTCATCCGTTCTGGATTTGGAGGGATATAAGCAGCGACTTAAAGCGGGAAACCCGAAACAAAAGAAAATGTTCACCGCATTTTATGACAGTGGGGTGATCTGGTCTGATGGATCACGAGAAGAGGTCCAAACCGTCATTTTCGCGACAGGATATCGCTCTAACGTTTCTTATATTGATGCATTAGGTGGACTGGATGGTCAAGGCGAACCCGAGCAAAAGAACGGGATCAGCAAGAAGATTCCTGGACTTTATTTTGTAGGTTTATCTGGACAGCGCTCCTTTGCATCAGCGACCCTTCGGGGTGTCGGACCAGATGCTGATTATGTCGTTAAGCATATTCAAAACAATGTGAAATAGCAGAAGAATGCACGATAGTTGCAATATACAAATAATATGTTTATAATAGACACCAAGAGGTGATCATGTTGCCGGATAACCAAAACCCAAGAGAGTTATTACAGATCATGGTACGTCGCTTCGGCTTGCTGGATAAAAATTGTTGCACGGTTGGAGAGCAGGAAATATCACTAATCCAAAGTCATATCCTATATGAAATTAACCATCAACATGAGCCATCTATGCAACAAATTGCCGAAACGCTAGCCATGGATATTACAACCTTTAGTCGTCAAATACAGACATTGATTAAGAAAAACCTGGTCTTAAAAACACCTCATCCTGAAGATCGGAGAGTATACATTCTGAGATTGACGGTAGAGGGGAAGTTTGTAGCGACAGCTATAGATCATCGGATGAATACACATCTGGAAGAGGTTTTTTCTTTCATGACCGATACAGAAAAAGCAATCGTTATGCAATCTGTTAAACTGCTTAATGAGAGTATGTTAAAATCGAAAATGTGCTGTACGCCAGTGGGGTAATGAGCATTATTACCCCGTTACATTTCTCTAATACTTGTAATTTGCAAATATATTCAATTAACTACTGGAGGTCGTTTGAAATGAAAAACATTGAATTCAAACAAGTCGAGTCCTGTTGTGCACCTACGCTCACGGAAAACCAGATCTCTCTTCAAGAGCCTGTACACCAAGGAGAGCTATCTCATTTACCTGTAGCCATCATTGGTGCTGGGCCTATTGGTCTGGCAGCAGCAGCACATCTGCTTGAAGCTGGCCAATCCTTTATCATTTTTGAGGCGGGGAGCAAAGTAGGTGAGAATATCTCCAAGTGGGGCCATGTTCGTCTATTTTCACCATGGCAGTATAACGTAGATAAAGCAGCAGAAAGGTTGTTGACGAAGAATGGGTGGATTGCCCCATCTCCAGACGAATTACCGACGGGACATGAGCTGCGTGATCTGTATTTACGACCACTCGTTGAGTTACCCGAGATAAACTCCGATCTTCATTTGAATACACGTGTTGTTGGGATCAGTCGCAAAAATACAGATAAAATGAAAACACCCGGTAGAGAACAACAACCTTTTGTCATCTATGTAGAAGAAAAAGGCAAGGCCAAACAATATGAGGCGAGAGCTGTCATTGACGCTTCGGGAACCTGGGGAAAAGCAAATCCGGTGCTTTCAAGCGGAGTACTGACTTCTCAGGAGCAATCTCTTCATAAACAGATATTCTATGGTATACCGGATGTACTTGGGGCCGATCAAGTGCGCTATACGGGTAAACATATTGCTGTCGTAGGTGGCGGCCATTCAGCCTTAAATACGTTACTTGATCTATCCAGTCTGCAAGAAATGGATTCAGGTACAAAACTGACCTGGTTGATGAGAAGAGATCAAGTAGAGGAAGCTTATGGTGGAGAAGCGAATGATCAACTGGAAGCCAGAGGTGAGCTAGGAAGTCGAATGCATCAACTCGTTGATGCAGGAAAGGTCAACGTGATAACGCCATTTCATATTCAGGAACTTCAGCAGAATGGCGATCAAGTTACCATCATTGGAGAGCAACGTGGTGTAATTCATGAAGTAGCTCAAGTGGATGAGATCATTGTGAATACAGGTAGCAGACCCGATTTTACCTTCTTAAGAGAGTTAAGGCTTAACATTGACCAGATTACCGAAAGTGTCGAAACCCTGGCACCATTAATTGATCCGAATGTTCATAGCTGCGGCACCGTTCGTCCACATGGTGAGAAAGAGCTTCGTCATATGGAACAAGGGTTGTATATTGTAGGTATGAAGAGTTATGGACGTGCACCTACCTTCCTTATGGCTACTGGATACGAACAGGTTCGTTCGGTGGTTGCTTTTCTGGCGGGTGACCTAGAGGCGGCTTCAAAAGTAGAGCTGGATCTACCGGAGACCGGTGTATGCAGTGTCAATCTCCAGCAAGTGAAGGTGGTAGCTGAGGAAAAGGGTGATTGCAGTCCTTCTTGTACCAATTGAAAATGGAAGAGAGTTTACGAACACCCGAAGCGTTGGTTCTAATTTGAACCAACGCTTTTTTATGAGACTTAACCCATAAAAGGATCAGATATTTACCCATAAGTATGTCAGAAAATGCTTAGAATTTTGGTCTACTCGTGATATTTAAATGTATTTGGAAGCATAAAGTTGCCGTGAGTCCCTACTAGGACGGCTTTTCATTAAACTATACCAGCTAATAGCTTGTCAAGATTACCAGTAAATGATACTAAATCATGTGGTATAGTAAAAACGAGCATGCCAAATAACCCTCCAATTTCCGTCGTGTATTGGAAGGTTATTCCAATAGCAATCTTTTAAATTGGACGAAATTCCTTTTTGTTTCTCAAGATTGCATAGAGCCAATGGACGAGCTTATTCGCACATGCGATTAGAGCTACTTTATGTGGTTTGCCTTCTGCTCTCTTGCGATCATAGAACGCTTTGATTCGTATATTTCGGGAGCGTATAAGCCCACACTGGACAGCCATTACCAGGGCATAACGCAACTGCCTAGAACCGCGTTTCGTGATTCGGTTTCGAGTTGCTGTAAATTTACCCGAAGCAAAGACACTCGGGTCAATGCCTGCAAAAGCCACTAGCTTTTTTGGGTGATCAAATCGGTCGACTTCTCCAATTTCAGATAAAATTGTTGCAGCAATTTTATGCCCAATACCGGGAATCGACTGAATTAATTCATACTCTTCAATTTCTTCAGCCAGAGCATTTATGTTCTGTTCCAGTTCAGCAAGATGCTCTTGGTACTGAAGAATAAGGGTAATAAGAACTTTCAAATTGATTAAGTGGCTTGCATACATGGTTTGCTGAAATGGGTTTTGCTTTGCCGCGTGTAGCAGTCGCTGAACCCGTTGGTTAATCCAGCCCTCAGAACGCCCCCGTTTCGAAGAAAGCAGTTCTTTCATCTTAGCTTTGAGTGTAATTTCATCCGTCTGCAAAACTGAATATGAGGTTGGAAAATCACTTAAAAACCGTAGTGAAATACGGGAATACATAGCTCCAAAGACGCCTTTATAAGCTGGGAAAACCTGATCTAAAACGGCTTGGAATTGCAGCTTCGTCTGTACACACATCTTTGAAAGGGACTCATACTGTCTTGTAAGATAGCGCAGATTGAGAAGTTGCACACCTCTTATCTTAAAAGGTTCAAACTCTTCCTTGTAGTACAACTCTCCTAGTAGGTAAGCGTCCGCAGCATCCGTCTTTACTTTACGAAGTTGAGACTTTCTAAGCCGATTTGAGATGAGCGGATTAATGACAATGTAAATGTAGTGATGTTCTTCTAAGAACTGAACAACGGGACTTTGGTAATGGCCGGTTGCTTCTAGAATAAGCAGAGGACGAAGTTTGGATACAGTCTCAACATCCTTCAAAACCTCATGTAAAATGGCTAGACCATCACGAGTGTGCTCAAAGTGGAACGTCCCTCTGAAAGGCTTTCCGCGTGCTAAAAAGGCTTGTCCATGACTTTCTTCTTTTGAAATATCTAGACCGACAACTGGATTCATTTCATCTCTCCCTGTAAGTTTAGATTCACCGGCATCCCTAAGGTTCTTCTTGTCGCTCCATAGCATCGCTTGTTATACGGGATCTTACGTCCCAACCAGCCTCAATCATGGTCATGACAAGTAGGGCGAACACTATAGCACTCGGGATCAAGTCCCACGGGCAGGTACGTTCGACCGGGCTACCTTAATCCTCTATACAAATGAAAAAAGGATCAACCAGAAAGAACTGGTTGATCTCATAATACGAACGGGCAGGTTAGTTTATTGTGGTATCATGAGTGTTTAAGTCGAAAATAGTTTTGAAAGTATTTGCTACGCATTGATTTGAAAAAATTATTTGAAGAAGAACATTGCCAGCTATCTATAGCGATAGCTTGGCTTTTTTCAGTTCGAGCTAAATTATGCCCAATTCTCTGCATGTTTTTTAATCAATTGGATCATCTGGTCCATTGCCGGTGAAATCCATTTATCTTTGTGATATGCCAGATAGGTGGATATTGTGGGACGATCTGGTTCAACTTCTTCACCTTGAAGTTTATTGTTTTTTAATTCTTCTTTGACAGAGAAATAAGGAACCATAGATATGCCAAGCCCACTCTTAACGCATTGCTTAATGGCCTCAATACTTTGGAATTCTAAACTATCTTTAACATCAATATTTTTGTAATCAATATAGTTTCTAAACACCGATTTATAACTGCAACTTCGTTCGGTGTATAACATGGTTCCTTTATCGGATTCCATTTTCTGTGGTGGACTAATTACAACCATTCTTTCACGAATCAGGCGCTCGCAATGTAATTCTGGCGAATTCCATCCATCTTTCTCTAGAGCGACGAGGAGGTCAATTTCACCACTTTGCACAGCTTGAGTAACGTCTTGGTAATCAAGTGATTTGAGAGTGAGGTTTACTTGTGGGAATTTTCGTCTGTATTCCACTAAAAGTGAAGGAATACGACAGATCATTAAAGACTCCGAGATACCGAGTGTTAAATTACCAGTTGGCTCATTATTTGTAGTGAGCGCTTGAGTGTACAACTCAATGATTTTTAAAGCATACGGCAGGAATTGATGACCATACTGAGTAAGAACGACTTGTTTACCCAAGCGATCAAAGATAGGTTTTCCAAGTTCAGTTTCCAATTCTTTAATATGCGTTGTGACAGAAGACTGAGCATAACCTAGTTGATCAGCTGCTTTCTTAAATCCCCCTTTTTCAACGATGGTCTTTAAGGTAATTAGATGACGAAGTTCCATAATTACATCCTTTCGTTATAATGATTCAATTTTATTGAATATTTAATTCGATAACATCAATTTTACCGATCAAATTAGTTGTTTTATAATTTACTTGTTCGAAAAGAATAAATCAAGATAAGCAACAAAACTTTGTAAAGGTGGATGCTAAGAGTGAATCAACATCATAAATTGTTAGAACATGTTCAGGTCGGGAATTCTATTGTAAAGAATCGCGTGGGAGTAGCTCCGATGACACGTACTAGTGCAACACCAGAAGGTTTGGCTACAGATCAAATGGCTGAATATTATGCTTCTTTTGCTCGTGGAGGATTTGGTTTTGTTATTACGGAAGGAACTTACACGGATGAGCTATATAGTCAGTGTTACTTTAACCAACCTGGTTTAGTGAATGAAGAACAAGCAAATGCCTGGAAAAAAGTTGTAGATACTGTTCATGAAGCTGGTGCTCAAATCATTGTTCAGCTAGAGCATGCAGGAGCGCTTTCGCAAGGTAATCGATTTAAATCCAAGAACCTTGCACCTTCTGAAGTACTCCCTAAAGGGGAGCCGTTATCTTTCTATGGCGGTTCTGACAAGTTCTCTACACCACGAGCTGCTACAAAAGAAGACATTGAGCAGGTTATTCAAGGGTTTATTGAATCTTCATTGCGTGCCAAACAGGCTGGGTTTGATGGAGTAGAGATTCATGGAGCAAATGGATATTTATTGGACCAATTCCTAACGGATTATACCAACCAGCGCACAGATGAGTATGGAGGTACGACGGAAAATCGAGTACGGATTCTCGTTGAGATATCAACGGCAGTTCGAGCAGCAGTCGGTCCAGAATTTACAATAGGCATTCGGATATCTCAAGCCAAAGTCAATGATTATGCTCATAAATGGGCCGGCGGAGAGGAAGATGCTAAAGTCATTTTCGGCCAGTTGAGAAAAGCCGGGTTGGACTACATTCATGTAACCGAATATAAGGCTTGGGAACCTGCGTTTGAGAAGGGAGGACCTTCACTGGTGGAACTTGCAAAGAAATATGCAAAAACGATAATTATTGCTAATGGTCAACTTGAGAGCCCTTCAAAGGCATCCGAAATCATCGGACATGATCAGGCGGATCTCGTAACATTAGGCAAAGGAGCTTTGGCTAATCATGATTGGGTTGAAAGAGTCCAACAAGGAAAGTCGATAGCCGAGCTGGATCAGGACAAAGTATTAAGACCTGACGCAACGATTAAAGATTATGAGATACTTGCTAACTGGTAACCCACATTGTTTTAAGCAGCATTCTTTTATTGGAAGGGACAAACTCAAGTGACAACTGTAAACGTGGATAGACTGACTTCCCTATTAAGAATGCATATTCAGACCATATCAGAGTGAGCGTCTATAAAAATTAAGCAAAGAAAATTCGACTACCATCGGATTTTCTTTGCTTAATAGGAGATACACTACCTTTTAGGATAGTAGCTATCTAATAAGTGCGTACTTTTAGTACTTTTTTATTCGTGATAACGTAGAGCTATTCTGTTTTAAAGAAAAGGAGTAAACACATGTCTGCACATACTATTCGTCTACTAATGCCGCAATGGCAAGGTGGAGATAACCCAAATTATTCTTTTGGCGCTGAGCTTCTTGCTTGGTTGGCACCACAAAATGATCAGCCGCTCATTAAAGTTCCAGTGTATGAGCCTGACGAAATGGGGCTAGAAGTTGAGAATGGAATCCGAGGCAGAGCCCACGTTATAAATCAATTGAAGTCTGCTCAACAAATCATCGCTGCCTATCAGCCAGAAAGCATTATTATGTTTGGTGGTGATTGCCTGGTTGAGCAAGCTCCTTTTGCTTATTTAAATGAACGATATAATGGGGAACTAGGTGTACTCTGGATCGATGCCCATCCAGATATTTCGACTCCGAAGGAATTCGCAAATAGTCATACCATGGTGTTGGGTAATCTCTTAGGAGAAGGAGACACGGAATTCGCAGGTGAAGTCAAAGTACCTTTGAAGCCAGGCAACATCTTTATTGCAGGACTGGAAGAAACGTTCGCTCATGAAACCGAAATGATTCAAAGGCTTGGGATCAAGACTGCAAGTACAAAAGAACTGCAGGACAAGCCTCAGGCTATCACAGAATGGATAGTTGATCAGGGCATTAAGCATCTGGCAATTCATCTTGATTTGGATGTTCTTGATCCAAGCATATTCCGGTCTTTGCTTTTTGCGAACCCTGACTTAAAAGAACCGATTGACTTTCCAATGGGAAAAATGCACTTCCCGCAACTGAATAATTTGATTCAAACGGTATCCCAAGAAACAACGGTAGTAGGACTGGGAATTACCGAACATATGCCTTGGGACTCAATGAATTTAAAAAGTCTATTGAATGGTATATCTATTTTCAATTAAATTACCCAGCGACGTGTGCAACCTTGAAACTCAAAATGCAAATTGGAGGCACTTTATGGACAATGAAGAAAAAACGTTGCGGTTGATCATGCCTCAATGGCAGGGCGGAAATAACATTTCGTATCACTTTGGAGCTCAGCTTCTCGCATGGCTTGCACCGGTTTCGGATGATGAAACTATTGAAGTTCCAATTTCTACAGACCCTACAATTGATAAAAAAGAGGATGGAATTGTAGCAAAAAATCAAATTATGCAACAGACCCTTTCAGCTTTAACTATTCTCCAGAATCGAAATCCTGAACGAGTAGTCGTTCTAGGGGGAGATTGCAGCGTTGAGCTTGCCCCGTTCGCTTATCTCGCTGAAAAATATCAAGAAGATTTAGCGATATTGTGGATTGATGCCCATCCGGATATTAAAACGGCAGAATTGTACTCACATTATCATGCGATGATCCTCGCTACTCTTCTCGGAGAAGGAGACACCGACCTAGCTTCATTGGTTTCTTCCAAAGTAGACCCGAGTCGTTTAGTCTTCGCAGGAATTAACGATGAGAAGGAAAAATCACCTTACGTTTATAAAAAATTTAATTTCCCTAATGTAAGTTCAGAGGAGTTTGCTTCTTCTAGCGAAAAAGTGATAGCTGCTTTGCGTGCAACGGGCGCTTCCCGAATTGCCATTCATTTTGATTTGGACGTGCTAGATATGCACGAATTCCGTTCCCAAGGCATAGCTAGGCCAGATCGTTATGAGGAGTATGTACGCAAAGGATTGAAACGTTCATCCATGCAGTCCGTGACTCGTTTAATACAAGATGTAAACAATGAATTTGATGTTGTCGGGCTAGGCATTACGGAACATCTACCTTGGGATGCACTTTCGCTTTCAAAGATGCTTCATAACTTGCCATTGTTGAAAAAACAAAAATTGTAAGAAGGTAGAAAGAGAAGTTTAAAGCAGTTCTCCTGTTTTAATCGTATTTCCTTTGAGGAGAACTTTCGGCTTCGCTTCATAAGAACAGAAAACGTTGAAGTATTTAACAAAAAAGTAGGTTTAATTGAAATCGACCATTCAACTAACGGGAAACGATAGCTCAATAAATTCATGTGAAGTCAATCGTAATAGTGGTTGGCTTCTTTGACTTTAAAGATTTCATTAAAACCATAATTTAAACTTACTAACTCAAATTGTACATTTTGAAGGTGCTACTTCCTGCAACCGATATTTTTAGTGATTTTTCATTCAAAAAGGTCCTGAAACGGGCACTTTTATACTTTTCAAAGCGAAATAGGAATGTGTGTTTGTAGAGGGGTGTATTGGAAGTATAAGTTAGGCATGAGTTTTTGGAAGCATAAGCGTGCCAAATGGCAAACTTATGGGTTAAGTTTCATTTTAGGTTAATTCGAATTAAATGTTGACTTCAATTTTTTTATATTATAATATAAGCATGCACTTATATTAACGAAAGGAGGAAGTGATATGGATTCTATTCAAGAAGCAGCGGATAAGATTAAATTGCTGGGCGATAAAACACGTCTTACTATACTTACACTCCTCAAAGAACGTGAATGGTGCGTGTGTGAATTTGTAGAGATTTTAGACATGTCACAACCTGGAATTAGTCAGCATTTGCGCAAGCTGAAGGATCAAGGCTTGGTTAAAGAAAGTAAACGTGGCCAATGGGTATACTATTCTTTAAATGTAGAGAATACACCCTATATTAAATCTGTCTTGGAACTAATGCCGGACACGGCAACGATCCTTAAGTCCTTAAATAAAGAGAACTTTACATCCGTTTGTAATTAATTTTTATTCATTATATAAGTATATTGTTATATACAAATATAAATTTAGAGGAACTGAAAGAGGGGGAGGGTTTTGTTTTCCACGCTGTTAGCCTGCATTATCTTTTTAATTACGTTAGTCCTCGTCATCTGGCAGCCTAAAAACCTGTCCATTGGTTGGTCAGCTTGCGGCGGAGCAATTCTTGCTTTACTTGTGGGTGTGGTCAATCTCCAAGACGTCTGGGATGTGACGCAAATCGTTTGGAATGCCACGCTTGCGTTTGTAGCAATCATTCTGATTTCGTTAATTCTGGATCGTATCGGATTTTTCGAGTGGGCTGCCTTACATATGGCCAAGGCTGCTCACGGAAATGGTGTCCGGATGTTTGTTTACGTCTCGATCTTGGGTGCTGTGGTTTCTGCCTTCTTTGCCAATGACGGAGGCGCACTGATTCTGACGCCGATTGTTCTAGCCATGGTACGTGCACTGAATTTCGATGAGAAAAAAGTGTTTCCGTTTATTATTGCTAGCGGATTTATTGCGGATACGACCTCTTTGCCACTGGTTGTAAGTAACCTGGTCAACATCGTATCTGCTGACTTCTTTGGCATTACGTTCATGGAGTACGCAGGAAGGATGTTTGTTCCGAATCTGTTCTCACTGGTGGCGAGTATCGGCGTATTGTATCTCTTCTTCCGAAAAAGTATTCCAAAACGCTTTGATGCGAGCGAATTGAAACCACCAGCAACTGCCATTAAGGATATGAAAATGTTTCGGTTGTCGTGGGTGGTGTTGGGTGTTCTTCTCATTGGATACTTCACCAGTGAATTCGTCGGTATTCCCGTATCTCTTGTAGCAGGTGTTGTCGCTATATTCTTCCTGTTCATGGCTTCCCGCAGTTCTGCTGTACCGACTACATTGGTGGTCAAAGAAGCGCCGTGGGCCATCGTATTTTTCTCCATCGGCATGTATGTCGTGGTTTATGGTCTACGTAACGTGGGTTTAACGGATCTCCTGGCCGTAGTCATTCAGGCTGTGGCGGATCAAGGATTGTTTGCGGCAACGATTGGTATGGGCTTTATTGCGGCAATTATTTCATCTCTGATGAACAATATGCCTACCGTGCTAATTGATGCGCTTGCCATTGATGCAACAACGGCTACAGGAACGGTTCGGGAGGCGCTCATTTACGCGAATATTATTGGTTCAGACTTGGGTCCCAAGATTACCCCGATCGGTTCACTGGCGACGCTGCTCTGGCTTCATGTGCTTAGCACGAAAGGCGTCAAAATCTCATGGGGCACTTACTTTAAGACAGGTATCATTATCACCGTTCCGACTCTGCTTATTACGCTATTGGGTCTGTATCTGTGGTTAAGCATTATATAATTCAAACAACGAGGAGACGATGAACATGAGTAAAAAAACACTGTACTTCCTATGCACAGGCAATTCTTGCCGGAGCCAAATGGCCGAAGGCTGGGCCAAGAAATATCTAAGTGAGGACTGGAACATCTATAGTGCAGGCATCGAGGCACACGGTCTGAATCCAAAAGCAGTGGAAGCCATGAAGGAAGTTGGCCTGGATATTTCCACTCAAACTTCCGATATCATTGATTCGGAGTTGTTGAACAATGCTGATTTTGTAGTCACATTGTGTGGAGACGCCGCGGATAAATGTCCAATGACACCACCACATGTCAAGCGGGAACACTGGGGATTCGATGATCCTGCCAAAGCGCAAGGTACAGATGAAGAGAAATGGGCTGTATTCCAAACGGTTCGTGACCAGATTGGGGAGCGCATTAAAACGTTCGCTGAAACCGGCAAATAATACAAACCTGCCGGGAGAATGTTTCCCGGCTTTTCTAATTTCGAGAGGGGTGTTTGGTTTGAAAACAATGGAGATCTACGATCCTGCGATGTGTTGTTCTTCTGGCGTATGTGGTCCAAGTGTTGATCCGGAACTGATTCGTGTATCTGCTGTCGTCCATAATTTGCAAAAGAAACAGTTTCAGGTATCTCGTTATAACTTATCCAGTGAACCTGATGCTTTTGTGGCAAGTCCGCTCGTAGGACAGCTTTTGGCTGAAAAGGGTCCTCAAGTGCTGCCCATTATCATTGTAGATGGTCAAGTGGTAAAGGAAAGTGGTTATCCAAGGAACGAAGAATTCGTTCAATGGACGGGTCTGACGGAAGAAGAACTGGTGGCTAAGCCGAGAATACGTCTTGAGGTCAAAACTAAATCCGAGCTATAGGAAAGAAGGTCCTCTCAACATGTTAAACCGATTTGAACCGAAATCCATGTCGCTGACCCCTTATCTGTTTTTTACTGGTAAAGGGGGCGTAGGGAAGACGTCCACTGCTTGTGCGACAGCTGTATCTCTTGCCGATTCGGGGAAGCGTGTTTTGCTGGTGAGCACCGATCCGGCTTCTAACCTACAGGATGTTTTTGGTATGGAGCTTTCTAATCACCCCGTACCTGTAATTGGAATGAACAATCTGGATGCCGCCAATCTCGATCCTGAAACTGCTGCTAACGAGTACAAAGCTGAGATGGTTGGGCCATACCGCGGCGTGCTTCCAGACACAGTGATCGCGACGATGGAAGAGCAATTATCTGGAGCCTGCACGGTTGAAATAGCTGCCTTTAATGAGTTCAGTTCCATGCTGACTAATCAAGAACTGCGAGAGCAGTATGATCACATCTTGTTCGATACGGCTCCGACAGGGCACACGCTGCGTTTGTTGCAATTGCCAACCGCCTGGAGCGGGTTTTTATCTGAAAGTACACATGGGGCTTCCTGTCTGGGACCGCTTGCCGGTCTGGAAGCGAAAAAAACATTATATGAGGATGCCGTCCAGACCTTGTCTGATTCCAATGAAACGACACTTGTACTGGTCACTCGTCCGGATGATTCTCCGCTGAAAGAAGCTGCGCGGGCATCGCAAGAGCTTGGAGAGATCGGTATTCAGAATCAGTTGTTGATCGTGAACGGGATGCTTTCTTCGGTTATGGAGCAGGATACGGTTTCTTCTGCTTTTTACGGTCGACAGGTACGTGCATTGGAGAAGCTTCCTGAAGCCGTTCAGCAGCTTCCAATCTATCAAATTCCTCTAGCGCCATTTAACATCACTGGCATTGAGCATTTGCGTCATTTCTTCGATGCCCCGGAGGTTAGGCTGGTCCAAGAGAAAAATGTAAATCCTTCGTTGGTTTTCCCCTTGCAACATCTCATAGATGATATGGAGAACAAGGGGATCCGAGTGATCTTCACCATGGGAAAAGGCGGCGTAGGCAAAACAACAGTTGCATCAGCTATTGCAGTTGGTCTGGCAGAGAGAGGTCACCAGGTACATCTGAGCACTACCGATCCCGCTTCCCATCTGAGTCATGTGCTCGAACAAGAGACGGACAACATCACCGTGAGTTGTATCGATCCGAAGGTCGAACTGGAACGATATAAACAGGAAGTCCTGGAGCAGAACAAGGATTCTTTGGATGAGGATGGTCTGGCTTACCTGGAAGAAGATTTAAGATCCCCTTGTACAGAAGAAATTGCAGTTTTTCGTGCATTTGCCAATCTGGTTGAACGAAGCAGCGATGAGATTGTGGTTATTGATACAGCTCCAACAGGACACACATTACTTCTTCTCGATGCAACGGAAGAGTACCACAAAGAGATTGCACGTTCAGCAGGTGCTATACCCGCTGCGGTTCAGCATTTGTTACCACGACTTCGTGATCCGAATGAAACAAGTGTTGTGATTGTTACACTCGCAGAGGCTACACCATATTATGAGGCTTTTCGTTTGGAACAGGACTTGCAGCGGGCCAGTATACCAACCAGGTGGTGGACTATTAATCAAAGTTTTGCCGTGACAGACACCATGGACCCCATTCTTAGCGGACGGGCCATCGCTGAGCAGGAATGGATTCAGCAGATTCATAAAGCTTCGAAGGGAAACACCGTAATTATTCCTTGGGAATCCAAAGAGATTGTTGGTTATGACAGTCTAAAGACCTGGACTGAAGTAGCAAGCCCGAATGAAGTATAAAAAGGAGACTGATCGACGATGGTGATTACCGATGGAGCAAAAGCCTATATTGTAGAAATGATGAGAGAAGCAGGCGTGCATACGCTTCGATTTGCCATGGTTAGCGGAGGGTGCTGTGGGCCCAGTTATCAACTAGGGCTCGCTGATCCTGATGAGAATGATGTGGTACAGGAAATAAATGCGATTCGCGTAGCTGTTGATCCTGAGATAGTAGCTACCGTAAAATCAATCACCCTGGATGTGGAACAATACGACGATGGACTTGGACTCGTCGTTAGTGGAGGCTCAAGTTGCTGTTAAGCACAATTAGAAAAGAGGAGGATAACGATGTCTAACTATCATGAACTGGTTAAAGGTAAAGTATATATTGGGGGAGCAGATGCTGCTCTAAGTGCGATTAAGGAGCAAGGTGTAACTGAGGTATTTGATCTCCGAGATGATGGTAAGGCACAAGAAGGATTTCCAGATTCAGCACACCGACATCATTATCCAATTGTTGAAAATCGGAATGATCAGGAAGAATCCATCAAGTCCGCTATTCAAGCCGTGACTGAAGCTGTTCAGGAAGGTAAAAAAGTATTCTTTCACTGTGCTGGTGGCCGGAACCGTACGGGTACAGTAGCTACAGCTCTTTTGATGAACTTGGGTGAAGCTACTACAGTTGAAGAAGCTGAAAAACTCGCAATGGAGAGACGTCCGGACATTTCAATCAAGCCTGAAATGCGTCATGTACTGAAGAATATGTATGAAGCAAATAATAGTTAATATTATTTCTTTTAATAGAGGGACGTTGTCATACACAATGACGACGTCCCTTTATCATTTTTTTTAGTAGTCGCTGAAGAGCGTTGTTTTCATCCCTTTATCCGTGCATTCCAGCTTGGTGAATGAGTTTTTCCATAATCATAATATCAATAAGTTCGCCATCCATAATACCTTGCTGTTCAAAAAAACCTACAGTTCGATACCCCAGTTTCTGGTATAATCCTTGCCCAGCCTTATTAAAGGGAAAGGTAAACAACACAATTTTATGAAAGTTATGCTTCCTCGCTTCATTTTCCAACTCTAAAAGGAGCGCATTTCCAATGCCTTTTCCACGATACTCTCTATGAATATATATCGACAAATCAGCGACACCGTGATAAGCACAGCGGTGCGAGTACGGATTTAACGAAGCCCATCCAATAACTTGTTCTGATACCTCTGCTACCAATGCGACATGTCTCCCTTGATGTTGGTTAAACCATTTTTGTATGTATATCATATCTTTCGTTTCCGTTTCTAGCGTTGCAATTCGATCTTCAATGCCTTGATTGTAGATGCCCAATATACTATTTAAATCGTTCACTTTGGCTTGGCGGATAGATACCATTTGCATATAAGAATCCCTCACTTTTTAACTATCTATTGTAAGTAAATAATGAATTCATGAACAGACTTTAGCATGACTGTTTTTGGAAATCAACACTTAAATTCAATGTTGAACAACGAAAAATAAAGTTGCTATTTGCAAATTATCAGAATATAATAAAGGAAAATTATTCAAGTAAATGTATTTTGTATCCTTATTTTAATGTGAATTAAGCCATAAATAATGAAGTGTATTCAATGTGTGTCTCTTATTCATTTAAATGTGATATATAACAAGGCGTGTAATTACTTGCGTTAAACAACTATTATAAGTGAGTTATCATGTCTGTCTTTACATAAGGATAGATTGATATAAATGTACTAACCATTCTATCGTGAGGTGAATTTAAAATGCTCCAATTATTGCCTGAGCTACATCGGAAGTATACTGATTTTGTGGAAGAAGCTCTAAGAGCGGAGTACCTCTCACCCAGAGATCGAGCATTAGTTGAACTAACAAGTGCGATGATCATCGGAGATCAAGAAGATTTGAGGAAGGCACTTATTTCTGCTAAGCAAGAGTTCATTACGAACGAAGAAATTGGACAAGTTGCCGGTATCATCGCCGTAGCCAAAACAAAGAAATTATTCAATGAAACCTCCACTCAAGAAGGTATCTTGCCACAGAGTTCCCAATCCGAGTGTTGCAGATAAGGAGGGATTAAAATGGTGAATCGTCCTGTAGTTCTGCTTATTGGTCGGCGAGATGATGTTGAGGAGATCCTTTTCATAAAGGAACAAGGCTATAAGGTGGTTCTCATGAATACGAAGATACCTTTTGAAGATGCCATGATTGCAGATTTCCCTTTTGAAATGGATTTGAATCAGGAAGAAGAGGCAATCGCTAAGGCAATCGAAATATCTAAACGGCTTTCTATTGTTGCTGTGTATACGAATAATGAATATCGCATCGTTCTAGGTGCGAAAATAGCCGAGGCCTTGGGTCTGCAATTCCACTTATCTTCACAGGCCGCTTTAAATTGCCGCAGCAAAGCACAAACCCGCGCATGTTTAACCAAACACCAGGTATCCCCCATCCAATACGCTTTAATCCAAACACCTGCAGAGATACTACACATCCTTAGTGAAATGAAGTTACCCGTTATCGTAAAACCTTCTAATGATGCGGGCAGTCATATGGTACAAAAATGTAATACGTTAGAAGAAGCATGGAGTGCTGCTGAACTTATTAGCACTAATGCTCTAAACTGGGTTGGACAACCTTTAGAGAAGCATATTCTCGTAGAGGAATACATCGATGGACCTGAATTTAGTGTTGAGTCATGTACGATCAATGGAACCACACATATCATTGCAATTACCGCTAAAAATACATCCGCATTAATTGAAGAAGGACACTTGGTACCCGCTCTATTATCAGAACAGGATTCTACCCTGATTCAAGAGGTCGTTATTAAGGCTTTGGCGGTCCTAGGCGTAGATTATATTGTCTCCCACACTGAAGTTAAGCTTTCTCCTCAAGGACCCAAAGTAATCGAGGTGAATGCGAGGGTGGGCGGAGATCAAATTCACAACTTGGTTCATGCTGTTACCGGATATGATCTGCGTAAGTTGGCATTTCATATTGTTACGGGGGGAACCTTTGCAAGTGCTCCTAGGGACATACCCATCACGGATTCAGCCCAAATTCAATTTTTACTTGCGAATCAAGATGGAAATGTTCGATTGAACAAGAACGCAGCTCAATCAATTGAAGGAATAAAGCAAGTTGAGATCTCTGTTCAAAATGGTGATTACGTAACGATGACTAAGAGCAACTATAATCGTTTGGGCTATATGATAGCTCATGGTGTAGATGGTAAGCATGCATCTCAAGTCTTGAATACCGCAAAAGAAGCCATGCATTTTTTCATAACAAAGGATCAAGATGGAGAGGTGCCTTCGTCCACTGATAAACGTATGGGTGTCATATGAAAAAGAATATTATTTTCCTGTGTTTATCTGTCTTTATATTAGTCGTAGGTACCGGGATTGTAGCACCACTACTAGCTCCTTATGCAAAAAACTTAGGGGCAACCGGTTTGTGGGTCGGAACGTTGTACAGCGGATTTTACGTAGTTCGTCTTTTAATTGGTACACCGATCGGGAGATTGGCAGATAAAAAAGGACCTAAAGCCATCCTAATCTATAGCCTGATACTTTATCCCTTTATCGCACTAAGTTATGGATTAGCAAGTAGTATAGCGGGACTTCTAGGGGCGCGGTTACTTCATGGCGTAGCATCAGCCATGATGCTACCTATGGCTATGGCTTACATGGGCGAAATCAGCCCTAAAGGGCAAGAAGGCAAGTATATGGGGATATACAACACTGCTATTTTCTTGGCAAATGGGTTGGGACCCTTGCTCGGTGGATATATATCAGTTCAGTACGGGACACAGAATGCATTTTTCTCCTTACTCGGCCTTGCGGTCATCGCCTTAGTTATTGTCTTTGCTTTACCTTCATCAAGGGCGAAGAAAGAAACCAATGTGGCTGATCTTAACGAAACCAATTCAGAGCGTACTCATCTGAAACGATCTCCCTGGAGACATCCCGGGATTCTAGCATTGTCCTCCGTCAATGTCATTGTAGCTGTTCTTTCCATGTTCATGATTTCCTTCTTCACCCTATACGCCCAAAGCAGAGGGCTTAATGCCCTGATGATCGGTTTTTTAATTGCCTTAAACAACATCATAATAGGTGCAACACAGGTACCGCTAGGTTGGGTGGTTGACCGTTTTAATAAAATGAAGTTAATTCTTATCTCAGCTATGTTGACCACGATTCTTTTAATGATGTTTCCCTCTATGCATTCGCTTTGGACGATCGCTTTACTGATGATTGGAACCGGACTAACGTCGGCAGTCACACTGGCTTCCTCTTCAGCATTGTCTACTGTTTTGGGAAGAGAGGCGGGAATGGGGGCGACGATGGGATTTTTGGGTTCTGCGACAAGCTTGGGAATGATTGTGGGTCCGCTGACATCTGGCATTCTAATGGACACTTTTCAAATTGACACTACGTTCTATTTCTCAGGTTTCCTTTGGATTCTAGGCACTCTTGTTTTCTATGTATTATGGACTGCCTATGTCCGTTCCATAAAAATACAAAGCATCTCGAAGGGAGAAATAACAAATGTCTAATCAAGAACTGGTAGTTTCCAATGTTTCAAACTGCTGCTCACCTGGTCCAGCTGAATTGGATGCAGCAACGCAAGCAATCAAAGACTTTTATAACTCTGTAGCTGAAGGTGAAGGTAACTACTCGGAAGGAACGGATAAATTTTCTCCGTCCGGACCTACAGAACGTATTAAAGAGTTTGTTCTTGCTTCAGATAAACAGCGAATTCTCGATATCGGTTGTGGCATGGGAACAACACTGCTCTCTTTGGTGGAGTCACATGAAGATGGAAAGCAATTTATTGGTGTAGATTTCAGTGAGAACATGATTGCCCGTGCCAGGGAAAAAAGCACCCAATTTCCAGATGGGTTTCGTAAAAAGTTGGGCTTCTTTGTTGCCGATGTCCAGTCGCTTCCGTATATGGATGGCCAGTTTGATTTGATATACAGTGAGTGTGTTCTGAATCTGGTGCCTGACCGGATTAAAGCCATCCAGGAAATTACACGTGTGTTAGCACCTGGGGGTACCTTTATCTACACGGATTTTGTTTCTTATGCACCCGTCCCGTCTTCCATCAAGAATGATTTGTCCTTGGTTAGCGGTTGCCGCGCTGGGAGTATTCAGTTAAGCGAGAACATTGCCCAAATTGAAGAAGCGGGGTATATCGATTTGGAAGTTATCAATTTTACAGATGACAAAAACAAACGATATCGTGAGCTGATGGAATCGAGTGAAGAGTATAAAGATGAATATCTGCAATTTCAGCAGGATCATGCTGAGGCCCATCATTTTTTAGAAGAAAAAGTAGGCTATTACTTGATTAAAGCCACGAAAGTTTAACCGAAGAAGAACCTTGAAAGATAGGGAGGAAGGCTCATGAAGGTCCTGTTGGTTTCTAACTTTGAAGGTGGCTATCAACCGATGACGGTAGCTACAGCCTTGACCGCTTTATTACATGCAGATTTCGATGTGTCTGTGCTTGATACTTATGTCGAAGGAATTGATGAAGGACGATTTCTGGATCAAGAGCTTATCGCCATTTCCATTCCATTATTTGATGCTGTTCAAGCGGCCACTGAACTAACTCAAATCATTCGTCAGGTTAATCCGAAGGCTCATATTACGTACTTTGGTCAGCATGCAACTATTAATGCCAGCCGACTTGCCGGGAAGTATAGTGATTCCTGCGTTTGTGGAGAGTGGGAGAGACCTTTGGTCAATCTTGCAAAGTATCTGTCTGGAGACACTGATTGTACCCTGGATGGGGTTCTCATCGGACGTGATGCTCTGCAGGGTAAAGAAATTCATCCGTATATGTCGAGAGATCATTTAAGCGTTCCGACACGGCATATGCTTCCGCCGCTCTACAAGTATCCTCAGAAGCAAATCAACAAACTATTAGGCACAGAGCAGATCGTGGGCTCCACTGAAATCGCACGCGGGTGTCATCATAAGTGTCTGTATTGCTCGGTATATGCTGCCTATGAGGGTAAAGTCATCCTGGTATCTGAATCGATTGTACTACAGGATGTCAGAAACCTTGTCGAAGGGGGAATGACGCACTTATCCTTTATTGATGCAGACTTCTTTAATGCAAAATACCACGGTATCAAGATATTGCGTCAGTTACATGAGGAATTTCCAGATCTCACTTACGACTTCACTACCCGAGTAGATCATATTCTTGAAAATAAAGAAACATTAGCTGAAATGAAAGGGCTCGGTGTTAAGTTCATTACATCCGCGTTAGAATTTCCATCGGAAGTTGTACTGGATGCCGTAGCCAAGGACACCTCTATTCAAGATATCGAACAGGCTATTGCATATCTCCGCCACATCGAGATTTCACTCAATCCAACCTTTATCATGTTCAACCCCTGGACCAATACAGAAGATTTAACAACTTTCCGCTCTTTTGTAGATGATAATGACCTGAAGAGCATCATTGACCCCATACAATATGAAACAAGACTGTACCTATATAAGGGCTCCCCTTTACTGAGACAAGCCTCTATACAAACACTTGATCTGATTGAACATGAGTTCTATTACGAATGGAAACACCCTAACCCCGATATGGATGAACTATTTCAAGAGATCGTTACTGTTCCTGAAGACGGTATTTTTAAACGCTGTTGTTTAAAATGTTAAGAGGGGGGACAACCATTTGAATGCGACAGAAGTCAAAGATGGTTTTCCATTATTGAGCTTTGAAACCAGTCGCAGTTCTTTACTACTTGATCTCCGAAAAAAATGGATAGCTGAGTTTATTGGAACCTTCTTCTTAGTATTTGCCGGCACAGGTGCGGTAGTAGTAGATACCACTACAAAAACATTAACACATATCGGGGTAGCTATAACGTTTGGGCTTGTGGTCATGGCTTTGATTTATGCTTTTGGACATGTATCAGGTGCTCACTTTAACCCGGCAGTCACCCTCGCTTTTTATTTCTCAAGACAAATCACAGCGATTGAAGCCTTCTCTTATGTTTTCATACAATGTGTTGGAGCCTATGCAGCCAGCCTTACCTTACTATTTATGTTTGGTAATGTAGGGAGATTGGGGGCAACGCTTCCTTCAGGGCCCTGGTTGCAAAGTGCCATTTTGGAATTCATTCTATCCTTTATTTTAATGATGGTCATTTTAAGTTCTGCTGTCCATGCAAAAGCATCAAAATCATTCGCTGGAATCGCTATAGGAGGAACAGTCGCTCTAGAAGCGATGTTTGGAGGTCCTGTAAGTGGGGCATCTATGAACCCTGCACGATCTTTAGGCCCAGCTTTGGCCTCCGGACACTTGGAGTTTTTATGGATATATATCGTATGGACAACCATGGGCGCGATCACGGCTGCTTATGTCTACAGAATACTTCACGAATAACCATTTTGAATGAAAGAGGAGGAGCGTTTATATGAAAAAGGTCCAAATGGTGTTGTTAGGTGGCTTCCTAGGAGCGGGGAAAACAACAACAATGATACAAATGGCCAAAGTTTTACAAGAGCAGGGGAAGCAGGTCGCCATCATTACTAACGATCAAGGGAAAGAATTAATTGATACGGAACTCGCACAAATCAGTGGACTGGAAACCAAAGAAGTAACAGGGGGATGTTTCTGCTGTCGGTTTGAAGACTTGTATGAACATTTGAACCAACTTACTTTAGAAAAGAAACCGGATTACATCATTTGTGAAGCCGTTGGTAGTTGTACGGATCTCGCTGCAACGGTCATTCAGCCCTTAAAACAAAATTATGCTAACGAGTTCACAACGGTACCCTTGACTATTGTGGTTGATCCGGCTAGATTGTTGGCTGAATTAAATGAGGAAGAAGCAGGACGTCTTCTATTTTCTCAATCGGTTAGTTATATTTTTGAGAAGCAGTTGGCCGAGGCAGATATTATTGCTGTAAATAAACTGGATCAATACACGGAAGAAGAGATGGATAGAGTGGTCACGTATCTTCATCAACGCTATCCGAATTCAATCATACAGCCGATCTCAGCGACTACAGGTGTTAACTTAGCCCCTCTACTCGATTTATGGAATAGTACAATTCCAAGCGGTCACAAACTTTTGGATATTGATTACAGTGTATATGCTGAAGGCGAAGCCAAGCTTGCGTGGATGAATATGCTGGGTGACGTGAAGCATCCGGATGGAAAAGCATTCGATCCTCAGCAGTGGGTAGATGGACTTTTAAGTAAATTAAACGGGCATTTTTTGAGGGAAAAGATGGCCGTAGCGCATCTGAAGGTACATGCTGGTAATGATACAGGCTATGTCAAAGCAAGTGTTGTTCAAACAGGTGCAGCACCTATATACACCAATAGCTACTCACAAATGGGTAATCAGTACCGGGTCGTTCTGAACATTAGGATTGAAGCTTCACCGGGACTTCTGGACTTAGTCGTATCGGATGCGATTGCCTCCATTGATCAGAATCTGGGAACGGTTTGGGATCAAACGTACCACGAATGTTTTAGTCCATTGCCTCCACAACCGACTCATCGGATGAAAGTAACTTCTTAAAGTGAGGAGGAACATATGTTGAATACAAAAAACTCTATCGAACTCTTTCCAAATATAAATAGTCAGCAAACAACTGATTGTTGCGATGAAGACGGGGTAGAAGCTGCTGATTGTTGCTCTGCGCCTGACTATTCCGCTTCTTTGAGTATATATACTGAGATTAAGCAGAAATTAAAAGAGACATTTGAAAACGAGCTAACTATTCATGTGTATGATTATTCCCTACCTATGGATCGAGCGCTTGCAAAACGGAAGTTAAGATCTCTATTCGAAGAGCGAGGTTTTGCACATATACAGTCAGATAAGCTCATCGAGTTTGCTACACCTGCCGTTGTCATTAATGGTGAGCTTATGAGTTTTGCGGAACAGGTTGAATATGAACATCTCGAGAAAGCTTTACGTTCCAAATACACACTACATTAATGTATGAAGACCGCCGAGAGACCTCGGTGGTCTTTTGTTGTATGTAACATAAGCCAGATAATAGATATCTTAAAAAATCTGTCACTGTAGGAGGAGTTAGATTGTGTGTTTATCCCTTCACAGGTTGACAACAGTTATCAGATTGAAGCATTGCTTTATTCAACAGTTTAATTGAGTTAATCACCATCTCCTTCTCAAATCCACTCATATGCGAAAAGATTTCATCTAGATAGGCACTCATTTGCTGATCAATAGTGGTTGCAACAAACTTCCCTTCGGTTGTAAGTGAGAGTAGATATACACGTCTATCTGTAGAATCTGGTGTTTTGTTAAGTAACTTAAGCTTCACCAAGGATTGAACCTGTCTACTGAAGGTTGTAATATCTGTTCCTAAAGTGTCGGCAATTTGTTGCATGGAGGGATTGTGCTGACGATCTACCTCATACAATATATGACTTTGGGCCGGCGATACATCAATAGCTCCCACGGTACAACAATTCTTATTGAGCAGACCAAACCGTCTGGTCATGATTTGGAACAACTCGCGTACATTTTCCATGTTTTATTCACCTCATTTCAGTTATATCTTAACGCATGCAAAATCACAATTGTATATTTGGATTTTCGTTAGTTGAATAAATTGAGGAGAGGGAAGGTCAACGTGTCGGATATACAAAAATGAGTTGAATAGTAACGAGCCCAAATATAAAACTTCTTTACATAAAAAAAGTTCCGTAGGGAAAATACCCTTTTTTCCCACTAATCACTGCATTAGGACTTCTTAACTTAGAGATTCATGAGACGAACCCGCAGTAATAAGCTGCGGGTGTGAGATTGTATTAAAATCCGCTAATCGCGTCGTTATTGACCCGCTGGTGTGTAGTTCTCGTTTAGAAATGATTGAACAGCTTGGAACGCTTGAACTCTATTTTTTTCGAGCAGTACCATATGAGTACCTTCTCCGATTTCCACCCAACGGCGATAAGCAGCTCCAGTTAAGGAAGTAAAGAAGTTTTGTGCCAAATCTAATGGTACATCGATATCCCACTCCGCATGAATGAGGAGTACGGGTACGGTGATATCTTTAGGTTCATAGAAGGCTTTGCCAACCGTCCAATATTCACGTATGTCTAGAATCGGTCCGTTGGTAGCGCGAATATGCTCAGGGTGTACGGTCTTGTTATTAGGATCAGAGGCCAGCGTTGCTTCAACCCATTTTTCAAACCAACCCTCAGGGAGCAAGCTGTCACGTTTTCCTTCAGGAGCAGCACTTAACCAGCGTTCTTTAGTAGTACCTGCGGGCACAAGGCGATAAGAGCCAAGCGGGCCGCCTGTATCAATAGGGATTGGTTTGTTGCTCAGCCACTGAGGAGCAATAAGGGTTAACTTGTTCACTTTGTTATTATTACGGCTTGTATATGCCCCAGCCACTGTACCGCCCCAAGACATCCCAAGTACATTGACCTTCGATAGATTTCGATGCTTTAGGACGAAGTCTACGGCCGAGCCAAAGTCACGAACTCCGGTTTCTGTACGGACAAGCGGAGGATTCTGATCAGCAGGTTGCTCCATTTCTGGCGGTCTTGTGGATCCACCATAGCCACGAACATCTACTGCATAGACGTCATAACCGTGACTTGCGAGGTAATCAAGGAAGGTGAAACCGTCTAGCTCAACATCATATAGGCTGCCAATTGGATAAGTAGCACCGTGGACCATGACGATCGTTTTCTCATTAGAGAAGACAGTCATAGATGCAGGACGTTTATTAAGGACCGATAGCTCAATACCAGGCGTATCGCTAGCTATGTTAAAGTTCTCAGATACGATGGAGATAGATTTGTTGAATGTGTTGTTAGACATTATATTTTTCGCCTCTTTTCAAAGTATTAGATAAAGCGCCAGTTGAAACCGTCTTCGCTTCGGGTGACGTATCCCGCTGAACTCTCTGGGAAGTGCGTACTGAAATAGATAATTGGACGATCGGCAACATATTCCAAAGCCCAGCGGCGTGAAATTCGGGCCTGATCGCCAAATTCACAGTACATAGAATTCCAATCCGGTCTCATAACTTGGAATGGGTGATGCATGATATCGGCGCCGAACAAAGCTTCTTCACCACCCGATGAAAGACGAATAGACATTTGTCCGATACTGTGACCTGGAGTCGGAATGAATGTAAATATATCTAGTAACTTTCCGCCTTCTGGACCGATAGTTTCCGTCAAGCCTGCCTCAACGATAGGAAGTACACTCTCTTCATAAACATTGAAATTTGCTTCATTTTCTTTGTTATGGCTCGCTTCGCTGGAGTAATACTCTTGTTCTTTAATAGGAAATACGTATTTGGCATTGGGGAATGTAGGTATCCATTTACCGTCAACTAGCTTCGTATTCCAACCCACGTGATCCACATGCAAATGAGTTAGTAACACGTAATCGACTTCTTCTGGAGTAACGCCTGCCTTTTGAAGTCGCTCGAGATAAGGTAGCTGCAGATTGGCAAGATCCGGATTTAGTGGCAGGTTTTTATCGTTACCTGTAGCTGTATCAATAAGAATCGTATGATGGGGTGTCTTCACGACCCAGGTGCCAATACTCACGATGAGTTGCGAATTTTCGTCAAGCAAGCCCTCAGGGAAGAATTGTTGATTCTCTTCTAATACAGAGGGATCCCACGTACCTGGGAAATAAATTTCTGGTGGAACACCACTGATTACCATTTCGGTGACTCGGGTAACCGTAGTATCGCCTACGGTGTAAATCTTAGGTAGCTTAGTCATATAGCTCATCGCCCTCCTTCAAAATTTCGCTGAAAATGAAATTCTATATTTAAAAAGAATTATGTGTACATGTCCCGGGAACGTATTTGCACATCAGCCTTGTTAAAATCTTAATCCAATAATGTTCTTAAATCAACGTTTTTACACCGAAATTGAACCACCGTAAGAAAGCTTGCTATTGCTAGATATTTTAATTATTATCAAATTATAAATTTCGCTGAGAGCGAAAAAAATTCAAATGTGAAGGAGACATGAAAGATGAATTCTATAGGCGAGGTCATTAGAAATACCCGCAAAAAGCAGAAATTAACTCTTAAAGAAGTGGCAAAAGCAGGATCTATCTCAGTCTCTTTTCTCAGCGAAATTGAACGGAACAAAGCAAATCCGTCGATAAGTGTCCTAAAAAGGATTGCCAATGCGTTAAACGTGAATTTTACTGATCTATTTGGAGAGAAAGAACAAAGCATCGTTGTGAGAAAAGACGAACGTAAACCGTTGGTACATTCTGAAGGCTCACGTATTACATGGTATTCCCTTAGCGAGGGAAGTAAAAATAAGATGGGACCAATCTGGGGGGTGCTTGAAGAAGGGGCGACTTCTGGTGATGTTGGCGTAGGACACAGCGAAGGAGAGGAGTTTGTGTATGTCCATTCTGGTTGCCTGGAGTTCATGCTTGGGAATGATCGATATACGTTAGAAGAGGGGGATAGTATATATTTCGATGCCAAGACACCGCATAGCTATAAGAATATATATAAAGGTGAGACCTTGGTGATTGCCGTGTCGACGCCTCCAACTTTTTAAAACCAAACCGACAATGTCAAGATAGTAAGTCTGCTAAAAACACTTACATAATGGCAAAGATATAGACACTTGGGAATGGAAAGGAATTTCAGAAATAAAAATGAACGAACTGGGAACGTTAGTTGAAGCATCGAAAGCTATGAATGGAAGTTGTAGAAATCGAATATAAAATTACATTGTCGAGGGACAAGAACATATTCCCATTGAAGTCGCTATATTAGCGGCTTTTTTATTATTTTATCGGTACAGGTTCTTGTCCCAAGCTAAGGACAAGAACTTGTACCGATTGCCGATTAGGTGTATATCTAAATAATCAGCATATGCACTTATTTGGGAACAACTATAAACAAGAGATATATTCGGGCGGACAACCAACTAACAGCAGCTGTAGATAGTATGGAGAGCAGCGGCAGAGATACAAGTACCGCAGCAGCATTAGAGAATGAAAGCCTGAATGCTTCGGATAACGATGTCACGGATAGTGCCGATACTGATAACGATCTTGTCGATAACGCACCACTTCAATCAGAAAGTTTATTCCGGAGTTTCTGAAGTTGTACGTACCGTTCAATGATAAAGATGATTTTTTGAAGAATTCAAAGCCGTATCTGACTGAAAACCTTTATAAAGCATTAGAGCAAAAACAGCGCCGCGGAACGCTAACGATCGTCAAAACCAAAATGACCAATGTAGAGCTGGAGCCGCAGAAGGAAGGAATCAAGGAACAATGGTGGAATGCAGATATCGAGGTAGAGAATACCGATCAGGAAGGCCAAACCAATATTAGTACGTTAGCTTATATCATTAAGGCCAAATTAGTAGATGGACAATGGAAGATTGATGATTTGGTGTACGTTCAAGGGCGTGGAACCCATGAGGATATTGAGAAAGAAATCCATGTCGCTCGGGCCATCGACTACCGGGGGATCGAACGGGGAAAGGACTGCGAGTTCTTCGCTTGCCGCATGCGGACGGTCACTTGATCGGTCAGTTCCAGAATAATGTTACATTTATTAAATCCAAACCCCCGAGTTAGCTGTCTATATAACAGGAGGTGAACGACAATGATCGATGCACAGCAACAAATCAACGCCGCACAAAACGGAGATCACGATGCCTTCGTTTCTCTTATAAAGGATCGAACGGATAAGCTGCACCGAGTGGCTCGCCATTATGTACGGGAGTCCAAAGATGCGGAGGATATCGTTCAGGATGCCCTGGTTAAGGCTTATGAGTCACTGCGAACGCTGCAGCAAGCCGAAGCGTTTGAGAGCTGGCTTACCAGAATTGTGGTGAACCGGGCGCTCAATCATTTGGAGAAATCCAAGCGTGTTCACCTGAGCGAAGACCCGCAGGCGCAAGAGCCATTGGTCGTTAATGATATCGATCAAACCCTGGATCTGGAGCGTGCATTGGCCAGTCTGAATCCGAAGCTGCGTCAGCTCCTGTTCTTAAAATATAAGAAGGACCTGACCCAGCAGCAAATCGCCCATCTCCTGGATATGCCATTAGGTACTGTAAAAACACAATTACGGAAGGGGCTGGAACATTTGCGCAACGAAATGGCTCAAGATTTTCTCGAACGAGACCTGGATACATTACGCCTGCAGTTAAGACAACAGGCAGAGCACCAGTTTGCCGTTTCACCGGATTATGATTTGATCGTCAATGACTATCAAGAGAACACCATGAGGGGAACAAGGAAGGGAGAAGCGGGATTCTTATGGGTTAAAACGGGGAGTGATGACGCCGTTTCTGCCACGCTCTCCAGGGACGGCAACTTGCTAGACTATGCCATTTCCTGGGCCTCATTGGACAACGAGACACGGATATCTGAGGAGGAGCTCAAACAGCAGGCAGAGCAATTCCTGGAAGATCATTATCCCGGCGCACTGCGTGATTTTCCGTATTGTGGGATGGAGTGGATGGAAGGGATGTTTGGGTACACACGACAGCAGAAGGCGATGGGGCTGCCGCTTCCTGAGACGGGATGCCTGATTATGGTTCACCCCAGCGGTCGCGTGGTCGGATTTAGGTACTACGGAACCGTTTCAGGGCAAGCACTCCCAACCATGATCACACCAGAAGAGGAACAGATGGCGTGTCTGAAGGCGAATTTTTTGCTACATGTGGAATATTGCGTATTGGACAAAGCCGTGTACACGGATGGTGACGATCAGGTCCATCTGGTTTACGCCCCCCGAAGTAGAGGACTAATCTATAGTGCATCATCACAGGAGGAAGTTCCGACAGCCTATAGGGCAGAAGCTGTCCCCTCTGACCCAAGAACTCTGGACGAGTGGCCAGGTGAGTTCCCGCCCGCACGAAGCCTAGAAGAGTGGATTGGCGTAGACAACGACCAATTTCAGTTAGTACAAGACGACAATATTGGCTCGAACACCAAGTTGATGGTGTGGAAGCAACAGAATGAAGAGCGTCCAGCCAAGAATGACCGGTCTTGGAAGGCCTATTGGGCTGATCAGATGGAGGGAGCGGTCAAGGCGCGAGTAGACAGCCAAACCGGACAACTGATTGACTTTGTTTCGCATGGTAAGCCAGATCAACTAGCTCCATTAACCTGGGATCGAGACGCATGTATAGAAGTAGCTATGGACTATGTCCGAGGACTAGCAGCCGAAATGTTGCCGTATCTCAAGCTTCTAACTGAAGAGACCGACGACAAAGATCGTTTGGAAATCATTCGCTTTGGTGTATATGTTCAAGACGTATCTGTCAGGGATGAATGCTATCAACTAGCTGTTGACCGCTCTAATGGGAGGGTTAAAAGTTTGATGTCCCCCTCCATAAGGCCAGAACAGTTAAAGAAGCTGGAGACCATGCCTTCATTTGATTCCCAGACAGCCATCCTCCGATGGACGGCACAGGCCAAGCTGCGTCTGCAATGGGAACGGATGCACAATACTAGGGCGGAAGAGGCCCCGTACGAACTAGTGTATCGAATGATTGGTAGCGAGCACGAGCGGACGCCCGAAGTGCTTGATGCACATACGGGGAAGTTATACGAAAATACTTTTTACTGACAAACTTAAAAACGCCGAACTCGGAATATGAGTTCGGCGTTTTAGATAGATTATACGACGGAGGGGTGGGAGTTAAAACTACAAACTCATGTCGAGGGACAAGAACTTGTACCGATTACCGTAATGGACAAGAACATCGTCCGATTGCCGATTAGATGTGTACTAAATAAAAAGTACATAAGCCCTCATTAGTACCAAATAATTTTATATAAGAACATTCACATTAAAATATATTACTTATGTAACATTTCTCAAAGAAAGACTTTTAAATTATAGTTCTCTTTTTTGTCTCAAACTCTCAATAAAAACAGGTAGTGATCTCGATAAACTTAATGGAGCGAGTAAAAAATGAAATAATAATTGCTTCTCGATCGTGTATGCGATATATTGCATACAAGAATAATTGTAATGAGGATGAAAACAATGCCAATTCCTAAAGATTTTTCCTTACCAGTCCGTATGTCCGCAAAAGAAAGAGCGTTTTCTCAGATTCAGCGATGGATCATTGATGGAACACTGCAACCAGGTGAAAAGCTTATTGATGCGGAAATGGCTGAATCGCTTGGAGTCAGCCGGACACCGATTCGGGAGGCATTTCAGTTACTCGAAGTTCAAGGCCTCGTGTCCATGCATCCAGGAAAAGAAACAAAAGTAACGAATATTGAGAAAAACGATATTTTTAAGATGTATTCAACGATGGCTGCTCTTCAGGCCTTAGCTGCTGAAATCACCGCCCAAACTATTGTTCCAGAACAGATCGAGAAACTAAGATCCATAAATTTGGAATTCGCAAGTTCTATTAAAAATGG
This sequence comes from Paenibacillus sp. FSL R5-0766, assembly GCF_037971845.1. NCBI lineage: Bacteria > Bacillati > Bacillota > Bacilli > Caryophanales > Paenibacillaceae > Paenibacillus > Paenibacillus sp. FSL R5-0766. The sequence continues at coordinate 3,899,680 of NZ_CP150227.1, forward strand.
ACAAGTTTATCAGGCTATGGAGGTGGATGAGCAATTTCATAATTATATTGTGGAGCTCTCAGATAATCCTTATGTAGCTACATTTAATACATCTCTTCAGATTCACATTAGGCGATTTAAATACGTATTTTTAAAACAACCTATTACGGCTACACTAGCTTCAGTTGAAGAACATGATCAGATTATTAAAGCTTTTGAAGGCAAAAATAGCAACGATGCCCATAATTTAATGAAACAAAATTTTATTCGACCGATGCAGGAACTGAACAAAATACTTTGAAATGAGGGAAGAAACATGGAAAATAAAAAAGATCTTCGCATTCGAAGCAAGGTAATCAGTGAAGGTGCTAACCGGGTACCGAACAGAGCGATGCTGCGTGCAGTTGGATTTCAAGATGAGGATTTTAAAAAGCCAATGATCGGAATAGCAAGTACGTGGAGTGAAGTAACACCGTGTAATATGCACATCAATGATTTAGCGGTGCAAGCTAAGCGGGGCGCACGTAATAACGGCGGTGCCCCACTAATTTTTAATACGATTACCGTTTCTGATGGGATCTCGATGGGGCATGGCGGGATGTTGTTCTCGCTACCAAGTCGGGAAGCTATAGCTGATTCGATTGAAATTGTGACCGGAGCCGAGCGTTTTGACGGCGTTGTTGCAATCGGTGGGTGTGACAAGAATACGCCTGCATGTTTGATGGCTATTGGACGGATGAATATTCCTTCTGTTTATGTATATGGAGGAACCATTCAACCTGGTAATCTCGACGGTAAAAAAGTGGATATCGTTTCAGCTTTTGAAGCCGTTGGGCAATATCAAGATGGAAAAATAACAGACGAACAATTGCATAAGGTCGAATGCAGTGTTTGTCCAGGTCCAGGGGCTTGTGGGGGGATGTATACCGCTAATACGATGGCCGCAGCTGCAGAAGCAATGGGTATGTGTTTGCCTGGTTCTTCTTCGACATCAGCTATCTCAGCGGATAAAGCATTGGAATGCGAAGCAGCCGGTAAGCAGGTCATCTCACTTCTTGAACAGGAAATCTACCCAAGAGACATTATGACGAAGAAAGCATTTGAGAATGCGATCACCGTTGTTATGGCTCTAGGGGGATCAACCAACGCATTTCTCCATCTGCTAGCTATTGCGCACTCCGTAGAAGTGGATTTAACCTTGGATGATTTTGAACGAATTCGCTTGCGTGTTCCTCATTTGGCAGATCTGAAGCCAAGTGGTCAGTATGTCATGCAGGATTTGAATGATATTGGTGGTGTTTCCGGGGTAATGAAGCTATTGCTCGCTGAGGGATTACTTCATGGGGATTGCCTCACCGTAACTGGTAAAACGTTGGCGGAGAATTTAGCGGAAGCTGCTCCACTACAGAATGATCAAGAGATTATACGTCCACTCAATAATCCGCTTAAACCAAATGGACCACTGGTTGTGCTTCGAGGAAACCTAGCTCCTGAAGGCGCTGTTGCCAAAATGTCAGGCATGAAGATACAACAGTTTTCCGGACCGACAAAGGTGTACGATAGCGAAGATGAAGCGACAGAAGCGATCATGAATGATGAAATTCAAGAAGGGGACGTATTGGTCATACGCTATTGTGGACCGAAGGGTGGACCAGGTATGCCTGAGATGCTTTCCGTTACAGCACTCATTGTAGGAAAAGGTCTCGGGGGAAAAGTTGCTCTCATAACAGATGGTAGGTTCTCGGGTGGCTCGCATGGATTTGTAGTCGGCCATGTATCCCCTGAGGCACAAGTAGGTGGACCGATCTCTTTGCTCCAAAATGGAGATATTATCACCATTGATAGCGACATTCAGGAAATTAAGGTTGAAGTGCCAGAAGAAGAGTTGGCCGCTCGAGCGCAAGCTTGGGTACAACCGCCACTGAAAGTGAAATCCGGTGTACTTGCCAAATATGCTAAATTAGTTTCCTCTGCTTCAAGAGGTGCAGTAACAGATTTGATGGAATAGACAATTAAACATTGATGCTACATATAAAATGGGAGGGGAGAAGCTACTACAACGAATGCATGAAGCGTGCTAAACAAAAAAAACGCCAGCTTTAGAGATCAAGAATGTCGCAAGAAAAAGATGAAGAATTTAGTTTCATCATTCGAAAATGAAGTGCACCCCCTAGAAATAGACATTGGAAAAACCCCTGAGTTTAGCCGATGAAATTCTAGGGGGTGTATTTTTGCTTGTACCGTTTCTCGACTTTCATTAATTGGGTTCGCTACGAATAGCAGGCAGGTTCCGGCTAGTGCAGGAATGTTTGGATGGAGTAAATTTCCTGCACCGGAACATCGTTTAATCGTATATCGCCAGACGTAAGAAAGGCCTATATACATATGTACAAAATACGAGTTTTGTGAAACAGTACTAATGATTTTAAAAGCTGCACAGTGATTTTACCCCTGTTCAGCCAATTCTTTATAATCTTCGAATTAATCCCAAACTACTTCTGTTCCTGCTACAAAGTCATGAATTGCACGTCGATCCTCACGCATACCGACCATAAAAGCACTCACAATAACTCCGATACCCAAAGTTAATACGTACACAAGTCCAGCTACAACAACTCGCATCAGCATTGTACCAATTTTTGGCGGTTCGTGTGTATCGTATTGGCGTATTCGAATTCCACATATACGTTTTCCTATGGTTCGACCATACCAGTAAACTGGTAATAAAATTGAGTATAACGCACTAAGTAGTTTGGCAATCGGCTCATCCGCATCAAAGTTACCCGTCAGCACACCTGCAATAATCACTAACGGAATTGAAATAATAAGACTATCCAATACACCTGCTCCTAATCTAATCCAAAAACCTGCTTTATACAAAATGCTTTCCTCCAAACTACAATTTTAAACTAAACGGCTAAATTACTTCATGAACTCCCTTCATTAAAATATCTAACTTTATGTACACAACTCAAATAGTATAACAGAAAATTTTACCTTTTTACGATAAAACTCCTATTTCATTTTACTTGCACCCTTTGTGAATTTCATAACAAACTATCGAATTAACTTAATCGCTGTTCATGTTCACTACTTACTCTTACATAATCCTTTCTAACTGAGTCCCCTATAAAAACACCATAATAATTATGTAAACCAAAAAAGCTACTCAACATTTGTTAAGTAGCCTTCTGTTCGTTCTGCATGCCCTCTTCGCCAAATCTTATTCTCCACAATGGCATAAACTAAACCGGCGATGGCAAATATCCATATCGATGTCATTCGGTTCAGATAGTATCCTTTCACGAAATATGGACTGTACATGATATCAAAAACCCACAGCCCGCCCCATCCAAACCCAATCATATAGATGAAAGTTCTCACCATAGGAAAGCACACATATTTCCGCAGCAGCCATGAGATCGGGCTAATAATAACAACATAAAAAGCGACTAAATAGTGACCGAATCCCAGGATGAGCGACAATATATATATTACTCCCCCTGCATTGCGTAAGCCGTAATACTCTGTCGTTGTAATATGGTACCCTTCACCCCTTTCAAGAACGAGATATGCAGTCAAGCTTATCCCTATAAATATAAGTCCTAATACCATGTACCGTTGAACTGCGTTCACCAACATCAGATCACCCCAATGTCTAAACGCAGCCAGAACCGCTCAAGTTACATGATTTCGAACAAATTACACAATTACACATAGGCGTTATTAAGTTTTGTTAAAAGTTAAAGTTAATCCATCATGAATTGTTATAATTCAACGACTACTTCTGTCCTTCCAGAATCATCGTACCCAAACGGTCCATAAGCTCCATTCTCCCCATCGCTGTGTACGAATAATTATAATTATCGACATTAGAAATTTTATAGATCTTGCCATTCTTCACTGCGTTCATGTTATTCCACACCTTGCTGTCTACCATCTTGTTCTCACTATTCTCCATCAATAGCAGACGATCCGGATTAACGGTAGCCAGAGCCTCCAGTGCGATCTGTTTACCTCCCCAGCCCTCTGGATCAGGGATACCCTCTGTGCGCTTCAGGCCCCATTCACCGTATAACATCTCAGCTGCCCCTTTATTGGAATAGATGACCAGGTTGTTTGGATATGTCTCAATTACGGCAAAGGATTCACCATGTACAGCCGCCTCCAGCTTTTGTTTCCACTCTGCAGATTTCGCATCATACTTGGCCAGATATTCATCTTTCTTGCTTTCTTCTCCAAACGTATCTGCCAAGAATGTCAGGCGTTCTCTCCAATCATAGTAGGAGTATGGCAATGCAATCGTAGGCGCAATTTTGGATAAAGTTTCATACTGATCCATGTTAAAATCCTTACCCAATATGATTAGATCCGGATTGGCACTCGCTATAGCTTCAATGCTGAACGGTGAACCATACCAGCCCAGATTAGCGGTATCTGCACTCAGCTGATCCTTAATCGTTGGCGTGAGTTGCTCCGGGTTACCGTAATCCGCGCTCATTGTGGCCACAGGTGTTTTCCCAATGATCAACAGTTCTTCTGTAGAGCCGGATAGATCAACAATGCGCTCTGGATTCAAAGGGATCGTAATCTCTTCTCCATTCGGGTTAGTAATCAATTTGGTCGTTGCTTGTGTGGTTCCCTCTGAGGAGCTGGCCACTTCACTGGTGGTCTGAGTCGTTCCACAGGCCGCCAAGGTAAGCATACAGCATAGTGCAATCCATACAGGAATTCGTTTAAACATCGTTGTCATTCTCCTTTTATGTCAGTTCATTAGCCACATTAGGCTTATTTGCTTCAGTTACTTTATCTATCTCATCGAACTCATTATCCGTTTACTTTTACCTGCCAGCCTTCTGCATCCTGTTGTAATTGCCACAGACGAGCGTAGATGCCTGAATAATCTAACAATTGCGCATGTGTTCCCTGCTCTACGAGCTGACCTTGGTCCAATACGATAATCTGATCGGCATTCTGAATGGTCTTTAATCGGTGTGCAATCAAAATAACCGTCTTGTCCGCGACTAGCTCATTAATCGCTTGCTGCACCGCGGCTTCGTTCTCCGGATCAAGTGAAGCGGTGGCTTCGTCAAGCAAAACGATCGATGCATTTTTCAACAAAGCACGTGCTATGGAGATCCGTTGCTTCTCCCCACCAGATAACGTCGATCCACCCTCGCCAACGAGCGTATCGTACCCTTGAGGCAGACCGGAGATAAACTCATGACAACAAGCTCTGCGTGCTGCCTCTTCAATCTCGAATTGCGTAGCGTCTTTCTTCCCTACACGAATGTTGTTGCCGATTGTATCCTGGAACAGATATACGTCCTGGAAGACCACTGAGATATCCTGCAACAGCTTCTCCGGGTTCATCTGATCAACGGGTCTGTCACCAATGCGGATGGTTCCTTTCTGTACATCCCAGAAACGGGCAATGAGACGTGTGACTGTACTCTTACCACTACCGGATGGGCCAACCAGCGCAGTAATCGTATGCGGCTCAATCGTAAACGACAAGTCTTTCAACACCGGCTGCTGAGCATCATATCCAAAGGTCACCTGGTCGAACGAAATCGCCTGATTAGGCTGTACATCTCCCTTTCCTGCCATCGGGGCCTCCTGCTGCACATCCATAATGCGTCTTGCACTATACGCGGAGTACCGCATCTCCCCATAACTCATCAGTACAACCGTCAAAGGTTCAAATATCTTCGTACCTACCAGCAAAAATAACAGAAATACCGGTAACGACAACTCACCGCCTGCAAGCAAATAACTGCCCACTAGAATCATCCACGTCATACCTGATCGTGCAAGCAACATCGCGCCCATAATCATCGGTCCCATGATACCTTCCAACCGAATGGAAGCTGATTTCAATTCGTCAAAATAACGACGCAGCCGCTCAAAACGTTTGCCCCCCATATTGTGGGCCTTGATCTCACGAATACCGCTCAGATACTCCTGCAGCCGACTGGCGGCTTCATTTTTAGCCCGAACATGGTTCTCACTCAGCCGTGCCTGAATCGAATCCGTAAGCCATAACAGCGCTACACCTAAGGGAACGGCAATAAACATGGCTACGGCCATTCTCCAATCCACCAACAGAAGTCCGCCAAAAGCGAGTACGGGAAGCACAATCGCGCTGATCAGCTGTGACAGATTGTGAGAGATCGTATGCTCGACCTGACCATAATCACTCAAGATCAGATTTGTCAGATCGCCAGGATCACGTTTTCCGAAAAATCCTAACGACAGATGGCGAATATGTTCCGCCAACTTCAACCTTCCTGAGGCCGCAAGTCTGTATGCTGCCCGATAGGTCTTATCATAGAGTGAAGCGTAAGCCGCATACTCCACCAGAAGCCAGGCAAACAGGATGCAGCATACAATCCACATTCGGTTGATATCCAGTCCTTTGTCCGGTTCAGCGAAAGACTTATAAATCGTATTGAATATATCCACAAGTAGCGCCGCAGGAACAATCTTTGCAATCCCGTCCAGAATCGCTGCAATTACCGAAGGAAGCAGACTACGCGGGTTACCGCCAGATATATTGTATAAATAATTTTTCATCGTACTGCACCCCCAAGCTTCCAGGAAGCCGCACTGATATGGGCCTGCCACATGTGCTCATATACTCCGCCTAATGCACGCAATTGATTATGTGTCCCACGCTCGGCAATCGTTCCCTTGCGGATCACGAGTATTTGCTCGGCTGCACGAATCGTTGTTAGACGATGAGCAATAATCAGGACTGTTTTGCCTTGAACCAGTTGGGCTAGACCTTGCTGGATCTTGTGCTCATTCTCTGCATCTGCGTAGGCCGTCGCTTCATCCAGGACCAGAATGGGAGCATTTTTGAGCAATGCTCGTGCAATAGCAATTCGCTGTGCTTCGCCGCCGGACAGGTACGTGCCGCCTTCTCCGATTTTGGTGTCATATCCAGCATCGAGTTTCTCAATGAATTCATGACAGCAAGCAGTTTGAGCCGCAGCTATAACGTCCTGTCGTGAAGCTGATGTATTGCCCATCCGAATATTTTCTTCAATCGTATCGTAGAACAGATGTACATCCTGAAATACAAAGGACACGGTATCCATCAGTTTCTCCGTACCCATCTCCTGAATCGGAATTCCACCAATCGTAATCTCACCTTCCTGTACATCCCAGAAACGAAGTAATAGATTCGCAATGGTTGACTTTCCTCCACCAGAAGGTCCGACAAGTGCGGTCATCTCTCCTGCGTTGGCTACAAAATCAACCTGATCAAGTACAGGTTTATAGGCTTCGCTCTCCTTACGTTCATAAGCAAAAGATACCTGACGAAAGGCAACCTCATATGTATCCGGAACTTTGGGCAACTCAGGTTCATGTACAACTGGCTCGGCAAACACCGATTCTATCCGCTTCTGTCCTTCCACAATCTCTCGCATCCCACTGCCCAGATACATTAACTTCAATAACGGAGCAGATAGACTCGGGGTAATGATCAGAAACAGAATAAACGTGATCGCAAACGACTGATTCCCCGCATTTCCACTCGACAGCAGAATACCCACCGGAACGATGAAGGTAAATAACGAGATCATGATTACAAAAAACAGCCCGTAGGAGGTTCTACACAAATCTGTTATTTTCAACGAAATATCCCGATAACGCGTCACCGCCTGTTTAAACGTCAGAAACGAATCGGCTGTAATCCCAAATACTTTCACTGCCGGCATACCTCTCACGTATTCAACACCCGTCGCATTCATCTCTTCGATGGCAAGTTGAAAATCACGATAAGCCTGACGGCCTTTTTCGCTGCGGAAGAGGCGACTTTGGAGCCAGAACCCGATTCCGATTGGTACCAACAGCGCCAGCGCCATCCGATAATCGAGCCAGAACAAGTAACCCAGCAGCATTAACGGAATAACGATCGCACTCACCAGATCCGGCAACTGATGGGCGATAAACTTCTCAATTTTCTCCACACTAACTTCGATGATCTTCTTCAGCTCACCGGTTGCCGTCCGGGTATGATACCCCATGGGTACTTTGGCAACATGCTCAGCAAGTCTCACTCTGAGCTGGTACAAAATGTTGAACGCAGCGATGTGTGAGCACATCCCCCCGATATAGAGTGCAATAAGTCCTGCAATCAGGGCTACGAATGCGACGATCCCCCAATAGATCAACAGATCTTTGTCCATGGCAGAGGGTTGCCCCGCATGTGTTAGCAGTTCCTCAACGATCTTATACACTCCGACAAAAGGAACAATCTGCAACAGACTCGACAGGGTCGAGAAGATACTTGCTATAATCAGCAGACCTTTGCGCTCCTTCGTTACTTGCATTAGTTCGGACACTTCAGACGTGTTGTTCATCTCACCCCTCCTGATATTAATAATCATTCTCAATATAACACAGTGTTATATACGCACATTAATATCTCATAGAGCCCTGAATGATCACTACCTCTTCACGGAGCAATAATACCTCATCACGGATTATTGTTGTCTCACAGCATCTTATAAGCCCTATTGGACATATGACCTCGTCGCGTAGAATGACTGGTGAAGGAGTTACATTCTCGCCAAGCAAAAAAATTGTTGTTGGAGAAAGTTTTCGTTTTTGATTGTATAGATAAATATGACTTCTTTGATCTGTAACTCCCGTAATATTTTCCATTTAGTATGGATAAATATGTGAAGGAGTTACTTACATCATTAAACTGCCTCCTATTGAACCCAACTATTAGTATGTTATATTATATTTTAAAATGTTATAACATACAAAAGGAGTGATGCAATGCAATCGCCAGTATTAACTATTGGAGAACGGTTAAAAGAAATACGAGCAACTAGAAATCTTACACTTGAAGATGTTTCTAAACTTACTGATGTAAGTAAGCCTATGCTTGGACAAATTGAAAGAGGACAGTCTTCACCAACGATTACAACTCTTTGGAAAATCGCAGTCGGCTTAAAAGTTCCTTTATCTTTATTATTGGAAGAGCTAGAAGATGAGTGCAATGTGGTTGATACACGGTCCAAAGACGCTATCATTGAAAATGATGGAAAAATGAGAGCATTTCCTGTTTTTCCTTTTGACCCTACCCGTAACGTTGAAATATTTTATATCGAATTTGATCCTGGATGTCACCATCCATCTGAAAGGCACCTTGATGGTGTGGAAGAATATGTTTTTGTGGTACAAGGTATGTTAGAAATGGTAGTCAACACAAAAACAATTGTTCTAAAAGAAAATCAAGCACTCCGCTTTCGTGCTAATGTTTTTCATTCCTATAATAATCTCTATCAAGAACCATGTGTCATTTACAACATGATTTTTTACCCAAGAACATAGGCAAGTTTCATCTATGATCTTCTAGAAAATATTTTAAAATGAGGTGTGATGATTATGGCAATTGAAAAAGTAAAAGATTTTTTTAAACAATATGGTATGGATTCTCAAATTATTGAATTTGAAGTATCTAGTGCAACCGTGGATTTGGCTGCATCTGCATTAGGTTGTGAGCCGGAGAGAATCGCAAAAACACTTTCTTTTATGGTGAATGGACAAGCTGTTTTAGTAGTTGCCGCCGGGGATGCAAAAGTGGATAACAAAAAATTCAAAGAGTATTTCAAAACAAAAGCAAAAATGCTTTCTCCTGAGGAAGCCATTGATATGGTTGGTCATGCCATTGGAGGTGTTTGTCCATTTGCTATCAAAAATGATGTTTCTGTTTATCTAGACATATCTCTAAAACGTTTTGAGACAATCTATCCAGCTTGCGGGAGTAGCAATAGTGCTATTGAACTTACAATAAAACAATTAGAAAAATACTCTAGTTATTCAGAGTGGATTGATGTATGTAAAGGATGGAATGATTGATTTATAGTAGTTCCTATGTGGGGTAGCGCCAACATTTTGACTGTTATATACACTAAGCATCAGCGGACATTTGCTTAAAGCAGGAAAAATTCGCTGTCTTTGCGCCTTAACGTCCCTAGCGTATATTTTCGTTAAAATGTTGGCTGTACCCTCAATCACTCATGGAAAGCTTTCCAGAACGAACCTTCTGTATTAATGATGTCCTTGATCTGGACAAAAGGAATCGTAAACGTTGGAAACCCTGCCGCATAGGGAGCGATGTCATATGGATTGAAGTAGAGATGCAGAGCCTCCGCTGTGACAAAAAACGGCTGATCCGCACTAATCCCCGTATAGGTGTCCGGAAACACATACGAGTATTGAGGATCGTTTTTGATCTGATCCCCCACAATCTGGCTTAACACTTTTACGTAGTCGCTATTCGGCTTAAATAAATCCTTCAGCTCATACAACTGACCATTCGTCAGATTAATGATCGCATAGATCATCGTAGGCATACCATGCGCTGCACCTGCCGGGTAGTTATAACCTGTGAGTTGCAGTTGCAGCAATTGCTGCTGATAAAACGTAATATCAAAATCCCCTGTATACGTGTAATCCAGCTGCTGATCCTCAGGAATCGGTTTAACCTGAGAGAGCTGCTTCAACTTGGCATTCAGCGCAAGCTGCTCCGCTTGGTTCGTTAATCCCTCCACCTGCGGATAATATACGAGGTAGTCCCTGTTTGGTTTGTACTTCTCTTCGCGTACACGGTACGGCCGATGAAGTGGAACGATTGTATTTTGCCGCCAGATGATCTGTCCGGCCCGATTCACATACGATAAGCGCTGATCTACATATGCCTTAATCAGATCTGGTGCCACGACCTCCAGCGTACCCGAACCTTCAACATGGGGATACCCAGCGGCAGGTCTTCCACTCAGATCCAGCAGATAGGTCTGTCTTCCATCCGATGCGGAAGCAAGGCCGTTTTTGTAATTGCCTACTTCGCGATATAGGAACTCCGTAAGCCTTCTACCGTTAGTATCTGCAATCGCGTATACAGAGCCAATATAAGGCTGCTCCGGATTAATTGCTTGCCCCAGCGCATAACGATGCTCGCCTAGTTCGCGGATGTCATTAAACGCGGGTTGAATGATAAACGATCCTTCCGTATTAATGACACCGTAAATCGATTTGTAATCCTCAGCTGTATTAACGATCGCTTGGCCGCCGTTAAAAGGAAATGCCGATGAAAACTTAGGCTGAATACGAATATTACCCCGTTCGTCGATGTACCCATATTTGCCCGATACTTCTTTTTGAAAAGCCAACAGCCCATCCCCTAGTGGTCCCACATAGGCATATGGATATGTTGCGAGCCGATGTCCATTGCGATTAATGAGTGCATATTCATTGTCCTTAATCTGCACAACTGCTTTGCCATCTTGAAAATCATTCGCCGAATCGAACTGTGCCGGAATCACCTCATTGCCCGACGCATCCAAATAACCATACCGACTCACCGATCCATCTGCCTGACCAGGATTTGAATCGTAAAACAACGCTCGGCCGTCGTTCATATTCGAGATATACGGGTACGCCCGTTTGGTCAGAACCGTACCTTGTTCATTAATCATCTTAAATCCTTGAGAATCAATTGTTATTGCGCGTTCTTCGGAAAAGGAATTGATGGAATCGTATACAGGTTGAACGACATATTGCCCCTGAAGATTAATAACGCCGGCACGACCATCCTTCACAACCACAGCCAATCCATTGGGCTGAAACTCTTGCGCGTCATCCAGTACAGGCTCAAGCCGAATGTGCCCTTGGGCATCCATATACCCCCAACGCGTCCCAATCGTGGTTCGAACGGAGACTGGATATAACCATGTTGCTACCCGGGCATGGCTTATAGGGACCATCGCCTGCTCAATTTTCTTTTCCAGCTCTTGTAATACTTCTCTGGAAGGATACGCTTCCGGGAAACTGAGTGCCTTCTGAACGGAAACGAGTGCTGCCGGATACTGGCCGGCATGGTACTGAGCATCCGCAAGGTAATACCAGTAAAAGATATAATCAGGATATTGCTGGGTTAGTTGCTCGTAATATTGCACCACTTTGGGATAATAGGTTGCATATACGTCCGGTGCAGGAACCCATTTCCCATTCTGCCATCGGATAATCTCCACACGATAGGCTTCCCCTGTATCATGAATCCAGAGTGCAATCTCCACCTTGCCATCTCGACCATGTGTACCAGGCATATCTATAATCTCTGCATAGCTATAATATAGATCGTGAGGCGCCAGATCTTTGAGCCCTGATTCAGTCCACTCATATACGGCAAGCTTAGACCAAATAGAACCAATCCGCCAACCGATAATGAGATTGTTCCTTGCCGTTGAAGTTACAGGGGCAGCAGTCATTAAAGTCACCCCATACCCCAATCCCTTAATTAGTGCCATCTTGATCCAATGCCCTTGAACAAATTTCAGAATGAGCAAATATAGCTCACCATTCAACTGATAGACTGCAGCAATCTCCGGCATGCCGTCACCGGTAAGATCTGCCGCATAGATCGCTGGATGTTGAACAGGTTTATCAATAGTGACGACCGTTGCACCAGCCGGAATATGTTGATTCACAATTTGCGTTAACAGCGGTTCGCTCATGGACATCTCAGTTTCCTCCCTTATGACCGCATTCGCCTAATGGTATGCGTCATAAATCGGGATATGACATGTAATTCATTTTATATAAGTTTTACTATTTATATTATCTATCTTGCAAAATCACTTTCTCTCCATTGATTAGCAGGTAGCTCACATCATTCACCGGAATGGTCTTAGGGGATATCCACTTAATGAGATCCTGATCCAGCTGGAGGAAACCTGATGCAGCGGTTAATGTAGTCCCATCCTTCAGGTGTACTTCAATACTCAGATCCTCCATCCGAATCTTGCTAAGTGCCTCACCTGTAAGTGTGACGCCAACCGAGGAAAGAGTAACATTTTCCAATGAGGCTCCATTTGCATCAAGCTGAACGTTTCCTGTTTTACTCAGACCATTTTGACTCAAGTTAAAGGTCGTTTTCCAATTTCCCCGCACAACTTCACTAATACTCGTAAAGCTGCCTTGAAGTCTCAGCTTATCTAATTCGTCAACAGAGGACAGATTATACACATACTCAATGTAATCCCCACCAATGTCTACTCCATTTTTCATGTATCTCCCGTAGCTAATGGAATATTGGGGAATATCGAGCTTTTGACCTTGCTCATCCGTGAAGTAGAAATATCCATGATTATACTCGCCAATCTCATTATCCGGATTAATCTGAATGTGTAACTTGCCATCCACAAAACCCATATTGGAAATATGCACCCAATTAATACCCTCAACAGGGATATTCGTTACATCCTGATGCAATACCGGAATTGGATCGGTTTCCATTTGAATATCAATTTCACCTCCCCAGCCACTTATACGATCTCGATCCAGGATATCATAGCTATTGATTTGCTTTTCATGTAACAACTGCTCCCAGTCCACTTGTACGTTGTAACCATCTTGAAGAGATGTACCGGACATCAGCGTATTAATCTGAACGGTAATTCGATTTTTGCTCACTTTTCCTTGAATGAGAAATCGGACAATAGCCGTTTTATTAGCTTCATCATAATGAATAATCTGAGCGTTGTTTGCATTACCTCCGGTGACCCTGTAATCATATACATCCAGCGTCTCGTCAATACGTTGACCCGTCAGATCTGACAAAGAAACATAGATTTCCGTTGTATCTCCGTCCCTGACAGCACCTATAACCTCCATTCGAATCCCTTGATCTTCACTCACCTGATGAACAGGCTGAAGAATGCCAATCCGATCTGCACCTAGAAAATGAAGAATAGAAGGCAGGTCAATGATGCCCACCGATGCAGCTGCACCTGTAACAAGACATAACGATAACGCAGCGGTTACAGGAATATAGATGGCTTTGCGATACCTTTTTCTTTTATTCATGGACTTCTTTGTCTGTGCAGATGGAGCGGATGGATATAATATAGGTGGTAATAATGATGAATCTGATCTCGTAACGGTTGGTGGTTCATTCATGGCCAATTTATCATAGAACAACTTTTTAATATTAAAGAGGTTCTGCTCAGTGAATTCTTTGTCGGATTTTCGCATTGGATCGCCTCCTTTATTTCCTGTTCATCCACCATGTCCTCAATCGTTGCCTGGAGCGATAAAGCTTGTTATGGACTTGCCTAACGTGTAGGGACAATGCTTCCGATATCTCATGGGGTCTCTGTCCTTCGTAAAACCGACGTTTCATAATCTCCCGTTCAGGTTCTGGAAAAGATTCAATCATTTGATTAAGTTCCGTATATGTCTCTTTACTGATCATCTGAACCAACAAATCATCCGTTTGCACCGAATGAATCTCCTCTTCATATGTAAGCTCAGTTCTTCGATTAAGTTTCCGGTAGCGATCAATCGCTTTATGTTTTGTGATCGTTGCAAGGTAATTTTTCAAGCTGCTTCGCCCAGATTGAAATGCATCCGGATTCTGCCAAAAAGCAAAAAATGTATCTGCTACACATTCTTCAATCTCTTCTACCGATGCATGATGTAGGATGGAATGAGCAATCTTCCATAACAAACCTGCGTAGTGGTTCATCACCCATTCCATGGCTTCAGGATCACGATTTACTACTGCCTTCCGTATTTGTTCTTCTTCCACGATTATGTATCCCTCCCTTCCATGCTCATATCACGAATGCTCGTATTGATCCGTGCTACCTACCTATATTCGTTTAACAAATGACTTTTACTTACTCCACGATAAAAAAAGATTTGCAGTGACCTTGTGGCCTTCTGCAAATCTTCTCATCTTCTATAATACATCTTATTTACTACATCATATCGCTCTCATGGGTCTTCGCTTGGAATACTAACCAATATTACGCCTCTTCTTGCACACTCAATTGTACATATTGGGTGAGACGACAATACTGAAATAACAGCAACTCTTCATTACCTTGTCCAAGAGCCACGCTACGCCCTTCCTTGATGAGGTGATTCAACAACTCATGCAGGAAACTCATCTGCAACCGCAAGGATTCCGCTGTGAGCTGCTCAAGTACCTCAATATCCCGGATCGTAAACTGAGATAACCCACGCAGGAGCAACTCTTCTGACCAGCCGTTAATTCTCTGCATGAACTGATTATATTCTTCCAAGTCTGCCCATCCTCCCATTACCGATATCCAGTTTCAGACTGAGCACCGTTTGACCCTTCAGGAAACTGATTGGGCTAATCCGTTTTGGTTCCACACGCACAAAGGCATAGAAGTGTTCAAGCGATTGGGAACCATATCCTGACTCCAGTCTTTGGATCATCGCCTGCCAGTCAGATGAATATGGGAGAGTGAGTGCCAGTCTTTCCCCTTCGGTATTCTCAACCGTCAGGACAAGCTCCTGCGTTTGTTTGACAAAGTTATGGTCCACGATTCGAGCAACTTTGATCACAACCAATCGTTCTTTGGGAGCAGCAAACAAGTCGAACGATCGCGATTCCTCTTGAAGTACAGTCGTTACATCTTGCATGGTTTTGCCCAGATTCAACGTTTCCACACTCGTTCGTGGCAAAATAGCAAGTTTGGCACCTTCCCCGGAAGATATCCGGCGTTCTTCATTCACTTTAACGGAATGGAATTGAACTTCTTCGCCCACGAACTGGCGAAAGGTCAGATTAGGCAACCATGGTGTGAATGCACCATAATGCTCTGTATATGAGAACTGCTGATCATCATAATATACAGCACGTACATCGCTATAGGTGTAGATTTCCTCATCATCGAAACAATAGAAATAATAGGTGATTCCACGGAAACCGGATCGTGTCTCCCACGCATCAGCTCCCAGTCCATACAGGTGAAGTGAAGGAACCGTAAAGTATTTACTTCGAAAACTGCCAATGAGCTGACTCTGCTGAATGACAGACACCTGTTCTTCTTCAAGAACCCGGAGTGCAAGATACAGCTTGCTTACCCGATCCAACATGGATTGCATGGAGAAACGTATATGTCTGTTAAAAAACAACTGTAGTTCTCCTTGAATCCCTCGCAGACTACGTTCTATATCAGGCAGGTTGCCACTATGAGCTGCAATTGCCAAAGTCTCCAGTTGTGCCATATAGGACTGAGGAAGGCGGGCCAGTCCCGTCTTCAACAATCCTGCCAGCATAACCCGACATTCCTGCACTGTCTGAAGAGAGAACTCGGCCTCGTACACCCGTCCACTTAATGCATCCGTATCATCCAGGCCTTTTAAGTTCCGGTACCGTAGCAGAGCTTCAAGCTTGGCCATTTTCCCAGCAGTCTGCTGCACCTTACATAGTGCTTTGGCAAGGTTCGGTTCCTCAGTAAAAGACACCTCGATATTCTGGGTGGTCAGATGAACCGTAAGAAGTGAATCTTCAATGATCTTAATTTCCTCTGGGTACCTCAGTCGGAAAACAACTTCCTCAATCATGGAAGAACTATACGATTTAATTAACACAGTAAGGTCAGACTCCGTCATCCAGCGGAAGCGAGACTCGATCTCACGAGAAACTGAATGCGGATTTTCGCTTGAATCATCCACGTTTGATACTAAGTTTGATGCTGATTCTGTTACTGATACGTTTTTTGGTACGTCCAACGGATTATTATCCGGTATCCCTGAGCCCTTATCCAGCGCATGCTTATCGTCTGTATTCATTGAATCCTCTGCCGTATATTCACGTTGATCATACAGAATTGCAATCAGCACATGCTTGCAGATATGATCGGCCGGGCAGGAGCATTCCCAATGATCTAGTGTATTCTCAAGCGTACATTGTGTCCCGTCACTGAGCTGACAACTCACAGATGATGCATTCCATGTGTACGATACACTTACACCATTGTCCAACTCCTTCAAAGACCTTTTGTACAACCCCTTGTTGGCATACCGGATCAGATAATCCTCCGTACACAGCTTCGAAAAAATCCGGAATTTTTCCTTGAATCCACTCACGTCATCAACGCCCCGTTGCTCTCAGAATGTCGTAGATCGTTTCACTGAACACGCGACCTGGAACGTTGCCTAGAGCAATGGATTTGTTGTCACCATAGTAATAATATTGCTTGTTATTCGGTTTGAAGAAATGAAGGGATTCCAGGGTAATGTCATCCAATCCCTCGTAATACGTGATGCTCGTACCACTGAACTGCAATTCCGCAACAAGATCTCCGTACTCTTTATAAAATTCATGATACCAGCCGCCGTCCTGAGCCGGTCCTTTGATCCAACCGTATTTCTCCAGTGCTTTGGGGAAAGCCGTTGGTGAAAAATCAGACTCGGGCAGATGATCGTATTCATTCTTCGTTTTATCCTCATCTTCTGGCTGGTGAATCTCACGATTTAATTGCTCGAATGGCTGCTTGATCTCGTAATCCTCCAACTGCGTTGTCCAACCTTCAAGTGTCACCTGATCCAGCTCCAACGGGTGTATAAGTCCGACTTGTGCACCTGAAGGCAGATCAACCTCGTCTTCATCCACGGAATTGAAGGTGCCGTCCTCCATATAACGGAACGTGCTGATTAATGCGCCATCCTCATACGTTCCCCAGATCAGACCAACAGCAAATTTCTGCATGATTACATTTTGTACAAACAGGGCTTTCCACTCATCGGCAGACCACAGACGTTGCTTGGACAATGACTCTTCCAGACGCTGCGCCTGAATGTTAACCATGGATTTGAGATCTTTTTTCAGCTGTGTGAAACGTGCCTTGGACTGCGCTGCCAATTCAGGATCATCTTTCTGTGCAGGAGCAGGCAGACTCTTCACAGATTTGCCTGTTTCTTCATTTAAGACAACGACTTGTAAGTCCCCATTGACCTTAACAAGGAAGGAACGCTCTCCGTAACTCAGCTGCATGGTTCCTTTTTCATCAAAACCAAGCGTGGTGACTAACCGATCTTCGAGTTGTTCCGAGGTAAGCCCCATATTATCGGCTGCAAGCTGCAACGCTTCTTCTGCTGCACCTTTCACCTGACGGTTCTTCACGCCACATTTGATTTTATCAATCGCCATAAGAGCGGATGGATCTTTCAGATAAGCGAGCACTTTTACAGCATCTGCTGCAATCGCGCCACGGCTATTCTCTGTCCATTCCTTAATTTGCGGAGCCAGAATATTCACAATCTGAATATCGCCAAAGAGTGCTGAAACATACATCACCCACTTTTCTTTCGCGGGGGCACCTTCTTGAATCCAGACCTGAAGCAATTCACTTGCAAAACGAGCGAGCGATGCCTCACTTACGTAATCTCGTAATTCATTCAACCGTTCATTAGGACCGGATGTATGATCCAATGATTGGACCAAAGCATACTGTTTAATCCGGTCATCTAAAGGCTGATTGTCTTCAATACGTATCAGTGAAGTGAGATCTTTCAAGGACAACCAGCTCAGTCTCGACAACTTTTTGGCATCCGCCTGATCAGCGAGTGCAGCATGGGCATACTCTGGACTTAGATCTGCGGTATCCAGCAGAATTTGGATCAAGCTCTTCCACTCATCGGACTTCTCTTTTTTCAAAAGCTCACCATACAGCTCCTTGCTGTTTTCCAAACTGCGGATCGCGGTCAAAGCCATCTCTTTGATCGCCACTTTTTTCTCCGAGAGGTATACGAGCGTATACAAGTCCTGATCAGGAATACGGTTGAATTCCGCTAACGCCACGCCGTTGGCCTTTTTGGAAGAATCCTGCAGTCCGGCACGAATCGCTTCAGCCAATATTTTCTTCGATAACTCATCACGCTGTTCAAAGGTAATCTCCAGAATTAAAATGCGTGTATCTGTTGGCAGTTTCTTGTACTGTGTCAGTGCATAGTCCAGATTCTGCTGAATGATTCGGCGGTATTCGTCATGCGGCATCGATTTGTATCTGTAGTCGGTCATGCCATTGAGTGAGATCAGGCTGGTTAGCAATTTCTCACGTTGCACCTCAGGATCTTGCCCATAACGTTGAAGTAGCTGCTCTCCACTAAACGCGTATGAATTGTACATGTCCGAGATAATATCCAGTGTCCAATCGGGATGAGTGGTCAGGATTGCGAACCTGCGCATCGCCTCCGAATCCAAGGGCAGAAAACTAATACTAATGAGGTTGTGAACACGCTTCTTATCCCGATTCAATTGATTAAACAACCCGCGACTACTCGGGTCCTCCCAGTATTCCTCCAGGGTGTTTTCCCCACTTAAGTATCGTGCAATCGCAAGTCCTTGACGTCCCCCGTCCAAAGGATGCCGAAGAGCGTTAAATACCGCTTGCTCCAGTGACCCCTCCGCATTAGGCAATGTCAATCCTTGATCCTCCATGAATTTCTGAATGCAGAGTTTGAGGAATGGCGGTTTGATAATCTCGTATGCTCGAATCGCTTGTTCAGGACGATTCGCGATCGCGGATTGTAACATGTTCCAAGATACCGTGTACGAATTAAGCTCGTCCCGCAACATTTCAACCAACTGATAAGGTTCATCCAGAGGCACAAGTCCAGCAAGCAGATCATTTGGACTCTTGGCTCTAGGGTCCATACTCAGCAAGTAACGGCGAACTTCAAGTGGATAAATCTCATGTAATTGATGTACTGTGTGAAGCAAAACATGCCCAATCTCACTATTTGTATCAAGGAACCGTTGTTTACCTCCACTAATGTTAATCAGGTACAACAAGGCACCACTCACAAGTATCATAGTTTGATGGAATACTGTGTTTGAACATTGCTCTTTTGAAGAGAAAGACGTATTGGGATACAGTTCAGCTATGAGCTGACTACGCTTCTCCTTGAGGAATTCATCCTTCAATTCTTGGGAAGATCCGTTATGTTTTCCTTGAATATTACTGACCACTACAGGTTCAATCAACGTATGTAGCTCGTCTCGCAACTTATCTGCATCATTAGCCATCACATGTTGAAACAACACTGGTAACGATTGAACAGAAGATTGAACCTCTGCAAGATGAGAAGCCGTGTCACTGAGTCTTGAATATAGTTGCAGCAGCATTAATGCATTAATTACATCCCGGTAATCCCCTTGACTGTCCGCTTTTTTGGAATCAAAAAGCCACTGGGCACGCTTTAATTTACTCTTTAATTCAGTCAAAATTTCGTTCTCGCCTGCAAACTGTTTGATCTTCTCCAACCGAGACAACAATCCATCCATGCGATCAGCGCTTTTGCTCTTCCCGCTTAATCCGTAAGCTTCGGAATCATTTCCCATACAGACAGTAAAGGCATCCGTTCTCCATGAATTTCTTTTGGAATAATTGGATTCCAGATATATCACAATAGCCCCGGCACGGTAAAAGATATCTCCATCGTCTTTTTTGGCAAGCTTCATGAGCAGATCAATCGTTTGATACACATAATGACTCGAATTTCCCATCATATCCGGGAACTTGTCTGTCGTTCCCAAGACGTAATCGATAATTTCGGAGCTGCGATCTGTTTTTAATGAATACTCGTTTGAACAAGTTACTGCGAATTTCTCCACCAAAGTTTCAACTGCGCGGTCTGCGGTAAGCATTACACATTCCTCCTTGAATTTAAGTGATGATCTCGCCAATCCAATCCGCGAGTTCGTTAGGCGTAATTGCGGCTACATGTGCGCCCATATTCGTTAACGTCTGTGCGGCATGTTTGTTATAGACTGAATCCCCGTTAAAATCGAGCGCGGTGAGAACCAGTAGCTTGCATCCTGTATCGATGATATCTTTACAGGCTTTGTACATCTGCGCAATCGGGTACCCTTCCTCCAGATCACTGACCAGAATAAAGATGGTTTTGCCTGGATTATCGATTAACGTCTCGCCATAACGCAACGCTTTCGTAATATGTGTGCCCCCGCCAAGCTGTACATTCATGAGCACGTCTACGGGGTCTTCCAGTCTGTCGCTCAGATCAACAACCTGCGTATCAAATATGAATAATTGGGTGCGTAGCGCATTCAAGCGATAGAAGATGCTGGCCATCACCGAACTGTAGATGACTGAATCCAGCATACTGCCACTCTCGTCCACACCAATGATGATGTTCCACTTGTTATGGGGCTGGATATTCCCGTCGAAATACAGACGATCAATTACAAACCTGCGCTTGTTTTTATCGTAATTCTTCAAATTTTTGGTGATAGTTCGCTTGAAATTCAGATTGCGCAAAGATCGTACTGAACTCGAGGTATAGCGACTGCGCTTGCCCATGATACTCGCTCGGGTCTGAGATTCCAGCTTACTACGCAGCTCTTCAACCACGGTTCGCACGATATCCTTGGCGCTCTTTAATACCTCACCTTTCATCCGTCCTTTGAACTGCATAATATTCTTGAGCAGATTCATGTTGGGTTCAAGGGATTCAAGCAGCTTTTTGTCCGTTAACAATTCTGTCAGCCCATAACGATCAAGCGCCTGTTTCTCCAATATTTCGACCGTTGGTTTGGGGAATAGGTCCCTGACTTTGTGCAGCCATTTTGGTACAGTCAAGTTAGACGCACCGCGTCCTCCCTCTTTTCGGTAACCTTGTTCTTCACCGTATTCACGGTTATAGAGATACCCCAAAATCTCATCGATTTCCGTATATTGAAATTCAGCCGAAGTGTATTGGTCTGTATTACACAACCCTTCTTCGGCTGATTCACCGAGAATGAGACGCCATCGATTTAAAGTTTCAGCAGGCTGTTGATCCCCTCGGTTGCTTCCATCTGGATTGGAAGTTTCATCTATTTCTCCGATTTCTTCCGTTGTCCGATTCGCTTTATTCATATTAGCTTCCATGCGGCAAACTCCTTTCGAAGCGCTTCGTCCCATGCTTTGGACTGGATCAGCATCTGCTCATCCACCGCAGGCCTTAACATCTCCTCTGGTTCAACCTGATGCAGACTCGCCACCCGTTCAGCAATCAAGCCCGTCTCCATTGGTGTGAAGTAGGTGAATGCCAGCCTTAATTCCGGTACCATGCTGATGAAATCCTCGTATGACAGCTGTTCAATCAGATAATTCAACTCGGACAAGAGCTGATCTTCATATAAAAAAGCGTCACGTGCTACAGTGAATACTCCCTGTAAAAAAAGTGCCGTTTGACGGGTCTGATCCGGTGTACCATGGATATACCCGCGAGCACGATCAACAATCTCATCCCTG
Source organism: Paenibacillus sp. FSL R5-0766 (assembly GCF_037971845.1). Taxonomy (NCBI): domain Bacteria; kingdom Bacillati; phylum Bacillota; class Bacilli; order Caryophanales; family Paenibacillaceae; genus Paenibacillus; species Paenibacillus sp. FSL R5-0766. The sequence goes on from NZ_CP150227.1 coordinate 3,921,762, forward strand.
GGCCTGTCACCGAGCCCTGAGGAAATAGCCACACACACACCCTCCAGCTGAGCCGGAAGCTGGTGATCAGACAGAAGCTCATTCAGATGTATTCGGAATGTCTCATCCTGAAAATCCCCCTCTGATGACTCCGCGAGCATAGCTAAAAGCTTCAATCCCTGAATAATGGCTTCATGTTCATCCGGATTGGCTCTGGAGAGCTGTAACAACTTGTCTACGGCATTCCTGTAAGCCTCGGATACTAGCTCAGGGAGTTGTTGCTCGTCAGATAGTCCCAGTAGCCTGCGGTGCTGATGAATTCGGTTCAAGACATGCAGACTGTTACATAAGGAAAGGAAATTCCCGTCGGTTCTCAGCGCTGAGCGCACCTGTTCATAAAGTTTCATCGCTGTGTCCTGAAGTCCCATGAGCAGCGCTTGAAGCATGAGTCGGGCAAGTTCACCGCTATGATGATCCGGTACTTCCTGCATCTGTTCTTCCATTTTGCGTGTAGCCGCCCTGGCAAGTGTTCCACCATAGAGAGAGTTCTCTATCAATCTGGCTTCAATGCGAGATGAGTACATGTAAACCCAGGTTTCGCGAACAAGATTCATATCATGCTCTGCAATCCAGTCCGGCCCCGATTGCCGTTTCGCGAATTCCGGAACCAGATAGGTGATGCATTGAATCAATTGGCTTATCTGACGATGCTCCGGTTTCGCATACAGATCCAGCACTTTCTTGTGTTGACCTGTTGTACGAATCTGCAGTTTGTACTCTGTACAACGCGCCTTGAAGTCCTCCACGATGGGAATACTGAATGAATTGGGAGCCACGCTTCCAATGACGTCTCCTGTCAATAACTGCTGCAGCTCTTGCAGCGGTTTATCAGTCGCCAAGGTAAGCTCACCCTTCACAAAGGAAGAGAGTGCTGCATCCATCAACTCATAGACGCCGCCTTCCCTTTTACCACGAAGCCCGGCAAGACCTTGAATCATGCTGTACGCCTCAATTGCATCACTCGTTGATACATGCTCGTGTCCATCCCTTAATTGGCGCATCAGCCGAGATAACAAGTCCAGAGCCGTTAGATTATACGGTGTACTCTTTTTGCGAAGCAGCTGGTTCCAGATCTGATCGTAATAATTTACATAAGGCATGCCGCTCGCATATCCATTGAGCCGATCCGCTTCAGCAAAGGTATAGACCATTGGGTACATTTGTTGGTGAACCGTATCTGGATTAACCGCACTTTGTTGAGACGTTCCTGGTTTACCTTGTCCATCCAAACGTTGGTCTGTATGTCGTTTATTCATTTCTGGCTGTTCCAATTCCGATTCATGTTTCTCTGACACCAACAGTCCATACGTATGAAACCCACCGGTAATGACAAGCACACGGTCATGCTCCTGCACCGCTTGTTGAATACGTTGTCTCATATGTGCTTCTCTTGCCAGATCACCTGAAGACTGTAATCGTTCCGTGGAATAACACATTCGGGATAAAGTACAATACGTGAATACATCCTGCACGAATGCCCGAGTGGATTTTTCCAGACCACCAATTTCAAACACCTTTTCCCACAATTCATCAAAACTGCGACAGTTTGTTTTTTGGCATAATCGGTTAATGAAATCAGACCCCGCAAGCAAGGTTTCGTCCTGAATGGAGATCTCCTTTTGTTCTGTCTGGCCGGATTTGGATGCACGAGTGGAGAAGTGTTGATAGTCCAAATCAATAAACTTCGCCGGAATGTCCAGCCGTTTTGCTTCTTTCAAAGCTACATATTCAGGCGAATACCGAAGCATCGGATAATAGCAGGCTTCTCTCTCCAATTCACTCTCATAGGTATAGTACAGACTGACAGGAGGTATCGTTGCCTCATCACTCAGCACCGAAATTAATGGATTACCGCTCTCCGGTCCTTCGATTAGAATGATATCCGGCTTGTACTCCCCGATTAATCGTAACAAGTGATACGAACATGCAGGGCTGTGGTGTCTAATAGGATAATAAACCGTATGATTACTCAGGTTATATACCTGGGACTCGAACAAGCATTGTAACTGCTCAACATCAGGGTCCAGAACTGCTGTTAACCGATCCATTTTCTCTCCTCATAATAGTCCTTCCACATTCCCTCTTCTCTGGAACGCTCTTTTACGACCTTGGAGAAATAGGTTTTGAGAATGGACAGATCCTTGTCGTTTTCCTTTGCAATGGTGCCCAGCATGTTCTGCACCAACCGATCCAGTGCAATAGCCTTATCTTCGTAATAATAGGAAGTCATCGCACTCTGGACATAGACAGACACCGCTTCCGCTGTACTCATGGATGTTTGAGGGGTATCGAGCTTGTATCCTTCCCGTGTCATGCCGGTGCGCAGTTCCATAAATGTTGTAGCCAGTAATTCAACCACATCAGGGTTAATGTCAATATCAATTCCACTATGTAATAACAGGCTTCGTGCCTGGGATTCAATAATTTTGGCTTCCATCTTCACGTTATGAATGGGCTTGATCGTTTCAAAATTGAACCGACGTTTCAATGCACCACTCATTTCGTTAACACCTTTATCCCGAATATTAGCTGTAGCAATGACGTTAAATCCTGGTTGAGCAAACAGTACACCACCATCCAGTTCAGGAATGCTCATGACCTTGTCACTGAGAATACTGATCAGACTATCCTGCGCTTCCGCGGGACAACGTGTAATCTCTTCAAAACGGGTAAGAATACCTTTCTTCATTCCGTTATATAACGGTGATGGTACAAGCGCAGCTTCCGAAGGGCCTTTATCGAGCAACATGGCGTAATTCCAAGAATACTTGATCATATCTTCTGTCGTGCCTGCTGTACCTTGAATCGTATTCAGACTGGTTCCGGAGATTGCTGCGGTCAGCAGTTCGCTCAGCATAGTTTTGGCTGTCCCGGGTTCTCCCACGAGCATTAATCCTCGATTGCCTGCCAGAGTAACCACTGCACGTTCAATTAACACGTCATTGCCATAGAATTTGCGGGTAATCGGGATCTCTTCTCCATTCAATGATGCAGGCTTATCCCTGCCTATAATAAAATCGCGCACATAGGCGGGAGATAACAGCCAGTTCGGAGGACGTTTCCCCTGATCTTCCTCTCGAAGCGCACGTAATTCAACCTCGTATAATGTCTCGGCGGGTGGTTTGAGCATCTCCATCGTCAAGGTGTCTCCTCTCAATTAAACAGATCGTATGTTCTTATTCCTATCATTTTATCACAGCCCTCGAACAACTACCCGGTAAAACGATAAAAATGGTTGAAACGTCCTTCTTATCAGCACTCTTCCTAAGTCCATGGACATAGCCTCTAGCGCAAGTATGAAGATAAAACATCCTTACAGCCGTGCCAACACACTGGTTGCGGATCCGAATCAGCATGCTTATTACCCATGTAAACGCATTGTAGGCCATATGACCTCAGGATTCATTAAACTTTCGATCATGTGTTTCAACCAAATGAAGCTGAATATTACAAAGAAAACACAGGCCATTAGCAGCCTGTGTTTTCTTATATGTTCAAATTTCACCCAACATCTATGAATTTTAATCGAAACTGACCAATCTCTCAGAATTCCCTACTTACATTCTACGTCCGCATGAAGCGGAATACAGCTCGTACCACTCATAACGGGTAAGCTCCATATTCGTCGCATCACGACAGGCCAGAATACGCTCTGGCCGAATCGAGCCAATCACGGGCTGAATCCCTGCTGGATGTTTCATTAACCAAGCCAGTACAATGGATTCAGATGTAACACCACGTTCCTTGGCCATTCGATCTACCAATTGAGCCGTATGCTCAATCTCCGCGCGCTGTCCCTCGACGATCCTGCCATTAAATCGTCCTTGAGCAAGTGGACCCCAAGCCTGCAGTTGAATATGCTCTGCCTGACAATATTCCATTGTGCCATAGGGAAATACGTTGTCTCTCGCTTGGGGCCGATTAACTGTCACACCGGCTTCTACGAATCCGATTTTGTCCAGACTCATCTCCAGCTGGTTCACAATCAGAGGTACTTTACTATGAAGCTGAAGAAGGCGAATCTGTTCAGACCCCATATTGGACACACCAAAATGGCGCACTTTACCGGAATGATGCAGCTCAGCCAGTGCTTCTCCAATCTCTTGCGGATGGGCGAGCGGATCAGGACGGTGTAACAGCAAAATATCCAGGTAATCGATCCCGAGCCGTTCCAGGATACCGTCCACACTCGCCAGGATATGTGCACCTGAGGTGTCATAACGCTGCGGTCCTTCATCATCACCCACAAGACGTATACCACACTTCGACTGTATAATGATCTGTTCACGCAAGCCAGGAGTTTCGGATAAAACTCGCCCCAAGACATACTCTGCCTTGCCACGTGTGTAAATATCCGCCAGATCAAAGTGATTAATGCCGATTTCGATAGCTGCTTCTACCGCTCGATGACCTTCTACGACAAGATCTGAAGTAATGGGGAGCCCATCCCATTCACCCCCAAACCGCATACACCCAAGAACAATTCGACTTGCCGGAATCTGGTGGTGATGCAAAGGAAGTTGTGCGTAAGACATGTCAGCGTTCACCTCATTTTCATTATTACCAAGCATAATAACCAATTCTCTCTACCATGTCTTCTTCCATCTTCCTCTATTTTCCTGCTCTATCATCCATATGAAGAAAAAACAAGGTTTCAAAAGCTTGTGTATTGAATATATAGAGGGTGCAGGTATTATGCAGGAATATGAGAGGAGATTTTGCATTTGAACCCGAATGAAGCCAAAGAGTCCTCAAAGCCAGCGTTTTTCACGAAAGAATTCACACACAACCCTTACCCGGTATATGAAAAGTTAAGAAAAGAGGAGCCTGTTTTCAGAGTCATGTTTCCTCACGGGGAGTTCGGCTGGATCATTACCCGATACGAGGATGCAGTCCAGATCCTGAAAGATCCTCGCTTCACTAAAGATATTGCCAAACGTTATGGACCTGAAAATCAAAGTATCTTTGTCAATAACATGCTGTTCTCCGATCCACCAGATCATCGGCGTCTTCGGGGACTTGTGCAGAAAGCATTCACACCCAAACTGGTTGCAGACATGCGCAGCCATATTCAGGACATTGCTGATGATCTGCTGGACAACCTTGCGTCACAGGAAAAAATGAATCTGATCGATGACTTTGCTTTCCCGCTGCCCATCATTGTCATCAGTGAGATTCTGGGCGTCCCTATTGAGGATCGTGACAAATTCCGCATGTGGTCCAATACGGTAATCGATGCTTCCACAGCTGAGAGCGCAGAGCTGTTCGAGCAGCATGCCAGAGAGTTTACGGAATACCTGACTGCTTGGTTTGCGAAAGTACGCCAAGATCCCGGCCCTGATCTGATCAGCCAACTCGTCATTGCAGAAGAATCCGGGCAACAGTTAACTGAACAAGAATTGCTTGGCGTAGTCTCCTTGTTAATCATCGCGGGTCATGAAACGACGGTTAATCTCATCGGCAATGGGATACTTGCACTGCTGGAGCACCCTGAGCAACGCGAACTGCTCATCAAGCAGCCGGGGCTTATTCACAACGCCATTGAAGAGATGTTGCGCTACAATGGTCCGGTGGAGTTCAGCACATCTCGCTGGGCTCTGGAAGATATTGAATTCCGTGGACAGCATATCGCTCAAGGTGAACTTGTCATTGTTGCGCTTGATTCGGCTAATCAGGATGAGGAACAATTCAATAACCCGGATATTTTCGATATCACACGCGAGAAGAGTTCGCATCTGGCCTTTGGCAAAGGCATTCATCTCTGCCTCGGAGCACCGCTTGCTCGTCTGGAAGGTGAGATTGCAGTCAGCACACTTCTGAATCGTTTTCCTAATATGCAGCTACAGGCTGATGTGGATGAACTCGAATGGAGACCCGGCATGATTGTTCGTGGTGTCAAGGAAATTCCGGTTCAACTAAAATAATGCCTAAATATGAATAATTGAAAGTGAGGCACCTTACATCATGGAAATGAACACCTTGGTATGGATCATTTTGCTGCTTCTGATCCTTGTGTTACTGGTCAGAGTCACCAGCCTGCAACGTCAATTGAATGAATTGAAAAGAGATGTGGAGCGTCTGGAGAACGGTTCAACCGCAGGCACACGCTCCGACTTCAATTACACCTTGTCGCCGAAGGAAGCATCCCCTTCGCATACAAGCCAACCAGCCCAAACGGATCTGGATCAGGAACTGCTCACACTTATACAACAAGGGAAAAAAATTATGGCGATCAAACGACTGCGTGAAGCCAGAGGTCTTTCGTTGAAGGAAGCCAAAGACTATGTTGATTCCCTAGATTCGTGAAGTTTAAAACAAACCAAAAAGAGAGGCACTGTATGTATACAGCAGCCTCTCTTTAAACATTTTAACGGCTATTCTATTACCGATAAGCAGAACTCTTATTGAGCCGTAACTGCACCATCGATTGGATATACTGCACCATTGATATATGGCGCTTCATCTCCAAGCAGGAAGGAAACCAAATTCGCAATCTCTTCCGGTCTTCCCAGACGTCCGGATGGAATGCTGTCGACGGTTGCCTTGAACACTTCAGGGTTGTCTTTACCGAACTGAATGACCATTGGCGTCTCAATTGTACCTGGGGCAATCGCATTTACACGAATGTTGTCCTTGCCATATTCAATCGCAGCTGTGCGGGTCAAGCCCACTACGCCATGTTTGGTTGCTGCGTATGGTGCAACTGCGGGTACACCAACAATACCCGCTGTGGAGGCCGTGTTCAGAATGGAACCTCCACCTGTTTTGAGCATTTCAGTAATTACATACTTCAACCCGTAGAATACACTTCTCAGGTTAATATCAATAATCTGGTCAAACTGCTGAATCGTATGTTCAATCAGCTTGATCCCAGGACCTGCAATACCTGCATTATTAAAGAACATGTCGATTCGTCCGAACTCTTCGACTGCTTTTTTCACATAATTCTCCACTTCAGGTGCTTTACTCACGTCTGCTTGTACAAAAATAGCTTTACTTCCCAGCTTCTCAATCTGCTTAACCGTTTCAAGACCTGTCTCTTCGACAAGATCCACAACGACAATGGATGCACCCTTCTCAGCTAGCTTCAGTGCTGCTGCTTGGCCCAATCCACTTCCTGCTCCAGTAATAATGGCTACTTTTCCTGCGTGACTCATGTTGATCTCCTCCATGTGTGTGTGTCATCTTGTGATTGGATCGATGAATACGATATGAAACGTACTTACATGTAATGATGCAATATGTAGGTCAAAAATGGCATAAAACCTTCTTGACTTTACCTATTCTAATAGACTTTCGACATAAAAACAAATCATATAATATGTATTCATACTATATTCCCTGTCACATTTTCAGCATTTATATTGAAGGAGCATACAACTATTACGCCTAGTTGCATGCTCCTCTTTTACATATACAATACTTTTCAAGTCGGTATCTCTATAACTTCAAACGGTGCACATCCGCTTATCGAAACACATTAACGCAGCAAATTCGTTTTTGCCAATTCAATAATCTCGTCACCGCGTCCGTTGAGCACGGCTTTCATCATCCATAAGGTGAATCCTTCCGCCTGTTTGATATCAATCTTCGGAGGTAAGGACAATTCCTGACGATTCACCACCACGTCAATCAGCACAGGACCATCATGCTGAAGCGCACGCTGTACAGCTCCTTCGAGTTCATCCGGATCCTCTACCCGAATGCCTTCCATGCCCATGGCTTGAGCAACCATCGCAAAGTTGGGATTGACAAGCTCTGTTCCCGATTCCAGGAATCCGGCAGCTTTCATCTCCAGCTCAACAAAACCGAGTGCTCCATTATTAAACACCACGACTTTAATCGGCAGATTATGCTGTTTCAATGTCAATAGATCACCCATCAGCATCGTAATACCACCATCACCCGACAAAGAGATGACTTGTCTGCCCGGATCAGCGACCTGAGCGCCAATTGCCTGAGGCAAAGCGTTTGCCATCGTACCATGGCTGAATGAACCGAGCAGCCTGCGATTGCGAGACATCTCGATATAACGGGCCGCCCATACTGTCGGAGTACCGACATCACAGGTGAAGATGGCATTTTCAGCTGCGGCATCACTAATGACCTTGGTCAGGTACTGCGGATGAATGGGCTTTTTACCCGGTTTTCCAACGGCCAGCTCGTCCAGATCTTTGCGTACTTTCACATAACGATCCACACTTTTACGCAGATGTTTGTCACTGTGTTCTTCTGTCAGATAAGGAAGCAAAGTTTCAAGGGTCGCTTTCACATCCCCACATACGCCGTAATCCAGCTTCGTGCGCCGACCCAGATGGGAAGATTGAATGTCGACCTGAAGGACTTTCGCATCTTCGGGATAGAATTGACGATATGGGAAATCCGTTCCCAGCATTAATAATACATCACAGTCCATCATGGCATGATAACCGGATGAATACCCAATTAGACCCGTAAGACCCACGGAATAGGGGTTGTCATACTCCAAATATTCCTTGCCTCGTAGCGCAATAACCATCGGGGATTTCAAACGATCACAGAGCTGCATAAGGGGTTCCCGAGCGCCTGCGCAGCCTGCACCGCACAATAACGTAATTTTTTTGCCTTGATTCAGATACTCCGCCAGTTTCACGAGTTCAGGCTCAGAAGGATGTACCACGGGGTTGGTTGCGTGATACACATGCTCAGGCACAGGAAGATCCGCTGCTTCAAGTCCTGCTACATCCCCCGGCAATACAACCACAGACACACCTGAACGTGCAACTGCTGTCTGAATGGCCATCGTCAGAGAACGCGGCATCTGTTTGGCTGTTGTAATGACTTCACAATAATCGCTACATTCCTGGAACAGATACTCCGGATGAGTCGCCTGAAAATATTCACTGCCAATCTCGTCACTTGGGATATGTGCAGCGATGGCGAGTACAGGAACACGATTGCGGTGACAGTCGTACAGACCATTAATCAGATGCATATTACCAGGACCACTACTACCTGCGCAGACAGCGATACTTCCACTGACCTGAGCGTCCGCCCCAGCAGCAAATGCAGCTACTTCTTCATGACGTACATGAATCCATTCGATCTTGCCCGATCGACGGATGGAGTCGAGTACCGCATTCAAGGAGTCTCCAACAATGCCATATATGCGTTTGATGCCAGCGTTCAATAAGGATTCAACCAGAACGTCCGCGACTGTTTTTTTCATAAGTGATGGGTCTCCTTTAATTGCTCATTTTGGTTATGTTTCCACTCTGTTAATATACCTATTCTTATACCCCAATCTTCCGAAAACCGAACCAACTCATATGTATGTCTGGATATATGAAACAAAACCGGCCCCTTATACCGTTATTCCAGCCATAGCAAATGCCAAAAAATCCGCTTGTCGAATGACAAACGGATTACGGTTACACTCAGATTATTCATTTTCATGTGAATTCCCGAATCCAAATCAGATACTAGATAGCAGGCATCACATTGCCACCACTTACCGGGATATAGGCACCTGTGATAAAGGAGGACAGGTCCGAAGCGAGAAAAGCTACCGCATTGGCGATCTCCTGATCCTCACCCCTGCGCTTCAGCGGCACGGTACGCGTATATGCCTCATCATGTCCAGGCTCACTGGACCGATCACGCTCACTTATCGTCCATCCAGGTGCAACTTGGTTTACGGTAATCTGATACTCGCCAACCTCCTTGGCAAGTACGCGATATACACCGTCCATTCCACGCTTACCAGCGGTGTAGGCCGATTGGTGAGCGAAATTTTGCATCGCACATTCCGTATTGATACCAATGAACCGACCGGCTCTGATATCTTGCATATGTGGAATGAAAGCTTTGGCAAGATACACACTCTGCATGACACAGGATTCAAACTGGCTCAAGTAATCTTCAGGAGACTGTTCCAATACTGTTGTCCATTCATATTGAATGACTGCATTGGCAACAACAATATCCACTCCGCCGAGGACAGGCTGAATTTCATCACGCATCCGAAATGCCGTATCCTGCTTTGTAATATCTCCCTGTACAATTACAGCCTGACGACCGAGTGCTTCAATCTCACCTTGAAGCTCCCGAGCCTTGGTATCATTATTTATGTAATGTAGAGCCAGATTGGCGCCACAGGCTGCCAACGTGCGGGCGATGACTCTCCCCAGTTGTCCGGTTGCGCCTGTAACCAGAGCCGTTTTTCCTGAGAGATCCAATTGCATAACAGCGAAAACCTCCTTGAAATTATTTATTCGAAATAGTCGAAAACGATTTCGAAAATATGTTATTTTTGTTCATTAATTACGCGTTATTCAGAGATATATACAGCATTGTTCAATGCTGTATATGGTAGTTCAACTTTTTTCCTATATGTGGAGACTATTTAATTATGATGTTGAATAAGATCAATTTCCTGGAAGCGACTGACTTCCTTTTCCCAACGCTCTTCTACATACTGACGGTGAACCGGGTGATTATTGTATGCATCATACGCAGCCTGATCTGCAAAGACCATCGAGAAGCTGTAGTCAAACTCATTCTTCTCACTTACCTGTCTCAAAACCTGAAATTGCTCTACCCCAGGAATGACAGCCAGTGCATCCGAACTTTCCTTCAAAAAGGCTTCGGCCTCCGGTGTATCTTTACCCGCGTAAAGTGTAAACGTTACCATATGTGTGATGCTGCTCATCTCTATTTCCTCCTCCAATATGTTCGTACTCTGTTTCCTAGTGTACATCCGAATGTGTTGTAAGCGCAATAATTGGTTGAATTAATTATTATGAATTGATATTTCTATATAAATTGAACTAAGGAATATTTACACTGGTCACTTCGATGACAGAACAACCTTCCGATCGCTGTTATCCCCAGATTTTTCGATTCCTTTTTCTAAAGGGGAAAATCCGGGGATAAAGGCGAACGCTCCGCTTCTTCAGGTTCTTTCTGTCCTCTCCGTTTTGTGTAAATGTTTATCTCAATTTATATAGTTACAAATATTAATTTCAAGTAAAATTCACTAGCCTTTACCCTGAATATGTACAAAAAAAAACCTCAGGACAAATCCCGAGGTTTTCTTGTAATGTATGGACAAAATTATTTGGTGATGTTGTATTTACGGTTAAATTTATCAACACGGCCACCGATATCCACGTTTCTTTGTTTACCAGTGAAGAACGGGTGGGATGCGGAACTAGTGTCCACACGGATTACTGGGTAAGAGTTACCGTCTTCCCATTCCATAGTTTCGTTAGAGAACTTCGTGGAAGAACTCAGGAATTTGAAATCAGCACTTGCATCGTAAAAAATTACGAGTTGTGTCTTTGGATGGATGTCAACTTTTGGCATAATCTATTTACACTCCTTTAATATGGGTACTTCTTTAGAATCAAACTACATTTTATTATACTCTTTTTTTGGACAAAGTACCAGCAGGATTTGAGGAATAGCTAAAAAAATTATGATATCTGTGATTTTGCACCTAATCAGGTGTCACGCCGTCCCTTTCTCCAGTACATTCAACATGTACTCCAAAGCCTCCAGTTCATCCCTGCCTCTTGTCTGTAATCTGACAACACTACCATATCGAATGGGTAGTAACGCCATTCCAAGCAGGCTTTTGACATCTACACGATGCTCATGCTCAGACTCCATATACGACAAAATAATATCCGAGGAAAAACGCGACGCTTGAGAAGATACCGACATCAGATCATCCCGATGAAAATCAGCGTGTATCATAAATTCATGTACTCTCACAACCTTCAGTTCCTTTCGCTAAGTACTTATTCACCAATATGGTGTGTATCCATTTATATATTAAAATCTTCATGAATTATACCATGTTATGGGAGCTTGACCCATACTTTTTTGCAAAAAAAACAAAAAAAGAGTCCTATACCGCAGGACTCTTCCAGGTTGTTCTTACATACCGTTCGGATATACCATGACCTTCAGACTGCCGCTTTTATTGTGTAATGCGCGCTCCATCGCTTGCTGTGTCTCTTCGAGTGAATAACGATCTGTAATCAGGGACATCACGTCATGCTGACCGGAACTCAGGAACTCAATTCCTGCCGGATACGTATTGGCATAACGGAATATGCCATAGATATCAACTTCATTGTCCGCAATAAATGGAACATTGAGTGCGATCTCATCCTGTGCAGGCAGGCCCACAATCGCAAGTTTTCCTCCACGTCGAAGTGAATACAGAGCAGATTGTAGCGCCTTTGGATTCCCAGCTGTTTCCCATGCAGTATCAACACCCACACCACCTGTTAACTCGCGAATCACAGCCAGCGCATCTTCATTCCGCACATTAATGGTATGAGTGGCCCCCATGCGGCGAGCTGCTTCCAGCCTAACTTCCTCCAGATCCGTTACAATGATCTTCTCTACACCGAAAGATTTGGCAGCAGCTACGGCCATGAGTCCAACGGGACCCATGCCCATAATCGCCAGGGTTGTACCCGGAGCCAGTTTACTGCGGCGTGCAGCGTGAATACCAACAGAGAATGGCTCGTTCATAGCTGCTTCCTCATAAGACAGGTGATCCGGGATCGGGAATACCATATCTTCACGTACCACCATGTATTGTACAAATGCCCCATCCACCGGAGGGGTCGCCAGAAATTGTACATCCGGACACAGGTTATAACGACCTTCCTTACATGCCGTGCAGCGTCCGCAAGTCACCCCAGGCTCAATAGCAACCCGATCCCCTGTTTTCAGACGTGATACGTTCGAGCCAACAGCAGCAATGATCCCAGCACACTCATGACCCAGAATGATCGGTTTCTCCACCACAAATCTGCCAATGCGTCCATGTTCAAAATAATGCACATCCGAGCCACACACCCCGACAGCCATTACCTGGATTAACACCTCATCCGCTGCCGGTTGCGGGACGGGTTGTTCCTCAATAATAATGTGTCCTGGCTCTGTCATGACAGCGGCCTTCATGGTCTCGGGTAGTTGATGTTGTCCCATACGGTTCTCCTCCTCATGTATGTCCATGCTGTCTATTGTACATCAAAGAAAACAAGGTATCTTTTTTCTTCATAACACCAAGTTCATCCGCATTCCCAATTCCACTCAATAGATTGTTCGACCTTGTTCATCCGCAATGCCGCTCTTGCGATAGAAGTACGTATTGATCATGTCCCGCCATTCCTTGGCATGTTCGGCCTGGTTGTCCTGTAATGAAGCAACTTTGCTGAAAATAACCGGGTCGATTTTGCCCTCCAGCTGTCTCCATATCTCGGCTAACGCCTCTGCCTGCACAACACCTTCAAAGTGTGTATCATAAATATGCTGAATGACCGTTTTACCAGAATGCAGAACATGGGTGTACGGCACGTGATGGAAAAATAAGATCAGCTCATCCGGACAGGTGTCTACGGACTCATAACGATCAGCATTCTCAGGGTGATACTGTGAAGTGTATCCTGTGCCGCTGTTCACGGTGCGATCTACACCAATGCCATGACAATCGGCAAAGTGATACGTTCCCCATTTGGAATACTCGTATCCATCTACATTCGGCCCGTAATGATGTTCCGGGTTAACCATCCAGCCTACACCGAGAGGCGCCGTATAATTCTCATAGATATCTAGTGAAGTCAAAAGCATGCCCGTAACCTGCCGCACAACTTCGTCTTCATGTCCAAATGTGAGTCTCACCCACTCATCAGCAATCTCTTCCGCGGACAGCTCCGGGTTCCACGCAAGTCTTCCATATCCATATAGATTCGCCTGCGCGAGTGGATGTCCTGTCCAACAGGCATCTGCACCAATATTGGATACTGCGGCGAAGCCACTGTATGGTCGTTTATACAGAGAACCGTCCGCGATTCGCTTGATCTCTGAACCTTCTCCTTTGGCATATGTGTCAAAGTCCAATACTTCTTTCCACTGAGGAACCAGATAACAGAGATGACGTTGTTGCCCGGTATACTCCTGTGTAATCTGAAATTCAATCACCTGATTTGTATTTTCCATGGCACCAAACAGCGGGGATACCGCCTCTCTCACCTGAAAGTCCATCGGCCCGTTTTTGATCTGCAAAATGACATTTTCGGCAAAACGCCCGTCCAGCGGCGTAAAGTGGTCATAAGCTGCACGTGCACGGTCAGTGGAACGATCCCGCCAGTCCTGCTTGCAGTTATAGACAAAGCAACGCCAGATGACCAATCCACCGAATGGCCGAAGGGCTTCAGCCAGCATGTTCGCACCATCGGCATGATCACGGTTATACGTGAACGGTCCCGGACGATTCTCGGAGTCTGCCTTGATCAGGTAACCGCCAAAATCCGGAATCGCTGCGTACACCTTGGCCGTTTGAATGTTCCACCATTCCCGTACCTGCGCATCCAGCGGATCAGCCGTACGTAAACCACCAATCTCAATTGGACTTGCGTAGTTGGCGCTCAGGAACAATCGAATACCATACGCTCTGAATTCAGCGGCAACCTTCGCCACATCACTAAGATAACGTTCTGTCAGAAACAGACTCTCACGGCGGTGAACATTGACGTTGTTGATCGATATGGCATTGATTCCCGTGGAAGCGAGCAAACGTGCGTAATCCCGGATGCGTCCCAAGTCCAGCGTGAATTCCCCGTTATCATAGAAAATGGATTCTCCTGCGTAACCACGCTCAATGCTGCCGTCCACGTTATCCCACTGATTAATCATCCGTAGCGCATTCGTTGGCTGCTCTGTAATGAAGCTCCACTTCTTCACAGCGCTATCCGCCTCATGTGCACTTCCTTGATCCATTGTCAACTCTCGAAGCAGATGGAATGCACCATAGAGCACACCTTGGGGGGTCTCTGATCCAATGACCAGCACACCCTCGGTCTCGTTCTCACGAATGATGTACCCTTCTCCTTGAACAGTTGAACGCTCTGTCTCGCTGAACAACCCGGCCACGGTATCGCTCCCTGTCCAAGTGCCGATTTGTATTGCGGGAGCGGAAGCATGATTGTCCCGTTCACTTTCCTGAGTATCAGACAGATGACTGACCGACGGTTTCACGCCATATAACCTTTCCAGTCCCCGTGAAAGTTCGGTCAGAGCTGTTGTGATCACTCCATGGTTCTCTCCCACCAATATCAGCTTGCTCCACGCAGGAGCCGTCTTTTGAGCAAGTCCATTCGCTTCTGGCAATTCAGAGTGATACCCCAGCCACGCATCGTACTGTGGACCCGACAAGACAGATTGAACGACGGATTGGCTCATTGTACCGCCTCCTTGCTCGCATAGATCTGCGCAAGGCGATTCCCTTTTCCTTCGAGTAGCCATAGAATCGACGTTACACCACGCGGATAGTACTTGCTGCCAACCGCCACACCAGACAGGATCTGGTCACTCCAGCACCAGTAGGATTCCTCCGGATGCAGAAGCCAGTTGACATGAGCCGCGTCTGCTGCCTTGCCTGTCTCATTCCATTCCACACCCAGCAGCTCTCTAGCGATAAACTGGGACAAATAGATTTTGCTCAGCCACGAGTTATTGCTTGTTGAGGACAGTTTCCAGCCCCCATCTTCGAACAGACATGTTGCCGGTACAAGAACCGTGTTCAGATGAGTTTGGAGTGCTTTCAGATAAGGTCCAAAACGACCATTGACATCCAGTGCTGCTTCACAGCCTGTAAAGTACGGGAACACCAAACCTTCAATCGCCGGAATGATTCGAGAATCATTATTTTCTGCAATAACAGCTGGAATGTAGCCGCCATCAGTCAACTGTGCAGCAATACTGGCAGCGCAGCGATCCGCTTGAAGCCCTGCTTGATGGGACAGATCGGCCAACTTCTCAGTTGCGAACAGCTTCTCCAATGCAACATAGACCGCCCAACATTTACCCGCCAGATAGATATTATTGCGAGACTGACCAAGTGACACATCCAGGCTATCGTAAGTTGTAATCTCCGCTCCACCTTGGGTGCGGCTGCTATCCAGACCCATCAGACCGTTACGCTGCTCTGCGTCGGGATGGTCACGATTAAGCATGCTTTCGAAGCAATCCTGGATAACAGGCAACATGTTTTTCACAAAAGCTTGATCCTGTGTCTGTTCAATGTATACTGTCGCGCAGCAGAGCCAGTTCACCAGTTCCTCGTGGCTCATCTGTGAGAAACAGTCGTCAATGCCAACCAGCTCATATGCCGAGTGTCCAGGGCGTGAGAACACATTGGCAACACCAATATCATGGGTAAAGGTAATTCCGCCCGGATATAACTTCTCTTCCCCCGGGAAACGAACCTGATCCGTATAACTGTATCGTTTCACAAACCACTCCAGCTCATTACGCACCGTCCATGGATTCAAGGCAAGCTCGAAGTACAACTGATCAGCCGTCAGATCAAGTGTGTTCATCATCCGATACTCCCCTTCGTTCACCACCCAGAGTGGCTCACCATCGGCATCCAGCAGTTGAGTACTGGCATAATAGCTGTGAATGGAATGAGCAAGCATGAATGATTGATCTTCGGTCAAAGCAGCCGATCCAAGGCGTTGTTCAACCTCTCCACAGGATGCAGTCAACTCACTGAAGCGTTGAAGTGCATACTCTCCTGCAGCCTGAATATCGGAGAAGTACCGCGTATACCAATACGTTGTGTCCATTCCTGTCGTCACAATGCCCCCGCGATAGAAACATACTGCGAATTGATACGTACGTTTCTCTCCAGCCGGAACCTCCATCAGTAGTGCAGCTGTTGAACCAAGTCCAAATGCCAGATTCTCCTGATGTTTCTCCTGCAACAGTTTCTCCAGCGTAAATCCGCGTGCGGGCCACAGTCCGTCATCTGCTGACATAATCGCTGTAAGTCGACCTTGTCCCACACCTGTGATGGAGCCACCTTCCGGTCCCCCAATCAGACGCATCGCAGAGTACGGATCATTGCCCTGATAACCAAAGTAGGCTTTGCGGGATTGTTGACCTTCCGTATTATCAATTGTCATCTCAACCAATACGGCAGGTACGAGTGCATCCATTAATTCTTCACGATCCCCATTCGTTGGATCAGGTACTGGACGTACAGGCGAGTAGATACGGAACGTCAGATCTCCAGCAGTCCACGTATCCGTACCTGAGGTAAATTCACGCGTAATATCTTCATCGCGAAAAGCCGTAATAAGAGGTTGTGGAACTTTGGTCGCTGTTGTCGACGCCGGGTCCCCATTTTCCAACTTCTCTACATCATAGCGGCTGCTCTCATCCTCGGAAGCTTCATAAAAAGGAAGCGCCTGATAATTGTCGCCATCGCGAGATTGTAATCCAATATATACATTCTGGTCAGCCGGCTTGCCGAGTTCAAGACCCAGCCCGCCTTTGGCTCCTTTGTAACCCAGTGTAAAACTCGCAAAAGCACCAATCGGTGCGTGATGTGCATTATAAAAGATGGATTTGAATGTGCTCATGAATCATAACCCCTCTCAGAATGGTATGCATACGTTTTCATTAGCCCCATCCTAACACGTGGTTCCACCTCCGACCATGATCAAATCAATCGGATATTTACCCAAATCAAGCTGATAGACTATAATGAATTAAAGCGGTTACACAAAAACATTCCATTTGATATAAGTGCATGTTCAAAATCGCACTTTTTGAACAACCTCTAAATAAAGGAGGATCTTCCATGTCTTCAACGTATTTGCCTCCTACTTTGGGAGAAAGTGTCCATGAAGTTTTTTATCCAGATGTGCAAACAACGGTTAATCTGTTCGCCATTCATTTACGAAGTGTCGGTACGGACTGGGATTATCCGGCGCATGAGCACCCTCAATATGAATTGAATTATGTCACGGAAGGCGAGCAACGCATGATGGTGAACGGCACCCTATATATTCAAAAGGCTGGCGAACTACTCCTGATTCCTCCGGGAAGTATTCATTCCAGCCAGAGCCATAACGGCAAGGGATTCACGTATTTTTGCATGCATTTTGACATTGATGATCAGTTGTTCCTATCGTTGCTTGCGCGCATCAAACAAGTACGATTCAGTGCAGATAGTCCGGTTACGCAGCAGATCGAGCCTGTTTTGCGCAAATTGATGTCATCTGCGGATGATGAAGTAGCAAGTACAATGGTGCAGCGCATGCAGTTGCAATCTGCGGTATTTGAACTATTTGGCCATCTGTGGGAGGCGGTCTCGCAAGAGGCAGCGCAATGGTTTACCGACGGACACGAGAAGATCGAACTCGCCCACCAGATTCGTAATCGATTGCAAGGCCTGATGAGTCAGCAATTCAAACAGGGACACAAGTCCAACGGTCACTATGGCATTGATGATATAGCAGCAGAGCTGGGCATCAGTTCTTCTCACTGTAATCGAGTGTTTAAGGAGGTGTTCGGTCAGTCTCCACGTGCTGTATTGTCCCAGTTGGTTTTGCATGAAGCGAAGCTTCTTCTGGGCAATCCGAAGCTGTCCGTTCAAAATATTGCCGTCATGCTTGGTTATAAGGATATCGCCCATTTCAGTCGTCAGTTCAAGCGCTGGTCCGGCATGTCACCATCCCGTTACCGACAGGAACAGCCTGCTCTGGAATGAAGTCCAGTAGCAGGCTGTTTGTCTTTCTTATTTTTTATTTCAACAAACGCTTAATCAACTTCAGCTTGTTATCATACGGTGGATACAGAATCGGCAGATTCAATTTGGTGCTTTTTTTCAGTACACTTTTGAGATGAGAGAAGGTTTCGAAGCTGTACTGCCCATGATACGAACCAACACCCGAATGACCAACACCACCAAACGGCAGACGCGGATTAGCAACATGCGTGATGGTGTCGTTAATGCAGCCGCCTCCAAAAGAAACTTCACGCAGCACTTTGTCCTGAATCTGGGTGTCGGAAGTAAACAGATACAAGGCGAGTGGTTTCGGCCGCTTGACGATTTCTACAATGGCTTCATCGAGATTACGGTAGCTAATGATCGGCAGAATCGGTCCAAAAATCTCATCTTCCATCGTTGCTGCTTCCCAGGACTCCGCATCAATCAGCGTAGGTTCAATGAAGCGATCTTCCTCATCCGAAGCTCCCCCATAGATCACTTTGGCGTGATCCCGTTCAATCAGAGTTGTCAGACGTTTAAAATGTCCCTTGTTCACGATTCGCCCATAGTCCTTGTTGTGCTGGATATCCGAACCAAAGAAAGACACGATTGCTGCCTTCATCTCTGTAATTAACGCTTCCTTCACGCGCTCATGCACAAGTAAATAATCGGGTGCGATACAGGTCTGTCCTGTATTGAGCAGTTTGCCCCATATAATGCGCTCAGCTGCTACTTTGATATCCGCCTGTTCATCCACGATGACAGGGCTCTTGCCTCCAAGTTCTAACGTAACGGGAACGAGATTTTTGGCAGCTGCCTCCATCACAATCTTGCCTACCGGTACACTGCCTGTAAAAAAGATATAGTCGAATGGCGCGTTAATCAGCGCTGTCGTTGTATCTTTTGCACCATCAAGCACTTGTACGTATGCCGGTTCGAACACGCTCGCAATCATTTCACGTACAACAGCGGACACCGCAGGTGTATTCTCTGACGCTTTGAGCACGGCTGTGTTACCTGCTGCAATCGCACCAACCAATGGTTCGATTAAGAGTTGAAAAGGATAATTAAACGGTCCGATAATTAGAACCGCCCCGTAGGGTTCGGGTATGATATAACTTTTCGAACCAAGGAGTGCCATTTGCGTTTTCACTTTAACGGGTTTCACCCATTTATTCACTTTACGAATGGTGTGTGTGATGCTATCCATCATAAATCCGATCTCGGTTGTGTAGGATTCGAACTCACTTTTGCCCAAATCCTGATAGAGAGCTTCTGTCAGTCTGGATTCGTACTTTTGAATGGCCTGCTTCAGTTGGGTCAGACGGGCAATTCGAGCTTCTGCCGATCGTGTTGCCCCGGAACGAAAGAACTGTCGTTGCTGCTCCAAGATCTGTTCAACTTCCTGACTGGTTACTTCCTGTATCGTCGTTGTCATATATACATACTCCTCTATTCATTATTGATCAAGCGTTTAAACTTACGAACCTATAAGACACATGCAAAAGCATGTTTGATCACTATTACTCTACAGACACTCTTCTTCCAAAGCAGCTACCAGTTCCTTCAGCAGTTCCACCGATGCATTCAATGAAGCCGAATAATAGCGCTGTGTCCCCTTCTGTTCCACAGATATAAGTCCCTTCTCTAACAACAGCTTGAGATGATGAGATATGGCTGGGCGGGATAGGCTGGATTGTTCGGTAATTTCATTTACCGTCATTCTGCCCTTCTCGGTAAGTGTCAGCAAAATGGATTGACGATGGTTGTCACTTAACACCTGAAATAACGGAATACAGGTTTGAAAAACGCTAATTGCTTTTTGTCCCACGGTTTCACCTCTATACTATTTCTTCTTCATTATTTCTACGTCTATTTTCTCCGTTTGGTGTCTGTTGGTTTAAACATTCGAACCTAATGACTGAATTGTACTCTTTAATTACTTGAACTGCAAGTGAACCATCAACTAAATTTAATATAATACTTATAAAGCGCTTCCATACTACCATACAAGTATGGTAGTATGTCATTGAAGGAGTTGAAGTTGTGGAATATACCCCAAAGTTATCATCCAAAACCGGTTTGTTGCCTGTTGCGAGCAATATGTCTTCCATGAATAATAAGCAGTCTTACTCAACGCGAGATGTCGTTTACTTCACGCTGAAACAACTCATTTTGAGTTTGAAAATGCCTCCGGGAACAGCTATTTCTGAGAAGGAAATTTCGCTGGAGTTCCAGGTCAGCCGGACACCTGTTCGAGAAAGTTTTGTAAGGCTTGCACAGGAAGGTCTGCTGGAAGTGTATCCACAGCGTGGCACATACGTCTCTCTGATTCAGGTCGATCTCGTTGAGGAAGCACGGTTCATGCGTGAACAGCTCGAACGAGCCGTAATCAGGCTCGCCTGCGAGAACTTTCCGAACGAACAGATGGTAGCTCTTGAACAGAACCTTGCGTGGCAACAGGAATGCAGGGTCAAACCGGATGATGAACGAATGTTCCAATTGGATGAGGAATTCCATAGCACTCTTTTTGCAGGCTGCAACAAAAGCAACACCTGGACTGTTATCCAGCAGATGAATGTACATTTGAATCGAAGTCGCATGTTACGCCTGTCCTCGGACCACCAGTGGGATCACCTGATTGAACAGCACCGGTCTATGGTCAAGGCCATTCAGCAGCATGATGCCGACACAGCAGAGCGACTGATGCAGGAACATTTGCATTTAACTGTCACCGATTTGGCTGTCCTGCAGGATACATATCCGTCCTATTTTCAATGACTGAATTTTTCTTCCTACTATTCATGATGAGGTGAACGTGATGAGAATGGTTTTTCGCTGGTTCGGCGAAGGTAATGATACGGTAACGCTGGATCATATCCGGCAGATTCCGGGTGTTGAAGGTATTGTGTGGGCACTGCACGATGTTCCAGCTGGTGAGGAATGGCCGATGGACAAAATACTCGCTGTCAAAACAGCAGCGGACAAGGCCGGGTTACATCTGGATGTCGTTGAGAGTGTGAACATCCATGAGGATATCAAGTTAGGCCTGCCATCAAGGGATAAATACATTGCGAACTATATTAAAACAATGGAGAAACTGGCTCAAGTTGGTGTGAAGGTCATCTGTTACAACTTTATGCCGATCTTCGACTGGCTTCGCACGGATATGCACAAGGAAATGGAGGATGGCTCAACGGCCCTCTTCTATGAGCACAGTAAACTCGCAGATATAGAACCTCTAGAACTCGTTCGACGCATTACGGAAAACTCCGCACTCACCATGCCAGGTTGGGAACCAGAACGATTGCAGTATTTAACAGGTCTGTTCGAAGCCTACAAGGATGTAACCGAGGATCATATGTGGGAGCACGCACGTTATTTCTTGCAAGAGATTATGCCTACAGCCGAACGGCTGGGGATTCGAATGGCCATCCATCCGGATGACCCGCCATGGCCAATCTTTGGATTACCAAAGATTATTACAAGTCAGGAGAATGTTCGGAAATATTTGAATCTTTATGATAGCCCTTACCATAGCGTGACGTTATGCAGCGGCTCTTTGGGAGCGAATGCCGATAATGACATCATCGGGATGATACACGAGTTCAAGGATCGGATTCCATTTGCCCACATTCGTAATGTAAAAATCTACGATAATGGCGACTTTATTGAAACCTCACATCGCAGTCAGGATGGCAGTGTTGATATTGCAGGGGTTGTTGAGGCTTATCACGATATCGGTTATGAAGGTTATGCAAGACCCGACCACGGTCGTCATCTCTGGGGAGAACAGTGCCGACCTGGTTATGGACTCTATGACCGGGCTTTGGGGATCATGTATCTCTGGGGCGTCTGGGATTCCCTGCAAAGGAGGGCAAAAGCATGAGTGAACACCAATATGAACGCTCATCTCGTCTCGAAGGCAGAACGGCTGTAATCACCGGAGGTGCTGGAGTATTATGCCGCTCCATGGCGGAAGAACTCGCTCGGCACGGTGCAAGTGTAGCCATCCTGAACCGCACGGTGTCCAAGGGACAGGAAGTTGTAGCTGCGATTGAAGCTGCGGGTGGCAGAGCGATTGCTATTGCCTGTGACGTAACCCAGGCCGATAGTGTGCAAGCTGCGGCAGATGCGGTGCTGGAACAGCTTGGACCATGTGATATTCTGATCAATGGCGCGGGTGGCAATAATGCCAGTGCCAACACCACGAATGAAATTTTTAGATTGGAAGATCTGGAAAAGAGCGATGTCACTACATTTTTCGATGTAAGTGTAGAGGGATTTCGTCAAGTGATGGATCTGAATTTTGTCGGTTCTCTCATCCCCACTCAGATCTTTGCAAAACATATGATAGAGCGCGATGTTCCCGCTACTGTCATAAACATTTCTTCCATGAGTGCCCCATCGCCCATGACCAAAGTTCCAGCGTACAGCGCTGCGAAGGCAGCCATTAACAACTTCACGCAGTGGCTCGCCGTGCATCTGGCCGAATCCGGAATTCGTGTCAATGCTATTGCACCCGGGTTCTTCCTGACCGAGCAAAACCGTAATTTATTACTGCAACCAGACGGCTCACCAACGGAACGTTCCAGTAAAATTATTGCTCATACACCCATGCGCCGCTTTGGCAAGCCGGAAGACCTGCTTGGTACATTGATGTGGCTTGCGGATGAAAGACAGTCCGGCTTTGTCACTGGTACAGTCATTCCGGTAGATGGCGGATTTATGGCCTATTCCGGTGTTTAACGATTTCTTACACAGACACTCCGATGAAAGTTTTTTCTTTCCTCTCCGTTACGTGTAAATAATCAGTTCAACTAATATAGAGAATTTTAGAGACCGAAGCTTGGGATACATACCCAGGTTTCGGTTTTTTGCGTTCAAGCATAAGATCCTCCAGCATAGGAAAAGCTTGTTATAGTACTATGCGAAGTGAAGTAAAGGAAGGTGATACATACATGATGGAAGAAACATGGGTTGTTGCCGTACGGTCGATTATCGCCTTTATAACCTTGATCATCTATACAAGGGTACTGGGCAAACAACAGATGGGTAACTTGACGTATTTTGATTACATTAACGGGATCACCATCGGTTCCATCGCAGGAACATTTGCGACGGAGTTATCCTCTAAAGCATGGATTCATTTTGTCGCCTTGACCATTTTCACAGTCATTACAATCATATTTCAGTTCATAACGATGAAAAATCGAACTCTCTCCAAATTGATGGATTCCGATCCTACCCTGGTGATTCAGGAAGGCAAAATTCTGGAACAAAACCTGCATAAAATGCGTGTGAAATTCGACGAACTGACCGTCATGCTTCGCCAAAAGGATGTATTTGATATCACTACAATCAACTATGCAATCATGGAACCCGATGGAAGTCTCTCTGTGGTGTTAAAACCGGAGAATCAGCCTCTTACAGCTAAAGATATGCATATGCATCCGCCGAAAAGCAAGCTGATGACCGAACTGATCATTGATGGTGTTCTGATCAAACAGAACCTGTATGAGAGACATAAGGACATCCAGTGGCTTACCGAACAGTTAAAAAAGAAAAAAATAACGATTCAGGATATTGCATTTGCTGCCATTTTACCCAATGACAAATTGTACATTGATCTCTTCGATGATCATTTTAACGAGAAAGTGGATATGGGTGACTATGAAGGACCATTCTAAATGTTCACATTGCGGGAGGTGGTTGAATGAAAACACGTTTCTGGTTGCTATATGTACTTCCGATCTTTTTGATCTTGCTATTCGTAGCGATCATGGCTGGCGGAACATATCTCAAAAAACCATTTGGTACCCAAGATCGATTGCTCGAATCAGTGCAGAAGCTGGAAAAGCACGTTGAGAGCAAACAGTGGACGGCAGCCAAGTCCCAGGTTGAGTATGCAATGAAGGCCTGGGATCAAATCGTCAACCGAATTCAATACAGTGTGGAACGTGAGATGATCTATGATATACTCGGTGTCCTAGCACGGATCAAAGGCGGCATTGCAGCAGAGGATGATCAGGCGATCATGGAAGAAATCTATTACTTTTACGTCTTATGGGACGAATTGGGGAAATAAAGTAAAAAGCACCTCCTTTGTCGAAAAAGGAAGTGCCTTCTGGTGTTACTATACAACGTTAAGCTCTTCGTAATCCCCGAGACCGTGACGATCGCGAAGTGCTTTCTTTGCGGAAAAAGAGACCGAGTGCTCTGTTCGCACACCACAGTGCAAACAAAGCGAACAACGTGCCCCAGAACAGCGCGGGAAGGAACGTCTGCTGAGCGAGATTCGCTGCATCCCCTGCCCGTGAAGGCTGAGTCCAGGACATTAATCCAACGTATACGGCACTAACGACCGACTCTTCCAGCGTAAGAAACGCCAGTAACAGATAATAGAACTTCACGATCTTGGCACCAAAAATCATAATGACAACGTTCAGTACAATGAACCCGGTCAGCCATAACATGCCAAACTCCCCTCTTACATATAACAGGAGTGACACCAGAGCGACAGCCGTCATAATACCGAGTCCCCACATGTGCAAGCCTTTGCGGTATAAGTAGAACAACAGCCAGGCGAACAGTGATGCACTGATATATCCCGCAAGAGAAACCAGGATCGATCTGCCTGGCGTCAGCATGGAAGAGTAAGTTACACCACTATGATCAGCGTACAATTCAATGCGCAGCACTTTACCGGACAATACCAGTGTCATTAGTGCATGACCGAATTCGTGAATCATCGTATCCAGGTTACGGAACAAGGACGAAAATGGGATGAATCGTGTAAGAAAGACGGAGCCTAGTAGAAAAAGTATCGTTTTGACCCACTTATTCAATCGTGCCATACCTCCTTTACCTTCAAATAAACAAGCCTATCCTTTATACTACGCTTTTTTCACTCGATTCGTTTCGGCTTCCGAACTGTAGGGCACAGTGCTCTATCCACCAGCAGAAGCTCCGATTGTGTCCAATGAAAAAAGAAGATAGATCATAGCGGCCCTTTTCAGTCTCTAGCGTAACAAGCAGTCGATTCCGCATCTGACGGAGAGCATAGTGCACGAATTGATCTGCAACCTCACTTTGTATCAGGGTAACATAAGCATAAAGGGAATGATCGACAGGTTCATCAAGCGGACTCACCCCTGCACATGAAAATTCAGTCTTCACGCCCGCATTC
The DNA here is from genome assembly GCF_037971845.1 of Paenibacillus sp. FSL R5-0766. Classification (NCBI taxonomy): domain Bacteria; kingdom Bacillati; phylum Bacillota; class Bacilli; order Caryophanales; family Paenibacillaceae; genus Paenibacillus; species Paenibacillus sp. FSL R5-0766. The sequence goes on from NZ_CP150227.1 coordinate 3,947,552, forward strand.
TGAAGTATGGACAATGCGTTCACAAGCTCGGCATCCACTTCAACGCCATTCCATATCTCCGTTTTCTTCGCGGATACCGTATGTTTATCACGTTCCGTCCAGTGCATCAGCTCCAGCTTACGCCGTCTCCACAGATGGGCGGGCTGTTCACTTAACAGCACTTCATGTTCCTCATTTGAATTCATCTACTGCTTCCTCCTGTTTCTTCTCAATCCGGTCACCTTAAACGAAGCAGAGAGCACATCACTGTGCTCTCTGCTTCGCAAAAAGGCAAAGGAATGGCACTCCATTCCTCAGCATGTTGTATTATTGTACCCTTTTCGGTGACAGGCATCAAATTGATCTTTTATTATTCGTTCAGCGCCAGTTTCAGTGCCTCCAGATTCTGTTTCATCACGCTAATGTAGTCCATTCCCGCCGCAATTTCTTCCTCGGTGAGTCCCTCAATCGGGTTCAATACAGCCGTCTTGGCCCCCACTTCACTTGCAATCGTCTCAGACACTTTGGATGAAACCAATGTTTCGAAGAAAATCGTCTTCACCTGATGCTCTTTCGCAAAATCAATAACGGATGCCATCTGCGCTGCTGAAGGTTCCTGCTCAGGGGATAGCCCGGCAATAGGTACCTGCTGCAGATCATATTCTTTAGCCAGATAACCAAATGCAGCGTGTTGGGTGATGAAATCCTTGCGTTTGCTATCCGTCACAGCGGTCTTGAAGTCCTGATCCAGTGACTCCAGTTGAGCAATGTAAGCATCTGCATTCTGCTTGAACTGTTCAGCGTGTTCTGGAGCAGCCTGCGCTAATCCTGTTTCAATATTGCGTACTTCTTTGACAGCCAGTGCAGGCGACAGCCATACGTGGGGATCGAGTCCACCGTGATCGTGATCATGTCCTTCTTCTGCCTCGGCATCATGATCGTGGTCGTGATCATGCTCTTCTGTAGTCGCTTCATTCGCATGGTCATGATCGTGCTCATGTTCTGTTGCCTCTGAATCTTCATGATGGTGATCATGCTCTCCACCCTCAAGCAGGTTGATGCCCTTGCTTGCTTCCACCTGAATGAGCGAAGCGTTGCTCAGACTTCCGGTGACCTGATCTATCCATGATTCCATACCCGCACCGTTGTATACAAGCACATCCGCTTTTTCAATGCTGGCAATATCTTGCGGTGTGGGCTCCCAATCATGAGGCTCCATACCTGCTGGAACGAGGGTATGTACATCCGCTAGGTCACCTGCTACATTTTTAGTGAATTCGTACATGGGATAGAAACTAACCTGCACGTTTAATTTTGCTGCTTCATTCTCTGTGGAGACTGTATTAGCAGCACCCGTAGAACTTGTATTTGCATCAGAAGCGGATTTTTGTCCGCAGCCTGCGACGATAAGTGTGAGACTGAACAACAATCCAAGCGTTGCTTTTTTACTGAATTTCATGTGATGTATTCCTCCTAGAATGGTTGACCAGAATGACGTGCTGTGATTTCGTTTCTTTGCGGTGACGCTTGCGGTTATATCGTGCAATCAGCTTTTGCGCTGATATTCCAGTCAATAGGAAGACCAACAGGATGAGTGCAATTGTTCCTCCCGGTGGTGTATTCAGATGATAAGATGTTGTGAGTCCGCAAAAAATACCGATTAAACCTGTAATTACCGCGACAATGATGGCTGCTGTAAAACTGCGAGACACTCTTAGTGCCAGGGCAGCGGGCAATACAATGAGAGCAGACACTAGCAGCACACCGACGATCGGCATGGCTGATGCTACAGTCATTCCTGTCAGAATGGCAAATGCAAACGATAATCCTTTCACCTGAACGCCTCCAATGGAAGCTGTCTCTTCATCAAACGTAAAGCTATAGAGCGGTCTTCGGAGAATGATGAAAAAAAGCAATCCCGTGACACATACCCCTGCCATCATCCACAACTGCATATCGCTAACCGCGACAATAGATCCAAATAAGTATGAGCTGAATGTTTTGGACAGATTGGTTTTGAGACTCATCAATACCACTGCAAGAGCCAGCCCCGAAGTCATGATGATCGCCACAGGTACCTCGCTGTAGGTTCGGTAACTTCGCCGGAGTTGTTCAACCAGTAATGCACCGATAATGGCAATGGCGAATCCGCAGATTACCGGGTTAAGATTCATGACCGAACCGAGCGCCACCCCTGCGAGTGAGACATGGGATAACGTGTCTGCCATAAGGACCTGCCGCCTGAGCATCAGATAGACACCCAGAATCGGAGCTATGACCCCAATCAGTCCACCTGCCCAGAAGGCACGTTGCATGAATTCGTACTCAAACACTGCCATTCCTCACTTTCTTGCCGCTCCAGAGTAATCGTTCGATCCAATCGATTCCCCATCTCTTCCAGCCCATGAGTAACCATAATAATGGTTAACCCATGAACATCAGCATAGTGGCGCATCAGATTGTAAAATCCTTCACGGCTGTGGCGGTCCATTCCCGTTGTTGGCTCATCCAGTACCAGAACCTGCGGTTGCCCAGCCATAGCTCTGGCAATACAGATCCGCTGCTTCTGTCCACCAGACAGCTCACCGACGCGTGTATTCCGATATTCCCACATGCCGACCTCACGCAAACTGCGTTCAACGATGGCATCCTGCTCTGCTGTGAAGCTTCGGAATAGTCCCAGTCTGGTATAACATCCGGATCGGACCAGTTCGTTCACCGTGCTGGGAAATCCACTATTAAACGATGCCACCTGCTGGGGTACATAGCCAATATTGGATGTGTTCCCGCGTTTCAACTGCGGACTCATATGTATCGTGCCGCTCCAGGGCTTCAATAGCCCTAGCAGCAGCTTTAACAGGGTCGTTTTGGCAGAACCATTGGGGCCAGTAATGCCTATGAACTCTCCCACATGGATATCCAGCGACAGTTGATCAATGACCGGCTCTTTGCCATATCCAAATACAACATCACGCATGGAGGATAGTATCATGCCTTTCCCTCTTTTCGTAAATATTACGATTTAAAAATAACAAAAAATTTTATCTGGTTTCCCGGTGGATCGTCATTTTCTTCAAACGTGGGGAGTACTTCTTCATCTCAAGTCTCTCTGGATGGTTACGTTTGTTCTTGGTTGTTGTATAGTTGCGGTCCCCGCACTCGGTGCAGGCTAAGGTTACAATGACTCTCATGGTTGTTGCCTCCTCTTATTTAATCGTAATAATTACTATTTAATGATATTAGCTGATGCTTTTTCGTTTGTCAACTCCACGCCGGAAAAGGATCTTTCAGTTCACGCCAGTTCATTAACATCTCTTCCTCCGTAAGAAGGGTCTCATCCAATGTACGTTCAATCTCTGCCCGGTTCATGTCAATGCCGATAAATACCAATTTCGTCACCCGATCGCCCCACTCATCATCCCAATCCGGTATGCTTGGCAATGTATCACCAAAGTGAAGTTGTCTTTCCTCCTCACTCATCGCACCTACCCATATTCCTGCTGGCGCAAGCTGCTTCGATGTGCCTGCATGACTGAAAGAGATTGCCATATGGTTTCTTGTCGCCAGCCACATCAGACCTTTGGATCGCACGATGTTATCTGGCCATTTCGCAATCCAACGCAGTAAGCGTTCTGGGTGGAATGGACGTTTACGATGATAGACAAATGAATGAATTCCATATTCTTCAGTCTCCGGGGTATGTTCCTCTTTCATTAATTCGCGGATCCAACCCGCGGACTGGCTTGCTTTTTCAAAATCAAAACGTCCCGTATTCAATATCTCTCTCGGATCAATCTGCCCATGTGTCGTGCGAATCAACTTAGCTTCCGGTTGCATGGCATGTAGTGCCTTCTCAAGCTTCGAAAGTTCTTCCTCCGACACCAAATCACATTTGTTCAGAATCAGCACATCACAGAATTCCACTTGATCCGTCAACAGATGAACGATTCCGCGAACATCATCCTCCCCGGCTTCCTGTCCACGATCCTTCAATGTTTCTTTGGAATAAAAATCACGCCAGAACTGGGCAGCATCAACAACCGTAACCATCGTGTCGAGACGGGTGAATTTCGTCAAATCAATGCCGAGTTCCTCGTCGATATACGTAAACGTCTGCGCAACAGGTACCGGCTCACCTATACCCGTGGATTCAATCAATATGTAGTCAAAAGAACCATCCAGCGCCAGCCGCTCGACTTCTTTCAGCAGATCCTCCCGCAATGTGCAGCAGATGCAACCATTAGACATCTCTACCAACTTCTCATCAATGCGCGATAATCCTCCACCATCTCGTATTAAACCTGCATCGATATTAACCTCACTGAGATCATTGACGATGACAGCAACCCGCATCCCCTCGCGGTTATGAAGCACATGATTGAGCAGTGTCGTTTTGCCTGCACCCAAATATCCACTCAGTACGGTTACTGGAACCCGTTGTTGAACCTGTTGATCTGACATTTCTGCTTCCTCCACTCTGCTTAAGTTGGATTGACTAATCTTCTTTATGAGCCTATGAGAGAGAAAAAAGAGGCTCCCTTTCCTTAATCGTAATAATTACTATTAAGGACAATCAATCCGAACTATACCGCAGTTTTCTTTGGGTTGTCAACTCTAATATGATGAAGAATCTTGATTAATCGTAAAAATGTTGATTAGAACATAGGAATGATGTATGTTGCTGCACGTACAAGCATATATTTTAGCAAAGTCCTAGTTGTGGAGGTCTGTTTCATGAAAATGGCAGCCAATTTGAAGCTCCTGTCCTTCCTGATCCCTTGTGCATTTCTTGTTCCCGTGTTGATCACAATGGCTCCAGACCTGAAGGAAGCATGGAACAGTGAAGCTTTGCAAAATATGAAAACCGTATTCATAGGTATTTTCCTTGAAGCCGCACCTTTTCTGCTCATGGGTGTGTTATTGTCCTCGCTCATGCAGTGGTTCGTATCCGAAGAAATGGTCCGCAGACTTACACCCAAGAATCCGATCGGCGGTGTACTTGTCGCAGGGCTGCTCGGTATTATTTTTCCCATCTGTGAATGTGGCATGATCCCGGTAGTAAGACGGTTAATGCACAAAGGCATGCCTGCCTATATCGCAGTGACGTTCATCTTGAGTGGTCCCGTAGTCAATCCCATCGTATTTACCGCAACCTTGCTCGCCTTTCCCTCCCATCCTGAGATTACCATTGCCCGAATGGTACTGGCCTTTGCTGTAGCAGCTTCAATAGGCATGCTTGTGTATGTGTTCGTTCGTCGAAATCCCCTTCGGATGCCAAAAGTCGCAGTGACAGAGGTTAAGACGCATCCTGGTTTTAAAATGGCACAACCTCACGCCCACGCAAATGCACATGATCATAACCATGTAAAAAACTGGCGTAGCTTCTTCATTCATGCCGGAGACGAATTCGTCGATATGAGCAAATATCTGGTGATCGGTGCCCTGATTACAGCCTGCATCCAGACATTCATTAGCCGCAGCGATCTGATCTCACTTGGCAATGGTCCTGTCGCCTCCTATGTGTTTATGATGGGATTTGCTTATGTATTGTCTCTCTGCTCCACTTCAGATGCTTTTGTGGCTTCTGCGTTCTCACATACGTTTGCACTGGGGCCGCTGGTATCCTTCCTTGTGCTTGGCCCAATGCTGGATTTCAAAAGCACCCTGATGCTGCTCTCGACCTTCCGTACGCGGTTTGTTATTGGTCTAAGTCTAGCGATTATTACGCTCGTTTTTGCCGGCTCGTGGTTGATTAACCTACTGGTATAACGGTTGAGCAACATACTTCATGACCTAAATGGTTAATCCCATGAACTTTCATCCTGACTATGAATAGAAATGAGGTGATGTTATGAACCACACTGTCTATACGATGACCAAACCTCCTGTTCCAAGGTCACACGTCATCCAATGGCATAACCTGATCCGTGCAGGCTGGATCGGCGGGGTGGCAGTGTACATTATTCAGTTGAATTCAAGTGATTCGCTTCATTATTATTTGGCTCCTACCATGCAAAAACTGCTATTATGCTGTCCTGTTCCCTTATTGTTTATTGCCATTATCATGGCTTGGCATGGACTGTTCGGCAGAAACGAGGTTCATTGCGACTGTGAACATCCACCACCCTCGGGGTTCCTTCGTAGCTCAATGGTATATGGTCTGATTGCTATCCCCTTGTTGCTGGGGTTTCTGTTACCTGATCGGGCTCTCGGCAGTTCCATGGCCAGTCAGAAAGGCATGTCTCTCACCTATGCCCCTCCCGAGATTCGTCGAAAAGAGCCTTTACCTGATCCGGCAACGCAATTGAATGTACAAGATCACACACAAAAACCAACGACCGTTCAGCCTGCATCGGCTACCAAAGTACAATTCATTCCCCCAGACGAGTATAGCCGTGAATTCGCTGAACTGGCGGAGAAGTTGTATGCAGAACAGGTCATCCGAGTCTATCCCGAGATCTTCTCTGAAACCCTCGGCACGATCGATATGTTCCAACGACAATTTGCAGGCAAAGATATCTCCTTAACCGGGTTCGTTTATCGGGACAAAAGCATGGATCATGAATCACATTTTGCACTGGGACGATTTCTGGTCATGTGCTGCCCTGCTGATGCGGCTCCCTTTGGCGTGATGATTCACATCCCCGAAGCGGATAGCTTCCCTACAGACAGTTGGGTACAAATCGATGGCAGCATCGGGTCTGCACAGGTGAACGGTAAGGATACGATTGAGATTCGGGCCACAAAGGTGACACCTGTAGCCGAGCCATCCACGCCTTATATTTACACCAATGCAGATTCGGTGATGGCGTATGAGAAAATAAAGAGCCCGTAGTTGCTAGTAGTAACAACTTGCACCTCAACGACAAAAAGCCCCGAAGCGATGGATTACATCGCTTTGGGGCTTTCATGTTCAGTCAGACATGAGATTACATCTCGTCTTCTCTGATTGTATTATTCCGTTACGATATCATGAACCAATACAGGAGCATCGGCATGATCCGCAATCGTAATGTTTTCTTTGATCTTCGCGATGACATCTGCTACGTCTTCACGATTGGCATGAATCGTTACAAGGGACTCACCAGCTTTGACTGGGTCACCAACTTTTTTGTTCAGCATCAGACCAACCGCGAGATCGATCTCAGACTCTTTTGTTGCACGGCCTGCGCCGAGCAGCATTGCTGCAGTTCCGATTTCGTCAGCGACGATTCCGGCAACATAGCCGTCTTTGTCTGCTGGGACTTCAACCAGATATTGTGCTTGTGGCAAACGATCTGGATGATCCACAACCGAAGCGTCTCCGCCTTGGTTTGCCAAGAAATCTTTGAATTTCTCCAGTGCTTTACCGTTCTGGATCACTTCTTTCAATTTCTCCTCAGCGTGCTCCAAGGAATCTGCCTTGCCAGCAAGGAATACCATCTGACGTCCAAGTGCCAGACACAGTTCTTCCAGATCTTTTGGACCTTTACCTTGCAGTGTGAGGATGGCTTCTTTCACTTCAAGTGCGTTACCAATCGCCAGACCCAGTGGTTGGGACATATCGGAGATAACAGCCATCGTTTTACGGCCAACATTGTTACCGATGCTTACCATGGCATGTGCCAATTCTTTAGCATCTTCCGTTGTTTTCATGAATGCACCAGCACCCGTTTTAACATCCAATACGATTGCATCTGCACCTGCTGCAATTTTCTTACTCATGATGGAGCTGGCGATCAGTGGAATGGAGTTAACGGTAGCTGTTACATCACGCAGTGCATAGAGCTTTTTGTCTGCAGGCGTAAGGTTACCACTTTGTCCAATAACTGCAACCTTATGTTCGTTTACGAGACGAATGAACTCTTCTTTTTCAAGCTCTACGTGGAAACCAGCAACGGATTCCAACTTGTCTGTTGTACCACCCGTGTGACCAAGTCCACGTCCGGACATTTTGGCAACAGGAACATCAAGCGCAGCAACAAGCGGAGCCAGTACCAGTGTTGTTGTATCGCCCACTCCTCCTGTGGAGTGCTTGTCTACTTTGATGCCTTCGATAGCGGACAGGTCGATTGTTTCACCGGAATTTACCATCGACATTGTCAGATCAGCGCGTTCCTTGTCTGACATATCTTTGAAGAATACTGCCATCGCCCATGCGCTGACTTGATAGTCCGGGATCTCTCCTTGTGTGTATCCTTGAACAACAAAATCAATCTCAGCTGTTGTCAGTTCTTTTCCGTCGCGTTTCTTGGCAATAATGTCTACCATTCTCATGATGATCTCTCCTTGTGTGTGTATTGATTGTATTGAACACTTTGTTGTGAGTCCGTTCCGGCTCCGGATCGTTCTTTTGATCGCTGTTGTCTCCAAGTTTTTTTTATTCCATTTGCAATGGAGAAAACTCGGAGACAAAGGCGAACGCTAACGCTTCTTCAGAATCGATTCCGGTTCCTTCACTCCGTGCTTAAAACAAAAGTTTCGATCCAAATCAAATGATTATGAATATAATATGCAACAACATCTTGTTGTCATCCTACAAAACACTTTGTGCAGCAACCGTTACGGCTCCGGATCGTTCCTCCGATCGCTGTTGTCTCCAATTTTTTTTGATCCATTTTGCAATGGGAAAACTCGGAGACAAAGGCGAACGCTAACGCTTCTTCAGAATCGATTCCGGTTCCTTCACTCCATGCTTAAAACAAAAGTTTCGATCCACATCAATTGATTATGAATATAACAATTACAGTGTGATTGCTGTGTCCAGGGCAACTACCATCATGTCATTGAACGTTTTTTGACGCTCTTCGGCAGATGTTTCTTCGCCTGTCAGCAAGTGGTCACTTACCGTCAGGATGGTCAGTGCGTTAACACCAAACTTGGCAGCGATGGTGTACAGTGCTGTTGTTTCCATCTCTACGCCGAGTACGCCGTGTTTCATCAACTTCTCGGTGACGGAACGGTCATCGCGGTAGAAAGAATCGGAGCTGAATACGTTACCGACGTGGATCTTCATACCTTTAGCTGTTGCACGGTCATATGCTTCTTTCAGCAGGGAGAAGGTAGCGATTGGTGAGAAGTCATATCCACCGAATACGTGTTTGTTCATGCTGGAATCTGTACATGCTGCTTGTGCAAGGATGACGTCACGTACACGTACATGCTCCTGCATACCGCCACAAGTACCCACACGAATCAGGTTTTTCACGCCATATTCGCTGATCAATTCGTTAGCATAGATTGCAAAGGACGGAATTCCCATCCCTGAACCTTGCACCGAAATCCGGTGTCCTTGATATGTACCTGTGTAACCGAGCATTCCACGAACTTCGTTGTAACATACAACATCTTCGAGGTACGTATCTGCAATATATTTCGCGCGCAAAGGGTCTCCTGGCAAAAGGATCGTTTCTGCGATATCTCCGGGTTTTGCTCCAATATGTGTACTCATGAATGAATCTCCTCCAGTTATACAATTAGTCTATTATGATGGCAGGACCGGAGCAGCTTAAGCTACTCCGACCTCCCCTATCCAGTTTTTGAAAAACTTATTTCAAATCCTTCAGGAAGCTGGTACCATATTCCGGCATTTTCACTCCAAAGTTCTCAGCTACGGTTGCGCCAAGGTCAGCAAATGTGCTGCGCAAATCAAGCTTTTTGCCCTCGCTGAAGCGCGGTGAGTAGGCAAGAAGTGGTACATATTCACGTGTATGGTCTGTACCGCGGTATGTTGGATCGTTACCATGGTCAGCAGTGATCAGCAGCAGGTCATCATTAGTCATTTTGGCAAAAATCTCTGGCAGCCGTGCATCATAGTCTTCAAGTGCCTGAGCATAACCTTGTGGATCACGACGGTGACCGTACAGGGCATCAAAATCAACCAGGTTCAAGAAGCTGAGTCCAGTGAACTCTTCATCCATCGTTTCAGACAACTTGTCCATGCCATCCATGTTAGAGACGGTACGAACAGCCTTGGTTACACCTTCGCCATCATAGATATCTGCGATTTTACCCAAAGCAATCACATCAAATCCGCTATCTTGCAGTTCATTCATAACAGTACGACCAAAAGGCTTAAGCGCATAGTCATGACGATTCGCAGTACGTTTCCAGTTACCCGCTTCTCCTACAAATGGACGTGCAATAATGCGGCCCAGCATGTACGGATCTTCAAGTGTAATCTCACGGCAGAACTCACAGATCTCATACAGTTCTTTCAGTGGAACAACGTCCTCATGTGCTGCAATTTGCAGAACCGAATCCGCTGATGTGTACACGATGAGCGCGCCAGTTTCAACATGCTCTGCACCCAGCTCATCCAGAATTTCCGTGCCACTGGCCGGTTTGTTACCGATCACCTTGCGGCCCGTTTTCTCTTCAATGCGCTGAATCAACTCATCGGGAAAACCATTCTCGAACACACGGAAAGGTGTATCAATGTAAAGACCCATCAGCTCCCAGTGACCTGTCATTGTGTCTTTGCCTCTGGATGCTTCCTGCATCTTGGTGTAGTACGCTTTAGGTGCATCCGCTACAGGGACACCCTCGATTTCTTTGATGTTGGACAGTCCAAGACTGGCCATGTGAGGCATTTTCAGACCTCCGCGTTCACGTGCAATGTGACCGAAGGTATCTACATCAAAATCATCAAATTCTGCTGCATCCGGCGCTTCGCCGATTCCTACAGAATCCATAACGACCAGATGTACTCTTTTGAATGTTGACATAACTTAAGCACTCCTTCCAAATAATCCAGCTTACAAGAACAGTCCAGTAATGATCGCTGACAGCACGCTGACAAGCGAAGCACCGTAAAGCAGTTTCAGACCGAAGCGGGCGACCACATTACCTTGCTTCTCATGGAGTCCCTTCACCGCACCAGCAATGATACCGATGGAGGAGAAGTTGGCGAACGACACGAGGAAGACAGATACGATACCCGTTGTTCTGGCAGACATTGCAGTCTCCTTCAAATTAAGCATAGCTACGAATTCGTTGGATACCATTTTGGTTGCCATAATACTTCCTGCCTGAATCGCTTCTTTCCATGGAACACCCATGATGAAGGCAAATGGTGCAAACACATAACCAAGTAGCTCCTGGAACGAAATGCCAAGCACTGCGCTGAAAATTCCGTTAACAAGTGCGATCAAAGCAACAAAACCGATTAACATCGCAGCTACGATGATAGCAACTTTGAATCCATCCAGAATGTACTCGCCAAGCATTTCGAAGAACGATTGTTTCTCTTCATCCTGCACTTCCAATATATCTTCTTCTTCCGTCACCCGATAAGGGTTAACGATCGAAGCAATGATAAATCCGCCAAACAGGTTCAGTACAAGAGCTGTAACCACATATTTCGGCTCGATCATGGTCATATAAGCACCAACAATCGACATCGATACCGTGGACATCGCCGAAGCACACAAGGTGTACAGCCGATGTTTTGGCAACAACCCAATTTGTTTTTTCACAGAAATGAACACTTCAGATTGCCCCAATACAGCCGAAGCAACCGCGTTATATGATTCCAGTCTGCCCATTCCGTTGATTTTGCTTAATACCAGACCAATATATTTTATAACAAAAGGTAAGATTCGGATATACTGCAGTATCCCAATGAGTGCAGAGATGACAACGATTGGCATCAATACGCTGAGGAAAAATGGTGTCCCCCCGCTTTCGGCACCTACGGTAGTCAAACCCCCAAATACAAATGCGATACCTTCATTCGCATAGTCGAGTAAACTTTTAAATACGGTCGCGAAACCGCCAATTAAAAAAGTACCCACTCCTGTATTCAACAGAGCATAAGCTAGTATAACTTGCAAAACAATCATGATAGCCAGTGGCCGGTAACGAATCTGCTTTTTGCCGTTGCTTGCGATATAAGCCAGTCCAAAAACAACGAGTAAGCCGATAATGGCAATTAGAAATTTCATTTGATTTCTCCTTTGAAGGTAGTTAAGCCGGATGTGAAAATTCAGCTCAAAGGGCTCTTAAGCATTCTTATCAGTAATCTTTCAGAAAACTTATGAAGCGCTTACAATTAGTTCCGTTATTTAAAATATAAGTGTAAGTTGTATTCCCTGTACCTGAGTCGAACGCCCAAGTACAGAGAATATAACATTACTTTTATTTATTAAGCTTTTTTCTTGATAAGATGCTTTTGCTTAATAAGAAGATGTAGACTGACCACCCTGCATAATCTTCACGCCAGAGCTTGCACCGATCCGAGTCGCACCCGCTTCGATCATTTTTTGCATATCTTCCAGGCTACGTACGCCACCGGAAGCTTTAACGCCAACATCAGGACCTACAGTACGACGCATCAAAGCGATATCTTCTGGCGTTGCTCCACCTGTGGAGAAACCTGTAGAAGTTTTAACAAAATCAGCTCCAGCTCGCACAGCTGCCTGACAAGCACGTACTTTCTCTTCATCCGTCAACAGACAAGTTTCAATAATAACTTTCACCAAAGCTTTACCCGCAGCCGCTTCAACAACAGCACGAATATCTTGTTCAACGAAATCATCTTTGCCATCTTTCAAAGCACTGATATTGATGACCATATCGACTTCAGTTGCACCTTTAGCAATCGCATCTTTCGTTTCGAAAGCTTTTGTCTCCGATGTAGATGCTCCCAGAGGGAAACCAATAACGGTGCAGATATCTACGCCAGAACCCTGCAACTGCTCAGCTGCATAAGCAACCCAGCCTGGGTTAACACATACGGAAGCAAACTGATATTGCTTTGCTTCTTCGGTTAACTTGGCCATTTCACTTTGCGTTGCGTCCGCACGAAGCAACGTATGGTCGATCATTTTAGCTAATTGTGGTGTAGTCAATTGAATCTCTCCCTTATCTGAACTAGTTATTTTCTATACCCTTACACTAACATGAACATATGTAAAAATCAACTTGAACTTTTGTTCATAGTTACACTTATATTTCTTCTTCGTTATATTTTCTTCCTAAAAAAGCAAAACATCCGCCCTTTTTGCGTGGCAGATGTTGTCATCCATATCCATTTGAAATTAAAATCGAAGTAATGCCTGCGCTGTGTACTGATCCGTAACCAGAATATTTGCGTAATGACCTTTGAGCGCGGCGTGAATGGCTTCAATTTTGCGTTGTCCCCCGGCAACAAGGATTGATTTTTCCTTATTTCTCAACTCGGCTAGATCAATTCCAACGGTTCTGCTGTTAATCTCTTCACTGATCAACTGACCTTCCGCGTCGAAAAAGCGTGAACAAATGTCACCTGCACCGGAGTTCATCAGCAATTGTTGCTCTTCTTCATTGAAGTAACCGAGCCTGAACAATAATGCATCTTCTTTCACAGTACCCACAGTAAACAAAGCAATGTTGGCCTGTCTGCCAAGTTCCACGATTCTGCCGATATGCCGATCCGCTTCCACCATGTTTTTCACTTCAATGTTGTCGAAAATAACAGGTAGCGGCAGATACCTTGGTACTGTATGGAATGCTTCAGCGAACAAATGAACAATCTCAGCGGCATACGTATTGACATGGGAGTGGCTTACGCCCCCCTTTAATTGCACGACTTCGACACCTTTCACCTGCTTGGGACGAAGTTGGCGTGCTACAGCATGCATGGTTGTTCCCCAAGTCACCCCGATAATATCTGCATCCTGAACCGTCTCTTGAAGGTAGTCTGCTGCTCTTTTGCTGATATGCTTCTGTATTTCCTCATCACTCTTCAACGGGGCAAAACACACAAGTGCCGTATCCAGATCATACTTCGACTTAAGTTCTCCGGCAATGATGTCGATATCCTCCAGCGGGTCCATAATTTCAATCCGGACGTATCCACGATCTTTGGCGTACTGAAGTAATCTTGACACCGTTGGACGCGACACGCCCAACCTTGCGGCAATATCCTGCTGGCTATAATCGGACTGATAATACAATTTCGCTGCTTCAATGCTTAATCGTTGCTTCTCCAGGTCCATTCCCATGTGCGCTCATCTCACTCATCCTATTGTCTTTGGAAAATAAATACTCGTCCTGTATATTATACATGGATTGAGTATCTGGTCACCATATAGTATCCAATTCAGTATCATGATCGATCCATTCATATCCCTTTCTGACGTATAAAACGGGGGCAACGATGCATACTACTGCGGTCGCTTCATCGTTGCCAAGATTGCTTCACCCCATTAATCGCACAGAGAGGAAGAACTACATGTCTACCTTATTGTATATTACTGCCCATCCTCATGATCATGAAACCTCCTTCAGCATGGCTACAGGCAAAGCATTTATTGATGCATATCGTGAAAGTCACCCGTCTGATGAGGTTGTTCACCTCGATCTGTATCGTTCGGATATCCCCCATATCGATGCGGATGTCTTCAGTGGTTGGGGCAAACTGCAATCGGGTAGTGATCTGACTGCCGAAGAGCAGACGAAAGTAAGTCGTTTGAATGAACTGTCGGATCAATTTGCCTCAGCAGATAAATATGTTTTTGTAACCCCGATGTGGAACTTCTCGTTCCCTCCTATTCTAAAGGCTTATGTGGACTCGATCTGCGTAGCTGGCAAAACATTTCGTTATACCGAACAAGGTCCTGTTGGACTGTTGTCTGACAAAAAAGCGTTGCATATTCAAGCGCGCGGCGGCATTTATTCCGAAGGTCCAGCTGCTCAGATGGAATCCGGTCATCGATACTTAAGCATTATCATGTCATTCCTCGGTGTGCCGAAGCTTGATGGCATTTTTGTTGAGGGGCACAATCAATATAAAGATCGTGCGGAAGAGATCAAGCAACAAGCTATAGAGCAAGCACGCACTTTCGCAAAACAATTTTAAGAAAGGTAGTTCAAAAAGTCCGCTTTTGATTACGAAGGATGCCTAATGGCATCATCAGCATCGAATATGGAATTCAGCCGAAATGTCCGTTGCTCACGTAGTTTTCCCTACGCTCCGCTACTCCATTTCTAGCTTCATCCCATCTTCTCGGTACTGAAAACCGACCTTTTTGAACACTCACTTAAAGTATAGAATAACAATTAAAGCAAAAACAAAACCCGCGTGCGTCCTAGGGATAATCCCAGGAAACACGCGGGTTTTCAATGTATAATCAACCTAGAGCTTATTGATGTCCAGCGCTTGCACGGCTCATGGTTTCAAGTTTACGTGTGATCGCATGACGGTCTACTTTCAATCCCCAGATCATTTCAATAATTTGCTCTTTCTCCTCAGGACTGTCGGCATGCTTCAATTGCATTAACAGATCATGCATTTGTTCATTAATGCCTTCAAATTGAATCCATAAATCCTGTCTTACCTCTTTGGAATCCAGATGATGATTCGCATCGACTTCTTCCTTCAATGCTTGCAGAATAGCATCTTTCCATTCGTCATCACCCAGCTGTTTCGCAATGTTCAGGAGATCCAGATAATCGTCAACAAGAAGTGAGTTCAATTCAGCATGTGTTTTCATCGTTTATTGCATCCCCTTTTCGTTCTATTTACCAAGTATTATACTCGGTATTTCAGGTTATGCAATAGTTGACGAGAAAAATAGTGGATTGTCCGGTTTCATGTCATGTTTTGACGAATGATTAATCTCAGTTTAAGACTTGAGTTGTTGCAACAACTGTACACGATAGGCTTCACTTTCAAGGGATTGAATTTCCTTATATTCTTCAGCAGTTAACACTTTGGGTTCCCCGGCTGCTTTGGCGATCATATATACCTTCGCGCTTTCTTCCACCACCTGAGTGCGGTAATAGGCTTCGCGGAGGTTTTTACCCGTTGTGACCAATCCGTGATTGACGAGAATGAGTGCCGTATGTTCTTCTACCTTTGCTGAGACTGCTTCGGCAAGTTGTTTCGTCGTTGGCAAAACATATGGAACAAATCCGATATCACCTACCAAAGCGGACTGATCAGGAAACAAGTGTGGCAATTCATCGAAAACGAGACTAAGTGCGATCGTATATGCCGGGTGCGTATGCACAATGGCTTGGATATCAGGATTCACACGATAACTATACAGATGCATTAATACTTCGGAAGACGGACGTGTTGATCCCGCGCTAGTCGCCCCTGTCTCGATATCAATAGCGATCCACTCGTCCGGTTCCAGGTCTTCAAGTGCATAACCGCTCGGAGACAACAACATCGTTCCCCCAGAGCGAGCGCTCAGATTCCCACCGGGTCCTACCACCAGTCCTTGAGCAACTGCTCTCCGAGCATACTTCGTTAACTCTTCCCTTACTTGTTGTTCAGACATGTTGCTCACCACTCCTCATACTTTTCTTTTTAGCATTTTGCGTCAATGCTCATTGCATTGAATCTATTTATTACCTTTTGATTTGATTTAGACTTTGGTAGTTTTCATAAGCTTCCTGCCACAGCTCAGTATCCTCAGGCTCATAGATCTCGGGGGAAAAGGAAGCAGCCATGACCTCCCGTACCTCGGCCAAGCTACTCACTTCTCCATGCGCAAGGAATTGCAGCATGCAATTCCCTGCTGAAGTCGCCTCTGCCGGGCCTGCCACCACCGGGACACCGGCTGCATTGGCTGTAAACTGGCATAATAGTCGATTGTGTACACCACCACCAACCATATGAATGACACGAGGTCTTGTACCTGTAACCAACTGCAGTTCATCCAGCGTCTGTCTGAATTCCAGTGCAAGACTTTCCAGAATGCAGCGTACAATCGCTCCAGTCGTTTCAGGCACAGTCTGTCCGGTGAGACTGCATTGTTGCCGTATTCGTTCAGCCATATTCCCTGGGGCCAAATATACGCCATCTCCCGGCGATACATAACTTTGATGCGGCGCTGCCAAGGTAGCCAATTGAATCAGTTCTTCATGTGTAAGAGGTTGATTCTCCCGCTCCCATTGCCGTTTGCATTCCTGTAGCAGCCATAAGCCTGAACGATTTTTCAGGGTGCGTACTTTTCCACTTACCGTCCCTTCATTGGTAAATCCCAATGCACGACTTCGGTCATCCAATACAGGTGTATCACGCTCCACCCCCATAAGAGACCAGGTACCACAGCTGATAAAAGCAAAATCCGAATCCATCGCAGGAATCGCTGCCAAGGCAGATGCCGTATCATGTGATCCCACAGAGACTACCTGCATCGGTCCAGTCTGTAACTCGGCGCACAACTCATTCGTTAAATTGCCCAGCACGGTGCCCGGTTGAACGAGTTTTGGAAATAATGTTTCCGGTATACCGAGACGCCCGATCAGATGTTCATTCCAACGTGCCTCGCCTGCATGCAACAGCCCACTGGTACTTGCAATCGTATACTCACAAGCCTGCTGACCAGATAGATAATAGTGAAATAAATCCGGCATAAATAACATGCGCACATCCGGACGCAAAACTTCGGCCTGCTCTCGTACACTGCCTAGCAGTTGAAAAACTGTATTGATCTGCTGCGGTAAAACGCCGGACATGGCATACAGTTCTTCTTCTTTCACCATGTGCAGAACTTCTTCCATCCACTGTGCATTGCGTGCTTCCCGATAGTGTCGTGGGTTCGAGTACAACCTTCCCGCACCATCCACCAGTCCATAGTCCACTCCCCACGTATCCACAGCTATAGAACGGACCGATGGAGAGATGCCTTGCGTCCCTTTCACAATGCCTTGTTTTAATTCATGAAAAAGTCGCAAGAAATCCCAATACAGTCCGTCGCCCAGCTGCACGGGTTCATTGTTGAATCGATGCACTTCTTGTAACGAGAGTCTGTTTCCATCAAATGAACCCCGGACTACGCGTCCACTCCCAGCGCCGTAATCGGCAGCAAGCACATGTGTTGCTTGATTGCCCATTCTTTCAAGCCTCCTTAACTCTACGCGATAAGCCGTATTCGAGTTCTGAGCACAGCTTTCAAGAGAAAGCCATGTTACCTCATTTCACAAGGTACATGGCGTTTGACAGGAATGGAACTTTATTTTAACGATACAACGGGCCAAATACACTGCAAGCACGGTAGTCTGCACTCTCCGGCTCACTTGTGCCGAACAATCCCCATGCACGCGGACGGAAAATTTCCGTTTCAGGTACATTATGCATATTTACCGGAATGCGAAGCATGGAAGCGAGGGTGATCAGATCAGCACCGATATGTCCGTATGAGATGGACCCATGGTTCGCTCCCCATTGATTCATGACTTCGTATACGGAAGTAAACGCTCCCGATCCGGTTAGAACAGGTGCAAACCAGGTGGATGGCCAGGTTGGGTCTGTCCGCTGATCCAGCGTATCATGCACATCTTCAGGCAGATCGACTGTGTAACCCTGAGCGATTTGCAGCACGGGTCCCAGTCCTTTGACCAGATTCAGACGTGTCATCGTTACAGGCATGCCGCCTTTGGTCAGAAAATCCGCTGAATAGCCGCCCCCGCGGAAATACTCTACGGATGCCGGTCTCCACGATGTTGCTTTCAGGCAGTCCTGAACTTCCTCATCTGTAATTTCCCAGAATGGCTTGAGTACAGGCTTACCATCTCTGGACTGTTGTCCAGTGCCATCCAAGGCTGCCGAACCAGAGTTGATTAGATGCAGAATGCCATCCTTTGCGTTTCCTTCCAACTGGTGCCCCGTCACACGCTGTACCGAATCCGGACTCCAATACGTGCGCACATCAGCAAAGATCTGTGCCGTATGCGTGAGTAACGAACCGAATAACATCGATACCCCGTTCAGGCTGTCATTCTCCGTTGCAACCAGATAAGGCGCACGTTTGCCATTCCAGTCAAAGGAAGAGTTTAATATCGACTCCAGAAAATCTCCGTTCGGAGAATGATCCGTCCACTGCCGTTGTCCCTGGAAGCCGGATACAATCGCGTGGTGACCCATCGACTCCTCTGTAAAACCAAGCTCTGCCAATCTTGGGTTGCCCGCCATCAAGTCACGCACGATTTGGGTCATTTTCACAACGGTTTCCCATTCGTACTCTTTGCGTTTACGATCCGTTTGCAGATGGGCAGCGTTGTTGTCCGGACCTTCGCTACAATTCTCCTTCACCCAAGCCAGCGCGAGCTTATACTCCTCAGGATCGTAGATTTCTTCTTCAATACGACGAGTGAGTTCGCTCATATCCACATATTCGTTGCGCATGCCCAGATACTCCTGGAAAAATGAATCGTTCACAATCGAGCCTGCAATCCCCATGGATACCGATCCAATGGACAGATACGCTTGCCCTTTCAAGGTCGTGGCTGCCAAACCCGCACGGCTGAACCGGAGCAATTTCTCACGCACGTCTTCGGGAATTGTTGTATCCCCTCCGTCTTGAACATCCTCTCCATAGATTCCAAAGGCAGGAATCCCCTTCTGTGCATGAGCAGAAAGTACCGCTGCCAGATAGACTGCACCCGGACGTTCAGTCCCGTTAAAACCCCAGATGGCTGTTGGAGTGGATGGCGACATATCCATCGTTTCCGTACCATAACACCAGCATGGTGTCACGGTGATCGTTACACCAACGTTCGAACGGCTGAACAATTCTGATGCTGCGGCCGCCTCGGCCACCCCGCCAATACAGGTCTCAGCCACAACACACTCCACTGCGGACCCGTCAGGATAACGTAGTTCTGCTGCAAGCAACTCGGCAACAGATGTCGCCATCCGCATCGTTTGTTCTTCCAGTGACTCCCGAACGCCTTTGCGTCTTCCATCAATCGTGGGACGAATACCAATCTTGGGGAAAGCCTGTTTATAACGATAATCCTGATGTGTCATACTGGAATGTCCTCCTTCAATTCGTTTCATAGAATTTGGGTTGAATTGAGAAACCTTCTGTCTGATCCATGTGCGTTGATTGAAATGAGATAATGGGAGATATAACCGATACCCGAGTTGCACGAAAGAACTACATACACAGATTACCAAGAGCCTTACTTGATATTGAATGCGTTTACATATTTAAGAAAATAACAATAAACCACTTCATTAATTAGCTTTGTATGTAGTTCCTCTATTCAAGAAAATGGAACGTGCATGAGCGAATTCAACGAAATGGTTTATGTAGTAAAGACGTTCAGAACCTTTTAGGGTTATCGGTAACCCTAACATAGCATGAGCCTATGTTGCTGTCAATTGGCATTATCCTATAGAATGGTAAGACTATGTTGCGGAAAGGTTAGATTCTAATGATTACCATTTACGATATTGCCAAAAAAGCCAACGTCTCCGCCATGACGGTCTCCAAGGTCATTAATCATACAGGCCGCATAAGCTCCGCGACACGCGAACGTGTGCAACAGGTAATCGACGAACTGGGTTACATCCCGAACTCCAATGCACGCAGCCTTGTGCTTCAACGAACCCAGATGCTCTCCCTGCTTATTACGGATATTACCAACCCTTTTTATACAACACTGGCGCGTGGTGCTGAAGATGCAGCCCATCTTCGTGGGTACCGTCTTTTATTCGGCAATAGTGACGAGGATTATAATAAGGAAAAAGATTACGTGGATGCGATTCTATCTACTCGCGTGGATGGTGTACTCTATGCCCCAGCGGGAGATCGTTCTCTTCCTCATCTAAAACAACTGCAGGAACGTCACATTCCGTTTGTCTTTCTGGACCGCATCGTACCTGGCATTACGTCAGATATCATTGCAGGAGATAGCCGGGAAGGCGCGATTGAACTGATCCGATATCTGGTGCAACTGGGGCACCGGCGCATTGCACTGGTCAATGGTTCGTCGGAGGTTTCTACCGCCAGACTGCGGGAGGAAGGTTATATAGCGGGTTTACGTGAGGCCGGAGCTGATATCGATCCCGAGCTTGTGCTTCGAACCGGGTACCGGGATTTCAGCGATGAAGAGGGACTGGATGGACTACTCTCTCAACCGAATCAACCAACAGCCATTTTTGCCGCCAACAACATGCTGGCGATTGGGGTCATTCGGCTTTTGCGCAAACGAGGACTGCGTGTACCAGAAGACATTTCTGTTGTGTGCTTCGACGATCTGGATCTGGCTTCTGCTTTTGATCCTTTCCTAACTGTAGCTGCACAGCCAGCATATGACTTTGGGTTTCAGGGCGTACAGATGCTGATTGACCGGATTGAAGGCAAGGCACCTTCCGAAGCCCAAACCGTCATTCTACCGTCAGAACTGCGCATACGGGCTTCAGCCACTACCCCACGTGAGCAAAAATAGAGTTAAGCACCAGAGTTGACTAAATATTATCGTTTAAATGATTAGTCCCACTTATCTAGATTAGGTCCCTTTCCAACTCGAAAAATGTAAAACATGAACAGGGTGCACCGGAGATTACGCTCTGGCTGCACCCTGTTTTACATTCATTCGTTGAAAAGATTTAGTTCGTCCGAACCGATTTGCCCATCAGGTTTATTTCAGTTCCATCCATGCCGATATTCTACCGCTCCGACTGTAATGCAAGAGCGACCTCACGAACGAGTCCCGGGAACCAGTCCATCAGAGGTTCAAACGTATAACCTGCTTGTTCTGCCTTGGTCGTCTCCATCGTCCATGATTGCTCAATTCCGAAGGGTGACATGTCCTCTTTCACCGTTTCCGTGAGGATCTGGGACTGCATGCCCGTGACCGTCTCGATCAGATGAATCATGGCTGACAGCGTAATCGCACCCTTGGAAGCTGCATTCACCGGACCGGTAATGGACGAATGTCCAAGCCAGGCGAGAAATCTTGCCGCTTCTGTGGAATTGATGAATCCAATCTCTGCATCCGGATTTGGCATGCCGATCGGTTTTCCTTTTTGCACATGTTCAATATGAAAATGAAGTCTTCTCGTATAATCATCAATCCCGAGTACAATGGGAATGCGCATCGCCACAACCGGGAAATCCGCTTCCTGGAAAAATACAGCCTCCGCAAGTCGTTTGCCTTCTCCATACGAAAAATCCTCCGCACTCCCATAGTGTAATGGATATGTATACGGGTCAAAATCCGTTTCCTTAAATCCAGGTCTGGGATCACCGTACACAGACAATGTAGATGTCAAAACGTACCTTTTGGTGCGCCCTGCAAAAGCTTCACATGCCGCTTTCGCTGCATCCGGTGAATAACAGATATTATCGTACACAACATCCCACATGTCTGTCTGCGCAACCTCTGCCAGAGATTCCGGGTCTTCACGATCCATCTTGATTCGGTTTACTTCGGGTCCGAAGTCGACATCCGTTTTACCACGAGTTGCGACTGTGATCTGAGACTTCCCTTCCCACAGCAAGTGATCCACCAGACGTTTACCAAAAAAACGTGTACCCCCAAGTATAAGTACTTTATTCATCCAAAAAACCTCCTATCTTGTTCGATTATGTTTAACAATTTGAAGCATGGTGTGAGCATTCCGTTGAAACTCATATGAAGTTGGTTCTTCGGATACCGTGCACCCACATTCTTCGAGTATTAATTTCAACTCATCCATGTGCTTGTAACGTTCGCCAGACAGATCCACTGTTGGAAAAATACGAACCTCTCGTTTGCTCACACGCAGCAGCTCCATTATGGTTGCAATATGAAAATCAACATCCAATCGATCCGCATACGTAAACAGGAAATGGGCAGATAACGTCAGATCGAATTGTTCATCCGCAAAGGGTAGAACCGGGAGCACAGACGCCACATAACGGTCAGGAAACATTCTCATATCTGCGATGCAATCTGTGATTGCACGAGTTCGCTCTTCCTTTAACCCCTGGATTGATCCAAATTGATCCCACACATATATGCCTTGCACCGATTCCATCTGTTTCATCGTATGCTCAATGTCCTGAAATCCCTTTACCTCAAGCTCGTCGATATCATATTTGTAGGCAATGTCCACGGCCATGGGATCTGCACCCAACTTGTGCGCCTTGCTACTGAATGAACATGCTCCACCTGGACAATCCAAAATAGACTTGCCTGTAAGATCCTCCACCGTCAGGTTGAACATCTTCATATATTCCTCGAAGGTTCTTCCTATGAAAACGATCTGTTTCAGTTCCAAACCTCCAGAATCATTGGACTGCTGATCTTCTCCGCTGTTCTTCTGACGCTCTCTATTGTTGCTCTGCTCATCTCTGCTCATCTCGTCTCAGCTTCCTTTCCTGCGCTTGAATCAATCGTTAGGGAACACAAGCCCAATCTGCTTTCGAATCTGATCCATAACCTGCATCGTCACATAAGAGCGTTCATACGTGTTCATGTCAGACTCCTTTTGGCCCAGCTCAACCAGATTTACGAACTCCTCCACTTCATAATACATCGCCGGATGGTTTTGTTCGACTGTGAGCTGCTCCACCGTACCGTCATTGTAACGTATCTCTGCATGTTCCGGTGAGCCAATCTTGTCAATGATGATACTGCCCAGTTCCCCCATAATTTCGCTTGGTAGATGAGAATTGGAGATTTTGGAGTATGTAACAACCGCATCCATCCCATCATAATCCAGCAGCACACTGCCTTGTCCATCCACGCCAGATTCCAGCATCATCGCTTGGGATTGAACCCGCTTAGGTGCACCGAACAATGTAATCAATGGATAGAGACAATACACACCGAGATCCATTAACGCACCATTGGCGAGTTCAGGCTTGAACGCATTCAGGACGATCCCCTCTTTGTACTTGTCGTAACGCGAAGAATACTGAGAGTATCCTGCTACATATTTGCGGACAGGACCGATTTTGTGCAGGTTCTTCTGCACCATTTTGAACTGGGGAACAAGGGTAGATTTCATCGCTTCCATGAGCAGAACCTGATGTTCTCGTGCTGTATCAATCATGCTCCGAACTTCGGCGCTATTTGCAGCCAGAGGTTTCTCGCACAATACATGTTTACCGTTTCTCAGAAAAAGCTCAGCCTGCTCTGCATGAACCGTATTCGGTGTTGCGATGTAGACTGCATCAATCACATCACTTGCTGCCAACTCTTCCAGATCGGTGAAGCGGTGTTCAACATCATATTTATCTGCAAATGCATTAGCCTTATCTTCAGTTCTGGAATACACAGCGGTCAATTTAAATCCATCAACCTGTACTGCGGCTTCAAGAAGCCTTTCTGTAATCCAGTTAGTACCCACTACACCAAATCGAACCATGCTTACCTACCTCTTTCGTCTATAAATTTCATTTGAGTTCTATATGAGTTCAACTAAAGAATATTTACACTTACCACTCCGATGACAGAATAACCTTCCGATCGCTGTTATCCCCAGATTTTTTTCAATTCCCTTCTTCAAAGGGAAAATCCGGGGATAGCGTATGCTTCCGAAGCAGCTTTCTTTCAGAAAGCTTTTAGGCGAACGCTTCGCTTCTTCACGTTATTTCTGTCCTCTCCGTTCTCGTGTAGAAAGTTTAGTTGAACCTATATAACCTTTACACCATCCAGTATATTGTAGCTCATATTTCGTTCAGATTGAAGGAAGGTGCTTTATCCCCCAAATATTGATATCTTGCTTTTTAAGTTGAAACTTCGTCACTCCCTTGGAATCAGGGGTATAATTAGAGATGAGGTGATCACCGTGGAAAGTCGAGATCAAGATCGCATACTGCCCGAATCTATAGATGAAAAATACTGGCATGCCATCATCCACAACGATAATTCTTATGATG
This sequence comes from Paenibacillus sp. FSL R5-0766, assembly GCF_037971845.1. Lineage (NCBI taxonomy): Bacteria > Bacillati > Bacillota > Bacilli > Caryophanales > Paenibacillaceae > Paenibacillus > Paenibacillus sp. FSL R5-0766. The sequence goes on from NZ_CP150227.1 coordinate 3,972,106, forward strand.
GAACGTTCTTTTACGGTGTGCAGACAACGGGCATTTTCTGCCGACCTTCCTGTAAGTCCAGAGCACCCAAAGCTGAAAATGTGCTGATATTTCAACATGTTGAAGAAGCGTTAGCATTAAAGTTCAGACCCTGCAAACGTTGTAAACCTACAGGCGAGCGGGTACCTGATCAGGAGTGGGTATACGGGATCACGGATTACATCGAACATCATTACGCCGAACCTCTAACCTTGGATGTCCTAGCCACTGTAAGTCATGGCAGTCCATATCATCTGCATCGTGTGTTCAAGCGAATTACAGGCCGCACACCGGTTCAATATATTCAGGATAAACGAATTACCGAAGCCCGGAAGTTGCTTGAACATACCGGACTTACCGTCACCGATATTGGACGCCATGTCGGTATACCTAACTCAGCTTATTTCATTACTGTATTTCGCAAACATACAGGTCTCACACCTGCACACTACCGCGAAAGGCATGAAAACTCATGAAGACGAATCTTACTTATAAAGTACCCAAAACGTTACTCAACAAGGGGACAGGGTTCCTTAATGGATATACACATACACTGAATCCTTACACAGGCTGCGCCTTCGGTTGTTCCTATTGTTATGTCAGACAGATGCCTGTCTCCCTATTTCGCAAAGAGGATTGGGGGAGCTGGGTGGATGTGAAACAAGAGGCCTCCCGAGTGTTCGCCAAAGAATTGCAGCGTGCCTTACAGAAAGGGAAAGTCACTCTGTTCATGTCCTCCAGTACCGACCCGTATCAACCCGCCGAATACAAGGAGTGTATCACGCGTTCATTACTTGAAACGATGGTACAGCATCCGCCCAATTTTGTATTAGTCCAGACCCGCAGTCCACTCGTTACCCGGGATATAGATCTGCTACTGCAGTTAGGTGACCGGGTTCGGGTCAGCATGACGGTGGAGACGGATCTGGACGATATGCGCAAGCATTTCAGTCCCTCCGCTCCCCCAATTGCAGGCCGATTACGTGCATTGGAACAGTTGCGGGATGCCGGAATACCGACACAGGTTGCGATTGCTCCCGTATTACCCAGCAGTGAACAGTTTGCAGCCATCTTGAGACCTCTGGTTCAGCGTGTATGCATTGACGATTATTTCATGGGCGATGGCAGCGAGGGCAAGCGCACCCGGCAGCTCGGCATGGAGTCGCTCTATCAGCAAGTAGGCATGGAGCATTGGTATCATCCAGATGCGTATCAGACTGTGGTTCAGCGGATGAAAGACTATTTTGCCGAGGATGAGATCTGGATCAGTCAGGCGGGATTTGAGCCATAAATGGCTATATAAGTTGGACTAAAGAATATTTACACTGGTCACTCCAATGACCGAACAAGCTTCTGATCGCTGTTATCCCCAGTTTTTTTTGATTTAATATATAAACAGCCCCTTTCCTTGTTTGAAGGAAAGGGGCTATTTATCATGACATAAAGAATAATGGCTATCTTATTTATCCAATGTATACAATGGCAGATCCACTGGCAATGCAGCAGGTCGCTGGCACGAGCTTTTCATTTGGTAGAACGTCTGCTCATCTGATGAATCGTGGAATGCCCACATGGCTTCAAGGACATGGTAGGCCAGTTCCCCACTCGCACGGTGTGCACGTCCACTATGTGCTGCATAGGCCATATCTGCCACACCGATGCCGCGTGTATTTTCCTGATATCCTGGGAGAAGCGGAACTTCCGTCCATTCATGTTCGCCTAACAAACGGTAACGAACCGGACCGCCGAAGGTATTAGGGTCAGGTACCTGCAACGTACCATGCGTGCCATATATCTCAATCGGTGGCAGTGCACTTCCGCCAAATACGTCAAAACTTGTAATCAGTGTGCCAATGGCTCCCTGTTCAAACTGTAACAGACCCGTAACGTGAGTAGGAATTTCGACGGGAACCGTCTGGCCTCTCTTTTTCTCACTCGTAATCGTCCGCTCTTCCATGGCTTTACCTGTCATACCTGCGATCGACTTGATCGGTCCCATTAGTTGAACCAGTGCGGTGAGATAGTACGGACCCATGTCAAACATTGGCCCACCGCCTGACGCGTAATAAAACTCCGGATCTGGGTGCCAGTGCTCATGACCACGGCTCATCATAAATGCGGTCGCCGCAACCGGCTTGCCGATTACTCCTTCTTCCACCAATTGAAGTGAAGTCTGGATTCCTGAACCAAAGAACGTTTCTGGTGCACAACCCACGAGCAGTCCCTTACGCTTCGCTGTTTCGAGCACGGCCTGCCCTTCTTCACGGGTAACCGCGAGCGGTTTTTCTACATACACATGTTTGCCAGATTCAAGCGCCCGCAAGCATACATCGGCATGAACGGAAGGAATCGTCAGGTTGATGATCAGCTCAATCTCGGGATCAGCCAAGATTTCGTCGACGCTGTATACGTTAGGCACATTATAGGCTGCAGCCTGCTCCTCGGCACGTTTCCGATCGAGATCCGCAACAGCAACAAGTTCCAGCACCTCGAACCGATGACAGTTTTCCATATAGATGCCGCTGATTTTACCGCAGCCAATAATGCCTACTTTCATTGTTTTCATACCTGGGGCTCCCTTCGCCGTGGATCAGAAATGGTTTATCCATTGAGGATGAATGGTTAACACTGAAGTTACGTTTGCAATCCAACTACAATCTCATTAGTTCTGGTTGTCCGCCATACCTGTGTACACTTCGGTTGCTGAACTTACTCGACTCTTGGCAAGTTCTTTGCCTGCTGCTGTCCATTTGAATCCACTGCGCATCATTTCAGTCACGGGTTTCATGTCTACAATGTCTGCATGGTGTCCCAGTGAGTTGTAGAATACCCGTCCTGCGCCCCAGCGTTTCGTCCAGACAACAGGCATATCTACGGGCCCATTCGCTGCATGCGGACCAGTCACCACTGGAAAACGAGTGGTTGCCAGCACTTCCACTGCCGGGTCTACGTGCAGGTAGTACTGTTCACTTTTCACCTGAAAATCTTCAATATGATCCAATAACGGGCTAGAGCCGCGCTTCATGTTCACCATATACTCCACACCATCGTTACCTGGATGGGCAACCCATTGTCCACCCGTCATAAACTGCCAATCTACGTTATTTCGGAAGGCATCACACATCCCGCCATGAAGACCAGCCAAGCCCACACCGCTCTGGACAGCCGCTGATACGTTATTGACCAGTTCCTGCTCAATCTGTCCCATCGTCCACAACGGCACGATCAGATCCAGACCCATCAGCTTCTCTGCATCCGCATAAGACTCCAACGTATTCGAGACTTCAACCTCAAACTGCTCTTCCTTCAAAATACGTTCAAAAATCGCTGCTACCTGCTCCGGTTCATGTCCATCCCAGCCGCCCCATACAATCAGTGCTTTACTCATCGTTTATTCACTCGCTTTCGCCTAGTTTAGTTGTGTTCAACCTTATTCCTGACGTCACTGTCTTGCTTGCTCACATCTCTTCAAGCGTCACCCAGCGCCGTTCTGTTACCGAACGCTCTACTGCTTCCAGTACAGCCTGACACGCGACCCCATCGTGGAAACTCGGTGATGGTTGGCGTCCTTCAGAGATCGCTGTCACCAGCTCCAGCATTTCATGGGTGAACGTGTGCTCGAATCCAATCGTATGTCCAGCAGGCCACCAGGCTTCAGCATATTTATGTGCCGGATCGGTTGCCAGTACACGGCGGAATCCCTGTACGTCCTCTTCATCCTTTGTAAAATACACTTCCAGTTCGTTCATACGCTCAAAATCAAATCGTACACTGCCGAGACTGCCGTTAATCTCAAACGAGTTTGTACTCCGATGCCCCGCTGCAAAACGTGTAGCCTCGAAGCTGCCCAGCGCCCCTCCTGCGAATCGTGCCAGGAACAACGTCGCGTCATCGACGGTCACTTCTCCTTTCGGTGCATCCGCATTCGAACTGCCCTTGGCACTTAGTCCGGTCATCTCGGCTGCAAGTGGTCGTTCTTTGATAAATGTTTCGCTCATGCCGATGACTTCCTGGAATTCACCAACAAGGAAACGAGCCAGATCGATTAAGTGTGCGCCCAGATCCCCATGGGAACCAGAGCCAGCCACTTCTTTTTGCAAACGCCATACCAGTGGGAACGAAGGGTCCATGATCCAGTCCTGCAAGAAAAAAGCACGGAAATGATAGATCTTACCCAATCGTCCGCTCTCCACCAGATCCTTCGCTAATTGCACCGCTGGTGAGAAACGGTAGTTGAACCCGACCATATGTGCGACTCCAGCATCCTCTGCTGCCTGAAGCATCTCACGCGAATCCGCAAGCGACAGGGCCAGTGGTTTCTCACAAAACAGATGTTTGCCCTGACGAGCTGCTTCCAACGCAATTTCCTTATGGGCATCACTTGGTGCGTTAATATCAATCAGATCGATATCATCCCGCTTCACCAGTTCGCGCCAATCCGTTACACTTTCAGACCAACCAAACTGGCTCGCCGCCTCTTGAACTCCCTGCTCGTTACGTCCACAGATCACAGACATCTCAGGCTGCAACGGAGCAGACGGGAAAAACATCGGCAGACTGCGATAGGCATTACTGTGGGCCTTCCCCATAAACTTGTATCCAACCATTCCGACACGAAGACGATTTGACATGGTCATTTCCTCCTTTGGAATAATAAAAAGTCTTTCTATAGGTGTACCAATAAACTATTGACGGATAGAAGAAGCACGGATGATCAGTTCGGTTGGCAACAACGCTCTCGCTGATTCGGTTACGGCTACAACAGAGTTATTCGCTTTATGTGTGTCACCCACAGACCCATGTATAAGCTTCGATACTGCAAGTTCACCCATCTCGAAAAATGGAACCCTGACGCTGCTCAGCGGCGGAACCGCCATCTCGGCGGCATCGGAGTCGTCATAACCCACAAATGCCGGAAAATCCGCAGGCCCTATTCCCCGCTCACGCAAACCATGCATGACACCTATTGCCATCCGGTCATTGGCCGCAAACACAGCATCAATCTCATGTAGGCGATCTGCTACAATCGCTGCCGCCTCAATGCCACTTCTTCTACTATAATTCCCTTTAAGCAATAGACTCGGGTCCAGCTCCATACCTGCTTCTTGCAGGCCAAGACGAACGCCTTCCATTCGCTCCTGGCTGTTGGAATAGCTGTCTGGACCATTGAGAAAAGCGATTTTGCGATACCCCTGATCCGTAAGATGACGTATGGCAAGCCTGCTTCCTTCCACATGATCCGCATCCACTTCCGTGAATGATTGGCCCTCAAAATGCTGATTCATGACACAGAATGGGTGTCCTTCCTGATGAAGTTGCTGCATGGCCGCCAGTTCTTCATGATCATCTCTGGCACCAAGGATAATGCAAGCGTCCACTTTCTGACGCCGGAACAAATCCGTATAATTCATCACTTCACCGGGTGTTCGGAACATAACCAACAGGTCCATGCTATTGTCTCTGGCTTTACTTCCAATCCCACTCAGCATTTCCGAGAAGAAATACGCCGAGAACAGATGCGCCTTCGGAACATAAGGTAATACCACACCAAGGTTCCCGCTTTTACTTCTGGCAAAACTGCGAGCAAGAGCGCTGGGCACATAGCCTAACTGTTCGGAAGCTTCAAGAACCTTGCGGCGTGTCTCTTCCTTAATAGGACCTACCCCATTAAGCACCCGGGAGACCGTCGCCTCGGAAACACCCGCAAGATCAGCCACTTCTTTACGAGATGCCATGAATTTCAACCCCTTTTATATAAATTGAACTAAAGATTATTTACACTGACACTACGATGACAGAACAACCTTCCAATCGCTGTTATCCCCAGATTTTTCGATTCCCTTTTCTAAAGGGGAAAATCCGGGGATAGCGTATGCTTCCGATGCAGCTTTCTTTCAGAAAGCTTTTAGGCGAACGCTTCGCTTTTTCAGGTTTTTTCTGTCCTCTCCGTTATCGTGCAAATGATTAGTTCAACATATATAGCTCATCATTAAATCATAAAATGGTTAAAAATCGATATTTATGTACGCGCGTACATTTTCTCATGCCATGTAACCGTTGTCAATGCTTTTAACATAAAAAAGATGAGGAATGGATTGAACCCATTCCCCATCCTTTTAACTACTAATAAGGATCAATTACAACGTCGTTGTAACGCCAAGATCAACGGAGGATTGGCTGAACTCAGCCTGCTCCTTTGTTTTCGCATGACTCGGAATGCGATCCGAGGGTTCTGGCGTGGATTGGAGCTGTCTTACTTTGTGCAGCACTTCTTTGTTCGGCAGGAAGTGTTGGGAACGAATAAACCGAATTGTTTTGGTTTTGGCACGCATAACAATCGAATCCGTCTCGGCACGATCATCCGCAAGATACCGTACCCCTCCCAAGATCTCACCTGGCGTCACACCTGTTGCGGCAAAAATGACGTCCTCCGTGCCGATCATATCCTGCATCGTTAACACTTTGTAAGGATTGTCAATTCCCATCTGCAAGCAGCGCTGGAATTCGTCTGCGTTGGCAGGCATCAGACGACCTTGAATCTCACCCCCAAGACAAGATAGCGCTGCGGCAGCCAGCACACCTTCTGGCGCTCCTCCAGATCCGACATACAGATCAATGCCCGCCTCGGGGAAGGCAGGTGCCATTGCACCCGCAACATCACCGTCACTGAGGAACTTAATTCTCACTCCAACCTTGCGTAGCGTCTTGATTGTGCTCTCATGTCGTACACGATCCAGAATCATCACAGTGAGGTCCGAGATGTTTTTGTTCAATGCGGCAGCGGCTTTCTCCAGTGTGACTTCAACCGGGTCTTCAATGCTGACCTTGCCTACAAGAGCAGGCCCTACCGCCAGTTTCTCCATATACATGTCCGGTGCGTGGAGCAGGTTACCTTTTCCCGCCACTGCAATAACCGATAGAGCGTTGTTTAGTCCTTTGGCTACGATTTCTGTACCTTCGAGCGGGTCTACAGCCACGTCAACCTCAGGGCCCTCAGCGTTGCCCACTTCCTCGCCGATGTACAACATGGGTGCTTCATCCATTTCTCCTTCACCGATTACCACCGTGCCGCGAATGGACACGGAATCGAACATGGCGCGCATGGCCAAAGTAGCCGCTTCATCTGCACTGTTCTTGTCGCCTCGTCCCATCCAGGGTGCTGAAGCTAACGCAGCCAATTCTGTTACTCTGACAATTTCCAACGCCAGTTCGCGTTCCATTTTTCCCACTTCCTTTCCAATTTCCAAAAGCATAACGTGAAAGCGGTACTAAATCCATCGCAAATCCATATGAAATTGATCTATAATCGGCGTAGTAGCGCCTTTTTAACGATGTATACCTTATTTATCCAATTAATATATGGATCGATCTCGCTCCCTTTTTCGGCTGGTTTTAAGAGTCCAATCCTCCTGATTTCTTACTTATAATATTAATTTTATTTTCCATTTTCCGCTCTAAAACTAAATAATTCAACATGGTGGATTAACACGTCCGTTTCATGCGCAAAAAGTTCTTATAACATGAGGTATATACAACTTATATCGTGATTATTAAGAACATGCTGCTATCTAACAAATTCCGAACGAAAACGATTTTAGGCTGACCGTCCAAACGTAGAAATAAACTAATAAATTGTAATGATGATCCTTGGGATCAGCTTATTACCTTCACGATTATTGAGCTAATTTATACGACAATGATGTATTAATCAGGCCTTTAACTTTTGTTAAAGCCATAGATGCAGCTTATGGAGGTCATCGAAAATAATAAGTTTACATAATATTTATTATGTATTAAAATTCATCGATTTCTTCATTTTATGATTCAACAGTTCTGGCAAAACATAAAAAAGCCTGAAAGAATTCTGCTCAATAGCATTTTTCTCTCAAGCTTTTCCCTCGATGATCCAGTTACAATATCTTTTTGGTCATTATAAAATCAATCTGTTTCTCATCTCCCATGTAAAAAGCATGGGCTCCTGTCTGTACAAATCCCATCTTTTCATAAAATGCGATGGCATTTTCATTTTTCTCCCACACCCCTAACCAAATATTCGTTTTGTGATGTTCAGCTGCCATCTCAATGGCTTTATGGAGCAGTACCTTACCCAAGCCATGTTTTTGGAACTCTTTTTTGATGTATACCCGCTCGATCTCAAGGGATTCCTCCCCCATCTTCTCAGATTGAGCATCATTGATATTCACCTTCATATAGCCAGCAACTTGATTATCGACATAAATAAAAAGAAATTGTGAATCCGCCATGGAAAGTTCGCTTTCTAATTGTTCCCGATTAAACGCCTTTTCCAGATAAGCTTTCATATTTTCGGGTGAATTTTGCGCTTTAAACGTTTCATTAAACGTCTCATAACTAATCTCCTGCAGTTCACATACATGTTCAATGGTACATATCTCTATACGAATCGTCATCTATAATCACATTCCTTTATCAAGTTAATCATTTGTTGCAAATGCAATAAAAAAGTATTACATTGAATTTAACTCAATTTTGTTGTATTTGCAACATAATATAAAAGAAGAGGTTGAATGAATTGAAATATGTTCTTTTTGTCACAGGTATTCTAATCTTAACGCTTGGTATTTCCCTTACCATTCAATCTGAACTGGGTACTTCACCTTTGACGCACTGCTGGTAGGGTTGTCACAACATGTAGGCCTAAGTGTAGGGAGCTGGGAAGTCATCCTTGCTTTCCTGTTAATCGGATGTAATTCGCTGTTGAAGCAGCAAAAACCCGAGTTTCAGGGACTCGTCACTGCATTCATTACTGGTGTGGGGATTGATATATGGCTTTATGTATCTGATTTCTTGATTACACCCGAAGTTTGGTACACCAAATTGATGACTTTTGTCATTGGTTTAGTGATCATCAGTATCGGTACAGCAATCTATTTGCAGACTAACTTCGCACCCATTCCGATTGACCGCTTAACATTAATCCTGCATGAACTCACTCGAACTCCCTTATTTGTATCGAGAACATTCATTTACCTTGTATTTTTAATTCTGGCGTTTCTGCTCAGTGGGCCAATCGGGCTTGGAACGTTGATAACCGTATGTTGTGCAGGTGTACTTCTTCAGTTCATCATGGGCCCTACGAAAAGGATAATAGATCGCATATTAACAGACATGGATACATCGTCACATACTAAAAGTGAAAAAGAACATTCCGTCTAATCGGTGTACACCTTCTACACCATAAAAAGGCTGGATCAGAGGTTCAACCCCTGATCCAGCCCATTAAACGTGCTATCTACCTTTACGGCTCAATTCCCCATACCAGCTGACCGTTCACATACCCGGTAACCTTATCATGGTTTGCGAACTGACTACCGGTTGCCTTGAACGAGTAATCATCAGTCTGTGTGTAATTTGTCCAATTGTTTTTGGAAAAACGTGTTTGAATCTCTGCGCTCTGGCCCGCATTCAGTGATCCCGCCGCACCTGTAAAGCCCACTTCCAGATAATGATCCGCTCCGGCAACTGGAGTCGCCAGTTTAACGAAATTGCTCGTTACATTCGCACTGCCCATACTGGCCCAGTCGGACCAGAAACTCTGAGCTTCCTCCCCGTCAATGGTATAGTAATACCGGAGTTTTACATCACTCAACGGAATAGCCGAATTGCCTGAGTTGATCAATTTGAACTTGGGTGAGACGCCGTTGGTGGATGCACTTGTATTGCCGTTAAAAGCTTGAATCGTCAAATCCCCTGCAGGCACAGTAACCGTGCTATCTACGACATTCACTGTAAGTTCAGCGTTATTGCCTCCATTAAAGTGAAAGGTCAATATGTTCTCGCCTAGCGGAAGCGTGGCAAGATAGGATTTGTTCAGAACAACAGCAGAGCTGGATGCTGTATAATTCTGACCTGATACAAGCGTAGCATCCCCCTTTGTGATGCTTGTAAGCTGACGGCCATTTAAGGTGAGAGATACGGAAATATCCTGCGCGTGATTTGTCGCTTTATCAAATGTTGCATTCACAGGAGAAATTACAGCATTTGTACCCGGTGTTGAATCCACAATTTTGACTTTTAACACAGGGTCCTGACCTTGATTAAAATCCAGAACAATCGAATGCTCACCAACTGGCAGGGTTGCCAGATAAGCTTTTTTCAACAGCAATGTGCTTCCGTTCAAGGTATAGTCTGTCGTTGCGGTCAACGCATTGTTGCCTGCCCAGAGAGCAGTTAGCGTATTGGCGTTTGCATTCACGGTTACGGTTTTATCGCTTTGATTGGGTGTGTATTTGTCAAATTCGACGATTCCAGGTGTGATGGATGCACTGGGGTTGGGATTGTTAACCTTTAGATTTGGCAGCTCATCCAGCGTAATGACATAATCACTTTGATAAAGCGTTTTCAATGTTGCCGGATAATTAAAAGCAGTACTCATCAGATGCTCGCCATACCAAGGACAGAAGTACAGCCATCCTGATTTCTCCTCTGTCAGATTTTTGACGCTTGGGATCGTATCGTTCTCCGTCATGGCTACCATTTTCGTACCATTCGTCAACTCAACAAGCTTATAGAATATCGAGGTAATCGCATCCTCATTGGGCACGCCGGACAAACCGTCATAACGGTTGTAGATCGTATTGTATTTATCATATCCGACAAGATCTACCTGATCATCGCCCGGATACCAGGCAGGAGAAGTACTGTATACGTAGCTGTTGTAGGTCCAGATCAGATTGTGCAAGCCATACGTCTCGGTCAGTTCGGTATAAAGCAGATCCCATAGCTCTTTGTACACTTCTGCGCCTGCCGAAGCCCACCAGAACCATGCACCTTCCCCGTTCAGTCCGCCGTTGCCTTCTGCTTCATGATACGGACGGAAAAGCACCGGCACATCGTTATCTTGCAAAATCAGCAATTGTTCTGCCAGATCCTCGATGGTCATCATTACGTATTGATACTCTTTGGTACCGGGAATTACCGCATTTGCTGTATTAAAATTCGTTTCTGTTGGTTTGTAGGTAGCCTCTTTCCAATCCACAAAGTCCCCAAGCTCATACGTATTGAAATTACGAGGTACATTGATATGCCAGGAAGCCGTTGCAATGCCTTCACGGTTATTCACCCAATCAATCATGCGATCGGTTGTACCGTCCTCCCAACCATACAACGGATTATAGTTCATCAGATCAAAGCCACGGATAGCCGGATACTTTCCGGTCAGATCATGAATCCATTCGAACTCAAGCTCCGAATCTCCGTCATTCCCTCCTCCATAGATCTCTTGCTGACCAGAAATAATGTTGTTTCCGTATACCTCCGTTAAATAATTCATCAAAATTTGAGTTTCCGGTGTAGCTTCAGGATCAGTGAGAACTGGCTGCACATTCAGGGGATCCAGATCAGCATGATCCACTGTGAAAGTGTCAAAATAAGCGAAGCCCCATCCAGCCTTCAGCTCAATCGTGTTGGCACCCTGATTCAGCTTGTGAAAGCCAAAATCGAAGTCTGACCATGTTGTCGTATAAGGCAGCATGTACGCCCCTTTCGTAACACCATTCACGATTAAATTTTGTGACCTGCCATCTGCACTGAGCTCCTGCATATATCGTGTGGAGATTGCGTACATGCCGGTTTCCGGGACAGTCACTGTGAAGGTTAATGTGCCAGAGTTCTGCATCCAGACAAATCCGGCCCCTGAGAATCCGGGCTTGGGTTGTCCATAGATTGAAGTAACCACTTGAAGATCCGGGGTGAGCTGCGCATCTTCGCTTTCGATGGTGAATAATGGTGTGTCTGCATGAACGGGCGCTGTCATTAATCCAAGCAGTAGGACCAATGCCAGCATCATTGCGGTTGCCTTTTTGAGCAAATTTTTCATCAATTCCATCTTCCTTCCCAAGTGAAATATGATAATGAAATGTCAATGAACCCATTCATGATGGCGCTTTCATTTTAACCATAGCACGCACACCAATATTTGTAAATATATGGTGAATGAGAATGCTTGAAATTCTTTTGTACCAGTACTTTGAACGCCATTTGCCCATCGTTACATCCATATTGAAGACAATTCGAAAACGGTTCATTATCTAACCAGTTTCGGGCCTAAACTTCATCTCCCGTTTGATGAATGTACTTGGCAGAAAACCTACAAAACAAAAAAAGCATTCCTGGATCGGATGCTTTTTCACGTATGTTTCTTCAATTGCCCTTGCTTATATCTTCGGCCTAGATCCCGCCTCAACTTACGGTTTCCTCGTTAGACGTTTCTTTTACCACACAGCGTTCCCCTGCCTTGCGTACCGCCCGAATAATGCCACCGTAGCCGGTACAACGACACAGATTTCCACATAATCCCGTTTCAATCTGTTCTTGAGAAGGCTCAGGATGTGCATCCAGTAATGCCTTGGTTGAGATCACCATGCCCGGAGTACAGTAGCCGCACTGAAAACCACCTTCCTCTACAAAAGCCTGTTGAATTGGATGCAGAGTGCCTTTCTCCTCGCCGTGCAGACCTTCAATCGTCATAATGTCACTGCCTTCACATTGATAAGCCATGACAAGACAGGAGTTCACGGGCTCTCCATCCATCAGAACCATACATGCGCCGCAGCGACCAACTTCGCAGGATACTTTGGTACCCGTTAGTTGCAAATGAGTCCGAAGCACATCGACAAGTCGAGTCGTTTGCGCGATCTCCAGATGTTTCTGCTCCCCATTCACGACGGCTGTCCAGTGATTCTCAATTGGCTTACTCATGATGGACTCACTCCTTCCTGCAAAGGTACATTTAAAGGTCTAACCAGTTGTTCCCTCGGTACAGGAAGACGGTTAACCCATACGCCTGTCGCCTGATGAATTGCGGCTGTAATGGCCGGCGCAAGCGCAACGGAGCCAATTTCACCGATCCCCCTAGGGCCAAACGCATCCCCTTCGGGTAAGTCTTCAATTGCCTCAACCTCCAGATTGGTATGAATATCCTGAATGGTTGGGATCAGATACGTGTCGAGGTTGGTGGTTACATAACGGCTGTCCTGCATGACCGCATCCTCGGTTAACGTGAATCCAAGGGCCATGACACTGCCGCCTTCAATCTGTCCGATATAACCCATCGGGTTGATAACCGGGCCTGCCGCTACAACATGGCGCGTATCAAGAAGCTTGGTTTCTCCGGTCAAAGTATTTACTTCCACCTCTGCCGCAACCGCCGCGTACGTATACAAATAATGACCGCCTACCACGTTGTCAGGCGTAGTTGGGTAATCAAACTTTGTATCGAAAATCCATTCATCGGCTTCGCCCTGCATGACAAGCTCCGCATACGAAACCATAGCACATAAGCGAACTCCTTCTTTTGCTACAGAATTGAACCCAGCTTCAGAATCTTGATCTACTCCCTTCAGCGCCTGCATCTCCTCCTTCTCGCTCGTTCCTGCCCCTTGCCTAGCTCTTTCCACTTCTGGAGTTTCACCAGGTAACTGGCCTTTACGCCATACACCGCCAGGTCCTGTCACCAGTTCATCTGCCGGAACGCCTGACATTTCAGACGCGACAGCGAGAACACGGGAACGAAATGGAGTCTGCAAGCGTTGAAGAGCCATCCATGCCATCGTTGTTGAACGTGAAGCTGTGCTTGATCCGCTGTGTGGCACGCGATCCGTATCTCCAATGATGATACTGAGATCCGATGTACTGCATTGGAATAGATCACATAACATAATTTCCAGCGTTGCAATGAGCCCCTGACCAAATTCCTCGTAGCTGAACGCCACCTCAATCTTGCCTTCGTTATTCAGGGACAGGCGGCCTCCCGCAGGGTCTGGAATGCCATAACCCAGCCCTGCACCATGCATGGCGATGGCCGCTCCGACACCTCGTTTGATCCACGGCGGTAGAGTAGGATCTGCCGGGGGACTCTGATGTTTTTGCCACAGTTCGGAGCGATCCAATGCCTCCCATACTTGGGACAGTCCATCCGTAACCAGAATCCGTTGATTCAGCGGTCCAGGATCATTCTTTTCCCTCATATTACGTCTGCGGAACTCCCAAGGGTCCATTTTCATGATTTCTGCAAGCCGATCCATCTGGCCTTCCATGGCAAAAATCGCCTGGTTCCCGCCAAATCCACGAAACTCACCTGACAGCCCGTTATTCGTATACACAGACACACCTTCCACATCCACATTTGGAATGGCGTAGGGTCCAAGGCAATGCTCGGTACAGAAGTTCAGCACCGGTGCGCCAAGCGTGGCGTAGGCTCCCGTATCTGCTGTAATGCGGACACGATGCGCCTGTATGATGCCTTCTCGACTCATGCCAGTCTGCATTTCAATTTTCATCGGATGCCGCTTCAGCCCCGCACGGACGGATTCTTTGCGTGAATTATGCATTTTCACAGGACGACCGCATCTCAAGGCCAGCAATGCACCGTAGGGCTGTACGTTTAGTTCATCTTTTCCGCCAAATGAACCACCAATCGGTGAAGACACCACCCGGATATCTTCTTCAGGACAGCCAATAATGCGCGCAAGCTGCATCCGGTCTTTATAACCATGTTGCGTTGCCGCGTATACATTCAGCCTCCCCTCTTCATCCGGGACAAACAGGCCACCTTCTGTCTCCATGTACGCATGCATCTGACGAGGCGTATAATACGTCTCTGTCACGATATGATCACAAGTGGCAAAAGCTTGCTCGGTATCTCCACGTTTGATCTCCGTGCGATGCAGCACATTACCTGGTCCATGCTCATGCAGCTCTGGTGCGCCTGGAGTCAAGGCAGCGTCTGTACTATTCAGAGGTTTGAGTTCCTCATACACTACACGGATCGCATCCAGTGCAAGCGCCGCACGTTCCGGGGAATCCGCAGCAACCGCTGCAATGGCGTCCCCAACATAACGAACAATATCCTCGCAGAACACAGGCTGATCCGGGGTCGCAATACCAAAACGATTCAGACCAGGCACATCTTTAGAGGTCAAAACCGCATAGACACCTTCCAACGCCTCAGCTTCCGAAGTATCTATAGACAATAGACGAGCATAAGGATATTCGCTTCGTAATACTCTGCCATGAATCATGTCAGGTAACGTCATATCCGTCAGATATTGAAGCTGGCCTGTTACTTTGGGTGCCCCATCTGGCCGCAGATGCCAACGTTTCCCGCTCTGTTTCCGGTTCAGCAGCATGATCCCTCTCCCCCTTTGCTTGATCGAAGTCTTCTATTCGTGAAGTGCTTCCCATAACCTGGCACCAAGCATGTTGCCTGCGGTCTGTTTGCGATAATGTTCCGTTGCAAATGCATCGCCATAAGTCGTAAATTCGCTAGCCACGGCAGCTGCAAGAGTTGCTGCTTGCATGACAGTAGCTTCGCTACCAAGAAGCTGTTGTTCCGACTTCAGAAGTCGCATCGCCATGCCTGAGCCTCCACCAGCCGCAATCGCAATCTTGGTCCAGCGGTTATCCAAATCAATCTCACCGTATAACGCAACCGTCACCAGCGAAGCACTGAACGTCTCCCGTCGACCCAGCTTGCGGTAAAAGGAAACTTCTCGTTCTGCATGTCTCTGCTCACTGTCCGCATCAAGCAGAGAGGTCGGTCTCATCGGGATATGAATCGAGATTAATACATCCCCTGGATTACGGATGCCATCCCGTCCACCCTGAAGCCAGGAAGACACACTGCGGGTCTCGATTCCGCTATCCGTCAACCACTGCAGCTTCGCATCATATACAAGCAAAGCAGGCAGCGTATCCCCTACTCCGGACACAATATTCCCGCCAATGGTTGCCACATTACGAATGGAAGGGGCCGCAATTGCATTCACAGCTTCTTGCAGAATCGGCAGTTGATGTAGCAACGCTTGTGCAGCACATTCCTTTAATCGGGTCATTGCGCCAATGACCATCTCATCTCCACGAATAGATATACCGCTCATTTCAGGAATACAACCCAGACTAATCATGTGTTCAGGTGCTGGAACCAAGCCGCCCTCCCACTGGGTTCGTAGCAATGTTCCACCTGCCGTTAAACAACATATTCCTTTGAGTCTTCTTCTTAACGTTTGCAGTTCTTGCAGGTTCTCAGGTTGCCATACCGATGGCATGGCTCCAGAACCGTATGCCGGTATTACCATGGCTGCATCCCCTTTCTCTCTCTTCCTTGGGCAGGAAATTCAACCGTCTGATCCAAATAATTCTTCAAATCATATGAGAGTTCAGCAGCAACGTCAATTACCTTTACATCGTTTTGGATAAATGTATAAAACCTGCGTTCTATTTGTGCTTGATGCATCATGATCTATCAAAAGCTAACATGAATTCTTTTTCACCATACGTGAAAAGAAGACAAACAGGCCAACCAGACTGTGATATGCTCCCATCACAGGAGACAGTAGAAAAAACAAAACTCTACTTCTACCATGATGGGAGTTTTTGTAATGTCCAAAAGAAGCCCGGTTTCATATGAAATCAAGATTCAGGTTGTAAGGCGTTGCCTGCAACATGAATCCAACCCCAACCATGAGGCAAAGCAACTGGGGGTCCATAAAAACACGGTTACCGATTGGATAAGAAAATACAAGGTAGATGGAGAAGAAGGATTAAGAGAATCGAGGGGATGGAAATCTTACTCCAAGGAGCTAAAGCTATCTGCCATTCAAGATGTACGCTCTGGCGAATACTCTGTACGAGCGGTGGTGAAAAAGTACCATATTTCGAGTAAATCTGTGTTAGAGAGCTGGATTTCTAAGTATACTGAAGGGGTGAAAATGAAACCAACTCGGAAAAGGATTGGATCCCCTCATATGAATAAAGGACGGAAAACGACTTACGAGGAACGTATTGAAATTGTACAATTCGCCATCGCCCATGATTTAGATTACCAGAAAGCCATCGACAAGTACGGTGTCTCTTACCAGCAAGTGTACGCATGGGTTCGTAAATATCAAGCGAGTGGTCATGAAGCTTTAAAAGACCTCCGAGGTCGTAAAAAGCCGCTAGAAGAGCTAGACGAACAGGAACGGCTAAAGCTTCGGATCAAGGAACTCGAGGCACGAAATGAGCATTTAGAAATGGAGAATGCACTCGCAAAAAAGTTGGCAGAGATCCGGCGAAGAAATACACGTTAACCTTTGTTCGACATGCAGACATCTATCAAGCGATTACAGAGCTGCATGCCGAGAAAGGGTATGCGGTCACCAAGCTCTGTGAGCTAGCAGGAATCGCCCGATCTGCCTATTATAAGTGGCTGAAATGGATGCCATCCGACAGGGAACTTGAAAACCTTGCACTAGCCAAGGAAGTCAAACTTCGCTATGACAAACGAAACGGGATACTCGGTTATCGCCAAATGCGTACTCAGTTGAATCGTAAGCTTAAAAAAAGGTACAACCGTAAACGGTATTACCGCATCATGCGAGCCCTTGAATTAAAGGCAGTGATTCGCAAAAAGCGGCCAAATTACGTGAAAGCTCCAACCCTTCATATCGCTGAGAATGTCATGAACCGAAAATTCCAAGCGGAGGTCGCCAACCAAAAGTGGTGCACCGATGTAACAGAGTTAAAATACGGAAATGGCCGTAAGGCCTATCTGAGTGCCATTATTGACGGTTATGACAACTCTATTGTTTCATGGGTGCTCAGCCACTCCAATAACAATGAGCTTGTCATGAACACGGTAAAGAAAGCTTATAAAAGAAACCCGAATGCTACGCCGCTCTTGCACAGTGATCGCGGCTTTCAATATACTTCGCTGGAATACAAACAACTTCAAAAGAGATACAAGTTTACAAAAAGTATGTCTCGTGTAAGCCGGTGTTTGGACAACCAACCCATTGAACGATTCTGGGGTACCTTTAAAGCAGAAAGCTTTTATCTGGAGAAGTACGATACGTATGACAGTCTCCTTCGTAGCGTAAGAACGTATATCCATTATTACAATAATTTTCGATACACGGAACGACTAAACGGCTTATCCCCAAACGAATATCGACGAGCAGTTTAATTAAGAAAAATAGTCCCCTCAATATAACCGAGGGGATATTGAATACTAATGATTTTGTTTTTTTAGTCTGTCTACTTGACAGGGAGCACTTCACTGCCTGGCTGACCTGATCATGTAATTAAATTATACATAATTAATTATCTTCTCCTGTTATTTAGTCTCTCTGCTGCGACTCGTATACATGACTCAGAATGCGTTCCAATTCCGGTTCTGTATCCGCATCCCAGAAACTAGTCTCAGACAGTGGTACATGTACACCTGAATAGTTAGCGCTGCGCATAATCTTGCGTGCCCCCTCATCTCCATGCAAGGACAACAGAGGACCGAACATATGGGAGCGAAAAGCAACGGGCGGCTTACCTCCCTCACCGTCGGTAGCTGCGACATAGTCACACAACTTGTGGGTAGCCAATGCTGTGGTCACCTGATTAATATCCTGTGCTTGTAATAAAGGCTGATCGCCCAGTAACATGAGAATGCCCTCCGGTTTGTATTCCATTGCCGACAATACGCCAGAATGAAGAGAATTGGCCATGCCGCAGGCATAGTCAGCACAGACCACAATTCGAAGTCTCGCTGTGGGATGATAGGCATACGCGGCAGAATCAAACCATTTTACAGGCAGCCATGCCAGCGAATCTTCCGGTTTGACCACACAGACCACCTGATCCAACTCCGAATTCAGCGCAGCTTCCAGTGACCATGCAGCCAAGGACCTCCCGTCAGGCATGACAACCGAGAGTTTATCCCGACCAAGGCGACAACTCTTACCTGCTGCCAGAACTATGCCCGTCATTCGCATGTGCAACGCTCCCCCTCTGCACCTCAGAACTCAAGGAAGAAACCTTATGTTTACATGCGATCAATTCCGCTGCAATGCTGATGGCGATCTCTTCTGGACCGTCTGCCCCGATACTCAAGCCGACGGGAGAATGAATATGTTTCAAGGATGGTAAACCATCGAGGAGGCGGGCCGTTCGTGTTTTCGAACCCATGATGCCAAGATACGCATACTCAGAGTCCACTAACATCTCCAACAGTTCACGTTCGCGGGGGAAATTGTGACTCATTAAAATCAAATAATCTCCGTTGTTTACGTTTAACTGAGGCATGATCTCACATGGGAAACCAAGTACAAGTTCAGTTTCTGGGAACCTTTCCGAGGTGCACAAGGACTCTCGCCAATCGGCTATTACTACACGGAATCCTGCAGACCCGGCGAGTCTGACAACAGGAATAACATCATTCCCGGCTCCGATGATAATCAGGCGAGATTTAGGCGTGTACAGCGAAGTAAGTTGCTGCGGAAGCTCCCAAGGATTCGTTGAAATCCCGTCATTTGTAGGTATTTCAGCATCAGTATCAGAGAAATGTTGTGAATCACCGGATAGATGGGAAGAGTGAGATTCGTTTGACGTAGCAGTTACCATTTCAGGCACAAGCGTAAGGCGAGGTATGTCGGGAGAATGTTGTTTTGATCCCGAATGTTCATGCTTGATATTCCCACTGCTGTGTACATCAACCTGCAATAAAGCTGGATTATAATTCGCCACGCGATCATGAGGAGGGACGAGCGAAGGACGCAAGATTGGCTGACGACGAGTACCCGTTGGTTCAATCCGTTTCCAGTTATATTCCACCCTCGTATAATCATCTTGGAACGTTCGGGTTAACGCTGTTGCAGCCCCGGATTGAAAACACTCATGCATCTCCTGCAAAGTAGATCGGAGTTCACCACATACAGGTTCAAGCAACACAACAACGAGTCCGCCGCAGCCAATCGCCTCACCCCAGGACAGATCATCCTCGGGACGCATGTCGTATTCCGCGAATTCCATCTGCTTCGTATCCAGCACACGGCTCACCCGGGCCTGAAGATCACTCTCCAGGCATCCCGGACTGATACTACCAACCATTTTGCCATCCTCGGTCAACAGCATAGAGACTCCCTGCTTACGGTAAGCATGACCCTCTACCTTAATCGCTGTTGCGAGCACACAGCGCGTTTCACGGGCTGCAATTGCACACAGATCATGCATTTCCATAGCGGTCTCCATCCTTTCTGGAATTGCATAAACTTCCTTCGATCAGATACGTTTCATCAATCTTGCAATACTCTTATCCGACTCACGCAGCACAATGCCACGATCAATCGTCTGAATCTTGCGATTCTTGAGTACAATGCTTCCATCGATAATAACGGTGTCCACACAACTACGTGTTGCAGAATAGACCACACGGGAATAGACATCCGTCTCATAGGAAGGGTACGTGTGGAAATCATCCAGATCCAGCAGCAGCATATCTGCCTTTTTGCCCACTTCGAGACTGCCAATTTCCTTCGACAAGCCAAGCACCTCTGCACCGCCCATGGTAGCCATGCGTAATACAGTCCGGGCATCCATCACTGTTGGACCATGAGGAATCTTCTGCATCAGGGCCGTGAGGCGCATCTCCTGAAACATATCCAGATTGTTGTTGCATGCAGCACCATCGGCCCCAATCCCAACCGCGATCTGTCGATTCAGCAGATCCGGAATATCTGCTACCCCGGAGGAAAGTTTCATATTTGATCCAGGACAGTGAGTGACTTTGACACCGCGCTTGCGGATGATCTCCTTCTCTTCTTCACTCAGCCATACACAGTGGGCCAGCACCAATCTTGGGGTCGCCAGACCGATATGATCGAGGTATACGATGTTACGCATTCCGCGTTCGTGTTCTACCAGTTCGATCTCTCCGCGATTCTCGGAGGCATGGGTGTGGACTTTGACATGATATTTATTCGACAGGTCGCGCACCTCTACCAGCAATTCTTCGGTACACGATACAACGAAGCGTGGACAGAAAGCATATTGAATGCGACCTCCGCCAAACCCGTTCCATTTCTCCAGCAGATCCACACTCTGTTGCAGCGAAGTTGCTGTATCCTCACGCAGGGGTTCCGGAACCTCGTCTCCATGATCCATCATTACCTTGCCGGAGATGACCCGGATGCCACTCTGTGCCATCGCCTGAAACGCCGAGTCTGTGTGATGTACCGTCTCCATATCAAGAATGGTCGTGGTTCCGCTAGAGATCAATTCGCCCAATCCGAGCATTGCCGAATAATACACGGACTCCTCATCATGCGCTGCTTCCAGCGGCCAGATACGTTGACGGAGCCAATCCATCAGTTCCAAATCATCCGCACGTCCACGGAACAAGGTCTGACACAGATGAATATGCGTCTGGATGAAGCCTGGCAGCAGCACTTTACCACGAGCATCCAAGACCTGGTCTGCCTGAACGTCAATGCGAGCTGCAATCTCCTTAATTTTGTTATCCTCGATCAACAGATCTCCAATGAACACTTCCTCTTCTGCATTCATCGTCACAAGCTGTGCGCCTTTCAGCAGGATCGTTCCCATGCCAATCTCCCCTATCTGTGTCTGTCTATATATTACAACTCATACACATTTACACTTGCACTCCGATGACAGACTAACCTTCTGACCGCTGTTATCGTGTAAATATCTAGTTGAACTTATAAATGCTCATTTAGCTGGTTTACCACCCAATAGCCATACCGTCGCCCCTAGGGTCTGCCGCGCCACTAATCATGCCGTCCTCACGTATGACAATGCCTTGCGACTGTCCCATAATACCGTCCCACGGTGCTCTCGCTTCAACGTTATGTCCCCACCGGGCAAGGGTTGCACATACGTCATCGTGATATCGGTTCTCCACACGCATCGTATCGCCTTCTTCGCCCCAGGTACGTCCATACACCCAACGCGGCAGGCTGATTGCTTCCTGAATGTTCAGCCCATAATCAAGCACTCCGGTAAGCACAGATAATTGTGTCTGCGGCTGCCCTTCTCCCCCCTGTGTACCCACGAGCATATAAGGTTTGCCATCTCGTGTAACAAGGCCCGGCATGAGGGTGTGGAATGAGCGTTTGTTGGGTTCCAGTACGTTGGCATCTCTCGGATCTAAGGAGAAAAACGACCCCCGGTTCTGCATGATAACCCCCGTATCCCCCGGAACATACGCTGCGCCGAAGTCAAAATACAGGCTTTGGATGAATGAAACGGCATTGCCTTCGCTATCGACAATCGCTGCATACGCCGTGTCCTGGCCTATCGTTTTGGACAAAAACGGCTGTGCCACAGGTGGAGCAGACTGAATCTCATTCCACAATTGGTCTCCGTAACTCTTGGACAACAGAAGATCAAGCGGAATGTCCCTGAAATCAGGGTCCGTCAGATAACGATCACGATCACGAAACGCCTTTTTCACCACTTCCGCCATCAGATGATAGAATTCCGGTGAGGTACGTGCTACAGAGGACAGATCCGTATGCTCCAGCATATTTAACATCATCAGCATCGAGAATCCCTGCGAGTTGGGCGGCATCTGATGAACTTCATAGCCACGATACTCCGTGCTAACCGGTTTCACCCACTCGCCTCGATGCCCTGCAAAGTCTGCTGGGGCAAGCATGCCCCCATCCTCACGAATAGCCGAAGTCAGACGATCCGCGAGTTCTCCTGTATAAAAAGTATCTCGCCCTTCCGTCTGAATCAGACGAATGGAGGCAGCAAGATCAGGCTGGATCAGCAGCTCACCTTCCTGCAAAAGTGTACCCAAAGGCGCAAATACTGCTCGCAGCGGTGTATGCCCCATAATGAAATCTTCATCCCTTTCCATCCACAGGCGGAGATTCCGGGATACAGGGCATCCTTTTTCCGCATACTGCGCGGCAGGTTCAAGCAACTGCTCCCACGTTAACTTTCCGTACCGAGACCATACTTCCCACCAGGCATCCACCATTCCCGGAACCGTAATTGCACTAAGCACTCCGCGCTGAGGGATGGCATTCATGCCCATCGCTTTGAACGTATCGGCATGAATGCCTGCGGCTGAGCGGCCACTTCCGTTATAGGCGGTAATCTCACCACTGGCTCCGTCATGAATCAGGAAGAAGGCATCCCCGCCAAGTCCGGTCATATGCGGATATACCACACCCAGAGCTGCACTGACCGCAACAGCGGCATCATAAGCATTCCCGCCCTGCTGGAGGATAGAACTTCCAACTACACTCGCTAGATAATGAGGAGAAGTGACCATGACCTCCCTGGAGATTGGCATCTGATTTAACATAAGGCGCCCTCCTTCCCTGCATACACATCCAATGCGGCCTGCACCGCTTCACCGGCAGGTAATACGTGACGATGACGGAGAAGAACAGCTTCCAGCGCTCCCAGCACATGAAGTACGTTTTTGCGTTGGCAACTGAATCCCATTGTACCAATCCGCCAGATCTGTCCTTTCAACGGTCCAAATGAACTGGCAATCTCAATACCAAAATCGTTCAGCAACATGCTGCGCACCGACTCACCATCGATCCCCTCCGGAATGGTGATACAGGTGACTACCGGAAGTTTGCTTGACATATCCCCGTACAGTTGCAGTCCCATTCCCTGAATTCCAGCAACCAACGCACGTTCATTTACCAGATGTCTCTGGAACCTTGCCTCCAATCCTTCTTGCAGCAGAATGCGTAAACCTTCGTGAAGACCGTAGAGCATGGAGGTGGCCTCCGTATGATGGTTCAACCGTGCTGAACTCCAGTAATCCTGCAATTGGCTTAGGTCAAAATAATTGCTGGCAATCGTGCGGCCTTCTGCCCTCGCACTGGTTGCATCTCGCAGTCCGCGTTCAACTGTTTTGCGGCTCATCAGTTTCTGCTCCACTCGACTGTTGTATGTGAGAGGTGCCATCCCTGAAGGAACAGACAGGCATTTCTGCGTACCACCCATTACCGCATCCAGATGCCACGCATCCGTCTCCACCGGAGTCCCACCAATGGTAGCCACAGCATCCACAACGAGTAAAATATCAAGATCACGACAGGCTTTGCCAATCTCGGCAAGGGGCTGCATCTGTCCGGTGGAAGTCTCACCGTGAACCATCGCAACCAGACTTGGTTTATGGGTATGGATCGCCTTGATCACCTCTTCCGGATCAAATACCGTTCCCCATTCCGTTTCAAAAAAGACAACCTCTGCACCGCAACGTTCCGAGATTTCAACCAGCAGATGTCCAAATCGCCCGTAGATCGGGACGAGAACTTTGTCACCAGGCTGAATTAGACTGACCAACACAGCTTCAATCCCTGAACGGGATGTACCATCGACTGGATAACACCACTCGTTATCTGTCATATATAACTCTCGCAGCATCGCCATTGTCTCGTTCATCAAGGATGTGAACTCCGGGTCAAACTGCCCCAGGATCGGAAAGGATAATGCTCTTAGCACACGCGGATCAACCTCAACGGGTCCCGGGGTCATAATGGTCCGCAAGGACGGAGATAACTCTTTATAGTTGGACATCTGCATTCAACTCCCGTAACCGTATTTATAGAGTAGCCGGACCAGAACCTGAAAACCGTGCATCAGGTCTGCTTCAGCTGTATATTCAAGTGGATTATGACTAATACCGTCCTGGCTCGGCACAAAGATCATGGCCGTCGGACAAGCTGGCTGAAAAATCTGCGAATCATGTCCTGCCCCGCTTGGCATTGGCCAATAGGACAATTGCTCCTGCTCACAGATATCTTGAATGTCCGAGATCATCTCTGCATTCATAGGAATGGGCGTCACCGACAGATGTTCTTCCCAGTCAAGTCCAAGCTGCTGCTCGGCTGCGATACGACTAAATGCCTGGAGCATATCCTGCCAGCAGCGATCAATACTTTCCTGCCGGATATGGCGGATATCGAGTGAAAACACCGCCCGTGCTGCAACCACATTCCCAACACCCGGATCGGCCGTGATTCGCCCAACCGTGGCTACGAGTGGTTCTCCTACATCTAATGCAATACTCCGTACCGCAGCAATCATCTCGGCTGCTCCGGCAAGTGCGTCTTTGCGCCAGGACATCGGCGTCGTTCCTGCGTGATTCGCTTCCCCGCTTACGGTAATACTGAACCGCTTCTGACCTACGATATCGGATACAACTCCAATCGAATGTCCAAGACGTTCCAGAACCTGACCTTGCTCAATGTGAAGCTCAATAAAGGCACCGTAATTTTTCGCGGCAGGTCTATATGCACTATCGGGTCCAAAACCCGCATCCCGGATCGCTTGTGTAAAGGTAACGCCGTCTTGATCCTTCAAATGTTCTACGTCTTCCAGAGCCGTTATGCCTGTTATACTGCGTGAACCCCAATACGCAAAAGGGAATCGACTTCCTTCTTCTTCGCATAACGATACCACTTGGAGTGTGCGCTTCGGTGCTCCGAAATGCTTCTGCAAATACTCCAATGCCAGGACTCCCGCCACCACACCGTAAGCACCATCATATTTGCCGCCATACACCACCGTATCAATATGTGATCCGGTCACAATCGGCAATTCTTCAGCACCAGTCGCTGATTCCTTACCCTCACTCTTGAGTGTGCCATACAGATTACCGGACTGGTCAAATTCGGGAGACAATCCTTTCTCCTGCATTTTGGCTGCAAGGGCACCTTGTGCTTCACACCAAGCCGAGTCATACAACAGTCTTGTAACGCCGCCCTGTGCATCCGCGCCATATGTCGACAGCCAGTCAAGCATGGCTTGCAGCTCCACCTGTTCCACATCCGGCAAAGGAAGAGGTGCATTATTGGTACCGGATGACCGGTATACTCTAGATTCTGTCATGGCGTCTCCTCCATTCCCGCTTCGATGGGACTAGAAGAGTAAGCCACAATGTATTGCCCGAGAGGCACAGGAGATAATCCGGATTCCGAGTTATATACCCGTTGCCCACGGCAAAATACGTCTGCAATCTGACAGTTAAATGTACGTCCCACATAAGGGCTCTGTTTATGCGTATAGAGCAGATCCTCCGTGTTCAGGGTTGTGTTTCTCTCCCAGTCAATCAGGACCAGATCTGCATCTTTGCCAATTGCAATCTCCCCTTTACTCTCCAGACCAAGCCTTCTGGCAGGCTGAAGGGAGAGTACTCTTCCGAGCAACGGGAGGTTTATATTACGCTGAAGATGTCCGTCCTCCAGCATGATCAGCAGTGTGCTTTGCGCTCCGGATATACCTCCCCAGATTTCAAAAAAGCTATCGGATTGTTTCATGGATGGCGGACATGGCGAATGGTCTGAGGCAATAACATCAATCAATCCCGAAGTCAGTGCATCCCATAACTGCTCCTGCTCGGAAGAGCTACGAAGTGGTGGAGCACATTTCGCTACAGCACCCAAACGGACCACATCCTGATCGACCAGCGTCAGATAATGAGGGCATGTCTCCGAAGTGACGTCTTGCCCACGCCGTTTAGCCTCTGCAATTAGATCCAGGGCTTCCCGGGTGCTAATGTGCACAAAATGCAGCGCACACCCGGTCTGTTCACCGTATCTCAATGCCCGCGCAACCGCGACGACTTCGGCTTCCACAGGACGGGACCGGATATAATCCATCGGTTCAGTCTTTCCCTCAGCAATGCTTTTTGCACCGAGTTCGGCAACCATGCCTTCGTCCTCTGCATGAAGTGCCAGCACACGTTTTAATGTTGCAATTTCATGCATTCCGTCCAATAGCGTGTGGTCATCGGCTCTGGCAAAGATGTCTTCCCCTTCGCCTCCCGGCTCAGACATAAATGCCTTGAATCCGGCAACACCCAGCCGTGACAATGGAGCAAGTTCCTCACGATTGCCGGGAACCAAACCTCCCCAGAAGGCATAATCAACATAGGATTGGTCGGCAGCTGCTTTCTTTTTCATCTCCCATGCTTCCGGCCTTGTGGTTGGTGGTACACCGTTAAGCGGCATATCGACATAGGTAGTGATTCCCCCTGCGGCAAGAGCTGCCGAACCCGATCGAAATCCCTCCCAACTGGCGAGTCCAGGTTCATTGAAGTGTACATGAATGTCCACGACACCCGGCATCACTGTAAGCCCCTCAGCTTCTATGATGCAAGTTGCTTCACCAGCGGTCAGCAGCGTGGATAGTTCCGTTATTTTTTCACCAGTTATGCCAATATCCAGTTGTTCTACCCGATCTCTCAGCACCACCCGGGCCCCCCGGATGATGGTATCAAATGTTGTCATGTGGATGACCCTCCCCCTGAATCAGAACCGGATGTGTGCATGTTCAGCTTCCCCGGTATGTACTGTAACCTCCTGGAGCAATCAATAATGGAATATGGTAATGGCTTGAGGTATCAGATACGGCAAAACGAATCGGAACAATCGTCCATAATGCCTGGCCTAGCTCCTCCAACGAACGCTGTGCGTAATAACTCTCGACATGGAATTGAAGCTCATATATCGCTAGCTCCAGCTTGCCTCCATCCAGCAGCGGTGCCTCCAAACGTCCATCCGCATTGGTCACCGACTCAGCCACTTTTGTCTTGCTTTCCTGCTCCCCATCCCTCTTCAGGGTATACAGCTCGATCCGAACACCCGCAGCAGGCACGCCTTTGGATGTATCCAGCACATGTGTTGTAATTCGTCCACCAGATATCGACATTAGACGTCACCTTCTTTCCCGGAGTCATGGCCGTCTGTTCCCAGATCATCCCTTGTCATCGAGAAACCCTGGAATCCATATGGTGGTCTCGGCTCGGTAAATACTTTGCCTTCTCCCTCTTTCACTTCCTCCAGCACTGTCTCCCAAGTCCGATTGTTGGATTCAAATGAAACCTCACTCAGCTGTTCAAATCGAATTAGCAACCTTCGTCCAATCTGGAAGATCAGATGTTGAATGGAAGCGGATCGACACTCATGAAATACCGCAGCAGCCAAATCTCTGACCTGTTCCGCCGCTACATACCGTCCACGCTGATCGTCCATGCCATCTCTCGGATCTTCATAACGCCAATTGATGTTCAGAAAAATAAATAACGGTCGATCCCATGTCTCTGGAAGAGTGGTGTATTCATCCTGCATGAATCCGGCAAATTCACTGCCTTTGACCTTGATCAGTCTCAGATCGGCTACACCACTGAAATGGTTGCTGAGTTCAATCGAGTCTCCTGATCGTTCTGCTTCCACGGCAGCTGTCGCCCGATCATTCTGCGAATAACGAAATACGAGCGCACTCGGTCGATAACTTCCTTCTAATCCAATGGGTATATCTTCAAACGGAATCTGGTCCGCTGTCATCTGAACCTTGCTCATCTGCGGATACGTCTCCAGGAAACGCCGACTTACCAGCGCAAGAAATCCTTCCACCGTCGCTCCTGTGTAATCCGCTGCATGTTTGAGAATAAAATTTTTCATCGAATCGGTTGCGACCACCAGCGAATTATCCCCTTCTGCAAAAGAAGGCAAGAAATCATCACCCTGCACAGCCACCTTGATGTTCAATCCAAACAGAATATTGCTGCGTCCCATAAAAGGAGATTCCGGAATGGACTGGATACCCGTCAACGGTTTGGCGTAGGAACGGTACATCCACACATCCCCTTTGCCGTAATACATCGTCCGCTGCTGCACTGTGGCTGGCTTGCTCACGAACTCATGTTCATGACCGATCTGTGCAAGCCACTGCTCCAAACGAATGCCCGCAATTTTGAATACTTCCTTCATTGCAGTCTCGAATTCTTCTTCCCTGCCTCGGCGATGACGTTGCCGCATGGATTCGAGGACGGAACTTGCGGTATGGCCTTTAACGGCCAATATGAATGGAAAGCCAAATTGGCTTGTATATACTTTGTTTAATTGTTGAATTTCGTTGAATTGTTCCTGTGAAAGTGAATCCAGCCCTGCACCAGCCTGCTCCTGAACGGAGTTGCTGCTCATGCTGATTCGCGCTCCAAGATCCGGGTGATTTCGAAGCAACTGCAACTTCACCTGGTCATCCGATGCCTGAACCACGTTTTTCATCACTTTCATCATCTTTTCAAATGAATCAAAAGGTCGTGAAAGCCCGGCATGCTCAGCCACCCATGGTGATTCCTCAAATAAGCCGCCAAACGTATGCACAAACTGTGTAATAGACCAGTTGTTAACAAGTTTAATTAAGTCGCTCATGTTAGAACCTCCGGTCTGTTGTGGATTATTGTTCTTCATTCTAAGTGCCGTTCAATTTCGCGACAACAATATTTACGCAATTTTGTAATATAACATAACATCAGAGTTGTGATTTGTTTGCTGTGCACGGGAAGATCAGCTTTTGTTGTCCTTAAACATGAAAAAACCGCACTCCATCAACGGAATGCGGTTCTTGGGGGTCTAACCCGGTGGCATTGTCATGTTGCACAATGTGCGGTCTAGAGTTGGACATTGTGCGGTCTTGCAACTGCTTTGTCCCGCACGAACTTGCGGAAGGTAAATACCAGCTTTAATTTAAGCAGATCATTCGTTTTCTTAAAGTCCATTTGCAGCAAGCTGCCAACTTTCTCCATACGATAAGTGACCGTGTTGCGATGCACAAACAGTTGCTTGGCAGCTTCATTGATCAGTCCGTCATTCTCGATAAAGGACTCCAATGTATTCATCAGCACTTGATTGGGATCACCATCCCTGGCAAGTAGTGGTTCGAGTACTTTATTGCAGTAGTTCTCCATGATGTTATCCGGTACGTGTTGGAACACATAGGCAAATTCGAGCATTTCAAATTGCAACGCACGGTCTTTCATGCCGAACCGACGAGCCAGTTGTCGTGTATCCAGGCACTCCTGGTATGCTTCACGGAGCGACTTGGGCTCATGTTTCATTTTGCTGATCCAGAAACGTGGAGCCGGTGCTCCTTTTGCTTCTTGCGCTGCCAGAACATCACCGAAACGACTCAAGAGAAAACTTGACAGCTCCTCTCCATAATCTCGCCCTGTTGGGCAGGTGTAGATGGACAGAATGCCATCTTCGATCTGAAAATGCTGTGAGGCCGTGAATTGCATCAGCGGATTGTATTGCAACTCGCGATGAATCTGTTTAAGTAGCTTTCCCTCGGCAAACAGAGTCGGCTCAAGTGTAATCAATACGCACTGATAAGTTCCCTGGAATAGATGTACACCTTTGTTTTCACTCATGGTGGTTAATTCCTGAACGGTCATTTTGTTATCCAGATACTGTGTAAGCAGCGTACGCATCTCATCTTGCACGGTCGGATTAATATGCTCACGATAAGTCATATCCATATAAAATGCCAGCACATCCGCAGCCTGTTGGAACAGCTCTTCCTCCGCTCGAAGCGATAGGGCTGAATCCGTAAACACAAGCAACGCCCCGTACTCTTCATCATTTTGCTTGATGGGTACGCGATGACAACTTCCCTGATTCCATTTCACTCGGTGCATGACGGATTTCCAAGGCCAGCCTTGGGTTACAGCATCCCCTGCAATGCCTTCACTCCCATATAGCACATGCCCACGTGAACCAATGACGGCAAGCGGATAGTTCAGCACCGTGGCAAGTTCGGCAAACACATTCCGATGTGGCTGCTGTTGCAGTGCAAACTGCATTAATTTTTTCTGCTTCTGCACAACCTCATGCAGCAATCGGTTGCTACGTTCATGTTCAGCCTTGAACAAGGCATTCATCTGGTCGGAGAAGGTGAATTGAAAGGGGAGCTCAAGCAGTGGCAAACGAAGCCGATCAGCTTCCTCGACAATACCTTGGGGAATGGACTGCCAGAAACGTCCCAGCTTGATGCCGAGTCCTGCACAGCCGCGTTCATTCAAGCGTCGCATCAAACGTAATGCGTCCGTCTCACTGTCTTTCATAATAAAAGCGGTGGTGAACAACATTTCTCCGGATTTGATCCAATCCGCGATATCAGGAGCGTCCATGACGTTAACGGATTTCATCATCCGTGAAGTCCCTTCCCCACCCGCAACCAGTTTGGCCTCTGACAACGGGTACACCTGTAAAGCCTCTTTAACCGTAAGTTGCATGGACACTACCTCCCATATATATAACACAATATTATGTCATTCTGGTTAATGAAACTGAACTTCGAATTATTTTTCTAATTAAATCCATATTTATGCGTTTGTCTTTTATTTGTTGTTAAGTATTATAACATCAATTTCCTAAATAAAGCTTACACGGAAAAAAAATAAAACCTATGACCTAATTACAGCGCACTTTCCTGTAATCGGCATAGGTTTTATAAGTTACTATGATCCACATAACGTTGAAGTAATCCATTTACACGATAACGGAGAGGGCAGAAAAAACCTGAAAAAGCGAAGCGTTCGCCTTTATCCCCGGATTTTCCCCTTTAAAAAAGGGAATCGAAAAAATCTGGGGATAACAGCGATTGGAGGGTTGTTCTGTCATCGTAGTGTCAGTGTAAATAACTTTTAGTTCAACTACGATCAGATCTCCAATGTTTCGTGATTCATCCATAATTTCATACGGGATAAGACATCTTTGATATTTAGCGGTTTGCTGAGATAGTCCGAAGCACCTGCAGCAATACATTTCTCCCGATCCTCTTTCATGGCCTTGGCTGTCAGTGCAATAATCGGAAGCTGAGTCATGCCAAGCCGTTCACGGATCTGGCGAGTCGTCTCATAACCATCCAGTTCCGGCATCATAATATCCATCATGATGATATCAGGCTTGACTCCTCCACGCTCCAACAATTCTAGACATTCGTACCCATTCTGAGCTGAAATGACATTCATGCCGTATCGCTCAAGAGCGTTAGCCAGCGCATATACATTTCGTATATCATCATCAACGACAAGCACTTGACGACCACTGAGCAGAGATTCTTCCAGAGGTGTCAATAAAACATCAGATTGTTCGGAAGTTATTGAAGGAAGCTTATTGACCTCAGGTGTAGTGCTAGCCACCTCATTCAGGAACAACCGCGATGCATTCATAGTCTCAGGTTCATCTCTTCGCAGTGGCAGGAACAGCGTGAACACACTGCCATGTCCTTCGCGACTTGTTGCGGAGATTGAACCACCCAGCAAAGTCGCAAGCGATTGAGAGATCGACAGCCCAAGTCCCGTTCCACCATATTTACGTGCCGTAGCCCCATCCGCCTGTTTGAATGCATCAAAGATCTGAAGAAGTTTGTTATCCGCAATGCCAATCCCTGTATCACTGACGGAGAAAGCAATCACGTCGGTCTCTTGGTCTTTCAATTCAGGATGAGCCAGACTCATTTTGGAGATGGTTAAGGCAACTTCACCCTCACTGGTGAACTTGAATGCGTTGGAGAGCAGATTTCGAAGAATTTGGTGCAATCTCATCTCATCTGTCACGATGGTTTCCGGCAAAGGACTTTGGAGTTGAATTCGGAAATCTATTTTTTTCTGCTCTGCTGTTTTCAGGAAATACTGATTCATGACCTCAGGCAGACTACCTAGATAAACATCATCGAAATCCACTTCCATCTGTCCAGCTTCCACCTTGGATAGATCCAGAATATCATTGATCAGATTCAGCAGGTCTTTTCCCGACTTGTGAATGACCGAAGCATAGTTCTGTTCTTCACTATTCAAGTGTTGGTTTTTATTCTCAGACAATATTTCGGATAAAATCAACATGCTGTTGAGCGGTGTCCGCAGTTCATGGGACATGTTCGCCAAAAATTCGGATTTGTACCCCGAGCTTGTTCGTAACTGATCAGCCACAACTGCAAGTTCATTGGCTGATGTCTCAGCAGCACTCTTCTGTATTTCCAGGCGATCATTAAGCATATGAAGCTCTTCGGTCTGCATTTGCAGTTCCTCCGTCTGAGACAGCATCTCTTCGGTCTGAGCCTGAAGTTTCTCCGATTGTGCCTGTAATTCTTCATTCAGAACTTGTGACTCATCATATAATTGCTGTAATTCCATGCGAGTGACGGTCGAGTGTAGTGAAACACCAAAAATCTCCGTCAGTTCTTGCAACAACTTCATGTCGTTCTCTTGCAGCGGATTCATTGATGCAAGTTCAATTACCGCAATCGTTCTGCCTTCGAACAGGACAGGCACAACAGTAAGAGATGTGGCAGATGCATGTCCAAGACCCGATGAGATTCGGATATAGTTTTGAGGCAGATCATTCATGCGCAAGACTCGCTTCTCGACAGCACTTTGTCCAACAAGTCCCTCACCCGGGGCAAGCGACACTTTACCAAGCGAACGTTCTTTCTCTCCATCCGCAGCATATGCAGCTACCCGAAGCAGTCGATTGTCTTTCCAGTAATAAAGAACGCTATAAGGTACTTCAAACTGGATGGCAAGTTCGTTCAGGAACAAACGTGACAATCCCTCCAGATTGGTCGGGTTCTGCAAGAGTGTAGCGATCCCCGTAATTTGATCCTTGATGCGATTCTGTTCCTGCACTTCATCCAGCAACTTGTTGGTTTCATGCCCCAGATCACCTACTTCATCATGGGTTCGCACCTGAATTCGCTGCTTCAGGTTTCCACCTTTGGAAATATCGCTGATCGTTTGCATAACATCACGTAACGTTTTGACAATATTGCCTGAAATTACGAACGCAGCGGTGATTGATAATGCTGCAATTATCCCCCACAACGTGTACATAATCGTCAGCAGTGTGGAGCTACGTCTGGCAAGTTCAGTCACCCTCGCCTCGGTCAGAGCGATCTCTGTATTACGGAAGGTTGTAAGTTGCGAGCGCAGTAGATCAATTTCAGTTTTACCCGGATCAGATTCGAAGAATGCAACAACTTTCGCTTGATCCCCTTGCTTTTTCAAGTCCACCGACGGCTCCCCAGCAATCTCAATCCAGCGTGTAATATGAGCTTTGATGCTTTGCAGACTCTGCTGCTGTGAAGGATTATCGCTAATGAGAGCATTCAACTGATCATAGTTGGAACTCCACTGAGATAAGCCTTGGGAATAAGGCTCCAGGTAACTTTCATTTCCGGTAATCATGAATCCACGCTGTCCTGTTTCCATGTTCAAGACATTTTTTTCAATCGCGTTGGTCAGATTATGTACTTCCAGATCATGATGGGAGATAAAATCATTTTCCTTCTGTAACACATTAATTTGGGCCGTAAGCACTAGCAGAACAGCTCCAAACAAAAGCACAACTACAAGATAGCCCAATAAAATTTTGGAGCGTATC
This sequence comes from Paenibacillus sp. FSL R5-0766, assembly GCF_037971845.1. Classification (NCBI taxonomy): domain Bacteria; kingdom Bacillati; phylum Bacillota; class Bacilli; order Caryophanales; family Paenibacillaceae; genus Paenibacillus; species Paenibacillus sp. FSL R5-0766. The sequence goes on from NZ_CP150227.1 coordinate 4,006,137, forward strand.
GTAAATCTTCTCGTTTTTGACAACGCTGAAACCTCCAAATATATACGAATCCCATAATTAAATTAAAACTGGTGCATATGTAGTTTATATGTATACGTATAGTCTGACAAGCTTTAAGTTCATCGATTTGCATTAGAAAAACGACCTGCTTGTGCAGGTCGTCCTCTTCAGTGATCTATATTGCTCATTATGGCTGATTTTAGGCCTTTGGAGCGATCATTTTGGCCGGATCGACATATTGATCAAATTGCTCTTCGGTAAGCAGGCCCGTTTGTAGCGTTGCCTGTTTCAAAGACAAGCCTTCTTTATGCGCAAGCTTCGCAATTTTGGCTGCATTCTCATAACCAATGTGCGGATTGAGAGCGGTAACCAGCATGAGTGAATTATTTAGATTATGTTCAATCTGATCCAAGTTAGGCTCGATGCCTACGGCACACTTGTCATTAAACGCAATAATGGAGTCCGCCAGGAGTTGCACGGATTGCAAGAAGTTATAGATGATAACCGGTTTGAATACATTCAGTTCAAAATTACCCTGACTTGCCGCAAAACCAATCGCTGCATCATTACCCATGACCTGCGTAACCACCATAGTAATCGCCTCGCTCTGAGTTGGGTTGACTTTACCCGGCATAATGGAGCTGCCTGGCTCATTCTCCGGAATACGGATCTCGCCCAATCCACTACGAGGACCACTGGCCAACCAGCGGACATCATTGGCAATTTTCATCAAATCAGCTGCAAGCGCTTTAACGGCACCGTGCGCATACACAACTTCATCATGACTTGTAAGTGCGTGGAATTTGTTAGGTGCAGATACAAAATCTTTCCCCGTATGTTTGCCAATCTCCTTGGCAGTGAAGTCCCCAAAGTCCGGATGCGCATTAATACCCGTTCCGACAGCTGTACCGCCAATTGCAAGCTCCTTCAGATACTGTACACTTTCACGGATCATACGCTCACTCTTGCCCAGCATGGCTTCCCAACCACTGATCTCCTGGCCAAGCGTAATTGGTGTTGCATCCTGGAGGTGAGTACGTCCAATCTTGATAATATCCTTGAATGCCTCCGACTTGTCTGCAAAAGTGGCTTTTAATACCGCAATGGCCGGCAAGAGTTGATCCTCAACAGCCAGAACACCTGCGACATGCAGAGCCGTTGGGAATGTATCGTTGGAGCTCTGGGACATGTTCACGTCATCATTTGGATGCAGACGCTCTTCCTTGCCCTTTTGCTCCAGCAGTTGGTTCCCCAGATTGGCAATCACTTCGTTCACGTTCATATTGGATTGTGTTCCGCTTCCCGTCTGCCATACTACCAGTGGGAAATGGTCATCAATTCGGCCTGCAATAATCTCGTCTGCTGCATAAGCAATAGCATCGGACTTAGCCGCAGATAATTTACCTAATTTATGGTTACTGGCCGCAGCACTTTTTTTCAAAATGGCAAGGGCACGGATAACTTCCATCGGCATATGTTCATTGCCAATCGGGAAGTTCTCCTTGCTGCGCTGCGTCTGAGCTCCCCACAGCCTGTCGGCTGGTACTTTCATTTCGCCTAACGTATCTCTCTCAATGCGGTATTCCACTTGCTTGTCCTCCTCCAAAAAGATGGTTTGGGTCTCTACAAAGCTTGTGTATCTCGTCATATTATACATGATTTGCGAGCAGGTTTTCACCTTTTCGACAAAATTGTAAGCGTAGCGCAAAACGAGCGAGAATTATTTTTGTGACGCAATTGGATACAGTCGGCTGCTCTGTTCGAATAGTTCACCTGGTTCCAAACCGATCAATCCGATTTCTTCTGCAGGTATGCCTTCAACATTAGGAGCGTTAACCAGGTTCATCTGTGGTTCAGGACAGAAGAATTCGCCACCCATGTTATTGTTCCAGATCATCCAGTGCTTGTAAGAGGTACCCACATCGTATACCAGTTTGTCTCCAGTACGGTGATCCGTAAGTTCCATATAGTTACGTCCATTCTGCGGTTCCGCAGTGTAATGATTATCCATCGCCGCAAAGAACGGACTAACCCCGTCTTTCTTCAATTGTTCTTCCTCAGGTGTAAGCGGTTGAAATTGTCCTGTTGGCAGAGAACGCTCGTTCAATTCACGACGTTGTCCAATCGTAACTTTGGCCGTGTAATCCGAGGCTTGACTGTCCGGTGCAAAAGGTACAGCAATCGCCGTATGGAATGCAAACAAATTCGGCATATATTCTGTCCCGTTGTTGCGGACGATCAATTGTTGCTGAAGTCCTTGGCTGCTCAAAGAGTAACGAAGCGTCACCGTGAACGTAAACGGCAAGTACTTATGGAATGTATGTCCTTCTTTCACGTCCTGGCTAAGCAACACATAACTCTCCAGCTGATCGGAACCGTATCCTTCAACCTTCCACTCGGCATCATGCAAAAATCCATGCAAATGGTTACCTGTAGCCGGTTCGTTCACAGGCAACTGATAAACTTTACCATTCCAAGGGAAACGTCCATCCTCATAACGGTTCGGTGGAGAAAGAATCGGAATTCCATAGACCGCAGGTGCAGCCATAAACTCATCCATCTGATCCTGATTCGGTTCTCTCAAGTAACGAAAACCCTTTTCTGTATCACGAAAAGCAACGAGGTTGGCACCCACGCTTGGAATAACTGCCGCTTCAAACTGACTAAAACGAAGCCAAATGGCTGGTATCCCTCCAAATTGTTCTTCAAATGCTGCATTTTGCTGTGTCATCGTTATATGTACCTCCTGCATACTAAGGTTATATTATACGGCTCGACTATATCATGCCCGAGCGCAAAATACCAATCTATGATAGAGAACAAATTCATAATAGAAAGACAAAAAAGACAGGAAAAAGACAGCTGCAATACGTTACGGCTGTCTCTGCTGTCTTTCATAGGATGGTTCAATTAATCCACATATTTGCCATGATCCGGCACAGTGCTCTCTTCAAAGTCCAGATCAAGCTGCTTCAAGGATTCACTCAGCATATCTCCGCTCAAGGCATGCCCATGCCCGGTAATTGCAAGTTTCGGCTCCAGATGCCTTATATGCTGGACAGATTGATGAGCAGCCTGCCAATCAGTTGTGAAATAAGATGGTGGACCATGCAACTGTTTGTCCTGAAGCAATACACTCCACAGCGACTCCTGCTTCACTGTGATGATTGCGTCTCCCGCAATTAACAAACGGTCTGCTTCTCGAAAGAGCGACACATGTCCAGGCGTATGACCTGGCGTGTGCACCCACTCCCATCCTGATAGACCTGGAACGGAATGATCTTTGGGTAGACTGAATATCCGATCATCCAGATTGATCGCCTCATTAGGATATGCGAATGACAACCTGGACATTAAACCTCCACCTACAGAAGGGTCCGCTGGCGGGTAATCTTTTAATCCCGTTAAATACGGAATTTCAAGCGGATGAGCATACACTGGCACACCCCAGAATTGTTCCAGCTCAATAACGGTTCCTACATGGTCGAAGTGACCATGCGTCAATATGATCGCAGACGGCGGACCTTGAAATCGTTCTGTTGCAACCTGAACAATATGATCTGTGAACCTCGCCATTCCGGTGTCCACGAGGACCCAGTTCCTGCTTCCTGGCTCTCCGATGAACACGACATTAACGAATAGTGTACGTAGACTGAGAATATCGGGCGCGACTTCTTCAAGTCCCGTCAACCCTTCAGTAATCAGATTGTCAGATGCCATTCACGGTTACCTCCCATTAGGCGGATTGTCTCTCTGGTTCCATTCATCTCGTAGACTTCCCTTTTCTGGATCATCTATTCAACATTTCCAATAAAATAGACGGTATACACCCTGTTTCGGGCATACACCGTCTAGTATAGTCATCGACACAACACAATAGAACAAGAACATCTCGGCCAGTTAAGCCGGAAATGCCTCCAGAGCAGCATCGAGCAATTGATTGTACAGATCGTCATCATTCTCAAGCAACTCGTCCATACGCAGTAACTCTTCTTCATCACCGGATTGCTCCGTGAAATGCAAGCTATAGTCCCAATCTTTTCCGTTCTTGCTCATGAAGGTAATCTCATATACTGACTTTTCGCCTTCTGTGCGGTAAACGGTATTTCCCACGTATCCTTTTTCACCTTCACGGCGCATTTCAGCACTTATAATTTCAATATTCACAATCATTCTCTCCTTTAATCTTTCATCTACAGTCGGTCTCCAACATTTCTGGTAAACCTAGTTTGGTAATTATTATTGGTTAATTGTACAATATATAACGTAGCAACGTATACCTTATTCAATGAAGGAACCATTCTGAGTCCTTACATAGTTGTAATGAGGACTATAATAGCCAACAAGCTACGATATTATTATCACATTGGAGGAAAAAATAGCATGAACACTTTTGAAACGAATCTGCAGCAATATGCTGAACTGGCTGTACAAGTCGGTGTCAATGTCCATCCTGGACAGACACTCGTGGTTAATGCTCCAATCTCAGCAGCACATTTTGTACGACTGATTGTCAAAGCAGCCTACGGTAAAGGTGCGAAATTGGTCAAAGTAAACTGGAGCGATGAAACCGTTACACGTCTTCATTACGATCTTGCACCTGATGAAGCCTTCTCCATTGAACCGAAATGGTTTGCAGCTGAAATGACTGAACTGGTTGAAGAAGGTGCCGCTATTCTGCACGTCATCGCTGAAAATCCGGATCTGCTAAACGGTGTAGCGCAGGAACGCATTATTACCAGCCAAAAAGTGCGTGGCAAAGCGCTCGAAAAATATCGTTCTTATCAGATGGCTGACAAATTCAGCTGGTCTATCGTGGCCGTTCCTTCTCCGGAATGGGCAGCTAAAGTGTTCCCGGATCTGCCAGAAGCACAACAAGTGGATCGCCTGTGGGATGTCATTTTCAAAACGGTACGGATCGGTGAGCAGGATGCTGTTGCCGAATGGAAAACCCATTTGCAAAACCTGGATTCCCGCGCTGATCTGTTGAACAACAAAAAATACAAGAAGCTTCACTATACAGCTCCAGGCACAGACTTGACCATTGAACTTCCAGAAGGCCACATCTGGGTATCCGGTGGAAGTGTGAATGAGCAAGGACATGTCTTTATTGCCAATATGCCTACGGAAGAAGTATTCACGGCTCCGCTGAAAACGGGTGTTAACGGTACAGTGCGCAGCACGAAACCACTGAGCTACGGCGGCAACCTGATTGACGGTTTCTCACTAACATTCGAGAACGGCCGAATTGTTGACTATACCGCCGATCAAGGTCTCGATGCACTCAAAAACCTGATCGAGATGGATGAAGGCGCACACTATCTGGGTGAAGTAGCCCTCGTTCCACATCAGTCCCCAATTTCCGATACCAATATTTTGTTCTACAATACTTTGTTTGATGAAAATGCCTCCAACCATTTGGCGATTGGTAATGCCTATGCCTTCTGTCTGGAAGGTGGTAAAACGATGTCCAAAGAAGAGCTGATTGAACGTGGCATGAACTCCAGTCTCACTCATGTAGACTTCATGATTGGATCCGGAGAAATGAACATCCACGGCGTGACCTCCGAAGGTGCGGAAGAGCCGATCTTCCTGCAAGGAAACTGGGCATTTTAATCCCGTTTGATGTGATTTAGGAGAGAGGAGATTACTCCTCTCTTTTCCTGCGTTAACAGGTCTAAAATTCAACAATTGGAGGGAACTCACATGTTAAGTTTTGAACAAAAACTGGATCGTTACGCTGAACTTGCTGTAAGAGTAGGTGCTAACGTGCAACCAGGACAAGTATTTGTCATCTCTGCGATGATTGATACTGCAGAATTTGTACGTTTGCTGGTACGTAAGGGATATGAAGCTGGAGCCAAGCAGGTGATTGTAAAATACGGAGATGAAACCGTCAATCGATTGCGGTTTGAGATGGCCCCTGAGGAATCCTTCCAAGAGCCGCCGAAATGGCATGCAGCGGAGCTTGAAGAACTGGCGGCCAATAATGCAGCCTTTCTGACCGTATTGTCATCCAGCCCAGACCTGATGAAAGGGATTGACCCGGAGCGGATTTCCACCCATCAGCGTACATTTGGTCAGGCGATGGCCAAGTATCGTCAGTATCAACAGGCGGATAAAATGAGCTGGACGGGTGTGGCTTGTCCTTCCCCCGATTGGGCAGCCAAAGTATTCCCCGATCTCCCGGCAGCTGAGCAGGTTAGTCAGCTGTGGGAAGCCATTTTTGCTGCGGTGAGAGCCGATCTGGAGGACCCTGTAGCGGCTTGGGAACAACATATTGAACGACTAGAGACCAAAGCCGTTGGCCTGAACAACAAAAAGTATCAAGCATTGCACTTCCTCTCCCCAGGGACGGATCTTACTGTCGAGCTTCCAGAAGGTCATATCTGGGCGCAGGCTGGTAGCGTGAATGAGCAAGGCACCCCTTTTGTCGCCAATATCCCGACAGAGGAAGTATTCACTGCTCCAGCCAAGCACGGTGTTAACGGCAAGGTGTCCAGCACCAAACCACTCAGTTATGGCGGCAGTATCATTGATCGTTTTTCACTCACATTTGAGAACGGACGTATCATTGATTTTCATGCTGAAGAAGGTCAGGATATGCTGGAAAGACTCATTTCCATGGATGAAGGATCTCATTACCTCGGCGAAGTCGCTTTGGTTCCCTTCCATTCACCGATCTCTGAGAGTGGTATCCTGTATTACACTACATTGTATGATGAGAATGCGTCTTGCCATCTTGCGATTGGCAGTTCCTATGCATTTAATATCGAAGGTGGCAAATCGATGTCTCCGGAAGAACTTGCAGCCCGTGGCATGAACACCAGTATTACTCATGTGGACTTCATGATGGGCTCACCCGAGACGGACATCTACGGTATCACAGCAAACGGCGAACGTGAAGCCATCTTCCTTAAGGGAGACTGGGCATTCTAACAGATTACGGAGAGTTATCTCTCTTAATGTATTTTTCTGAATAGTCGAAAAGGCTGTCTTGCAACCATGTTTTCATGGTTGGCGAGACGGCCTTTTATTAATTTTCAGCAAACTTTCCCGCATGTTATACACACTTCTCTCATCTGGTTTTTCCCGGACCAACCTCCCATTGTATCGTTTCCATATTATGTTGTAAAATGTAATGATACCAATGTTTGTGGATTGTTCACCAGAAAGGAGAACATCATGGCCAATCGGCTTCAGTTATTACTAGCCTCAGATTTCCATAATTTAGGCTCTGCACTTCAAGAAGAAGTGTATTATGAATATTATAATATGGTACATGGTCTTATCGTTTATATCATCAAGGAGCGTGCTGCAGCAGAGGATATTATTCAGGAAGCTTTTATCAAAATCATTAAAAACAAACCCATCTTTGAAGACGAGGTCAAACTGAAAGCCTGGCTCAAGGTTGTCACACGGAACACAGCTATTAATTATCTGAGAAAAAATAAAAATAACCGTAACCAATTGGATACGGATAGTGTTTTTATAGATATGGAGACGATGAATCAGACGGCAGCTTCCGTGGAAAGTATGGTAGAAACGCAGATGATGGAAGAGTCCATTGAATTTTATCTCGGACAGCTCAAACCGGAATATCGTGTACTGGTGGAGTTACGGTGGAAAAAAGGTCTCTCTTACCGAGAGATGGCCGAACTGCTGGATACCTCCGAAGACATTGTGAAGCAACGTTTGTTCAGAGCCCGTGGCAGTATCAAGAAGCAATTACATAAGGAATGGGGTGGAAGCATTGAGCAAAGGCAAGTCCGATAAGCACGTAGAGCCATTCGATTCAGAGCTGGAAGACGAATATTTCGACGCTGCGTTTGACCTGGCTTTTGATGAAGCTTTCCATCAGGCCGTCTCTGCCCCTTCCGCCTCTCATACCGAATCCATGCAACAATCCTGGCAGAAGGTACACAGGGAAATTAACAGAATCGGTTTACGTAAAAAAAGAATTCGTACCTTACGACTTTCAGTTGTCGTAGCTGCGTCCGTGACCATCGGAGCCGTTATTTTCAGCCTGCCGTCCGGTACGCAAGCGGTATCTCCTTTTGTGCAATCCATCAAGGATTGGGGCAATGGCATGAAATCCATTATCATCGAGGATCGCACGACCCATCTGGGGGCTGATCCGTCAACAGCCAAAACACCTCCACCACCGGAAACCAGCTTAGACGACATTCTTAAATTACAAGAAGAAGAAGCTCTTAATACACCTTCGTATGAGTTATCGAGCCATCTGTTTCGTCCAGTACTTGTTACGGAAGAGATCGCACGCGAAGGGTTCATGGGTGACTTTCTGTTATCCAAGGCCATTCCCGAGAGATTCAACAAGGTCAAATTCGAACTCGTGCTTGATACTGAAAACCCTGTGAATCCAGACGATTATTATGAGTCCACACAAATGAGAGTTCAATATACCAGTGAAGGCAAGAGCATAGAGGATGAGATTATCCAGTTTGATTATGTCTATGTCATGCCTGGGGAGAAAATTGAAGGGGCCATGCTTCGTGATATGAGCACCGTAAAGCTGGCGGATGGCTCAGAAGCACTGATGTATATCGGCCCACCCTATAACTCCTTTCAGTGGATGATGGGTTCCAACAATATGAGTCTGTTTGGCACCCTTTCGGAAGAAGAAATGACTGCTATTGCCAACGATTTTCAAGAGCAGAAGTTTCCAGGCAGCACCCGTCGATAAGATCAGAATAACACGGTGCCAGAGACATGTTTGCTTGTTTCCGTGGTACTTCCATCATACGCTGTATGAATACTGGTAACGCGATAATAATATCCTGGCATAACGGTCCAATCCGATGCGGCATTCAGTAAGTTTGTATTCGTTGCATTGTTGGAACTCGATTTGAAAGTTACCCATGCTGTTCCTGTCCAGCGCTCAAGTCGATAATCTACGGAAAGTGTCTTCATTGCTGTATATGTCATGGTCTTGGTATTGACGATAGCCGATAATCCACCCCCAGGAATGACTGCACCGACCGCTTGATAGATATGTCCAAGTTCTCGAGTGTTAACAAGCGAATGGATGGATGGTTCCGGCGGAGGTGGGGGTGTAAGGGCACCAGAGGACACGTTGATCATCGGGCTTGCAACGGCTGGTTCGGACGTAGGTATAGCCAGGATTGTTGGCACCATTAACAAGGCAACAAGGGTTATTTTTAGCATAGATGCTGCACTCTTCGTTTTCGTTTTCCGCATATTGATCCATCCTCCGCTTCCTTACTTGATTTTGTGTAAGGGTATAAACGGACGGATCGGGTGACAGGTTTCAAAAAAATTAGACGCTCCGATGTTTCTGTCGGCAGCGTCTTTTGTCTTTGCATGCAACTCCAGCATGGTTGAAACCTAAATTATTCCAGCCCGTATGTATTGGGTAATGGATACACGAAACCATATTAACCAACAAGATTTGCAAATGAGGTGTATAACTTGAGTAAATTTCAATCCAAATCCAGAAGGCATCGTCACAGCTCCAATCCGAATGAACTACATATCGAAGTTTCCGGCTCGTTCAAACGTTGGCTTGTTATCTTGGTGAGTGCGATTACCGCAGTGACCTTAATATATTTCTTGGCTACAGCCCGGGAAAGCTGGATAAGCATGGGGATTGACCGCTATGTATTGCCCTTTATGATCTGGGGACTTGTACTGTCCCCCATCCTTGCTTTTCTTTTCCTCAAGCAGAGCAGCCGAACCCTTTCCCATGTCAAATTTTCACGTGTTTTCGGGATTTCTTTCTGCCTTCTGCCTCTGGTACTTCTGTTTTATGTGTTACCCGTAACACTTGGCATGGTGAATGATCACCTGACCCAGTTTAAGCAAAATCCCGTGTTATCCACCACTAAGGTGGGGGACTACAATTCTCACGAGGTTACTTTTGTCGATACGCCTATGTACGCCATCATCACCATTAAGACACCGACAACAACCCAATCCACTCGAAAAAAGCTGAATATCCAGCATGATCTGGCTCCGGGAGAGAATGTTTACGTCACTTATAAGCGAATTTCTATAGAAAATAGCTTAGTCACGGAGAATCGTTACGCCGATATTGTCATTCATGCACCCAAAGAATCATGAGCATGAAAAGAAGCTGTACGATGACCATTACGTCACCATACAGCTTCATCTGTTACAATTTCGATCTGGCTACGCGCCTTCTTCTTCAACCAATAGTTCCAGCTTAATCACATTTACTCGGGAAATCCGCTTATGCTCTGTCTCTTGAATGACAAATACATAACCCCCATACTCAACCGATTGACCGACCTCAGGTGGAATGGCATCTACTCTGGAGTACAGCCAGCCCCCGATGGTATCGTAATCGGCACGATCCATCTCCAGTCCGAATCGTTCGCTGACTTCTTCAATCAGCATCAATCCATCAATGGAGTATTCCATCTCATCCACTTGCTCAATGACAGGACGCTCATGGTCGAATTCATCCTGAATCTCGCCTACGATCTCTTCCATGATATCTTCAAGTGTGACAAGCCCGGAGGTTCCTCCGTATTCATCAATCAGAATCGCAATCTGTGTCTTGCTACGCTGCATACGCTTGAGCAGATCACTGATCAGCGTAGTATCTGGCACAGCCAGGATGGGCCGGATTACGGAGATGGTATCCGTAAGTTGGGATCGCATCAGATCCTTAATGTGAATAAAGCCGATAATATGATCCTTGTCTCCGTTATATACCGGATACCTTGTTCGCATACTCTCACTGGCAATCTCCAGATTCTCCAGCATGGACTCATTGGCGTTCAGACAGATCATTTCCGTCCGCGGAATCATAATTTCACGGGCAGTTGTATCCGTAAAATCAAATATATTATCAACAAGTGCTAATTCAGTGTTATCAATTAAACCGCTCTTATTGCTTTCTTTCATCAGAATGCGTATTTCATCTTCGCTATGTGCGGAGTCCATCTCCGAAGCTGGTGCCATTCGGAACAGTCTCAACAAGCCGTTAGCCATACCGTTCAGTGCCCATATGAATGGATACATTAACTTGTAGAAGAACGTCAGCAAAGCCGCAGACCACAACGTGATCGTCTCAGACTTTCGAATCGCCATCGTTTTGGGAGCAAGTTCTCCCAGTACAATGTGCAAGATCGTAATAATCACAAATGCAATGGCAATAGAGATTCCATGAACGTAGACTGGTCCCAGTCCAAATGCGGTAAACATGGGCTCTAACAGATGTGCAATTGCCGGTTCTCCCAGCCACCCGAGTCCCAGTGAAGCCAAAGTTATACCTAGTTGGCAAGCTGACAGATATGCATCCAGATTACGTATGATATTGGAAGCATAGATGGCATTTTTGTTGCCTGTTTCCACCAAAGCCTCAATCCGGCTTCCACGAACTTTCACCATCGCAAATTCCGCCGACACAAAGAAACCATTCATTAATACAAGTAAACCAATGATTACTAAATTTAAAATACTCGGTAAGGGGTCACTCAAATTTTCATCCTATTCGCCGTCATTCTTCGGCAAATAGGTCCACCTCCTTCGAAAATGTAGGATATTTGCCATTCTGCCGCTCATATGCAATTTCAACTTCCCAATGCTTCCACCTCCACCTTGTTCTGTCGAATAACAAAGATATGCTTCTTTTATTATATAATTCTACACTACACAGTCAATCCGTGTCCTATGACAACGAAATGGCACAAACGCCTTTTTTCTTTAACAAAAGTCTCGATTACGCTGTTTTCCCGGAAATAATTTTTACTCAATACGCCGTTATGCTTCCTATTTTCCCACTAGTTGAATCCTCTGCAACATGTGGTAGTTGTATTGATTAACTTTCAGATCATTAGATAGTTAATCACTTATCATTTTCCGTAATACGTGTGACTGCTCGAATTACAACATCAGGATAGTTATTTTGAATGATAATTTTGGCTTCAGCTATACTTTCAGCTCTCAATTCTCGAGTGTATATGATCCCATAAGAATCTTGGAATTCTACGGTATATTCGATTGCCTCTTGGTCCATTTTTATCACCTGCCCATTGTTATTGTGCTTTACATATCACATTATCAATAAGTTTATGCATTCGTAAAATACGTTGAGCGCTCCCTTCCACTAGTAGTTTATTCGATAGTCCTTTTCAAGATAAGCATATTCACTGTCCCTTGTTTGATACGTCCTTGGTCTGATAACTAATAATTCACTATCTGAGCCAGCCTTGCTAGACGAATTAATTTCGAGTTTCATCACTCGTTCAATGACTTGATGATCGATATGCTCATCATCTACATCTTCCTCGTCTACAAAGCGAACTGTTATGTCCTCTTTTATCCCTTTCCAATTTAGATGACTACTTTGATAACATAATTCCACATTAATCAATGCCTCATCACAATCTATTCTCGACTGTGTGTAAAACTCAATAAATACGTCTTTGTCTCGTGACACTAATTTTATTTCACCTGTTTCTGTTTCAAAATTCCCATTCAAATTTAATCCTCGATAAAGACCTTTTGGGAGGTGAATACGTAATATTGCATTTTCAGTTAAATTATTGGTATGGGTGAGCTCAATCCATAAATGATTCATTCCTTCTTCTTTTTCCATCTTTTTTTTAGCCAGCCGTAAATTAAGCATCATTAAATTCCCCCCCTTAAAACCTGTGAGACAGAATCAATTACCTTCTGTTTTAATTCGGCAGAAACTCGAGGACTTAATGTAATTGAAACATCATCTGTTATTGTCAGAGTTTCGTTTTCCAAGACACGATCTGGACTATATAAACTCATCAATTGGCCGATTTTTTCCACTTCCTCTACAGAAAGAAGCTTCAATTTTTCTTGGATGGATGCTAAGTTCTCACCAGTTCTTGATAAAGTTATAATGGCTCGAAAATAATGAATGTGTTTATCGGTGTATACTCTTTTATTTCCTACCAACTCTAACGGAGGAACCATACCTATTTGTGTATAGTACCGAACCGTCCTCAGATTCATCTTAGTATCATCTTCTTGAAGAATTTCTGAGATACGCTTTGCAGTGTACTGATTCATAACCTCACTCCTTTACACTTTAGTGTATACCAATACAGTAAACTGTAATATGTACAGTTTACTGTATTGGTATACATCTAGTCAAAAAACTATTAAAAAAGGAGAATATCATTTTGAGAAACACAACTAATTCTTAAACAAACCAAAGAGAGTATCCTCGCTGATGCTTTCGCATGGCTGGATACTCTCTTTTTGTAATACTGTTATTTTCTTAAATTCTATCCGCTGATTACGATGTCGACTCAATCTCCACTACGGTTTCCGAAGCGGGATTCCAGCGCCACTTCGCTCGTCCCCCGCTTTCGTTATGTAATCCACCGATCCAGAATTCATCCTGCTTCAGCAGCGCCCAATCGACTTCTTCATTCAACACCTGAATTCCGAGTTCCGTTAGCGACAAGATTCCGTCACGGAATTTTTCATCATGCTGCTTGAAATTAGGGAAAGTGGTTGCACCGCTCATCTGAAGAAGAGCATGAGGTCCTTCTGTCATCCGCTTCAGATGTGCCCAGTATTCAAGATCACCCATCCCGAGAATATGCAGCTTGTCTCCTACCTCGCGAAATAATGGATACGGATGCTCTACACCTTCTCTAATAGTCTCCAGTGTTGCCTGCTCAATGAGTCCCAGACCGTTCGATACAGATGGCAGACGGGACAAATGTGCCTTAAAGGCAGCTTTCGCAAAGGGTAGCGCAGAAGTGTCTGCCTGCAAGTAATCCAGATGATCCCGGAAATCAGTCGACGTATAGGCTTCCCAGAACTGTGCACCAGCTTGTAATTCGTTTTTCTCAATCACATGCCAACTGCCGGACAGACGTTCAATCTGTGTGGAGGTAAGCTGTCCCAGTCCTCTAAAGTGCTCAATCTCTGGATACGAGTCAATACAGAGCAGATTCAGTTTTGTATTCTGGAGTGCTTGTCCTTTGAAATAATGCAATAGATACGATAACATCGTCTGATCATAGAGATCGTATTCGAACCATAAAACAATTTCCTTGTATTGTTGAAACGAATGCAACTTGCGTTCAAGCTCCTCAATCTTCAAGTATTCCGCCTGTGGAATGCCCAACTGCTGCTCTAACACGGAAGCTCGATTCTGCCGCTCTTTCGTATCTCCCATCTCTTTGGCTACCGGGCCGAACGTATACAACTCTCTCCATACCAAGATGTCTCCCTGAATTCCACTCTCTCTTAAACGATTGGCAGCGTGATCCCCATTCATAATGTGTAACAATCCTTTTCCTCCTTCATACAAGTCACTGAATACAGAGACCAGATCCCTCACAGGCATAGAGCGCTTGAGTTTGGATCGGGCATCGAACAGTCTTTTCTTTAATGCAGGTACCTTCACCCCGAGGAAATCCGATATTTCCTTGAGCGAGTATCCTTCCAAATAAAACAGTTCAACAGCAATCCGCATCGATGATGGCAGTATTGCAATGGAATCACGAAGCGTACGATGCATTTCATTTTGCACCGCTTGTTTTTCCGGATCATGCGCCTGATCCTCTTCATGGAATACATGCTCCAGCTCCTGAACTGGAATCATGGTATGCTGCTTGCGTCTTAGCCAGCGATAACACTGCCTCTCCACAATCACCTTGAACCACCCGGGAAAAGCCTCAGGAGCTTCCAGCTTGGACAGATTGCCAAAGGCTTCAGTAAATGCCTCCTGTACGACATCTTCAGCCCAAAATGTATCCCCCAACCGGTGGTAGGCAACAGAAAGAGCCATCCCGCGATATTGAGACATCAGTTGTGCATAAGCTTCCGTTTCGCCCTTCATCGCTCCTTCAATCCATGAATTCAATGCTATGGACTCCCTTCATATAAGCATGCTGCTTGTTCTATTCATGTATAAGTGCCATGTTATCGCCAAAAGGTTACGTATAACTCTAAACCTATAGTAACCTTCGTATATATGTTTATGTAAAAAGCTGTCCTGTCTGCGGATTACCTCCACATTCAGGACAGCGAAGTAAATCAGTATGTGTTAGACATGTCAGTTATCAATCAACATGATGAGGTGAAAATGATTATCTGCTTGGAGCTTGCGGGTAATTGCCTACCACACCCGGATATTGATACAACAACGGCTCATCAAATGTAGCATAGTCGAAGTTGACCATCAACAGCATGATCCGTCTTCCTGTCTTCGGGTCACTGATGATAATATGGTCACGGCCCGCTGCTTCAATAATACCTTGGAATATAC
The DNA here is from genome assembly GCF_037971845.1 of Paenibacillus sp. FSL R5-0766. Lineage (NCBI taxonomy): Bacteria > Bacillati > Bacillota > Bacilli > Caryophanales > Paenibacillaceae > Paenibacillus > Paenibacillus sp. FSL R5-0766. Next base: position 4,021,411 of record NZ_CP150227.1, read on the forward strand.
GAGCGTTCCATTCTTTGTTGCCTTCATATGTCATGTAGAATGTACCGAATTTACCAAGATTCAAACGTAAAATATTCTCAATGTATGACTGCTCAAACTGTGGAGCCGTTGTTGTAATCACTGCACCCGTTGGTGTCATTGGGCTTCCACTGGATACGAGTGGGGGTACACTTGTTGAGCTTGGTGATACCATCCCTGGCATTGGTGACATGGCAGGCATTCCGTTACCAATTTTGTAAGACGTACCTTGAACCTGAGAATTGGCTTGTTGACCCAACACGGAATTCGCTTGCTGACCCAATGTTTGAGTTGTTGGTTGATAAGGTTGATTAATCATAGTGATTCCTCCCAAAATTTAATATACTTCCGGACAGTCTTCGCCTGAAGGACTGAAGAAACAATGCGCTTTGAAACGTCCTGTATTTTGCTGGTCATACCACGTTGCCGGACACTCGGCCACAGGTCGGAAGAACCACAATGAATTGCTGGCAGGCCAGAAGCGCTCTCCATTGATCACCCGTTGTGCGAGACGAATCTCGGACTGTCTTGCCCGTTGGTAAAAGTACCCCTTCTGTGTTGACTCGTATCCTCCTGGATTCTGGAATACCATACGATTGATATCGCGAATATCCTTAAAATCCAGACAATCCACCAGCACCCGGTTCACACTTACATTGCCCACAAGCAACATACCCTGTTCGCCGTCACCTTCAGCCTCTGCCCTCATGAGCCTAGCCAGCAGCTTGACGTCCTCTGAGTTGGCTTTAATAACAGCCATAGTCTGTTTCCTCCCTTGTTTCAGCTGTTCATCACCGTACATCGTATTGTGCAGGAGCCCATTCGGTGACACGATTCCATCTTTTTTCCATAAAAAAAAGCCCGGAACCTCACCCAAGGTGAAGTCCCGAAGCAATTCGTTTCTTATAATACTCGCCTGTTTAAGGCTTGGCTTCAATCCAATAATCATAGGCATGGACAATGTTGCCTTGGTAAGCCTGATGTTCGGCCAACAGATCCGGAAGCTTGGCAAGCTGAAGTTCCATCTCCGCTGCCCCTTTTTCATAAAAAGAAATATGAGGACCTTCATGGTTCTGCTTCATTTCTACCGAAATCATCAACCTTTTACCCAAACGATCCGCAATCTCCATCTCCTGACTCACAATAGCAGCAATCCCATTGGAACCTTCGGCGTTGTTACGGAAAGCCATCAGCGACACATGATCGAGTGTACGGATCATAAATTCAGCCACAGATGTATCCTTTCCTGGCAACGCGAAGCTATCCAGCCATACAGCAAGGTCTGCGCTTGTTTCGAGATCACTGTCCTTCTTTGTTTCTTCCTGGAAAAATGTAATGTTGGCAGCCCATTCGGTCAACAGGGTGTCCCGACTATTCTCCCACTCTGGCAATGTGTAAGGCTCAATATCCAGATGGATGCCTTCAAATCGTTCATCCGGCTCGGATTCAGCATTATAGTTTTTCACATAATCAATCAAGCGCTTAATGCGTGGACGATTTTCCTTCTTGCCCCAGATCGGATGTCCACCCATCGCATGGATCTCAATGCCTTGCGCTTTTGCCCGTTTCACAAAACTGCGGTAACTGGAATAAGGTTGATCCAGGTCCAAACGGACATACAACCAGTTAATATTCTGCTCTCTAGCAAACGCTAGTATGTGCTCTCCCCCGTCATTCGTCACCTGAGAGGCCTCCCAGATATACGTCCCCCGAATCTCTGGCTGATTGGATGGAATCTCCGGTGATGGCAGTTCCGACGGCTCCAGTTGTCCCCAGTATACGATGTCATGTACGGCAGAACCTGCGTAGGAACTATGCTCGTTGAATGCGGAGGCAACTTCTTCGATAACGCTTTCCAGTTGCGCTGCACCTTTCCCGGCAAATGTCGTGAACTCCTCGCCAGGCATGGGCTTGGTGTTCAACCCAACCGTTACGCTCACATTGCTGGTATCGGCCCAGTTCATTTCCTGTTCAATTAAACGTATAATACCATTGTTCCCTTGCGCGTTATCACGGTAAGCGAGTAAAGTGACATGCTCCACTCGTTCAATGAACCAACGTGACAATGGTTCGTTATCTGCATCCTCAGAAACTCTATTTCCTGTGATGGTATAGGAATCCAGCCAAAATGGCAGGTCAATATTCACTGCAACTGCGCCATCCTGTCTCACTTGCTCAAATAACAGATTCATATTGGCTACCCATGATTGTACCAGTGGCTTGGCATCTTCTTTCCAGGCTGGTAACACATAGGGTTTGATATCCAGATGTATGGCATCAAATTGCTCGTTGGGCTCAGCAGCTTGATTGTAATCACTTACCCACGAGGCTAATCTGAGCATGGGACCCTCACGGCCACTTATTGCCCAGGATGGATCGCCTCCCAGCGCTTCAACCGCAATACCTGCATGGCTTGCTTTGGCTATAAACGTCTGGTATACCTCCTTGGGCAGCGTCATGTCTACATTCACGTACAGCCTGTTTATCTTATGTTTAGCTGCATTGGCCAACAGCTCATCTCCGTTGCTAACAGACTGTGCCTGCCATACCCAGGCCGCCCGTATATCTGCGCCGTCAGCTTCAGCAGGTGACTCATTCCCTATCATTATCATCCCTCCGATCAGCAGTAACAGCCAAAATACCTTCCGGGATTGTTTCCCGAACATATACTCCCTCCATTCCTCTACTGTTGTAAAATCACATTTATTATAGCAATCGAGTTATTAAAAACAAATAAGCCCAAGTGCTTAACTTGGGCTTATTGCTCTGAAGTTGGGACAGCTTAGGGCTCGCCCGGTTCAATCCCGGTTCTAGTCCTCATATATCATTTTTCGGGTCATGCCTCCATCAATAACGAGGTTGGTCCCTGTGACAAAGGTATTGCTTGGGTCAGACAAATATAAACAAGCACGGGAGATATCCGAAGGAACACCCACACGACCGGAGGGATGCTGTTCATGATCCTCCTTTTTCAATTTCTCCACATCACCTGTCTCAATCCATCCCGGACTGATACAATTGACCCGAATTTGGTCCTTGCCCAGTGAGACCGCCAGCGCATGCGTCAGAGCTACAATCGCTCCTTTGGATGCGGCATAAGCTTCGGTGTCCGGCTCAGACATCAGCGCACGGGTAGAAGCCATGTTGATAATGGCACCCCCGTGTTCATTGCTTTTCATATGTTTGGCTGCTTCCCGACTCGCCAAAAAGCAACTTCTCACATTGGTATTGAGTACATCGTCCCATTCTTCCAGCGTCAGCTCATAGGGTGACTTCCACTTGGCGAGTCCTGCATTATTCACCAGAACATCAATTTGTTTGAATTCTTCCACGGTTGTCCGAAAAAGATTCGTAATATCCTGCTCGCTCCGAACATCACATTGCACAAAGATGGCTTCTCCGCCTTCATTACGAATGGAAGCTGCGGCTGCAGCCCCTTCTGCTTCCTGGTAGTCGGCAAGTACGACTTTGGCCCCGGCGACTGCATAAGCCTCAGCCACACTCCGTCCTATTCCCTGAGCGGCACCGGTTACAACAACGACCTGATCTGTATATGACATATTGATTCCCTCCTCTATGGTAATGATCCTTTGATCATAATCTCATTAAGCCTCTTCTTATATAAAAACACGATAGGCCTATTAAGAAACGCTTGTCCAGCAAATAATCAAAAAAAGCTCACGCCATTCTGGCGCAAGCTGCTCAGTTTAACCACGTAGACGTTCAGAATATACGCGATTATATCGCTCGAAGCCTACATAACGCGTTCCTTTGAACGAGAGCCGTCCTTCATCCCCCTCAGCGCACAAACCATACTCTTCACCATTGACTTTGAATTCAAGCCGATCTCCACTTTCTACTTCAAAGGTGACGTAGTATAACGTTCGTGCTGTACTACCCGGTTCAGATTGCGACTGACTCATCTTCATCCGTCTGCTGGTGATTCGTGAAGGCACGGTCAATAGCGGCTCCGAGTTGTTGCGTCCCCACCTCCATACCTCCTTTCCCATCGACAGAAGGACTATACCTATAATCAGAACAAATACAACCGGAAAGACGGTTCCAAACAAATCAAACATCCAGGATGATTCAATGCCCATGTCTCTCCCTCCGTTCATACAACTTAGGACAGCCGGAGTCTTGACCCGTCTCCAGTAATGTATATGCACGTAAACAAGGAACTTGTTATCCAGATTGAAATCGAACAGTGTGAAGGGAAAAACCCTCCGGCAGAATACCGAAGGGTTGCTTCATATGAGAATAAGTACTATTCCATTTTTTAATACCTTGCTTAACTAGCAGCCCTATTTTACTTAAAGGTTGTTGCAAATCGTTGATCCGACAATATAACCTGATTAACCTGTCCCTCTTTTGTCAGCATAAACGATGCACGATAGATAGCCAGATCATCTTTTTCCGCTTGTAGCGACTTCTCATCCAGGAATGTTTCCTTCTGAATATGATAGGCATAATCGATATTACGTTCAGATTCGACCAAAACATGTTCCTTGCCATACAGATCGAGAATCTCTTGATGTGTCATCCCCGCCTCTGCCCCGCGAGCCGCCTTAAAGTACCCTTTCGAGTCCTTATTCAAGATGATACTAACGACTTTGGCATCCCTATAGCCAATCGTGATTCCGTTATTGTATTGATAGGATTGACCCACACCAGTGGGTGTTCCCTCACCGAGGATTTTCTCCGCCTCTTCCTGACTCATTCCATACGTAATCTTATCCTCACTGTCGGTCTTCGTCACAGCCAGATCCTGTTCTGAAAATTCGTTTGGATTGAATTTGCTATTGCCACAAGCCGTAATCATGATTAATAATAATGCTGCAACAATCCATGTTATTTTTCTCCAGTGGTCATTCTTCATGTACTCACCTCTGATGTTTTTCCAATATTTTATCATATTAACTACTGAAAAAATAATTAGTAGTGACGTTTTCACCATTCCTCACAAAACAAAAAGGGTATCCGATATGTAGTTACTCCTATACCATTATCCGCTCCAACTGAGATAACAGCCTCGGGAAAGCACTGCTATCTCAGTTCAAGCAAACCCATATTACCATTGTAGATACAATTTAATAAAGCTGAGAACAATTAGCATACCTGGTACCGGATTCATACTAATTGTGTGATCACAAGATGTGCCGATACAGGTCTTGTTCCGCCTGCAAGTGGCGTGATGGTTAATGCAGTAGCATTACCAGCCGGGTTCCGCACGGTCAGAATAGAATTAATTACGGTTGTCTGCACCAAAGAAATACCCACAATCTGAGACGTTCCCGTTGCTCGCCCAACTACAGTAGGAGCCAAATCTGCCCCATTGAGGGTTAAGATTAATTGACCGGCTTCATCGATGCTCACATGGAACAAAATCTGATACGTACCAATAGCTGCCAGATTGAATGAACTCGGCCCCGTACGTGCGATAGTCGTTCCACTTGTCGGCCCATCTTGAGGAAAGCTTACATCCGTACCGGGAGCAACTGTTGCAGCATTATCGGGTGGCATCAACGCGAAAAAATCCGCGAATCCAAGTACGCTTCCGGCTGCTCCTGTGGCTCCAGCGGGACCAGCTACTCCAGTCGCACCTGTCGGGCCCACTGCTCCAGCAGGACCTACCGCTCCTGTTGCGCCGACTGGTCCGGCCGAGCCTACTGCTCCAGCGGGACCTACCGCTCCCGTTGCACCGACTGGTCCGGCCGGGCCTACTGCTCCAGCAGGGCCTATTGCTCCTGTTGCACCTGTTGGGCCGGCCGGGCCTACTGCTCCAGCAGGGCCTATTGCTCCTGTTGCACCTGTTGGGCCTACTGCTCCAGCGGGGCCAGGAAAACCTTGAGGTCCGATGGCACCTGCAGGACCTGGATTACCTTGCGGACCCTGTGGCCCTACGGCACCTGCTTCTCCTGGAATCCCCTGAGCTCCCATGGGTCCAGCGGGCCCAACCGGACCTTGAGAGCCTACCGCTCCAGCAGGACCAGGCTGTCCCTGAGGCCCTTGTGGTCCAGGTGGCCCCCCTGCTGGTCCTTGAGCTCCAGGTGGCCCTTCAACCCCTTGTCTACCTTGGATGCCCTGTACGCCTTGAATACCTTGTGGTCCTGTTGGGCCAACAACAGTAGGGGTAGATATATTCACTTCTGGAGGCGGGCATTTTACTCGAACGAACTTTTTGACCACTTTCAATCGGCGTTCTTTCCTTTTAACTTTACACGGATGGAATGTTGCCTTTTTTCTCTTCATACGTTTCTTCACTTCTGAATAACTCACCGTGTGGACACCTCCCTACAGACATAGTTTAACGTACGTATGTAGATGAAAAGGTGCGTGGACGATCAACCATTTTAGTAAAAAACTCAGCTAATTTCCAGAAAAAAAATAAAATTAATATCACACCGCCCATACGATTGATCTAAATTGTTCATAACCATTAATTGAGTCAAGCTGGTTTACGTAAGGACATTTGTTCAAAAAAACTCATGTCATTTGGGCATGAGTTGCTTGGTTTAACCACGCAGACGTTCCGAATAAAGCAGATTAGTTCGTTTAAAGCTAATATATCATGCCCTTTGAAAGAGAGCCGTCTTAAATCTGCATTGGGTGTACGACGATATAGGAGTTTTGAGAAAAAGGTAACCAGGACCTCCATAACATATTGAGTTCACTTATACTGATTTTTCGATTGTAATATTTTTCATCACAATTAATCTTGTGGTCTAACGATTCTGCCAAGTAAAAATGTGTTTCATCATAGCCAACGACGGGAACAAAATGCAAATAACGTTGTTTGGGATGTACTCTAATAAATAAAATAACAGGCACACCCTGGCTGATCTGTTTCTTCAACGTATTCACATTTCCTCGTAAGTACATTGCCTGAAATCCTAGCTTCCTGAAAAAAACAACAACCGCTTTGGGATATACCGTCCCATCCAGTAATTTGCGAGGATAGGTTTCATATAGCTTTGTTCCGTTGGACTCCAAACCGAAATGTCTCAAGACAAACGCACTGGAAAATGCAGCGCATTCGTAGTTTTTCTGAATATCCAACCGATTTGAAGATTGAATGTAATATGTGCTTGGCACATTGACTATGTACATGCGATCTTTCTTAGGAAAACTGAAATAAAGGGAGATCACCCAGAGAATAATCAACCAAAGTAATACATTGAGAAACAATTCGTGGCCTCCTTCGTCTCATCAAGATGTCTTTTAGATGTTCATTCCTCGCACCAGTTCTTTAAAACCCATTCTTTAATTTGTTCAGATACTCCCACTGCTGTAAGCTCTGTTGTATCAATTGTTTGCATTGGCGGGTCAAACGCAGTTTCCGAATTCTGGAGTAACCAGTTGGCAAAGTTTTTGTGATCTTCAACCAGGTTCTCGTCCCACCCACGGGCTCTTAAACGCGTCTCACGAGTAACATCGTCACAATGCAAATTCATATATATAATTCGATCAAATCGATCTATGTAATCGGACGATGCAATGTTTTCCGGCACCATCGTTCCGCACAAAACGGTCCCTCGTCCACTTAGCGATATGTTATACGCAATCCTTAACCAATTCTCTTTGGCTATCTGCCAATCCACGTTATCGATGATATCCATATCAAATACGTCAAATTCGGGAAGTTGCTTGCGAACAAGCGAAGAAATCGTTGTTTTTCCTGTTCCACTTGCGCCTGTCACTACAAACAGCGGTAATCTTCTCATAACTAGCTCCTTTAGTTAAAATAAAATTCGATTTATTACGTTCTCCATTGATCTGCTTTCAACCCATGAATAATAGCGATATATAGGTAGCAGTATCCATTTGATATTTAAACATAGACCTCTCTCCGATTCATTTCATTTAATCACCGTTTTCTTGCTTTAATGACAAAGGATACAGGTAACATCTTTGCTCTTTTAAGGAGACTATCGCTATTATTATGTAATTGCATGATATCCTCATCGGATTCTTCTATCATTTGTTCAATGACAAATCCCGCTTTCGCTAACGCATTGACATAGGTTGATAGTTGACGATCAGCCAAGGTTAATTCACCCTGACAAAAATCAGGAGATATCGCATACCACGATTCATCAGAATATGGCTTATTGAGGACAAATCTATCATTTTCTTCAACGACACATCTATGAATTGGATGAGACCAACTGAAAATAAAAATACCATTTTTCTTTAAATAAGAAGCGATTCGGTTGAAAGTACCTTGAAGATCGGTTGTCCAACCTATGGCATAAATCGAATACACAGCGTCAAAATAATTAGTAGGAATACCACATTCCTCTTCCATGGGTGAACATATCAATGTTGCAGGAATTCCGTATGTCCTCAAGTGTTGTTGTGTCTTTTCTATCTGTTTCTGGGATATATCCATACCCCACAGTTCACCTGCTTTGCGATCCCCATGATACTGCAAGGATTGACCATTTCCACAGCCCACCTCTAACATCTTTAATCCTGAGACATCCCCAAAAAGTTGGTGTTTTTCTTCTGAGATAAATGCTCCATAATGCGGAAGCACGATTGCTCTCAAAAAGTCATTCCCTTTTGTATCCCAATAAAAACTGTTTGTTTCATAAACACTGTACTTGTTCATCTGATAGCCTCCTTTATACACTACATCCAGAACATTACTTGTTACCTTCGTTGAAATATGTAATCTACATCGACTCGTTTCATGATTGAACTTCCTTTCCTGAAACTTTTAAATATTATTCTTATCGCTGAACTCTATGCAAAAAGGTTGCATCTCAGGTTTTAAACAATACTCTATTCTTTCTCTGAAGTTTTTCCATTCGACTTTTAAAATGGCTTCTTCGATTGGAAAAAAACCAGACTCTAAACTCTCCGATGATGTCGTTAATTCTCCTCCTATTGGTTTGGCTAGAAATAATGTGTTACATATTGAATTTTCGATATTTTGAAATATTCCACAGAATTTGATGATTTCAATGTGGATTCCGGACTCCTCTTTCGTTTCTCTGACCGCAGCTTGACTTAGGGATTCTCCTTCTTCTACTTGACCACCTGGCATTTCCCATCCTCTTCGTGGTCCTCTAATAAGTAATAATTCATTTTTGTCGTTTATCACGATAGCAGCGGCAGATAAAATATGTTTTGGAGGGCTCATTTATTCGACTCCTTCTAGAGAGATTGGATATGAATTGAAGTTCTTTATTCTAATACGGAGTCATTAATCCTTCTTTGACAAAACGAGCGTATAGTTCTTGCCATCATAGTTATTCACATTTTCAATGTGTCCTTGTAAATGCCTATAATAACGTTCAGAATTTTCACTATTCCAATTCCAGAAATGCGCGCCATTACATATAATCAGTCTTTCAAACCATCTCTCAAAATTCATATTTACCTTAATTGCGCTATCAACGAACAACATTTCAGTCCAATACAAATAGCTAGAAAATCTGTCAATGCATTCATTCGTATTTATAAAAAGCATATCTCCATTATCCGAACCTATTGGAATCCAACCCTGCGGTATCATGCTAACATAATCATAATCAATGTACACCTGTCGAATCATGTTTAAGCTATACAATTGGATCCCCCCTCCATAAAAGGGATGCACGAATAGATCTGCTCCATTATGATTTAGTAAAAAAGCTTTATAGTCCCAAGGTATAACTAAATTTAACTCTTCAAATAAAGAATCGATCTCCTGATTTGATGAACCCGGATAAAACGTAAAGCTTGCAGGCTCACTATAACCAGTTGAACCTTGTATTAATAATGTATTATTACTATCTAATCTTTTCTTCAAACCCTCTAGAGTTAACTCAACTATATTGAAGATTTCCGAAGATTCCATAAGATTTCATCCCTTTGCTTAAAGTTATCGTATGCCGGTCTTGAGTTCACGACTTCCTCCGAATTAAGCCCAATCGCTAGTTGCGATGCGGATAGTCCGTTCGGTTGTGTTCGTGTGAACTTACTTCTCTAATGCATTCAACAGATCAAGAGTCAAATGACTAAAACGGAACATTTTTAAATCTGAAAGAACATGATTTTTAGCCAGACTAAAAGAAGTTATATATCCCATCTTCAAAATAATTATATTCTTCATCCGTTATTCTTAACTTTCCATACCCGTTATAAAATATTTCTCTATCTCTTTCATTATCAAACGCATTATGTTTCGGTCTAATGGCTAATGCTACATCATATCTTGGATCGCCATAAGCTGCTCCTGCCCAGTCAATAACTCCAACAATCTTGCAATCATTAACTAGCACATTATCTATAGTAAAATCTCCATGAATGAAAGTGTTCTCTACTGGTTTTGGTCTTCCTTCTTTCAACTGTTGAAGTAGTTCTGCTGAGCCGTCTACAGCAAAGTGAGTTAGATTATATTCTGCTTTATTAAGCATGGTATCTAACCAAGGAGTGTTATTGTTCAATAATTCAACAGGACAAGAGCATTCATGTATTTTCTTTAAACAAAGCCCAAAGTTAAAAATCGCTTTTTCTTTACTTTGGAGGTCAGGCATCTTAGAGAGAAATTCTCTTAAACTTATTCCTTCAATGTAATCCATCAGAAGCCATCTCGATGTGTCCTCGGTATGAAATGAATATACCTTTGGAACAGGGAGTCCGGTATGGTAAAGGTATTGAAGCACCTTATATTCATCGGATAACCATTCATTATAAAGATCGTTTTCTGTCTTCTTGATGATGTACTTTTGATCAAACGTATCCAGTATAGCCACAGTAGAAGTATGACCTTGCTTAGGAAAAGTGATTTTCTGGACTTCCCCTATATGTTCTTTTATTTCAATTGGGAGATCTTGAATTTTCATAGTTATATCCTTTCTACAATTTCATGCCCTTTCTCTTTCAGATAAAGTCAATGAAACAATTCCACATTTTGAGTAATTTACCTTAATTATTTCTATAATAACCCATGCTGCAATATTTGCGAAGCGAATTTAAAGCGTATACATTTCTCTCCAAATCAAAAAGAACCCTCCCGCAGGAGCGTTCTTTTTGATTGATCCGTGTATCATTAGCCTAAGCGTACATCATATCCATATACCCGCGAGTTACTTCTCCGCCTTCGGCTGGTTCGGGCTGGTCTGCCTGTGCGTGTTCTGCCATGCAAGCCTTCACTGCTTCCTCTGTTGTGCAACGATTCGCATCGTCACATGTGTAGCATAATTGAAGCATATATCTGGTTAATTCATCCGCCTGCGTGAATTGAGTTTGACCGTTGGTTCTCATCTTCATCACTCCTTCTCTTGTTGAGTTAAATATATCACCTTCTAATGGATTTATTTGTGATTTATTTCACAAACTAAGTAAAAAAGAAAAGGAACCTTTAGGCTCCTCTCTTTTCTCCTATCTATTCACATCGATAACACTCTATGTTTATAGTACTTTCCAATGTACACTACCATCTACCGTTTGCAATAACAACGATCTTTTGGCATCTGTATTTTCAACCAATATCCAGCCAAGCTTGGGGTTAACCATCTGAATCTTCACAATTTCCGGATAGTCTTCGAGAATTTTCTCCAGTACACTGCTTGCAGGAAGAGCACTCCACGTTTTGCCCGCATCCTTGGTGTGGTAGGTTATGCCCTTTTGCATCGCCCAACCTTCCGATGCGTTCAGAAATACCGGTGAAAGGTTACGATTCGGACCCGTTTGTTTGTTTAAAGTGAAATTGGACAGCTTCCAGCTCTTACCGCCATCGGTGGTAAAGAATCCATTAAATGTCGTGCTCTCCCCTTGAGAACAGGACATTGATATCCAGGCTGATTGCGCTTCACGTCCAAAAAATTGTGGTGAACTAACACTGAAATTACCACACCCGTTGAATTTGTTTCGATCAAAGAAGGATGGTCCAGTATTCCAGTTTTCTCCGCCGTCTGATGTTACATATAACTTCGGTGTGCCGAACTCCAGCGCTGTTAAGAAACCATGTTTTGGATCCGAGAAAGTCATCCCCGTGGTGTATCCACGTTTGGAAATCTCTTCTGCTTCCTGTTTGCCATCTTCATCACTGGAAGACATCCGATTCCAGGTAATTCCACCGTCCTCGGTAAAGTAAAGTTTCTTGTCCTGTTTACCAATAGCGGTATCGACCGTGGTGAGAATCCAGCCTTTTTCAGGAGATACAAATGAGATCGCAGTCACTTTATCCGTCTTGGACAGAGAAGACAGGCTCCAAGTTACGCCCCCATTGTTGGTGCGAAGCACCATGGTATCTGTTCCACCCATGCCTTCACGAACAATCCAACCATGTGCACGATCTACAAAATAAATGCTTTGTCCATATTTAGGGTTAGCCGGAAACTGTACATTTTCCGAAGGTGAAATATTGGTCCAGGTCTTTCCCTGATCCTGCGTGTAGTACAGGCGCAGCGCATTCCGCGTCACACCCCACGCCAATCCTCCGTTGTCATTGAGCAACTGAAAATCGGTCAAACGGGTCTGTATTTGGTACTTGGCCATATCTGCAGATTCTGTACTGTTCACAGGGGGAACGACAGTTAATGTCTGCCCTGTATTCCCGGCGTCCTCCTGCTGCTGTTGCGGAGGTTCTACTTCCGGAGGTTGATCTGAGTCGGTGCATGCAGCCAATACAGCTGCTATACCTATAGACAGCAATGCTGTCTGCGCGATTTTAATCCATTGCAAACGCAAGTGGGTTCCACCTCTCTCATCCAATATACAGGCGCGCATGCCTGTCCTATGGCGTTTTATTTACGATTCATCAGAATCCACTGCTCCTATTCTACCACAAACCTTATGTAAAAGGCTCATTGCCCACTCATGGTTGGCCCACTCCCTTTTTCCAGCTCATACTCTGGGCTATAGGTCGCACAATTATTCCCATTAATTTCATCCTAAACTGTTTTTCGACGGAATAATTGGTAAAAAGACATGAAATGTGAACTATTTTATAGACAACACTCGCTTTATATTCTCTAATCCCTTAATATGGATGGGAGTATAACCCAAAAAGGAGATGATATGAACATGACAAATAGCGCAGCTCTGAAACCAAGTCGTGTCGTGATTGTAGGCATGGGTGCGGTGGGAACAACAACGGGATACACGCTAATGTTGAGACAGCGTTCGTCCGAGTTGGTATTTGTGGATGTGAATCATGATAAGGCAACCGGCGAAATGCTGGATATGAACCACGGTCTTCCATTTACGGGAGGCGTGAAAGTATGGGCTGGCGATTATTCCGACTGCAAAGATGCAGATATCATTATTATTACAGCCGGTGCTTCCCAGAAGCCGGGCGAGACCCGGATTGATCTGCTGAAGAAAAATGCAAGCATTTTCAAAGATATTATTGAGCGCATTACTGAAGTGAATTCTCATGGTATTTTGCTGATTGCAACCAATCCTGTAGATATTTTGTCCTATACTTCATGGAAACAAAGCGGATGGCCTGCTTCCCGTGTCATCGGTTCAGGTACATTGCTCGATAGCGCACGTTTCCGTTACCTGATTGGTAAGAATAAAGGGATCGACCCGCGTAGTATTCACGCACACATTATTGGTGAGCATGGAGATTCCGAAGTACCGGTATGGAGCCTGGCTAACGTTGCAGGAACAGATCTGGAATTGGATGAAGAAACACAACAGGATATCTTCGACCGTACCAAAAATGCAGCGTATGAGATTATTAATGCCAAAGGAGCGACTTCCTATGCAATCGCCCTTGCTCTGGACCGCATTGTAGCTGCAATTCTCGGCAACGAAGGCTCCGTTCTGAACGTATCCACTTACCTTGAAGACTACAATGGTGTATCGGATGTTTATCTCGGAGTTCCATGTGTTGTCGATCGCAACGGTGTGCGCGAAATTCTGCCTCTTCCGCTGAATGAATCCGAGAAAGTGGCTTTCCAGGCTTCTGCTAACAAATTAAAAGAACAGATCGCTGGATTGGAATAATCCACGTATAAAAAATAACCACCTGTATTCCTGTAATAAGGAGTATTAAGGTGGTTATTAGCTATCCAAATTTCATTTGGTTTACATAAAATTTATTCCGTTATTTCTTTTATCTTTGAACATTTTTTTGATTTCTGGATTTTGAATCATTCGATGTCAATTGTTACAGTGTATTACTAATTACCAACTCTCCGTTACTCTAAATACCACATCAACTGTGTTCGAGCCTGGACCACCAATATTCAATACGGCTAAAGTTACAACCTGATTTTCCGGAAGAGTGAAATCCAAAAGTTCTGAAATGGCCAGTATTTTGGTATTCCCTGCTCCCCCTCCTGTAATGCCTTGAAACACCACTTCTCCACCTGTAATTGTTGTAGAGGTATTGTTGACTAGCAATGCGGTCTCGCTATCAGGAATAATCGTTGTAGCTGTAGGATAATTAACAAAAGTTCCATTTAACGTCCCTCCCACAAGCACTTGGTAACTTAGATCTACGGATGAAATAACATTAATTTCTTCCAAATTCACCTGTACCGAATTCGTTCTAGCCGAACCCGCTGGAAACACAGCTTTTCTTGTAAATGAAATGACGGGTGTTAATGTTGATGTAACATTTGTTATTCTTCTTCTTTCGGAAGTGACTCTATAGGTTGGTTCATATTTTCCGATAATACTATATTGTCTTCCACCCACAAATATATTATAAGCAGCACCAGTTCCATTATTAGCGACTTGTGCTCTTAACGGAAGATTTGGATCAACAAAGCTTGTTTGCCCTGTTGGGGAGAATCGATGAACGGTAACTACCTCTTGGGCTAACGTTACGGGGTCAGGGATAACCACTCTAAATTCGATCACTCCGTAACCATACCATGTAAACAAAATTTGGTATATGTTCCCTTTGGACAAGTTTAATGTAGCTCCACTCGGCCCTGTCCCGTTTAATGGATCTACATTCCATAAGCTTTGTGGAACTGTCGTATCAACTCCTGCTCTACGTACGGTTACAAACACCGTAGTACTGTTCACTCCAAAAAAGGCTCCGTTTTGAGTATCATATAATCCCCATTGCGCCACTTGGTTACCTATTGGCAGAGAAGGAATTCGAACCCCTATCCCCGCCTCTCCTGCATAACCCGGTTCATATCGTCCTCGCAATACACTTTCTAAAACGGCCGAGTCCACCCCACTGGCAGTGTTGCTCACATTATACTCAGTCGCATCATTGGTAACCGTGCCAGCCCCAGTAGTCATAACTACATCTCTTAGAATCGATAAACCATACACAGAGGTTAGCTCCACAATTGGAGTTTTTTGTGCTACACGCATCTCATCGAATTGCGAACTTACATTTGGTCCAATATTGGAGATGATAATATCTGACAATGTTTCTCCTCCTTTGCAGAAAGAGGGAGAAGAAGTGAATATTCTTCTCCCAGCTTTTATTGACTACCATTCTTCAGTGACACTAAAGGTTGCGGTGACAGAATTCGTACCACCACTTAAGTTAGCTACAGCCAGCGTGACAAATTCAGTGTCTGGTAATTGAAAATCCAATAATGACGCGGAAGCTAATATTCTGGCACTGCCTTCTACGCCAGCTGCTAAGCCTTGTAGTATTACCTGACCTCCAGTGATGGTCGTTAGCGTACTATTTACTAACAGACCTGTCTCCGAGTTTGGAATATTCGTCGTTGCCGTTGGATACGTTGCAAAGGCTCCATTAATGGTGCCCCCTAATATGACCTGGTAGTATATATCGTCTGAGGTTACAAGGTCGATGCCTTCAAGTTTTACACTGACTGAATTCGTTCTGCCAGAACCTGCTGGGAAAGTTGCTTTCCTTTGGAAGGCCAAAATTGGTGTCAGAGTCCCGGTTGCAGTTACGGTTCTTCTTTCAGAAGTAATTCTGAATACCGGGCTATATATTCCCACAATACTATATTGTCTTCCTCCAACAAATAAATTAAGTGCAGATGCTGTTCCACTATTCGAGATTTCAGCACGAAGAGGAAGATTAGGATCGGCCAAACTTGTTTGCCCGCTTGGTGAGAATCGTTGAACGGTGATTACTTCTTGTGCTAAAGTCGTAGGATCAGGAATAACAACTCTAAACTCAATGACCCCATAACCGTACCAAGTAAATAAAATTTGAAATATATTCCCCTTAGCCAGATTAAGCGTAGCTCCGCTAGGACCAGTTCCATCTAATCTATCAACGTTCCAGGAAGCCTGAGGAATAATCGTGTCAGATCCTGCTCTTCTGACTGCTACAAATATCCCGTTTGCCACACTCTGGCCAAAAAACAAACCATTTTGGTCATCAAAAAGCCCCCATCTTACCACTTGTGTTCCTGTAGGGGCAACAGGTAATCGCACACCGATCCCTGCTTCTCCAGCATACCCTGACTCATACCTTCCTCGCTCTGAGCTTTGCAGTATTGCCGTATCTGTTCCAGATGCTGTCGTGGTTAATTGAAACTCTGTGTTGTTGGTTCCAACCGTTGCAGCACCCAACGTAGAGACGATATCTCTTAGGTTAGATAGACCATATACTGAAGTCAATTCAATAATCGGCGTTTTTTCACTTGCTCTTAATTCGCTAAATTCAGAACTAACATCTGGGCCTACTCCCACTATAGTTACGGTAGGGTCTACTGTACCAGTTGCTCCTGTTGCCCCAGTAGCTCCAGTTTCCCCGGTTGCTCCGGTTGCTCCGGTTGCTCCTGTTACTCCAGTAGCTCCAGTTACACCAGTTGCCCCAGTTTCCCCAGTAGCTCCGGTTTCCCCGGTTGCTCCGGTTGCTCCGGTTGCTCCTGTTACTCCAGTAGCTCCAGTTACACCAGTAGCTCCAGTAGCTCCAGTTGCCCCAGTATCTCCGGTTGCTCCAGTTTCCCCGGTTGCTCCAGTTACTCCAGTTACTCCAGTATCTCCTGTTGCCCCAGTTCCTCCAGTTTCTCCTGTTGCTCCAGTATCTCCGGTTGCTCCAGTTTCACCAGTTCCTCCGGTTGCCCCAGTAGCTCCGGTTACTCCAGTTTCTCCGGTTGCTCCTGTTGCCCCAGTAGCTCCGGTTACTCCAGTTGCTCCAGTATCTCCGGTTGCTCCAGTTTCCCCGGTTGCGCCAGTAACTCCAGTTACACCAGTATCTCCAGTTGCCCCAGTAGCTCCGGTTACTCCAGTTACACCAGTATCTCCGGTTGCTCCAGTTTCACCAGTTCCTCCGGTTGCCCCAGTTTCTCCTGTTGCTCCAGTCGCACCAATTGCTCCAGTTTCTCCTGTTACTCCAGTACTTCCAGTAGCTCCAGTCAACCCGGTAACTCCCGTGGACTCATTTGCACCTAACAATTCTGAAGATACAATACGATGGGGCGTTACAAGCTGCCCGGCAGAATTTTTTCCCCAAACTGATATTTCTACTTGCTGCTCTGCGAGACCACTTGTTGTAAAGATAAATTCAAATACATCCAGGTTTGCAAAGTAGTTCTTCGTTATTGCTTGATTCGGATTTATACTAATAAGTTCAAGTGCATATAGAGTTCTAATTCCATTCAGATAATATCCTTGAATTAAGATGCTCGCATTATTGACCAGATCTCTATTATCGATCTTAATTGTCAACTGTTGTGTTGGCCTTACGCCACTAACTGGATTATTCTCAATCGGTCCAGTTGATAAAGTAGCCATGTTATCCCCTCCCCTCACATGCAGTTTAATCTTTGGCATCCCCTAACTTCTTTACATAAAGTATTCCAATTCATGTCAGGGGTGAGAAGTATCGCATAATTCAGTATTTGAGAACTCAAAAAGGGGCTGTCTCAAAAGCCCTTAAAAAGCGTATCGGCAAAAAGAAATAACACTCATAGGTTCAAAAAAGGACAAAGCAGAGGTTTATCCTGCTTTGTCCTTTTTGCGTTTTTCCGTCATTGCGGCTTTTTTAAGCAGATTGTGGGCAAGGCAAAGCCACCCGACCTCCAGGCTTACTTTTTGCAAGCCGCGAAGCAGGAATCTTCGGAATCCCCGGTTGTTTTTGATTTGTCCAAACACACTCTCTCTCCGTCATGCGCTGAACAGAAAGGGTGTATCCTT
Source organism: Paenibacillus sp. FSL R5-0766 (assembly GCF_037971845.1). Taxonomy (NCBI): domain Bacteria; kingdom Bacillati; phylum Bacillota; class Bacilli; order Caryophanales; family Paenibacillaceae; genus Paenibacillus; species Paenibacillus sp. FSL R5-0766. The sequence continues at coordinate 4,039,468 of NZ_CP150227.1, forward strand.
CCTCGCTGCGCAGTCGTTCCCGCATCTCGTTTTTTTGCCGCATATAGGTCAGGCTGATCGCGATCTCCCGATTGCCTTTGGCTTTGGTGCATGTTGCTTTCAGAGGACATCTACTACAATCTTCACTTCGATAATGGCGGGTACGAATCGTGTAACCACTTTCCGTGACTGTCTCGCTTTCGTACCGAAAATGTAACGTCTTCCCCGCCGCACAGGTCCATGTATCTTCCGTTTCGTTATAGCTCCAGTTGTCCACCTTGCCAATCGCTTGCTTCCACGCCCTGGTTTTCTCCTTGTGGTACGTCCCATATTTGACGATTGCCTGGATGTTTTGCTCCTCGAAATAGCTGTAATTCTCTTCACTTCCATATCCTGCATCCGCAATGACGGTCTTCGGTCTTTTGCCGAGCGTTTCTTCGAAATGGTCGAGATGGGGCTTCAGACATTTCGTGTCTGTGGGTCGCTGGTGCACCGTGTAACCTAAAACAAACTGGTTTTCCGTTCCAATCTGCACATTGTACCCTGGCTTCAATTGACCATTTCGCATATGATCTTCTTTCATTCGCATGAACGTTGCGTCTGGATCGGTTTTGCTATAGCTATTCCGCTCCCCTGCGGTTTGGATCTGGTGCTCATACTTTTGCAGCCGCGGTAGCAAGTCTTTGCGTAACTGGCGTACGGCTTTCTTTACGATTTTGTTTTTCGGTTTTTCTTGTAAGGATTCCTCCAGTTGCTCAATGGCTTTTTCCAGCTTTTCTGCCGTGAGTGCAGAAGCTTCCCCGAGCTCAGGGAGGTCTGTACCCGCATGGAGCGCATCTTCTTCACTTTCGGCCGCTTCGATGGTTTGGAACAGGGTATGTACTTTTTCTTGCAGCTTGGCCTGGTACTTGACGACAGCCTTTTTCCAGACAAAGGTGTACCGATTTGCATTCGCCTCAAGCTTGGTTCCGTCCAGAAAGTAGTGATCCATGGACACGTATTGCTCCTGAACCAGCAGTTCTAGCACGTGGGTAAACACCGTTTCCAGTACCTCTTTCATCCGCTCGGAACGAAAGCGATTGATGGTCCGAAAATCCGGTTGTTGCCGCCCAGCGAGCCACATGAACATGATATTTTCGCGAACAGCCTTGGCGATTTGCCGGGATGAATAGATGCGTTGGGTATAGGCGTAGATGATGATTTTGGTGAGCATTTTGGGATGATAGCTATGGCGGCCCCCGCCAGGATATGCTGCACTAAAAATGGAATCGCTCAGGCGATTGATTGCGTCATTTACAACACGAACGAGGTGGTTTTCGGGGATATCTGTCTCCAAATCCATTGGCAAGAAAAGTTGATCCATGGTATATTGAATGTACAAAAGAAGCCCTCCTTAGAAATGGTTGCTCGACACTTCCATTTTACCAAGGAAAGGCTTCTTTTTGTTTTACAATTTGGAAAACAGGTCTGTCCCTAGCCATTTTTATGACTTATGGGACAGCCCCTTCTCTAAATCTAATTATTCAATAGCTAATTGTTCAACCCAAATGCCGGAAGTTTAACGTCCAGCAGAGCCATAGCCTCTTCTTTCTCCCGGCTGGTGACGTGTGTGTACACCGTTGTTGTTTGAATGGATGCATGACCGAGCAACTCCTGCACGGTACGCAAGTCGGCTCCACGCCGTAACATCATGGTAGCGAAGGAGTGACGCAGCTTATGACTGGAGTAATTTTGACGTTGATTAGCTGGTGATTCCTGCTGGAAGCGTTCAAAGGTTTCCGTAGATATGAGCTGGATGCTGCGAATCGACAGTCTCTTCCCTTTTTGCGAGACAAATAACGCTTCCTCTTTCGGTCGCCAAGGATCGAGACGCTCAGCCATCGCTTGTGATAAGACTTTTGCCACAGTCTCCGGTACAGGTAGGGAGCGCCATTTACGACCTTTACCAAATACATCCAATGTACGTCGCTCCGCGTTATAGTCTTTGCAATCCAGAGCATGCACTTCTCCAACCCTTAATCCCATATATCCCATCAGTAGAAAAACAGCCAGATTACGTGTACGATACTTTCCTTCTACCGACTCCAGAAAACGTGTCAGCCCACTTTCATCAAGAAAAACGGGCGCACGGTTTTTCTCGGTTTTGGATTTTTTGATCCCAAACGCCGGATTATTGCTTAACAATTCAAGTTCAATGAGGGACTTGTAAAAACAGTTCACCGCCGCATGTTTGCGATTTCTCGTGGCATCACTAACCCCACGCTCCCGCGCACGGGACAGAAAAGACAACACATGCAGCTTTTTGACCTGCTCCAGTGACTTTCCTTGAATGGAGACCAGGAATTCCACCACGTCACCGGTGTATGATTTTACCGTATGGCCTGTATATCCGGCATCCTTCATCCATATGTGAAAAGCTTCTAGCTCGTCCGCATATTGCTCCTGAATCTCCTCGGTCATCATCTGTCTACGTCACCTCGATTCGATTTATAAATTGACTAAGATTATTTACACGGGCACTGCGATGACAGAACAACCTTCCAATCGCTGTTATCCCCAGATTTTTCTGATTCCCTTTTCTCAAGGGAAAAATCCGTGGATAAAGGCGAAGCGTATGCTTCCGAAGTAGCTTTCTTGCAGAAAACTTTTAGCTTCACTTTTTCAGGTTCTTTCTGTCCTCTCCGTTTTCGTGTAAATGATTAGTTCAATTTATATATTTATTATAAAGCAGTGCTCTACGCTTCATCCACAATGACAACGTCAATCAGCGGAATGATCGTTTCGGGTTTGCCTTGACTACGGGTAAGTACAAACGATGGCAATGGATTCTCGTGCAACCCATTCACGGATTCACAGATCTGAGTATACAGATCCATATGCAACGTCTCGCCTTCACCAGCCACATCAATAACAGGCCAATCGTTCTGAACGCAGGCAGGCCAGTAAGCCAGCTCATTCGCAGGTACGATACTTAATTGCTGAATGGACGGATCAATACGGTAGATCCCTTGCCGTTCAGGTTCATCACCCAGCTTGTCCACGGCAAGTATTCGAGCAGACTGCTCATCTGGTGCAGAATAGAGTGAATAACACCACGGAGTCACGCCCCAGGCGATCGCCATCAGCCCCTCTTCCAGCAACGTATCCGACAGTTTCCCTTCCGCAAATTGTTCGATCAGATTATGGTTCCCCGGTCCCATCAGTGCCTCTACACGTTCAGCGAGTCGAGGCAGGTCAGCGAGGATGAATCCTCCTCTGCCGTAGGAGTCAAATACATGATGGTTTCTGCTCCACACAGCTTGAGATGGTGAACTCAACGATGCTGCTTCTGCCGGGAAAAGAGATATATATACGGTGATAACTTGCGCATACTTAACCATTACAAGTTGTTCAGGTTCGAGTGTACCTTCAGCAATACGAGGTGTTTTCATATGCAGGGAGATTCGAAGTTCGTATTCCCCCTCTTGAAATGCTGCCCAACCAAGATTAACAGACTGTTCAACGCCTTCAATAGAAGCAATGGAGATCGAGCTATCCGGTTTCAGGTTAACAGCATACTGCACGTATGCCAGCTCCTGACCATAGATAATATTGGCATCCTGACGATTGACCGGTGAATCCAACTGTTGTGCAATGACAGATACCTTACGTCCATCCTTCAGAAGACGCTGCGGATCAATATCCAACTGTAAGGTTTGTGAATCCTCTAATTGTGAAACAATTAATTGCGCCTCTGCAAGTACGGATGAGTCAGCTAATGCAAATCCAAAAGCTGCATTTTGATGATCTGAATTCGTATGTAATGGTGTGTTCATGATACATCCCCTCTCTTATGTCTGATGGCATGTCACATCCCCAAATATATTTCATATTTGGATTAGCCGCAACCCCACCCCATGATTAAGTTCGTCACGTCCCTTATTACTTACCCATATATGAAGAAAATCCCAACCTTCCCCTGCTGTTATCTTCCTTTTCTTTCTAAATAAAAAAATCCCCATCCCGCTTCGCCTAAGCGATACGAAATGACGTTATCGCGTTGCTTGGCTAAATTTATTTTTGAAGATCACTTATTTTGTTCTTTTATCGCGAAATTTATCATGATCTGTTGCACGGGGTTGAATATGAAAATCGATTTAAAACAAAACTGCGTATAATTTATATTATGCGCAGTTTTTATGAGCCTATTTTTCCGCGGAAAACAACTCTAAATCCTTGTTATCTGAAGTTAAGAAAATGAGAGCTCTTTTCGTCTTTTTCCGCTGTCCCTTCCTCTCTTATCCTGTCTAAATCCACGATATGACGGCATGTAAAAGAGCCACATATCATTATGCGGCCCTTTATTTCTTACTATAGGTTCACGAGAACGCAATTCTCTCTGCATCTGACATCCGGTATTGGGTTAACAAATAATCTTTGCTTTGCATCGCCGCATGACGAATCGCATCCAGATCAACATTCAACAACTTACCCTCTCGCTTCACGAGTCTACCTGCCACAAAGACCGTATCCACATTGGATGGATTGGCAAATTGCACAACAGCGCCGATTGGATCATGAACGGGGAACATATTCAGATCGGTGGTACGAATCATGATCAGATCCGCTTCCTTTCCTGGGGTCAGCGTTCCGACCTTCTGTTCTAATCCCAATGCTTGGGCACCAGCCGAAGTTGCAAATCTCAGTACTTGACTGGACTGCAAGTTCAACTCGCCAGGCATTTCACCCTGCTGCAGAAGTTGTTCATTGGCTCTGGATCGTTCAGCCTGAAGTGCAAACTTCATCTGCGAGAACATATCTCCGCCTGTGGACGTCACCACGTCTACACCAAGTGTAGGGGTTCCCCCGTTTTCAAGAAAATAGCCGGTGGCCGGATAACCATGACCCATCATCATTTCAACTTCAGGTGTGACCGACAAGGAAGCGCCGCTATCTGCCAGCATTTTGTATTCATCCATGCCCATGGTGTTACCATGAACGATATTCACCCGTGGACTTAACAGTCCCGCTTCGTACATGTGACTAATCGAGCGATCCACAGATCCCCAACTGCCAAATCCGGCATGCATGGAACAGATCGCATCCAGTTCTTGTGCTAGTTCGATCTCTTTCACGGTTGTATCCCAATGACTGAACTCCGGACCACGAATGGCAAGCCCATAAGTAAGCAATTGATCCCGTGATGAAAAATAACGTTCGTTGACTCTTCTCACATCATTATTCGAATACGTGAGTTGACTATCCCGATTCCAGTAGTCCGTCTCACCAGGGACTCCGTGAGCAAATACCGCCCGAATGCCAGCATCCTGAAGTCCACGAATCAGTTCATCCGTATGGTCAGGGGAATACGGCATGCTCCAATCCATTACTGTCGTCACTCCTGCGTTAAGCGCTTCCAAGGAACCGAGCAGGTTGGCAATATAACTATCTTGTGGGCGGAGCTTGCTTCCCATCGCACCATAATAGAGATTTTGCAAATAAACTGGTAACGACCAGTTGGTTCCCGCTGTTTTGACAAGTGATTCCCACATATGCCGATGCGTGTCCACCAGCCCAGGCATAATAATCATCGATGAAGCATCGATGATCTCCGCATCCGGAATATCCAGGTCGGGCTGAATAGCCATGATCAGTGAATCCTGAATCAGAACGTCCGCCCTCTTATACTGTCCAACTCGAGCATCCATCGACAACACACAGCCATTTTTCAACAGATAACTTGTCCGCACAAGAAACATCTCCCATCTATTTTGGTTTGAAAGACGATCACATCCTGCTTACGAATCTGTACTGCTTCTGACTATTTTTTCGCTAGTATATATACATTATATAGTTATTGTTAGTATTTATCAATTTTGGGATTTGCGTTTCGCCCGAAATCTTCTGACCTTCATCAGATTTCCACACATCTTATCATCACAGTACTTCTGTGTTCTGCTTCGGGTATCATCATAGAACATCCAGCGACAATCTGAATTATCACAGATCCGAATCCTATGCCCTTCTCCCTCCACCAAAGTCGTGGCAAAGTCAGCAGCTACCTCAGCCATAACCTGATGCCAATGTGCTTCTACAGCTACCAGTTGGAGTTTCAGTTCCTGATCAATTGTAGTCAATATTCTTCTCACATGCCCTGCTTCCATAACGCCATTCAACCATTGTTTTTCTATATCCGTTAATGATCCTCCTGAAGACAAGCGGGCTCCAAGAGCCATCAATTCGTTCCTGAAGTTTCTCATGGACAACTCATCTTCTGGAGATGCAGGGACAGAAGCGTGAAGTTGCCATCGAGCCAGAAAGTCTTGCTGCCAGCTCGCCTTCCCAAGCCTGTCCTCCGATCGATCTCCCCCACGCCAGTCGTGATAATCGCTGTTTACAAAATCGGTCCATAACCTGTCCATATATACCTCCGTTTATTGTAACCATCTAATTAAACAAAGAAGGTTACAACTCATCTTTGATGTGTTATATTAAGTGTAACCTCATTAATCAGTTTTAGCTAGTTACATCACCTATCACAATTATACGCAAGGAGGAAAAGGCAATGACGAAAACAACAGCACTAGATGTGTTACTTATTCAAAAGGATGATACTTGGGATCAATGTAATTGGATTGTACCTTTGTCGAAATCCTTGGAGGGTCTTACAGCAGAACAAGCAGCCTGGATTCCACCCTCAGGGGGATTAAGCATCTGGCAGTTGGTTAACCATATGTATTATTACAACCATCGCTTATTATGTCGCATGCAAGGTAAGGAGCCCACCCTTCCTGCTGTAGACTCCAATGAATACACATTTGGGAATTCTGGAGATGCAACGGACGCAGCTGGATGGAATACACTGCTACAGGGTACAACTCGATTAGCCCAACAGTTGCGAGATCAATTGGCTGCACTACAAGAATCAGATCTTGAAGCCGGATATATGGACTCTGAAGATAAATGGGCACACGAACTCGCTCGCTGGGTACTCCATGATGCGTATCACGCAGGTCAGATCGTGCTCCTTCGCAGACAGCAAGGAAGCTGGAAAATCGTTTTCTAAAAAAATGCTTGAACTGCTAGCGCTTACAGGAATAAGATGAACTTATTAATGTTACAGCTTGTTCAACATACTATATAATTGAATAGGATCTTCGGGGTAGGGTGCAATTCCCAACCGGCGGTGATGTTCTTCGGAACCAGCCCGCGACTCGCTATTTGTTCTTAACGAAGGACATTTAGCGACTGACTTGGTGTGAATCCAAGGCCGACGGTACAGTCCGGATGAGAGAAGATCAACACATTGACATGCCGTTCACGGGAAGGCCTCTTTCCTGACGCATGTCCTTGGATGAGCCCCCGTTTATTTGGTATATACCAAAACGGGGGCTTTTGTCGATTTTGCCAACTGAAGATTCCGTGTTCTGACGAAGGAGTCCTGAATATGGAAAAGACATCAGCAGCATCACCTGTTTACCGCAAGGAACGAAGTAATACCGGATTCTGGCTTGTAGTTCTTGGCGCCGCTTTATGGGGTGTCGACCCACTCTTCCGCATTATTTTGCTAAATACGATGACATCCACGCAGATTGTACTGGTGGAACACATCATCGTCAGTCTTATTGCCATTCCTGTGCTGTGGAAATTTCGGGCTGATCTGAAAAACCTGCGTGCTCGCCACTGGATTGCCGTGATTTTTATCTCATGGGGAGGATCAGCACTCGCAACGGTATTGTTCACCATGGCACTAACACATAACGATCCGAATACGGTACTTTTATTGCAAAAAATGCAACCACTCTTCGCTATCGTGCTGGCTAAACTGTTACTGAAAGAAACGTTGCCTCGTCGCTTCGGTGGATTGTTCTTCATAGCATTAGCAGGAACGTACCTGCTTACATTTGGCTTCACATTGCCATTAGGTAACTGGGACAACTGGATTCATGCTGGAAGCTTGTTATCCCTTGGGGCTGCTGCCTTATGGGGAGGTTCAACCGTTATGGGTCGATTGATGCTGGGTCAGGCGCGTTATGAAACGGTCACCTCCCTTCGCTTTGTCGTTGCTCTCCCGCTCCTGATCTTTATGACGTGGAACGAAGGTGCGGCATGGACGTTTCCGTCCGGAACGGGTGAACAGACTGCTGTCATCCTCAACATTCTCGGTCAGGCATTGTTACCAGGTTTGCTCAGTCTTCTGTTGTATTACAAAGGTCTGTCGTCAACCAAAGCATCTGTTGCAACACTCGCAGAACTTAGCTTCCCGATGGCGGGTGTGTTGGTGAACTGGATTGCTTTCCGTACACTGATTACATGGGAGCAACTACTTGGTTTTATTCTGATCTGGGTGGCCCTCTTCGCCATTTCCAGACAGCAGGAAAGATCATCAACTGCGGCCGATGCTGCACCGAAGCTGCGTACAGAGTAAAGTGGATATATCCGAGGTTCACATATAAATAAATAGTCAAATATAAAATAAAACCATTGCACATCAAATTAGATGAGCAGTGGTTTTTTCATTTCCATTACTCGATCATTTTCTCACTTAGCAATATGAGCTATTGACCCTGTGCTTTATTTCTATATCGCAAATGCAAATCCCCCCTCTTTTCCCTCCAACCTCATAACGAATATCCATATCATCGCACTACGTCTCTTCTATGTTTTGTCTTTTGTCTAATCCGGTGGTACGATGACATATGGAATAAACAGATGAAATATATTCAGAGAGGAACGATCATTAATGTCTTCATTCTCATATACCTCCTACGACGCCGTAGGTTTGGCTGAACTGATCCGAGCCCGGGAAGTATCCCCGGTTGAAATGCTGGAAGCGGCGTTTGCACGCCTTGAAGAAGTGAATCCGCAACTTAATGCGGTTATTCGTACATATGAATCTCGTGCACGGGAGGAAGCCGGTTTGGTTCGACCTGGAGAACAACCTTATGCCGGTGTTCCCCTGCTCCTGAAAGATATCTCGCAATCCTTGGAAGGTGAATTTCTGACTTCAGGCTCCCGTTTGTTCAGCGAGCATCGTGCATTACGCAATTCCAATTTTGTCACTCGACTCCGTGATGCAGGCTTTATCTTCATAGGACATACCAATACACCTGAATTTGGTTTGAAAAATATTACCGAGCCCCGTCTTCATGGTCCAACTCGCAATCCATGGAATATCAATCACTCCCCGGGTGGCTCAAGTGGTGGTGCCGCTGCTGCTGTAGCTTCGGGTATTGTTCCTCTTGCTGGAGCCAGTGACGGAGGAGGTTCGATTCGTATCCCGGCTTCCTTTAGCGGATTGTTTGGATTAAAGCCAACCCGCGGGCGCACACCTGTAGGACCGGGAGTTGGTCGTCAATGGCAAGGTGCATCAATTGATTTTGCCCTCTCTCGCTCGGTTCGGGACAGTGCTGCATTGCTTGATACGTTACAAGTCATTCAGCCCGAAGCTGCGTTCCATGCACCACTCTTTCCAGGCAGTTACTTGGCAGATATGAGCTATCCACATCAACGCAAACTGAAAATTGCATACACAACGGATTCGCCCGTGGGTACACCTGTCAGCGCAGAAGCTAAAGAGTCTGTATACAAGCTCGTTCGCTGGTTGGAAGATCAAGGTCATCATGTTGAAGAAAAACTGAGTCCAGTCAATGGAGTCAGGCTGATGGAGAACTATTACATGATGAACAGTGGTGAGATGGCCGCGATGATCTCTTCCATGGAACGATCCATGGGCCGGGCTCTGACCTCCGATGATATGGAGATTGAATCCTGGGTTCTGGCTGAAGCTGGCAAAAAGGTGTCCGCTGCGGAATTTGTACATAGCTTAGCAGAATGGGATGTAGCTGCAGCTCAGATGTCTACCTTGTTTGAGCGTTATGACTTCTACGTCACACCTGTTAATGCTTTTCCTGCGCCTAAGATTGGTGAACTAACACCTCATGACGAACAGATTCGTAATCTGATGCAAATCAGTGAATTGGACAAGACCCAGCAGCAGCAACTCATCTATGAAATGTTTGAGCCGAGTCTCACCTATACTCCGTTCACCCAGCTTGCGAATCTGACAGGCCAACCTGCGATTAGTGTGCCTCTTCATATGACACCAGAAGGTTTGCCAATGGGTGTTCAGGTGATGGCAACCAAAGGACGTGAAGATTGGTTATTACATCTGGCTGGACAGCTTGAACAATCAAATCTATGGATCGGCATGAATGGGAACCCGCTTTTTCCATCATGAAAAAATAAAAATCTTAGATGCCAGTACACCTTTTGTGCTGGCTTTTTTCTATGCCAACACAAAATAAATGTCATGTGCACTTATTTAGTTTACATAATTATTATGATGTATACTAATTGTATACATTCTTCAACTTTTCTAGAACGTCGCATAAATGTACTGGCCGAGGGAAAATATAATTTTGTGCAAAAAAAAGTTTGTGGGAGGGAAAGAACAATGGGTATTTTAAGTGGTAACCCCAAAAATGAACCAATGCACTATGGAGAAATCTTCAGTGTATGGCAATGTTCCACGGTAGCTAAGGGGGCTGTATCCTGTTATCAGGCTTACCTTAACCATGCTGGAGACAAAGACTTGAAGAAGATCCTGGACGATCTGCTCGACCAAGCCAAACTCGAAATCAAAGAATGTGATGCCTTATTAACCGAGAATGGGATTGCCCCTGCTCCAATGCTCCCCGAAAGACCAACTGTAAAATTGGAAGACATTCCTGCTGGTGCAAGGTTCACAGATCCCGAAATTGCTGCAAAAGTAACAGCCGATACAGCTATGGGTCTGGTTGCTGCCAGCCAAACGATCGGGCAATCGATCAGAGAAGATATTGGCGCGTTATTTGCTAAATATCATGCGACCAAAACAGCTCTAGGCGTTCGAATTCTACAAATGAACAAAGAAAAAGGCTGGCTCATCCCTCCACCGCTTCAAGTCAAAAGACCGGATTCAGAATAGAGTTCATCGGGCGACGTCTAACAATAATTTGTAGTGAAATAATGAGACAAAGCAGGAGAAGCTTCCATTCTCCTGCTTTGTCTTTTTGTTATTTAGCTGTTTAATTTCCAATCGACAGGTTAATAAAATTTTGAAATCATCAGAATTTTAAGACATCTTTATTGGAGGGAATCATATGTTTCGACATCAGAAAGAGTTGCAATTTGAAGTCAAAGTAGATCGTCCCGATCCCATGCTTGCACGTCAGGTTCAAGAAGTGTTGGGAGGACAATTTGGTGAAATGACCGTCATGATGCAGTATCTTTTTCAGGGATTCAATTGTCGAGGTGAAGAGAAATATAAAGATATGCTTATGGATATTGGCACCGAAGAAATTGGACATGTCGAGATGCTCTGCTCATTGATCAGTCAGTTACTGGATGGCGCTACTCCTGAGGAACAACAACAAGCCGCTGAGGATCCTGTGACAGCTGCAATTATGGGCGGTATCAACCCACAACATCTGCTCGTCAGCGGTCTTGGTGGTTTGCCAACCAACTCTAACGGTGTTCCATGGAATGGTTCGTATATCGTGGCAAGCGGGAACTTGCTTGCAGACATGCGTTCCAATTTGCATGCCGAGAGTCAGGGTCGCCTTCAGGTGGCAAGACTGTACCATATGACAACTGATGAAGGCGTACGGGCTACTTTCCGTAAAATGTTGGCACGTGACCGTTATCACCAGTATCAATGGATGGCAGCTATTCAGGAACTGGAGGAAAAGAACGGAGTCGTTGTTCCAGCGTCTTTCCCACCGGAAGCCGAGCAAGAATCTCAGCCGCTGGCCTATGAATTCTGGAATCTCTCCGAGGGAACTGAATCCGCCGAAGGCTTATGGGCTACAGGAAGTGCACCTGATGGAACCGGAGACTATGTATATATCTCCAATCCTGTTCCAAAGGGACAGATACATGAGCCCGTCATCCCTGCAACAGAACTTCACCATGACTTGGATATGAGATCAACAGATAAATAAAAAGTTAAATACTATTTTTTGGAGGTGCTTAATGATGGCAACTAAGGAACTTGCATTACATGAGAAACTCGAAGTACATGAACTGCTAACTCTCAAAACTTCGTGTGCCACCAAAGCCGTAACGATGCTGGAACTCGTAAAAGACGACACACTAAAATCCTTAATCGAAGATGATTTGGACAACTCTTCCAAAGCTATTGAACAATTAAAATCCCTATTAAAATAAGGAGGTTGCTCTTATGACTACAACCAAGACGAAAGAAATGCTCGTTAAAGCCGTTGCTCCCATGGATGATATGGCCATTGCTACCGATATGCTCCTCTCTGCTAAGTCGGCGGTACGTACCTATGCGATAGCCCTTACCGAAACTGCAACCCCTCGCGTTCGGAAAGTCCTTAAGGCTCAATTGGATACTGCAATCGAAACCCACCAAAAGATCGCAGACTATATGATCAAGAATGAGATGTATCATCCCTATAGTATAGAAGAGCAAGTTGAACACGATATGGAAAAATCAGACATGGCGTTAAAATTGTTGGATGACAACTAATGGTTAACGCCTAAAGCGACTCAGTTACGACTGGGTCGCTTTTTGATTCCAGAGCATATGACTTTCATATTTCCAGCTAGTTTTTTTCGCTTTTCTGTATACCTTTCTTTCTCAGGAGAATGACAACCAATAGTAGTACGGGTAAAAAGATCTGAAATACAGGAGAAGTATAATTCAATGTGTATCCTCGCCCGATCTCAATGTGTTCTGTAAATGTCGGTGATAAAAAAGACAACCCATATAGAACAAGCCCTACTGGAAACACCCATTTCCTATAGTTCATCCCAGTTACTCTTTCGAGTCCAATTACGGCTCCATGGAAAAATGCAGCCATTTTAATACCCAATCCGAGGAACAGAAGTAAAGTGAACAAGGCATCCATCCGTTCAAACACTTCAGTCAAATCGATTAACTGTACTGTCTCCAAAAGCGGGAGTGTGCTATAGGCAGCAATCTGAGGACCCAAGACAAAAATGATAAGTTGATTGATAAATGTTAAAGCGAGAGCCGTTAGACTATAGGCGATGATCACCGCTCTATTAAGATTCCTTCCTTTCCGGGCATATGGATAAAATACCAGAAATAAGACAACCTGCCCGAATGGAAAAGATATGATCTCTGGAAAAGCAGCTTGAAAAATCGGCTTCCACCCATTCTCCATCACAGGCAGGGCCAGATCGGAGTGAAAAAGACCTGTTGTTGGAATTAAGAAACTGATTAACGCATAACCCAGCGCCATGAGCGGAAACAGAATCATACACATGAGAAACAGTACACGATATCCATATCGTACGGTGTTGGATACAACGATAATGGTGATCATGCTGATAATCCACATGGATGTTCTGTTCAGTAAGGTCAATTCAGTGACTTCACTGATGTCACGTAAATTTCGTGAAGCCTCATAGGCGAAATAAGCTACAAATGAAAGGCTTACGATTGTCCCTAGTACTTTTCCCATGTAGCGGCGACACAATAGAAACAAATCCAGTTCAGGTTCCTGATGATGAATAGCCAGATGAAGGAGTAGTAACACCAAGCCACCAGCAGCCCCAACAAGCATGGCTAACCATGCATCCTGTTTGGCGTCTCCGCCTATAAGAAACAAGGTTGTACTTCCAACTTCAAACAAGGAAAGACAAACAGCCAATTCGGATACGCGAAGCTCCCTAGCCAATTTCATAAATTGAACCTCTCCTTGGTGTTAGTCTTTCTCTTCGCCAAGCAACTTGCTGAAAGAATCTTGAAGCAGACCTACTCGTTTCAAAGTAACGTTTACGTTTATGTTAATATCCATCTGTGCCAATTCGCTAGACCAATTGTCTTTTAGAACTTTCCATTCTTTGGGATGTCTTTGATGTATTTTGTTTGCGATTCCCATCATATCGACATGAAGCCTTTGGTTCCCTCTCCATCCGTCCAATATCTGTGCTTGAATGACTTGTTCAGCCTGTCGCTGCAATTCATGAATCGTATGTGTTCTGGCTATATCCTCTCCGGATGTGCTTTCATCCAGCTCAGCGTCGACCTTTGCATCTACCTGAACAGCATAGTGAAGCCCCTTTTTCACAGGAACAACCTTAACTTTTGCTTTGCGCACAAGAAAAGAGTTCACCTCCCCCTTTGCAGCTGTGTAGGTCAAGTTGGTCCAGTTCACCCTGTCTGTTAGCCAGGCGATACCCATACTTTCTTTTTGGTTCAGAACTCCGATCTTTTTGTCTTTGAGAAATACACTTAATCCTTGAAGTCTTAAATTCCCGGGTATGGATGTCTCCTTAAAGATATCAATTGAACTCTGTTTGTTATCGCCCGGTGTATCTGTTGTAACACCAGGAATTCCTGCCGATCCACTATCTGAAGTGATCTTCAGACCAACCTCATGTATGTTCATCACGGGATAGTACGACCCTTTTTCATTATTCCGTTCCAAAATCTCGGATAAAGCACGGCCAGGCTGTTTCTCTGGCGGAATCAATTTTTCGAGGTACTCTCTTGCTTGACCATCTGCAATAATAAGCTTGGCAGATTCCCGAGAACCAATATTTCGATAATAGTGATCCATGATCTCTGCAATCCCGTATCTTGCCGCTTCTTCACCAATCAGAACGATATTGGTATGTGCAAAATATAATCTTTTGGGATTTTCCACACTGCTTTGGGCAACAGCTTCCCGAATCGTTCTGCCTTCTGATGAAAATGTGTTCACGGGGGATTGAGATCCACCAGACGACGACCCGATTGAACTGCTCGCTGGCGGTACAATAATCTGATAGGTTATGATCCACTTTCCGTTTTTCCGATCAAATCCTGTAGCTGTTGTGATGCCCAAATCATTTAATTCTGTGCGATTTCCACAACCAGCAGTGACCAGTCCGACCATGAGTAAGATTAATATGGACTGCAAACGAATCATATAAATCGCTCCTTATTCGTTCTCAGCGTCATTAATACGATCTACAATATTATCCGATCCCGCCGGGTATTGATGTGGGGCTTGTCTCGTCTTATTCGTATTTGACTTCTCATCGGGTCTCGTCTTCATAGCCCACCAGGGTACTCTCAACCATAGATCCTTCATATTTGACTTAAAAAAAGGACTGTATGGCATCAGGTAGTCAACGCCGAAGGACTTCAGCGATACCAAGTGTGCAAGCAAGGGCACTGCTCCGGCCAATATGCCGTATAACCCCAGCGTACCTGCCAGTACCATAAAGGGAAATCGCAATAGCCTTACTGCTGTAGCCATACTGAAATAGGGTATAACAAAATTTGCGATTGCTGTGAAGGAAACCACTATGACCATTGCACCTGAGACCAATCCCGCCTCTACCGCAGCTTGCCCGATGACCAATGCACCAACAATGGAGATTGCAGGTCCAATGGCTCGCGGCATTCTCACTCCGGCTTCACGAATGACCTCAAACGTAATTTCCATAAGCAGGGCTTCAAGTAATGCCGGAAAAGGGACTCCTTCGCGTTGAGCGGCCAGGGTGACCAATAACGTTGTAGGTATCATCTCCTGCTGAAATGTGGTTAGTGCAATGAATGTCGAAGGCAGCAACAAGGATATGAGGAAACAGATTAACCGTATAATCCGCAGAAAGGTAGAGATATCATAACGCTGATAATAATCCTCAGGCGTTTGAAAGAAGTTAAAAAAAGTAACAGGTGCAATCAAGGCAAATGGCGTACCATCTACCATAATGGCTACTTGACCATCCAATAGACTGCCGGCAACCGTATCTGGGCGCTCCGTATTGATCATGGTCGGAAAAGGCGTAAGCGGTGCATCCTGAATAAATTCTTCTATGTAACCACTCTCGAGTATACTATCTGTGTTGATGGCATTTAAACGCCTGGTAACCTCTTCAATGACTTGTGGCTTTGCAATACCCTGGATGTAAACCAGGGCAACCACTGTCTGGGTGTATTCTCCAATGGTATGCATCTTGAATTTCAAATCAGGAGTCCGAATTTTTCGTCGAACAAGGGCAATGTTGGTCGTAATCTCCTCTGTGAATCCTTCCTTTGGCCCTCTGACCACCGTTTGAGAGGTAGGCTCCTCCACAGATCTTCTCGCCCCTCCGGCGATCGGCACTGCCTGAACATTTTTTATACCATCAACAAGGATAACGACGTGGCCTGTTAATAAAGCTTCATAGATAAGATGCGGTGAATCTATATTTCGGATATTACCGGAGGGTAAGACTCTTTTCACTAACACATCTCTCGGTTGATCTCCCGGCAGAGGATTCGTATTCATCCATTGAATGATATTGTCCATAAGTTCAACCAGTAGCGTAGAATCTGTCAACCCTTCCATATAACATACAGCCAAAGCAGTACCCTTCTCCTCTAACATAGGGAACTCCCGAACTACAAAATCAGGACTATACTCAAATGCCTTGATAATATGGTTAAGTTTATCTTCAAGCGATATATTCAGACTTTGCGAATGTTGTTTTCGTTTATGTAGTGTTTCTCCTTGCTTTTGTGAAGTAAATATCTCCTTTATCCAACGCATCAGCACATGAATCACCCCCTATTTCCGACTAATATGGATTAATCATGCAAAAAGTATACATCGCCCTCGATAATCTAGTCCTACAAAAACACTTTGAAGAATATGCTGTACTGTATGGAAAGGAGGACATCTTATTTATATCATGTTAGGTTATGTGATCCTGGGATTATCACTTTCAGCCCCTATTGGACCCATCAATGCTGCGCAATTGGACAAGGGTATTCGAGGCGGGTTCATGCCTGCCTGGTGTGTTGGACTAGGAGCCATCGCAGCTGATATCATCTACATGCTGCTTGTGTATTTTGGCATCGTACATCTGCTTGAACTTCCGTTTGTAAGGGTATTCCTCTGGATGTTTGGTTGTTTTGTATTGATCTATACGGGTGTGGAAAGTATTAAAAATGCAGGAATCCTTGCCCCTTCTCAAATGAGAGGAGATGATTCGGAGCTTGCCAAGTCATTTACTCAAGGATTCCTGATGTCTCTGTTTAACCCTCTTTCCATCATGTTCTGGCTAGGCATTTATGGCTCTGTTCTAGCCAAGGCTGTAAATGACTCCCCTATGGATCAATTGTTGATATATAGTGGAGCTATCATCTTTGGCGTACTTCTGTGGGATCTATTCATGGCGACTACCGTAAGTTTTTTTCGCAAATACCTCACTTCTACTGTGCTTAAAGGAATTGCTCTCATTTCCGGACTTTCTTTAGTCGGTTTTGGCTGTTACTTCGGATATAAAGCCATTCAATTTCTCTTCTTTATTTGAGTTTGTTTTTTTTGCGTAACCGAATACCCGTGATGTGATAACTGCTTATACCCGTAGAATGCTGCTCATATTCTTCACTTTTGTCTTTCTCGGCGTTTGATGATGTTTGGGACGCAGGTTTCTTCTTGCGAATCCGTTGTACAATAACGTCACTAATGGCAATGAGAGAGACAAGCAATAAGCTAATATAGAACCCCGGTCTGCTGAGTGCATGAAAAAGTGTTCCAGTGACTGCAGCAGTGATCAACAATAAGCCAATCCAGCGTTTGATCACATCGAACTTGCCTGATTTCAACAATTTACCGGAGGATAACAAAATAAACGACCAGTTGTACAGAAGCATCAGTCCAGCTGCAGTTGTGATGTATTCATATACTTTACCTGGGAGTAAGAGAGACATGATGATCGTACCAACTAACCCACAACCAATGAGGGACAAGGCAAATAACGGATACTTCGTTTTCCACTTTCGAGAAAATAACTGCGGGGCGTCTCCCTCCTGAGCGAGGGTAATAATCATAGACGTCACCGCATAGAGCGAAGCTGTCATCGTTGAAAATCCGGCTACAATGAGCACCCCGTTGAACAAATGTGGGACAAAAGCAAGGTGATCACTACTGAGTGCCAGTACAAATGGACTCTCCTTGGGATTGAATGCATTCAAAGGAACCATAATTAACGCGAGTCCAATGGATACAACATATACGGTGGATAGCGCAATAAGCATGACTTTTCCTGCCTTTGGGGCATCCTCCGGTTTTTGCAGCCGATATGACATAATGCCAAGAACTTCAATACCTCCATAAGCATAGAACGCAAAAAGAAACGCAGACCACAATCCGATGCCACCCTTTGGAAAAATCGCTGCCATATCCAGCGGTACTTTGTGTTCATACTTTGTTCCCCCAATCCACCCTGCGAGAAGGGCGATGGCAAGCACCAAGAACATGATGATCGCTGCAATTTTAATGATAGCCAGTACATTTTCAACCCGGTCAAATCCCTTGTTACCGAAGAATACAATACAAAGACCTACAATTCCGAATCCTGCAGCAAAGATCCAGAGCGGAACAGAAGGGAACCAGAACCTGGAGAAAATGGACAATGCGGTTAGCTGACTCCCCATAATGAGCAACTCCGAAAACCAATAGAACCATCCGCTCGCAAAGCCTGCCCAACTTCCAAAGGCTTTCTTGGCATATGAACGAAAAGATCCTTGTTCCGGATGGTCCGCTGTCATTCTCGCGAGCGCATCAAAAACTACATATGTACCCAAGGCCGCCAAGATATAGGCCAGCAGCACAGCTGGACCACCAATCGAGATCGCAAGGCTGGAACCCAGAAAATACCCTGTACCAATTGTTCCTGCCACACCTAGCAGACTTAATTGCCACCATTTCAGTTTCTTCTCTTCTGTAGCGTTAGTTGATGCTTTACTCATGTTGTCATTCCTTTTCTGTATCATTTTAGGTCACTAAAGGTAGCCTTCCCAATCCACAGCGAATCATGTTCATAAATTAATCCTTATTTCAGACAAACTGGATATATTGAATAATTCTTGAGACCTCATTAAATAATACACGAGTACATCAAAACACATAGGAGGTTTTACACATGAATCAGTTCTCTCAATCGCAGCAAATTACGCAGTTGGCTCAACAACTTACACAACAAACACAGCAGGCTTCGATGCAATATCAACAACTACTTAGACAAGAACAAAGCAACGCTCAACAACTTGAGCAATTGGCACAACGCGAGCAACAAGCTACACATATGATCCAGACCGCACTGCAAGGACATCAAACCGCCATCCAGCAATTACAACAAATCTCCAATCTTGCACAACAACTTGCACACTCATCTTCACAGCACGTATCTTATCTTGAGCAGCCATACAACACTCCCAATATCTCAACTAATGGTCAATCCTTTGGTTCGTATTCGAACCAAAACCGCCCGCAATAACATTTCTCATGTAAACATAAAGGAACCCAGCATTGGGTTCCTTTTTTGTTCTTCTCCGCTTTTCAATCCATTTCCTATGGCATAAACGGTGGTATATCCGCTGAACTTCCTTTTCTTAGAACCTCAGGTGGGGTATCAAAAATATACGGCGGCGCTGGCGGAAGTTTAGGCGCAGGTGCCAAAGGCTGAGGATGCTGAACATATTGGAAAGTACCTTGCCCATCCATACTTGGACCGTGAGCCCACCGTCCGGTTGCGCTCTCATCACCACGAGAGAAGTTAAAGAGAACATATGCAACCTCTCTCTTCTCAAGTTCTTTCGGGAACGTGCTGGGTACAACAATTCCTTCTTTTTCTTCAAGTTCTCTTATCGCTGCAATCCACTGATTCTGATGCATGGTATCCCGAGCAAGCAACCACGATAACATGTCTTTTACACCGCGGTCATTGGTCATTTCATATAACCTGGCAACCTGAAGTCTGCCTTGAGATTCTGCTGCTAGATTATGTCTGAAATCAGCTAATAAATTACCACTTGCTATTGTGTACTTTGCATTCCATGGATATCCATTACTATCGGTTGGGGCTGCTCCAAGTCCGCTTACAATGGCATGTTGTGGATTACTCCCACCGAGTATCGCATTAATAACCGGGTCTTTGGCAGCTTCTTCCAGTGTGGTTAATGGAGCATTGTCCAGCAAGCGAGCGATCATCGTAGCCAGCATCTCAACATGAGCGAGTTCTTCGGTTCCCGTATCCATAAGAAGGTCCTTATATTTCCCATCTCCACGGACATTCCAGCCCTGAAATAAATACTGCATGGCTACGGTAATTTCGCCAAATTGTCCTCCCAGTACTTCTTGTAGTTTTCTTGCAAACACGGGATCGGGTCGATCCGGCTTGGCATGATACTGCAACTCCTTGATATTAAAAAACAACATATCACCTCATCCGTTTTAGATAAGTGATATGTATGTGTATTACATCGATCACTTGCATGTCTCATTAATAAAAATAAGTTGGACTGTCACCATTTTTCCCTTGGGTTATATCCTATAGGTAAAAGGAGGACTATTCATGTCGTTGTTGTTTTCATCTTCTGAGATTGAGAATGAGGAGATCCCTCTCGAAACCTGGAAAAGAGATGCTTACCGTTTATTCTCTTCGAAAATGAGTGACCGGGAGGCTCGATTTCCCTGTATTCCGGCTACACAGGCTTTTGCCCTGGGTCACCTCCGATACGGCTTTGTTTCTAATTTCGGAGACGAGTCTGCAGAACGTAATGTATCAGACATACTCAAGGAATATGGAGAATGCTCTCGTTCATTCGGAGAATATTCTTCATTGATTTTATTTTTTGATAAGGAAAAACAAGTCCGGGATGTATTGGCCTACGAAAAAGCCTTTTGGGATTTATTAAGCCAGATTAGACACTTGGATAACAAGCCTTGGCCAAAAGATATTCCAGAAGACCCGGAGCATCCCATGTGGGAGTTTTGTTACAATGACGAACGGTATTTTGTCTATTGCGGGACGCCAGCCCATGTATCACGACAAAGTCGCCACTTTCCTTATTTCATGTTAGCTCTAACACCGCGCTGGGTACTCGATATATGGAACGCACAACCTCAGAAAGCTGCAGCGATTGCTCCAAGAATCCGCGCACGCTTGGCTGCCTACGATACCATACCGGCACATCCTGAATTAAAGCAATACGGATCACAAGGCAACCTGGAGTATAAACAATATTTTTTGCGAGATGACGATACCGCTCCTTCCAAATGCCCGTTTCTTCGATCTCTTCAGCAAGGCAACGTAAAGGAATAGCTTAAATCGATTCTAAAAATACTCTCCTCCGAATAAACTCTATACCACCCATTTATAGGAGGAGAGCCCTGTGCTACATACTCGCTACAACTACATAAGCAACTGGACAAGCCCTATCGAAATAAGAATTCATTACAGATGGAAAGGAAATGACAATGGAAATCTATATTAAATTCGTCCTGATTGGTCTCGCTATTGCCATGCCAGTGGGAGCAATTACTGTAGAGATGACCAAGCAGGGATTGAGAAATGGGTTTATCCATGGCTGGGCCGTCGGTCTTGGAGGCATGACAATTGATGCTGGTTTGATACTGGCCATGTACTTCGGGTTTGCTTCCGTCTTATCTCTTCCTTATGTACAAATTCCACTATGGCTTGCGGGAGCTGGATTTCTGGCCTTTCTGGGATACGATTCAATCCGGAACTCAGATCTGGATATGGCAACATCAGATAATACGAAAGGAAAAATCAAAAAATCGTTTTGGAGGACATACCGCAATGGCTTATTGGTAGCGGTTTCCCCTGGTAATCTTATGTTTTGGATATCTGTTTTTGGTGTTGTATTGTCCGATTCATACCAATCTACCGGTAAGCTGAGTTTTATCATTGCAGGATTTGGCGTACTATGTGGAATTCTTATTCATGACCTGGGTCTGCTCTCCATTGTATCTGTGACACGAAAAGTAATGAGCAAAAAAATGATACAAGCTGTCTCTGCCATGGCTGGAGTCCTTTTGCTGGGTTTCTCGTTCTACTTTTTATATAAATTTATATTCGCTCTGTGGCTTCTATTTCAGTAGATTATTTCGAGAAATTAAGGTTGTTCCTTCTGAAAAAGGGGCAACCTTTTCTTTTGATTCCTTTTCCATACGCTGCTGTAGGTACTTTCCTAGAATATCTAATTTTTTAATCAGAAATCATTTGACTTTCACAGTGAAGGATGGCAGTTCATTTAGTCGCGGGGCGTGCTGAATCGTATCTAAAAGGTAGGTAGTAACAGCGGTGTGCGTTCTTTTCTATTGTGAATTTTTCATATGTTGAAATATTATATTAGTGGCGAATTAGCTTTTAGTGCCAACACAGTTATCGTTTATCGTTGTCTCAAAATTAAAGTAGTATGCTTAAGATGATTTGGACATTTTACGAAATAGTTAGATTATTTAGTTGTTGTGAATTTTTCATATGTTGAAAATATAAGGTTGATGACAAAAAGAAAGCTGCCTATAGGCAGCTGCGCAAAATTACAATCCATTTGGCAAATGCAAAGAATCAGGTCCGGCCAGTCCAGTCTGCTCCGGCGATTTCTTTCCATCGTGCTCTAATCTCATCATACAGTTCCTGCGGAAGTGGCCCTTTAGCCACAAGATCAGCATTTTGCTGCCAGCGATTTGGCTTGGCTGTTCCTACAATAGCTGTGTCTACACCTTCGGTACTTAGCGTAAAACGCAGTGCTGTTTCCACCGCTGCCTGGGCATCTTCACCCAGAAAACCATAGTTCAGTTCACTTAAGCGCTTCCAGTATATAAATGGATAAGCCTCTTCCGAAAGTGTTTCATACGTCCAGGCCGCATTGGCAATAGGCCTTTTGGCGATTACCCCCATGTTTCTTTTTCTTGCCTCAGGCAACGTAAGATCAATTGCTTCCTGATCTGCGATATTTAATGAAGTCTCCAGGCTGTCAAATACTCCGGTCTGAATCGCATATAGCGCATCTGTTGTATCACCACTATATCCGATAAATCTGGTCTTTCCTGCTTCCTTGGCACGCTGTAGCACTTCGATTACTGCTCCTTGTCGGAGTACTTCTTCGGAGCAGCTATGCAAATGGATAACATCCACATAGTCCGTTTTCAGCCGTTTCAGACTACGGTCAATTGTTTGCTCCAGTACTTTGGCATCCCAATCCGGACCTTCGACCCCGGCAGCATGTCCACATTTGGTGAACAAATAGTAGTCATCACGCCGATGTGACAGCACCTCACCGATTAATTCCTCGCTGTCACCGTAACATTCAGCCGTGTCAATTACGTTTAATCCCGCATCCAGGGCACTATTCAGCAATGTCGCTACATCCGTTTTGGATACATCTTTGCCTATTTCCGCTCCGCCAAATCCAAGTGTACTTACGTTCATGCCAGTATTACCGTACTTGCGCGTTTCCATGGTTATCTTCCTCCAAGTTCAGTGAATTGGGTACAGATAAATAGAAATACAGATTAACTTCAACTTCCCTTATGTTATTACCCAAGAGTTGGTTATGCCACCCACTTTTCCTTTACAACCAACTTCATTTATTTAGAAGCCATAAATGGACATTCCACCGTCAACCAATAACGTCTGACCCGTTATGTATCCCGCTGCATCTGATGCCAGGAATACAACCGGTCCTACCACTTCCTCCAGTTCTCCAACGCGCTGAAGCGGTGTGCGGCTTACAATTTCCTGCAAATACTGGGGATCATCCAGCAGTTTTTCAGTCAGAGGGGTTCGGAAATACCATGGCCCTACTGAATTGACACGGATTCCATACTTGCCCCATTCCAGTGCGAGCACTTTGGTCATATGAATTAACGCAGCTTTGGTCGCGCCGTATACAACCCCTGTCCGCAAAGCCGTGTGACCGCCTACCGAAGAGATGTTAATGATCTTCCCGGTCCCACGTTCTTTCATATGCTGACCCACCAATTGTGAAGCGAAGAAAGCCGATTTTAAGTTTGTCTGCATGATGGTCTCCCACTGCTCGTCCGTTACTTCCAGTGCTGGCGTCCGTATGTTCATACCTGCATTATTCACCAGAATATCCAGGCTGCCCATCTCCGAGATCGCCTCTTGAAATGTCTCTTCCATTTGTTCTCTTGATGTCACATCCGCAGTCAGAGCGAGCGCTTTACGCCCTGTCTGTTCATAGATGTAGGCAGCTGTCTCCTCAATCTCTTTCATCGTTCGGGATACAAGTACAACGTCACTGCCTGATTGGGCAAGTCCAATCGCAATTGCTTTTCCGATCCCTCTCCCTGCACCTGTCACCAGTGCTGTCTGTCCATCGAGATGGAATGTGGGTGCGTTCATGTTACTCACTCCTTCATCAGATTTATAAGTTGAACTAAAGATTATTTACACTGACACTACGATGACAGAATAACCTTCCATCAATGCTTATATGTAATTGAAGCCCCGATAGGAATCAGGTTACAAAATACTGGCTTGGATTGCCCAGCTCTGGATGGAACTTCTCCCGAAAGCGTCCTCCCGTATATTCCCCTATAATTTTTCGCCAGAACGCCTGGGCAATGACATTGTTCCGAACCTGGGTTACTTTCCATCTGCCAGGAAAACGTTTAAACAATTCATATGCTGCCCGAGTGCCCACTCCACTGCGCCGATATTTTTGCATCACAAAAAACTCAGTTAAATAGTAGTCATTATCCTTGCTTCCAGGCTCCAGTTTCTCCACCAGAGCAAACCCTGCAGGTGCCCCATCACTTGTAATCAAAAAAGGAAACTTGCGGTCCTCCTCTGTCCAGAATGCCTCCAGACCGGGATATTCCGGAAAAATGCCGTTACTGTCTACATCAATATTCAGATATTTGGTAAAATCATATAGATAAAATTGCATTAAATGCCGTATCACCTGACTGCGTTCCCGGGGAACCAGTTCTATTTTCATATTCATCCGGTTCACCTCCTCTGCTCTACGTATACTGATTACTTTAAAGGTTTACGTGCCGAAGGGCAAGGAAGCATACCCTGCTTACTGCCTGTTTTGGTGAACAAGCTGTGAGCATGTAAATTATGGTACACTAGAACATAGAATACTATTAAGTTGAATATTAATTTTATATGTTTTTCACATGGAGGTGTCGAACTTGACCAACGTGCAAAAAGAGATTGATCGACGCAAGCTGGATGACAAACTACCTTCCATGCCTTGGTTCGTTCAGCAATTCATGGACTATAAGTTGCCTGACCTGTCCCCCTCTACCCTGCTCGAATATCTGAGAGATTACGAAGCTTTCTTCGGATGGTTGCGAGCAGAAGGGCTCTCCGAGGCAAGCTCTAATAAAGAAGTTACGTTGACTGAACTGGAAGTCCTACGCATGGATTCGGTTACCGCCTATCGGTTATTTCTCACAACCAAACGGGAAGGAACCAATTCCAGAATTACCGTCTCTCGCAAACTCTCTTCCCTTCGCTCCCTTTTTCATTATCTGAGCCAAATTGCGGAAGATGAAGACTTTTATCCGTTGCTGAAGCGGAACATTATGGCCAAAATCGAGATCAAGCGTACCCATAAACCCAAGGACACCGCTGCCAAACTCAAAGGTAAAATCCTGGAGGAAGAGGAACTGCTGGAATTTATCGGCTATATCCTTGAAGGTTACGCTGTTGATATGGAGAAGAACAAGCAGGCACTCTATTCCCATGAGCTCAACAAAGAACGAGACGCCTGTATTGCCAGCCTGATTCTCAATTCAGGTTTACGGGTGTCGGAAGTTGTGAACCTGAACGTCGATGACCTCGATCTGAACAACAAACTCCTGTATGTTTATCGCAAAGGTAATAATGACGAGACGTACAAGACACCCGTTTATTTCAGGGAACAGGCCAAGGACGAACTCGCGACCTATATGAATCTGCGGCAATCACGTTACCGTACGCCCAAGCGGGAGAAGGGTCTGTTCATTGCATTGCGTAACGGAGATTCAGAAGGCAGTCGAATGACCAAAAGAGCGATCCAGGCCATGATTATGAAATACGCCAAGCGCTTTGGCAAACCTTATCTAACCGTGCACAAATTACGCCATTCATTCGCAACAGACTATTATTTGCAAAATGATATTTACAAAACAAAAGAGCAGCTCGGCCACGCTTCTACGGAAACGACCGAGATCTATGCTCACCTTACCGACAAAACGATGTCCGAAGCCATCGAACGCCGTACTGACGACGGGATGTAACCTCCCGAACATAATAAAAGCAGCAAGCCGTATCAAGGATTTCGATCCGAGAAAGGTCTGCTGCTTGTATTGTTTTTTGCATCATTCAAAGATAAGAGCATAAGCAGAAATGATTTTAGTTTACATAATAAAAGTTACGTTTATTCAAAGACGATCAATCACGCTCACTGTACATTCAATCATGTACGGAGACCATTATGTCCCGTGCCTAAACATTTCTACGATTCGACTTCACCATTCTGCCTACACTCGCTCTCAACCATCGCTAACAACGCTTTGGCTATATCCTCCGTTTCATGAACCGAGTACCATGTTATATCCCTGCTTACGATGTTTGGCTCCATACACTGCTCTGAAGATAACCATGAGATCATACCCACTACCCCTTCAAGCTGATTAACCAATATCAAATCTTTTTCTTCTCGAACCATCACGAATTTGGGATAAGAAGCATCCTTGAATCCTTCAATGACAATCCACTCATAACCGGACAGATGACTTAACATATCCTCCAGCTTGGTTGACTGTCGCTCCATAATCGCAGTACGTTTCTCTGACATAACAACCACCGCCGAGGCCCCAGCCTCTCCAAATCGATACGAATCCGTTCCTTCTTGATCCATCTCAAAATGGTCATGTCCATCATGCTTAATTGCTGCTACTTTAAGTCCTATTGAAGAAAAGTGCCCGATCAGCGCGGCTGTCAGGGTTGTCTTGCCCGTGTTTTTGTATCCAACAATCTGTATGATATGTGGCTTTGTATCACTCATTGTAGTCATCCACCAACTACCTCACATGGCCTGAGGGCAGTTTGATAATACGTACCTGCTCACCCGCAGGAATACCTTTTTTCTCAGGTGGAACAACAATCAGGCAATCACTGTCCTTAATGGTAATCATAACACTGGATTCATCTACACGGGCAGCAGCCGGTATCGCGTACACCATGCCGTTGCGAATCTCTGTGCGTCCTCGCACGAACCGTGTAAAATTATTAACTTTGGTGTACTCTTCTTCCAAGATTGCAGTCCATTCTTCCAAATAAGGATGAGCATCCGCCTGCATGGAACGAATGGTTGGACGAACAAACAGACCAAAACCTACAAAACAAGCCCCCGGGTTACCCGAAAGTGCAAACAGCAATTTATCTTTATATATAGCAGCTGTGGTCACACTGCCTGGTCGCATCGTCACTTTGTTAAACAACATCTCCACATGTTCTTCCAGCACAAGTTCACCCATAATATCATAATCCCCGACGGATACACCGCCTGTGGTCACCACGATATCATTATCTTGAATGGCTTCTTCCAGTTTGGCCCTTGCCGTATTCACATCGTCTGCAATAGAACCGTACATCACAGGCTCTCCACCTGCCTCAACAACCAGAGAGCGAAGCATGTAACTGTTACTATTCCGAATCCGACCTGGTTGTACTGGCTCATCTACATCAAGCAATTCCGTGCCGGTTGCGAATATCGCCACCTTTGGACGTTGAAATACAGGAACTTCTGCTATGCCAAAAGTAGCTAACACGGACTGCTCCCCTGCCCTGATGATCGTTCCTGCTTCGAGCAGTTGCTGTCCCTCCTGGACTTCCAGTCCAATTGGGGTGATGTTAGCACCCGACAATATGTGCCGTTTCAATGCAATCCACTGTTCTCCGTCCTCTACCTTGCTCTCGGTCATCTCCATCATGACCACCGCATCCGCACCTTCCGGAACCTGTGCACCGGTCATGATGCGAGCTGTCGTACCTGAAACAATGGTGTGATCCGAGGTGTAGCCGCAAGGAATTTCATCAATTACTCGAAACCAAACTTGATGATCACTCGATGCATCTATAGTATCTGTACTGATAATCGCGAATCCATCCATACCCGATCTCCGGAAGAATGGATACGGATGGGGTGCCTGAATCGTCTCTGCAAGTGTGCGGCCATGAGCAGATTCAAGATGAACTTTCTCTATGGAGCCTACAGTAACTCTTGCAGCTATTTTGGCTTGGGCATCCGCTACCTGTACAGCTGTACGATTGAATTTGGCAGTTGTCATATCATGTGAATGTGAGTTCATTTTCAAAAGTATTCTTACCTCCTAGAGACATATCATCTTTTTATAAAGTGTAGCCCGAATGCTGTAAGATAACAAGTACATCACTTATTGAATCCTGTGACAAAATCTTATTTCTTACAGGTGTAACATCCCTTAATCTATATTCAACATGAAAGGCATCTTGTCTGCCCATAATATAAGTGACAAAGGGAGGCGATGATCATGAGTAATCGATGTGAATTATGCGGAAGAGAACCTGTGAATACAACCGTTCATCATCTGACACCCAAAGAAATGGGCGGAACATTACTGCCAACAGCCAACCTGTGCATCCCCTGTCACAAACAGATTCATTCGTTATACACTAATCGCGACATTGTGACCCTTGGTCTCACGGACCTGCAATCCTTGAGACAGGATGAACGAATGATTCCATTTATCCGCTGGATTCGCAAACAGCCTGCTACAACGATTCCCCGTGTACGCAAATCCAATCATGTTCGCCAATCGTAAACGAAAAAGAACAGCTCCAAGGTCATGTGCCGGCGAGGTGAATCCGCCTTCCCTTTTCACTGTTCTTAAATGAACTATGCGATTGGCAGCCATCCTTATGATTAGATGTTTATTATCTTCGCCTCTTAATTCGGCCGCCGCCCACTCTGGTTTTCGGTTTTTTGTAGGATCTCTTAGGTGAATCAAACAACCCACCACTGCTCTTGTTGCGGTCAATGGTTCCCTTACTCTGATCCTTGTTGCGGTTGAATAATCCTCCGCCAGATCCCACACTTGAATCTTTATCGCTTCCGCGCCTTGTAATCGTACCTTTCCGATCAACAGTAATAGGTGGAGCAAGCTTCTTGTCATTACTTGTTGGTGCACGATAAGATCCTGCACTCGGTTTATACGTATCTTTATTGGTATATCCTCGATAGTTGCCATTACCTCGCCCGCCAAAAGAATCGAACAGATTACCGATTAACGTAGCGGTCAGATAACCTTGTAAAAAAGATGAATCGTAGTTCTGCCGAACATATTCCTTGGAGTCCACCTCAACCAAGGTATCCTCCGGCTTGTTCGGGTCTTGTTGCAGGTGATAATACTCGTCCTGATACACGAGGAACATACGCTCTGTGTTCTCTGCCGAGATCTGATCCGGTTGCCTTTGGTCAGACAATTCCTGGGCCACTTCCGGAACGGTACGGTCAGAAGCCCGGTACACATAGGACGTTGAGTTACCACTGCCGTTAACCGATTCAAGCGGGTATGTGTCCTGAACAGAAGGTGCTCCGCACGCGGACAACAGAGACATCACAAGGCTGAGGACCAGCATTAATTTTAATCCATGTGCCAAGCGTTTTTTCATTGGGAACCTCTCCTAGCTCGAACGAATCACTTTGATATCCGCAGGAAGAATGGACTCACCCTCATACAGTGTAAATCTTCTGTCTTGCCACTCCACCCGAAGAAGCATATTATCATCCGACTGATACTGCCATACCAATTGTTCTCCAGCCTGGCCATATGGAGTTCTACCTGCCGTTGATACCATGCCTCCATACTCTTCCTCCAGATGAAATGCGCGTCCATCCAGGTCCAGCAATGTGGGCACCTCATCAGGTGCATCAAGCCTGCCATCAATTGGTGTATATAGGGCGTAACGTGTGAGTTCACGTTCTTCGATATGCAAATATCGAAATGCGGTACCATCCTGCAGCGTGAGCACAACTGCATTTCGAGCACGATTTTGTACCCGACCAACGACTTCATAAGTGACCAGAGAAACCTCACAGATATCACCAGGTGCAAGCTGAAGCATCGTTTTCTCTGCCTGCGGTGGTTCAGGTTTTGTTAGTATTCCTTTAATTCGTTTCCATACACTCATGAGAATTACTCCTGTTCCTTATCTTATAAACAAGCTGCAATAATCAGTGCGCCCACGA
The DNA here is from genome assembly GCF_037971845.1 of Paenibacillus sp. FSL R5-0766. Lineage (NCBI taxonomy): Bacteria > Bacillati > Bacillota > Bacilli > Caryophanales > Paenibacillaceae > Paenibacillus > Paenibacillus sp. FSL R5-0766. Next base: position 4,069,499 of record NZ_CP150227.1, read on the forward strand.
TATGTAAAGCGCCAGAGAACAACCCGTATCCTGTCTTCCCTTGCTGAATTCCCGTATCCAGATCCAGATTGGCCCATTTGCGAATCATAAAGTGTACAACACTCTCCAGAATCAACAAAATGATAAAGGATACAACGGAGACCAGCAATGCCTCTCCAAGATGACCAGCTGTAGAAATGGACGTAGCGAGTACATACCCTTGTGCAAATAATTTCATCACCATACGTGTGGTTACTGCCATATTGCCAGCCTTAACTTCAGCAAAATCCTTATATTTCGTGAACAGTGAATCTACATACATCAAGACAAACAGCAAAACCGAACCAGATCCGGTCCAGACCAACATCGCCAAAATATTCAAATCCATTTACACAGCCCCCACATATCAACATGAACCGCATTTAAAAGCGAAGGAGAAATGCTCTTCTCCTCCGCTGGTTAACCCTGCTGACAACAAGGTATTAGTTCTTATTATCGTACTGTTTCATCAATGCTGCGAGTTCGTCTTCAACAGCCTGATCTTTACCCAACTTCTCGAACTCTTCATCCAAAGATTTTCCTTTGGAAGACATTTCGTTACTTGCTTCTGCCTGTGCTTCCATCTGCATCATTTTCTCTTCCATACGCTTCATACCAGCACTTGCAGTATCAGAGCCAAACCCATTCAACGCTTTGTTGATTTCCGTTTGGGCTTTTGCTGCATTGTAACGGGCTACCAGTGTTTCACGTTTGTTCTTCATTTGAGTCAGTTGCTTACGCATCTCGTCGAGCTTGCCACGCAGGTTATCTGCAGAAGCCTTGTTTTGGTCATAGCTGGTTTTATACTCAGCCATCTTCTCTTCAGCAGCCTTTTTCTCTTCCAGAGCACGTCGAGCCAAATCCAGATTCTGAGCACGTGCCGCCGTATGCGCCTGCTCTTCGCGTTTCTTCACAAGAGCTTCCTGCTCTTCGAATAACTGCTTGAATTTCTTCTCAATGGCGATTTGTTGAGCTACTGCTTTCTCCGCATCTTCCAAATCCTCTTGCATGTCACGGATATATTGGTCCGTCATCTTGATTGGATCTTCCGCCTTGTCAATAATGGCGTTGATGTTAGACATGGTTAGATCACGCAAACGTTTGAAAATGGACATTATGTTATTCCTCCTAGTCGATATTACATCGTATATAAACATACATACGTAACAATCTGCAACTCGTTTCAATTTTAGCAAATAAAATCAAAACATTCGATGGCTCTTACGTCAGGAAGATCGTTTATCTTTGTTCAGATGGTCTTCCATTAACCTCTCTGCAGTCTGCACGATTTCGTCGATCTGCATCCGCGTGATGGAATCAAAATGAATCCCCATGATCACCGTAACGGTTACTTTCAGCTGCTGGGCAGCCTTCCGGGCAAGCCGCTCACACAGTTCTTGTTCCTTATGACCGGGAATATGTACCGTGGTCCCGCATACGCGCTCATGATCCACATAGAATGTGGCTGCGGCGCCAATATGCGCCTTTCCTCCGGTAACGAGAAAAACCTTATCTTCTCCTGCTTCAATCACCTGTAAACGTATAGATTTCAAATCATATGTACTCATACCCATCCACCTATCCTTTTCTATATGTTATATATGGAGGAATTATGGCTTTCATGAGCTACATCGGCAATGAAAATTCTCACACTACGCATAACTTATGGATACCCCGGGCATACCAAAGAGAACGTCATTTTGGAAAAGGAGGCCGTTATTATGCGCGTACGCCTCATTATGCTGATGGTTATCGTTATTTTTCTCGGAGGATATCATGCTCCAGTTTCATCGCGGGATGTTTCAAGCCCGCCAAGTGAATCCGTATCAGGTTCGGATTCTGCGGAAGAAGAACAACTGACATTGGGACAGTTACGTCAAAAATATGCCGATACGTTCAAAACCAATGGTCCTTCAACCAAGAAGGTTGCGCTGACTTTTGATGATGTACCTGATCCACGATTTACTCCACAAGTGCTGGATGTATTGAAGAAATACAATGTCAGAGCTACATTCTTCATCGTGGGTAGTCGTGCTGAGAAACATCCGGATCTGGTGAAACGCATCGTTAAGGAAGGGCATATGGTTGGTAATCACAGCTACAATCATCCTGAATTCAGTAAGCTGTCGATGAATGCTTTTCGCAAACAAATTTTACATACCGGGGATATTATTCGACGTTTGGCGGGATATACGCCCAAGATGATTCGGCCACCTTATGGAGACATTAATGAAGAACAGCTGAGATGGGCTGCCAAACAACACTATAGCATTGTGAACTGGAACGTAGACTCTCTGGACTGGAAAGGACTTTCAAAGGAACAGGTGAAAGATAACATCCTGTCGGCCGTAAAACCAGGCTCCATCGTTCTGCAACATGCTGGAGGCGGTGTAGGATCGAACCTGAACGGCACGATTGAGGCTTTGCCTGAAATCATTGAGGAATTGCAAAAGCGTGGATATGAACTCGTCACCTTGGACGAAATGCTGGGGTTGCCAAAGGCCATAGATTAAGCTGACCGTGATAGCAAAATAAATGAGAATATTAAAAGGGTGCTGTTCAATCGCAAATTAGCGACTAGCAGACACCCTGTTTGAATTCGTTAGATGTAATTTATTTTCTACTTCAGAATATACAGCTCGATATCCTGGAAACCAAATTTGCTTACGGACTGTTTGCTACCCGGGATAAAGATATCAATCCGGTGACCCTTGATTGCACCGCCCACATCACGCGCGGTGGCTACAAAAGCCTGTTTTGGCAATCCTGGATGGCTGTGACCAGTTACCAGTACTTTGGTTCCGAGTGGAATTACACTTGGATCAACTGCAATCGTACCCAGTTCAAGGTCATTTCCGAAATAATCGACTGCACCCCAGCCTCCATTTTCAGACGGATCTGCAGAGTATGCCGTTGCTTTCACGTTCACAGCTTTGCTGTAATCGAATGTTTTACCCCAGGCCTGAACCACTTTGTTATCTGCGTTAACGTCCAAGCTTGCTGTGTTAACCGTTTTGGCTTGGGTCTTGCTCTCCGTCGCCGCAGCGGCTGCTACATTGTTTGCCTTACCGGGAATCGTAATTTTCAAACCACCATAAATGTTGTAAGGTGAAATGTCGTTGTTTGCTTTAACCAACGTGTTGAGTGCTACTCCATATTGTTTTGATAAGGTGTAGAAGGTATCCCCTTCTTTGGCCACATGAACTGAATCGGCGTGAGCCGGAACGGCTTGAATGAGCATTGCTGTTGTCATTAATGCTACTGCTGTTTTGGCTATACGTTTCTTGTTAATCATGGTCTTCCTCCCTCATTGTGCCTGCGAAGTTAGTTGTCGGATTCGGATGAAGAGCCCACCCTATAGGTTCTTCATTACATTTGAGACGTTATGTACCCCTAATTCACCCCAAGCAGTGTGCTGTAGATCTTCCCCCTGCACAATCTGCATCGTTACATCCCCCGCACTCCCTGTCCGGAAGTTTCGGCAGAGTTCAATATATCACAATTTTGTAACCTGAACTTGTAGTAATTCTTACCAAATGGTTTTTAGCATGTAAGCATATGTAAGAATACTGGATAATTCAGAAAAGTTGGCGAACCGACTTCTTTATATTTGGTAACAGAATAGTTACTTTTCCGAATGCAAACATGATTATTATCCATAAAAAATAGCGTTACCGACTCGAAGTCAGTAACGCTATTTTCGATCACTTCGTTTAAAGTACTTTCGCAAGAAAATCACGTGTACGTGAATTTTTCGGTGCTCCAAATACCTCATCAGGTGTTCCCTCTTCTACAATAACCCCGCCATCCATGAACAGGATCCGGTCTCCCACTTCACGTGCAAAACCCATCTCATGTGTCACGATGACCATGGTCATCCCGCCTTCTGCAAGACGTTTCATGACATCCAGCACTTCACCGACCATCTCGGGGTCCAGTGCCGAAGTAGGCTCGTCAAACAGCATAACATGCGGCTGCATAGCCAATGCTCTTGCAATGGCGATCCGCTGCTTCTGTCCACCGGACAGCTGATTCGGGAATGTATCTTTTTTATCGTACAAGCCCACAGTGTTAAGCAGATCAGCAGCAATTTTCTCCGCTTCCTGCGTGGATTGTTTCTTCACTTTAATCGGAGCAATCGTGATGTTTTGCTGTACGGTTTTGTGTGGGAACAGGTTGAAATGCTGGAACACCATGCCCATTTTTTCCCGAGTTGCATTAATGTTGTGCTTGGGGTCCGTAATTGACACACCTTCAAAATCGATTTCACCTGATGTAGGTTGTTCCAAGAGGTTCAGACAACGCAAGAATGTACTTTTACCTGAACCGGAAGGACCGATAACCACGACAACCTCGCCTTTGCCAATCGTCACGTTAATGCCCTTAAGCACATCGTTATTACCATAAGATTTGTGTAATTGTCTAACGTCTATCACTTGCACTCAACTTCCTTTCCAGTCGTCCCAGCAGCTTGGACAAAATGAACGTCATTACAAAGTAGATGGCTGCTGCAATCAAAAATGGACTCAAGCCTTGGTACGTAATGTTTTTGACCACACTTGCCTGATACATAATGTCCACCATACCGATAACGGAGATAATGGAGGATTCTTTGATGATGGTTATGAATTCATTACCGATCGCCGGTAATACAGCTTTGAATGCCTGTGGCAATATGATATAACGCATCGCGGCGCCTCTTCCCATACCTAGGGAACGAGCTGCCTCCAACTGACCACGATCCACACCTTGGATACCCGCACGGAAAATCTCTGCCAGATACGCACCACTATTGATGGAAAGTGTGATAATACCCGCTTGCAGGGGACTAAAATTAATACCAAATGTCAAGGCCAATCCGTAATAGATTATCATCAATTGCACTAACATTGGAGTACCACGAATGACTTCGACATACGCTGTTCCAATCCAACGCAGAATGGCTACATCATGCAGACGGAACAAACAGATGATCAGTCCGATAATAACCCCAAATATTACACCAAGTGCAGATAACAGGAGCGTGTATCCTACACCTGTTGCATAGAAGCTCTTGTATTGCCAGAACACTTCAATTATATTTTGTGATTTGTTCACTTTATCAGCCATCAGGAGACTGGCGTCTGTGACCATTTGTTCGATCTTATTTTCACTTTTCAATCGTTCGAGCGTTCCATTTACCGCACTTAGCAACTCTGTATTACCTTTACGGATTCCAATTGCTGCTTCTACCTGTTCTTCATCAGGAACAGCAGGAGCAAGTGCAATCACATCGTCCAGATATCCCGCAGCAACGGTATCTTCAACGATTGCTGCATTTATACGATTCGTTTGCAACTGCAACACAATATCAGATATTTTATCAAGCGCAGTAAGCTTCGCTCCAGGGATATTCTGTCCAATTGTCTCTTGAATGGAACCCTTCTGCACCCCTATTTTTTCATTTTCCAGTTCTGCCATCGTCGGATATTTGTCTTTATCCGCACTGCGAACCATGATTACTTGTTTAGACTTGTAATAGGTGTCGGAAAAATCAATACTTTGCTTCCGCTCATCGGTTGGTGTCATGCCCGAGATGACCAGATCCACACGGCCACTCTGCAATGCAGGCAGGAGTCCGTCGAAGCCCATATCTTCAATGACAAGCTCAGCGCCAAGGTCTTTGGCAATTTCTTTGGCAATGGCAATATCAAACCCTACGATTTGATCTTTGCCATCGATCACTTTATGGAATTCATAGGGTGCAAAATCGGCACTTGTACCGAGCACCAGCTTTTTACTGCTTGAATTGTCTGAAGTCCCACTTGCAAATGCCACAGGAACGGCAGTCGTCAGCAGAACAACAAAGGTCAACAGCATCATAGTGTAACGACTTATCAATTTCAACCTTGTTCTCTCCCCTTACAATACTTTGTATGCTTCTCATGTTGATGACTGAGTCATTATAAAGTACAATGCATGATTATGCAATGCATTTTGACATTACAAATCTTGACTTGTTTCTGAAAAAATAAAGCAAACATGATATAATCAATAAATTATTTTCATTTTGCATAAGGAGTTTACTAATGACATCTAACAAATCACAGATCCTGACGGTTATTGATCAATATGCTTCCCGTTTTAAAGCCATTTCATCATATATCGGTGCCAACCCCGAACTGGGGAATGAAGAGTATCTTGCTTCTGCTCGTTTGAAAGAAGAACTGGTCTTCCACGGTTTCACTGTAGAGGCTCCAATCCTCGGTCTGGAGACAGCCTTTATCGGAACCTATTCAGCCGCCAAACCCGGCCCTACCATTGCTTTATTGTGCGAATATGACGCCTTGCCGGAGATCGGTCATGCTTGTGGTCACCATCTGATCTGCATGATGAGTCTTGGAGCTGCTGTTGGGCTGAAATCCATTCTGGATGAAGTAGGCGGAACAATTAAAGTGTTTGGTACACCCGCTGAAGAGACACGTGGTGCCAAAGTTCCGATGGCGGAAGCAGGCCTGTTCGATGACTGTGATGTCGCTCTCATGGCGCATCCGTATTATGCCTACGAAAAGTCAGGCAGCTCGCTGGCTATTGATGCTGTGCAATTTGAATTCCATGGCCGATCTTCACATGCTGCTGCAAGTCCGCACGAAGGTATTAATGCTCTTGATGCCGTCATTCAAACGTTCAACGGAATCAACGCATTCCGACAACAAGTAAAAAGCACCGTGCGCATTCATGGTGTGATCAACAACGGAGGTCAGGCAGCAAATATCATTCCTGACTATGCTTCTGCGCAGTTTTATGTACGGGCAGCAACTCGCAAAGAACTGAATATCCTCACAGAACGTGTGATTCAGATCGCTGAAGGCTCTGCTCTCCAGACAGGATGCAAGCTGGTGACATCCAACTATGAAACCTCCTATGACGAGATGGTTACCAATGAAGCATTCTCAGCTGCGTTTAGTCAAAATCTGATGGAACTTGGTATCCCGCAAGAAGAGATCGTGAGTGGTAATGATCACGGATCTATGGACATCGGTAATGTTTCCCTGAAATGTCCTGCGATCCATCCTTACATCCGTGTTGTGGATGAGGTTCATACACTGCACTCCATAGCCTTCCGTGACCTTGCACTACAGGAGCGCGCGCTGGACGGCATGATTCTGGGAGCCAAGGCACTTGCTACAACAGCCTATGACGTACTGAGCCAGCCAGAGCTGCTTCAAACCATCCGCACGGAGTTCGAGCAAGCTATTCGCTAAAATTCACTTTCAACATGTTATATAGGGGTGCCCTGAACAATCTTGGATTTCAAGCTGTTCAGGGCACCCTTTTTCTAAATTATCTGTAAGTATATTCAGCCCGAAGCTGGAAATGCTGTGAAAGAAACCTTTGAAAACGATGAAAATAATACATTTTATTACAGTAAATGTGATTCATTTGCTGGCTAACTTGGTTAATTATAACTATAACTTATCCTATATTCAGGAGGTGCTGTCATGCTGCTCGAAGCCATGTATCATGTTCCTCGTGACAAGTGGGCTTATGCCTATAATTCGTCTACCATACATCTGCGCGTACGAACCAAACGTAATGATGTGCAATATGTGACCGCACTGACCGGAGATAAGTACGATTGGAATGGAACGTACAAGGAAATTCAATTGGAGAAGGCTGCTTCGGATAATATGTTTGATTATTGGGAGGCTGCCGTCAAGCCACAATTCAAACGTCTCACTTATATATTTCGGATAACTGCCGGTTCAGAAGATGTTTTTCTAGCGGATAATGGCATTCATTATGAGACCCCCTATCCAACTGGAGGATATTATGAGTTCTCGTATATACATGAAATTGATGTGTTTAAGGTGCCCGAGTGGGCCAAAGAAGCCGTCTTTTATCAGATCATGACGGAACGGTTTGCTAATGGAGATCCCAAGCTGAATCCTAAAGAAACGCATGACTGGGGTGGCAAACCTGAGTTGGACAATTATTTTGGTGGAGATCTGCAAGGTGTACTGGATCATCTGTATGACCTAACTGAACTTGGCGTGAACGCCATTTACTTTACCCCGTTATTCCAGGCCAATTCCTACCACAAATACGACACGATTGATTATAAAAAAGTCGACCCCCATTTCGGTGATAATGCCCTGCTTAAACAATTGACAGAAGAATGTCATCGCCTGGGTATACGTGTCATGCTTGACGCGGTGTTTAACCATTGCAGCGAAGACTTCCCTCCTTTTCAAGACGTTCTCCAGAATGGAAAAAACTCTAAGTATGCCGACTGGTTCCACATCAATGAATATCCGGTTCAGATCAAGGATGGTATACCAACCTACGATACATTTGGGTTCTATGGCAACATGCCCAAGTTCAATACAGCCAACCCTGAGGTTAAGGCATATCTACTCGATGTAGCTGAGTACTGGATCAAGGAAATCAAGCTGGATGGGTGGCGTCTGGATGTAGCAAATGAGGTGGATAACCATTTCTGGCGTGATTTTCGCAAGGTTGTTAAGGCAGCGAATCCGGAAGCCTATATTGTTGGTGAAGTATGGAGCGACTCCTTGACCTGGCTCATGGGGGATCAATTCGATTCCGTCATGAATTATCCATTTGCCGACAAAGTGCTCCAGTTCTTCTGCGGTTCAATGGATGGGTATAACTTTGCCAACGAGATGGGTTCACTGATTATGCGCTATCCGCAACAAACCAACGAAGTGATCTTTAATATGCTGTGCAGCCACGATACCCCACGATTGCTTACCCGGTTAGGAGAAGACAAACGCCGTTTAAAATTGTCGGTTGTATTTCTTTTCACCTATATCGGCACACCTTGTATTTTCTACGGCGATGAGGTGGGAATTAGTGGTGATGCTGACCCGGATTGTCGAAAATGTATGGAATGGGACCCGGCCAAGCAAGACAGAGAATTGTATGATTTCTATCGCCTGATGATCGATTTACGCAAAAGTAATGAAGCCCTGCGCAAAGGACGCTTCCGATTCCTCAAGGCTGACCACAATGATCCCTGTATCGTGTACGAGCGTGCGGATGACAACCTTCACTTTACCGTATGGATGAACAATACACCTCAAGATCGAACGCTTTCTCATCCTATGGAAACCAAAGACTGGAAAGATGCATTAACTGAAGAGCCTGTGTTTCCAGCCGATGGAATGATGAATATTAAGCTTGACCCCTATGGGTACCGCATTTTGTATAGACAGCTTGATCCTACAACCATCCAACACGGCTGAGGTTTAAATTCTGAACAGTCATATAAAAGAAAAGAAAAACACTTCCATCGTCTCAGATGATACTTCATTCTGAACTTTGGAAGTGTTTTGTTTATTGGATTGAAAAAAGCCACAGCATGATATGCTGCGACTTTTTCAGGATTGCATCAGTTTACAGGGTCAAGTGTGATCCGACGATAAATGTCCATATATTCTTCAGCAGAGACGTTCCAGCTGTATTCTCCACCCATTGCATTCTTCACAATTTTCTTCCAGTGTTCTGGCTGTTTGTAGATCTCCTCAGCACGCCGAATGGTATTCATCATGTCATGTGCATTAAAGCTTGTGAATGAGAAACCATTCCCTTCTCCAGTAAACTCGTTATATGCCTGTACAGTATCGTTCAGACCGCCTGTTTCCCTTACGAGAGGCACACTACCGTACCGCAGAGCCAGCAGCTGACTAATACCACACGGCTCGAATCTGGATGGCATCAGGAAGATATCACTGCCTGCATAGAACCGACGGGATAACCCGTCGTTGAACTTAATCTGTGCAGACATTTTAAGTGGATAACGATTCGCGGCTTCACGGAACCAGTGTTCATACGCCTGCTCTCCTGTCCCCAGTACCGCGAATTGAATGTCATCATAATACAACAATTCATCCAGGATACGACAGACCAGATCAAGTCCTTTGGAATCCACAAGCCTTGTGACCATGACCATAAGGGGTACATCAGGTCGAACAGGCAAGCCAAGTTCCTTTTGCAGCTCAATTTTGTTTTCCGTTTTCTTGGACAGACTTGTTCTGTATTTCACCGGGATCTTGGTGTCTGTAGCCGGATTGTAGCTCTTGGTATCAATGCCATTTACAATCCCGCTGAATCGATCTCCAAGTGAACTAAGCAGTCCGTCCAGACCGTATCCGTAATAAGATGTTTTCACTTCCTGTGCGTAAGTTGGACTAACGGTTGTTACATGGTCAGCGTAGACAATTCCAGCCTTCAGGAAGTTGACATTACCGTAATACTCGGCTCCATCCACGGTGAAATATCGATCGTCCAGCTCAAGGATATCACTGAATAACTCATGCGGGAATACCCCTTGATACAACAAGTTATGTATGGTGAATACCGTACGAATATCACTGTAGAATGGATCGTGTCTGTAGTGTGCTTCAAGCACCAAAGGAATCATTCCTGCATGCCAGTCATGACTGTGCAGCACGTCAGGCTTGAACTCAATCTGTGGCAACACTTCGAGAACTGCACGGTTGAAGAAGGCGAAACGCTCGCCATCATCCATGTAACCGTACACTCCATCACGCCCAAAATAATACTCATTATCCACAAAATAGACTGGAATCCCATCATGGACCAGCATTTCTATTCCACAATAGGGTCTGCGCCAGCCAAGAGGCACATCCGTTGTAATTACGGACTGTAACGCGTCTTTATACTCATCGGGAATCCCCTTGTACTTAGGCATAATCACCCGCACATCTGCCCCGCTCTTCTTCAATGCAAACGGGAGAGCACCGATTACGTCAGCAAGGCCTCCTGTTTTGATAAATGGATGTACTTCAGCAGCAGCAAATAGAATATTCATGCCTTTGTCCTCCTCTTCGGTTTGAGCGTATTGCTTTCATTTTTATTCTTCGTTTTTGAACTGACGGAAGTTATAGTCGCAGGTGATTCATCCGTTTTCCGACGCGTGTTCTTTTTTATAATCACGATGCTAAGCGGAGGCAATACCAATTCGAGACTATGCGGATGCCCATGAAAAGGAATCTTTTCGGTAGGCAGCTGCATATCATTAGTAATGCCTGAACCGCCGTAAACGGAATGGTCACTGTTCAGTACTTCGGTATACATACCGGGACGCATGACACCAATCCGGTAACGCTCCCGCTTGACCGGCTGAAAGTTAATGAGCACAAGGAGTGTATCCGCAGGTTTTTTTCCTTTGCGTACGTATGAAATGACACTCTGGTCCTGATCATCCGGAGTGATCCATTCATAACCGTCTAGGGAATGATCAAGCTCCCACAAAGCTTTTTCACTCAAGTACAGGTTAGACAGCTCACGCTCAAACTTATGCAAATTGCGGTGACTGTCATAATCCAGCAAGAACCAGTCCAGTTGATCCTCATCTTTCCATTCGATGAACTGGCCAAAGTCTCCACCCATAAACAACAGCTTTTTCCCTGGGAAAGTCATAAAATAGCCCAGAAAAGCACGCATGCCGGCAAATTTCTGTTCATAAGTTCCTGGCATCTTGTCGAGGAGCGACTTTTTGCCATGAACAACCTCGTCATGTGACAGAGGTAGCACATAATTTTCAGCAAAGGAGTATACGACCGGGAAAGTCAGCAAATGATGTTTGGAAGGACGCTCGTGAAAATCAGATTCCATGTAATCAAGCGTATCGTTCATCCAGCCCATGTTCCATTTGTAGTTGAAGCCCAGACCACCTTCATCTACAGGTAAAGTCACCATTGGCCATGCACTGGATTCTTCAGCCATCATCAATGCATAAGGGAAATACTTGAACACCGTCTCATTCAGCTGCTGCAAAAAAGCTACAGCTTCCTTGTTCTCAAGACCACCTTCATCATTGGTACGATATTGGCCTGGCTGCTTCTCAAAATCAAGCCGAAGCATACTCGTAACCGCATCAACACGGAGTCCGTCAAAATGATACATCTCCATCCAATATAATGCATTGGAGATCAGAAATGAACGAATCTCAGGTTTCGAGTAGTCAAAGCTAAGAGTACCCCAGCCTGGCTTCTCTGCTAACATCGGGTCTGCATACTCATACAAAGGCGTACCATCAAACATACGCAACCCATGAGCATCTTTGGCAAAATGCGCTGGTACCCAATCCAGCAGAACTCCAATTCCAGCCTGATGTAGTGTATCCACCAGATACATCAGATCTTTGGGCTGTCCGTAACGGCTTGTTGGCGCGTAAAATCCAGTGTTTTGGTATCCCCACGAAAGATCATAAGGATGCTCACTAAGAGGCATCATCTCAACATGGGTATATTTCATTTCCAATAAGTAAGGAACAAGCAAATCAGCCATCTCTCGATAACTGTAGAGGCTTCCGTCTTCTTTGCGCTTCCAGGTTCCCATATGCATTTCATAAATATGTAGGGGTTTATTATACAGCCCGCGTTGTTTGCGTCTCCAGGCTCCATCATTCCATTTGTACCCTTCGATTGAACTGGTGACAGAGGCTGTCTGAGGTCGAACCTCCGCATGAAACGCATAAGGATCGGCTTTGAGCAATTCTGTTCCATCTTCCGTTAATATACGGAACTTGTATAAAGTTCCTTCACTAATTTCCGGAAAAAAACGACTCCAAAATCCTGATTCGGGTATCTTATATAAAGGTTCCTTTTCACCTTTCCATCCATTACGGTCCAGAGCCAATCCTACTTCTGCGGCATTTGGTGCCCACACGGTAAAGCGATACCCCTGACGGCCATCGCAGATCTCAGGCTGTGCGCCCAAAATTCGATAACTGTGATGAAGGTTACCTTCATGAAATAAATAAATATGCTCCGGCAATATGTCCGGGTGTGCCAACGGTTGAATGGCCAAGAGATCACCTTCTTTTCAAGAAAATAGATATAACAGTAACCATTACCCCATTCTAGCCAAGTTGAAAAGAAAAATGCGGTGTCTTAGAAAATGTTGTCTTTTTTCTGAATTTTTACAGTAACAATCGTTTCATCTGCTCTACTTTGCGTTAATGATGTACTACAATGCACAATATTTTGGGAGGGAAACGATTATGTTTAATAAAGATTGCATCGCTATGCTGTTGGCGGGAGGAGAAGGGAAGCGATTAGCCCCTTTAACCTCAAGTATCGCAAAACCCGCTGTACCGTTTGGCGGGCACTACCGGATCATCGATTTTCCTCTCAGTAACTGCGTTAATTCAGGAATTGACACTGTAGGTGTACTGACGCAGTACCAAGCGGAATCTTTGCATGATCACATTGGTCAAGGCGAACCATGGGGACATGGTAACTCAAGTCAGGCAGGAATTTCCTTACTTCCATCTTATCATACAGGAAATGACGAATACTTGGGAACGGCGGATGCTATTTATAAAAATATTGACTATATTGATCAGCAAAACCCCGAAAATGTTCTAATTTTGTCGGGTGATCATATTTATCATATGAATTATCGCGAGATGTTGGAGGCTCATCAAGCCAATAATGCAGCAGCAACGATTTCAGTAATGGAAGTTCCATGGGATGAAGCACATCGCTTCGGTATTATGGCTGCTGATGAGAATTTACGTGTAACCGAGTTTGCCGAGAAACCGGCTGAACCAAAAAGTAATCTGGCTTCAATGGGCATTTACATGTTCAAATGGGATTATCTGAAACGCCATCTCTTGGAAGATGCCGCTAACCCTGAATCCAGCCATGACTTCGGTAAAGATGTGATTCCTCAAATGTTGAACGAAAATAATCCCCTCTTTGTCTATAACTTTAATGGTTATTGGAAAGACGTAGGTACGGTTAAGAGCCTTTGGGATGCACATATGGATCTGTTACACAACGAGGAAGACTGGAGTCTGCAAAAAGAAAACTGGCCGATGTTTACTCGCGACTGGCGCTCCAAGCCAAGTGCTTACAAAGCAAGACATACAAAGATCGAACATGTTACTTCCATGATTCACGATTCTTGTGCAATCGAAGGTCGTTCGGAGCGTTCCGTTATCTTCTGCGGTGCAGAAGTGGGTAAAGGCTCTGAGGTTAAAGACAGTGTCGTTATGCCAAACGCACGCATAGGCCGTGGGGTTCACATCGAACGCGCCATCATCGGTGAAGGTGCAATAATCAAGGACGGTGCAATCGTTAAAGGTACGGCGGATGAAATTGTGGTCGTTGGACCTAACGAGATCGTCTCTGCCAAACCGGCTGTCCGTACGCAACCTGTTCGTATGTTGAAAGAAGTATATGAGAAAAGTGGACGCCTGCGCACTGGTGAACTTTCTTCATAAGAATATGCAAAAAAGGTGAGCCTTGGATGGCTCACCTTTTTTTTGTGTTGATATGGAAGTTATAAAGCGTACATGCTCGATCAATCATCAGGTAGAAAAATCTCTTATCTTTTAAAACCTTAAGACTTTTCTAGATCCGATTTTGTATCACTTGCTGTTCCCTCATCTGTGACTTCAGCATCACCAGACGCGGTTACAGATTCTTCTGGACCCATCTCCTCAGACACAGCCGGTAATGTAACCGTAACGGTTGTACCAGATCCAAGTTCACTCTGCATCGTGATCGTTCCCTCATGCAGTTCTACCAATTCTTGCGTAATCGCAAGACCCAGTCCCGTTCCCCCATTTTGATGATTAACCTGGAAGAAGCGGTCCCGTACTTTGATTAGGTGTTCTTCACTAATTCCGATACCGGTATCCTGAACAGCTGCAATGATCTGACCATTCTCCTCTTTGACCGACAAGAAGATCCAGGAATTCTCATGTGAAAATTTGATCGCATTATCCACAACGTTTAAGAAAACTTGTTTCAGTCTATTGCCGTCTCCATGGACATTATAAGCACGCGTCTCGTCCGTTTCCAATTTGAGATGGACCTGTTTTTGTTCCGCTTTGGCCCAGACATTCAACATCGTTTCCTGTACAATTTCACGAATGTTGACCGTTCCTTTGACCAGCTTCATCTGATTCTGCTGCAATTTGGAGAAATCCAGCATCTCTTCAACAAGTCCAATCAGTCGTTCGGTTTCCTTGGAGATAATACCCATACCGATACGAGTTTCTTCCGGATCATAACCGCCTGAGTCCAGTGTCTCGCTCCAGCCCTTAATACTGGTCAAAGGTGTTCTTAATTCATGTGAGATCGAGGAGATAAAATCATCCTTGATCTGATTACTGCGCACGATTTCATGTGCCATGAAGTTAAGTGTTGATGCCAATTCGCCCAGTTCGTGCTTATAATTTCCCTTAACCCTGACATCCAGCCGCCCTCTGGCCATTTGGGCAGATACTGCGGTGATGTTGTTAATTGGACGTACAATGGAATTTGCCATACCAATGCTGATGATCAACACTATAGCAAGCACGCCAACACCGACCGCAGCGGCGAGTAGTCCCATATTCAACAGCTTTGAATTCACATCTTCGAGTGAAGTCAGATATCGAATAACATAAGTATTTTCGCCGCCCAGATCAAACTTGTGTGAAACGGCCATGACGGATTCTCCAGTACCTGGTTGTCTTCCAATCCAGCGTCCCATATCCCCATTCAGAGCCTGCATAATATCACTGGTTTGCAGCACAGCACGGTCAGATTCAAAAGCAGTCGAACTCGCCAATACGCGCCCGTTCAGATCCAAAATTTCCAATTCAGTATTGGACAATGCCAAGTTCACAAGGAGTCTGGATAGATTATTGCCATCCTCCGTAGTATTCTCACGAGCGATTGGCTCGAAAAAGTCCTTTGAATTAGAAATGTGGGTACTAATCGTATTGTAGATACTTTCATAATAATACCTTTGTACTGCCAACATAAATACGAATTCGACCAACAGCAGAGCGAGAAAAACTACAAAGAAATAATGTAGTACGATCTGCCGAGTAATGCCTTTTTTAATCATTGCTCCCGGCCCTTCCATTTGTACCCGTGACCCCATACAGTTTGCAGGTATTCGGGCTCGGAAGGATTGTTCTCAATTTTCTGACGCAGACGACGAATGTTGACATCCACAATTTTGGGATCACCCATGTACTCTTTTCCCCACACATGATCTAACAATACATCGCGGCTGAGCGGTGTATTTTCTTTTTCCAGGAAAAACTGAATCAAGGAAAACTCCGTTGGAGTCAATTCAATGGCTTCATTCTGTTTCTTGAATTGCTTCGAGATCAGGTCCAGTGAAAATGGCCCGGACTGGAACGTAACCTTTGCCGCAGTTTCCCGATGCACGTTCACCCGGCGTAACAATGACTGAATACGTGCAATCAACTCTGTTGGGCTGAAAGGCTTGCTGACGTGATCATCTGCACCAACGGAGAGAGCATACACTTTATCCTGTTCCTGAACTTTCGCGGTCAAAAAGATGATGCCCAGACGTTCATTGGTTTCACGGATGCGTCGACAGACCTCAAATCCATCAATACCTGGTACCATAACATCCAGCAGAGCCAGATCAATATCCGGTACTGTCTGAAGTATGCGGAGTGCTTCATGGCCATCACCCGCTTCAAGCACTTCGAATCCGTTTCTCTTTAAATTAATCACTATAAAACTGCGGATGGATTCTTCATCCTCAAGAATAAGTACTTTACTCATTAAGTTCTCCCTTTCTATTCAGCTGAGAAGTATTGCTCAGTGCATCTTTACCCGCCTCTGATTGTGCTACTCGTGAAGCAATAACCCGATCTTTGGTACGCGTAATTTCCTTCCAGCTTTTACCCTTCTCCTGTTCCCACTTGGAAAGGGTGAAATATTTGATCTCTGCTACGGTTTCGTCCGTATCAATCATTTTAAATCGAATATATTTTTCCTTCTCCGATTTGGTGTCAATAGTGATCTTACCGTACCACTCTGGCTTGAGATTTAGATGGAATAAATCAGCATCATCCCGGAATTGGAATGAGACAAATTTCTTGCTGTCTTTGCCATCCCATTGGTAATAGGTATAGAACCACAACCTGGAGTCAAAAACGTAATGCTCCCAGCCTTTTGGAGTCTCTTTAAGTCCAAACTCAATAATACCATCATTATCGACATCACCGCTTAAAATTTTGTCATCTCTATACGTTTGATCCGGTGATTTAAAAGCATTGACTAACTTGTTATCTTTAACATACATAATTTGTGAGAAGGAACTCCGATCATCCAGCTCAGCATCCAGTACAATGCCCATTTGTCCTTTGGAGATCTCGCCACCCAGCGCATTATAAACTTCTTTAACGGTATAATCGGTCTGCACCCGATCCACTTCCTTGAAGCTACCATCTTCATACTGGTATAACGCAATCGATGCAAAACCACTGGTGTTCAGCGAAATGATAACAAAATCACTTTTACCATCTCCGCTCAAATCCAGCGTGTTCCCCTGCGCATTATCAATAATATATTGATTATACGGAACTCCACCCAAGACCTGCTCCAGTGCCCCGCCCTTGTAGGAATATGCAGTCAGGGCCTTCTGCTCCTGCAGACTTACACCAAGAATAATATCCGGATTTCCGTCATTCGTAATATCCAATACTTTAAAGGATTGCAACTC
Organism: Paenibacillus sp. FSL R5-0766; assembly: GCF_037971845.1. Classification (NCBI taxonomy): domain Bacteria; kingdom Bacillati; phylum Bacillota; class Bacilli; order Caryophanales; family Paenibacillaceae; genus Paenibacillus; species Paenibacillus sp. FSL R5-0766. Next base: position 4,087,034 of record NZ_CP150227.1, read on the forward strand.
ATTTCCCGGCACATCAAATGTAAGCTTTTTAACCCATGTGCCTCCCTGCTCTTCCAAAATCATGCCATGGATTCGCACATTCTCATTTGGTGTCTCATAAAAAACAATCGCTTCCCGAGTTCCATCCCCATTCAGGTCTTCTACTCGAATCATACTGGTATTATTCATATCCTTGGGACGGATCAACGTGCTCTCTGGCGGCAGTTTAACCTGAACCACGTTGTACAGTTTCTCCTTATCGGTGGACATCATTGGTTTTCTCATCAAGCCCTTGGGGTCACTTATGACTGTGCATCCGCTTAGAACAGAACCAAGCATAATCGCCATAGTTCCTGCTGCAATGAAGCGTCCCCACCGTGAATTAAACAATCTCATCACTCTTTTCAATAGTTTAAATCTGGTTTTTTTCTTGCTGTGTCAGTCTTCGTCCACGAATATCAAAAGCAATCTTGCCTTCTGCCAATCCCCAGATCCGTGTGGCATGTTTTTCAGCAAGTTCAATAGGCAGTACTGCAATGACTGTTGCACGTTCTTCTTCACATAATTTGCGCAGCGTTTCCAGCACCGAATCTGCTGTGTGAGGGTCAAGACCAATCACTGGTTCATCGGCCAAAACGACTTTGGCACCATGAGCAAGTGCTCTTGCAATAGCAACACGCTGCTTCTCGCCACCACTGAGCTTCTCTGCTATTTGATGTGCTTTATCAAGTAATCCCAATCCTTCGAGATAATCCATAGCACCCATATAATCATCGGAACGTACCATACCGGTTACCATTCTCCATACGGGAGTCTGACCCGATCGTCCGATTAACACATTTTTAAGAGCCGTACGTCTAGGAAATAATTCTGGATTTTGTTCCAAGTATGCCCATTCCCGTTTGATTTTCCGTTTTCCGGACCAGCCTTCTTTCAAAATCTCGGCACCATCCACCGTAAACCGGCCGGAATCCCATTTTTCCATCATGGCCAAACATTTAAGCAACATGCTTTTACCGCTACCGCTTGAGCCAACTACAGCAATCATTTCACCCTGTTGCATATCAAATCGAATATCCCGCAGAACGGGAACGCGGTCCACGCCAACGGATTTACTCAAGTTCTCTACTCTGATCATCGCGATGTCTCCTCTTGTCCATGTTTTTCCCTACCACTAGTGTACTCGGAAATGGACATCAATTTCCATGCGAACACCAGCTTCTATTTTAACACAGATTCGAACTCAGGTTTACGACGAAATAATATACCTGCCACGCCGAAAAGAAGGTACAGAATTCCGAGCAAGGTGAACATGCTTCCGGGTGAAATCCAGTTGATCATCTGACCACCCAGATTCGGTCCAATAATACTTCCAATCGTGAAATGAAAGGATGCCACAACGTTGGCTGCAGGCAGTAACACCTTAGGCAAAATGTCTGCGGCATAGGCCAGGCCCAATGAGAAAAAGGAGCCGACCAGGCCACCTGCGATGGTTAACAATACAAGCGTCCACCAGAAATGCGTACCTGCGACTGGAACCAGCATGAAGATGATTCCCCCGCTGATGCCCGCAAACATCAATATCTTTTTACGCCCGTATCGGTCACTCAATATCCCAAGAGGCAATTGAAGGAACAAACCTCCAATCCCGATAAATGGAAGCAAGGATGAAATCTGATCGGTATCGAATCCAATACGCAGGCCATACACGGGGAAGTTGCTATTCATACCGGCCTCCATATATCCGTATAAAAGTGCTGGTAACAATGCATACCAGGCCCATGCCAGACTGCGACGGAAGCGCCGTTCAGGGAGCTGGCCATGCTCTGCTTTTTCCGGCTTCGTATTCGGAAGCTTCATTAATACCAGTATAAGTACTGCTGCCATACATACGAACAATACCCAGAAAGGGACAGCATCACCGAAGCCAAGCAGCTTAATTCCCAGCGGACCAATACTGAATCCCAGCCCGTAGGACATGCCATATAGTGATATGTAGCGCCCACGTTTCTCAGGTGCCGTAACAAGCAGTACCCAGAGCTGAGCCGCGTAATGCAGTGCGCTGTCTCCTATTCCAACGATCAGGCGCAATATGAACCATATTTTAATATCTGGTAAATACGGAAATAGTACTAAAGGGACCATGACCAATATCAGGCCACCCACAATCAGTTTTTTGAACCCGAGTGCCCCTAATAGTCGTTCCGCAACTAGAGTCATGGCAAAGGAGCCAATGTACAACGCGGCGGCGTTTAATCCGTTCAAACCTGGTGAAACCCCTTTTTGCTCCAAAAAAATCGAAAGCACAGGCAGCAAAAGCCCCTGACTAATTCCAGCTACCACAATAACCGTAATCAAAATGAGATAGTTGGCTGTCGAGTGTGATAGTTTGGGACGAGTAATCGATGACACGAATTCATTCCTCCTGCGAGCACACAAAGAAAAATCGCCATCGCTGACGACTTTTGTATGATATACATATGGTTTTAAACTGCTATTCTTGAATCAGGGCTTTGCGCCGGACTTGAACATTATAGTGGACAACGCCCTGCAAAACAAGCCATAATAGTACTTAAGTCGCTGCGTACACTTAGATGTGACGGGAGGATTCTGCAACAATATGGCTTATCATGTGAAAATTGATGTTTCACCGATATATGAAATGCTCAACAGCTTTCTGGTTTATGTTACGAAAAAATGGATTCAGCATCTGGATATAGGTCCTGAATGGATTCTGGAAGTGGAAGGCAAACTAAGTTCCAATGTACGAGCTGCGCTCGCACCTGCTGCCACTTGGCCTTTTGATGATTTTGATGTCCTGTTTGCATGGGCTGCGTATCAAAATGATACGAAGGAAAATCGTGAATTTCTGGACATGCTTGCCGGAATGACAGCGGAAGACCTGTATGCACGTGTGTCTCCTCTTCTGCCCGCTCTTACAATAGAAGAATCTACGCGCATTCGGAACAGTTATGTCCCATTATTGCGACTATGGGATGAACACTACTGTCAGAATATGAGCGAAGATCAGCGTGTGTGGCTGGAAGAAGATGCCGAAGAAAAACGCATTTTGCTTGATAAAATGGGCCCTGAACTGCTTATTGAATATGCTACAGCGGGCGTTATTGTTGAACCGATGCCGGGACTGAACGAAGTCATCCTGTTTCCAACGGTCCACAATCGTCCTATTAATATGTACTGTTTCTATGAGGGTATGATGATCATGCAGTATCCCGTAGATGCACCTGAAGAGAACGAAGACCAGCCACCAACATGTCTTTTACGTTTCACCCATGCGCTGGCTGATCCCGAAAGACTTCGCCTGCTTCGTTACGTATCGGATGAACCCAAATCCCTCGCTGAGATGTGTGAAGAATTGGATAAAGACGAAGACACGGTCAAAGACCAGGTTATGGCGCTACGCATCGCAGGTCTGCTACGGACCCATCTGCTCGGAAGTAACCGTAAAGAGAAATATAGTATTCGACCGGATGGCGTATCTGAACTGAATATGTTCCTGGAATCCTACATTCGCATTTAATTTAGTTGAACCATTGTGGATTTACTGGCTACAAGGAGTGAGTTAGATCATGAAAATAATGAAACAACATATTTTGTTTGACCTTGATGATACACTCGTATATTGCAACAAGTACTTCAACCTGGTTTTGGGAGAATTCTTTGAAAATATGCAAGAGTGGTTTGATGGACATTCTCTGACGACACAAGAGATTCGGGAAAAACAGCTGGAGATTGATGTAACCGGAGTGAACAAGCTTGGCTTTGCGAGTCATCATTTCCCGCAATCCCTGATTGATACCTATCGTTATTTCTCCGGCAAGTTCGCCAGATTAACCTCTCCCAGAGAAGAGTCTTATCTGAGCAAGTTGGGTATGAGTGTGTACGATCAGGAGGTTGAACCCTACCCTCATATGGTTGAAACGCTTGAGAACCTCAAAGGTGCTGGACATTCCCTCTACTTATATACGGGCGGCGAAACCGTGATCCAACAGCGGAAGATTGATCAGATGAAACTCTCGGCTTATTTTGATGATCGGATCTATATCCGACAACACAAAAACGTCGAGGCGTTGGAAGGCATTCTGTCTAATGGTCCGTTTGATCGTCGGGCAACTTGGATGATTGGCAACTCACTACGCACAGATATTATGCCTGCGGTAAAAGCCGGAATTCACAGCATTTATATCAAACAACCGAATGAATGGCAATACAACATCGTAGAACTTCAGCCTAATCCGGAAACGTCGATGTATACCATCACTGCACTGGAAGAGGTACCAAAAGTCATACACGAAAATATACAACAGCAGCAACAGAAAAGGACCCTTGGTTAAGGGTCCTTTTACTTTATGATGACTAACATCAAGCATCCTGCTTCTCGCCAGATAATTTGCCTGTTACTACGTCCTGCAAAATAATACGTGCTTTCACCGTACTCCCGTCTTTTCGTTTAAACGACAGTACTTGTGTACTGCCCTTCTCTATCAGCGATTTTAACATCGTACTGGTGATTTTTTTACCCGCATACTCTTTCCAGACCACAAATGGACAGCCTTCCTTGAAACGTGAGCATCCATAACCCTTCTTGCCCTCTATAATCTGACCCGTGCAGCCGGGAGAAGGACAAGGTGCCAGTAACTCTCTCACTCCGGTTGGGCTCGCTGTTGAAGATGATGCCTTGGTGGTCGTGCTTTTCCCACTGCCCGCTCTGGACGAAGATGCCGTAGTCTGACGGGACGTTTTTACAGCGGAACCACCACTAGCCGTCTTGGCAGATGTCCTTGTATTGCCGGCCTGGGTCCTGGCTCCTTTACCTTTGCCCCTGCCTGCCCGTGAATCTTCCCCAAAAGCATCTGCTGGGGCTGGGGCTTGTACACGTACTTTCTCAATGATGGACAAGGTGAATTTCTTGACGTTCTCCATGAACTTGTCCTGACCCGCCTCACCTTTGGAAATCTGATATAATCTTCTTTCCCATTGCCCGGTCATCTCAGGTGAAGTTAACAGATCTACGCCTGCACGGCGAATCAACTCAATAGCTGTTCTGCCTTTGAGCGTTAACTGCATTTTCTTTCCTTGCAGCGTAATGTAACCCACGTTTTTGAGGCGTTCAATTGTAGCCGCACGTGTAGCCGGAGTACCCAGACCACTATCTTTCATCGCATCTCGCAGCTCTTCATTCTCGATCTGCTTGCCTGCACTCTCCATCGCTTTCAGCAATGTTCCCTCGGTATAACTTTTGGGAGGCTGGGTCGCCTTCTCCTTGAACTCACTCTTCGTACATTGAACAGGCAATTCAGGTTGTACAGCAAAAGCCTTGTCCGTCCACTCTTCAGCTTCCTCATCCTCATTGCCGTTTTTCTTGGTCTTCTTCTTGCCTGCACCACCCTGTTCCTGATCTCCAGAACCGAGAACCACTTTCCATCCGAGGGACAGCAGCTCTTTGACAGATGTCTTAAACTGATGTTTCTCCACTTCGGTGAGCACGGTATGTTGCTTATACTCCGCCGGAGGATAAAAGTGAGACAAGAACCGTCTTACAATCAAATCATAGATGTTCTGCTCATCCTTGGATAAGGTACCTGGTCGCTTCAAAGTAGGTAGGATCGCATGGTGATCTTCAACTCTGCTCGGATTACATACCCCTTTATTATTCTTGTGAACAAGCTCTGGCTTGGCCCCTTGTGCAAGCTCACTATAGGTACCATTTTTAAGCAGGTTTAGTGTTTTGTGCATACCTTCAATATTCTGTTCTGTAACATAGTTGGAGTTTGTCCGCGGATACGAAATTACCTTGTGTTTTTCATACAAGGCCTGTGCAATATCCAGTGTTTTTTTGGCTCCATATCCAAACTTGGCATTGGCTTCACGCTGTAAAAGGGTCAGGTCATACAAACGATACGGATACTCCTTCGTCTGCTTTGCTTCGTATTTGGTAATCTGCCCTGTCTTGCCCTTCACAGTGGCTGCAATGGCCTCTGCTGCCTCCGCATCGGTCAACTTATCTCCCTGACGCAGTCCCCGGTACTCAACACCTTCTTGCCGAAACCAGGCGGCTACTTCATAAAAGGTCTGTGACTGGAACGCTTCAATCTCTATTTCCCGATCGTAGATTAGCGCGAGTACCGGCGTCTGCACACGGCCTACAGACAACAATGCATTATGGCGGGTTGTAAACGCCCGCGAGGCATTCATGCCGATCAGCCAATCGGCTTCACTTCTGGCGCGAGCTGCATGGGTCAAATTTTCAAATTCAGAGGCATCCTTCAGACCATCAAATCCACGTCTAATGCTCTCTGCCGTCAAATCCGATATCCATAAACGCTTTACAGGCTGACGCAGCTTCAATTGCTGTTGTATGAGAGCGAAGATGTACTGACCTTCTCTCCCTGCATCGCAAGCATTAACGATCGCTGAAGCCCGTTTTGCCAGTTCTCCAATCATTTTGAGCTGATCTTTAGTCCTCGGATTGGGTACAATCTTGAACTGATCGGGTATGATTGGCAGGTCCGCTATATTCCAGCGTTTGTACTTTGTATCATAGGCATCCGGTTCAGCCAGTCCAAGCAAATGCCCTATCGCCCAAGTGATGATGTAATGCTCACCCTCCAGATATGTGCGATTATTCTTGGCCTTTGGTTCTATGACGGCGGCAATGGTTCGACCCATGTCGGGTTTTTCCGCTATAACCAGTGTCTTCATCCGTCCATCTCTCCTCCTTCACCGTCCGCATGACGGCAAAAAGGGGCATTCCGCCGACGGAAGCCCCTTGCTTCTGAAACTCATTATATCAGATTTTGGATTCGGGAGCACCTTCCCGAAGTGAATTATCCTGCTGCCTGTTCCTTTAATACATGTTTTTGTCTGCACTCTTTGCATACACCCTGGAAATCCAGACGATGATCCGTAACAGCAAAGCCATACTGACGCTCGATTTGTTGTTCCAAACGAAGCAGACCATCTTCCATAATCTCTTCCACTTTACCACATTCTGTACAGATCAAATGATGGTGGTGATGGGAACCGTCTGTACTTCGCAGGTCAAAGCGCGCAGCCCCGTCACCAAAGTTAATCTTTTCAACGACCTGAAGGTCACTCAGCAGTTCGAGAGTTCGGTATACGGTAGCCAATCCAATCTCAGGGAACTGCTCCTTAACCAGGAGAAATACTTCCTCTGCGCTAAAATGATCCTTTTCATGTTCAAGCAATACACGTACAGTAACTTCCCGTTGTTGTGTTAACTTATATCCTTTTTCAACCAATTGATTTTTAATGTGAAAGATCTGTTCTGAAATGGACTTGTCCCGGTTACTTGCCATAGCAGGTCGCACCTCCGGTTTATATTCATTGAATTTTACTTTTATCGTACGGATTCATGGTTTCAGTTAATCCTTATTTATAATCATTATAATATAATAATAAATCTTTATCACTTAAAAAGCAATGCTATTGCTCACACTTACGTGAAATATGTAGTCTTTTCTTTTCAATAGACAGCAAACAACCCTCGCTGATTCGCGAAGGTTGTCAATGATATCTTGTTCTATACTTTTACACCAGAACCGAAGCACCCATCAAGTATTTGTCCACTTCACGAGCAGCCTCACGGCCTTCATTAATCGCCCATACAACCAAGCTTTGACCACGACGCATGTCACCTGCTGCAAATACTTTATCCACATTGGTGTTGTATTTGCCGTAACGTGCCTTAACGTTTGTGCGACGATCTGTTGCAAGTCCCAGTTGCTCTACCAACGTTTGTTCCGGTCCATCAAAACCAATGGCAATCATGGCCATCTGAGCCGGGAATACACGCTCTGTACCTGGAATCGGCTGATAAATCTTGCGACCAGTCTCATCCACAATACGCTCGATCTGTACTGTATGCAATTCTTTGAGGTTCCCCTCATCGTCTCCGACAAATTTCGTTGTCATGATGGAGAACTCACGCGGATCTTGACCAAACAACGCTTTGGCTTCCTCTTGCGCATAATCAAGTGTGTATACGTTCGGGAATTGTGGCCAAGGATTATTAATGCGATCACGCTCCATAGGCGCTTGTGTATGCGTACCGAATTGAGTGATCGTACGACAACCATGGCGCAGCGATGTAGCCACACAGTCAGATCCTGTATCACCGCCACCAATGACGATAATATCTTTATCTTTAGCGGACAGATATTGACCATCTTCCAGATTGGAGTCCAGATAACTCTTAATGCTGCCATTCAGGAAATCCATTGCGTAATGAACGCCTTTCAAGTCGCTGCCTTCAATATTGAATTCACGCGGCTTCGTTGCACCACCGCACAATACAACAGCGTCATATTCATCCACCAGTTGTTGTGCTGCAATATCTTTACCAATCTCGGTGTTCGTAATGAATTGAATGCCTTCTGCTTCGAGCAGATCAACACGACGTTGAACTACGTTTTTATCCAATTTCATCGTTGGGATACCGTACATCAGCAATCCGCCGACACGGTCCGAACGCTCATATACGGTTACCGAGTGTCCTGCTTTATTCAACTGAGCCGCAGTAGCTAATCCCGCTGGACCTGAGCCTACCACAGCTACACGTTTACCCGTACGTTTTTCAGGAGGTTGGGGAACGACCCATCCTTCTTCGAAACCTTTTTCAATAATTGCTTCTTCAATCGTTTTGATGGTTACAGGCTGACCAATTAAGCCAACTGTACATGATCCTTCGCAAGGAGCTGGACAGATGCGACCTGTAAACTCTGGGAAATTATTCGTTTTGTGAAGGCGCTCAAGTGCTTCTCTCCACAGTCCGCGATATACAAGATTATTCCATTCTGGAATCAGGTTATGCACGGGGCAACCTGACGTGCCGCCAATCATATCTATACCTGTATGGCAATACGGGGTACCACAATCCATGCATCGTGCACCTTGTGTTCTGAGCTCTTCTTCAGCCATGTGTTTATGAAACTCTTCCCAATCCTTAATCCGCTCCGCTGGCTCACGATCTGTTGGCAGTTGACGTTTGTATTCCATAAATCCAGTAGGTGTAGACATCTTACGTTTTCCCCCATCCGTTCTTGTCTTAATCCCTTCATGTGCATGGTTCTATATGAAATGGATTACTCATTACTTGAGTTTTTGTCTATTGTATCACAAAATCTTCTCGAAGATATTTCAATTATAGTAGCATTTACTGTGCTGAATATTAAATGGATTATCCGCATAATTATTTGTATTTTATACATCATATCTTTCAAGTCTACCCATGGTCAATACCCTTATTTTGGTGTTTAATGTGGTTTTGAACTGCAAAATCTGTTGTGTGTTAAAGAAATAAAAGGTCGAAACGTTAAGTGAATGTCAGATAATTTGTCATCAAATCCAACATATTTTACTATAAATCGTTCTCAATTCCGAAGATCAGACTGGTTTTAGGGCTTCACAACGTTAAAACCTCAAAACTTTTACACTTTTTTACTGTTTAATGCTTGGTCGTATGTATAATATATATAAATACCAATTAATCATGTTATATTAATGTTATATGTATTCCAATTTAAACAAGTGACTCATTTTTTTATAAAAGAAAAGACGCTGTTCACGAATATTTCGCAATCAGCGCCTCTCATCATAAAAATACGACCGAAGTCAGGAATTTCTTATGCCAAATTTACCGTTTACGTTCGTAGAATTCGAATGTATACGCATAAACATTTTTTTCATCCTGTTCGCCTTCAATCTGTTCAATCAGTTCCCATTCGGACCAATCCACTTCAGGGAAAAACGTATCTCCCTCAAAATTCTCATGAATTTTGGTCACCACAAGACGATCTGCAAGTGGCAGGAACTCACGATACACTTGGGAACCCCCAATTACACACAGTTCCTCACCTTTGGTTACACTCAGCCCTTCTTCAATCGTATGTACGATTTCAGCCTGTTCCACCTTGTAGTTCAGATCTCTTGTCACTACGATATTACGGCGCTGAGGAAGCGGCTTACCACCAAAAGATTCCCATGTGTTGCGTCCCATGATAATTGTTTTGTTCAGCGTACGTTGTTTGAAAAAGGCCATATCCTTGGGTAAACGCCATGGAATCGAATTATTCAATCCGATCACACCGTTCTCCCCCATTGCCCATACCAGTTCAATACTCAAGGGTAATACACTCCTTCAATCCAAGTCTCTTATCGAGATTGAACACATAATTAGACTGCAATTGGAGCTTTAATGCCCGGATGATGCTGATAGTTCTCAAACTCGAAATCTTCAAACGTATAATCAAAAATAGAATCCGGCTTACGCTTGATTACCAGCTTAGGTAAAGCATACGGTTCACGCTCCAGCTGAGTTTTAACCTGATCTACGTGGTTGGAGTAGATGTGAACATCCCCTCCAGACCAGATGAAATCACCCACCTCAAGATCACATTGCTGAGCGATCATATGAGTCAAGAGCGCATAACTCGCGATGTTAAACGGCAATCCGAGGAACGTATCCACGGAACGCATCGTAAGCATACATGATAATTTACCCTCTGCAACGTAAAACTGAAACGCAAAATGACAAGGTGGGAGCTTCATATTGTTGATTTCAGCCACATTCCATGCGCTGACAAGGTGACGACGTGAATCCGGATTATTTTTGATCGAATCAATGACTGCAGAGATCTGATCAATTTTTTCTCCGTTTGGTGCTTCCCATGTACGCCACTGCGAGCCGTATACCGGACCGAGATCACCATTTTCGTCCGCCCAGTCGTCCCAGATCTTCACACCGTTTTCTTTCAGATAAGATATATTGGTATCGCCACTCAAAAACCATAACAGTTCATGAATAACCGATTTGAGATGAATTCGTTTGGTTGTTACCAGCGGAAATCCTTCGGAGAGATCATAACGGAGTTGTCTGCCAAATACAGATTGTGTCCCCGTTCCTGTACGGTCTCCTTTATGCACGCCGTTGTTCAGAATATCCTGCAATAAATCGAGATAGTTTTTCATGTTGTTATCCCCTCACTAAAGAATATTTACACTCACCACTCCGATGACAGAACAACCTTCCGATCGCTGTTATCCCCAGATTTTTTTAATCTCCTTTTTCAAATGTAAAATTCGGGGATAAAGGCGAAGCGTATGCTTCCGATGCAGCTTTCCTTCAGAAAGCTTTTAGCTCCGCTTCTTCAGGTTTTTTCTGTCCTCTACGTTCTCGTGTAAAAGGTTAGTTTAACTAAATATATAGACCGTGATTGGCTTGGAGCCACATCATGACTGATCATTACTACAGTGTACCACAATTGAGTTGTTGATAAAATCAATTCACTGAAACTTATGAGCGTGTAACTTTTCATCATATCACATACAAGGGCATCTTAAATTTCTCGGCTCTTGCTCAGAAAAAAAGAGACGAATAACGCGTTAACGTCATTCGTCTCTTCTGATATACGTATAATGCCGGACGGATCCGAAGCTTAGATGATCTTAACGGGAGATGATGTGGATCGGGTGACCCATAACCAATTCCGCAGCTTCCATCACGATTTCGCCCAAAGTTGGGTGAGCGTGAATTGTGAGAGCCAGATCTTCCAAAGTAGCGCCCATCTCAATTGCCAAACCAAGCTCAGCAATCAGGTTGGAAGCTTCCAGACCTACGATTTGGCAACCCAATACAAGGCCGCTTTCTTCGTCAGCTACGATTTTCACGAAGCCTTCAGCGTGGTTCAAAGATACAGCACGGCCGTTACCCGCATAAGGGAACTTGCCTGCTTTTACTTTGTAACCTTTTTCTTTAGCTTCTTTTTCAGTGTAACCTACGCTGGAACATTCTGGATCTGTGAACACAACAGCTGGCATACATTTGTAGTCAACTACAGATGGTTGTCCTGCGATTGCTTCAGCAGCCACTTTGCCTTCATAAGAAGCTTTGTGTGCCAGAGCCAAGCCAGATACGATGTCACCGATAGCAAAGATGTGAGGAATGCTGGTACGACCTTGGTGGTCAACTTTGACAAATCCACGCTCGTCAACGTCAACACCAATCATGTCGAGACCCAGTTCTCCATCTGTGTTTGGACGACGTCCAACAGTTACCAGCAGGTAATCTGCAGTTACTTCTTTGGACTCACCATTTACAGAGTACTTAACAGTTACATCTTTATCCGTTTGCTCAGCACTTTCAGCTTTTGCACCCGTTACGATTTCGATGCCTGTTTTCTTCATGTTTTTAGCCACCAGGCTAGTCATGTCTTTATCGAAACCTGGCAGTACTGTATCCAAACCTTCGATGATTGTTACTTTTGCACCGAATTTGGAGTACATTTGACCAAGCTCAGCACCGATATATCCGCCACCGATAACGATCATGCTTTTTGGTACTTCAGGCAAGTTCAGAGCTTCTGTCGAAGACAGAATGCGTCCGCCAAACGGGAAAGGTTTCAGTTCGATTGGACGGGAACCTGTTGCAATAATTGCATTTTTAAATTTGTAACGTGGAGACTCGTGGTCATTGAATACACGAGCTTCGTTTTCGTTGATGAACATGCACTCACCGTTGAAAACTTCAACTTTGTTGCCTTTGAGCAAACCAGCTACGCCGCCAGTCATTTTCTTAACAACGCCGTTTTTGAACTCTTGAGTTTTGCTGAAGTCCACTTTTACGTTCTCAGCAGAGATACCAAAAGCTTCACCGTGAAGTGCAGACTCATATTGGTGTGCAGCAGAGATCAGGGCTTTGGATGGAATACATCCACGGTTCAAACAAACACCGCCCAGTTCGGATTTGTCTACGATCAATACGCTTTGGCCCAGTTGAGCAGCGCGGATGGCAGCTACATAGCCGCCAGGACCCGCACCAATTACTAATGTGTCGATATTGAGAGAAGCGTCGCCTACTACCATATCTTACACCTCCATAACAAGCAGCTCAGGGTTAGCGAGCAGCTGTTTAATGTAATTCATAAAGTTTTGTGCTGTTGCGCCATCGATGATACGGTGGTCAAAGCTCAGGGAAAGAGCCATTACAGGTGCTGCAACTACTTCGCCGTTTTTGATCACTGCTTTTTCGCTGATACGTCCTGTTCCGAGAATAGCAACTTCAGGGAAGTTGATGATTGGTGTGAAGAACATACCGCCAGCAGAACCGATGTTACTGATGGAGATCGTGCTTCCTCTCATTTCATTCGCGCTCAATTTGCCCTCACGACCACGAGCAGCCAGATCACGGATAGAATCAGCAATCATCCAGATGGATTTACGATCAGCATCTTTGATAACAGGAACGATCAAACCGTTGTCTGTATCTGTAGCGATACCGATGTTGTAGTATTTTTTGTAAACAATTTCGTTAGCTTCTTCATCAATCATAGCGTTCAGAGCCGGGAATTGGCGAGAAGCCGCAACCAGTGCTTTAACGATGAATGGCAGATAAGTAACTTTTGTTCCTTTTTTCTCTGCAATTGGTTTCATGCGAGTACGGAAAGCAACCAATTCAGTTACGTCCACTTCGTCCATGATTGTAACGTGAGGTGCTGTGTAAGCCGATTTAACCATCGCATTAGAGATCGCTTTACGGATACCTTTGAATGGTACGCGCTCTTCTTCAACGTGTTGATCAGCTGCAGCCGCTGCTGGTGCTGCGGATTTTTTCTCTTCTTGAGCCGGAGCTTCGGAAGATGCCGCTGCGGAAGAACCGCCACCGTTTTTGAAGGATTCAACATCTTCTTTGGTTACTTTACCGTTGTTGCCAGTGCCGTTAACCTGAGCGATGTCTACACCTTGTTCGCGAGCAAATTTACGCACGCTTGGTGTTGCCAGAACGTCTTTGGCAGGTACTGCCGGAACGCTGTTGTTGCCGCCTTCTTTAGCTGCATCCGAACTGGAAGCTGCTGCAGAAGAACCGCTTGTGTCAGCTCCGCCTTGAGCTGCATCTTTCTCTTGCTCGCCTTGATCGCCAGCAGGAGCGTCGTCTTGCTCAGGAAGTTCGCCTTCTGCATCGATGATCGCTACAACTTCACCAACGTGGCAGACTTGACCGTCTTTAGCGAATACTTCTGTAACTGTTCCGTTAACCGGACAAGGTACTTCTACAACCGCTTTGTCGTTCTGTACTTCCATGATGATGTCGTCGTCAGTTACTTTGTCACCGACTTTGATGTGCATCTTGATGATTTCGCCTTCGTGCAGGCCTTCGCCCAATTCAGGGAATTTATATTCAAATTTAGCCAACTGAAAAACCTCCTTGATTATGTGCTCAATCCTGAAAACAACCCTTAACTCCAAGAAACAACTGTTACTGCTAATGCAAATAACTGTTACTCAAGGGGCTAATGGCTGTTTACAGTGCAGCTTGCGCTGCGGTGTGAATCACCATACTGCGCCTTGCGGCATGTCAGATGATTAAATTAGAAATTTACGACTTTGTTAACCGCAGCAACGATACGCGCCGGGTTAGGCAGCCATGTATCTTCGATTTGTGCAAATGGATATACAGTGTCCGGGCCAGCTACACGCAGAACCGGTGCTTCCAAGTGCAGGATTGCTTTTTCATTGATTTGGGCAATGACTTCAGCTGCAACACCTGCGCTCTTTTGAGCTTCCTGTACAACAATTGCACGGTTTGTTTTCTTAACGGAAGCAACGATAGTATCGATGTCGATCGGGCTAACCGTACGAAGGTCGATAACTTCAACTTTGATTCCTTGTTTTTCGAGTTCATCTGCTGCTTTCACAGAAGTGTGAACCATCATACCGTAAGTAATGATTGTTACATCAGAACCTTCACGAACAACGTTCGCTTTACCCAACTCAACAACGTAATCTTCTTCAGGCACTTCAGCACGGAAAGCATGGTACAAGTTCAAGTGCTCCATGAAGAATACAGGATCGTTATCGCGAATAGAAGCGATCATCAGTCCTTTTGCATCGTAAGGGTTGGAAGGAACAACTACTTTGATACCTGGTGTTTGCGTGAGCAAACCTTCCAGGGAATCTGTATGCAATTCTGCCGCTTTTACACCGCCACCGAATGGTGTACGGAATACGATTGGAGAATTGTATTTTCCACCGGAGCGGAAACGCATACGAGCAGCTTGCACTACCATTTGGTCAAGAGCTTCGAAGATAAAACCAACGAATTGGATCTCAGCAACCGGACGGAAGCCTTGTACACCCAGACCTACAGCCAGACCACCAATAGCGGACTCAGCCAGTGGAGTATCAAATACACGCTCTTCGCCAAACTCTTTTTGCAGACCTTCCGTTACACGGAAAACGCCGCCTACATTACCTACGTCTTCACCGAAAAGCAGAACGTTAGGATCACGTTTCAACTCCACGCGAAGCGCATCACGGATTGCTTCTTTCATGTTCATTTGTGCCATTTGCTTCATTTCCTCCTTAAACATTGACAGTTCACATTTGAATTCGTACATGTATACCGGGACATTAAAGTCGCGGATGTTTATGCTTTATCGGAAAAAACTTATTGGAAATCAGCTTTTTGCTCTTCCAAGTGCTTAGGCGTTTGTTCGAACATGCTGTCGATCAAGCCTGAAATCGTCATTTTCTCGGTTTTTTCCGCTTTTTTGATCTCTTCATTTACTTTAGCTTTTGCTTCTTCTTTCACACGTGCTGTATCTTCTTCAGTCCAAAGACCTTTTTTCTCCAGATATTTAGCGAAACGTGCGATAGGATCTTTAGCAGACCATTCTGCCTCTTCTTCTTTTGTACGATACTTGGAAGCATCATCCGAAAGGGAGTGAGGACGGAAACGGTAAGTTACTGCTTCGATCAATGTTGCGCCTTCTCCGTTACGTCCACGCTCAGCAGCTTCCTGAACAGCTTTGATAACAGCGAAGATGTCCATACCGTCAACTTTAACACCTTTGATACCTGCTGCTACCGCTTTGTGAGCGATGGACAGAGCTGCTGTTTGTTTAGCAAAAGGAGTTGTGATGGCATAACCATTGTTTTGTACGAAGAAGATAACAGGCAGTTTGTATACACCAGCGTAGTTCAGACCTTCATAGAAGTCACCTTCAGAAGAACCGCCATCACCTGTGTATGTGATAACAACTTGTTTTTGTTTCTTCAATTTGTAACCCATAGCGATACCCATTGCATGCAGAATTTGTGCACCAATGATGATTTGTGGCATCAATACATTAACGCCATCTGGAATTTGTCCACCATGTTGGTGTCCACGGGAGTACAAGAACGCTTGATAAAGAGGAAGTCCATGCCATACGAGTTGCGGAATGTCACGATAGCCAGGACATACAAAGTCTTCTTTTTCAATTGCAAATTCACTACCAACCATTGTCGCTTCTTGACCAGATACTGGAGCATAGAAACCAAGACGACCTTGACGGCCCAAGTTTACTGCACGGTCATCCCAAGTACGGGTAAATACCATGCGGTACATAATTTCTTTTAATTGATCATCGGAAAGTGTAGGCATCATGTCTTTGTTAACAATTTCGCCGTCAGGAGACAGCACGGACAGAGCTTCTACATCCTCTGTATACACTTCATAAGGAACCTTGCTCATTTTTTTCTTCACCTCAACAAAAAATTTGAATATCAAGTTCCGCTGTTATAATATTATTATACACCTGTTTCACTCCATACGTCAAAGAAATCCGTAATTTTTTTATGTTTCCTGCCGGATTGTATGTATAACAGGGGCTTAATATTGGTATAACAGCATAATACATGATTGCGTGTTTGACCTAACCCCGCACAAGGGTAATCTTACCGTATTGCGCGGTCGAATGCAAAAAATTAACCGAGAAAGGTGACGTTTTATGACGGATTCCCGCTATTTGAAACGCACGATTGTGAAGGAAGAGATTGAAAGTCGCTATCTCAGAGAGAAGCGAACGCTCCGTATTTACCTTCCCCCAGGCTATAACGAATTGCTTAGCTACCCTGTCGTTTATTGTCAGGATGGCGAAGAATTTTTTAATTTCGGACGAATTGCTACAACAGCTAACCAAATTATTCTGGACGAAGGAGCCGAACCTTTCATTATTGTAGGGGTTCAGGTCGATGTGTCTGTGAGAACGCAGGAATATGCTCCATTTGGAGATCGGTTCAAGGCATATACTGCTTGCTTCGCTGAAGAGATTATTCCCTATATAGAAGAGAAATATCCTGTACGCCGTTCTCCGCAGGAACGCATTCTTGCCGGAGATTCGCTCGGTGGCAGTGTTTCGCTTCATCTTGCTCTGTTATATCCGGATCTGTTCACACGTGTGATCAGCATGTCTGGCGCCTTCTACTCTGCTTCACAGGAAATCTATGCCGCAGCTGAAGATCTGTCCTGGCTCTCGATCTGGATGATCGTTGGTTTGCAGGAGACTGATTTCGAGGCAGACACGGGTACGTATAATTTTGTTCAATTAAACCGGGATACTCGAGAATTGCTCGAAAAACGTGGTGCTCTCGTCTCCTACCAGGAGAAAGATGGAAAACACCAATGGGGTTTTTGGCAGAAGGAATTGCCCGAAGCATTACTTTATTTTCTTCAGGAAAGATAAAAGGACCACATTAACAGGCGGCTGAAATGCCGCTATTGTTTTTAATTTTATTGATACCGCTTACAATTGTAACCTGAAAAAGAAGCAGGATATCCTGCTTGCTTTAAGTGCTCTAATCCTGCTTCTTTGTCGAATTACAAATTAAGCATGAATTTCGTTTACTTTTTAGGCTAAGGAATGTTCCGCTTCAATCTTACTCAACAGAACATCGCAGCCTGCGTTAACCAGCTCGTACACCTCTTCAAAATTGCCTGTGTAATATGGGTCAGGTACTTCTCTGAGTTTTTCCTCGGGAAGCATGTCCATGAACTTGATGATGTCCGCCTCAGCTCCGCCTGGAACGTTGCGCACATTATCTGCATTGGAATTATCCATACTCACAATGTAATCAAATTGAGTAAAGTCTTCGCTGGCGAACTGTCTTGCTGCCATGTTGGCATAAGAAATCTGGTACGAATCCAGCAATTTTCGAGTCCCTTCATGCGGAGGCTTACCAACATGCCAGTCCCCTGTACCCGCAGAGTCCACACGAATCTGGTGTTCAAGCCCCTTCTCCACGACTTTGTGACGCAGAACGGCTTCAGCCATTGGTGATCTACATATATTGCCCAGACATACAAACAAAACATTAATCATATTAATCCCCCTTGCTTAGCGTACCTTGAAGTACCGACGATGTTGGCTGTGTCACAATGCTCTCCGGCTGAGGACTGACGTTCCCGGTCTCAGACGGCACCAACGAACGACGTGGCAGTTTCCATTTATAATGTACAGAACACATCCGGAAAAACACGACGGCCGCGAAACAAAGCAATAATCCGGCATTTGTTGTCAACCAACCCATACCTATAACAAAACCGGCTGTCATTGCCCATACAGCATAGATTTCGTCACGCAATACAAGCGGTTTACGTCCTGCAAGCACATCACGAATAACGCCTCCACCAATACCGGTCATTACTGCTGCAACGATAACTGCGCTAATAGGATGTCCCATGTTCGCCGCGTAGAGAGCCCCTTGAATTGCAAATGCTGCGAGTCCGATTGCATCAAACAGCGCCTCTGTTCTCTTCCAGTGACTAATCCACTTGAGAGGTAATATAAACGCAATCGCTACTGATACTAGGGCTAACATAATAAGTGATCCCTGACTCCACAGTGTCGTTACAGGTATACCTATAAGTACATTCCGGATAATCCCGCCTCCGAATGCCGTGACAAGTCCAAGCACTAGTACACCCAGAATGTCATACTCCTCTTCCATTGCCACGAAGGCACCGGACATTGCAAATGCGATAGTGCCTATAATGCTGAATACTTCAAAAATGTGTAAGTCCAACCTGTTCAAACCTCACTTTTCAAGTCATCTCCATGTCGCTCTACCCATTGTATCCGCGAGCACTGAAATTGTGCAACCACATTTTGTGGATTATACTGGTTTGGTGAATATATTTGTACAGGTTCCAACATTATATTTGAACAATGACCTATTTTGCTCTGAATTAGGAAGGATGAAATAAAATGACGGTGAAACGAGTTGTTATTTTTACAGGCGGAAACTTATCTGTAGAATTACTTCAGGAAATACGAGAAGATGATATGATCATCGCGGCCGATCGTGGTGCATTATTTTTAATTGAACACGGTATTCAGCCTCACATTGCAGTTGGAGACTTCGACTCCATTACTGAAGAGGAACGTATTATTGTAAGCAACAATAGCATTCGGTTCATTACATGTGACCCTGTTCATAAGGATCTTACTGATACAGAAATGGCTTTTGAGACAGCGCTAGATTACGAACCATCTCATATCTTAATGTTAGGTGCTACAGGTACACGTATGGATCACACACTCGCCAATGTACATATTATGGTTCGCGCGATGCAGCATCATATCTCCTGTGCCATTCAGGACAAGCACAATTACATGACACTGACCACATCCAAAGCTGTGGTTGAGCATCGTGACTATAAATATGTTTCTCTGCTCCCCTTGACTCATGAAGTTACAGGAATAACTCTAGATGGTTTTATGTATCCGCTAGATCAAGCCACCATTCGCATGGGACAATCCTTGGGTGTAAGCAACAAGCTCTTAGGCTCCTCCGGTACAGTCACGATTGATAGTGGCTTATTACTGATTATTCAGAGCAAAGATTGAATCTATTCGCATGCTTCATAGTTATTTATTACGTTTTTGTAACCAGTGATTCAATGAATAAAATAGGTTCACACATAACAAAGACCCTTGATACTCAAGGGTCTTTGTTGTTTCATCTTAATTCTTCATCCGTCAATGATTAATTTTTTGACATTTTTAATCATATTTTAATAAACATACCCAAACCATTGTGGCGCAAGGGATTACACTCCTCTATCCAATTTCTAGGCTGTTACAAAGCTGTTATACTCGCTCTAGCAACTTAACGAAAACGAATTTTGGAGGTACTAACTAACATGAAAACAAACATCTTTGTCCAAAAGGCCGTAACCGTCGGGTTGTGCGCTACACTAGGTTTTGGAGCTGTATTAATGACTAACGCACCTGTTGCACAGGCAGCAACTGTTTCTGTATCCACAGGTCAACAAATTGTTAACTATGGCAAAAAATTCACTGGAACTCCATATAAATTTGGTGCTTCAACTTCAACAACCAAGGTTTTTGACTGCTCTTCTTTTATGAAATATATTTTCAAAAAGTATGGTGTAGATTTGCCGCGCACTTCCGTGAAACAATCCAAAGAAGGTAAAGCTGTGTCTAAAGCTAATCTGCGTGTCGGAGATCTGGTATTCTTCTCCAGTGGTAGCCGTTCTACCGGTTCCAATGTCACTCACGTAGGCGTTTATGCGGGAAATGGTAAGATTCTGCATACGTATGGATCTCCAGGCGTAACCCTCTCTGATCTGGATTCTGGTACTTGGAAGAGAACGTATGTTAAAGCTCGTCGTGTACTTTAGAATCACATCATAGCTAATCAGTAAGGACCGGAGGTTACTATCCGGTCTTTTATTTTTACCCTCTTTTTGCCACACTCTAAACTGGTGATTCATGGAACTATCTTCGTAATCTAATTTTTATCATGTAGCATATAACCGATCCCACGCACAGTATGAATCAGTTTCACACTTCTTCCCTTATCCACCTTAACCCTCAGATGTTTGATATACACATCCACAACGTTCGTATCCATCGCATATTCATATCCCCATACTTCCCGCAAAATGTCACTCCGAGTACATGCTTCATTCACATGCAGGGCCAGGAATTCCAGCAATTCGTACTCTTTTGGCGTTAATGTCAGGTATTCACCCGCACGATTTACCCGTCTTGAACGCAAATTGACTTTAAGATCATGAACTACAATTACTTCTTCGCCCTCTGGTGTTGCATTCGCAAAAACACGCAACAAGTTTCGTATTCTGGCAAGCATTACGGTCATGTGGATAGGTTCCTCCATCACGTCATTAGCTCCATAATCCAGCCATTCCACGATGAACTGAGGAAATGCATTTGAAGTAATAACCAGTAGAGGTACAACCTGACCTTTATCTAACCATCGTTTTAACTCTAATTTCTGATCCTGACCACAATTCTTCTTCCCCTCTTCCCGGTCTACCAGGATGATTAGGTTAATATGCAGCAACGAAGGCTCGACGGATTGGTTTAGTTCGGACCACTCCATTCGTTTCACCTCATACCCTTCGCTACATAAAACATCCTGAATAAGGCTGACCTGCTCTCCTGCTCCAATCAGCAAAATGGCTGTTTTCACTCTTTTTCACCCGGCCTGTCTCTATCCCCACTGCTCGCAGCAATGGTTGGTACAGATAGCATGCCGTAAAATGAAAAAGTCCATTCCCTCAAGGGAACAGACTTTGCTTCTTTCGTGCTTTAACCAAAGTAGCGATGGACGAGCGTACGTGCTTCAGCTGTGTCTTTTGTTCCGTGTACGAGGACACGTCCATCTTGGAAAATGACCATTCTGTAGACCCCTGTTGTAAAAGAAACCAGAAACGGATTGGATTCCACTTTTCCTTCTTGAAGTCTATCCAGACGTTCCGCTGTTTGTTGAAGATCCAGATTCATACGCCGTGCAGGTCGGATCTGAACGGTGTCCCTGCCACACAACACATCGGTTTTCTCCAGATTGGACGCAGAAAGATATGGATACGTTGCCGAAGTGCCGCAGGAAGAACAGTCTTGCTTTTTCGCACCATCCACATTGATGGATATGTATTCGTTCCTCCACACGTCAAATGACAATAACTTACGTCTCAATGCATTTGCATTGCCACTAAGTAACTTCATCGCTTCTGCGGTCTGATTCGCCGTTACCATCTGTACCGCTTGAGGTATGATGCCAGACGTATCACAGGTATCTCCACCCAGAGGGACTTCACCCAGCAAACAATTTAAACATGGCGTATCTCCAGGCATAAATGTATAGGTAATACCGTAACTACCTACGCATCCACCATAAATCCAGGGAATACGGTGCTTCTGTGCCATATCATTAATGAGTAGTCGGGTATCAAAATTATCCGTTGCATCCATGATCAAGTCTGTATGCTGAACGAGTTCTTCCAACTCATCTACTCTGACGTCCAACACTTTCCCTTCCACATGAACCGTGGAATTAATGGCAGATAAACGTTTTTCCGCCGCCATTGCCTTCGGTATCCGCTCAAGCGCGTCCTGTTCTACATATAATTGCTGTCGCTGCAGGTTACTCCACTCCACATAATCACGATCCACAATTGTTAAGTGTCCGACTCCTGAACGAACTAACGTTTCTGCAATTCCTGTTCCGAGTGCGCCAGCGCCTACAATTAAAACTCTGCTGCCCTTTAATCTGGCCTGGCCTTCCTTACCAAGTGGCGCGTAACGTTCCTGTCTGGAATAACGATCGGCCTGCTCGGAAGATGTTATTTGATCTGTCATGTATGAACCATTCCTTCCACCGGACTACTGGCTGCTGCATAACGCTTTATGGGAATCATGCCTGCCTCATATGCCAATCTACCCGCTTCTACCCCCAATCGCATTGCTTTAGCCATGCTCACTGGATCCCCTGATCCGGATACGGCTGTATTTAACAATACACCATCTGCACCAAGTTCCATCGCATAAGCAGCATCTTTTGGGGAGCGCAACCCTGCATCCACAATTACAGGTACAACGGCCTGCTCAATGATGATCTCAAGGTTATAGGGATTGATGATGCCTCTGCCAGCTCCGATGGGAGAAGCGCCAGGCATTACAGCATGTACGCCAAGCAATTGCAGCCTTTTGGCCAGAATGACATCATCTGAAATATAAGGCAATACCGTGAAGCCCTTTTCAAGCA
This sequence comes from Paenibacillus sp. FSL R5-0766, assembly GCF_037971845.1. NCBI lineage: Bacteria > Bacillati > Bacillota > Bacilli > Caryophanales > Paenibacillaceae > Paenibacillus > Paenibacillus sp. FSL R5-0766. Next base: position 4,109,906 of record NZ_CP150227.1, read on the forward strand.
AAATTTCGCAAGCCTTGTACGTTTCAATCGGATCTGGGAGTAACGTGTTTCCATCTCCGATGACTTCGACTTTTATCATATCACAAAGTCCTGAAGCCCGCGCAAGCTCGGCAATCCGCACCGCCTCTTCCGCAGTGGAAGCCCCCGCCGTATTCGGAAGAAGTGTGTATTTATCCAGATCCAACGTATCCAGGAAATGCTTCTGATTACGTTCCTCCAGATTCAGACGACGAACAGCAAAGGTTAAAACTTCCGTTTCAGATGCTTCCACAGCCTGACTTTGCACTTCCAGATCGGAAAACTTGCCTGTTCCGAGCAACAATCTGGACTCAAACGTATATTTACCAATGTTCAACATCATCAACCGCCTCCTACAAAATGTACAATCTCAATTCGATCGCCTTCTCTTAATGCCGTCGTTTCATGGTACTCGCGGGTTAAAATATGCTTATTCAGCTCTACAACTACAGTCTTGACTTGCAGATCAAAAGATTGAAGCAGTTTATCCACACGATTCAATCTGTCTTCAATCTCCATCCGTTGACCATTAACGATGATATTCACTGCACCACTCCCTTTCTGTTCAATCGCTCAGGGCTCAGCGCCTCAATTCCGAGCTCTTCTGAGCTTTTGCCCACGAGCAATTCAGCGATTAGTCTGCCTGTTATCGCACTGAGCAAAATACCGTTACGGTAATGTCCAAAGGCGGCAAACAGCCCAGGAACACTTTCGCAAGCACCTATATAAGGCAGACCATCCGGAGTTGCCGGCCTTACGCCTGCCCACGCCCGCAAAAATTGTGCTTCTTTCATCCCAGGCACCCAGTGGGTAGCCGCAGTTAATAGCTTCTGAACACCCTGTACAGAAACGTTCAGATCCGTTCTGCCTGGCAGACTGGTTGCCCCGAGCCAAACTTCTCCATTGGCTTTGGGAACTATATAGATATCCTCTGCATACACCGTTCTATCAGGTCTGTACCCTGCATGTTCATCTGAGAACTGAACGGCGGCTATTTCACCTTTTACCGACCACACAGGCAAGCTCAGATTCACATGTCTCATCAACTCTTCACTCTGTAATCCAGCCGCTATAATGACATGTTTGCATCTCATCTCACCGATCGATGTGGTGATTCCCTGCACACCGTGTTCGTTTGCTTGCACACGTATATCCTGTATGTCCTCCATTACCCGTGCTCCCATTGCTTGAGCGGATTCGGCGTATGCCTTCGTTAGGTGGACTGGGAGAATTTCACTCTCGTAAGGTCTGTAATAGGCTCCATACGTATCTCTGTTAAGCCATGATGCCTCCTGCTGCACAACGGAACGATCCCACCACACCTCATCAGCAGAAGTAGACAACGCAGACTTCCGATTGTCCTTATAACTACTTAATTCACTGTATGAACGAAAAGGAGTTAGGAATCCTTGGCGTTGCAGACCAGTCTCTACCTCACTGAGTGTAGCCATCAGCACCTGTTGCTCGGTAAGTAACTGTCTACTCTGCCTGGCAAGCTTAGCCATCAAAGGATGAGCAAAATCTTCACTGTCTGCTGCCAGCATTCCAGCCGCGGCGCACGAAGTTCCTCCCGCGATTGCTGAACGCTCTACCAACAGTACATCTTGTCCACGAGAGGCAAGCTCATAAGCAATGGCACAACCAACGACGCCTCCACCTACAATAATGGTTTCGGCATGAACCTTATCCGGTCTATCAGTAATGATCTTCTTCATCAGCTCATCTCCTTGATTCAGCGGCTCAAACTTTCTGTACCAACGATAGCCTGCCTTAATAATGCAGCCGCCCGATCCGGGGAATCGCTCGCCCATACATTCGAGATCACAGCGACTCCCTGTGCGCCTGCAGAGTGAATAGAGTGAATGTTTCCCGGTTCGATACCCCCAATCGCCATGACAGGAATGGAGACACCAGAGCACACTTCAGCCAGAGCATATAATCCTCTTGGTTCAAGATCAGGCTTACTGTTGGTTGAGTAGACATGCCCGAAGAAAAGGTAATCGACTCCCCGTTCTTCAGCGATTTTTGCCTCATCGATTGAATGAACAGATACACCCAGACGAAGTCGCTGCACATTGCTTATAGCTGCAGGGTTATAGTTACGTATTGCATCTTGCCCCCAATGTACACCGCCATGGATGTCATTCTGTGAAGGCAGCTCTGAACCATTGATAACGATACGACAAGATGGAACGCCAACACCACGCAGACTTTCAGCCCAAGCGATCTTTTGTTGCCACGAGAGTTGTTTCTCTCGTATGTGAATATAGTCCACCCAAGGCCACACGTTCTTTGCAGCTTTTACAAAAGATGCTTGATCCCCTGCACCCGTAGATACAACATGCAGTTCAAATGATCCGTGTACATGTTCATGAGAAAATACCGTACTGTTCATCTCCTTCCAGACATGAATGCTATGAAAACACAAAAAAGCCACTCCCGTAGGGGAGTGGCTGCGTATTAATTATAGGACCAGATGACTGACTGATACATACAGTTCATTTCGTGCAATAAAGCTATAGACTCTATAGCCTTAACGTTATACACGCAACTGCATGTTTCAATTCGTTAAACAGACGGTTGAATCCTTCGAATTGCCGTTTGCTCACGTCATTCACTGAAACGCGCTCGCCACTTCCCTACGCTGGTATGATCCAGATCAGGTGCAAAGGGTCCGGAATCGCATTCTTCCATCTCAGCCGCATCGTGCGGCCCCCCTAGTGTTCATATGAAGTTGTAGCCTATGTTACCATAGACGGATTTTTTTGTCACCGTCATTTCTGTTAAACATTGTCTTGAATCGTCTAGTTTTTCTCAGACCATTCTTCGACATTCCATGTTTTGGTGACCCAACCCTCGTAGAAATCAGGTTCATGAGATACCAGTAACACCGTTCCCTTGAATTCTTGCAAAGCACGCTGCAACTCCGCTTTAGCTGTGACATCCAGATGGTTTGTCGGCTCATCGAATAGAATCCAGTTGCTTTCACGCATCAAGAGTTTGCATAAACGAACCTTGGCTTGCTCTCCACCACTCAGCATGTTAAGCGGACGGGTAATGTGCTCATTTTTCAACCCACAGCGAGCGAGATGTCCTCGGACCTCATTCTGGGTCAAATGTGAAAACTCATTCCAGACATCCTCAATCGGCGTGATATTTCCAGCACGAACTTCCTGCTCAAAATAGGCCGTTTCGAGATAATCTCCCAAAAAGGTCTTTCCACTAAGTGGAGATATTTTGCCCAGGATAGTTTTCAGCAGTGTCGATTTACCCACACCATTACAACCTACGATAGCAATTTTCTCACTACGTTCGATTGTCATTGTCATCTTAGGCAGCAAAGGATACGTATATCCAATTTCAAAATCAATGCCCTCAAAGACCGTTTTGCTGCTCGCACGGGCATCCTTGAATTTGAACGTTGGTTTAGCTGCTTCATCTGGACGATCAATACGTTCAATTCTGTCCAGCTGTTTCTCCCGGCTCTTCGCTCGACCTGAAGTTGAAGCACGTGCCTTGTTACGCTGAATGAAATCTTCCTGTTTCTTGATGTACTCTTGCTGCTTCTCGTATGCATCAATATGCTGGGCTTTATTCATATCAGCCATCTCGAGGAACTTGTTATAGTTCGCTGCATATCTCGTTAATTTGGCAAATTCCAAATGATAAATGACATTTACGACTTCATTCATGAATTCCGTGTCATGGGAGATTAAGAGAAACGCGTGTGGGTAGTCCTTCAGGTAACGTGACAGCCATTCAATGTGCTCTACATCCAGATAGTTGGTCGGCTCATCCAGTAAAAGAGCTGTAGGTTTCTCAAGCAGAAGCTTGGCAAGAAGCACCTTGGTACGTTGTCCACCACTTAGAGCTGCGACATCTCGATCCAGACCAATTGCGGATAAACCAAGACCATTGGCCATCTCTTCCACTTTTACGTCAATCAGATAAAAGTCGCCCTGTTCCAGTTGTTCCTGAATATCGCCCATCTCTTCCAGCAACTGCTCCAGCTTATCTGGATCTGCATCTGCCATCTGGTCCGTAATATTCATCATTTCTTTTTCCAATTCAAGCAACGGAAGGAATGCATCCTTAAGCACGTCACGAATGGTTTTGCCTGGGGTAAGCTTCGTGTGCTGATCCAGATATCCATAACGGACCTTAGGTGTCCATTCCACTTTTCCACTATCTTTAAGCAATTTACCGGTAAGGATGTTCATTAATGTGGATTTACCCACACCATTGGCACCAACAAGTCCTACGCGCTCTCCGGCAAGTAAACGAAACGATACATTTTTAAATAACGTGCGATCTCCAAAATTGTGACTTACGTTCTCTACTGACAATAAACTCATAAGATGAGGTTGCTCCTATCTATTAGACATTACTTTTGTTATTGTTCCGAAACCCTATTCTAGCACAGGTCCAGTCTTTTCTGAAAGTAATGTAAACAGTTCAGGAACCTCTTACATGATTTTGTCATACAGGCTAACCTAACGATTAGAGCATTTATATTCGAAATAGCCTTGTGCAGCTGCTTGTCTTGCGTCTGTGAACACCTCTTCAGCACGGTAACCATTACCACATGTGGAGGGGTAATAGTACCTGATACCCGTTAAAGGATCTACCCCACCTACGATGGCCGTTTTCTTCACAAGTCTGCCTCCACCGATCGCATAATTGTTGATCTTCTGGTCACCCACACCTATACCTTGGATAAAGGCCATAATCCCTATATCGTTAATGGAGTTGTACCATTCTTCCTGCGCAATCAGGGGCATCGTAAAAGTATAGGAAATACCGTTCTTTCTGGCAAACTCATTATGGCGGTTAATCACATCAGCCAGATCATCCTGCACAGTAGTCACAATCCGGCTTTGTCTAACTTGCTCAAATACGCTGGTATTCTGAAGTAAAGGAATCTGTGCGCTTGAGGCCAGTTCTTTTTGAAATCCTTCAATCCATTTCCCTGCGTTTGCGTCATAGGCATATACGTAGTCGTCCAGTGTAAAGTTAATACTGTTACCATTAGAATCTGAATATGTATAAGGTTTCTTGGGGCTCCACACTTGCCTGAAAGAATCTTCAAGGTTACCCGTCATCTCTGTTTCTGTGGACAACATATAATAGCCATCATAATCCAGAATAACCACGGCAGGAATGTAATTAAACATGTTTCGAATAGCTGCGGGATCATCCTGAATCCCCATATTCAAAGCCATCGTCTGAGTAAATGTTAACAAGGCAAGCTCTTTGTCCGCTTTAACAAACTTGGTTGAATCATAACCCGCTTCATCATTTTGTTTCTCATTCTGATGCATGACTGCACCTGCATCCATGACTGCAGTTTGAAGTGCAGATCTGTATCGTTGACCAAGATATTGAGCCTCCTCGGCATCTTGCGTATGGAGTGAGATGATCCAGAAAAGCGGGAAAAAGATCAGCACGAATACAATGGAAAGCTCAGTAATCTTCATTGAGAACCATACCTCCGTATGTTACAAATACCGCTGAAGCCTGAGCCGTACCACTCAACCATTCACGAATGAGCATGGAAGGTGTACGATTTGTATTTTGGAGCGTCACGGTGAAAAAATCCCCTGTGGTCAACGTATATCTTCGGCCAGGATCATCAACCGGTATCACACCTGAGGATGGGAATAGTCTCTCTCGAATCTGAGCTGCATAATATCCATCCTGCACTACCTCATAGGTCCCGGTAAAACTGTTATTGTCCATCGGGTCTGTATAGTGAGGTACATATTTCTTATGTAAATGTTCCATCGACACCTCATACACATTGCCCGTCTGGGCCAGTTGCTCCTCAAACTCAGCCAACATTCGAGGTGAAATATACCCTTTCGTTCGGACAGCATCAACAAAACGTGTTACATTCTGAATAGCCGTCATACGTGCTATATCATCCTGCCGATCGGCTGTTTCAGCAGCTGGGTACACATAGAGCAAAAGGACTGCGAGCAATACGGCAAGCAGCTTGGACGCGGCATTAATCAATTCACACTGGTCTCCTTCCAAAAAACAATCTTGAGCAGTTCTCCAGCTTCATTTCGTATAAACTCCGGTCTGTAGGTGGCATCGAGCTGGACAGGAATCGTCGCTGTTTTGCTGACAAGTGGATCGATCACATACGAAGTCCCATCTACCTCCACAGGAATGCCTGTACCAGTCATCTGCCTCACGGTATGCAACACTTCTGCACCACTATACTGATCCGGATTAGTGGTATGCAGTGTTGTTGTCAGTCGACCTTCCATGCCTGCTGTTGTCTGTACTCTGTCGTTCAAGGCCGCTGATAAAATCTTAACATTCTGTTGCCCGTACAGGCAGGCTGTCAAAAACAGGACAACCGCCGTACAAAACAACATGAGATGCTGTGTATTCCGGGACATGTTATACCAACTCCTGTCAGGATTGCTGGAAGATCAGCCCTCTTACCACGTTAGAACGGTCTTTTACGATAATGGCTTTGAATTTACCACTTGGATTGACATATTGATTGTCTTTTTCACTCATGGTCTGGTTAATAATCCCCACTTTATCGTCGGGTGCAATAACCGAGCCGTAGTCCGCATTATTGAGATCCTGTGAAATATTCAATTGATTACCGTACCATTGACCCGCTTTATTTTTACCTGTAATGACTTGAATACCGAACTGATCCTTGTCCGCATATTTACGCAGCGCATTGGTTACCTGTGATCCACTGATGGTTGTTCCGTCATATACTGTAAATGCAGCCTGGGACAACTCGGTTTGGATATCAGCAAAATTGTTCTGGGCCGTCTTGGTTGCCTCCTGAGCTGAAATAAACAACAGAACTACAATTGTGATCAAAGCGATTGTTAAAAATATCCCTGCTGCCACCTTTAAAGCGCTTGATGCATTGTTCATAATAAATCCTCCCAAGTTATAAGTTATTAAACTATTTCAGACTGTCACACAGATGAATTGTGCTACAGTTTCTGAATTTGCTCATAATAAATGCTCATCTGCAAGAAACTCATACCGACCAATGGAATAACCAGATACAAAAAGATAAGGGCGTACATAGGTGTAAATCCAATAGTTCTCCCCCATGATGCTTTGACATCTATCATTTTGCTGTACTCCTGCTTGCGTTGTTCAAAATAAAATGCCATCATGCTCTCGAGATCATCGAAGGCTTCACGTATTGAGATTTTGCCAAGGGCAAGCTGCAATTTATCAACCAGTCGCTGGAACTCGGGCAAACCCGCCTCTTCCTTTAATTGTTCAAGTGCAAGCTCTGGTCCATGTTCAAAATGCAACAAACATTTTTGCAGCGGGCGCTTGAAAATGACGGCAAATCGATTAAGCCATTCCAATATCTCCTCGACTGACATTCGGTCCATCTCACGCAAAATGGATATCACTGTCTGGAATTGATAGATTTCATGTCGCATATCCAGCCTTCGCATTTTCCGCTGAAATATCATAAGCCATACGGGCATGTAGTACCCTGCTGCACCCATGAGAATGGCTATAATCATTTCCCACCAGCGTACATACTGCTTGTTATACACCTCAAGTTTCTGCATAATGCGCGCGATCGTCTCAGCCTGAGTATCATGGTCCAACTGAAAGGGAGATAACTGCTGTAACGCTTTGGAGACTTCTTCATATGTAGCTCCTCGGTTCATTTCTACACTTTTCAGCACGGATTGATCTAATGCTGTTTTTTCCTCAGCTTTCCTGAGATCCGCTTCAGCCATTGCACCAAACATTCGATCATCCCGGATCGGATCATGCAAGATGTGGTTACGTTCAACCTGGTGCAACAGCAAGATGCAAGCCATTGTAAGGACCAAACAACCTGCGAATAACATCACTCGTCGAATGGCAAGCCATTCATATTTCAACTCTGAACTGCTCTCCCTCATGAGCCGTATCGTTTGACTGTACTGTGCACTGCCAGGTTTTGCTGCAAACAACATTGCCAATTTCCGTATGAAGGTTTGCCTGTACAGAAACTGATCCAACCATGAATGCTTATGCCCTGACCGGTAACGGGTCTCATCGTATTGCTGGAGCCTTTGCAAAAGCAAATAAGCAAGGATGATGATGACATAGATCGATATTTTGGTAACAAAACCGATTTTGCTGCGATAAAATTCATCCATCGTTGGGAAACTGACTCTGGCCCAGCGTTCGATTGGAGCGGTGAACAATACCGGAGCTAGCGCAATGATATTAAGTCCTTTGAGCAGGTAATCCAATTTATCACGCCGCAAAATCTCCAGATGAATCTCCTGAGTCAGGTTACCCAGTCCTTTAAGATAGATAGAGCCTTGTGCTCTGTCCTTATCCCCAAACTCCATGACCATATAGGAAACGCCAGCGAATCCTTTGAGAAAACGGTTGGGAGCCACTTCATAATAACGCTCAAGTGCTTCATTTGGATCTGGAGAAGTCAGAGCTTCGTAGATCAGTCTTACCTGTTCTGCCGCTTCTCCTGTACCTGCTTCAGCGGCTTCATAGAGCGCTTCCTCAACCATGCCATGCTGATGATACCGATGCCTTACATCTGCGAAGATATCCAACATCTGCACCAGCAACCTTTTCTCCATACGACTGAGGCACATATCTAATACCAGACTGTTTAGCACCACAGCACAGAGTACAGAAAGTATTACAAAAGCGATACCCGGCTGTAGTAAAAACAGAATGACACTTATGCCTCCATAACCTCCAAGAATAATCAGAACCACTGTCATCGTCAGCCTGCGAAGTGAAGGCTCATCCCCAACATGGCGGAATGAAATACGTTTCTGAACCTGTAGAATATAAGCTGATAGCAGTGGCACTTTCATTCCAAGACGATAGGACTGCAACAAGATTGATCCCAATCCCTTGAATCCCTTCCCGCTAGGAGCAAAAATCACGCCGGATTGAATTGCTGAACCACCTCCTCTGTGACGTAACATACTTAAAACCAGAAGTGTGATCAGCAAACCTCCTGCACAAATACTTAATACGAGGAGCAGAATCCATTTAATTGTCATACTGATCACCCCAGTGTTGCTTCATAAACTGTTCAAACTTCTCAGCATCCTGTAATGTCATCTGTTCTCGCATATCCATCATGCATCCAGAGGAGATTGGAGCTGTTGCAACATACGCTCCATCTCTGTACTCCACAACATTACGAAATGTAAAACCTGCCCTCTCTTCCACGCTGTCACCTTGATTCGCACGAGGAAGACATTCCGTAATCCGTTCGATATATCTTCGTCCCTCAGCATCTTTCTTCATATGAACATCGAAATTGATGACACTCACAACCTGCTCCTCAGCAATATGCTCATGCTGGAACATACCTGTCTTGAGCAAGGAATTACGGAGGGAGAAGACCAGATCACGAAACGTTTTGGCATGGTGGGTAAACAGGGTAAACAGACTGGCAACCTGAGACATTTGAATCATCCATGCGGCCACTTCATCACTCGCTACCTCACCAAGTATATTGACGGTACCATCCGTTTTTTTCTGCAAATCAAGCCCTTGTTGACCTGAAATGTGTTCAGTCTCTCGGAAACTCAAAATATTACGTCGGCTATAGATCCGCCTTAATTGAAGTTCAAACGCCATCTCCTGCACCCGAAGGGTGTACGATGCATAGATGTGTTTCACCATAGCCATAAGCAACGTTGTTTTACCAGAACCCTGTGCCCCGGTTACAGCTGTAATCCGGCTTCCTTTCATGAGGTATTGAAGCAATGTAATTGGCAGATCTGCGTTGTTACCCGTAACCAATTGTTCAAGTGAAGCATTCGGAATATCGAACTTCCGGACGAAGAATGCCCACGATTCTGCAAAAGGAGGTCTAACAACAACGACACGGGAGCCGTCTTTCATCTCGTTCACCTTGTAGCCACTTGCTTCCGACAACTGTCCGGGATAATTGTATTTGTAAATATTCTGGCATACCCTTTTCAGTTCACGGATGCTTCCGAAGGACAGAAAGGATAGATGAATGGACTTACCTTTATAGAAAATCCAGACACTTTCCATGCCGCTAAGCGGTTCTTCATGTGCATTATCCTCCAGTCCTTGATCCAGCAAATCATTCCATGATGCCGGTTTTCGAAGTCCCATATTATGAACAGCATCAAGCATACCGCTGACACCACCACTAACGCCGTCAATACGTTGGTCCCTTATCTCATCAACAACCGAGAATCCTTTATAATGTTGGTAGATACGTTGCACGATGATATCAGTCTTTTCTCTGAATCCAAGCTCTCGATATTCGCACTCGAACACATACTGAATATCCTCCTCAGAGATATAATAACTTCCTCCATCGTCCGTACCTTCATCCATTCTCAGTCTGCCAAGATCGTAGGTATCAATCATTCGGGAGAGTGCATCCACACCGAATTGCTGTCGGTACAGATAAAATACAATTTCGAATCGGTCCTGGATCGTCAACAAATCTGGTTCTGCAAACAAAATAACTTCATCTACATTTGATTTGTTCAGCCCTATGCTTCGGGTCAGGAGATCCCCTATCAGATTTTTAACATACGTTTTGTCGCTGACACTGCCTGAGACACAGCCCTTCAGCGCTTTTCTCATCTCGGCACGTTGATTAATTCTCCGACGATATTCTTCTTCATGCAGACCCGCATCCGCGAGCTGACTATGACTAAGCTCATGAAGTGAGTTCTTCACCTTCTCAATCAACATGCCAATCGTGAATGATTCCTGTTCAGGAACACGAGCATTCTTTTCACGAAGAAACGTTCTATACTTGAACCAGATATAAGTCAGGCACAGAATCAAAATTAAACTTATCCATATGGTATTCCAGAGCATCGGAGGTTCAGGCTCCCCTTTCCAGCCTCTTCAGAACTGTGCGCATACCTGCACCGTCCATAATCAGGCGAGCGAGTTCGCTCATGCTTGCAGCAAAACTCCCTTTACGAATATCCTTATCCTCAGTCAAACTTTCCAACTGCAAGTACCTGGCGACATCTCGCCGATTCATTGCATCCAGGTATCCGGTTGTGTACGGTATCGCGGATATCGTGCCTTTATATTTGAACTGTCGCTTAATATTGGAAAGCGTTGCACGGGAATGCAAATCGTATTTGTTAATGACAACATGTATATTCTTATTGTTCATTCGTTCTGGCAGGATCTCTTCAAAGAACAACTCCAGATTTCGCATATTTTGATCGAGATTAATTACAACATAGTCCGCCTGTTGCAGCTTGAGCTGTGAATCAACATCAGCATGATCCGCATCCAGAAGAACCAGATCATAATACTCGTTAGCTACATTTAGCAGCTTTTTCACTGTCTCACCATGTTCCTGCGGGGAACGTTCCATCTCATCCATTCTTCCGGTTAAGAAATCAAGTCTTTCCTTCAGAAGTGGCTTGGTATAATCCCTGAGATTGTGCTTATTCAGACTGCCACTCGAATGCAGCCGTTCAATCGCATCCCAACCACCCTCTTCAAAGGAGAACATAAAATCCGCTGAATCCGTATCTTTGGATGGTAGAGCAGCTTCTGTGCCAGTTCCTGCAAGGCCTGCATTAACAAGTAACACTCTTGTCCTATAGTGAAGTGCCATCGCATAAGCACTAATTAATGTGCTCGAAGTGCAACCTGTACCTGCAAAAGGACTCCAAAAGGTAATGGTGCTCATGCTCTCATCCTCTCTGCTTCTTTCATCGCACGGCGACTGCGAACACTTTCCCAACCTGTTAACTGCTCGACCACGCGACACAACGATTTTTTGTAATTTCGTGACAAAGGTCCAAGATGAACTCGGCGATGATGCTCATTCTCAAGCTTAACCGCAGCTGTTAACTCATCCCAAGGAAGCACTAAGGATTCTCCTGTCCACACAAACGGACTGCCCTCCAGATACGCCCATAGATAACGAGCTTCAAGCTTGCAGTCAACCCCGTTAATTAAGAGCCGCTGAAATGACAGCTCACCAGGTAATGACTGTTCTTCAAGCAACCGCTTCAACCATCCCTTGCCACGTTCCAGATTGTAACGCTCATAATCACTCACCCAGACTCTTACATCAGCGGTTAGCCAGAGATTACGTGAAGCAAAATGCGAGGTCTCCATGTCATATAACACATAGTCATAACTGTCCAATCGCTCTCCATTTACTTCAAGATGATTCTCTACAGCTGCTGAAGTGACAAAATGACAAGCGATATCAAATCCTTCAAATTCAGTAATTCGCAAAGACTGCTGACTGTCACCTACACCGTACCCATACTTCTGTTGTAAGGTTCCATCTACGAGCAAGACCTTGTTGCCTGTTGAAGCCAATATCTTGCAAAGATATAACATCAAATCATTCTTCTCACATAAACCCGCAAAGATCCATGTATGCATAGATGTTACAACTCCTTTCTTTTTCTTAAACTCCCTGTTATCTGAATTAGACTAATGTAAACCTCGATTCGATCTCTATTCTCCGCCCGTTAGCAGGCTCTGCTGTTCATCTGATTGTGAAGCCTGCGCAGAATTATCTGAGCTTCCCAAATCAGCTCCTGCTCCGTTTCCTGAACCATCATTCCACATCACTCCATCCGACGTTGCCGGATTATTTGATGATGGACGACTGTTATAGGTAACTGAGGATTGTGCCACATCCTGTTCAACCCCTTTTGACGGTGCTGTCATGGAGGCGGCCAGTGAACTTTCAAGCGAACTTCGCACCTGTCTGGATAACTCCTGTTCGGCTCGTCGAACAATGTTCGGATCACTCTCCAGCAGTTTTAACACTTCTGAATTGGCAGGATACGTCGCGATTGCAGGTGTCTGAAACTGTGGTTCTACATAGGTTAAGGCATAGATTGAAGCTTTATGTAAATAGGCATCTACAATTGCACTTGAGAGTGACAGAATCTCTTCCTCCGTCATCGTAATCCATAAGGTAGCTGCATTGAGTCGTTCCACTTTTTTCTTCGATAAGAGAACATAGTCTTGTCCGGTAGGGAATTGGATACGAACATCAATAATATCTCCCTTAACAAGTGAGGACGGCAGTAATACAACTTGCAGCTCTCGATTTCTTAAATCAGGCGGAGCCGGTACATCCTCATACACCATCTCGGTGGTAATGGCTGTTCCTTTTTTCAACTCTATTTTGGCCACTTGGCCCTCCATCTGCTTGGTACTGGACCAGAGATTTCGCGGTGCTTGTGCATCCGGAACAGCAATAAGCTTCAGATCCTCCGGTAATATCGGTTCACCTGCTTCAATATCCCGAATCGTAACCCATCCTTGTGCTCCCGAATCCCATTGTTGCTTTAATTCAGCTTCCTTTTCCTCATATGCCGATAAATAACGGGCTTCTACAGCTGACCTGACATCCCCCATCGTTTTGACATTGTAAATAACATATCCTCCGAACACCAACCCTACAGCTCCTGCTCCGATAAGTCCAGCATAGATCAGTTGACGGCTTTGTTTTCTTAATTTAGACAAAAGAGGCTCTCCTTTCGTAATCTTCTAATCATGTACTTTCCTTCTTGAAAAGAATGAACGTTTCTTGGGCTGCTGTGCCATCATATGCGTTAAAATATGAGAAAACACTTTATCCATCTGTGCGTCCTTGTCAAAAGGGTCAATATGTAATGGCAGCCCATACACACTCGATGTATCCAGAGCTTTACGAATGCGCTGAACTGCTTCACTTGCTGCCAGGGGCAGACAATAGATCCATTTCTCTCGTGGATACCGATGATGTGATCGAACAAAAGCACCAATCTCCGCCTGTCTCCATTCGGCACCTGAGCCTATAACAATCGGCAGATCTGCACGAAGGAATTCTTCCAGCCGGTTCTGGTCCTGACCACTACCGAGATCCATCACGATGAACTGATAACTCCCCCCAAGCAAAGACAAAATATCCGCTCGCCCGGATTGTTTCCAATAATGCACACCATCCACTGCAAACTGTCTGCCTACTGGCACCGGTTTACCCGCTTGAGCGATTTGTTGAATCCTTGCAAAGGATTGAGAGCGAGGTGACATTTCAATCACAGCTACTTTGAAGTTTTGCCTTTCGAGATAATGACTGATAGCTATAGCCGTGTGGGTAACCCCTACACCAGATGAAGCACCAGTCAAGGCAATCACTCTTGTTCCGCCATTCAAGGTCATGGTTGTATCTCCACCAGGCGTTATTCCACCGGGTATTCGGAGCAGTTCCTTCCGCACCTCATCGGCAGATTGGAATCGCTCCTCGGCATTATATCTTAACAGTCTTCTTGCCACAGGGATGTACGTCCGCGGAACATCACTCCGGATAGAGCTTTCCACACCCTGAATCCATTCCGTGTAGGCCCCACTTGTCATAAGATACAGCAGCAATGCGCCGAGTCCATATAGATCTGAACGCGCATCAGTCTGACCCGAGCCATACTGTTCAGGTGCGGCAAAACCAGCAGTTCCCAGCTTAACGGTATCTTCGGCACTTTGCGGTTTGTAACTTCTGGCGATGCCAAAATCAATTAATCTTACTTCATGTTCCGGTGTGATCATGATATTTGATGGTTTCAGATCCCTATAGATCACAGGTGGATTCAGATTATGCAAATAACTCAACACATCGAGCAATTGAAGTACAAGCTCCGTCAACTGCTCCATCGGGATCTTCCCACGACACTGCTTGAAATACTCACTGAGCGTTAACCCGTCGATGTATTCCATCACCAAGTATGTGTACCCATCTTCATCCGGGACAAAAAAATCAACAATTTGCGGCAATCTTGGATGACGAAGAGATGTTAGCAGAGCTGCCTCCGTCTCCATACTGCCTTCATATGGCATAATCGTTACGCTTTCTTTAATTGCCCATATCTTGCCCGGCAACTTCAGATCCTCCGCCTCGTATACATGGCTCATTCCGCCTGTTCCCAGAATGGATACGATACGATATCTACCTCCCAGCAGGCTTCCGCGTTCCAGCCTGGCCGGATGTCTCATACCAATTCCTCCTTTAATACACAACAAAAAAGGGAAAGCTTCACCGAAGAAGAACAGACCGGATATCCGGTTTTGTTCACTTCGGGATGCTTTCCCTCAGGTTTGTTATGGTTAATATTGGTATCATTATAGTACAGGCAGGAATAGATTGTAAAGCACAAAATAAAATGAGCTTAATCGAATCAATTTCATAATACCTTTAACTGCTTTAATCAAGCTAGATCTCTTAATATTTGACCATATAAAGTGTAATCTCTTCCCGGTTATGGAACAACTGCTTGGAACGTTGAATCTGCATCCGCGAACGCTCAAACGTATCAATGACGTCTTTAATGAGCGCGAGCGGTTTTTTATGCAACAGTTTCACGGTAACAATCGCTGTTCCTCCAGGCTGAAGGCTATATAGAATATCCGACACAAGTCGGCTCATCAGCTTCGGACTCCAACTCATATCACATACGAGCAGATCGAACTCTCCTTCGCGGAAGCGCACATCCCCTGCATTTTTCTTCAAAAAAGTCAGTTTTGGTGATGCCAGCAGCGTAGCGTCCATCTTCGCCGGATCTACCGCCGTTACTTCAAGCCCACGTTCAAGCAGGAACGAGGTCCATCCACCTGGTGCTGCACCGATATCGAGTGCTTTATGAAATGAAGTAAAGTCAATGCCAAACGTTAGCTCGGCTTCAAGCAATTTGAATTTGGCCCGCGAGATCTGCCCATCTTCTTTTTGAAAACGTACGGCTCCGCCGCTCCAGTCTGACAGGTTCTGTTCAGGTCTGGATATGCCAGCATACAACATATCATTCGTTGCAAATACAGAAATGACATATGCAGCATCACGTACAACCCATTCACAGCCTAGCTCATCCAGCTTTTCAGTTAGCAGTTGCTTCAATGAGGCTGCATTTTCTTGCCAAAAGGCCCCTTCTGTCTTCCGTACCTGCAACACGACAGAGGCACCAGTCAATTCCTTATGATTCAACACAAATGCAATCATTTTCTCAATAGACTGCTCCGAATCTTCTGTATTCTCCTGAAACTGAACAGGTTGAATATGACGTAAAAACGTTGGATACTCTGCCCACAGCTTATCTGCAACTTCTTCCTCCGCTACAGGCAGACCCGCAAGCAGTATTTCTCCTGGTACGAGTACCGTGCTCTTCACCGCACCAAACGTACGGCGCAACTCTTCCTGAGCATAAGGGGCAAAGCCATGATTGGCCGTGCAGATAAAACGGGAGAAGTTGCCTTCTTCCCAAGACGATTGTGTACTCAAATTGTGTTACCCTCCAGAACGTACGCGTATCCACGGACGACCATTATCCCACTGGATATCGACCGGAACATCGTACGTATGCTTAATTGTATCCTGTGTCAAAACTTCATGTTTGGGGCCGGCTGCCGCAATACGTCCATCGCGGATCAAGGCCACATGTGTAAATAAAGGTACGATCTCTTCAACATGATGTGTTACATACACAACTGTAATGTTACGCTGGCGCAGACGATCAATCTCAGCCAGCATTTTCTCACGTTCATATAAATCCAGTCCGGCACAAGGCTCGTCCATAATCAACAATTTTGGCTCGGCCATTAATGAACGAGCAAGCATGACTTTTTTGCGCTCCCCTTGGGATAACGTTCCAAGCGAGTTGTTAGCCAGGTTGGCAAAACCCATGTCATGCAGCAAACTCATTGCCTTTGCTTTTACTTCATCCGGAATTGTCTGATAAAAACGCAAAAAAGCATAAGCTCCTGTAGCGACGACCTCCCATACCGGATCTCTGGGTGTGAGTTTCTCAATCAACGTTTGGCTGATATAACCGATTTCCTTACGAACTTCCCTGACGTCACATTGTCCATACAGATTACCGAGCACTTCAATGCGCCCCTGGCTTGGAAACATATATCCATTCATCATTTCCAGTAACGTTGTTTTGCCAGAACCATTCCGGCCCAGAATAACCCAATGTTCGCCTTGTTCGATGCGCAAATGTACGTCATCCAAGATTTGATTCTCTTCTCGTCTAAGTGAGACATGTTCCATCGAGATTATACTCATTTCAGCACCGCCTTCCGGATCTCCGAGAGCAAATGCTCCACAGAGCTCATCCGATAAACCATTTTTGGAACATCTAACTGGCCGTCAAAAAGCATCACTGCTGGAACGCTTGAAATTTGAAATTGTTGTACAAGTTCAGGAATGTCATGAATGTTCATTTCGAATAAAATACCTTCTGGCAGCATGTGCTCAACGACCTCTAACATACGCCGTGCTGCCGCACATGTCCCACATAAAGGGGTATATATAAATACAGCCTGTGGCATGCCTTCCCATACACTGCGCATTAACATTTTGGATGTAATTGGCTTCATTAACTTTCTTCTCCCGCGGCAACACGCAGCATGACCTCACCCGTCATTGGTCCATTATGAATGGTTACCGAATCCGGTTTATTGCTATATAACATCTCGTACATCTGGCGTTTCCCAAACATACTGGACGTATGCAAATAGATCTCGCGCGGAAATAAACCTTCTCGTACAATAGATGCCGCGACCTCACCGCCATTGGGCGAGTCTGGACCAAGCTCATAATCCAGAGACAAAATGTCCACGTCACCTTCTCTTAGCAGCATCAGGCACTCTTCAGCATTCGTTGCCAGAACAAATCCTTTCGGACATGCCCGATAGTCATCCAAAAAAACATGCATACAATCGCTCCTCTCCCCATTATAACCAGGAACGCATGAGCGCTATATCATCATGGTGCGTTCCATCTTCGCCCGTTTCTGTCTCGAGCACAACAACCGCATTTTGGAACTCAGGCGCCTTTAACAATGCCTTCATTGATTCATTTCCGATATATCCCTGTCCGATCCTCGCATGTCTATCCTTACACGAACCAGACGCATATTTGGAATCATTAAAATGGACAGCAGCAACATTATCCCAATACCCGAGCATCCTGCCCTTATCGAGCATCGCCGCTTCGTTGCCTGACGACCACAAACCTGAAGCAAAAGCATGGCATGTGTCAAAACAAAAAGCAATATGCTCCGGATATCGGCTCAATTTGCGAATCTGTATCATTTCTTCCATCGTCGTGCCCATCGGGCCATGATCACCTGCCTGATTTTCAATCAGTACCTTTGAATGTCCATTCCAATTCTCCAAGGCGGTATCCAGACAATGAATGAGGTTCTGATAACCCTCCAGCGGATCGTTTGTTTTGATATGTCCGAAATGGACCACCGTCCCAACAGAACCGCAAGCATTCGAAATTTCAAGATCATTGCGAATAGAAGCTATTGTAGCATGAAACCCCGCCTCTCCACGGGTCATACCCAACGCCGGATTCGTGGGATAGGGTGAATGTGCAATCGAAGCAAGTCCCTGCTGTTCACACCAATCCCTGCACTGCTCAGCATCCTTGAGATCCAGACTTTTCAGGCCAAGGCTACGCGGGTTCTTCGGAAAATACTGAAATGCTGTTGCCCCCATCGCATGTGCTCTTTTGGCTGCCTGAAGAAATCCACCTCTCGTGCTGACATGTGCCCCGATTCCGGTTTTAGGCCTCATGCTGGCATTTCGGACAGAAGAACGCCTTCTTGCCCGTAATTTCCACTCGTTCAATTGTTCCCCCGCAGCGCGGACAAGTCTCGCCTTCCCGATCGTATACGCGACATTGCTCGTCAAAACTTCCTGTCTTCGTATCCCCTTGCATCAGCGGCATTTCCATATAACCGCCCTCAGAAGCTGCTTCACGCAACACCGACTGCATCGAATGGAACAAACGCTCCGTCAGCTCAGGTGAAGCCGCGATGTTCTGCGTTTTGGAGCTTGGTCTCAGACCGGCAGCAAAAGCAATCTCATCCGAATAACAATTGCCAATCCCCGCAATAATATGTTGGTTTACCAACGTTGTCTTGAGCGTACCCCGGCGACCTTTCAACAGGGAAGCAAAACGTTCCACGTTCATCCGTCGATCCAAAGGTTCAGGTCCAAGATCAGACATCGCCTCTTCGGTTTCTTTCGAAGTAAGCAGATGTAAATAACCCAAGCGCAGTCCGATAAAGAATAAAATGTGATCGCCAAACTGAATTTCCACTTGTGTGGAACGATCAGGGCGTTCCTCTTCCGTGCCCCAGAAAATCATACCGCCTAACATGAGGTGCAGCACCAGACGTTTACCATTAGCCAAGTGGAAAATCAGATGCTTCGCTCGGCGCTCAACAAATATGATGCGATTACCTGTAAGTTCATTGATGAACAGATCAGGCTCCGTATTTATCGTTTTATCACGGTTAATTACCACACCTGTAATCAGTAGATCAAGTATTTTCTCGGACAGCAAGGTCCGGTAATTTTCCATTTCCGGTAGTTCCGGCATCGTACATTACCCCTTTTTGGAAGCTTGGTCTGCCTCTTGCGACAGCCACTCCATCAATTTATGCAAATCTTCAAACACATGATCAGGTCGAGCCTTCGCCGCTTGAATGTGTCCATCCATATTATCCCGTGTTGTGATACCGGTAAGTACCAACAGTGTCTCACACCCTGCTGCCACTCCAGCTGCAATATCGGTTCGCATATTATCTCCGATCACTGCCACTTCATGAGACGCCAGGTTTAGCCTGCTAATGGCCGACTTCATTATAACACTCGATGGCTTTCCTATGACTGTAGGATGGACTCCGGTTGCTGCTTCAATTGCTGCTCCAATAGTCCCCGCCCCAGGTGTCAGTCCATCATCGGAAGGAAGCTGCAGATCCGGGTTGGTCATGATGAATTTTGATCCCGCATTAATCCACCTTAGCGCCTTGGTCAGTTTATGATAGGAAAATTCACGATCAATCCCCTGTATCACATATTCTGGCGCATCTTCCGTCAGCTGTAGTCCTGCTTCTTCTATGGCTTGCAGCAATCCTGCTTCTCCGATACATGCCACTGTTGCACCTGGGGACTCTTCAGCAACATATTCAGCAGCTGCCACTGCAGAAGTGCATACTTGAGACGCGTCGGCAGGTATGCCCATCCCGTTCAGATGATCTGCCACACCTTGTGGTGTACGGGAAGAATTATTTGTTACGAATAAATACGGCTTTCCTAGCTCTTGCAGTGTTCGAATAAGCTGATCGGCTCCTTCGATACGATGTCTGCCATGATAGAGCGTACCATCCAAGTCAATCAGATAGGCCTTAATCACACACAGCACTTCCTTTCTTTATTCCATTAACATTTCATGTCCTTAATCATCTACCTCGAACTTGACCGCGAACCTATGTATTCAGGCAAAAAATAATGGCTTGCTGACATATGTACGCAACAAGTCGAACCGGATCGAACACCGACGGTTTAACTCGCGCGTCTTCTGTACAAGCTTGTCATTTCCTGCGCTTTCCCGGAAAATAATTTGAATCATTTCCCTCTTCATATTGCCCATCCTACACGCTTTCTGACCAGATTGCAAAAGGGACCGCGGGAGTTCCTCTCCCTCAGTCCCGTGCAATTACCCGGATCTTTATATGACGTGTTTAACCGTGCACTGGTTCGCAATCAGGGTTAAGATTCTTGCTTGCGATGCACGACAGGAATAAGCTGGTGTTCGTTTGCAAGTCTGGTATTCGGGAATACGGACTGCGCCTCTTCCAAAAGGGGCTGAAGTTGATCCTCATCCTTATAGCGTGAACTGAAGTGAGTCATGATTAGTTGCCCTACATTGGCTGCTCTAGCCGCTTCTGCCGCTTGTTTAGAAGTACTATGATAGTACTCATGTGCTGTATCGGCCAGATCATGCATGAATGTAGCTTCATGTACAAGTACATCTGCATTGATGGAAAGAGGCTGTACATTGTCACATGGACGTGTATCACCCAATATGGTGATTACCATACCACGCTTTGGCGCTCCCAATACATCTTCTGGACGAAGCGAATCACCGTTATCCAACGTAATGGTTTCTCCACGTTTCAGCCGGCCGAACAATGGGCCTGGTTTCAAACCGTATTCCGCCAGTTTGGCTGGGTCCAGGCTTCCTGGGCGATCTTTTTCCGTGATCCGGTATCCATAGCTGTCAATCCGATGCTCAAGCAAAGCTGCTTCCACAATAAAACTGTCATCCTCGAACAGGACGCCGCCCGTATGTTCCACGATATTCAAATCATAGTTAACCCGGGATTGGCTAAGCTCCATTGTTGTACTGATCATTCGTTCCGTACCTGGCGGACCATATACGGTTAATGGTGTGGTGCCACCTTGATAGGCTCTGCTCGAAAGCAGTCCTGGAAGTCCAAATACATGATCACCATGCAGATGTGTAATGAATATTTTCTCCAATTTGCTCAGTTTAAGCGGAGAACTTAAAATCTGATGCTGCGTTCCTTCCCCGCAGTCAAACAACCACAAAGCTCTGCGCTCATCCAACATGCGTAGCCCAATGGAAGTTACATTCCGTTGAAGCGTAGGTACACCAGCATTAGTTCCCAGGAAATATAGTTCCATTCTGGATCGCACCTCTTTCTGTTGCCAGCAAAAAACCTCCGACAATGCGGAGGGCTTTGCCTGACACTCTACTGAATTTATGCCTTCTCTACATTAAAATACTTAGCTTGCGGATGGCTGAATACCATCGCTGATACGGAAGCTTCAGGTTCCATCATGAAACCTTCCGTCAATTCCACCCCGATATCCTCAGGCTGCAGCAACTTGAACAGCGGCCCTTGGTCTTCCAAATCCGGACAAGCCGGATATCCAAAGGATACCCTGATCCCTTGATAGCGTGCACCGTGACGTTGCTTCATGGTCATCTGGGCTGAATCCGGGAATCCCCATATATCTCTCATCATATGATGCACACGCTCAGCTAATCCCTCTGCTACTTCAAGCGCTACGGATTGCAGAGCATGCGAGCGAAGGTAATCCCCTTGATCTTTCCACGCCGTGGATAGTTCACGTACACCGTGTCCGGCCGTAACAACCATGAAACCAACGTAATCCATCTGACCGGATTCAACAGGCTTCAGGAAGTCGGACAGGCACAGGAACGGCTCGACTTTTTGACGTGGGAACGTAAAAGTATGCAAAATATTGCTGGTGTCCTTTGGATCATAGATGATGATGCTGTTACCACTGGACTGAGCAGGGAAGAAACGATACATGGCATGTGCCTGAATAATCCCGTCACGAACAGCTTCTTGCATGATATCATCCACGACTGCTTTCAGGTCGGTAGCCTTCTTATCACCTGAAGCAAGCAGTTGTTCTACTGAACCGCGCAACCCCAGATGATGTCCAAGCAACATCTGCATGTTCACATATGGCAGGATATGTGATAATGGGTAGTTACGCATCGTATGCCGCTCCAGGTCAGGCGGGACAAGAACCGGATTATCTACAGCAATATCCGAACGCTCCACTCGCGTAAGCTCTGGAAGAGCCTGAACAGCTACAGCACTTGAAGCATCAGCTTCTTTTTCTGCTTCCATCTCCAGTTGCATCACTTCACGTGAAACGGGATTCATCAATTTGTTCGCCAGATCCAGACCGTCCATCGCATCTTTCGCATATACAACCATTCCGTTATATTCAGGACGAATACGATTTTTGGTGAATTTACGTGTTAGCGCCGCTCCGCCAACCATAATAGGCACATCAATACCTGCTGTTCGCAAATCCTGAGCGGTAAGAATCATCTGTTGCGCTGATTTTACCAATAGACCCGAGAGGCCGATTGCGTCGACTTTTTCTTCTCGGTATGCCTCAATGATACGTTCTGGTGGTACTTTTATACCCAAATTAATGATTCGGTAACCGTTATTCGACAGGATGATCTCAACCAGGTTCTTACCGATGTCATGCACATCGCCCTTGACCGTGGCGAGAATGATCTTGCCTTTAACCGAAGTCTCATTCTTCTCCATAAATTGCTCCAGATATGCTACAGAAGCCTTCATAACCTCCGCACTCTGCAACACCTCAGCTACAATCAACTCATTGTTGTTAAAGAGACGACCTACTTCCTCCATCCCCCGCATCAGTGGACCGTTAATCACTTGAAGTGCTGTATATTTGGCAAGTGCCTGTTCGAGATCTGGCAACAATCCTTCTTTACTTCCTTCGACTACATATGAAGCGAGACGCTCTTCTAATGAAAGGTTTGAGATTTTTTCCTTCTTCTCAACCTTCTTGTTACGAAACGCCGCTACGAACGCTGCCAGTGTTTCATCATTTGTGTTATATAAAAGTTCTTCCGAGAGTCTGCGTTCTTCTTCCGGAATGGAGGCATAACGCTCCAGTTTCTCTGTGTTCACGATCGCATAATCGAGACCTGCTTTGGTACATTCATATAAGAAAACTGAGTTCAACACCTCACGGCCTGCTTCTGGCAGTCCGAATGAAATGTTACTGATCCCGAGGATCGTATGACACTCTGGCATCGCTTCCTTAATTACTCTTATACCTTCAATAGTTTCTTTAGCTGAACCGATGTACTGTTCATCTCCGGTCCCAACTGGGAACACCAACGTATCAAAAATTAGGTCTTCTGGTTTGAGACCATATTTGTTCACCAGCAAATCGTAAGAGCGCTTCGCTACGTCAAGCTTGTCTTCCCGACTAATCGCCTGACCTCGTTCGTCAATCGTTCCGACAACTACCGCACCACCATATTTATGAAGCAACGGCGTAATCAGCTCAAATTTCTCTTCGCCATCCTCAAGGTTAATGGAGTTAATTATCGCTTTACCTTGTGAGTACTGAAGGGCCAGATCAATTACTGAAGCATCTGTCGTATCAATCATGAGAGGAACTTTTACTTTTTTCACAACCAGTTCAAGGAACTTCACCATGTCTTCAGACTCTTCACGGTCCGGATCTTGTACACACACGTCAACAATGTGCGCTCCATTTTTCACTTGAGCACGAGCAATTTCCGAAGCTTCTTCATATTTGCCTTCTACAATGAGGCGTTTGAATTTCCGTGATCCCAGCACGTTCGTACGCTCACCGACCATATATGGACGATTGTCCTGTTCAATATAGATTGGTTCTATACCAGACAATGCCGGTGGATGTGTTCCGTTCATTTCTCTTGGGGGGTACTGGGCAAGTGTGTCGCGCATCGCCCGAATATGTGCAGGGGTTGTCCCGCAACATCCACCAGCAATATTCAACCAGCCCTGTTCGGCAAAAGCACCAATCTTCTGAGCAAGCGAGTCTGGTGACTCATGGTAATTACCATTCTCATCCGGAAGACCCGCGTTCGGGTAACAACTAACGGCAACCGATGCCATTCCGGAAAGAGAGCGAATGTGATCACGCATGAACTCCGGACCCGTAGCACAGTTTAGTCCTACCGAAATTGGGTTAAGGTGTTCTAAGGATATATAAAAGGATTCGATGTTCTGACCCGCAAGGGTCGTTCCCATCGGTTCGATCGTTCCTGATATCATCAGAGGCAGTGTAACGCCACTCTGTTCGAAGGCCTGCTGAATTCCAATGCTGCCTGCTTTTACATTGAGGGTATCCTGTGAGGTTTCGAGTAGTAGCGCATCAACGCCTCCCTCTATTAAAGCAAGCGCTTGCTCCAAATAACTGTCGATAAGTTCCTGGAACGTTACTCCCCCAGTTACAGACAGTGTTTTGGTTGTTGGTCCCATCGCACCTACCACATAACGTGGAGATTCAGGTGTAGAGAAACGATCAACCGCAGCTTTCGCAATTCTGGCTGCTTCCAGGTTGATCTCGCGTGCCCGATCCTGAATATCGTACTCAGCAAGCACAACGGATGTCGCACCAAATGTATTGGTTTCAATTAAATCGGCGCCAGCCTCCAGATATTCTTCATGAATGCGCTGGATCAGCTCTGGACGAGTAAGCACTAACATTTCATTACATCCATCCAGATCTTCGCCGCCAAAATCTTCGCCAGTCAGATCAACTTGTTGAATCATGGTCCCCATTGCACCGTCGAGGATTAATATTCGTTGTTTTAATGCATCGTGTAGACTAATCTTATCCAATATCTTCACCCCCGCAAAACGTTAGATCTTAGTTTAACAGAAACTAACTTATTGTGAAAGATCGGGTTTGGTCCCGAAAGATGGCGGGTTTGCACGAATATGAACGGAATTTGAGAATCGACAAAAACAAAGCAATCCGATATAATTCAATTAAACCAAGTGGAAAAGAGGGAAAGAACATGGCTGAAATTGTTATCCGAAATACGAACGAACGCATCACTGGTGACGAAAATGTTCGAAATTTCTTGAACAAATACGATGTATTATATGAGAAGTGGGACGCTTCCAAACTGAACACTGATCTGCAAAATAACTTTGGATTAACTGATGAACAGAAAACCGAGGTTTTAGAAACTTACGATTATGAAATCAGAGATTTGGCTGCACGTCGCGGATACCAGATCTGGGATGTCATCACACTGTCCGAACAAACACCAGATATCGAAGAAAAGCTGGCCAAGTTCGAAGAGATCCACACCCACGCTGAAGATGAGATTCGTGCAATTGTTGCTGGTAAAGGAATCTTTGTTATCAAAGCTAAAGATGATGTGGGCTACTTTAATGTAGAACTGTCTCCTGGAGACGTTATCTCCGTACCTGAGAATACACCGCACTTCTTCACTTTAATGGAGAACAAACAAATTATTGCTGTACGTCTGTTCATCGAAAAAGATGGCTGGATTGCAGATCCATACCCTGATCCTACTTTTATCAAACAAGCCTAACACTCTCGTGTTACAACTTGCTTAACCAAAACCCCTGTTCAATTGAACAGGGGTTTTGGCATATGCATATGGAGAGTAGTATACAACATTGGTGCATTATATAAAATAATGCGGGTATTTCGCCTTTATCGATTCCTGTTCAATAACAACTAGTCTAAGATGAGCTTCCATCACCTGAACAGCTTGCTCGGTCTGACGCTCTGTGATAAGACGATAAATCTCTTTGTGCTGGGAGATAATGACCTCCAGGTTGGAGTCCTCCGCTAGACGTAATAAACGCAACCGATTAAACGGAATATTCAGCTGCTGCAACATTTTCCATGTTCTTAGCTTACCCGTGCCCTGGAACAAAATCTGATGAAACTCTTCATCCAGTTCAAATAGACGATAGAAATTGTTTTTTCCTATACAGACTTCCTGCATTGCAATGTTGGTTTCAAGTCGAAATCTGTACTCTTCAGGAAAAGAAACACAAGCCAAAGTCACGATTTCCTTCTCCATCTTCTCCCGCATAAACCTGCCTTCTTCCACATGCTCCAGATTAATATGAGAGACGATCGTTCCACTCTGGGGAATAATGTCCAGCAGTTCTTCTTCAGCAAGCTTCATGAATGCTTCTCTAACGGGTGTTCTGCTCACCTGCAGTTCATCTGCAATCTCTTTCTCTGAAATCTTGGTACCCGGCTTAAGTTCCAGGTGAAGAATTCGTTCTTTTAACAGGTTATATGAATATGCCCGGGTCGAGCCTCTAATTTTTTGATTAAGTGACATGCCTAGACCTCTTTCTATCAGCCGTATTCATTCATCTTAGCACAAATTACCGTTCCACTTATATATCGGTGTGAAACGGTAAACTGGCCAACATCAACTATATTATTGCTTGTTTTCTTTGTAGGCTTTGTACGTGTCATTTGCCAGCTTCAGATAATTAGATAATCCTTGGCTATCCAGCTCTTTGGCAAACGTATCGAATTCAGACAAGTCCCGCTCACCCAAGATAAATTTAAGTGTATTTTGATCCGAATAATCTTTCAGTGGTGTACTCAGAAGTGTCACCCGTTCACGGTCCTCTGAAGAGTAAGGAATTGGTGGTTCTGCCGGGATCACTTCCTTGGTATCCTTCATGTCTTGTTGGAATTTCAACTCTTCTTCACTAAACATCGATTGCAGCAGATCTGTCGTACCACCGTAGGCAAATACTCCACCAGAGAAACCAAAGTCAATACGCAGATCCTTCGTGCCTTTAGGATTCAAGCCATTGTAGTTCACTTCTTCTACCAATTTACGTTTTCCGCCCTCTTTGGTAAATGTTTCGCCTTCAACGCCCCATTTGGCAAACTCTTGACCCTCATCACTGTAGTATAACCAATCCACAAATTGCATAATGGCTTTGAAGTTTTCGCTTTTTTGAATTTTTCCGGATATCATAACACCGTTTTCAAGTCTGGAGCCAGACATTAATTGCCCTTTTGGCCCACCAGGAACTGTAATCTTCGCAACAGAGTATTTGCCTTCTCCCAGCGTTTTGTTCATATCATTTCGGTGCAGCACCACCGTTTGGGAATTACCGTTAATCATGAATGATTTGCCGGATACAAATTTCTGTACAGCCTGATCATCATCCTGTGTGAAACTTTCTTTGTCCAGCAATCCTTCGGATACCAACTTGTTAAAGTACGTTAGCATTTCCTTATACTCCGGCGTAGTAGCCGTATATACAAATTCATCCTGATCTTCCTTATACGTCAATCCGTTACCAAAACCCCATCCAGCCTTGGTACCAAAGCCGGTAGCCGCAATACCTAATGTGCTATTAAATTGGAATCGGTCCGAGAACGGAACGGAATCCGGGTACAGCTCTTTGAGTTTCTTTGCAGCGTCATACAGTTCATCCCATGTGGTTGGGATAGCAATGTTATTTTCTTCAAAAACATCTGTTCTTACGATTAATGTATAATCTGGCCATACTTCTTCATGCAGACCCGGGAGTACATAATACTTGCCATCTTCCTGTCGAAGTCCTTCGATTTCTTCTTCCAATCCCCATTTTTCCACTTTATCCTTGAAGTTGGGCATCAAATCAATATAATCACTAACGGGCAGAATCGCACCGGAAGATACAAATGCAGACTCTTCACCAGGGTACGTTTTAGGAATAACCAGTGGTGCATCACCAGAACTGATTAGAAGAGATCTCTTCTGAGAATAGTCACTCATAGGAACAATCGTTGGCTCAAGTGTAACACCAGTCATTTCAGTCATCTTTTCGAAAAGCAACCAGTCTTTTTTGTACGGATAGGTGGGTTGATCACTATACAGTATCGATAGATTAAACGGCTCAGTCGCCTTGAATGTATCCCCGACATTGTACGTCTCCATCGCTGCCTTGGTTTGAACTTCTGTGACGTCACCTCCAGCTCCATTACCGCTGCTACATGCTGCCAGAACAACGGTCATCATTGATGCCAACACCATTTTACCAACAAACTTACGTGGCTTTTGATTCATTTAGGTTATCCCCCTGAATTTGGTTTGGTATTCTATACAAATTGAACTAAAGAATATTTACACTGCACACTCCGATGACAGAACAACCTTCCGATCGCTGTTATCCCCAGATTTTTTGATTCCTTTTATAAAGGGGAAATCCGGGAATAAAGACGAACGCGCTGCTTCTTCAGGTCCTTTCTGTCCTCTCCGTTTTGTGTAAATGTTTAGTTCAATTTATATAGCTTCTACGTATTACTGTTTAACAGACCCTAACATGATACCGGTTACAAAGTATCTTTGGACAAATGGATAGATGGTGAGTATCGGCAAGATGGTTAATACCATCGTTACAGACTTAATATTGGCAGCAATCTGTGTCAGGTTATCAGCTGAGGTTGCACCGGCAGATGCCCCGCTTGTCGCTCCTGCAATCATATTGCGCAAATAAATGGTGACCGGGAACAGTTCTTTTTTGTCCAGATACAGAAAGGCTGGGAACCAGGAATTCCAATGACCTACTGCGTAGAATAGCACCATGGTTGCCATAACTGCTTTACTAAGCGGCAATATAATGCGTAACAAGATCCCGTAGGTGTTCAAACCGTCAATGGAGGCAGCTTCCTCCAGTTCTTCAGGCATATTTTCAAAAAATGATTTCATGATCAGCATGTTGTATATGCTAATTGCGCCAGGAACAACAAGTGCCCACATGGTGTTGTTGAACCCAAGGGAATTAATCAACACATAGTTTGGAATCAATCCACCACTGAAGAACATCGTGAATACGGCGAACATCGTCAGAAACTTGCGACCCATCAACCTCTTTTTGGACAGGGCATAGGCGAAAATAGTCGTCATAAACATGGAGATTAATGTACCTACTACAGTATAGATAATCGTATTTTTATAATTCGTCCAGAACATGCTGTCACGTGAGATAGTCTTATATGTCTCCACATTGAATCCTCTTGGGAACAGACTAACCTTGCCTGAATTAATATAGGACTCACTACTGAAGGATTGTGCCACGACATTTAAGAATGGATAGAGCGTTATAAATACCACAAACAGCAGAAAGATAACGTTAAATACTTTAAATACCTTATAAGATCTGGATTCCTGCATGATGCTCCTCCTTTACCATAAGCTTCTTTGTGTCAGTCTGCGTGAGATGGCATTTACGGAGAACACCAGAATCAGACCGATCAGCGATTCGAACAAGCCAATTGCGGTAGCATAACTGAAGTTACTGGATTCCAGTCCAACCCGATACAGGTAAGTGGAGATCACATCAGATGTTTCGTAGATAAGCGGATTGTACAAGAGTAAGATTTTTTCAAACCCAACTGCCAGGAAATTACCCATGTTCAAAATCAATAACGTCACAATCGTTGGCAAGATCCCTGGTAACGTTACATGAATCGTTTGCTTCCACCGATTGGCACCATCGATACGCGCAGCTTCATACAAAGAATCATCAATGGTTGTCAGTGCAGCCAGATACAGAATCGCTCCCCAACCCATACCCTGCCATACCTCGGAAGTGATATAGATTGTTCTGAACCACTCAGCCCGCTGCATAAAAGGAATATTGTCTCCGGTGAAGAAAGCCACCAGTCCATTAATGGAACCATTCACTGCTGTCAGCTGCAGGATCATACCCGCAACGATAACGATAGACAGAAAATGAGGCAGATATGACGCGGTCTGTACAAACTTCTTGAATCGTTTACTTTTCACTTCGTTAAGCATCAAGGCAAAAATGATTGGAACCGGGAATGTAAAGAGTAACGCAAGTCCGCCTAACATCAGCGTATTACCGAATACTCTCCAGAAGGTAGGGTCCTCAATGAACATTTTGAAGTACCTTAATCCAACCCAAGTTTCTCCAAATATACTTCCCCCGGGAACAAAACGTCTGAACGCAATCACATTACCAATCATAGGTCCATATTTGAAAATAAGGAGATAAATGATGGGAAGGATTAATAGTGAATACAGCTGCCAGTCTTTGCGAAACAAGGTTGCTGCCGTTCGTAATCTGCTCTCTTTACGTAAAGATGTCATGGTTAACGTTGTTTTAGCGGTTTCCGACTCCATGTGTTTTCACTCCGATCCAGGACTTGATAAGTAAGAGTAATTCATGTACAAACTCCATCGTTTCTCCTCTTGTAGAAGACAACAACTCCTTTAACTTCACCCCCACTACCAAATAGATAATTGCTGAATGTAAGCGATATCAATTTGATGTATTATGTAGAATCACACAATCCAAGGTGCTTCACATCATTCATTAGCACTTACTAAGTGGTGTGATCTCCAAATCAAAACAAGCTTTTTCAAAATATTAAGCGCTTACAATCAATCGAAAATAATTAGCAATAACTCCCTGCTTCCATTTAATGATGTAAGTCAAAAAGAAATTGCTTTAGGACAATCTAAATACTAGTCATACTAGTATGTTAGTTATATTTTAATCCAGCTTCCCCCTAATTTCAATAACTTTTAGCAAAATAAATGGAGATCTCTTTTAACAAGGTAATTTAGTCAACAAGCTCAAATAAAAAAACATTGGAAACTTCAAGAACGACATTATCGTTCATTGAAGCTTCCAATGTTTCAGGGTGCTGAGGAAAGATGTTATAGCTGATCTGCTTAGAAATTAGCTATAAGCTGATTTAATTCCGATAAATGCGTTATTTCATGGTCTGGCGCATACGTTTCATTGTTGGTCTTATGCTCACGGTTAATCCATACGGATTGGATGCCAGATGATAAAGCACCACGAATATCAGTCGTTAACTTGTCTCCAACCATCATGCTCTCTTCGGGTTTAACACCCAGTTTACTCAAAGCATGTTCAAATATCGACGGATCTGGTTTTCCTTTTCCGAAGTTACCCGAGATAATAATCTCATCAAAGAAAGGAGTCAATTCAGGTACACCATCCAACTTTTCTTGTTGCAAAGCAGGACAACCGTTTGTTAACAATAACAGTTTGTACTTTCCTTGTAACTGACGCAAGGTATCCATCGTTTCTTCGTATACATGAGGTCTGGATCTCCGTTCTACTCCAAACTGCGCAGCAAGTTGTTCAGCAAGATCTTCCCGATCTATACCCAACTTCAACAAGCCACGACGCCAGGATTCTTTACGGTATACTGGAGCAAGCTGCTCCAACTGACGGAACTCAGGTTGATCCCCACCAGTAAAGTTAGCCCAAAGGCCTTCAAACGGATTGATTCCAATCATTTTGGTAAAAGGAAAGGTTTCATATGATTCATACAGCCCACGTGCCTCATTACGAACAGCTTCTTCAAGTTCTTCTGGTTTGACCCCAGTCTCTTGCGCTGCGATTAGACAAGTCTCATGAAAAGCTTCTCGAACACTACGCTCATCCCATAATAAAGTATCATCCAGGTCGAACAAAATCGCTTTTAACGCCATTCCGATCATCTACCCCTTTATGCAATAATTACTTTTCGACGGTTTCCACGGTGATCTGGTGTGCTTTTGCAAATTTCAGCAAACGTTCTGCAATCGCATCTGTATCGTAACGGTTCAATAACTTGGTAAACACCCATCTTTTCCCGCGACTGTTATGTTCGATAACAACTGTACCTGGTTCAATTCTGAATTTGACGATATCGTCAACCCCAATTGAACGTTCACGATTACCCTTCGTCGTTATAATCCGATTACTGCTAATCTTGATGTATGGACGGCGAAGCATGAAGATGACTGCCAAAAATACGTAAAGCAGCATGGTCACCCAGTCCCAAGTTGTCATTGGAGCTTGCACAAGGAATGTGCTCATAAACAGATACAAAAAGGCGAGACCGATCAAAAATATTGGGAACAACAAGCTGCGTCCCTTAAAGACTTCTTCACCTGGTGTACCTGTGATTGGTTGACCACTTTTTTTGCGTTGCTGATTTAACTGCTTGGAATTTTTCTTAACCGTTCTCTCGAACGAACGCGACATGAGAATCCCCCTTATGTGTCTTTGTATCGGCTTACATAACTGTAAACCAACATTTCCCCCTATAAATTGCACACTCAAAATAACAGGAAGAAACCTAAATATCATAATGATATCATTAGGTTTCGTTAGTGTTTGAGTTTGCCTTGGTGGCCTTTGTCATTCTCCTCATCAACAATCTCAATGGTATCCAGTTGTTGTCTGAAATTACTGCGAATATTGCTCAAATAAATCTCTCTTAGCTCGGCACGTTCAGCAAGTTCTTCCTCCGACAATCCAGTGGACTTTTGCTTACGAGCCAATTCGTTAATGCGTGCTACCAGACTATCTATATCCAAGCTTGTCCCCTCCAAAAATACAAAGTCATATTAACTTTGCCATTATAAAGGCTACTTGTCAAGCTGACACGCGCTAACACTCATTGATGTGCATTTTATTCTGCAAATTGCGGTAGAGCTAGTACTTGTCCCACTTGGATGGAAGTTGTATGAAGTTGATTCACTTTCTTAATTGCTTCTATATAAATACGTGTATCCATATTCGTCGGTTTATGTTCCAAAGAAATACTCCATAATGTTTCCCCTTGTGAAACAGCTATCTTTCCTCCAGGCAGAACATCATTCTCATTGCCGGCAAATACAGTTAAAACGGTGCTGCATCCAATAAATATAATCATAGAGGTAATGGCTACCTTTAACATCCATGAAGAAATCTTGAAACGCGCTAAAACCTTCTTGTAGTTCCCTATGTTAGACTTCACCAGTTCCGAATTCATCGGTTCATAAATGCTTTGATAAGTAGAATATCTCATTAAATACCCGCCTCCAAACGTTTGTTCCTATCTGTTGAAATCAATATAACACGAACACTTGTTTTGTTCAATAGATTTTTAGAACAATTGTTCGCTTATTTTTCGAAGGGAGATATATCATATATGAAGTTCTTTTGCAAAGCATTTGCACATTTGCAGTATTATGCTCTGGATTTTGGACAGATGCTGTTCTAAAAGTTAAAAAACACTGATTTAATGCTATTTTATTTAGAACTTATGTTTGTACGAACGGAGGTTCTATGTTATAATTTTCCCAAACGTTACTAAAATGGGGTTGATACGGTATGTCGAAGATATCCAGCAGGCAGCAGGCTATTCTGGAGTTTATACGAAATGAAGTCCGGTTGAAGGGGTATCCTCCTTCCGTACGGGAAATTGGTGAAGCGGTTGGACTAGCTTCCAGCTCAACAGTACATGGACATTTGGATCGTTTGGAGAAAAAAGGTTTGATCCGACGCGACCCTACCAAGCCAAGAGCCATTGAGCTTTTGAGCCAGGAAGAATCTGAGCATTCTCATCAATTTGCTCATAGCGTTGCACGTATTCCTGTCGTTGGTAAAGTTACAGCCGGGGTTCCAATCACTGCAACCGAGAACATTGAAGACTACTTCCCTCTTCCTACACATTATGTAGGCGAACAAAAAGTGTTTATGCTTTCAGTAGTCGGAGATAGTATGGTGGAAGCTGGAATCGTTAATGGAGATTACGTTATTGTCCGTCAACAGCAAACTGCTGATAACGGTGATATCGTCGTTGCAATGACTGAAGACGATGAAGCTACAGTGAAAACGTTCTATAAAGAGAAAGATCATATTCGCCTTCAACCGGAGAATGCGACCTTCGAACCTTTACGTTTGAAACATGTTAGTATTCTGGGTAAAGTCATTGGCCTTTTCCGAGATATTCATTAATATTTAACTTGAGTAACAAACTAGATGTAATGAAATACGAAAGAGGTTGTCCTGATCAACAGGACAACCTCTTTTTTTCATGTTTTTTTGCGGCCAATTATTCACTGCGTTTCAGAACACTCTTGTGATGCGAGAACACATCAAAGCTCTGTTGTCCGTGATATGAGCCCATACCGCTCTCTCCTACACCACCAAACGGGAGATAGTGTGAAGTCATATGAGAAAGTGTGTCATTAATACATCCCCCACCGAAGGATACTTGATTCAGAACCTGATCCTGCAGTTGCTCATCCTGTGTGAAGAGATATAGCGCCAATGGTTTTGGCCGGCGAACAATCTCATCCAGCATAGGATTCAGGTCACTGTACGTAAATACAGGAAGAATCGGACCGAAGATTTCTTCTTGCATGACAGCCGATTCCCAGTTCACATCCCCAAGTACAGTTGGCTCAATCAGCAACTGCTCACACACAGACCGTCCACCTATCAGCGTTTTCCCATCTGTAAGGAACTTCGACAACCGATCAAAGTTACGCGCGTTAACAATATGCGGAAAATCAGCGTTCTGTAACACATCATCCCCAAATTTATCTTTGATCTCTGCGCCAATCAGATTGATCAATTCGTCATGAACTTGTTCATGTACAAGCAAATAATCCGGAGCAACGCATGTTTGCCCCGCATTCAGGAATTTACCACGAACAATACGTTGGGCCACCAGCTTCAGATCTGCATCACTATGGACAATAGCAGGACTCTTACCACCCAACTCAAGAGTTACAGGAGTCAAGTGCTCCGCAGCTGCCTTCATAACAATGCGACCAACACCTGTGCTGCCTGTGAAGAAAATATAATCAAACTTCTCTTTCAACAATGCTGTGCTAGCCTCAACTTCGCCTTCCATAACCGCAATATACTCCTGAGGGAAGATCTCCTGAATCAGATCATACGTCAGACGAGATACGGCTGGTGTTAATTCAGAAGGCTTGATAACTGCACAGTTACCGGCTGCAATTGCTCCAATCAGTGGACCAAAGGCCAGTTGGAAAGGATAGTTCCAAGGTGCAATAATAAGAGCCACTCCGTATGGTTCAGGGTAAATGGTACTCACCCCATCCGGCATAGCCGAATTGGTTGGGACTTGTTTTGGTGCAGCCCATTCCTGCAGGTGTTCTAATGCAAAATCCAGTTCACCCAGAACAACGCGAATCTCGGAACCGTAAGCTTCCGCCTCAGATTTGTTCAGATCCGCCCGAAGTGCGTCTTGAATCCGTTGCTGAAACTTTTCAATTCCCTTTCTAAGCTGTTGAAGCGCATTAATCCGATACTCGATTTTTTTAGTTTGTCCTGTATAAAAAAATGTACGTTGTTCTGTCACAAGTTGTTTTGCCTGATCCATATTAACATCTCCAATTAATTATTAAAAATTTAATTGTTCAAAATTCAATTAAAGTATACCTCTTCTATATGAAACTTTCAACATACAAATGAAACATCCATTTGTATGTATTTGAACGATGGTTGGAATTTTGAAAGAGTGAAAGCTAGTATTCCTTTCTATTCGTGGCTATCAAGTTGCCTTATGAGGGTGCTATGTAAGTCTTTCATTCTATAGACAGTATCAGCTTACTGCGATAGTAGGTGAGTTCTGGCTTTAAACTCAACAGTCTCATGGAAAACATCTATTATCGTAGCAGGTATTCTAATATCTGAGTAAAAGGATGAATGCCTAAGGAGAAATGACTGAATGTTCAGCCGTTGCCTGATAAGAACAACTGAGATGCCTAAAGACAAGGTGCCGCAAGAAGTTAGAAGTTCGCGACCATCTAGGACAGACTGACTGATACAATGACCTTTATTAAGGTTTATGAGAGGCTATCCCCTTCTAGTTGCGACTCCACATGTATTAGCTTTTCCTTATCCACTCATTTACATAGAAAAATATACCTTGGTCTGATAGACTATATGCAGAATACATATATTGGAGGAATCATCTTGAAAAAAGCATCACTTTTATTGTCAGCTTTAATGCTGACTATAGCAATAACAGCATGTGGAAGTGAGACAGAAAAAACAGCCAATACAGCGCCAGTGAAATCAACTGAAACAGATCTAGTAGAAACGCCTGTATTAGAAGACACTGAGCAGGCAAAAGAAGAAACTAAGCAAGAGGAAGTAGCAGAAACAGGTGAAGCAATCGAATATGAACTTGATGGTTTAAAAATATCAGAAGTGTCCGTGAAAGATGATAATGGGATGTGGTCTTTAACAGCCTCTATTGAAAACACTGATAAAGAATTCGAAGTTGCTTTGCTAAAAGCGACCATTAACGACAAAGACGGAAAACAAATCGGTACAGCAGACGGTACGGTTGACTTCCTGGGAAAAGGTGAAAGCAAAACGGTTGAGTTTTACTCAATGGATGATCTTACGGGTTACGATTCTTTCAAATTTCAGATTGACAGTAAAATGTAATGAAGATCGGATTGTGAAGCCCAGCCTGAAAGAGCATTTTCCAGCTCAAACCTATATAAATAAGTCATCGTTCATCAAACTGGGATATGGATAGCTATGAAATCCGAAATGGGCATTTTATAACAAAGTCTACCATCAGATGATATTCGACATTGTTAAGAAAAGTCTGATTAAATGAAAATAAGGCCCTGTCAGCTAAGACCTGATAAGGCCTTATTCTATTTCTAAACGCCTGGAAATATATCACTTATAAAAATTATCTACATTTAGCGATATAGTAGTAGCACTCCTAGTTTTTCAATTACAGAGTAAATTACTCTGTAAAATCTCTTTGATGATCTTGTTAATAACTATTTTTGCTCATTTATTTAGCACAAATAGTGAACTTTTGTGGGTAATTTGGTTTTTGATTAAGTATGTTGAGAATTGTCCACAAAAGGAAAAAAACCTCAGCGCTAGAGCACCAAGGTATTGAGAGCTATTAGTACAACCTGATATATTGATCGCGTTCCCATTGATGGGCTGGTGTGCAGTTTATGTACGATCGCTTAATATTATTGTTTCTTTCAATATTTATGCGCTATTTACGACTAGAATAGGAACTAAAGTTCGTAGTCGATCATAGCTTTTCACGACATTGGGGACATTCAGGAGACGATTTGGGGGATGCTCCACGAACTTTAAATGAACCGTCAGTACAGCTCCAATAGATTATAATCATATATCAGAAACACCCCTTTATAATAGTACAACAGCGGTCAGGCGATACCGATTGCCACACTCAAAAGCATCGACCAAAAGGGTAGCGAGTTTTCTTATTTATCAAAACCAAAATAGTAGTGTAAAAACTTAAATTTTTAATTATTGTATATATTTTCCATATAAGGTATGATAAATTTACCGATCGGGATAAAATAACTAAAGGGAGAGTAGATTAAATGAAAAAGAAATTACTTGCTGGATTATTAGCTGTATCTGCATGTTTTTCAATTGGATCCACGTCCTTCGCTGCTGATGCCACTATTTCAACACCTAATTCTTCACCATCGGAAATGTCCCAGGTGATAGCACCTCATGCTTTTTTTGAGCGCGATATTTACCTTAAAGTAGGCCAACCTGGACAATGGTATAGCGGCTACACTTATGATGTAATCTATAGCGATGGCGCTTGTGATATTGGCCCTGACTTTTTAGTTACTCCTATTCAACCTGGGCTTACAGTTGTAAGTGCAAACCACGGTACTTATACGATACTTTTCAAATTCCATGTTAGCTATTAGTATCAACGAACAATGACAAACTTTAGTGCACCCATGCCAGTTGCACTAAAATAACAGGCGCTGTCAGAAGTCCCTCCGACATCGCCTGTTTTAAATCGAATATACTGTCGTTCGGCCAATTGGCTGTTTCCGCATCCGGCTAACTGTCTTTGCCTGGCGACTGGGAAATATAAAATCAGTCGGAAGCATGTCGGCTGTGTAGTCATCCAGATCTGATCGAATACTCGGATGAATGATAAAAGTTTTGGCATGCTTGTTCTTTTACTCAACCATGCTATGTGTGTGCCTCTCGTTTGCCAAACCCTAAGACTTAGCAAGTCAGAAACCCGCAGTCCGCTGTATATCCCCATACAAAAAAATAAGTAGTTGCGCATACTCCGTATATAGAAGTCTTCCTTCATTTCATCTATAACCCGTTCGTCCCAGATCGGCTGTACTTTCCTCATCTCATCACCTTCTCTACATCATCATCCTTCTTCCAGCATCGCGGCATAATACATAACTGTTTCAATCCGGTCCACGTTCCCACCCACATCCCCGGCATTTATTAGGATGCTGATCAGATACCCTTGGAATAGCCGGTTCAGTTTTACTGAAATAGTTACCCTCCACTTTCTTCCCTTCTATACAAAAAGGCCGCTCAAAGAGCGACCTTCTCATTTACGTTATTATATGGAATGGATAAAATTTATCATAATAATAGTCCGTATTCACTACGTTTTCATGAAACTTGAGTTTCAAATTATGGCGTGTCCTGAAACCCACTGAAGTGCATCTTTTACCGCCTTTTCTCCCCCTCCTGCGTCACTTTCCCTTAACGTGCCCCGACACAACTACGGTAAACTTCCTGACTTGGAACGGAAATTCGGCAAAATTGGCTACATTCAGCGTTTTCAGACACACCCTAGTTTCTATCGAGCATTTCTCATAATCCCAATGAAGCCTTAAATTTCTTTCTCTTAATTAAAAAACAATTCATTCTTGTTAGTTCACACAATATTCATTGGACAAAAATTTTATGTTAACAATTATACATTTAT
Organism: Paenibacillus sp. FSL R5-0766; assembly: GCF_037971845.1. Lineage (NCBI taxonomy): Bacteria > Bacillati > Bacillota > Bacilli > Caryophanales > Paenibacillaceae > Paenibacillus > Paenibacillus sp. FSL R5-0766. Next base: position 4,148,687 of record NZ_CP150227.1, read on the forward strand.
GTATAATAATGTTATATAATGGTTTTGTATTCCAAATAAAGAAAGGGAGATTAAGATGAAAAAGAAGCTTATGATTGGTCTTTTAACTGCCATTGCATGCATGACTGTTGGTTCAACTTCCTTTGCAGCTAGTGCCATTACACCAAACAACAACTCTTTAGAAAGAGTACACGCTGCTCCTTTCGCTTCAAAATATGTTAAGGTTCAACAAATTTTACCGAAATATCAATATCCTACTCTCGGGGATATCCCTACAACATTAAACTATGCTGAAAACGACCTTTTTGGTGTTTTGCAGTTATCATCAGTGGATGGTCAGACAGGCTATACGTGGACTGTTACCTATGGAGGATATATTTCTAATTAGATGTGAGCAATAAGAAAGAGAATGCACCTTTCAGGATTTGACTGAAAGGTGCATTCTCTTTCTTATTGAATCAAGCCAAACATTCGTTCCTATTTCTATAATTACGTTTAACTTAGGAAATATCAGAAACTTTTTTCTTGCAAATATCTATCATCTCTCAAAAAGACCTGTAAAATAATGGAATAGATAAAGATATCACTATTCACGGACTCAGACACACACATGCTGTTATGATGTTAGAATCCGGGGCAAGCATGAAAGAAGTCCAGGAAAGATTAGGACACGCTTCCATTGAAGTCACGTCTGATATTTACGCACATATTACAGAAGTGATAGAGGCTAGGAGCATAGATAAATACTCTTCTTATATGGACTATCCAGAAGAATAGATAAATTAAGTCGCGGTCAAAACCGCGGTCAAAACAAATATCCCACCAATTTTTCTCTAGAAAGAGAAAAACCTTGGAACGCTGAAAATCCAGCATTACCAAGGTTTAGTTATCCCTAGTACAAAGTAATATATTGATCGCGTTCCCATTGGTGGACTTGTGTACGGTACATATCCCACTCAATTTCTTTCAGCTCATAGAAGTGAGCCAAGGCGTGGTCGCCCAGAGCATCACAGATGACTTCGCTGCGGATCAATTCATTCAATGCTTCTTTCAGGTCAGCTGGCAAGCTTGGAATGCCTTCTTCCACACGCTCTTCTTCTGACATGATGTAGATGTTACGGTCAATTGGAGCTGGTAAGGAAAGCTCACGTTTGATTCCGTCCAGACCTGCTTTCAACAGAACAGACAGAGCCAGGTAAGGGTTAGCAGCCGGATCCGGGTTACGAACCTCAACACGTGTACTCAGACCACGGGAAGCTGGAATACGAATCATTGGGCTACGGTTACTAGCAGACCATGCTACATAACAAGGTGCTTCATAACCTGGTACAAGACGTTTGTATGAGTTCACAGTTGGGTTAGTAATTGCTGCAAACGCACGTGCGTGCTTCAGAGTTCCAGCCATGAAGTGACGAGCAGTTTTGCTCAGACCCAACTCGTCCGACTCATCAACAAATGCGTTCTCATTGCCTTTAAACAAGGATTGGTTACAGTGCATACCGGATCCGTTCATACCAAACAGCGGTTTCGGCATAAATGTAGCATGTAAACCATGCTGACGTGCAATCGTTTTAACAACGAGTTTGAACGTTTGGATCTGGTCAGCTGCTTTCAGAGCGTCTGCATATTTGAAGTCGATCTCATGCTGACCTGGAGCTACCTCATGGTGGGAAGCTTCGATCTCAAAGCCCATTTCTTCAAGTGTGATAACGATGTCACGACGACAGTTTTCACCAAGATCCGTAGGCGCAAGGTCGAAATAACCACCTTGGTCATTCAGCTCGTTAGTTGGGTTTCCTTTTTCGTCTGTTTTGAACAAGAAGAACTCGGGTTCAGGACCAACGTTAAAGGAAGTGAATCCCATATCTTGGGCTTCCTTCAGGTTTCGTTTCAAGATGCCACGTGGATCTCCTGGGAACGGATTACCATCCGGAAGATATACGTCGCAAATCAGACGTGCAACACGGTTCTCTGCAACCCATGGGAAAATAAGCCAAGAATCTAGATCTGGATAGAGGTACATGTCGGACTCTTCAATACGTACATAACCTTCAATGGAAGATCCATCGAACATCATTTTGTTATCCAGAGCCTTAGTCAACTGACTCACAGGAATCTCAACGTTTTTGATAGCTCCAAGCAAATCAGTAAATTGCAATCGAATGAATCGTACGTTTTCTTCTTTCGAAATGCGGAGAATGTCTTCTTTTGTATAACTCACTATAACCTCTCCCTTTCTTATCTGCGTATTTGGCTTGCCTGTTATATTTGTACATTAGAAAGTTCCACGGGTCAAGGAGTCTCACACCAAAAGTGCATGTTTTCCCCTCACTCGCCAAGTTATGCGAATTTAGTTTTTATTAAAGAATCGGGAAAGCTCTCCCTGAATGAGAGATACTTGTCCTGGTCTCTTACCTGATACAAGCTGCTGCTTCAGCAAGCGGTGCAACTGCGTATCGGACAGCTCTCTGCGTTTAACTTCAGTATCCGGCGTGATCACTGTAGCTTCCTCGGATTCTTTCGAAACAGGATTCATCACTTGTTTGATCCCCGCGATGTTAACTCCTTTTTCAATCAAAGCCTTGATCTCTAGCAATCTCTCTACGTCATTAAAAGAGAATAACCGTTGATTACCTGACGTTCTCGCAGGAACGATCAAGCTGTGCTGCTCATAGTAACGAATCTGACGTGCAGACAGATCCGTAAGTTTCATTACAATACCAATTGGGAATAAGGCCATATTTCTGCGGATTTCATCACCCATGTTCATCAACCTTCCAGTCATCTATTCTTCACCCTATTGTACATTTAGTTATTACCAAGTGTCAATGACGTGTTAGATAAACTCACAATAATTTACGATCTTTCATAGTCTGCAACGCCATCAAAACGCCATATTTGACATGAGAGTACGTTAATCCGCCTTGCATATACCCGATATATGGCTCCCGAATAGGCGCATCGGCTGATAATTCCAGACTTCCACCCTGAATGAACGTACCTGCCGCCATAATGACAGGGTGCTCATAACCAGGCATATCCCACGGTTCAGGAACCACATGACTGTCCACAGCTGCTGCACGCTGAATCCCCTGCACGAAGGCGATCAGATGCTCGGCAGAGCTAAACTTAACAGCCTGGATCAGATCTGTGCGAGCTTCATTCCAAGCTGGTTTGGTTACAAATCCGGATTCAGCAAACATCGCAGCAGCAAACGTACTTCCTTTGATAGCTTGTCCTACAATTGTCGGTGCCATGTAAAGTCCTTGGTAGATGCCACGTGTTGTCCCCAGCATTGCTCCAACCTCTCCCCCAATTCCAGGGGCTGTTAGACGATAAGCTGCCAGCTGTACGTATTGTTCCTTCCCACATATGTATCCACCGGTTTCCGCAATGCCTCCACCAGGATTCTTGATCAGTGACCCGGCCATCAGATCAACTCCGACTTCTGTCGGTTCACGTTCCTCCGTGAATTCACCGTAACAATTGTCTACGAATACGATGACATCTTCCTTAAGCGCTTTAACACGCGTAACCATGTCAGCAATCTCAGCAACACAGAAGGATGAGCGCCAGTCATAACCACGTGAACGTTGAATCCCAATGACTTTTGTAGCCGGTGTAATGTTTTTTTCAACTGCTGCCCAGTCCACTCCACCTTCATCAGTTAAGGCCGTCTCACGGTAACCGATGCCAAAATCGCGTAATGAACCTGTACCATCACCGGGTTTGCCAATAACTTTATGCAATGTGTCGTAAGGCTTACCCGTGATGTACAATAATTCGTCACCTGGACGCAAAACTCCAAAGAGAGCTGTACTAATCGTATGAGTACCTGAAGCAAAATGAGGACGCACCAACGCGGCTTCCGCGCCGAAAACATCAGCATATACTTCATCAAGCACTTCACGCCCACGATCGTTATAGGCATAACCTGTTGAACCTGCAAAGTGAAAATCACTTACTTTTCGCTGTTGGAAAGCATTAATCACCTTCCATTGATTGTGATCTGTGATCCGATCAATCTGTTGCAGTTGTCCTTCAATCTGACGCTCCACTTGTTGTTGAAGTTCAGATATTTCTGAATCAAAGCTTACCATCTTACTTCATTCCCCTTCATAGCACGAATCTGACGTTAAATATCTATTATCGTGTCAACTTATCACATCAATATGTCATGAGTATTACAATTCGATGAAATCTTCAAGCATATGACCAAATTTCTCATATTCACCTTTTTGTAATTCCACTTCATAAATTACATCATTTTCTTCAAAGCTGGTATCTACTACATCACCAATTTTGTAGAGGACGGACGTAAGATCACCACGTTCTGCCGGAATCCGGAAGCGCTTCGTGTCACCTGTAAGCTCTGTCTGGATCAATTCACGGATTTTAAGCAAATCATCTGCGTCTAATGCGCTTACTTTGATATGGTCTTTATCCAATGGAAGCATCTCAAGCTGCTCTGGTGTGCACGCATCTTTTTTGTTATACAGGACTAACTGTGGCTTGTCCCCTGAACCAAGTTCTTGCAAAATTGTATTAACCGTCCGCATCTGATCTTCACGCATAGCTGATGAGGCGTCTACAACATGCAGGATCAGGTCTGCTTCATTCACTTCCTCCAGCGTTGCACGGAACGCTGCAATCAGATCATGCGGTAGATTTTGAATAAATCCAACCGTGTCGGTAAGGACGATTTCTTTTCCACTTGGAAGTTCCATCGTACGTGATGTTGGATCCAAAGTAGCGAATAGCTGATCTTGAATATACACATCTGCAGCCGTCAACTGCTTGAGCAAGGTTGATTTGCCAGCATTGGTATAACCAACAAGGGCCACCTGTACTATACCTGTTTTTTTACGGCGTTCACGATGCAACTTACGATGACGAGTCAATTCTTCCAGATGACGTTTCAAATCATCGATACGACCACGAATGTGACGGCGGTCTGTCTCCAGCTTGCTTTCACCTGGGCCCCTTGTTCCGATTCCGCCACCAAGTCTGGACAGGTTCTTGCCATGACCCGACAAACGTGGCAGTAAGTAGCTATGTTGAGCCAATTCCACTTGAATGATACCTTCTCTAGTGTTGGCACGTTGTGCAAAGATGTCCAAAATTAATTGGGTACGGTCAATAATTTTGAGATCGAGGGTTTCTTCCAGATTGCGAACCTGTGCCCCTGACAATTCCTGATCAAAAATAGCTGTTGTTGCTCCGAGTTCCTCCGCGATTGCACGGAGCTCTTCCACTTTCCCTTTACCTATAAACCATTTGGTATCACGTTTTTCCCTGTTCTGAGAAAGTACACTTAGCACTTCCACTCCAGCTGTTTCGGCAAGTTTCACCAGTTCCTCTAAAGAGTACTCAGGGTTGATACCTGTACGTTTTACATCATCCGTAACAAGACTCACCAAAACGGCGCGATCTTTTTTGACCATATCTGTATCATGTGTGCCATTTGTCATGTATATGTTCACTCCCTCTAATTACTAATCCATTAGTATTCATTGCCACGAATATGCCATGGCATGCCTTAAGCCGAACCGGTTGGCCCGGCCGGCTGGTGTAAAAACTATATTATCGCTTACTTTCGCTCAAAGTTCAAATCCTCTGTACGGATTGTCATCAGCTCCAGTTTTCCTGGACTGCCTTCCGAGTATTGTTCCAACAAACGAACCGCCTGATGCCTGATCGAACGCTCAATGGCATTACGAACGTATCTGGCGTTACTGAACGCATGCAACGAATCATTTTTTTCCTGAAGCAAATGCTGCTTTAGTTTGAGTATGGTCTGAGGCATTAGAATATAATCACGCTCTTTGGCCATAATCTCAGAGATTTGAATCAACTGATCAATACTATAGTCTGGAAACTCCACTTGAATGGGGAAGCGAGAAGGTAATCCAGGATTCGTCTGGAGAAAAAAATCAATTTCTTCTGAGTACCCGGCAAGAATCAGTATAAACTGATTTTTATTGTCTTCCATGGACTTTACAAGCGTATCGATTGCTTCCTTGCCAAAATCCTTCTCTCCACCTCGGGCCAAACTGTAAGCTTCGTCAATGAACAATATCCCACCGAGTGCCTTCTTGACCAGATCTCTTGTTTTCTGCGCCGTGTGACCGATATATTCTCCAACCAGATCCGCTCGCTCTACTTCAATAAGATGTCCTTTACTTAACACACCCATCTTCTGAAAGAGTTTGGCAACGATTCTCGCCACGGTGGTCTTACCGGTCCCCGGATTGCCTTTGAAGATCATATGATACACGTGCGCACCACTAAGTAAACCTGCTTCAGTACGCATCTGAGCAATCTGTAAGAAAGCATAAATCTCAAATACCAAGTCTTTGATATTTTCAAGTCCAACCAGTTGCTCCAGTTCACCCTGTATCTCCTGGAAATGCGCATGTTTGGTTATACTCTTGGCTGCCTGTACTGCCGCTGCTTCATCTTTGACCAACATCTGAGGTTCCTGGTTACGCAACACAATATTAATTTGTCTGGATGGTCTGCCTCCTGGTTGCTCTCCTGCAGCCATGACCCGTCCGTTCATTCGCCATCACCTCTATTTTATCGGGCTGAACTCTCCTGATTATTAATGTATTCTATCAGGTGCTCCAATATTAGAAGGATCATGAAGAAGAATTCTACGGCGAAGTACATGCCTCAAATCTGAATGTTTTTTCGAAACTCTCCGTTCTCAAACAAACTCTGCCTGTGCTTCAGTGATAACTGAAAGTATGGGAATACATGTGCGTCAATAGCATGCAGCAGTTCCTTTGCCGTCTTGTTAGCCAAGTCATAATCACCTGTAGTAATATGCTTCCGTGACAGTGCATCTTCAAGCTCATCTTCATCCAGCAAAAATACTTCTCCATCTTTCAGTACAACGACATCCAGATACAGGTCATCAAACCAAGGAACACCCTGATCGGTTATCCCCTGACTACGACATGTATCAATGTACCACTCTACAATCCGTTCCTGATCGTCAAACATTGCTGTAACTACAAAGTGCTCTCCCTTCGGATAGTATTGCAGCCAGGAATACCCTTTATCTGCGATACAGAAGGTACTGCCTCCATAAGTTTTCCACAGAGGTTCTTTCAAATCCTGTATGGTGTACAACGTAATATAACCTGTGAAAATTTTGGATTGAACGAACCGGCATGTGAATTGTCGGTTCGTAATCCGGCGCCAGTTCGCGCGGTCCCCGAATTTCCGTTTCATACGAACCCCTCTTTGCCGACTACAGGTCCGTGACCTGCTCTGATGTTATTGGTGAACAATGTAATAACGTCCGCCTGATGGATTCCAGCGCTCTGGGCCCGCCCTTGCACAACGTATTACGAATAGTTACAGCTTACCATATTTAAGGTTTACACTCAAAATCAAGCTTTGTCCCACCTATTCATCAAATCAGCTTCCATTACAGTTGGTTCCGTATACCAAAAAAACTGCTTCACCGGTTTTCCGGGAAGCAGTTTTTTCAATGTAGCTATTTAGTGATTCATTGGCTTAGCCGCCGGTTCCAGCTTGAGAATCTGCGGGTGCATCTGTCCCTCCAGTATCCCCACTTGTTCCGCTGTCCGGAGTTACAACCTCGCCTGGCGTTGTTACGGCTCCATCATCGGAACCTTCACCGGTACCGCCCGGATCTGTTGTCCCCTGACCAGGCGGGGTCGTATTTCCTTCCCCAGGTTGACCGTTTCCTTGGCCAGCTCCGCCGTTGTTACCGTTGTTTCCGTTGTTACCACTGTTTCCGTTATTACCATTACCATTTCCGTTGTTGCCATTTTCATTCCCATTACCATTACCATTATTACCGTTCGAGTTGCCATTATCCGGTGAACCATTGTCCGGATTCTCTGTACCTGGCTGCTCAGGATCTATCTCTGTTCCAGGGTCTATACCAGGATCAGGTTCCTCCGGCGGCATTTCCTGCGCTTCAATCATCAAGGAAATGGTGTTGGAAGGATCCGTCTCAAGTCCTGATGCCAAGTCATAAGCTGTCACATAGTACTCATAGGTTAGACCAGGCAACGCACTTAAATCTTGTGCATTGGTCGCTCCTATAGCATCAATGAGATGAGTGAACTGGGCTTCAGATGTTTCTTTCCGATAAATCCGATATTGCGTACTCGCGTCACCCGTTCCAGTCCAACTCAGGGAGACGGTTTGTGCATTTGGATCGTATGATCCACTCAGCCCACTAACGGACAGAGCCGGCTTTTCTGGTTCTTCTACTGGCGGAGGTGCCTGCCCTCCAGCTGGTGCTTTGAATTGCTTCACTGGAACGCCTTTTAAAGCATCTCCCATGACTTTGGCAAAGAAAGCTGCCGACAGCTTACTGCTGTTCTTAAGCATATGATTAGCATCCGGATTGTCATAGCCCATCCAGACTGCGGCAGTCCATTCCGGTGTGTATCCAACAAACCATACATCACGGTTGGCACTGTTGCCAGAGATACCACTTTGAACTGTTCCTGTTTTACCCGCTACCGGACGATCCAAACGTGCTGAACGTCCCGTACCGTCATTAACGACGTTCTGCAGCATCTGTGTAAGCTGATACGCATTTTGCTCACTCATGACACGCGTTGTGTCCGAGTTATCATGTTTGTAAGTGGTTTTGCCTGCGCTATCCTTGATTTCTTTAATCGCATAGGCTTGTCGGTATTCTCCGAGGTTGGCAAATGCACTATAGGCTTGCGCCATCTCCAGTGTATTTGTACCTTTACTTAGACCACCAAGGGCAATCGCCAGGTTTTTGTCTTCATCTGTCAGCTGTATGCCTACACTTTTGGCAAAATTAATGCCTGTGTTAACGCCTATTTTATCAAGCAACCAAACCGCAGGAATATTTTCCGACTTCGTGATGGCATCCGTCATACTGATTGTTGAAGAATATCCATGCAAGTTACCGGGACAGTAGTTACCAAAACATTGCTTCGCATTACTCAGCGACGAGTTGGCACTGTAATTTCCTGATTCAAGCGCCGGTGCATAAGACACAATCGGTTTAAAAGCTGAACCTGGTTGTCTTCGACTCTGCGTTACACGGCTATAACCTTTAGTCTGATAATCCCGTCCACCCAGGAGGGCAACGAGGCTACCATTCTCATGGTTCATGATTACCATGGAGCCTTGGACCTGTTGATCGTCTTTGCTTGCCTCGAACAGACTGTCATCTGTGAAGGCCGTTTCCATCGCTGTTTGAGCCTGAGCATCCATGGTCGTATAGATTTTGTATCCGCCAATATTCAGATCATCTTCCGTTTTGCCTGTTACACGTTCAGCTTCACGGAGCACATAATCAATAAAGGCTTGATATTTCTGGTCTTTTTCTGGTCGCTTGTAGTTATAATCTACCGCTTTAGCTTTATCCATCTCTTCCTTCGTGATGTAGCCTTGTTCATACATTAGCTGGAGAACAACACCACGGCGTGCCTTGGAATCGTTCGGATTGCTCACCGGATTGTAGGCAGAAGGCCCCTTGGGCATCGCGGCGAGTGTGGCAATTTCCCACAATTCAAGATTATTTAGATCTTTTTCTCCAAAGTAAAATTCAGATGCTGCTTTAATCCCGTAACGCTGATGGCCGAAGAAAATCCGGTTCAGATACATCGTCAGGATTTCGTCTTTTGTGTACTTGCGCTCTAATGCCATGGCAATCGATACTTCCGTTGCTTTACGGAAGAACGTTTTGTCACGGGACAAGAACATGTTCTTGGCAAGCTGTTGGGTTAGTGTACTACCACCTTCCACCATGGAACGAGCCATGACGTCCTTAACGGCTGCACGCCCAATGGACCAGATATCCACGCCCTGATGATCGTAGAAGCGTTTATCCTCCGTTGCGACAAAGGCTTGCTTCACCAGCTCAGGAATATCATCTTCTTTGACAGGTTCCAGCTTCTGAATGGAAAGCTCCCCCATTAATTGGCCATTGCGATCATATACTTTTGAAGTTTCATTAATTGTGGTTTTGTCCTTGTTGGCTTTGAGCAGATTTTCACCACTCACCATAATAAATAAATATCCACCAAGTGCACAGAATATGGCGATTGCCATTGTGAAAAACAGTGTCCATCCAACGCGTTTACCCGTAATTTTTTTCTTTTTAGAGGTCTTTGGCTTCGCTTTTTTGGGTGACTTGTTATTATTGTTGCGATTGTTAGACCTCGACAACGGATCGTTTGGCATGTTAACCTCCTGACTCCCTTTCGGTTGCATAATTTCTATTCGTCTATAGGCTCAGGCATATATTAAACATATTTTGCCCGGAATGAAAAGAACAACCCTTTATTCAGGTTGCTCTGTTTCAATACCTATACTTGTAGACGAAATGGTTGGTGAAAAGGTTTCGTAATTTTTTAAGCTTCGCCGCTGTTATCTTGCTGCATCAGCGATACGCTGCGTTGCGGCGTGAACGTGGAGATGGCATGCTTGTAGACCATTTGCTGGCGTCCGTCGCTGTCAATGACGATCGTAAAATTGTCAAATGCCTTGATCGTCCCGCGGATTTGGAAGCCGTTGGTCAGATAGACCGTAGCAGGAATATTTTCTTTCCGCAGTTGGTTCAAGAACGTATCTTGGATGTTGATGGACTTGTTCATTAGCCGTACCCCCATTGGTTCATTTGAATTCGTGTTCAAGTAATATTCAATATCGCTGAGTAGCTTTCGTGCTATTATATCATGAACAGTTTCATATAATCCACAAAAACCCCTTGTCTGCTATTTTACCCCCATTCTTGGCGAGGTGAAAAAATAGAAGACTTACCCATTATACACCGCTTGTCTGTTTTGCAAAAGAGGGACTAATTCTTCATTTTAAAGCACATTTATTCGTTGTTTAGCGAACGCTTAATCTCTACCATCTGTTCTAATGGTAAATAAAAAACCTCTATCCTTTTGATACTACAAGGTAGAGGTTTACATATCTTGATCTAATCGATGCCTGTCAGAAGAATATTAATAATCGCTTAAATCAATCAAATTTTCGTGTAATCAATTCACTAATCTGCTTGTATTTCCCTTCAAAATCCTGGGTATCCGTCATGTCCACCCATTCAATATCCTTCATATGGCGAAACCAGGAAAGCTGCCGTTTGGCAAACCGACGCGTATCCCTCTTCAACCACTCAACAGCAGCTTCCCAACTCACTTCCCCTTGCAGGAACGCTGCAATCTCCTTATACCCCAGTCCTTGCATGGAAATATGACCTCTGGCCACTCCGCGTTCCAACAGGGACTTCACTTCATCCACCAGACCTTGTTCGATCATCAGATCAATCCGCTCTTCTACCCGGGCATACAACTTCTGCCGATCCATTGTCAAACCAACAATAAGAAGGTCATAAGGCGACTCTTTCTTCTGTACTGCCAGCTGATCAGACCACTTCTCGCCTGTGAGATGATGGATCTCAAGCGCACGTACAATTCGCCGCTGGTCATTGGGGTGCAGACGATCCGCACTAACCGGATCAACTTCCCTCAATCGATCATGAAGGGCCTGTGCTCCGTGTTGCTCCGCATAGCTGAATTGTTCCTCTCTGAACGCTTCATCTGAACCACTATCCGAAAATTGGAAGCTGTAACATACTGATTCCACATATAGACCGGTGCCACCTACAATAAAAGGCATTTTACCGCGTTCATGGATTTCACTAATCAATCGTGTGCAACTCTCTTGAAACTCAGCCACAGAATACGGATACTCCGGTTCATGGATATCAATGAGATGATGAGGTACACCCTTCATTTCTTCAGAGGTAATCTTGGCAGTTCCGATATCCATTTCACGATATACCTGCATCGAATCCCCTGAGATAATCTCACAATTGAAAGCTTGGGCAAGCTCGATGCTCATTCTTGTTTTGCCTACTGCTGTTGGTCCAACCAGCACAAGCAGTTTAGGTTTTGGTTTAACTTCCACTTTCAACATTAATCACTCCGTACAGGGTTTTTGCATTGGCCCGATCAAGTATTTCAAATCCGAGCCTGTCAAACTCCGCGCTGCCGCGCTTTTCTTTCATGACTACCCGTTTACGGGCAACCCGTTTTGCTTCCATAATGCTCTGTTCATCCAGTGCGTGAGCATTTGCATAATCTCGCAAGGGCTGTATAGCACTTGAATCCATCATCGGTTCACGGAACATGGGGTCAAAATATACGGTATCACAGCTTCGATCCGGCATGGACCGTAGCAACTCAAGATGATCCACATGCCGCAGATCTATGCGCCGGAAAGCCTCATCCACCAAGGGCTGATTGCTCTTATAATGGGACATGCCCTCCAGTAGCAGGGTATAGAGCGGTTGAGAACTTTCACATGCAATGACTTGTCCACTCTTCCCAGCCGCAACTGAAAATACCAGCGCATCTGAACCAAGTCCAGCGGTACAATCAACAATGGTGTCTCCTTCGAGTACCGCACCAGCTTCAAGCATAGGATCGGCTTCACCTCTTAGAACACGTTTAGCACGAACAAATCCCATACTGGGGTGAAACTCAAGCTCCGTTGCATCCTTGCGAAACAAGCGCGCTCTGCCATTGAGCACAACCAGTATTTCGTTGATACCATACTGTTCAATCAGTTTGGGTAAAGACGTTCTATTGCGCGGTACGTAGGTACCTCCTGTCGTTTCGGCGAGCTTACGTGCACGCTCCACCTGAGAGGCAATCTCCTTGTCACCGGTTGTAATGTACATAATGTCCCCCTAAATAGCTACATCACTCGTTTAAATAATTTTTCCAGATCATACGTTGAAAATGAAACCACAATCGGCCGTCCATGTGGACAAGTGTAGGGCTGACGACATAAACCCAGACGCTGAATTAGCACTTCTGCTTCCTGATCCGTCAGCTTCTGGTTCGCTTTGATGGACGCCTTGCAGGAGCACATAATTGATGCAGCTTCTCGCATCTTGGCCACATCTATGCTGCGTTCACTAAGAACCCATTCAGACATCTCTTCGATAATGTCTTTCTCGTCCCCTTTGGGGAACCAGAACGGATGGGAGCGCACGCGGAACGTCTGTCCACCAAAATGCTCCAAATAAACACCTGCCTGCTCGAACCATGCCAGCCTTGTTTTTAGTTTTTCCGTCTCCGAAGGTGTGAACTCCAGCGTAATCGGCAGCAGTAACTCTTGTGAGGCCTGTGCAGGGTTGCCAAACTTCTCGTAATAGTACTCATAATTCACGCGTTCATGAGCAGCATGCTGATCAATCAGATATAAACCTTGGTCATTTTGCGCGATCAAATACGTACCATGATGCTGTCCGATCAGACTCAGCTCCGGAAATGCGGGCATGGATGCATCTGATTTAATGGCAGCAGCAAGTTTGGTGGCATCAGGCAGACCTGAAGTTTTCCACGTCCGTTCACCTCTTGCAATCGAAGACGGATTGTAGGTTGACCGAGCTTCTCTAACCGGTGAATATACGGAATCGGAGCGATACGTAGCTGGTTTGCCTTCAGCCAGCGGTTTCTCTGTTGCTACACGACCTCCACCATCTTGAGAAGACAGGTCAGATTTGGGAACAGTTTCGGTAGAACTTGTACTTGTACTTGAACTTGTACTTACATCCTTAGTACCTTCCTGCACGTCAGCGGATGTCTGCACCCCGTCATGACTAGCAATCTTCTGCAAAATATCCCCGTTCCAACTTTCTAACTGCTCTGGGGGCTGTGTAACCTCAGGTGGAGCTTCGGGCAACGGCACTGAGTGACCCTGTTCAGATACCAACTGTGCTGTAGACACATCCGCCGGAGCATCCAAATCCAGATCATCATCTTCGGCAGTCAACTTCAGAGGTGCAGCAGTAGGTTTCCCGAGTGGACCTTGTTGCCCATATCCTTCTGCATCAGATGCATCTTTCAGCGGGCCACGTGGAAAGAGAAATTGCTCTTGAATAAAGGAACTATCGTCCCCACGTCGAATCTGCTGTTTTTTGACCTGTGGAATCAATACCTCCTGCCGGAGTATCCCCCGCAACGTCGTCTCTATGAATTCATACAGTTCTGGTTCCTTGCTGAAGCGAACCTCCAACTTCGCCGGATGCACGTTCACATCCACAAGAGATGGGTGCATCTCCAACTGCACCACGACAAGTGGGAAACGATTAATGGGCAGCAAGGTATGGTAGGCTTTGAGAATCGCCTGATTGAGACCGTAATTGCGAACAAATCGCCCATTAACAATCGTTGACATCCCATTACGATTCGCTCGTGTCCATTCTGGCAGGCTGATCAGCCCGCTCACCCGGTAATCCAGACTTTCTCCCTGGATGGGAAGCATCGCTTTGGCAGCACTTGTCCCATAGATCGCTGCAACTACTTGCAGCAGATCACCGTTGCCCAATGTCTGAAGCAACACATTCTCATTATGACGCAGTCGAAATGAAATGTTTGGATGAGACATCGCCATCCGGTATAGGACATCTGATATATGTCCCAGTTCCGTCTGGATCGTTTTCATATATTTGAGTCTGGCTGGTGTATTGTAAAATAGTTCTCTCACCGCAAAATCTGTACCTTGGGGTGAGGTTGCATCTTCATGAGAGACAAGGTTCCCGCCTTCAATTACAATGCGGCGTCCTCGCCCGTCATTATCACTTGCCGATAATACCTCTACCTTGGACACGGCGGCGATACTCGCCAAGGCTTCGCCACGGAATCCAAGACTTGTGATCTGGAACAGATCTCGGCCATGGGCTATTTTGCTGGTCGCATGACGATAAAAGGCAGTTTCCATGTCCTCTGGCTCAATACCTGTACCATTGTCTTTGACACGAATACTGAGGAGTCCGCCCTCTTCCACCGTCACTTCAATCTTGGTGGCGCCTGCATCCACCGAGTTTTCGAGCAACTCCTTGACAACTGAAGCAGGCCGTTCGACCACTTCACCCGCCGCGATCTGGTTGGCAATATGTTCATCAAGCACATGTATTTTCGCCACAGGTTTTCCCCTCCCTTATACTCAGGATAATTGCTGTGCCTTCAATTTGAGATCATTCAATATCTGCATCGCCTGAAGAGGCGTCATATTCATGACATCGATATCTTTCATCGTACGGATGAATTCTCGCGCTGGTTTATCCACCGCAACTACATCCGGTTTCGTTGCCACATTCGGCTCATCATCCCCAAAGATGGACAGTTGAACCACATCCGAATGCCTTGCACTGGACTGTACTTCGCTGTTTGATTTCTTGGCATGTTGCTTCTCGACCGAATCTTCAATAGAAGGTGTGTACTCTGCACTATCCACAATCTCGTGCTCCCGGATCAATGGTGCTGAATCCGTGTGTTGAAATTCTACACCTTTTACATTCAGGCCTGCTTCCTGCTTCTCATTCCCGATATATTCACTGCCCACCGCTACCTGAGCAGCCGCATGTTCGAACCCATGTAAAAGTCCATTCGCCCGCTCAATAATGCTATCAGGCAGACCTGCAAGGCGTGCACAATAGATACCATAACTACTGCTGGCTGCCCCGGCAATCAATTTGCGCAGGAAATTAACTTTGTCACCACTCTCCTGTACCGCCATCGAGTAGTTGGCCAGCTTGTCCAGACTCTCCTCCAGATGAGCAAGCTCATGGAAATGAGTTGA
The DNA here is from genome assembly GCF_037971845.1 of Paenibacillus sp. FSL R5-0766. NCBI lineage: Bacteria > Bacillati > Bacillota > Bacilli > Caryophanales > Paenibacillaceae > Paenibacillus > Paenibacillus sp. FSL R5-0766. Next base: position 4,164,299 of record NZ_CP150227.1, read on the forward strand.
TACAAGAGCTTTACAGCCGATGATATCATGTACATATTCAATAACAGACTGAGCAATGGCCATACCTTCACTGGTCGACGTTCCCCGTCCCAATTCATCGATAATAATCAGACTGCGTGGTGTGGCTTTGTCCGTCATGACCTGAATGTCGGCCATCTCCACCATGAATGTGCTTTGTCCGCCAATGAGATCATCCGCGGCACCGATCCGTGTGAAAATACGATCCATGATCGGCACTTCCGCCTGACCCGCAGGTACAAAACAACCCACTTGCGCCAAAATGGAGATTAAAGCGACCTGTCGCATATACGTACTCTTACCAGCCATATTTGGACCGGTAATCAGCAGAATACGTGCCTCTTCCTTGGTCATTGCCGTGTGATTGGCAATAAATGCGCCATCTCGCATGACCGCCTCAACGACCGGATGGCGTCCTTCTTCCACAACCAGATCATAACCGTCGGTCAATGTAGGACGTACAAAGTTTCGCTCAGCACTAATCACCGCAAAAGATTGATACACATCAATTTCGGCTACCTGTTCGGCCAGCTTCTGCAATCTTGCAATCTCTTTGTTCAGCCGCTCGCGCAGCTCTGCGAACAGCCCATACTCAATATCAACCATTTTGTCCTGAGCTTCGAGAATCAGCGTCTCTTTTTCCTTCAACTCCGGCGTAATGTAACGTTCTGCATTGGCAAGTGTCTGTTTACGTTCATAACGCCCCTCTGGCAGCGCAGACAGATTGGACTTGGTGATCTCGATATAATAACCAAACACTTTGTTATATCCAATCTTCAGCGATCGAATGCCTGTCGCCTCACGCTCTCGCGCTTCCAGCTCCGCAATCCACTGTTTCCCGTTAACCGAAGCCTCACGCAATTCATCCAGACGTTCATGGTACCCTTCACGAATCAGACCTCCGTCCCTTACCGATACCGGCGGCTCGTCCACAATGGCTTGCCCGATGGCTTCACGCAGATCATTGCAATCATCCATCGTTTCGGCAATATGCTGCAATGTTGCGGAAGATGATCCTGCGCAATGTTGACGAAGTCCTGGGATTTTCTCCAGCGATGATTTGAGCGCATTCAGGTCACGACCGTTGGCATTGCCAAACGCAATCCGGCCTACCAAACGCTCCAGATCATAGATGTCTTTGAGTTCTGCCCGCAGGTCTTCACGCAATATAAACTGGTTGTATAGCGTATCCACTGCTTCAAGGCGCTCATTAATCTTCCCTTTTTGCAATAATGGCTTATCGACCCAGCGACGCAACATTCTTGCACCCATGGACGTCTCGGTCCGATCAAGCAACCAGAGTAATGAACCTTTTTTGGAGCGTTCACGCACAGTTTCCACCAATTCCAGGTTCCGGCGGGTAAACGGGTCCAAGATCATATAATGATCTGGTTCATACGTTGAGATTTGTGTTAATTGTCCCAGAGAACGTTTCTGTGTCTCACTCAGATAGGAGAAAAGACGTGCAATGCACGCTTGACGTTCAGGCTCTAATCTTGCCCACACAGCCTCGCCAAACTGCTGACGGACCAAATCTTCCTTATTCTTTGTCCAGGACGTGTAGACCACAGGGCGACCGATTGGAGACGCCTCGGCTTCTACCGTTTCAAGCAGCGCTGCATCCCCCACCAGCTCCGATGGTTCGTAGATGCCGATTTCATCTTTAAGCCATTCCTTGGAATAGGGCACTGATGTCACATACAACTCACCCGTTGACAGATCACAGGCCGCCAGCGCCAACGTATTTTGATTACCTGTAAGACAGACCATGTAGTTGTTGGACTTATCCCCCAGCGTTTTGCCTTCCATCACCGTTCCGGGTGTAACCACACGTACAATTTCACGTCGTACCATGCCTTTCGTTACACTTGCATCTTCCATCTGTTCACATATCGCAACTTTATATCCTTTTTCAATCAGACGCTGTATGTAATTGTCAGCCGAATGATAAGGTACACCGCACATCGGAATTTTATCATCCGTGCCTCCGTTACGTGCGGTCAGCGTGATCTCTAGTTCACGGGAAGCATTAATTGCATCCTCAAAGAACAGTTCATAGAAGTCACCCAGTCTAAAAAATAGAAAAGCATCCTGTGCTTCGGCCTTCACTTGCAAATATTGTTGAATCATTGGCGTATACTGAGCCATGATGAATATCCTCCATCCCGTTCCTATAATGTCAGGAAGAAACGCGTCCTGGAAGGACAATAAGACGGTCAGGCACTGTGTTTGCGCCTCCGCCTTATGTGTTGGCTATTCGCCACTTCCTTCAAAGGTTGCTGCTCCATATCTTCCGTAGTAGCTTATTACTCATAAAAGACTTGTTTCTTATTATATCAAAAAAACGTCCGTACTTCATGAACCTGCCCGAATATTCCAGAGTTTGCGAATATCGCGGCTCTCATCCCATGTTCTTCCCAGTTTTAATTGAAGGATTAACGGAGACGCATACCGTTCATAACGTGCATATCCATCCAATCTCTTCAGATCATCTACGAGAGCTGGAATGTGTTCCTTGATCAATTCCCGCTTTCCTTCATAAAAAGCGGCATGAACCTCAGCTTTCGCCAAAGGACGCTGCCGTAATTGAGTATACCCGCTCGCGATCAGACCTGCCAAGGCCACAACACCTTTCGCAACAAGGGGTGACACAAGAAAGCTGGGTAACGTCCGATACTCAAAACCACCATAGGATTTCAGACGAAAATCACCAAGTGCTCCATAACGGGGGCGCCTTCCCGATCCACGGGGGTCTTGAAGAAATGCCAATGGCAATGCCATATAATTGTCCAGTGCACGGAGCAGTTCCCCGGTAAGATTCACCCCGCTAAAATGAATATGTCCGCCAAGAGGTAACCCCCGCTGTGGCATCCCTCCTGCCTGCCAGATGAGCGAGTGATCACTGATGCTGCGGGAAGCGGCTGCGAATGCCCTCATCAGATGAGCCAGTAGCTCTCGTGGTTCGGAGCTGGGAGCAGGCCGCAATTCGGCAACCGGATATATGCGCCGTCCACCAATCGTCACGGAATCACAGCCTGCCATTCCGCTACGTTCAAGAAATTTGGAGGCGGGTACGATTTTGGATTCCGGCATCTGCACCAGAAGAAACTCCGGGTCCATGCCGAGTATCGGAGTGGGTCTGTGACTCACTTCCTCATCCAGCAGTTCCTGATGCTGCTTCCAGCTTTCCTTATAGGTAGCAGCAAGGTTGGTCACCCCTTTCCAGGGACACGGATCAATCGAAATCACTGCACAACCGCCGTTCCCTGAGGATTCCATTCGAACAGCTCCATGATCCAGCCCTAGCGTATACAGCGTTTTGATCGCAAGTCGTTCTACGCGCTTGAACAAGGTTGAACCCGCTTCACGCTCCAACAGAGTTTCCTGTGCCCCTCCCATGCCACTAGTATCCTTGCGCTTGATCCGGATCGCCTGCAGACAGCTTATCTCTATGTCATAGCGTACACGCAAGCCTGGTTCACGTTTGCGCCGATCGTGCAGTGACAATACTTCAATGCCTGCCTGTTTCAACCGTTCTGCACGTTCTCCAGAAGTCATCCTTTCATATCGGCGCAGCGCTTCCTCCGCTTGTTCCATCACATTCATTACGTCCCCCCTCCCGGATCATGCAACCAAAAATAAAAATAACCCCGCAATGCGGAGCCTTCCCGTGAAAGGTATTCCAGGCACATTGCGAGGCTCGTTACCACCCATTTTTCAATATTTAAGAAGAAAGAGGGCTTACGCCCTCTTCACCGCGCCTTCTGGCGCATATGATACCTTAGGTTATCAAATACAGGCGTCAAACTCACAGCTCATCGTCGAGCAGATCGGGATCGAGATCGTCATAATCTCCATCGGCACTGCCAAAGTCATAGTCCTTGTCTTCGTAATCACCGCAACCATCTGTGCAGACCTTCACACAAACTTTAGTCTCGGCAACGAGTTCCACAGCGAATTCCCGTTCTACCCGGATAATTACACTGCTTCCACCTGCTGATACTGTGGCTTCCACACAGCTAGGTTCCTGCGTTGCATCCGCAGATACCTCCACTGTGGAAGTCCGGTGTTTCGGGTCCAGATAGGACAAAGGCACATGTTCTACATACGACACCGTTTCTTTGGCTACATCCGTCTGCGAATTCTTGTCATAGGAATACCAAATGTTGATATCGTAAGTACCAATAACTTCAATTCCGTCACCCGCTGATACGGCTTCATATTGGTGGTTGATAATCCAAGCCCCCAAAATACTTGTCGGACCATTTGGCGGAGTCACGGTATGTGTTACGGTAGAGAACTTACGACCTTTGCCGCAGATCGCCTTCGTGATAATCTCTCTACATTGATGTTTATGACTCAATGACATCTTTAAACCTCCTCCATACAATCATTCACTACAAGTGTATGCAGGGCATTCGTCTAGGGTGACAACTATTTTCTATTATTCGTTTGTAGATTGGGACCGGTCCGAGATTGGGGACGGTGCTTTGTCCTTCTTCGCGACTTTCAGATACAGCGCGAGTTCACGGCACAGCTGGAGAATTGCGGAACGAATCTCGAATTCTTCCCTTGTATCCGGCAGCTCCATACGTTTGAATTCTTCTTGCACATCTGCAAGAAGTTTTTCAGTTCGTCCGGTGTAGGATTCAGTAAGTACATCCTGACTAAGCTGATCGAACAGCTCCGAGACCATTTCCGCATGTGGCATCTTCTGATAGATCTGGGACACCAGATGCATCATGTGCTGGATGGAGTCCAACTGCGTTTTGCGCATATAGAAGTAGACACTCCATTCCTCATTCGGATGAATCACCTGATTCTCCAGAGAACGTTTGGCAGCATCAATACCGCCCAGAATCGCTTTATCTGCTTCAATCAGCTCTCTCCCTGCCCATGCTTCATTGGGATTACGCAGCGTGGCCGCAAATTCCTTGAAAATCTTCGAGAAGAGTTCATCGATTCGTTTGCGAATGCGCAGCATCTGTGGATCTGCTGCCGGCATATAGGCCAGGTTAACCGCCATTGCGGAACCAAGACCAATTAACAGCAAAGCAATTTGTACGAGGACGACATGCACGTCCATCTCCCCGCCGCCGAACACCCGAAACACCACAACAGAACCTGTAACAATACCTTCTTTGAAGCCTACCCGGACAATAGCCGGGAATGCGATCAATATGTATACCGCCAGCACCCAATAATGGAAGCCTAGAAAGTGAAAAAGTACACTTGCAAATAAAAGTCCAACTACGGAAGCAAAGAACCGCGCCGATATGGTGCGAATACTTCGTTTTCTCGTTACATCCACGCCAAGAATGGCAAGCAATCCCGCTGATGTTGGTCCCGGCAAGCGACACCAGTCTGCAATCAATACAGCCATTAATGCGGCGATTGCAGTTTTAATTACCCTAAAACCCATTTAACATTCCATCTCCTCTAAGCTGCAAAAAAATTCTTAGCCAGCTCGTCGCCTCATTCATTTATCATGACTAGTATGTCTCATCCAAATGTAAACTAGACGACATCAACCGACATGCGCATGCATGCCGGTCACAGCAACACGCCCCGAATGAGGGACGCTGGCAAGTTAGATCGTTGCGACAGAACCTCAAGGCCCTCTTCTCCAATCATCGCATTCATTCCGGATCTGCGCGGAATATTCATACTAAATATGGTACTTGATTTTACGGTATCGGGCAACGTGACACCCCTTGTGAAATTGTATACATATCATACCCGGTCACATTACGAGTAAAACACTTCCGAATCACCTGCGGCCAGCCAGCATTTTACGTTCTGCATAGACAACAAGTTGATACATGGCTGTTGCAACTGCTGCAATAATTAACAGACTTGAAAATACAAGCGTGAAGTTGAATACCTGGAATCCGTAGATGATGAGATAACCGAGCCCTTGTTTAGCGACCAGAAACTCACCCACAATTACACCCACCCAGGCCATGCCTACGTTCACTTTCAAAGTAGATACAATCGCCGGAAAAGAAGCTGGCAATACAACTTTGGTAAAAATCTCGGAACGTTCTCCACCAAACGTACGAATCACTTTAATATAATTGGGATCCACTTCATTGAAGCTGTTATACACCACCAGTGTGGTGATAATTACCGTGATGGACAATGTGGTCATAACAATCGCTGTAAAACCCGCGCCGAACATCACAATAAAGATCGGGCCAAGTGCTACCTTTGGCATACTGTTGAACACAACCATATAGGGGTCAAGCACTTTGGACAAAAAAGGAGACCACCAAATTAAAACCGCAAGCAAGGTTCCCACCAGTGTTCCCAGTAAAAAACCAACTGCCGTTTCCCCTACGGTTACCCCAACATGTGCCCACAACTCGCCACTAGCGATGTCCTTGCCAATCTGGGCAAAAACTTTACTCGGATAACTGAATAACAGTACATCAATCCAACGGAGTCTGCCTGCCACTTCCCATAGCAAAAACATACATACTAAGATAGATAATTGTACGGCAAGCACTTGATGTCGCCATCTGGCCACCTGCTGAATATGATTCCGATGCAGCTGCCCCATCCATTCGTCACGCTTTTCCTGCTTCGGATTCATTGGATTCACGCGTCTTCCTCACCTCCCCCGGGCTGATCCAGTTCACTCCATAACGCCTGAAACAACGCATTGAATCCTTCTTGCTCCCTGGCATGAAACGGCTGAGCCTTCCGAATTCCATCGGGGATAATAAACTCACGACGGATGCGACCGGGATTGCGATCCAGTACAATGACGCGGTCACTGACCGCAATGGCTTCAGACAAATCATGGGTGACGAGAACAGATGTTTTGCCAAACTGTTTTAACGTGTCCGAGACCAAATCCTCCAGTTGCAGCTTGGTTTGATAATCAAGTGCTGAGAATGGTTCATCCAACAATAAAATCCCTGGGTCGGTTGCCAGCGTGCGCACCAGGGCTACTCGCTGTCTCATGCCTCCTGAAAGCTCTGAAGGGTACTGATTCTCCGTTCCGGCCAACCCCATACTTACCAGCAGTTCCCGTACACGCTCACGGCTCCGTTCATCCAGTCTGCCTGTCAGTTCAAGACCAATCAATGCATTATCCAGAATGGTCCGCCATGGGAACAGATAGTCCTGTTGAAGCATATAACCAATCTGTGCTGAGGGGCCGCCAACAAGTTTGCCTTTAACCTTAACCTCTCCTCGGGTGGGTGTGAGCAGCCCGGCGATGATCGACAACAATGTCGTTTTACCGCATCCACTCGGTCCAACCAGACTGACGAACTCTCCTTTTTGGATCTCCAGACTCAAGTCCTCAATCACCAAGGAAGCTTCCCGCTCGCTGACGTATACTTGAGAGATCCCCTCCAGTCGGATCACACTTTCGGATTCAGGCATTCTGCTCACTTCCTTTCCTGAATACCCCATTACTTTGATTTCGTAGCTTCTTCCGCATAGGCATTATCCACAATGGCATTCAAATCCACACGTTCTTTCAACTCTCCGGCGGCACTCATGACATCAAGCAGATTGTTCCACTCTTCCTCATCAATGATCGGATCCGTTGCATAGCTGCCCTGTTCCTTATAACGTTTCACACTGCTTACCAAAATGGCTGGATCGATGTCTTTGAAAAAAGGAGAAATGACTTCAGCAATCTCTTCAGCCGTATGGGAATCCACCCATGCCTGCGCTTTGTGCAGACCGTTTGTAAACTTCTGTACGATATCCTTATTGTCGTTAAGATAACTCTGTTTCGTCATGAAGACGGTGTAAGGCAGAAGACCACCTTCTGTGCCGAACGATGCAACAACCTTACCCCGACCTTCTTGTTCAAAGATGGATGCCTGGGGTTCAAACAGTTGAACATAATCTCCCGTGCCTGAGGCGAAAGCGGACGCAATGTTGGCAAAGTCCACATTTTGAATCAGCTCCAGATCACTTTGAGGATCAATGCCATGTTTGTTCAGTGCGAACTCCCCTGCCATTTGCGGCATGCCGCCTTTGCGTTGACCGAGAAATGTGGAATCCCTCAGTTGCTCCCAATCGAAGCTACCTTCTGTGTTACGAGCGAACAGAAATGTACCATCCGTCTGGGTGAGCTGGGCAAAGTTAATGACCGGATCTTCCGCTCCCTGCTGATAGACATATATGGACGTCTCCGCCCCTACCAGTGCGATATCCACCGAACCTGCGAGTAATGCCGCCATCGTTTTGTCACCACCAGCAGTCGTTTGAATATCCACCTCAAGTCCCTGCTCTTCAAAAAAACCTTGAGCCACAGCCACATACTCCGGTGCGTAAAATACCGAACGAGTCACTTCGCCAATCGTAATCTTGGCTTCATTCTCTTCCTTATTACAGCTGGTGAGCGCCACAATGATAATCAGCAGAATAACGATGCCCCGGACGAACCATGGCGTGTATTTCATGTTGTTTCCCTCCTTCACTGGTTTCAGCAGTTTCTCTCTATTATGGATATGCCGATGCCCAACAAAAGGTTAAGAACTTAAATGCAAAAAAGAGCCGGGCAATGATGCCCGACTCTTCAGCTCTTCGAAATGTTATTCAGTATGTTATTTATGGGTTAACTACAGCTTGTAAATCTCGGCGTATTTGGCTTCCAGATAATCGGCCAGATAATCCGGGTTCAATTCTTCACCCGTTACGGCAACAATCAATTCGGAAGGTGTGCGACTTCTACCATACCGGTAGATCTTGTCTGTAAGCCATTCCTTAATTGGAATCAGATTACCTTCGGCAATGAGGGTATCAAATTCCGGCATTTCCTTGCGCAATGTATGTAGAATTTGAGCTGCATACATATTACCCAGAGAATACGAAGCAAAGTAACCAAAGTCACCACCGGACCAGTGAACATCCTGAAGAACGCCGTCTCCATCATTCGTTGGCATAATACCGAGGTATTCCTTGTATTTTGCATTCCAGGTCTCCGGCAGGTCCTTCACTTCCAGACCATCGTTGAATAACATTTTCTCGATCTCATACCGGATAATAATATGCAGGTTATAGGTCAGTTCATCCGCTTCAATCCGAATAAGTGAACTCTCCACCCGGTTGATTGCACGATAGAAATCTTCCAGTTCAACCTCGCTCAGTTGCGGGAAATGCTGCTGCAAATCTTTGTAATAACGTGTCCAGAATGGCAGACTGCGCCCAATCATGTTTTCCCAAAGACGGGACTGGGACTCATGAATCCCCATGGACGTTCCTTCGGCAAGAAGAGTACCCGCCAGACTGTCATCAATATTTTGCTCGTACAGGGCATGTCCGCCCTCATGCAGGGAACTGAAGACTGCGCTTGCTACATCATCTTGCAGATAATGTGTTGTGATCCGCACATCACCCGGGTTAAGACCCGTTGCAAAAGGATGAACACTCTCGTCCAATCGTCCAGCTTCAAAGTCATAGCCCATTTGTTCCAAGATGAACAGACTGAATTTTTCCTGCTGTTCGGTGTCAAACAACTGGTTCAGGAACTCTGTATTTGGCTTGTTTTCTGAAGCATTAATCTTCTCTTGCAGAGGCACCAAACGTGCTTTGAGGCGGGCAAATACAGCATCCACTTTCTCAACCGTCAGATCTGGTTCATACATATCAAGCAGCGTATCATAACGTGTATCCTTCACACCCCAATAATCAATAAACTCCTGTTTGAGCTTGACGATATCTGTCAGATAAGGCGAGAACCCTGCAAAATCACTGTTATGCTTGGCATCTTCCCATGCGGTTTCAGACTTAGCCGTGAGCACGGTATATGCTTGTACTTTTTCCGGTGGTACGGATTGACTGCGATCATATTCTTTCTTGCAATCTTCAACCAAACGACGATCTATATCTTCGAGCTGTTCCAATACCGCTGGAGTCGTTAATGCATCCAGGTAAGTCTTCATGTCAGCCGAGGTTTGCAACTTGAATGCTTCGGTGGACAACATGCCCAGCGTCTCCGAACGAGTCGGAACGCCTTTTTTCGGCGCACCTGTGCGCAGATCCCAGTGAAGCAAACCAATGGCTTCATGATAGCTCTTAATTTTACGAGCCAGATTACGGAAGGATTCCAAATGTTCCTGTGTTTGTTTATCCATTGTTATCGTTCACCTCTTCAAAAAAAATGTTATACCCTATTGATGATACTTTTTGCATTGCGTATAATCAACTTTTAACAGATGAAAATTGCATTGTTCTCCTTAAGATACGTGTTCAAAAAGTCTGATTTTCATTACGGAGAAGATAGAAATGGCGTTCAACTTCGATGCTGATGATGCCTCAGGCATGATTTGTAATCAAAAGTGGACTTTTTGAACAACCTCTAAAGGGTTGGAGTAATGCCATCTGCTGACCGTGAAATACTATTAAAGCAAAGGCGCGTAGGACAAGCTGCATCATATGCAAGTGGCCGTGCTCGTCGTATTGGATAACAGGAGGCAATGGACATGAACAACATTCAAGAGATTTTGACTTACAACAAATCATTTGTCGAGACCAAAGAATACGAAAAGTATACGGCTGGCAAGTTTCCAACCAAAAAGATGGTTATCATCACTTGTATGGATACACGTCTGGTGGAATTGCTGCCCAAGGCTATGAACTTGAAAAACGGCGATGTGAAAATCATCAAAAACGCAGGCGCAATTATCTCTCAGCCTTTCGGGAGTGTAATGCGTAGTGTACTTGTCGCCATCTATGAACTGGGTGCAGATGAAGTCCTGGTAGTGGGACATACGGAATGTGGTATGGCTTCCCTTCACGCTGAGACCATGATTGGACATATGGTAGAGCGTGGTGTATCGGAAGAAGTCATGACTACTCTGGAGAATTCGGGCATCCGTTTGCAAAAATGGTTGCGTGGGTTTGACAGCGTTGAAGAAGGGGTAAAACATACTGTGGAAGTGATCAAAAAGCATCCATTACTTCCTCCCAATGTACCCGTCCACGGCATGGTTATCGATTCTGCTACAGGTGAACTCGATCTTGTCGCTGAGGGGTATGGACAACAGGCATCTCTCTAAATGGTTTGGAGTGCGGACCTTATGGTTCGCACTTTTTTTGTCTAAATTAAGGCAGTTGTTCTGTCAGGTTGTCAAACCATACAGTTTCAGTGTACACTTTTTATGAAAGCGGTCAAAGAAAGTAAAAACGATTGTTCTCTCTGACCTAGCCCTAATATTAAGGAGACATGTGCATGAACATACTTTCCTACGGATTGCTCGGGCTGCTTACCCGCGAGGAGTCATCGGGCTACGATCTGATGCTGAAAATCCAGCCTCATTGGCAGGCGAAACACAGCCAGATCTACCCACTCCTGTCCAAGATGGAAAACGATGAGTTATTGGCCTCCCGCTGGGTACAACAGTCTGACAAACCGGACAAGAAAATGTACGCAGTAACGGAAAAAGGCATTGAAAAGCTCTTGGAATGGATGATTACTCCTGTTACCGCACCGGTTACACGCGATGAATTTAATTTGCGTATTTTGTGTGTTGGCATAGCGGAAGACGGAAGCATGAGACGCATTCTTAACGAGCGTAAAAGCTGGTTTATGGAACGCATACGTTATTTCGAGGATCTGAAGTCACGTATACCTCAGGATAATCTTCGTGTAGGCAACCGAGATTTTGGAAGCTACATCCTGGTACAAAAAGGGTTGATGCACGCACAAACAGGCCTGGAATGGTGTCATTGGGTTACCCAATTGCTTGATGGCCAAGCTGCAATTCAAGACCCAAGTCCAAGCGTTTCAGAAATTTAATAAAATTTGAAACGTTGCTGCAAGTTGACCGTATTACATGAGTAAGGCCCATTTTTGGGCGATTCAAACAAATTAATCGGGGGGTTACGATCTTTACAATGAAGAAAAAATTCGGAGTTAAACATCTAATGATGGTATTTATGGCCTTTACATTATTGTTCGCAACAGTGGGAGTAGCCAATCCGGATTCAGCGGATGCTAGACGTGGTGGCGGATTCAAATCCGGTACAAAAAGTTATAGTAATACACCTAAGAAATCCGACAGTAACGTGAATCAATCCAATTCCGGTAATAACTCCGGTACTGGTGCAGCTGCAACTCGTGGTGGTGGATTCTTCGGCGGTGGCGGCGGATTCATGAAAGGCATGATGCTTGGTGGTCTTGCTGGTATGATGTTTGGCGGATTGTTCGGTGGCATGGGCGCTCTGGGTAACATCCTTGGATTGCTCGTGAACGTTGCAGCAATTATGTTGATTGTTATGCTGGCTATGGCACTCTTCAGAGCCATCTCCAATCGTCGCAAACCTGCAGCGGATGGTCGTTATGACCGTCGCAATGATCGTGACGATGACCGTAACAGAAACGGACGGTACTAATCTCTATGGTTCTGAGCATGGATGAAATTGTGAATGCAATCTGTATTCATATGGCAGAACGTAAGGGTGTACGTCCAACCGATGTGAACGTAGAACTGAGCTGGGAAGAAGATACAGGTTATTCCGCTGAAGTTTGGATTCAAGGCCGTAGTCAATATCTGGTGGAGTCCAATATGATTGAAGCGATTCTTCGTTACCTGCACAGTGAATACAACATCCGGGCGTACCGTGAGAACGTACGACTTGATCTGGATGAAGAGATCACAGCGATCGTTAATCAATAAGAGAGGTCACTCACTGGCCTGATATACGAAAGACCGTCTCCGCTCTGTCACCTGACAGAGATGGAAGACGGTCTTTTTGTTTCTGTATTTGTGGCTTTATTTGTGTGTCTACTGTAGTCTCTTTACGTCTCTGTGTTACGTTCTGATTCTTGGAAACTACGATTGAAGTTTAACCAGGCTGTAGTTCTTCTTACCTTTACGGATAATGATGAATTTACCACCAATGGCATGCTCTGCCGACACCGTGAATTCAAGCTCTGTAATTTTCTCACCATTCATGGAAATCGCCCCTTTGGTGACATCCTCACGCGCCTGGCGTTTGGATGGCTCCAGACCCAGATCTACGAGCCAGTCCACGATATTTTTCGCTTCGCCGTCCGTTTCGAATGTTGGCATTTCCTTGAAGCCCTGCTCGATTTCATCTGCTGTCAGGGAACGGATATCACCACTGAACAGTGCCGCTGTAATACGCTTAGCCTGTTCGAGCATTTCTTCGCCGTGAACGAATTTTGTCATTTCTTCCGCGAGTGCTTTCTGTGCTTCACGTCTGTGCGGCTCTGTCTCTACCTTTTCAGCCAAAGCTTCAATTTCTTCTTTGCTCAGGAAGGTAAAGTATTTCAAGTATTTGATCACATCACGGTCATCTGTATTCGCCCAGAACTGGTAGAATTCAAATGGTGTCGTTTTGTTCGGATCAAGCCAGATTGCCCCGCCAGCTGTTTTACCAAATTTCGTACCGTCGGATTTGAGCATGAGCGGAATGGTCAGACCGTACGCCTTCGCTTCAGATCCTTCTTTTTTACGAATCAGATCAAGACCACTCGTGATATTCCCCCATTGATCCGAACCGCCGATTTGAAGCTGTACATCTTCGTTCTGGAACAGGTGCAGGTAGTCGAGGGATTGAAGGATCTGGTAGGAAAACTCGGTGAACGAGATTCCGCCTTCCAGTCTGCTCGCAACTACATCCTTAGCCAACATTGTATTGAGGTTAAAGTTTTTGCCGTAGTCACGCAAGAATTCAATGACATTGATTTTGTGTGTCCAATCGTAGTTGTTCACCATGCGAACCTGATTATCACCGTCTGTTACGAACAACTTCTTCATCTGCGCTGTCAGTGCATCCACATTCTCCTGCACTTGCTCCATCGTTTGCAAAGAACGTTCTGCCTGCCGACCACTTGGATCACCAATCGTACCTGTAGCTCCACCAATCAAAATAACCGGACGGTGTCCTGCCAGTTGAAAACGTTTCAGCATCATGAATGGAATGAGATGTCCGATATGCATGCTATCCCCCGTAGGGTCAACGCCGCAGTACAGTGAGATTGATTTGGTTTCAGTCAATTCACGCAGTCCCTCTGCATCTGTCTGCTGGTTAATGGCGTCACGCCACTGTAGTTCATCAATAATATTCATCATGTGTATAACCCCTTTTCTATCCTCAAGATTCTGTCATGATCTACGTTAAATTGCGAAATAACACCCTGGAACGGCTTTTTTGGACACAAAAAAATCGCCTCCTTGTCTTCATTAGACACAGGGACGATTATCATAACCGTGGTACCACCCAAATTGCATGGACAACACGTGAGCTTAACACGTTATCCATACCACTTTTGGCAATATATCGTTTGCCCATCCGCTTGGCATTACCCAAGTACTCCAGAGTGTAATTCGCAGCCCTTGTATGTATCAGGTTCCATCAACCCCTGACTTTCTGTAACAGGGACAAAGCCGCTACTGCGCTCTATCAACGTGATTCATGTATTCAATTTATAGCAAGTATAGCCGAACGTTTCAGTCATTGCAAGACCAAGTATTAATCTTCGAACAGAACAACGGATGCATAGTTGAAACCAGATTATATGATTATCGTGTTCAATTTTCCGTGATAATAACCATAAGCTTTCTCCGCGATCTGATCCTCATTGTTCCAAAACTGCTGATCCAGCGCATCTAAATGCTGCTCTTGTTCCTTTGTCAGGAATTTAGGTATATCCTAAAGTTCGGTAAGCCTTCCATCCTCTTTCAAGTGCTCAATGCAGCCGTATGCTGACGTTATAATCTCCACGACTTGAGTCGCATCAATGATATGTACTGCCCGCAACGCGTATCGGTATACATCTCCCCCCAGTTACAGAAAAACTGTATAAAACCGCCATTAAAGATATCCGCCTCTAGCAGCCATAAAGCAGCAATGTCCTGCTCGTTCGAAGTCAACGAAACCCATCCCTGTTCAGATTCATTCTTTTTTTCGACAAATAACACAGCATAGTCATACCATACATCATTGATATCTTGCTCGCTCATGTAACACACCTCACTTTTCTTTATGCATGCTCTCCAACTCCTGACGTTTACCCGCCTGATGCCAATGTAAATATGGATCACCGATCTGCTGGAAGGCTTCCAGAACGCCCCTGTTCAAGTCCTTCATCACTTCATTTGTATAGTTCAAATGCGTTTGTTTATTATCCACGCCATGTCGTTCCAACAATCCTACATGCGTCGCGGTGAAAATAATATCTTCCAGCAACCAATAGATGACTTCATCCGGCTGTTTCACCCGTTTCTCCAATGAAACGAGACCACGTTCGTATATTCGTACGATATACACATCTTCTCCAGCCTCTACATAGGGCACCCCATCCCATTTAAAGCTCTCAAACAAGCGGTTAACATAGTTCTGCATCTGTTCCCTAGGGAAAGATATACGTTCTAAAAGCTGTATAAGGATTTCTGCCAATTGTTCTTTGCTTAACATGTTGGACATGAATGCACCTGCCTCTGTAAAGTAACGTCGATGACAGAATGAAAAATGAAAAAGCTGCCCAAGGCAGCCTCTTCATATTTATTCCTACAGTTCAATCAGGTTCCACAAAAAGTCTGATACGAAGTATTGCATTGTGCAGGCAGTTCGGCATATTCAGCCTGTTCAGGTGAGTGTGCAAACGGATCTGAAAGAACTGCCAAAAGCTTCTCCATCACGCTAAGATCTCCGTGGTTCTCCGCTTGCTCAAGGGCTTCCTCGACCCGATGATTTCGGGGAATGACGGCTGGATTGCTTGTTCTCATCAACTCCTGAGAGACTTCCCTCGCCCCTCCCTGTCTGTCCAATCTTGCTTTCCACCGCTCATTCCATTCAGCAAATTCTGCCGTACCAAACAAAGCTGTCCCTTCCAACCTGTCAAAGGTCAATGCCAGGAACGTATTGGTGTAATCTGCACTATGCTTCTCCATGAGTTCAAGAAGCTCCTTGATCAGCGCTTCATCTTCGGCCTCTTCATCGGACAAGCCCAGTTTGGCACGCATTCCCTTGAGCCAATGATGATGGTACAATTCAGAAAATTGTGCGATAGCATCCTGAGCGAGTTGCACGGCCTGTTCTTCATCTTCATGCAACAACGGCAGAAGCGTCTCGGCAAAACGAGCCAAATTCCACCCCGCAATATACGGTTGATTACCATAAGCATAGCGACCTTGCCTGTCAATGGAGCTGAATACGGTTGAAGGATTGTAAGCATCCATAAAGGCACACGGACCATAATCGATGGTCTCACCACTGATTGCCATGTTATCCGTGTTCATCACGCCATGAATGAAACCAACACGCTGCCACTCGGCAACGAGTGCCGCCTGCCGTTTAATTACTTCCTGAAGGAGCAAAAGATAGCGATTCTCAGCTTGGGCAACATCAGGAAAATGTCGATGCAACGTATAATCAGCCAACGCCCGAAGATCGTCGATAGATCCCCATCTGGCTGCATACTGGAAGGTTGCTACCCGGATATGACTGGAAGCTACCCGGGTTAAAATGGCACCCGGCCGCTCTGTTTCGCGGATAATGTTTTCTCCTGTTGATACCACCGCCAGACTGCGTGTCGTTGGAATACCCAGTGCATACATCGCTTCACTAATAATATACTCACGCAACATGGGCCCTACAGCAGCACGTCCATCTCCCCCACGGGAGTAGGGTGTTCTCCCTGATCCTTTGAGCTGGATATCCACTCGCTCGCCCTGTGGCGTAATCTGTTCACCCAGCAGCAAAGCACGTCCATCTCCAAGCATGTTAAAATTGCCAAATTGATGTCCTGCATAGGCCTGAGCCAAAGGCTCGGCTCCTTCCGGAATCGAATTACCTGCAAAAATTTGCGCTCCTTCATCACTGTCAAGAGACGCCACATCCAGTCCCAGGCTGGATGCAAGCAGTCTATTGAAAATGATCAGCTTTGGTGATTCAACAGGCACCGCGCCCTGACTTGTAAAAAAGGGTTGCGGTAATTGCGCGTAACTATTCTCCAAGTTCCACCCTTTGTTCAACGTTTCTTGTTGCATGGTGATCACAACTCCTTTTCTGTACCCCAGGGATATCCCTTGGTTATATTGTAGCCTTGTGAACCAATGCTCATTTATGTAGTCGCATGGAAATTCAATTCAAGAGGTTGTTGACTTAAACGAACAGCTAAAATGTTCTTGATGAAACTTTAGCATATTTGCATGCCTTTTGCATTCCTCATGAATCGTAAGCACCAAAAAATCCAAGAAGTTTCTTGGCTAAGTAGAATCATTGTCTTTCATCCCACTCCCCAGAAAACCATCTTGGATCTATTCCACAACTACCGGATGAAACGTCTGTTATTACAAGGATTACGTGTGTACTTCTTGAGCCTGTACAGGCTGTACTGGCAAGCTCTCTTTTTTCAAAGCAAGGTTAAAGAAGACATTAAGCAGGATGGCTGACAGGCTTCCCGTGATAATACCATCGCTCACAATAATCCGAATACTTTGAGGAAGCTGGGCAAACAGGTCGGGTACAGCCGTAACACCGAGCCCAAGTGAAACGGAGCAAGCCACGATCAATAGATTGGATTGTTTGCCAAAGTCGACGTTTTGCAGCATTTTGATCCCGGATGAGACGACCATTCCAAACAGGACAACAGTCGCTCCTCCGAGGACAGCACTCGGAATAATGGTTGCAAAAGCAGCTACCTTCGGAATGAGTCCCAGAAAGACCAGAATACCTCCAGCTGCAACAACAACATTGGTCGTTTTTACTTTGGAGAGCTGAACCAAACCAACATTCTGTGCAAATGTATTGTATGGAAAAGCATTAAAGATGCCGCCAAGGACAAACGCAAGACCTTCTGCGCGATATCCCCGTGCCAGATCTTTTTCGTTGATCGGTTGATCACAGATTTTGCTCAAAGCCATAAATACACCTGTTGATTCGATGATAACCACCGTACCTACAATAATCATTGTAATGATTGGACCGATTTCGAAGGTAGGCCATCCAAAGTAAAAGGGTTGAGGTAAATGGAACCAAGAGGCTTCCTGTACAGAGGCAAAACTCACTTTTCCCATAAAGGCTGCGATGAGGGTCCCCACGATAATACCAAGGAGAACAGCCAGGGATTTAACAAACCCGCGAGCATATCGATTCAGGATTAGAATGAACAGTAATACACCAAATGAAAGCGCCAAATTGTCCAAACTTCCAAAATTCTCGCTGTTTGCTCCACCCGCCATGTTTTTAATGCCGGTTGGGATTAACGCAAGACCGATGATGGTTACTACTGTACCGATTACAACTGGTGGAAATAATTTGACGATTTTGCTGAAAAACACGGCAAAGATGACGATAAATAACCCGGCTGCGATGATCGACCCATATATGGCAGGAATTCCGTATTGCGATCCAATCGCAATCATGGGTGTCACCGCTACAAAAGAACTTCCGAGCACCGCTGGCAAACCAATACCCAAATACTTCCCTTTCCGAGCCTGAAGCCATGTTGCAATCCCACACGTTAATAGGTCAATGGATACCAGATACGCCAACTGCTCTGCAGTCAGATTTAGTGCTCTGCCCACAAGCAAAGGCACCAGAATTGCTCCCGCATACATCGCGAGTACGTGCTGAATCCCCAGTGAAAAAACTCTCATCTTTTTGGTTTCTTTCATCCCAAGTTGCCCCCCTGAAATTAGAATCAACAGAACCGCTGCAAAATCATGTTATGTTGATTCACATTATATAAACTATTCAGGGAAGTTCCATGATTCATAACATAGAATTGTGATAAGAGATAAAGAGCCCAACTTAAATTGGGCGTGTTATACAAAAGGTACTCTCAAACGGTTTATGTCGCGTTATATTAGTTGACATAAAGAAACGAAAATACTCTTTACACTCAGAAGAAAAGAAACATCAACTTTGGATTTAACTTCAGTGATTCATGTAAATTCATGTTAATGCATAATGTCAGAACATGAATTCTTTCATATTCTCAGCTTGTAGAGTTAAGAGGTTTGATGTTAAAACGTTGCTCCATTACCTCTCCGTTCTGGTGAACCCTCTCCGTAAAAGACACTTCTTCTCTGTTCATCAGAACAACGGATGAAGCTCTGGTCCCATAGTCGAATTTCTCACTTTTAACAAAGATGGGAGAAAGCAAACGTTCCCATTCCAATGGAACACCTGTATGAGGCAGAAGTTCATCCACTGAAGGTTCTGCCATTTGCAGCAAACCTAATATTTGTTCTGTCAGGGTAGCTTTGACCTCCCCTTGGATGATTTTCTCCAGCCCTTCTTTCCCACGTTTCACCTTGGGCCAATCTGTATTAATCAAGTGATTACTAATCCCGTATATTCCCGGTTTCAACTTCATCACAACATTACCCACATTAGAATAATAATAGAGGTCGTCAGGATCACCCACTAACAAATTGTAGCCAGGATAATCATTGCGACTTCTCTCCGCGTGTTGTATATATTGCTCAGGTATGGACGTTCCCTTTAAAAAATCAGCAACCAGATCTCCTCTTGAGCCTTTGGCATGTACCTCTTCATTCGGATCACGATAATTTGTGACAGCAGCCAGACGCCCACCTTTGGTTACGCCCATCCAGGTTCCCATTTTCGACAAATCCCGGCCAGCCAGTATATGAGGATGGTCTTCCCAATAATGTGCTTGAGCCGTAGGTCTGTGATAGAATTCATCCCTATTTGATCCCAAAATAAGCGAATACTTTGGATGCATGTTGTAAGCAAATAAAATTAAACACATGGGAATCTTCAACTCCTATATTCGTTAAACCTCTGATTTCGCGTCTTTATATCGCATAATCAACCACAATTACATCTTCCACCCAACCATCGAGGGAAGCTACAAATGTCTGATGAGCAGGATGTGGACCATAGGCGCGCAATGCCTCCTGATCTTCAAACGTCACTCGCAAGCCAATCGTGTAACCTTGGATACGGTCCGTTTCTTCCGTTGCATTGATCCCTGCGGTCAGCCCGACAATCCCCGGTATTTGTTCCTGTAACGCGAGCAATTGATCCACCCATTCCTGCTGTGTGGCTAGTGTGGTTTTATCGTTAAATTTAAAAACAACCAAATGTTCAAACATCTTGTTATTCCTCCCATGTCCATTCGAATAAAATAAAGTTAATTCAACAATTCCAATCCACCCATCATATAAGGGACCACTCTGTTGGCTAATTCAGCCGGGGATTCCTGCCCGCCTTCAATATTCCATCGATACGTCATTCCATAGATCGACCAACTTAGCATGGTTGCCGTAATTTTAAGCGTTTTGGGATCTACATCCCCCGCTACTTTGCTCATTAATTCAAGAAGGAATTGCTCCAGCTGTGTCTTGATGTTTTCTTCAATAATTGGTGCAACTGACTCATATTTTTTGATGCAACCATTACTTGAGACGTGATAATCACATAATGAAAATATAAGCTGCTGTATGGTTTCGGCTGATAACCGGGCATCCGGGTCTACCCTTTTCGTTACATACTCCATAAAAGCATCCGATAACAAGGCTTCAAGCAATGCATATTTATCCTGAAAATGGGCGTAGAATGTAGCCCTGTTAATTGTGGCTTGTTCCGTAATGTTTTGAATCGTAATTCTGTTGAAATTTTTAAGATTCAATTGGTTTAAAAACGCATCAAGAATTAATTGACGCGTGCGGATTACACGCGGATCATTCGAGTTTGGAGACAATACACCAGACATGTCCCAATCCTCCTTTGTTCACAAAATATTTGGTTAGATTCCTTCATTATAGATAAGTGTTATTTGTTCAACAAGTGAAAGTAAGTGCACAGACACCATACAATAATCAGTGTCTTTCGCTTAAGCAACAAAATGCTCCGATTGTTGGTTGAGCATGCCTATAGACCTTGTTAAGATTGCACTCGTACCCGCTTGAAGGTGCAACATAATGGAGGTGCTTAGTTTGAGTAATCAACAACATAACGTTATTTCTACGGAGTTTCTGTTTCAACCATACACTGTTCAAAAATTAACCCTTTCCTCGCGCATCGTCATGTCCCCCATGGCTCGTGCCTTCTCCCCGGATGGTGTGCCAGGTCCCGATGTAGCTGCATATTATCGCCGACGTGCCGAGCATGGTGTTGGACTCATTATTACAGAGGGTGCCACTATTGATCATCCGTCTGCATCAAGTGAGCCTAGGCTCCCTCATATGTATGGAGAAGCAGCTCTTCACGGCTGGGCTGAAGTAGTCAAACAAGTCCATGAAGCTGGCGGCAAGATTTTCCCGCAAATTCTGCACATGGGCATTACCCGCCCTTCTGGATCTCAACCTCACACAGAAGCTGAATCTCTTAGTCCATCGGGAGTTGATATGGAAGGTACTCAAGTAAGTGAGCCAATGACTGAGGTGGAGATCGCAACTGTGATTCAAGCTTATGCAGATGCAGCAGCCAATGCGCAAAGCATTGGTTTTGACGGAATTGAACTTCATGGTGCACACGGTTTTCTGATCGATCAGTTTTTCTGGAAAACAACGAATAGGAGAACGGACCGCTATGGCGGTGACCTTCAGAAACGAACGCAATTCGCAGTTGAACTTGTAATGGCAGTTCGTGCTGCGGTAGGTCCTGATTTTCCTATTGCGATGCGAATTTCCCAATGGAAGATGAATGATTATCAAGCCAGACTGTTCGACACCCCCGAACAATTGGAACAATTCCTTCGTTTGTTAGTTGACGCAGGTGTAGATATCTTCCACTGCTCGACACGACGCTTCTGGGAACCCGAGTTTGAAGGATCTGAGCTTGGATTTGCAGGTTGGGTGCGAAAGCTAAGTGGTCAAACCACAATTACAGTCGGTTCAGTGGGTATGCCAGATGAGCCTGAAACAGGAGCAGATAAAGCAAACCATCCAGGTATAGGCGAACTCATGAAGCGATATGAGCGAGAGGAATTTGATCTGGTAGCTGTGGGACGTGCACTCCTTGGTGATCCGGCATGGGCAGTTAAAATACAGGAAAGCCGCGCATCTGAAATTCATCCTTTTACACCTGAAGCACTCGCTACGTTACACTAAGAACAATACCTTATTGTTCCAGACATTTTTTTGTCTCATATATATAGGTTTGAACTCATGAATCAACTATACTAAGCAAAGGGCTCGCTTTCCCTCCGGGATTGCGGGTATTTTGTTTTTAGAGATATCTGTCCGTTCAAACACTTCGAGCAATAGCAATATCGTTCAAGAAAATTCCTTCTTTGCAACCTATAATGATCTTAACTTACCAGAAAGAAGGTGCATCATGACACGGGAAGTCCGGACTGTCGTATTTGATACCGATTTACAGCTAGAAGCTTATCAATTTGAAGGCATTATGCAGAAGTTTCCCAATCATTTTCATGACTATTACGTCATTGGATTCATTGAACAAGGCAAGCGACACCTCGTCTGCAACAACGAAGAATACATTCTGAATAGCGGAGACATGATTGTTTTTAATCCACATGATCCTCATGCCTGCGAACAGGTGGATGGAAGAACCCTCGATTATCGCTGTATCAATGTCCAGCCTGAGGTTATGCGAGAGTATGCGAGAGAGATTACTGGACAAGCTTACTTGCCACGGTTTACATCCCCCGTTCTCTACCAAAGTGAACTTGTGGGTTCCCTGCACGAGCTGCATCAGATGATTCTGGAAGAGCAATCGGATTTCTGCAAAGAAGAATTGTTACTCTTACTACTGGATCAATTGCTGCGAGATTATTCGGATGCTGAACCAACTGTTTCCACACAGGATGTGACCACAGAGATCCGACGCATATGTGATTACATAGAAGCTCATTACATGGAGAGCATCTCGCTGAACGATTTAACCGATTTGACGGAGATGAGCAAATACCACCTGCTGCGTTTATTCACCCGCCAGAAAGGGATATCACCTTACCGTTATCTAGAGACGATTCGCATTAATCAAGCCAAACGTCTGCTGGAACAAGGTCTGCTTCCGATTGAAGTAGCTGCACAGACAGGATTCAGTGACCAGAGCCATTTCACAAATTTTTTCAAAAAACTGATTGGCCTGACACCCAAGCAATATAGACGTATCTTCAATCATGATTCGGAGTTGAAACGTACCACCACTAACATCGTATGACAAGTCATCTTGGTCATCAAAACACTAAAGCCTCTACCGGACATTTACTCGCTTTGTTTACTATACTGATCTGGGGAACTACATTTGTCTCGACGAAGGTTCTGTTGACTGATTTCACTCCTGTGGAGATTCTATTTTTCCGTTTCCTGATCGGGTATTTGGTACTGTTATTGATCTATCCACGCTCACTACGGATCGCCTCATTCAGAGAAGAATGGTTATTTATCGGAGCAGGACTATGTGGGGTGACGTTATATTTTCTTATTGAAAATATTGCTCTGGTGTACACAACAGCTTCCAACGTGGGTGTTATTGTCTCCATTGCCCCGTTCTTCACTGCCGTGCTCGCACACTTCTTCTTAGATGGTGAGAAGTTAACTCGCCGCTTCATGATCGGATTCGGGATTGCCTTGAGCGGCATCCTACTCATCGCACTGAAAGGCAGTTTCATTCTGCAACTGAATCCGATAGGTGATCTGCTTGCTTTCATAGCACCTGCGGTATGGGCGATCTACTCTGTGTTAATGCGGAAAATTGGCCAGCTTCGTTATCACACCATTGGTGCGACCCGCAAGGTATTCTTCTATGGCCTGATCTTCATGCTGCCAGCTCTTTTCCTGTTTGAATTCCACTTGGAACTTGGACGCTTCACGAGTGTGACCAATCTTTCCAATTTTCTATACCTCGGTCTTGGTGCCTCCGCATTGTGTTTCGTGACCTGGAACCGGGCCGTGAATCTTCTCGGAGCTATCCAAACGAGTATATATATCTATCTTGTGCCGGTCATTACTGTTGTGTCATCTGCACTGATTCTTCAAGAGCAGATAACCTGGGTGATTGTAATCGGTGCGTTCTTAACCCTATTTGGCTCTTACATTTCAGAACGAAAAGGACACAAACTTAACAACAAAAACACTAATCCGCATAGGGGTTAGTGTTTGCTTCATTTTTCACTGATATAAACGTTCATTGTGACTGAACACCGTTGCGTTGACATGCAGCAAAACTCATTTTATCTCATTTAATTGAGACAGCAGAATATCCAGTTCCTCTTGCTGCAGATGACGCCATTGCCCCCGCTCCAGTTGATCCAGCGTAATATTCATAATTCGCACGCGCTCCAGCTTGAGGACTCGGTACCCCAAGGCTTTGCACATTCTCCGGATCTGCAGATTGAGACCCTGTGTCAGAATAATACGAAATACATTGTCACTTTGCTTATACACTTCGCAGGGCTTGGTCACCACGTCCAGAATTTCAACGCCATCCGACATGGACTTTACGAATTCGTCAGTTATGGGTTTGTCTACAGTCACTACATATTCTTTATCATGATTATGCTCCGAACGCATCATCTTGTTCACAATGCCTCCGTCATTCGTAAGCAAAATCAACCCCTCAGATGCCTTATCCAGCCTGCCTATCGCAAATATGCGAGAAGGATAATTCATATATTGAATGATGTTCCCCTTCACATGTTCTGCTGCTGTGCAGACAATACCGATGGGTTTGTTCAAAGCAATGTAGACAGGTTCGCTGTCATTACGAGGGATCTGCTTCCCATCAATGAGTACCACATCGTGAGTTTCAATTTCCGCCCCTTTTTCACATACCCTGCCATTGATCGTTATGCGCCCAGCTGCAATTAAACGGTTCGTTTCCCTGCGGGAGCAGAATCCCGTTTCACTTATGTATTTGTTAATTAGCATATGTCACCACTTCTCATCTATAGTATTGCCACTGGTTCTTAGAGTGCTGGTACGTTCATTCGCATCGTGCAATGAGTTAGTACCTTGTACTGATTTTCATTCCACATCATCTCATTTATACTGAAACGAAGCAATGAATGGTTATATAAAAACATATACACCGTTACATAGGAAAGCCCAAATACACTCTGGAAGGAGTTTCTCATGTACAAAGTTACTCGATTTACAGTTGACCCCGATGATCCCAACCAAGACTCTGGCATGTGGATTGGTGGAGAAACTGCATACGTTTCCGACTGGCCACTCAACCCTGATGGTCAGCCTTTATTGCATCTGTTCTCCATCAATTGTAATACACTTTCACAGCAGGTCCATATCCCATCTTTACCACAAGATAAATATATCTCGGTCTTCTCGACCTACTCCGTCTCCGAATATTTTCTGGATCAGGTAATCTATACGGGAGATGAGCTGGAATGGAACGAGAATATTCTTGCCGGAAGCACTTATGTCTCGGTATCTTCGCATCCACTTACTTCCGTATGTCCCGTTCCACCCATTCCGTTAAGCGGCGTACGTTTGATTGAAACGGAGTTAGACGATGAGGCGTTCCCTGCATTTTCATTTTTCTCTCCCACTTTACCAAACGGTGTGAAAGGAATTGACCATTTGCTAGAGGAACATCAACTGGTGTGTCAAATATATTCCGGAGATTTTCCTGAGCCTTATCGGGATATATTGGGTCTTCCCGATGCAAATGGTTATTTATTTTTGCGAAAGGGTCCCGCATCTGCTCACGCACCATTCGATGGAATTTTCTTTGTACAGACTGCTTAATGTTAATACGTTGAGGTCAGGTATCATCATATAAAAAGGCTATCAGAACGTTTCCCGTCTACTCAGACAGGGAACTGTTTTTATATATGCACGTTTTACTATTCTCGATCAATACAGATGCCAAACCCTGTTAAACGGTCATATGAATTGGATCATATTTATCCTTTCGACACGAAATCGTTTTAGATGAAACTTAGCACGAGAAATATTTCTCTTCATCAAAATTTAACATTATTTTACAACAAAAAGCATGTACATTTGTGCATTTATGGTATAAGTTATATATGAAATAAACATTAATTACATAATATAAAATTTTTATCCAACTAGGAGGCGGGCTTTTGAAAAGAATATTCGCTCTAAGCTGCGGTTTTTATCTGTTAATCGGCATAACCAGCGTTGTGCTCGGTGCACTTCTTCCTGTTTTATTGTCACATTATGAGCGCGGTTACAGTGATGGCGGATTTTTGTTATTTCTGCAGTTTCTTGGATTTCTTGTCGGTGTAATCGCAGCTCCTGCCCTGACAGCCCGTATCGGAAGAAAAGCGATGTTGACCCTTGCACTGATCTGTATTGTAGCCGCCTATATATTACTCGGTTTTCTGCCATCCTGGTCTGTAGTTCTTCTTCTAACGATTATCGTAGGTTTCGGTTCAGGTATCATCGAACCCTCTGTAGGTGCTTTCACGATCGAATTCACTGAGAATCAGAAGGCGGTCGCCATGTCCAAGCTGGATGTCTTCTTTGCTCTTGGAGCACTTCTCATCCCGGCTGTTGCTGCTTTATTCATCTGGATGGAGCTGTGGCATCTTACTTTTTATACGGTCGCCGTGTTGTCACTGATTCTCATGCTGCTGTGGATCACAATGCCCCGGCCAGCCGCACTGTATCTGGAACAGGCTGGCGAGAATACAGTGGCACATGCAGCAGGTAAAGCCCAATATTCGAGAAAACATCTGGGTCTGCTGACAATCTTCGTCATCTTCTTTTTCATCTACATGGGATTGGAACTGGGATTGATGAACTTCCTGCCCTCCATTCTCGTAGAACGACTGCACCTTCAGGAATCTGTTGCATCGCTGAGTGTCTCCATCCTGTGGATTGCGATGATCATCGGTCGTCTTTTCTCCGGGAAAATAGCGGAAGCCGTCAACTATATGCCTTTCCTGATCTGGAGTACGGTTGGCACGCTTTTGTTTACGGTCGCTATGGTATTTGTAACTGGACAGTGGGCAACGTATGTGCTCATCTTCGGAACCGGTCTGTTCATGTCAGGGCTGTTCTGTATCGCACTGGTCTATGCAAATGTTCTGATTCCCGGCATGACCGAGCGGACAACCAGTATCCTGATCGCATCGGGGGGGATTGGAGGTGCCATCTTGCAGTATGTGACTGGATGGAGTATGAGTACAGGGCCTGTCGTGAATACGATCTGGATTTTGGCCGGATTCTGTCTGATCTTGCTTGTTACTTTGATGGTCTCTCATCTATGGACTGTAAAAAATAATGCAGTACGTGCTGCTCTCGCACAACATAGCAAGGAAATGTAAACATCGTTTCTTAAGGGAGGTGATGCCCGCATCATCCGGGATTTTTTGAGCTTCGTTCGAGCTAGTACACCATTACAATTGGAGGAAATCGTATGCAAACTTTAACCAACAACCGCTTCATAGCCGGAAAAGGGATTAAGTTGATTGACGATTCAGGTATTGAATACCTGGACGGCGTGTCGGGAACATTCAATCTGTCACTGGGCTATAATCACCCACATGTAGTCAGCAAAATTCAGGAACAAGTCGGCAATCTGACGCATATGTCTTCCTCCTTCACTGAACCGTACGTAAATGAAGTACTTGATCACTTAATCGAATATGCTCCAAACGACATTAATGCCGGATGGATGCGGGATATCACGGGTTCAACTGCCAACGAATGTGCAACCAAAATTGCACAGAAGTATACCGAATCGACAGACATCATCAGCCTGTATCTATCCCATCATGGGCAGACCCAATTTGCCACCGGGATTTCAGGGAATGCCTTCCGGCGGAAACGCTTCCCCAATTCGGCTGTGGCTAACGCGGTCCATGTACCTGCCCCATACTGTTATCGTTGCCCATTCAAATCCTCAAATGGAGACTGCGCCTATCAATGCGTTGAAGCTATATCTGATGCGATAGAATATGCAAGTTCCGGCTCAGTCGCCTGCATGATCATCGAGCCCATTCTCGGGAATGGCGGCAATATCATTCCTCCTGCCGGATATTTCAAACGTCTGCGTAAACTGTGTGATGAGTACAATATTATTCTTATTGCCGACGAAGTGCAGACAGGAATCGGTCGTACCGGAACCATGTTTGCCAGCGAACTGTTTGATATCCAGCCTGACATGATTACCCTTGCGAAAGGTCTTGGCGGGATCGGCGTACCTGTTGCTGCGGTATTAATGCAATCCCGGCTGAACGTGCTCGAAAAGCACGAACACTCCTTCACCTCAGGAAGCAATCTGATCTCCGTAACCGCTGCCAAATCCACATTGGAAGTGGTATCCGAACCCGGCTTCCTGGATGCAGTGAAACGCAAAGGTGAAATTTTGGGTGAATTGCTGCATGAATTGGCTATGAAATACCCAAGTATCGGTGAAGCTCGTGGTGTCGGGTTAATGTGGGGGCTCGAGATTATAGGTGACGGTAATGAACCGGATACGCTCAAAACCAATGCCATTGTTGACCGCGCTTTTACAGATGAACATCTGATCTTGAGAAGTTCAAGATATGGTTTCGGCAACGTTGTTAAGGTCCGGCCTTCCCTTACCACAACCGAAGACGAACTGGTAGAGATTGTAGAGCGGCTGGATTCAGTGCTTGCCAGCGTTAATTAAAACATTTCAATGCAACTGTTCGAAGTGGTCGTTTCGGTTACGAATCGTTCTTATGATCGCTGTTATCCACGGATTTTCTTGATTTCCCTTTGCCAAGGGAAAAATCCATTGATAAAGGCGAACGCTTCGCTTCTCCAGAATCGATTTCGTCCCCTTCACTACTTTCGTATCTTGTCTGAAACTGTTTTAAGATGAATCGCTATATTTATATTTTATATAATTATAAGGAGGTTATATCATGCTTGCATTGGTATACAAATCGGCTTGGGATGTGGCGCTTGAGGAACGGCCTTTTCCGGAAATTACAAGAGATAATCAGGTATTGGTTCGTATTCGAGCAACCGGCGTATGTGGTACCGATCTCGGTATTGTCAGCGGCAAATATCATGCGGTTCCTTCTGTCATTCTCGGTCATGAGTCTGCCGGGGAAGTCATTGATGTTGGCTCTGCGGTAACGACATTACAAGCGGGCGACCGTGTTGTGATCGACCCTACCTACTATTGCGGACAATGTGACATGTGCAGAACAGGCAGACAAAATCATTGCACACACAAGTCTGTTACCGAGACAGGTGTGAGTGCTGACGGAACATTTACAGATTATTATGTGACCGAGGATCGTTTTTTGTACAAATTGAAGGACCATGTGAGCTATGAAGAAGCAACTTTGACGGAACCGCTCAGCTGTATGCTGACGGGGATTAATCAGATTCATCTACTGCCGAATTTCAGAACAATCATCCTAGGTGCAGGCCCGATTGGCATTCTGTACAGCTACGCGCTCGCCTCTAAAGGGGTTACCGGCTGTCTGGTCGACATCTCCGAAGAACGCTTAGCCATTGCCGGTTCCATTGCACCAGACCGTTGGGAGGTTCATTCATCCTTCGAAAATGCAATAGAGTCACTGTCACCCGAAAACCAACAGGTCGATATGATTGTTGATACAACGGGCGTAGTTGGTACACAAGTACTTTCCCAGCTCGCCAGTGGCGGTTATTTGATGCTGGTTGGTCTGAGAGATGGAGACACATCATTCAATCCCAAGGAAGTGGTTGACCGCAGTCTGAAAATTATTGGTTCCATCGATTCTCTGGGGACATTTGCTACCGCACATTATATGATTGAACAAGGGATTATTCCGGCAAAAAAAATCATCACCCACTCTTTCCCGTTGGAGGATTACGAAGAGGCATTCCGCACACTTGGCTGCGATATTCAAGGACGCACACTTCAATCCTCTTCACATGCCATTAAAGTTGTGCTGCAATCCAGCGGTTCCAGTTTCTAAAGTGGAACGTTAACCATGAATGGACTACATTAGAGATATATGTATACACAATTCTGGAGGAGGAATACAACATGGCAGCAAACAAAGAATCTAACGGACTGGGAGCACCCAATGATGACATCATTCAAGCGGTCATTTTTGACATGGATGGTGTACTGATTGACAGCGAACCGATTTATTTCGAGATTGAGCGCAGCTCTTTTGCCCATTTTGGAGCAAGAGTGACTGATGAAGAACATCATACCTATGTTGGAGTTACGCTGGAATCCATGTGGCAGCAAGTACTGGACAAACATCAGCTGACAGCTACGCTGGAAGAAATATTTGCTTATCATCAGCATAATGTGATGCAAACGATGCTTGCCCATCCGAATCTGACGGCGATGCCTTCCGTGGAACGCTGGTTAAGTTGGCTGCATGAGCAACATATACCCATAGCAGTTGCTTCTTCCTCTCCACGTGCACTGATCGATCTGATCATGGACAAAACCGGACTTGGGCGATACTTTGAGGTACGGATGACCGGAGAGGAAGTCGCGAGTGGCAAGCCAGCACCGGATATTTTCCTGACCACTGCTGAGATGATCGGTGCGTCCCCTTCGAATTGTCTGGTGATCGAGGACTCGCGCAATGGTGTTCAGGCTGCCAAAAGTGCAGGCATGCGCTGCATCGGATACCGTAATCCGGGATCAGGCAATCAGGACTTGTCCAAAGCCGATCTTCAGATTTCCAGTTACGATGAGTTATGGACCTTGAAGAATACACTGCCCTTTGAAGGCAGATTGCCAAGTTTGTCAAAGTTTCGCTGAGAAGATCGTAATAAAAAGATCGTAATTTCGGAATGAGTATTTAAAATAAAACAACCCAAACGGCTTCAATTCATTTGAATTGGAGCTGTTTGGGTTTTGCTTGCTGCAATGGGTGTTACATAAGAACACATGCTGTAATTTCAACTAAACCGAAAGATCGAGACTTCTCCCCAGATTGGGGTGAGGAGCAGGCATTGACTTCAACATTTCCGCCATCTGCTGGCCTTGCTGTTGTGCCATGTCTTTTGTAATCGACATCACTTGCAAACTTGCTGATTGCACTACTGAAGCTTGGCTCATCGCCATTGATAATGCTGCAATATCCATGTTCTGCACTCCTTTCACTTTCTGATTACATAGATGTACTTATTATATATCGGTTAGAAGAGAGGATTTGTTGAAAAAATCAAAAAACTCTCTCTACTTATATGTTATGAAATAAACACATGCCAAACAGGCAATTCCCTATCCGGGAGTTGCCTGTTTCATTTCACTTTATATAACCCATGTATAGTTTTACTTACCCCTCAATCAATCCATACTTCACAAAACTATGATACAATCCATCTTCCTCGACTGTTCCAGTAATATCATCTGCAATGGCTTTCAGACCTGGCTTCGCATTACCCATGGCAATTCCGATGTTACAAAATTCCAACATCTCGGCATCATTCATGCCATCACCGATGGCGAATGTATCTTCTTGGGACATGCCCAGATGCTCCAGAAGATCAGCGATCGCAATGGCTTTGTGAATGCCAGGAATCATTAGCTCACCACTTCCTTCACCAAAGATCGGCACGGTGCACTGAATGACTTCGAATTTTCCTTCAAACTCTTGCTTGATCCGCTCAAACGGGATGACTGAGCTCTCCAAGAAACATACTTTGTTCACATCATCCTTGTACAGGTCCGCCTCTCCATACGTTAATCCGGCAATAAACGGGTGCGGTTTCAGCTCCTTCTTCTCTCTGGCTACAGGGTCATTCTCCACATCGCCATAGATACGGCTTTCCAGGTGAGGTTGAAGATTGTTACTCGCATACAATGCCGAATTGGATTCAAGGTAGAAGTCAATGCCGTTTTCATTGAAAAAATCGACCATATGTCGAACATCTTCCGCTGTTACCCTTTTGTGATATAACACGTCCTTGCCAAACTCCACATAACCCCCACCTGCACCAATCAGACCATCGAATCCGACATCCCAGATGGAATCATAAATTTCTGCTTTGGATCGGCCTGTACATAAATAGAGCAGATGTCCGTTCTCTCTCGCCTGTTTACAAGCCTTCTGTGCTGACAACGGAATGTTTCCATCATCGTCAACCAATGTGCCATCAATATCAATAAAAACAATCTTTCGCTTCGTTTCGTTCATCTGCCTAGCCCCCATTATGTATGTTGTCTATGTCTAACCGAGCGAGTACCGACAGGCATTTCCTTCAATAAATTCCAAAGGTCACTTACAAGCCAACTTGTCCATATGTACGGTTTGCCAGTCATCATCCTGCTCAGTAATAACCGTAAACCCTTGGCGTTTCCAGAAATCTACGGCCCCTGGCAAGAAGCGATGTGTATGCAAATACAGTGTCGTATAGTGCATATCCTTTACCACTTTCTCCAGTTCCTTTAACATCATCGAACCAATGCCGTATCTGCGATACGTGGGATCTACATAACATTTTACTATTTCGGCAGCAGACTGGGCTTCATATCGACCATCCACAGCTTCAATACGTCCATCATATGGTAATATTCCAATAGAACCGACGATGCCCGCATCCCCCATCATTGCAACAAGAAAGATCGAACCATCGGAGTCCAGATAATGTTCTCTGAACTGCTCGAAGTCTACAGGCAATTTCGTATGATCCATCATCGGAAACACTTCTCTGCGTACACGCATGGCAAAATCAATGGCATCATGAATCTGGTGTGACTGAACTGGTGTGACTGTCGGTATACCCTGAAGTTGTGTCAACAAATCCACATTCCTTATCCTCTGTATTAGGAGCTGCTTCTTGGCCCTTCTTTAAAGCTTGTTCATGCCAAGATCGGCTCTCTTCATCTCATCTTACCGAACTTACTCCTTCCTATCAACCTATCTACACTACTAACCAAATTGAAAAAGTGCCCACGCAGTCTGATAGAGTTCGCATACGATAAGGCGTGTCACAATCCTTATTGGAGGGAGAAATACTCATGTGGTTATGGTTAGGTGTTTTTGGTTTCATTTTGCTAGCAATAATAGTGTTCGTGTATCGTTATCTGGACCAACGTGCCGAGAGCAAGTTTCACCCTCATGCTCCCAAGCAGCTCTTAGTCAAATTCAAGGAAGGTACAACAGATGATGAGATGCACACCCTTCACAAAAAAGGGAGATGTAAGGTCGCTGAGACCTATGAAGATTTAGGATGGTACCGTGTGGAATCCCGCAAAAAAATGCACCGGATGCTGAAACATTACAAAGATCATGAGCTTATTGAACATGCAGAGCCGAATTACCTCGTTGAGGCATCCTTCACTCCCAATGACCCTTTCTTTCCTTATCAGTATAACCTGTCCAAAATCAATGCACCCGCTGCATGGGATATTACTCAGAGTAACAGCTCTGTCAAAATCGCCATTATTGATACCGGTGTACAGTTGAACCATCCAGAATTGGCCTCCAAGCTCCTCCCCGGTTATGATTATGTTGATTATGATAACATTCCTGAGGACGGGAACGGCCATGGCACCCATGTAGCCGGGATCGCTGCCTCCGTTACCAACAATGGTGTGGGCATCGCAGGCGCTGCACCACTCGCATCCCTCGTTCCGCTCCGGGTACTGGATAACAACGGGCAAGGAACGATAGGTAATGTCGGTAACGGGCTTGTCTTTGCTGCCAATAACGGTGTACAGGTTGTTAACCTGAGCCTTGGTGGGCCGATGGGAAATGCTTTCCTTCAAGCTGCCGTACAGTATGCTTGGGATCGAGGAGCTGTGATTATTGCTGCAGCCGGTAACGACAACACTTCATTCCCAATCGTACCCGCATCGTATCCCAATGTGATTGCCATCGCTTCAACCAATCCCTCCGATCTCAAATCCAATTTCTCCAACTATGGTTCCTGGGTCGATATGGCTGCACCGGGTGATACCATTCTATCCACATACCTGGGAGGTTCCTATGCCTACCTTAGCGGGACGTCCATGGCTGCCCCTCATGTGGCTGGAGTGGCTGCACTTCTCGCTGCACAAGGGAAAACAAATGCCCAGATTCGGGATGCACTGTGTTTCGCTTCTGATCCGGTATCAGGCTCCGGGATCTACTGGACATATGGTCGACTGAATGCTTACCAGAGCTTGCAGGTGCCATAATACACCTACTATCGCTCATGATTGCACACAAGCATATCGTTTCCATTTTTCACAAATTAAAAAACGAAGGGGCATCTGTAAGTGAGATGCTCCTTCGCTTGGTTAAAACGTATTCGATGTTACACTTTTGCTGCCCAAAGCTCTATTTCAATTTTAATCTCTGGTAGACCTAACGCCGTAATATATCCAATCGTCATTGCAGGATAATCCGTACTAAATAATTGTCCCCACTCGGCGTATAAGAAATCCCAATCGATTTTCTCGGTTGCCCAGACGTTCACTTTGATAATATGTTCAGCATCTAAACGCTCAGATTCGAGCACTGTTTTAATATTATTAAATGTATTAGTGACTTGCTCATTCAGACTCTCTGGAAAGAGTCCATCACGATCTGCTCCAATTTGACCCGAAGTCACAAATAACTCTGCATTTCTCGGGATTCTTGTAATATGCGTATACTGACCTACAGGAGCTGGCATATTTTCTGGATTTGTTCTAGTAATTTTGTCAATATTCATCTGGATTACCTCATCATTCTTAAGATTTTTCTGCGTTATTTCCTAGTTTTCTTCCGATTTTGGGCAGACTTCACCCTTGGAATAGATTCTAGAAAAAGACAGCAGTGGAGTATCCATATCCCGAAGATATAAACGCAAGTGATTTTTTCTTCATGAGTGGATGCTCCCCTTTCTTAAGTGACAAGATTCTCTTCATTTCTTTATTATATCTGAAAGCCACATCAAGGGTCAAATTCATCCCCTCATAAACAAAGAGCAATCCCGTAATAACGAGACTGCTCTTTGTTTATTCTATAGAGCCGGACACCTTGTATCAGAAATATTGGGCGCCATTACTCGCAATGACATCTTTATACCAGTGAAAACTCTTCTTTTTCACTCTGCGAAGTGTGCCCGTACCATCATTATTTCTATCTACATAGATATAGCCATAACGTTTCTTCATCTCTCCGGTACCCGCACTGACGAGGTCAATCGGTCCCCAGCTTGTGTAACCTATGAGCTCTACACCGTCTTGAATCGCTTCAGCCATCTCGGCAAAATGACTATTCAAATATTCGATGCGATAGTCATCTTCTACGGAGTCATTGTCTAACAACACATCGGTTGCTCCAAGTCCATTTTCTACGATAAACAAAGGTTTGCCATAGCGGTCATGCAGTTGATTAAGCGTAATCCGAAGCCCCTTAGGATCAATGGTCCACCCCCACTCGGAAGCTTGCAGATAAGGGTTCTTCACCGAACCAAATACATTGCCTTCTGTCGAATCTTTCAAAATCTCAGGGTCTGTACTGGTGCATCGGCTTGCGTAATAGCTAAAACCGATATAATCGACCGTGTTCTGCATCAAGATCTCTGCGTCTTCGGGTTGCATGTCAATCCAAATGTCATTTTCTCTGAAAAATCTTTTTGTATAACCCGGATATGCTCCCTTCGACTGAACGTCGATGAAGAAGAATGATTCGCGATCTTTCTCCATGGCTTTCCATACATCATCCGGATTAGAGCTGTATGGATACACCATTCCAGCGGCTAACATACACCCAATCTGTGCATCCGGAATGATCTCATGACAAGCCTTAACAGCAAGTGCACTCGCTACCAATTCATGATGTGCTGCCTGATACAGAACCTGATCTTTGTTTTCACCATCCTGTAGAACTATACCCGCTCCAATATACGGAAGATGCAGCAACATGTTGATCTCGTTAAACGTCATCCAGTATTTCACTTTATTCTTGTATCGATTGAATAAAGTCGTCGCATATTTCTCAAAGAAACCAATCATCTTACGATTCTTCCAGCCGCCGTAAGTCTCGACCAGATGTACAGGTACATCGAAATGGCAGATCGTCACGACAGGTTCAATGTTGTATTTTAATAACTCATCAAAGACATCATCATAAAATTGCAAGCCTGCTTCGTTTGGCTCCGCTTCATCACCATTAGGGAAAATCCGTGCCCAGGCTACGGAAAGCCTGAGGCACTTAAATCCCATTTCTGCAAATAACGCAATATCTTCCTTATATCGATGATAGAAGTCAATGGCTTCATGTGAAGGATAGAATTCCCCTATTTTGGGCTCATACGAATCCAGATTACCCAGAGCGATATTCCATCGATTGGCACCAATCGGAATCAGATCTACCGTTGTTAAACCTTTGCCACCTTCCAGATAAGCACCTTCCAATTGATTCGCTGCGGTTGCTCCTCCCCAGAGAAAATTCTCCGGGAAGGCTGTAAACTTTTCATTCATAGAGGAGCTCCTCCTAAACAATCTGTAATTTCAATTAGCTTAATACCGTGATCAATTTATCTTTCTCATGAACGGATGCATCTTTCGTTCCTACAACGTCCAGATAATTTGAAGTATTAGTAACAATGATCGGTGTAACCGTCTCATACCCTGCATCCTTAATGGCTTGCAGATCAAACTCAACAATCAGGTCACCTGCGTTAACACGGTCTCCATCTTTCACATGGGTTGTAAAATGTTGACCTTTCAGCTTGACCGTATCCTGTCCAATATGGATCAGCATCTCTACACCATCATCGCTTACAAGACCAATGGCGTGTTTGGTACGATATACGGTTTGAACAACACCTGTGATTGGAGATACCACTCTACCACTGGTTGGACG